>NZ_CP061091.1:2052500-3252500 GCF_017654485.1 Roseomonas marmotae | reverse complement strand
CTCGCGCACGCCATGCAGCAGCACCACGCGCTCGAACCGGTCATAGACCTCCGGCTCACGGATCAGGGACATGAAGGGGGCGAGGCCGGTGCCCGTGCCATAGAGCCAGAGCGTCCTGCCCGGCAGCAGCGCATCCGTCACCAGCGTGCCGACCGATTTCTTGCCCACCAGGATCTCGTCGCCCGGGCGGATATGCTGGAGCCGGCTGGTCAGCGGCCCGTTCGGCACCTTGATGGAGAGGAACTCCAGATGTTCCTCATAATGTGCCGAGGCGACGGAATAGGCGCGCACCAGCGGCTTGCCGTCCACCACCAGCCCGATCATCACGAACTGCCCGGCCTGGAAGCGCAGGCTGGGGCTGCGCGTGCAGCGGAAGCTGAACAGGCGGTCTGTCCAGTGATGCACCTGCTCCACGGTTTCCGTGAAATAGGCGGCATGGGCGGATTTCAGCGGCGGGCGGGTCTCGGCATTCATAGGAGAGAAATGGCCTTTTCCGAATGCCGGGCAAGGCTGAGCCTGGCATTAATGGCTTGCAAGCGGGCGTGGTTACGGTGAGCCTTCGCCTATCATGAGCACGCCCGCCAATACCACACCCGAAGATCCGCCGCTGGGCCCGGAAGTGGACCCCACGCCGCGCCCCCTGCCAGCCCGCGTGCCGCATCGCGGCGCCAGCGTGACGCTGGAACCGCTGGGCATCCGCCATGCGGAGGAGCTGTGGCAGGCCATGCAAGGGCAGGGCACGGAGCAGAGCTGGGCCTATATGGGCTACGGCCCCTTCGCCAGTTTCGCGGATTTCCGCCGTTTCCTCGGCGGCTTCGCCACCACGCACGACCCCATCGCCTGGGCGGTGCGCCCGCATATCTCCGGCGCCGCCTCCGGCTGGCTGACGCTGATGGAAATTCAGCCCGCCAATGCCGCCATCGAACTGGGGAATATCTGGTTTGCGCCGCGCATGCAGCGGAGCCGCGCGGCGACCGAGGCGATGTTCCTGCTGATGCGCCATGCCATGGACGACCTCGGCTACCGTCGCCTCGTCTGGAAGTGCAACGCGCTGAACGCGCCCTCCCGCCGCGCCGCCGCGCGGCTGGGCTTCGTCTATGAGGGTGAGCACCGCGCGCATCTGGTGGTGAAGGGGCGGCGGCGGGACACCGCCTGGTTCTCCATCCTGGCGGAGGAATGGCCGGAGCGCCGCGACGCCATCGCCGCCTGGCTGGAGGATGCCAATTTCGACCATCGCGGCGTGGCGCGGCGCAGCCTCTCCGCCGGTATATGACCCGGGTTTAATTTGCCTCCTTGTATCCGGCGGGCATGATCCGCCGGATGCAGGATGTCGCTGTTACGCTGGGAGAGGCCCCGGCGCCCTACACCGCCTTCGCCGGGAGCCGGCGGCTGGCCAGCGGTGCGCTGGCCGAGGTCGCGCTCCATGCCAAGGAGGCCCTGGACCGTGGCGTCGCGGCGCCGGTCCTGATCTTCGATAACCGCACCAGCCAGGTGGTCGAGGTGGATTTCCGCGGCCAGCCCAGTGATGTCCTGCGCCGCCTGGAGACGCCGCGCCGCCGCCCCGGCCGCCCCAGGCTGGGCGTGGTGGCGCGGGAAGTGACGCTGCTGCCGCACCACTGGGAATGGCTGAGGCAGCAGCCCGGCGGCGCCTCCGTGGCGCTGCGGAAGCTCGTGGAGGAAGCCAGCGGCGGCCAGGCCGCCCCTGACCGGCGACGGCTGGCGCTGGAAGCCTGCTACCGCTTCCTGCGCATCATGGCCGGCGACCTGCCAGGCTTCGAGGAGGCCTCACGCGCGCTTTATGCCGGGAAGCGTGCGCGCTTCGAGGCGCTGGCGGGTGCCTGGCCGGAGGATCTCGGCCCCCATGCCTGCCGGCTGGCGGCAGCAGCTTTCGAGTCCAGGCCCGAGGACGAGCCGCCCGGCATCAGATGCCGCGGATGAAGAAGACGATCTCCAGCATGTCCCCATGCGCCAGCTCGGTCGCGCCATAGGCGGCGGGGGAGAGGATCTCCTGGTTCCGCTGGACCGCCACGCTGCGGCTGCCCAGCCCCAGCGTGTCCAGCAGTACCTCCACCGTGGCTTCCCCGGCGATGGTCCGGGTCTCCCCATTCACAATGATCCTGATCACCTCGCCCATGCCGCGAAGCATGGAACGCCGGGGAGCGGGAAGGCAAGGCGGAGCATGGCCCCCGCCGCACCGCGTCAGGGAATGGCGGCCGTGGTGGAGGGGGGTTGGGCCGCTGCGGGCGAGGGCTCGGGGGTGCTGGACGGCTGGGCGGCAGCGGCCGGCGGGGACGCCGGATTGGCCTCGGGTGCCGGCTGCGGCTCGGGCGCCGCGGGGGTTTCCGGTGGCGGCAGCGCCACGGCCTCCGGAGCGGGCAGGGGGCCGGCGCCCTGCACGGTGCCGCCGGCTGGCAGTGCCTCGGTGGGCTCCGGCGCCCTGGCGCGCGACTCGGCGGCCTCGACCGGCGGCTCGGGCGGCACGGTATAATCCGGCACGATCCGGGCCTGGGCGCCGGCGATCACCAGCACCTTCTGCCCCAGCGTCAGCGGCGTCTGGTCCTTCTGCGCGACCGAGACCAGTTCCCCATCGCCCTTCCGGACGATGTATTCGAAGCCGTTGGTATTGCCGATGGCCTGCTCGCTGGCGGTGCCGAGCAGCCCGCCCAGCAGCCCGCCGCCGATGCCGCCGAAGGCCGAGGTAATGTCCCCCCCGCCGACGCGTGTGCCTACCACGCCACCGGCGGCGGCGCCGGAGGCGGCGCCCGCCGTACCATCCGCCGCGATCTGCACGGCGCGCACGCCGACGACAGTGCCCTGCTCCACCTTATTGGCCTGCTGCACCGCGCGGCCGGCATAGACATCCGGCGAGTATTCGGGTCCGCAGGCTGCGAGCCCCGCCAGCAACAGGGGGGCGAGAAGAATTCGGGCGCGGGAGAGGGAGTGCAAGGCCGATGCGTCCGCTGTGGTGGAAACCGGGCCGGAAGGTAGGGACTGGGGCGATGGCTGTCACCCCGGCACGCCAGGCCATTTCCGAGGCAACGATCCGTCATGCTCCTGGTTGACCTGGCATCGCCAACCCGGCGGAGGAACCTGAAATGTCCCATCTCTCCCCCCAGATGCGTGCCTGCGTCGATGCCTGCCTCAATTGCTATACGGTCTGCCTTTCCAGCTTCTCCGGCCATTGCCTGGAGATGGGCGGCGAGCACACCAGGCCCGATCATGCCCGGCTGATGCTGGCCTGCGCCGAGATCTGCCGCACCTCCGCCCATTTCATGCTGCTGGGCACCCCGCACCACAGGCACACCTGCGCCGAATGCGCGGAAATCTGCACCCAGTGCGCGGAGGACTGCGAGCGCCTGGGCGGCATGCAGGACTGTGTGGAAGCCTGCCGCCGCTGCGCCGAAAGCTGCCGCGCCATGGCGGCCTGAGCTTTACCCTGGGCGGCCTGAGGCCGCCCAAGGCCCGCCATTCTCCTTATAGGGACGGGCTCACGGTGCTGGCGCCGCTTGCGGTGCGGAATTGCACCGTGCTAGGCGCCGCAGCGGAAAAGTCCGTGGACGCGCGCATCGTGAACCCGCCCCTCATCCTGGTGCTGAACGGCCCCAACCTGAACATGCTCGGGACCCGGGAGCCTGAGCTCTACGGTTCGGAGACGCTCGACGATATTGAGCAGCTCTGCGCCGAGACGGCGGATGCGCTGGACCTCGCGATCGATTTCCGCCAGTCCAACCTGGAAGGGGAGCTGATCTCCTGGGTCCAGGAGGCTCGCAACACCGCCTCCGGCATTGTCATCAATCCGGCGGGCTATTCCCACACCTCCATCGCGCTGATGGACGCCCTTCTGGCATCCGACCTGCCGGTGGTGGAGGTGCATCTGACCAACATCCATCGCCGGGAATCCTTCCGGCATCTGTCCTATGTCTCGCGCGCCGCGCAGGGCGTCATCTGCGGCCTGGGCCCGCACGGCTACGCGCTGGCTCTGCGCGGCATCGCCGGTATCCTGGCCCAGGCCGAGGAGGCCTGAGCCAGCGATGCGGGAGGCAGTGGCGGCGAGACGAAACGAGGTAGCATGAGCGGCATTTCCTTCGACCCGGAGGCCATCCGCGCCCTGGCGCAGATCCTGCGGGACACCGACCTGAGCGAGATCGAGCTGGCGGATGGGGAGAGCCGCCTGCGCGTCTCCCGCACCATCGCCGCCGCGCCGGTGGTGCAGTATGCCGCCGCCCCGATGGCTGCCCCGGCCGCCCTTGCCGCGCCGGCGCCCGCCGCGCCGGTCGCTGCCGCTGTCTCCACGGATGTCACGGCCGCCACGCCGGGCGCCATCACCTCGCCGATGGTGGGCGTGGTCTACCTCGCGCCGGAGCCGGGGGCGCAGCCCTTCGTGACCGTCGGCGCCAAGGTGGCCGCCGGCCAGACGGTGATGCTGATCGAGGCCATGAAGACCTTCAACCAGATCAAGGCCCCCAAGGCCGGCACGGTCACCCGTATCCTGGTGGAGAGTGGCGCGCCCGTCGAATACGGCGAGCCGCTGCTGGTGGTCGAGTAAGGCGATCGCCATGTTCAAGAAGGTGCTGATCGCCAATCGCGGCGAGATCGCGCTGCGGGTCCACCGCGCCTGCCGGGAGATGGGCATCCGCACCGTCGCCGTGCATTCCACGGCCGACGCCACCGCCATGCATGTGCGGCTGGCGGATGAAAGCGTCTGCATCGGCCCGCCCCTGGCGCGCGACAGCTACCTGAACATGGCGGCCATCCTTTCGGCCGCGCATATCACGGGCGCCGAGGCCATCCATCCCGGCTACGGCTTCCTGTCCGAGAATGCCGACTTCGCCGAGATGGTGGAAGCGCATGGCCTGGCCTTCATAGGCCCGACGGCCGAGCATATCCGCATGATGGGAGACAAGATTGCCGCCAAGGACGCCATGCGCTCCCTCGGCGTGCCCCTGGTCCCCGGCAGCGCCGGCGCGCTCGGCAGCCTGGAAGAGGCGCGGGAGGTGGCGGAGCAGGTAAAATACCCCGTGCTGATCAAGGCCGCCGCCGGCGGTGGCGGGCGCGGCATGAAGGTGGCGCACAGCGCAGACGAGCTGGAGGAAGCCTGGCGCGTCGCCCGCACCGAGGCCAAGGCCGCCTTCGGCAACGACGCCGTCTACATGGAGAAGTACCTCGACCGCCCCCGGCATATCGAGTTGCAGGTGCTGGCCGACATGTACGGCAATGTCGTGCATTTCGGGGAGCGCGACTGCTCGCTCCAGCGCCGCCACCAGAAGCTGGTCGAGGAAGCGGGCTCTCCCGCCCTGACGCCCGATGAGCGCGAGGAGATCGGCGCCCAGGTGACGCGGGGCCTCTCCAAGCTCGGCTACCGCAATGCCGGCACGCTGGAATTCCTGTGGCAGGACGGCCAGTTCTCCTTCATCGAGATGAATACCCGCCTGCAGGTGGAGCATCCGGTGACCGAGATGGTCACGGGCGTCGATCTGGTGAAGGAACAGATCCGCATCGCCGCAGGCGAAAGGCTCGGTTACACCCAGGCAGATATCCGCTTCAGCGGCCATGCCATCGAATGCCGCATCACCGCCGAGGACCCGGAGACCTTCGTGCCTTCCCCGGGCCGGGTGACGACCTTCCACGCCCCGGGCGGGCTGGGGGTGCGGGTCGATAGCGCGCTCTATTCCGGTTATTCGGTGCCGCCCAACTACGACAGCCTGGTGGCTAAGCTGATCGTGCACGGCACCACCCGCGCCGAGGCCATCGCGCGGATGCGCCGCGCGCTGGAGGAGATGGTGGTGGACGGCATCCGCACCACCCTGCCGCTGCACCAGCGCATCATGGACGACGCGCAGTTCCAGAGTGGCGACTACACCATCCACTGGCTGGAACGCTTCGTCGGCCTGAAGGACTAAGGCAGCGGCGGGGGTTCCCGCCGCGCCACTTCAACTTCACGCTCCAGCCATCTGAATCGGGCATCCCCCGCGCGGCCTTCCCGTTGTGCGGTAACGGCCGGCCGTACCGTCGCGTCGTCTGGCCATGCGGGAGTCCTGATGAACGGAATCACCACGACCGAGCCGAGCGAGACCCTGCGCGGCGACCCGAAGGATGCGGCGCCGCCGCTGACCGAGGCGGGCGTGCAGGGGCTGGCGCGGCTGAAGCCCTTCCTGCTGCTGGCGGCCGGGCTGGTGATGGCGGCCATAGCCTTCTTCGCCCTGGATCAGCTGTCGCAGGAGCTGAATTACGGGGCGGTCGCCGCGGCGCTGGCGTCCAAGAGCACGGGGTTGCTGGCCACGGCGGTAGCGGTGGCGGCGCTCAGCTACACGGCCATGATCGGCTACGACCTCTCGGCCCTGCGGCATGTGGGGCCGCAGCCGCCGGTGCCGCCGCGCATCGGGGCGCTGGCCGCCTTCTGCGGATTCGCGCTCAGCAATACCATGGGGGTGGGGGCCTTCACCGGGGGCGCGGTGCGCTGGCGGATCTATGCCGCCGCCGGGGTGCAGCCCAGCCAGATCGCCCGGATCCTGGTCTTTGTCACCGCCAGCCTGAGCATCGGCATCTTCTTCGTGGCCGCCCTGGGCGTGCTGCTGGAAGCCGGCCAGATGGAGGACTGGTTCGGCCTGCCAGCGCCGTTGCTGCGCGTGTTGGCGGGGCTGTGCCTGCTGGCCATGGCCGGCATCGCCGTGGCGGGGCGGCGGCGGCGCGTGGCGCTGCGGCTGGGGCCCATCACCCTCCGCGTCCCCAGCCTGAAGCTGCTGCTGGCGCAGGCGGTGATTTCCATCACCGACCTCGGCCTCGCGGCAGTGGTGCTCTGGCTGCTGCTGCCGGAGGGCACCGTGGGGCTGTCCTCCTTCGCCGCGCTCTATGTCGTGGCCATCGCCATGGGTGCCCTCAGTCACCTGCCCGGCGGGATCGGCGTGTTCGAGGCCGTTGTGCTGCTCGCCTTCAAGGATGGGCCGGTGCCGCTGGACCAGGTGGCGGCGGCCCTGCTGCTCTACCGCGCCATCTACTTTCTTCTTCCGCTGATCATGGCCGTGGTGCTGCTGACGGGCTTCGAGCTGCGGCACCGCATCCCCGCCCTGAAGGGCGGCGCCAGGGCGCTGCGCGCCTCCACCCGGCTGATGCCCCGCTTCCTGGGCGTGCTGGCCTTCGGCGCGGGCGCCGCGCTGGTGATGGGCGGCATCGCGCCGCCCGTCGATGTCTTCGAGCCCGGCTTCAACCTGCCGGTGCCGCAGCCGCTCTTCGAGGCTTCCCACCTCCTCTCCTCGGTGGGCGGGCTGGCGCTGCTCTTCGTGGCCTATGGGCTGGCGCACCGGCTGGACGGCGCCTGGTGGCTGGCACTGCTGCTGGCGCTAGGCGGGTTGGTGCTCTCCACCCTGCGCGGCAGCGGCTTCCTGGAACTGTCGCTGCTGGCCCTGCTGGCCGTGGCGCTGCTGACCTCCCGCCGCCGCTTCGACCGCCGGGCACGGATGCTGACACCCAGCCTCACCCCTGGCTGGTGGCTGGCCGTCGCCTGCGTGCTGGCCGCCGCGGTCTGGCTGCTGTTCTTCGCGCACCGGGATATCGAGTATTCCCGCCAGCTCTGGTGGCGTTTCGAGCTGGACGAGAATGCGCCGCGCGCCATGCGCGTCACCCTCGCCACGGTACTGCTGGCCGGCGCCGCAGGGCTCTGGACCCTGCTGCGCCCCGCGCAGGCCCGCATTGCCCGCCCCACGCCGGAAGAGCTGGCCCATGCCGTGGCCATCGTGGAGGCGCAGGACCGCGCCGATGCCAACCTGGTCCGCATGGGCGACAAGGCGCTGCTGATGGCGCAGGAAGGCGATGCCTTCATCATGTATGGCCGGCGTGGCCGCTCCTGGATCGCGCTCTACGATCCCGTGGGCCCGGCCGAGCGGCGCATGGAGCTGGTCTGGCGCTTCGTCGAGCTGGCCGATGCCCAGGGCGGGCGCGCCGCCTTCTATCAGGTCCGGCCGGATACACTGCCGCTCTATATCGATGCCGGTTTGCAGCCGCTGAAGCTGGGGGAGGCTGCGCGGGTCCGCCTCGCGAGCTTCGAGTTGAAGGGCAAGGCCCGCCAGCCGCTCCGGACCGCCATAAACCGCGCCGAGCGGGAGGGTGTCACCTTTGAGCTGCTGCGCCCCGAGGACGTGCCACCGATCCTGCCGGAGCTGGAGGAAGTCTCCCGTCTCTGGCTGGAGCAGCACAAGGCGCGGGAGAAGGCCTTCTCGCTGGGTGCCTTCGAGCCTGACTACGTGGCCAGCCAGCCCCTGGCCGTGGTGCGCGGGGCGGACCGGCGTGTCATCGCCTTCGCCACGCTGCTGGATACACCGCGCACCCGCAGCGACATGTCGGTGGACCTGATGCGGCACCGCCCGGACATGCCGCCGGGCACCATGGACTTCCTCTTCACCCGCCTGCTGCTGATGGCGAAGGAGCAGGGCTATGCCTTCTTCGACCTGGGCATGGCGCCACTGTCCGGCCTGGCCGCCCACCGGCTGGCGCCGATCTGGTATCGCCTGGGCGGGCTGGTCTTCCATCGTGGGGAGCGCTTCTACAACTTCCGGGGGCTGAGGGCCTTCAAGGAGAAGTTCGATCCCGTCTGGGAGCCACGCTACCTCTGCGCGGCGGGGGGGCTGGACCCCTGGGTGGTGCTGGCGGATGTGGCGGCGCTGCAATCGGGCGGGCTGCGAGGGGTGATCGGGAAATGATCAGGATGATGCGGCGGCGCCTTCTGCTGGCCGGTGCCGGCGCCGGGCTGGCCACGGGCCTGCTGGCCCGCCCGGCCCTGGCGCAGCGCGATACCTCCCGCTGGCTGATCGAGCTGCCCGCTACCCGGAACCCGCGCCGCGATGTCTTCGCCATCATCCTCTCCGGCGATGGCGGCTGGCGGGATATCGACCGCACCCTCGGCCGCAACTTCCGCGACCGCGGCATGTCGGTGGTGGGGTTCGACTGCCTGAACTGGTTCTGGACCCGCCGCCGGCCGGAGGAGGTGGCGGCCGAGCTGGACCGTGTCGTCGCGCTCTACGTGGAGAAGTGGGGGATCCCGAAGGTGGCCATCATCGGCTATTCCTTCGGCGCCGACATCATACCCGGCACCTGGCCCCGCCTGAGGCAGGAGACACGGGACCGCGTGGTGCTGATCTCCCTGCTGGCCTTCGCCAGGGAAGCGGCCTTCGAGATCAGGATCGGCGATTTCATCGGCTTCGCGCGCCCCACGGCGGTGCCGACCCTGCCGGATGTGCCGAACCTGCCGCCGGAGCTGGTACAATGCATCTATGGCACGGATGAGAAGGCGGAAACCGGCTGCCTGGCCTTTCCCTCCCCACCCGCGCAGGTGATCGGCATCAAGGGGGGACATCATTTCGACGAGAACTACACGGCCCTGGCCGAACGCATCTATGCCCGCCTGCCGCCCCGCCCGGCGTGACCGGCGTTGGGTGCTGGCGCGGGGGCGGAGTTCAGGCCCATCATAGGCGCCGTGTCCAGGCATACCGTGCATATCACGCCTGAGCTGCTTGTCCGGGCCTATCGCGCCGGCCTCTTCCCCATGGCCGAGTCCCGCTCGGCCGCGCAGCTCTACTGGCTGGACCCGGAAATGCGCGGCGTGCTGCCGCTGGGCGGGTTCCACCTGCCGCGCCGCCTGGCGCGCACCGTGCTCTCCGGCGCCTTCACCGTCACGGCCGATACCGCCTTCGCCCGGACCATCGCCCTTTGCGCCGCCCCGGCACCGGGACGGGAGGACAGCTGGATCAACCCGGAGATCGAGCAGCTTTTCAACGCCCTGCACCAGAGCGGCCAGGGCCATTCCATCGAGGTCTGGCAGCAGGGGCGGATGGTGGGCGGGCTCTATGGCGTGGCGCTTGGCGGCGCCTTCTTCGGGGAGAGCATGTTCAGCCGGGTGCGCGATGCCTCGAAGGTCGCGCTCGTGCATCTGGTGGCACGGCTGCGGCTGGGCGGTTTCACCCTGCTGGATACCCAGTTCCTCACCGGGCATCTGAGCCAGTTCGGCGCGATGGAGATTCCCCGGACCGCCTATCGCCAGCGGCTGGCGCTGGCGCTGGAAGTGCCGGCCCGCTGGCTGCCGGCGCCCGAGGGACTGGAGGACGAGATCCGCGCCATGCGCGCCGCCCCTTGAGGCCAGCCTGAAAACAACGAAAGGCGCCGAAGCGCCTTTCGATCCGCCGGAGCGGCAATCCCGTGGGGGAGGGGGCGGACCCCCTCCACCGGATCAGCGGGAGTAGAACTCGACCACCAGGTTCGGTTCCATCTGCACCGGATAGGGCACGTCCGACAGCTTCGGGGCGCGCAGGTAGCGGCCCTTCATCTGGCGGTGGTCCACTTCCAGATACTCCGGCACGTCGCGCTCGCCGGACTGGGCGGCGTCGAGCACGGCGACCAGCTGCTTCGACTTCTCCTTCACCTCGATCACGTCATTGTCGCGGACGAGGTAGGAGGGGATGTTCACACGCTTGCCGTTGACCGTGATGTGGCCATGGTTGATGAACTGGCGCGCGGCGAAGGGCGTCATCGCCAGCTTCATGCGGTAGATCACCGCATCCAGGCGGCGCTCCAGCAGCTCGATCAGGTTCTCGGAGGTGTCGCCCTTACGGCGCACGGCCTCTTCGTAGTACTTGCGGAACTGCTTCTCGCCGATGTTGCCGTAGTAGCCCTTGAGCTTCTGCTTGGCCATCAGCTGGATGCCGAAGTCGGTCGGCTTCTGCTTGCGGCGCTGGCCGTGCTGGCCGGGGCCATACTCGCGCTTGCTGATGGGGGACTTGGCGCGGCCCCACAGGTTGACGCCGAGGCGGCGATTGATCTTGTACTTGCTTTCCGCGCGCTTCGTCATGCGGCGGGCTCCTTGTTCTGATGCGCCCCCGCCTTGATGGCCGGGTGTCGCTGATTGTCCCGGTAGTCCCAGGGCGGGCATGCCAAGGGCGGGGCGCAGGACTGGCCTGCACCCGCTTTCCCGGAAGGGAGCCGGCGTTTAGCCGCCGGCCGCGCGGCTTGTCAAACCTGCCGCCGCCGCCTACTGCCGATTCATGGTGACACGCGCACAATTATTGATCCTGGGCCTGACAGCCGGAGTGACGGGCAGCCTGGTCGGTGGGCTGATGCTGGGGATCGGGCTGGGGCTGGTGGTCAACAACGTCCATGCCGGCTGGCTGCTGGTGCTGCCCGCGGCGCCGATTTCCGGCCTGCTGGGTTACTGGCTGGCCAGGCGGCTGGCGCGTCAGGCCGGGTTGAACGGCTGAGGCGCCACGGCCTGGCTGCGGCGGGCCCGGAGCCTTGACCCGGGCCAAGCGCCGCCGACGCGGCGCCGGCGGCGCTTGGCATGACGCTGCGGGCATGAAAAAGGGGAAGGCACGGGCCTTCCCCTGGTTCCGGCCGGCCGGGGCGGCTCAGGCCGCCATCAGTGCCTCGGACTGGCGGCGCACCATGTCCTGATAGGGACCGGGGCGGCGCATCAGCATCTCCGGCGAGCCATCCTGCACCACCTGGCCGGCATCCATCACCACGATGCGGTCGAAGTTGGACAGGGTAGCGAGACGGTGCGCTACGGCGATGACGGTGCGGCCTTCCATCAGCCGGTCCAGCGCCGCCTGCACCTCGGCCTCGCTCTCCGAGTCGAGCGCGGAGGTCGCTTCGTCCAGCAGCAGGATCGGCGCGTTCTTCAGCAGGGCGCGGGCGATCGCCAGCCGCTGCCGCTGTCCGCCCGAGAGCTTGGCGCCGCGGTCGCCCACGATGGTGTCGAAGCCTTCCGGCAGCGCCTCGATGAATTCGCGGCAGCGGGCGGCCTCAGCGGCGGCCAGCACTTCCTCGTCCGTCGCATCGGGGCGGGCGTAGCGGATATTCTCCAGCACCGAGCGGTGGAAGAGCGAGACATCCTGCGGCACGACCGCGATCATCTCCGCCAGGCTCTCCCGCGTCGCCAGGGCGATGTCCTGGCCATCGATCGCCACCTTGCCTTCCTGCGGCGCGGCATGGCGCTGCAGCAGGGTCAGCAGGGTGGACTTGCCGGCGCCGGAGCGGCCGACGATGCCGACCTTCTGCCCGGCCGGGATCGCGAGCTGCATATGCCGCAGGATGGGCTCGCTGCCGGCGGGGGCGGCGGGGTAGCGGAAGGTGATGTCATCGAAGATCACCTCGCCCACCGGGCGGTCCGCCGGGGATTCCAGGTTGGTGGCGTTCTCCACATCCGGCATGTCATGCGCCACCAGAAGGGCGGCCAGCGCCTCCCGCATCCGCGCCACATACTGCGTCAGGTCCACCAGGGCCATCGCCAGGTCGCGGCTGGCATGCAGAATGGTGAAGCCGAGGGTGCAGACCAGCACGATGTCGCCCGTGGTGGCGCGGCCGATCTGCCAGAGATGCACGGCCCAGCCCAGCAGGCAGGCGGTCAGGACCGCCGTGGCGGCGCCATGCACCAGCCGCAGCTTCTCCAGGTAGCGCAGGCTGGCGCGGCGGGCGCCGGTCTCGGCGGCCAGGGCCTGGTCCAGCCGCGTCCCCTCCCGCCCGAAGGCGCCGAAGGCGCGGACGAGGGCAAAGTTCTGCACCACATCCACCAGCTGGCCATCCACGGCGGCAGCGCGGCCGGCGAAGCTGTCATGCAGCTTCTCGCCCCGGCGGCCGAGGGTGGCGACGCCGGCTGCCAGCGTGCCGGCGGCCACGACCAGGCAGCCCGCCATGATCGGGTCCACGCTGGCCAGGAAGCCGATGGCCAGCACCACCGCGACGGCGGGCGGCACGGTATGCCAGGTGAAGTTCTGCAGCAGGGTGAAGGCGGCGGTGCCGGTGGCGCTGATGCGGCTGGCCAGCGTGCCGGCCGAGCGGTTCGCGAAATAGCCGGGGGCATGGCCGGAGAGGTGGCGGAACAGCTCCGCCCGCATGGAGGCCGTGGCCCTCGGAAAGCGGTCCGCCGCGATCCAGCCGCCGACGCGCCAGAGCATGTTATCCGCCGTGATGATGCCGGCCAGGATGGCGAAGGCGGTCCAGACCGCCGTGGCGGCGATCTGGGACGGATTGCCCGAGAGGGTGTCGATCAGGTGCTTGACCGCGTAATTCGCGCCCACGGAGCAGCCGACCGCGCCCAGTACCGCCAGCATGATGACCAGATGCGACCCCGCATGCGGCCGCAGGTGCCGGAACAGGAAGGCGACGGGGCGGCGCGCATAGCGCAGCACCTCGGGCTCGCCCTGGTGGCGGACAGCCCCGGTGGAGCTGGGATGATGTTTGGCGGGCTTGGTACCGGTGGGCTGCATGGGAGAAGTCAGCGCCTCCTGAGAGTGGGCTCCGCGGCACACAAGCGCATGATCTCCGCGCCGCTTCCACGTTGCGAGCGACGTAACAACCCCATCGCGTCGAAATCATGGCGATGTCTGCCGAATCCAAACCGCATTCGTCCTTCAAGTTGCGCATCAGGCTCAACAAGGACGGAGACCGGAACCCGATGCGCATCGCTCAGATCGCTCCCCTGACGGAAGCCGTGCCGCCGAAGCTCTACGGTGGCACCGAGCGGATCGTCTCCTACCTGACCGAGAGCCTGGTGGAACTCGGCCATGAGGTCACGCTCTTCGCCAGCGGGGATTCGGTGACCGCGGCCACCCTGGCGCCGATGAGCGCCAAGGCCCTGCGCCTCGACCCCTCGGTGCGCGATACCAATGCGCCGCTGACCATGATGCTGGAGACGGTGTACCGCCGCCGGCACGAATTCGACGTGCTGCACTTCCACCTGGACTATCTGCCCTTCTCGCTGTTCTCGCGGCAGAGCACGCCCTTCCTGACGACCATGCATGGACGGCTGGACCTGCCGGAGCTGCAGCCGGTCTTCGATGCCTTCCGGGACATACCGGTGGTGTCGATCTCCAACGACCAGCGCAAGCCGCTGCCGCAGGCGAATTTCGCCCGGACCATCTACCATGGCCTGCCGGAGAAGCTGCTGACCCCGCGCACGGACACGGCGCCGGGCTATCTGGCCTTCCTCGGCCGCATCGCGCCCGAGAAGCGCTGCGACCGCGCCATCGAGATCGCCATCGCCACCAATACCCCGATCAAGATCGCGGCAAAGGTGGACCGGGTGGACGTGAACTACTACGAGCAGAAGATACGCCCGATGATGGACCACCCGCTGGTCGAGTTCATCGGCGAGATCAACGAGCAGCAGAAGCCCGCCTTCCTTTCCGGCGCCAAGGCCCTGCTGACGCCGATCGACTGGCCGGAGCCCTTCGGCCTCGTGATGATCGAGGCGATGGCCTGCGGCACCCCCGTCATCGCCTTCCGCCACGGTTCGGTGCCGGAGGTGGTGGATGAGGGCGTGACCGGCTTCGCGGTCCAGAGCATGGAGGATGCCATCGGGGCGGTGGGCCGCTTGGACAGCCTCCCCCGTGCCGCCGTGCGCGCGCGGTTCGAGCAGCGCTTCACCGCCCGCCGGATGGCGGAAGACTACGTCGCTCTGTATGAGGAACTGGCGCAGAGCCGCGTGGCGGAGATGATGGTGGCGGCCGAGTAACCCGCTCCCTTCATTCGGCGCGGATCAATAAGGGCGGGCGGGGATTTCACTCAGGCCCGCCTTTTGCGTTGCCGTATTCGTGAAGACTTTCGTAAGGATAGGTCTTCGCGAAAAATGTTACTCCGCTGGCGTGAAATGCCGTGCTAAGCCTTGTCGTTAACGGAAACGTGATTCCGGTTGGCCCTTCATCAGCACGGCTACAGGTAGGCATGTATAACCAAGCCCCGGTTCCCAACCGCCTGTCCGGAAGGTCGGGACCGGATGGCCTGGCTCTGGCCAGGCTGCTGATCACGGCCCCGCACCTTATGCCGGGAGGCATTCCATGACCCTGCTGCCGCATACCAGCGACGGCTGGATCCTGCGCCTCGCCGAGGAAGCCGACCTGCCGGGCATCCTCGTCATCCAGAACGACGTCATCGCCAATACCACCGCCATCTATACCGATGCGCCGGAGACGCTGGAGCAGCGGGCGGCCTGGATGGAGCAGCGGCGTGCCCGCGGCTTCCCCATCCTGGTGGCGGCCTGCCCGCGCACCGGCGCGGTGCTGGGCTTCGCCAGCTTTGGGGATTTCCGTCCGGGGTGGTTCGGCTATCGCCACACGGTCGAGCATTCCGTGCATGTGCATGCCGACGCGCGCGGGCGAGGCATCGGCCAGACCCTGGTCGCAGCGCTGCTGGAGGAGGCACGCAGCCTCGGCAAGCATGTGATGGTGGCCGCGGTGGACGCGGCGAACGAGCCGTCGCTGCGGATGCACGAGAAACTGGGCTTCAGCCGCGTCGCGCTGATGCCGCAGGTCGGCTGCAAATTCGGCCGCTGGCTGGACCTGGTGCTGCTGCAGCTGGTGCTGCAGGAGGGGCCGCCGCTCTGAAAGCCGGCGGCGCCTCAGGCGCCGCGCAGCACCGCCGCCACCTGCCGCGCCAGTTCCGTCTGCCGGAAGGGCTTCCGCAGCACGGGATAGGGGGAGGAACGGTTGGCCGGGTCGGCGTAGCCGGTCAGCAGCAGCACCGGCAGTCCCGGCCGGCGGACCCGTGCCCTGGCGGCCAGGTCATCCCCGGACATGCCGGGCATGGCGAAATCCGTCACCAGCAGGTCCACCGCCTCATCACCCTCCAGCAGCGCCAGGGCGCTGGCGCCGTCCGCGGCCTCCAGCGTCTGGTGGCCCAGCTCGTTCAGGAAGGTGGTGGTGATGCCGCGCACGCTGGCGTCGTCATCCACCACCAGCACCCTACAGGACTGGCAGGCCGGCGCCTGCCCCTCCTGCTGCTGCCGGCTGGCGGCCGGCCATTCGGAGCGTGGCAGATAGACCTCGACCACTGTGCCATGGCCCGGCTGGCTCGCCAGGGTGACGGTTCCGCCGGATTGCCGTGCCAGCCCATAGACCATGGAGAGGCCGAGCCCGGTGCCCTTGCCCACCTCCTTGGTGGTGAAGAAGGGCTCGAAGGCTTTCACCATGATGTCGGGGGACATGCCCTGGCCGGTATCGGCCACCGCCAGCACCGCATAGTCGCCGGCATGCAGGTCCGGCACCTCATCCTCGCCGACCGAGGCGTTGCGGGTGGAGAGGGTGACGACGCCGCCTTCGGGCATGGCGTCACGGCTGTTGATGCAGAGGTTCAGCAGCCCCAGGGCGAATTGTTCCTGGTCCACCAGCGCGGGCCAGAGATCGGGCGCCAGCAGGCGGACCACCTCCACCTGCTCGCCCAGGCTGCGGCTGAGCAGCCCGTCCATCTCCTGCACCAGCCGGTTCACATCGGTCGGGCGCAGTTGCAGCTCCCGCTTGCGGCTGAAGCTCAGCAACCGGCGGGTGAGGGCGGAGCCACGCTCGGCCGCGGTGATGGCGGTCTTCAGCAGCATCTCCTGCCGGCCCTGATTGGTGCCGGATTGCAGCACCAGGTCCAGGCTGCCGAGGATGGCGGTCAGCAGATTGTTGAAGTCATGCGCCACGCCGCCGGCCATGGTGCCGAGGGCCTGCATCTTCTCCGCCTGGCGCAGCCGCTCCTCCAACATACGCTGCTCGGTCAGGTCGTGTTCGATGGTGGCGAGATGGGTCGGTCGGCCATCGCGGTCCAGGATCGGCAGGCGCTGCACGCGCATCCAGCGCGTCCCGCCATCCCCGCTCAGCTGGCCGACGCGGTCGGTGCCCCGGCCGCTTCGCATCACCTCCCGCTCGGCGCCGGCGAGGGCCGCAGCCTGCTCGGAGGGCAGGAGATCGGTCTCCCGCCGGCCCAGCAGATCCTCGACACGGCCGCCAAGCGACTGTGCCTTGGCGGCATTCAGCCGGATGAAGCGCCCCTCCGTGTCCTTGAAGGAGAGCGGATCGGCCGAGGCATCCAGCAGCCCGCGCAACAGGGCGCGCTCGGTCTCCAGCGCGCGGGTCAGGCGGCGGCGCTCCAGCGCGCTCAACACCATGCTGCGGAGCGAGCCGGGGTCCCAGGGCTTCGGGGCATAGAAGGCGATGCGGCCGCGATTGACGGCGCTGATCACCGCGTCCAGCTCGGCATAGCCGGTCAGCAGCAGCGCCTCGGCCTGGCTCATCTCCCGCGCCCGGGCGAGGAAGACATCGCCGGTCATGCCGGGCATGCGCTGGTCGGAGATGATGACCTCCACCTCCGGCGTCCGGCGCAGGATCTCAAGCCCTTCCGCGCCGGAATGCGCGGCATGGACGTGGAAATCCTCCTCGAACAAGTCCTGGAGCGCGGTCAGGATTTCCGGCTCGTCATCGACGACGAGCAGGGTGCCCCGCCTCTCCTCGCTCCCGGTCGGTGGCGTCATGATCTTCAGCATACTCACGCTTCGGTTCGCATCGGCACGCTCACCGTGAAGCAGGCACCGCCTTCGGGCGCCTGCCCCACAGTAATGGCGCCTTCATGCGCGGCGACCACATTGTAGGCGATGGCGAGGCCGAGGCCAGTCCCCAGGCCGATCGGCTTCGTGGTGAAGAAGGGCTCGAAGACCTTCTCCCGCAAACCCTCCGGCACGCCGGGGCCGCTGTCGCGGATCTCGATGGTGTATTGCTTCCAGTCGCTGCGGGTCGCGATGGTGATGCGGCCCTCGCCCGGAATGGCATCGGCGGCATTGCCGATGAGGTTCATCACCACCTGGTTCAGCAGCGCCGGCAGGCAGACCAGCTCCGCCGCGCCCTGCAGGTCGCGCTCCACCACCAGCCGGTCGCCGAGCTTGGGGCCGAGCAGGGTCAGCACCGTCTCCACCGCCTCCGGCACGTTGATGCGCTGGAAGGCGCCGTCATCGCGGCGGGAGAATTTCCGCAGATTGGCCACGAGATCCTGGATGCGGGCCAGCCCCAGGGTCATGGAGCCGATGCGGTCGCGGCAGCGGGCGATGATCGGGGTCGCCTCGGCCTCGGGCGGAATCAGCGTCTCCATCTGCCGCAGCAGCCGGTCCACCGTGCCCTGATGCGCCAGGATGAAGGCGAGAGGGTTGTTGATCTCATGCGCGATGCCCGCCACCAGCTCGCCCAGAGAGGCCATCTTGGCGGCCTGCACCAGCCGGGTCTGGGTCTCGCGCAGCTGCTGGTTAGCGGCCTCCAGCTCCTCATTGGCGCGGGAGAGGGCCTCGGCCATCGCGGCCTTGGCCTGCGCGCGCTCGATCATCAGCGCGCGCTCGCGCGATTCCGCCGCCGCGCGCCGCTCCTCATCCAGCAGCAGCTTGCGACGCAGCGCGGCGCGCAGGCGCATGTTCAGCGTCTCCGGCGGCGCCGGGCTCGGGATCAGCTCATCGGCGCCGGCGGCGAAGAGGCGGGCGGGCAGGGCCTGCGCCGCGCCGTCCACCCCCGTCTCCCGCACCAGGGCCACGACCTGGAAGCTGGCGCCGGTCTCGCCGCGGAAGGCATGCAGGCGCTCCACCAGCGCCACGCCGTCGAACTGGGCGGTGGCGGCATTCAGCAGCACGCCGTCCCAGCCGTCGGGGTCGGCGCCCAGCCTGGCCAGGGCGGCTTCCGAGTCGCCCACGGCCTCTACCGCATGGCCCTCCCGCGTCAGCTGGGCGGCCAGGGCCAGGCGCTGGGTCGGGCTGCCCTCAGCCAGCAGGAGGCGGCTGGGGCGGAAGGCGCTGTCCCCCGCGGCGGCCGGCGGCGCCTCGGCCGGGACATCCCCGGCGCGGCGGCGCAGCAGGGCCTTGATGCGCAGCAGCAGCAGGTCCTGCCCGGCCGATTTCGGCACATAGGCATCGGCGCCGCTCTCCAGCCCCTGACGCTCCAGCTCCCGCTCCCGCGCCTCCGTCAGCATCAGCACGGCGATGGCGCGGGTGCGGTGGTTCAGCCGCACGCGCCGCACCAGCTCATCGCCATTCATGGCGGGCAGGTGGTAGTCGGCGATCAGCAGGTCGGGCAGGGGGCCGTTCAGCGCCTCCAGCGCCGCCTCGGCCGTCGCGGCGCGCTGCACGGCGAAGCCCTCGCCCTCCAGCAGCCGGCGCATCTGCAGGGCCTGGGTCTCGGAATCCTCGACCAGCAGGATGGCGTCGCGGCCGCCGCTCATTCCCGTGCCTCCCGCCGCGTCAGTTGCAGCAGCTTCGGTCCGATGGCCGGCAGCGGCAGGCTGAGGCTGGAGCCGCCCTGCCGCACGGCCGCCGCCGGCATGCCATAGACGACCGCCGTGCTCTCATGCTCGGTGATGGTATAGCCGCCGGCCCGCCGCATCTCCGCCAGCCCCACCGCGCCATCCTCCCCCATACCCGTCAGCAGCACGCCCAGGCCACGGTCGCCCACCGCCTCGGCCACGCTGCGGAAGAGCAGGGTGGCGGAAGGCCGCTGACTGGCCAGCGGCCTCTCATGGCTCAGCCGCAACAGGCCCTGGGGCGTCAGCAGCAGATGCCGGTCTCCCGGCGCCACATGCACATGGCCGGGGCGCGGCGCCTCGCCCTCCTGCGCCAGCGCCACCTTCAGGGGCACCAGCCCGTCCAGCCAGCTGGCGAAGCCTTCCATGAAGGCGGCGCCCATATGCTGCACCAGCAGCACCGGCAGCGGGTAACCGGCCGGCAGCGCGCCCAGCACCTGCGCCAGTGCCGGCGGCCCGCCGGTGGAGGCGGCGATGGCCAGGACGGAGGGTTGCTGTGGCGGGCGCGGCGCCAGCTCCGCCCGCAGCGGGCGGGGGGGCATGAGCGTGCGCTGACGGATCACCGGCACCTGGCTCATGATGTAAAGCTGCGTGCGGATGGTCTCGGCGATCTGCTCATGCCCGCCGGTCTCGATCCCCACGGGCTTTTCCACGACGGAGAGCGCGCCGGCCCGCAGCGCGTTCATGGAGATGCCGAAGGTGGAATCCTGCACGCTGCCGGCGATGACGACGATGGGCGTGGGCTGCTCCGCCATGATCCGGCGCGTCGCCTCCAGCCCGTCCATGCCGGGCAGGCGGATATCCATCGAGATGACATCCGGCCGCACGCGCGGCAGCTCCCGCAGCGCCTCCTCGGCCGAGCCGACGGCGGCGGCCAGCATCAGGCGCGGGTCACCGGAGATGATATGGGCGAGCAGCCGCCTCACCACCGGCGAATCCTCGACGATCATCACGCGGACGGGCGGGTGCCCCAGGGGCGTCAGGACAGGCTCGGCCATGCTCACAGCATCTGGCCGATTGTGGCCAGAAGTTCCCGCTGATCGAATTTCTGCTTGGCGATATAGGCGCCGGCACCGAGATCGAGGCCCCGCCGTACATCCTCGGGCGAGGCGCGGGAGGTCATCAGGATCACCGGCAGCGGCGCCAGGCGCGGGTCGGTCTTGATGGCCTGCAGCAGCGCATAGCCATCCATGCGCGGCATCTCGACATCCGCCACCACCAGGTCCACCAGCGCATCGCCGCTGCGCAGCAGGTTCAGGGCCTCCAGCCCGTCCACGCTCAGTAGCACGCGGTAGCCCTGCGCCTCCAGGATGCTCTTCTCCAGCGTCCGGGTGGTGATGGAGTCATCGACCACCAGGATGGTGGCGGAAGCGCGTTCCTCCGCCGGGGCCAGGCCCAGAGTGCCGGAGGCCAGGTGCCCCTCGTCCCGCAGCCACCGGCCGACCAGCCCTTCCGGGCTCAGCACCAGGGCAGGGGCTTCGCCCTCCCGCGGGGCGATGCCGCTCAGCAGTTCGGTATCGAGGCCCGGAGCATCCAGGCTGTCCACCAGTAAGGTGCGGACATCGCGCATGGCATCCACGGCCAGCGCGCAGTGGCGCTCGCCACGGCGTAGCAGCACGGCGTTCACATGGCCGGCCTCGACCGGAATCGTGGCCTGGGATGAACCAAGCAGGGCAGAGAGAGCGATCACGGGGGCGATAACGTCTCGCCCCCCCGCCGCGATGCGCGTGACCGGCCGGCCCTCGACACTTTCCACCGCCGCCAGCGGCAGGCGCAGAAGCCGCTCCACGCCATGGCTGGGCAGGCCATAGGTCAGGCCCCCGGCCTCCACCAACAGCACCTTCTGCCGCGCGGCGGAGAAGGGGACGGCGATCTCCACCACCGTTCCGCCCCGGCGGCGCGGCCGCATCAGCACCCCGCCACGCAGCCGCCGCGCCGCCTCGGCCACCACCGAAAGCCCCATGCCGCGGCCGGAAAGCCGGTCCACCTCGGCCGCGGTGGAGAAGCCGGGCTCGAAGACCAGGGAGAGCAGCCGGTCGGATGGCGGCGGCGGCGCATCGGGCGCGCGGTCCGGCAGCAGGCCCTGGCGGATGCCGGTGGCCTCGATGCGCGGCAGATCGGGCCCGCGCCCGTCATCGATCACGCTCAGCACCAGCAAACCGCCCCGGCCGGAGAGCCGCAGCACCACCTCGGCGCGCTCCGGCTTGCCACGGGCGCGGCGTTCCTCCGGCCGTTCCACCCCGTGGCCGATGGCATTCCGCAGCAGATGCAGCACCGGGTCCTTCAGGGTCTGCAGCACGCGGCGGTCGGCCTGGATCTCCATGCCTTCCAGCCGCACCGCCACATCCTGGCCCAGCTCTCGCGCCAGCTCGCGCGCCATGCGGCCGAGTGGCCCCAGCACCGTCTCGGCCGGCACCAGGGCGATCGCCTCCACCTGTTCCCGCACCCGCTGGGCGGCGGCCTCGGCGGAGAAGGTGGCGGCGTGCTGTTGACGCGCCAGCCGCGAAACGCGGCGGGAGAGCCCGTCCAGGCCCCGCACCACCTCGCTCAGGGCCGGCGCCTGATTCTGTCCAGGGCGCAGCATCGCCTCGCAATTGCGGCGCAGGGTGGAGAGCGAGGCATCCAGGTCCCGCAGCTCCGCCTCCAGTCCCCCTTGATGCGCCACTTCCTCGGAGAGCGTATGCACCGCGCCGGCCAGGGCCTCGATCTGCTCGGCATTCACCCGCAGGTATTCGACGGGGCCGGCGGGCGCCGGGGCGGCGGGTTCGGCGGCCGGTCCAGGTGCCGGCGACAACGCCGAGGGCGGCTGCGGCTGGCCTGAAGGCGCGGACCCGGCCGGCGCCCCCTGGCCCAGCAGCGCATCCAGCGCGGCGATCGCGGCGGCAGGCACCGGCGGCGCGGCCCCGCCAGAGAGGGCGGCGACATAGCCCTCGATCCCGTCCAGCCCCACCTGGACGCCCGCCGCCACCCGCGCGTCCAGCGCCATGGCGCCTTCCGCCACGCGGGCCAGCACGGCCTCCAGCCGGTGCGCCACCTCCTCCACCACCGGCAGGTCCACCGCCCGCGCGGCGCCCTTCAGGCTATGGGCGCGGCGGAAGATGTCGCGCAGGTCGGCCTGCTCGCCACGCTCGGCCGCATCCAGCGCGGCGCGGATGGCGCCCAGATGCTCCTTGTGTTCGGCATCGAAGGCCGCCAGCAGCTCCCGGCGCAGGTCCGACATCGGCAAGGGATTCCGCTCCCCGCCTCAGATGCGGTAGCGGTCGGCGAGGGTGACGAGCTGCGCCGAGAGCTGGGAGAGATTGGCCGCCGCCATATCCAGCTGCCGCGTGCCCGCCGCCGTCTGCTGGCTGGCCTGGCGGATGTTCTGCAGCGCGCTCATCACCTGCTCGATGCCCAGTTGCTGCTGGTTGGTGCTGGCGACGATCTGCTGGAAGGTCTGCACGCTTTCCTGGATGCGGGCCGTGATCTCGCTGATGGTGGTGTGGGTGGTGTCCGTGCGCTCCCGCCCGGCGGCTACGCGCTTCACCGCCTCTTCCGTCAGCATGACTGAGGAATTGATGCCGCGCTGGATGTCGCCGAGGATCGAGCGCACCTGGCTGGTGGCCTCCTTCGCCTGGTCGGCCAGCGTCTTCATCTCCGCCGCCACCACCGAGAAGCTGCGGCCCTGCTCGCCGGCCGCCGCCGCCTCGATCGCGGCGTTCAGCGCCAGCAGGTGGGAGCGTTCGGAGATGTCGTTGACGGTGGTGATGATCTCGCCGATGGCCTGCGTCTTCTCGCTCAGCGCCACGATATTGGTGGCCACGGCCTCGGCCTGGTCGCGGATGGCGTCCATCGCCCGCACCGTCTCGTCCACCGCCCTGAGGCCGGCGCCGGAGGTCTGCGCGGTGGCCTGGGCGGAGGCGATCACCTCCTGCGCGCGCTTGCCGATCTGCGTGCCGGAATGGGTGATCTCGTCCACCGTGGCGGCCGTCTCCTGCACGGCGGCCAGCTGCTCCTCAACGCTCGCGGCCTGTTCCTGCGTGCTGGCGCGGATCTCGGCGGCGGCGGCGTTCAGGTCACTGGTGGCATCGCGGCTCTGGCGCGCCAGCTGGCGCAGGCCGTCCACCATCTCGTTCAGCGTGGCGCCCAGCTGGCCCAGCTCGTCCCGCCCTGTGGCGGCGGGGGGGCCGGAGAGGTCGCCGCGCCCCACGCGCTCGACGAATTCCATGAAGGCCGAGAGCGGGTTGACGATGGAGCGGCGGATCAGCAGGGCGATGACGAGGCCCAGCACGACCGAGCCGATCAGGGCCAGCACCACCGAGAAGCGGCTCTCCTCATAGATCTGCGCGCTGCGCTGCTGCCCGGCGGTGATGACGCTGTTCAGCACCTCCTGCGTCCGGTCGATCATCTGGCCGAGATCGGCGCGCTGGGCGGCGATGGCGCTGGCGGCGGACACGACCGCGGCCTGGTCCCCGGCCCGGATGGCCTGGAACTGTGCCTGGGTCTGCTCCCGCAGCTGCCGCAGCGGCAGCGCCGCCTGGTTCAGCAGCTGCGCCACCTGCTGCCAGCCGCCCACACGCTGGGCGGAGACGCCGGTGGCCGCGTAGCGGTTGGCGGTGGAGAGGATCTCGGCCAGCAGGGCATCGGCGCGCGCGGCATCGCTCTGCCAGGCCTGCGCCAGGTCGGCCTCCGGCGCCGTGCCATCCAACCGCTGCAGCAGAAAGCCGGTGACGGCACGGCTGCGCTTCTCCTGCATGGCGCCCTCGGCATCCCGGAACTGCGTCAGCTGCCGCAGCAGCGCCAGGTCGCGTGAGACGATGGTGTCGGTGCCGGAGGTGACGACGCCGATCTGGTTCAGCCCGTAGACGCCCAGCAGCACCAGCATGAGCACGAGGATAGAGAAGCCAAGAAGGATGCGGTTGGCGATGCTCAAGACGTCATGCTCCGGGAGAGGGGGCGGGGCTGGCCAGGAAGGGCCGCAGCAGGCGTTCCGGGTCGATCACGCCGGTCAGGACAGGGGCGGGGCCAGCCAGCCCGGCGGGCGCCATGACATGGCTGGTCACCGGGCCGGGCGCGGCGCGATGGCCGCTCTCCGCCTCGACGACCGGCAGGGCCCCGGCGGTGGCCAGGGCACGGTCCACCCGCAGGGCGAAGCGGCGCCCGCCCTGGCGCAGCAGCAGCAGATGCCCGCCGGGCGGGGGCGCGGCCATGCCGAGCGCCAGGGCGAGATCCAGCACCAGGAAGATCTGCCCGGCACGGCCATGGAAGCCCAGCATGGCGGCAGGCTGGCCCGGGGCGGGGGTGCAGGGGGCGAAGGGCACCACCTGCGCCACGCCGCTCAGCGGCAGGCCATAGGTCTCGACGCCGAGGGCGCAGAGCAGCAGTGGCGCGCTGACCGGGCCGCTGGCCCGCCGCGCGCCGCGCGAGGCCAGCTGACGGGTACGGGCATCCAGGATGCGGGTGGCGCGGTCAGGTCCGGTCTCATGCGGCGGCAGGATGCGGAGGGGCATGATCAGGCGGTCCCGGAGCCATGGAGGTGCAGCCGGGCGGCGGCGCGCAGCATGCCGGCGGTCATGCCGTCTGCTTCCTGCAGGGGCGCATCCTCTGGCTGCCCCTGGGCGATGCGGGCGGCGGCGGCGATGGATTTGCGGCCGGGCACGCCGCGCCCCTCGGCCAGCAGCAGCAGGCCCAGCTGGTAATGCGCCATGGCGAAATCGTCGCGCAGCGCGATGGCACGGCGGAAGGCACGCTCGGCCTCGGCTGTCCTGCCGGCGGCCCAGGCGACCAGCGCGTCGTAGAAATGCAGCGCGGCATTCCCCGGCTCGGCCTCCAGCCCCTGGCGGCAGGCCAGGCCCGCGCCTTCCAGGTCGCCCAGGTCGGCCCGCGCCCGCGCCCGGACCAGCGCGTCATCGGCCGAATTGGCAGCGGGCGGCAGGGCGGCCATCGGGGCGGCCATCGGGGCGGCGGGCATGGCCGCCCGGCCGGGCGGTTGCGGGGGCGGCACCAGCGGCGCCCAGGCGACGGGGGCAGGAGCAGGAGGAGGAAGTGCTTCCGGGGCGGGGGGCGGTGCCGGCGGCGGCTTGGGCAGAGGCGGCAGCCCCTCGGCGCCCCGCCGCCAGGCGGCCGTGCCGGGCAGGGGCACCGGATGCAGGAACCGCTCATAGGCCGGCGACGGCTCGGCATGGCCCAGCAGCAGCCAGCCGCCCGGCACCAGCCGCTCCGCCAGGCTGTGCACCAGGGACAGCACCGTGTCCGGGTGGAAATAGATCAGCACATTGCGGCAGAGCACGAGGTCGAACTCGGTCATCTGCAACGAGCCGCCAGGGGTCAGCAGGTCCAGCAGGTTGTGCCGCTGGAAGCGCACCATGCTGCGGTGCTGCGGCCGCAGCTGCCAGCCACGCCCCGCCAGATCCGGCGTGAAATCCCGCGCGCGGTCCTCGGCCGACACGGAGCGCAACGCCCAGGGGGAGAAGACGGCGCCCCGCGCCGTCTCCAGCGCCGCCTCGTTCAGGTCGGTGCCGAGCAGGGTGATGCGCCATTCCCCGATGGCTTCCCCCAGCATCTGCCGCAGCAGGATGGCCAGGGAATAAGGTTCGGAGCCATTGGCACAACCGGCGCTCCAGATGCGCAACCGGCGGCTTTCCGCGTTCCGGGCCAGGATGTCCGGCAGGATGATGTCCCTGAGGGCCGCGAACTGCTCGGCATAGCGGAAGAAGAAGGTCTCGCCGATGGTGATCTCGGCTTCCAGCGCGGCCCATTCGGCCTCGCCCAGCGCCGGGTCCTCCAGCCGTTCCAGATAGGGCGCGATGCCCATCAGGTTCAGGGCGTGCAGCCGCTGGCGCACGCGGTCCCAGAGCAGGTCGTCCTTGTCCTCGTAATAGAAATGCCCGGTGCGGCCGATCAGCATCGCCTTCAGCCGCAGGAAATCGGCATCCGGCAGGAAGGCCGGCCTGACGCGCGCAGGGGACGGCGCCATCAGGCCGTCCATTCCCTCAGCCGGCCGGAGGCCCGGCGGGTCAGCTCCTCCAGGCTGGCCTGCTCCTGCGCCAGCAGGATGCGCGCGGGGTCCAGCACGGGGACGAAGCCATCCGGCATGGCAAGCCCGGCGGCGACGCAGCCATTCAGGCTCTGCTCCGGCGGAGCCGGGCGAAGCCAGCCCGGCGGCACGGCCTGCAGATCCTGCACCCGGTCCACCAGCAGGCCGGCATCGGCGCCCGGCAGCATGTCCCGCACCACGACGATATGCCGGTAGAGCCCGTCTTCCTCGGCCGCGCCATCCCGCAAGCCCAGCAGATGCGCCAGCGCCAGCACCGGCAGCGGCTCCCCGCCCAGGTTCACGAAGCCAGCCAGGGCGGCCGGCAGGGATGGTGGGCGGGAGAGGCGGGGCAGCGGAAGTAATTCCCGCACCGCCTCGCGCGGCAGGGCACAGCGCTGCCCGGCCAGGGCAAAGAGCAGGAACTGCGCCTCACCACCGGCGGGCAGGGGGTCCTGGCCGCTCAGCGTCATGCCAGACTGGGCCACTTCATGCGGGCGGATCGGAGTTCCATTGGCCAAGCTGCTGTTTCCGGGGAGTTCTAACACCGGTCCCGCGGGCGAGGCCACACCGCGCGGCATGGACGCAGGGGGCACATTGGCGCGAGAACGCCTGGACGATGACTTATGCCCTGCTGCGCCATCTGCCGACAGACATCGCCCCTGGCCTCTGCTACGGCCGGCTGGACCTGCCGCCGGGCGCGGGGGGAGACACCGCCGCGGCCATGGCGGGGCTGGCCGGCTTCCCCGCCACGGCGCTGTTCAGTAGCCCGGCTCGGCGCTGCATGGCCCTGGCCGGGGCCGTCTCTGCCGCCACGGGCCTTCCCGTTATCCAGGACGCCCGGCTCCTGGAGCTGGATTTCGGCGCCTGGGAGGGCCAGCCCTGGGATGCCGTGCCGCGCGCTGCGCTCGATGCCTGGGCCGCCGACCCCTGGGGTTTCGCGCCGCCGGGAGGGGAGAGCGGCGCGGCGCTGGTGGCGCGGCTGCGGGACTTCCAGGCGGAACTGCGGCCGGGGGCCATCATCGTCTCCCATGGCGGGCCGCTGAAGGTGCTGGCGGCGCTGATCGAAGGCCGCCCGGTGGACCTGCTGGCGCCGGCCCCGCCCATGGGCATCTGCCGCATTCACCGCCGCCCGCCGCTTTGCCAGGGCGCCGAAGAAGGTTAATCCTGCGATCCGGCTTAGAAATGGAGGGCGGGGCCATGGCGGAGATGAAGCGGATCGGCGGGCTGGAGGTGGCGCCCGCGCTGGCGGCCTTCCTGGAGCAGGATGCCCTTCCCGGTACCGGCGTGACGCCGGATGCCTTCTGGGCGGGCTACGAGGCCATCCTGAAAGACCTCGCCCCCCGCAACGCCGCCCTGCTGGCCGAGCGCGATGCCCTGCAGGCCCGGATCGACGCCTGGCACCGCGCGCATCCGGCGCGGCCGGTCGACCGCGCCGCCTATCGCGCTTTCCTGGAGGAGATCGGCTACCTGCTGCCGGAACCGGCGCAGGTCGCCGCCGCCACCACCAATGTCGATGAGGAAATCGCCTCCATCGCCGGGCCGCAGCTGGTGGTGCCGGTCAACAATGCCCGCTACGCGCTGAATGCCGGCAATGCCCGCTGGGGCAGCCTCTACGACGCGCTCTACGGCACCGACGCCATCCCGGACGAGGGCGACCTGGCACGCGGCAAGGGCTTCAACAAGATGCGCGGCGCCGCGGTGATCGCCCGCGCGCGCGAGGTGCTGGACGCCGCCGTGCCGCTGAAGAGCGGCAGCTGGGCCGCTGTCACCTCCCTGGCCGTGCGCAATGGCGTGCTGGAGCTGGAGAGCGCCGATGGCGAGTGCCGGCTGGCCGATGCCGCGCAATTCGCCGGCTATGCCGGCGAGCCGCTGAGCCCCACCGCCATCCTGCTGCGCCATAATGGGCTGCATCTGGAGATCGTGATCGACAAGGATCACCCGATCGGCTGCGACGACCCGGCCGGCATCGCCGACCTGGTGATGGAGGCCGCCGTCTCCACCATCATGGACTGCGAGGATTCCGTCACGGCGGTGGATGCGGAGGACAAGGTCCTCGTCTATCGCAACTGGCTGGGGCTGATGAAGGGCGACCTTGCCGCCACCTTCGGCAAGGAGGGGCGCGAGGTGACGCGCCGCCTGAACCCCGACCGCCAGTACACCGCGCCCGATGGCTCGACGCTGACGCTGCATGGCCGCAGTCTGATGCTGGTCCGCAATGTCGGCCACCATATGATGACCGACGTGGTGCTGAGTGATGGGCAGGAGACGCCCGAGACGATCCTGGACGCGATGTGCACCGTCGCCATCGCCATGCACGACATCCGCGGCAGGCGCATGAACTCCCGCAAGGGCAGCGTCTATATCGTGAAGCCGAAGATGCACGGGCCCAGGGAAGTGGCGTGGGCCAATGAGCTCTTCGGCCGCGTCGAGGATGTGCTGGGCCTGCCGCGCAACACCGTGAAGCTCGGCATCATGGATGAGGAGCGGCGCACCACCGTCAACCTGCGCGCCTGCATCGCGGAGGCGAAGGACCGTGTGGCCTTCATCAACACCGGCTTCCTCGACCGCACGGGCGACGAGATCCATACCGACATGGAAGCCGGCCCGGTGCTGCGGAAGAACGACATGAAGGGCGCCGCCTGGATCAAGGCCTATGAGGACTGGAACGTCGATTCCGGCCTCGCCTGCGGGCTGCGCGGCCGCGCGCAGATCGGCAAGGGCATGTGGGCGGCGCCGGACAAGATGGCCGATATGCTGGCGCAGAAGTCGGGCCACCCGAAGGCCGGCGCCAATACCGCCTGGGTGCCTTCGCCCACCGCCGCCACGCTGCACGCGCTGCACTACCACGAGGTGGATGTCGCGGCCCGGCAGCAGGAGATCGCGGCCGGCGGCCGCCGCGCCAGGCTGGACGACCTGCTGACCCTCCCGCTCTCCGACAGCAACTGGTCGCCGGAGGATGTGCAGGCGGAGCTGGACAACAATGCCCAGGGCATCCTGGGCTATGTGGTGCGCTGGGTGGACCAGGGCGTCGGCTGCTCCAAGGTGCCGGACATCAACAATGTCGGGCTGATGGAGGACCGCGCGACGCTGCGGATCTCCGCCCAGCACATCGCGAACTGGCTGCGACATGGCGTGGTGAGCCGGGAGCAGGTGGAGGAGACCCTGCGCCGCATGGCCGCCGTGGTGGACCGGCAGAATGCCGGCGACCCCGCCTATACGCCGATGGCGCCGGGCTTCGACGGGCCAGCCTTCAACGCGGCGCGGGACCTGGTCTTCGAGGGTGCGACGCAGCCCAATGGCTATACCGAGTTCATCCTGACGAAGCGCCGGAAGGAGGCCAAGGCGGCGCGCTGAGGGCCGCCGCGTGGCGGGGGCCATGACGGACCCCCGCCGCGGCAATGCCGCGCGTCCCCGTGGCACCTGGGGCGCGCGCGCTTCTCAGGCCGTCGCTAGCAGCACGACGCCGGCGGAGATCAGCGCGATGGCCGCCAGCTTCTGCGGCCCCATCGCCTCGCCGAAGCCGAAATGCCCGACCAGCATGATGATGACGTAGGAAGCGGCCGTGCAGGGCAGCGCCACGCTCATCGGCAGCTTCCGCAGCGCGATGATGTAGAGCAGCGCCGCGCCGCCATAGAAGCCGAGGCCGAGGAGCGTCTGCCAGCGGAAGAGCTGGTGGATGAAACCGGCCGAGCCGAGCGTGCCGATCTTCAGCAGCACCTGCCCGAGCATGGAGGTGCAGATCGCCCCCGCCAGCACCAGCCAGGAGGTGATCATGCCCGCGGCTCCGTGACGCGTGGCGTGACGATATCCCGCACCACGCCCTGCGGCTTGCCATTGGCGGAGAGGAAGGCGCGGCCGAGATATTCGCCCATCACGCCCAGGATCAGGAACTGCACGCCCGCCACCAGCAGCGTGATCGTCATGACCGAGGCCCAGCCGGATGGCGTTTCCTTCGTCATGGCCTCGACAATGGTGAAGACGGCCCCGGCCACGCCCATCATGCCCATGACGACACCGGCGAACATCGCCATCCGCATCGGCATCAGGGAGAAGTTGGTGGCGAGGTTCAGCCAGAGGCGCACGAGGCGGCGCAGCGTGTAGTTGCTGCGGCCCTCCACGCGCGCCAGGTGCAGCACCTCGATACTGTCGATGCACTGCGTCACCTGCATGATCAGCCCGTCGATATAGGGGTAGGGGCCGGCGTATTTCGTCACCTCACGCACCACCAGCGCGGACATGCAGCGGAAGGAGGAGAGGTAGAGCCCGGGCGGCTTGTCCAGCAGCTCGTCCGCCACCTTGTTGGCGAAGCGCGAGCCCAGGTTGCGCCAGCCTTCGTGCTGCTTCTCGGCATAGTAGGTATAGACCACGTCCCACCGGCCCAGCCGCGCATGGTCATAGAGCTTCAGCACTTCCTCCGGCGGGTTCTGCAGGTCGTCATCCATGGTGATGACGTAGCGGCCACGGGCATGGCGCAGCCCGGTCATGACGGCGTTGTGCTCACCGAAGTTGCGGGCGTGCTCGATATAGGTGAGCGGCACGGTGGCCGTGGCGGCCAGCGCGCGGCAGACCTCGCCGCTGTTGTCGGGGCTGCCGTCATTGACCAGCACGATCTCGATCCCGCCTTCCGGCTGGAGGGCGGAGAGTGCCTCGACAAGCCGCCCCACCGTGCCGGCGCCACGATAGACCGGCACGACGATGGAAAGGCCGAGGACGGGTGGCGGGATTTCGCGCATGGGAGACGGTTCCGGGGTGGGTCTCAGGCAGACCGCGTGGCGGTGAGCAGCACCGACCCGCCGGCCGGATAACGGAGGCCGAGCCGGGCCAGCGCCGCCTCTGTCCGCGTGGCAGCATGCAGCGTGGCATCCAACCATGGCGGGAAGGGGGCGACATCGCTGGCGGCGTCCGGCGCGCGGGACCTGAGCTTGCGCTGCGCCACCATCAGCGGCAGCAGCAGGCTGTTCCAGTAGCGCGCCTCGATCGCTTCGAAGCCGGCGGCGCGCAGCAGGGCGGTGGCGCCGGCGGCGGTATAACGGCGGGCATTGTGGACGCGCGTGTCATGGGCGCTCCGCAGCCATTCGAAGGCGGGCAGGTTCAGCACCAGCGTGCCGCCGGGCGCCAGCACCCGGTGGAACTCCGCCAATGCCCGCGCCTCCTGCACGCCGCGGTGGCAGAGCACATCCACGCTGACCAGCGCACCGAATCGGGCATCCGGGTAGGGCAGGGCGTTGGCATCCCCCGCCGCCACGGCGGCGCCGGATTTCCGCGCCGCGCGCGCGGCGGCCTCCGGGCTGTATTCCAGGCCTGCCAGGGCGCGGCCGGGCAGGGCAATGGACAGGCGGCGCAGCATGCCGCCGGTGCCGCAGCCGGCATCCAGCAGGGGCAGCGCAGTGCGGCCGGGGCGGGCGCGCAGAGCCGCCACCACGCGGGCATGGGCGGCGCGGTACCACCACATCCGGTCCTCCGCCGCGTCCATCAATGCATATTCAGTTCGTTCCACAGCGTGCTTGTGGCAGTGCCCGAACTCCGCCGCAATGGCGGTTCATGACCCAGGGGCATGGCTGCCGCCGCCGCGCCGCCATGCCAGGATGCGATACCCCGAGATGACCGAGACCCCGTCGCTTTCTACCGCCCGTGGTTCCGGCCTGCTCTCGGCGCTGCCGGCCCTTCTGCCGGCGCTGCTCTTCCTGGCGCTGATCATCTCCCCGCCCATGAACCAGGATGTCGCGGCGGTGCTCAGCTTCTCGCAGCGGATGCTGGCGGGGGAGGTGCTCTATACCGACCTCATCGACGTCAATCCGCCGCTGATCTTCCTGTTGAACCTGCCGGCGGCGGCGCTGGCGGCCTGGACGCCGCTGGATGGCGTGCAGGCGCTGCTGGTGCTGCTGCTGGCCTTCTGCGTGCTGGTGGGCTGGCTCTGCCTGCGCCTCAACCCGCCACGCGGCACGGCCGAGGCGGCCATGATGCTGGCATTGCTGCCGCTGGTGTTGCTGCTCGCCGGCTATGATTTCGGGCAGCGGGAGCAGATCATGGCCGCCGCCGCGCTGCCCTATCTCTTCCTGGCGGAGCGGCGAATCGAGGGCGCGCGGCCCGGCATCCGCGGCGTCGGGCCGGTGGTCGCGCCGCCGGGGCTGCGCTGGCGCCCCTCCAGCGTGGTGCCGGGGCCGCTGATGGTGGCCGGCTGCACCGTGCTGGCCGCCACGGGCTTCGCGCTGAAGCCGCATTTCCTGATCGTGCCGGCGATGGTGGAGGCGCTGGTGCTGCTGGCCTCCGGGCGCAGGCGGGGCTGGGCGGCGGCCTTCCTGGACCCCGTGCCCTGGGGCATGGCGGCCCTCTGGCTCGGCTACCTGGCGCTGATCCTGCTCGGCTTCCCGGCCTATTTCGGCCAGGTGGTGCCGCTGGTTCGGGATTATTACCTCGGCCTCGGGGGTGCGAGCTGGTGGCAGGTGCTGCTGACCGTGCATCTCTTCACGGCCACCCTGATGACCGTCACGCTGGGGCTGTTGGTGCTGCGGCTCAGCACGAAGCTGGTGGGCTGGATGCCGCGCGTCCTGGCGGTGGCCATGCTGGGCGGGCTGGCCGCCGCGCTGGTGCAGCACAAGGGCTGGAGCTACCACGTCGTGCCGGTCTGGATGTGGGGCGGGCTGCTCTGCGGCCTGACGATGGCGCGGGCGGCGGATGCGCTGCTGCCCGCCCGCACCGCCCGCCGCGCGGCGCCGCTGCTGGCCACCGGCACCGCCGTGGCGCTGAGCCTGCTGGTGATGCGGGGCGGGGAGGCACCCTGGCGTGAATTCGCCTATCACACCGCCCCGGTCGGCCGCCTGACGGAGTGGCTGGAACAGAAAGCGCCCGGGGGGAGGCTGATGGTGCTCTCCCCGGACATCTACCCGGCCTATCCCGCGCTGAACTATGCCGGGAACCAGCCGGTGCTGCGGTTCATGAGCACCTGGCTGTTGCAGGCCATCTATGCCAGCTGCCCGGCCGATGGTGCCCGCTTCCACGCGCCGGCGCAGATGTCCCCGGCCGAGCGCTATCTCTTCGAGGGCGTGGCGCAGGATATCTCGGAGACCCGGCCGAAGGTCGTTCTGGTGGCGCGCGACCCGCTTATGCCCTGGTGCGCCGGGCAGCCCTTCGACATGATCGCCTACTTCAACCGTCATCCGCGCTTCGCCGCCGAATGGCGCCACTACCGCCAGGCCGGAGAGATCGACGGCTATATGCTGTTCGAACGGGAGGAATGATGCTGCCCCAGTCCCACCACCGCCGCGCCACAGGGGCGCCGCGCGGTGTCTGAGATCCGCCTGACCTCTTCGCGGGTCTCTTCCCCTGGGGCTTCCCCCCTCCCGGCCCGGCTGGATGACGCGGTGCGGGGCATCCTGCTGGTCGCGATAGGCTATGCCATCATCAGCTGCGCCGATGCGGCGGTGAAATGGGCGCTGCCGCAGATCGGCATCGCCGGGGCCATGCTCTGGCGCGGGGTCTTCGGCGCGGTGACGGTGGCGGTGATCGCCCGCGCCGGCGGCACCCCCTTCGCGGCGCTCTGGCCGGTGAATCTGCGGCTCGTCAGCACGCGCAGCCTGCTGCACTGCGTCGTCTCCTGTGCCTTCTACGCCGCCTGGTTCCTGGGCATGCCCCTGGCCGACAGCTACGCGGTGGCCGCGGTCTCACCGCTGATCATGACGCTGCTGGCCATCCCGCTGCTGGGCGAGACGGTAGGCTGGCGGCGCTGGACCAGCACCCTGATCGGCTTTTCCGGCGTGCTGGTGATGCTGCAGCCGGGCGGCTCACTCTGGCGGTGGGAAACCGGGGTGCTGCTGGGCGCCATGGTGCTGCTGGCGCTGACCCGCCTCTGGACCCGCGTGCTGGCGCGCACCGATACGCCGGCCACCATCACCTTCTGGCTGATGGTCGCGCATATCCCGGCCGGGCTGGTGCTGATGCCCGCCTTTCCGCCGCCGGAGACGCTCTTCCCCTCCGGCGGCATCATGCTGGCGCTGGCGGCGCTGGGCTGCGGCAACGCCATGGCGCATATGCTCTTCGCCCGTGCCTTCGCCATGGCGCCGGTCTCGGTGCTGGCACCCTTCGAATATAGCCCGTTGATCTGGGGCCTGCCGCTGGGCCTGCTGATCTGGGGCGACTGGCCCAGCAACACCACCTTCGCCGGTGCCGCCATCGTCATCGCCGCCGGGCTCTACAACCTGTACCGGGAACGGCTGCGGGCCCGGCTGGCAAGGCAGGCGGCCGCGTTATGACGGCGATGCGGCATGATATCCGCCGTGGTGCGGTGCTGATCCTGGCTTCCACGCTGCTCTTCTCCCTGATGGCGGTGGCGGTGAAGCTGCTGGGCAGCCGGCTGCCCTTCATGGAGATCGTCTTCTTCCGCAGCTTCTTCGCCCTGCCCGTGGTGGTCGTGCTGGCCATGCGCGGCAGCGCGACGCTGCGGACCCGGCGCCTTCCCGGCCATCTGGGCCGTGCCTGCACGGGCCTGATGGCCAGTTGCTGCATGTTCTTCTCCGCCACGGTGCTGCCGCTGGGCGAACAGCAGGCCCTGACCTACAGCACGCCCATCTTCGTCACGCTTCTGGCTATCCCCGTGCTGGGGGAACGGCCGGGGCCGCACCGCTGGGCGGCGGTGGTGCTGGGCTTCCTCGGCATCCTCGTGATCGCTCTGGGGCCGGGGTTGATGGGCCAGCCGCATGCGCCGCCGCCGGGGGTGGCGGAGTGGGTGCTGCTGGCGGGCTATGCCGCCGCTTCCCTGCATGGCTTCTTCGCCGCCGGCACCACGCTGCTGGTGCGCCAGCTTTCCTCGACCGAGACCAGCGCCAGTATCGTGCTGTGGCAATCCCTGCTGATGACGGTGCTGAGCGCGTTGGCGCTGCCCTTCGTCTGGGTCACGCCCACGCCGGGGGAATGGCTGCTGCTGCTGGTGATGGGGCTGGTGGGCGGCATTGCCCAGCTTCTCTCGACCGAGGCCTTCGCCAGCGCGCAGGTGTCCTCGCTCGGGCCCTATACCTATACCGCGCTGCTCTGGGCGGCCTTGTTCGGGTGGATCTTCTGGGGCGATGTGCCGGGGCCGACGATGGTGCTGGGCGCGGCGATGATCGTCGCCGCCGGCCTCTATATCCTCCAGCGGGAGATGCGGCGGCGGCCTGGACGGGGCGCCGCGGCCGTGGCGCCGCAGGGCGCCGCCGCCGCGTCCGGGCAGGGCGACTGAGCCGCCCCGCCTCGCAGCGCCTCAGAAGGACGCGGTCACGCCCAGGCGGAAGCCATGGTAGCCACGCTCGCCATCCAGGTAGCTGGCGCTGAACCGCAGCGGCATGGTGCTGCCGAAGCTGGCGGAGATGCCGTATTCCTGCCAGCTGTCCACCGCCAGGGCATCGCCCGTCATGCGCGTGTCGATGAAGGAGACGCCCAGGCTGACAGGCTGGCCGCCGAGTTCCCCGACCGGCGCGGTCAGCGAGACACCGTTGCGGTAGGACCAGTTCTGCAGGTCATACTTGATGTTGTATTCGCCGACCTTCAGCGGTGAGGTCTGGTAGCGGGCGATGCTGTTGCCGATGCCCAGCGTCATGTTGCCGAGCGCGATGCGGAGGTCGCTGGTCAGCGAGCCGCCATAGGTGGCGCCGACCGCGCCCACCTCATCCGACCCCGCGGCGCCCCAGCGGATGGAGGGCGTCAGCGCCCAGCGCAGCTGCGGGGTTCTGACGATCGGCACGCGCACGCCGACGGCGCCGGTGCCCATATAGGAGGTGGCGCCCGCGGTATCGGTGATGAAGAGCGGGATGTGCAGGAAGACCTCCGGCCCATCCACCCCGAAGGTATAGGACGCGCCGATCGGCAGGCTGTAGGTGTCGATGTCGAAGCTGCTGGCGCTCTGCTGCTGCATCGCCGCGCCGATGCTGAAGTGCCAGCCGGCGGCACGCGGCGCCATGCCTCCGTCATCGCCGGGCAGCAGGGTGCCGATGGTGTAATCGGCGATCACCGACTGGCCCAGCAAGGAGGAGGGGTTGCCCGCCACCGGGTCCGCCGTGCTGTTGGCGACGACGGCCTTCACCAGCTGCTTCAGTTCTTCGCCGTTCTCGTTGCCCTTGGCAAATTCCTGCAACTGCCGCTGGGTGGCGCTCAGGCTGCCGGCGTCGAAGACACGCTCGTAATCGGCGTCGGGGGAGGTGAGGCGCAGCGCGGTCGGATCGCCGTCCACGGTGCTGACCGTCATGGGCACGCCCCGGACGTTCACCTCGGCATTCACCTGAGACCCGCTGGTATAGTTGGGCGCGATCCGCTGGAGGGCGCCACGGTTCAGCAGGCTCAGCAAGTCCGATAGGTCATTGTAGTTTCGCGTATAGGTCTGCCCATCCACGTTCAGGTTCAGCTCGAATGGACTGGCGGCAGCGGCCGGTCGGGGCAGAGCCAGGAGGGCGGCGATGGTCGGCGTGGCGGCGAGGCACGCGAGGCGGATCTTCTGCATGCGCCCATATTGATGAGTCAATCTGCAACTTAAACGGGAAAATCGACCCTGAAAACTGAATGCATAGGGGTGTTGCATCTTCACAACTTATAGTTGTTAAGTTCAAGATTGATGGGCCGGTGCCGGTTGTGTTCCCGCGTCCCGGATCTGGACAGGCGCGGCCGGATGGTGCCCTCTGGCGCCGGTATCCCTGCGGATCGGCGGCGCATGAGCATTCCCTTCCTGAAGCAAGACTCCCTGCCTGCCGGCGTGGTTGAGGAGCTCGGCGTGGCCGGCGGGCCGCGTATCCGCCGCATCCGCTGCGACAATCCCGGCGCCTTCACCTTCCTAGGCACCAACAGCTACCTGCTGGGCGAGGGAGAGGTGGCGCTGATCGATCCGGGGCCGGAGGATGCGGCCCACCACGCCGCGCTGCAGGCGGCCCTGCCCGGGGAGCGGATCACGCGCATCCTGGTGACGCATACCCATCGTGACCATACCGGCGGCGTGCCGGGCCTGCGCGCGGCCACCGGGGCCTCCACCTTCGCCTTCGGCGCCCACCTCACTCCGCCCGCGGAAGGCGGGGAGGGCGCTGACCACGACTTCCAGCCCGACCATCGCCTGGGCGACGACGCGGTGCTGGAGGGGGAGGGCTGGCGGCTGCGGGCGCTGCATACTCCAGGCCACTGCGCCAACCACCTTTGCCTGGCGCTGGAGGATACCGGCATCCTGTTCAGCGGCGACCATGCCATGAGCTGCTCGACCAGCGTGGTGATGCCGCCGGATGGCGATATGGCCGCCTATATGGCGGCGCTGGCGCGCATCGCGGCGATGGACTGGTCGCTGATGCTGGCCGGCCATGGCGCGCCGCTGGCCGAGCCCGGCCCGCTGCTGCGGGCCTTGCTGGCGCATCGGGGAGAGCGGGAGGCGCTGGTGATGGCGGCGCTGCGCCGGCACGGCCCCGCGACGGCCGAGGCGCTGGTGCCCCCGGTCTATGGCCCGCTGGACCCGCGCCTGGTGCGCGCCGCCGGCCAGAGCCTGCGCGCCCACCTGCTGAAGCTGCGTGCCGAGGGCCAGGCGGCGCAGGACGAGGCCGGGGTCTGGCGCCCTGTGCCGGGATGACGCAGCGCGGCCATGACGAAGCAGGGCTGGATCACCGGCGCCACGGAGTTTATCCGTTCACTCCCGCCACGGCCGCGCGGGGCCGGAAAAGGGGCCTGGCATGATTGAATCGCCGCTGTTCACCGCCGTGACGCGGAATGTGCGAGTCTCCGTCCGGGCCTTCTACCTGGAGGACCAGTCGCGGCCGGAGGAATCGCACTTCGTCTGGGCATACCGCGTCAGCATCGAGAACCAGGGCCAGGTGACGGTCCAGTTGCTGAAGCGCAGCTGGCAGATCACCGACGCCATGGGACGGATGCAGCAGGTGCACGGGCCGGGGGTGGTGGGGGAGCAGCCGGTCCTGGAGCCGGGCGAGAGCTTCGAATATACCTCCGGCACACCGCTGGCGACGCCCTCGGGCTTCATGCGCGGCACCTACCACATGGTGGAGCATGACAGCGGCGAGGCCTTCGACGTTGCCATTCCCGCTTTCAGCCTGGATTGCCCCCACCAGGGCGGCGCCCTGCACTGACCGCATGGCGGCTTGCACCGCGCCCGATCCTGCCCATCTGGAACCACGGCCCGGATTTTCTTCCCGGGCGTTGCACGGACATCATCTGCAGTGAACATCCAAGCCCCGCGCCCCGCGGCCGAAGCCGACAACGCCACCCAGGCCCGCCCGACGCGGGAGGAGGCCGAGGCGGCTGTCCGCACCCTGCTGCGCTGGGCCGGAGACAATCCGGAGCGCGAGGGGCTGGTCGATACCCCCGCCCGGGTGGTGCGGTCCTATGAGGAGTTCTTCTCCGGCTACGGCGAGGACCCCGTCGAGTTGCTGGCCCGCTCCTTTGAGGAGACGGATGGCTATGACGAGATGGTGGTGCTGCGCGATATCCGGCTGGAGAGCCATTGCGAGCACCACATGGTGCCCATCATCGGCCGCGCCCATATCGCCTATCTTCCGAAGGGCCGCGTGGTCGGCATCTCCAAGCTGGCGCGCGTGATGGATATCTATGCCAAGCGCCTGCAGATCCAGGAGAAGCTGACGGCGCAGATCGCGAACACCATCAACGACGTGCTTCAGCCGCTCGGCGTCGCGGTGGTGATCGAGGCTTCCCACCAGTGCATGAGCACGCGCGGCGTGCACAAGCCCGGGGTCACGATGGTCACCAGCCGCATGTTGGGAGCCTTCCGGCGGAACCCCTCCACGCGGCGGGAATTCATGGCCATCATCGGCGCCCCCCGCGCCGGCGGCTTCGAGGGCTGAGGCCCGGGCCGGGCGGTCAATCGACCGCCTCGGCCTCCACCTCCACCAGGAAGCGCTCATCGGCCAGCCCGGCCGGCACCATCAGGGTGCTGGTGGGCGCGTGGTCGCCGAAGAACGCGTTGCGTGCCTGCCGCCATTCGCCCAGCAGGCCGCGGTCGGTCAGCAGCACCAGCACCCGCACCACATTCTTCGGGCCCATGCCATGGGCGGCCAGCACGGCGCCGAGATTGGCCAGGGCCTGCCGGATCTGCGCCGGCCCGCCCTCGGCCACCGTGCCATCCGCCGCCACGCCGATCTGCCCGGCGATGACGAGGCGCCGTCCCGGCCCCTCGACCAGCGCCGCCTGGGAGTAGAAGCCGGCGGGTGCCGGCACGCCCGCCGGGTTGCTGAAGGTGACGCGGCTCATGGGCGGGGCGGGGCCAGGTTCGGGGTGAGGTTCGGCGCGAAGCGCGGCGTGGGCGGTGGCAGCGAAGGCGCTGGATCGGCCACGCTGGCCGGCACCGCCGGGGCCGGGGCCGCCGGGGCACCGCCGTCCAGGCTCTCCTGCTGGATCCCGGCAGGGGGCAGCACGCCCGGATCGCCGTTCATCAGCCAGTCCCGCAGGTTGCGGCGCAGCTGGAACTCGAATTCGACGTTCAGGTCGTCCATCGCCTGCCGGACGATCTGGTCGGCGGCGCGGGCGCGGCTCGCCGGACCCTCGTCGATCACAGTGGCGCTGCGGCGCACCTCCGCCTCGGTGAAGCCGACCCGGCGTCCATCCCCGCCCAGGATCTCCACCCGCACACGGATGACGCAGGTCAGCCGCTCCGTCTGCTGCGCGAAGATGCCGCCGGCGCTCGCGACTTCCCGGATCAGTGTCGCGCTATCGATGAGGAAACGCGCGCGGCCGGTGGTGCCGACCGCCACCAGCCGGTCCCGCCCCATCTGTGCTGCCAGCGCGGAAGGGGAGAGGGGCGCGGGCGGGTCGGTGCGGAAGGCAGGGCCGGGGCCAGGCTCCACCACCTCGATATCCAGCACGTTCAGCCGCAGCGGCGTCAGATAGGCGTAGCCGGGGGGCGGTTGCAGCGTCGGCGTGGTGTCGCCGCTGGCGCAGGCGGCGGCCAGCAGCGGCAACAGCAGAATCACGCTTCGCCGCCCAGGCACATAAGCGCCCTGGCGCGCGTTCCTCGGCATCATTCCGTCGTCTCCCCCCGTGGAAGCGTTCAGCTCGGACGCGAGGCCCCCCGCACCTCATCCCGCGCGAAGCGGAAGGTGGTGTTGCAGAACTCGCAGGTCATGGAGATTTCGCCCGATTGGGCCATTTCGTCCAGATCCTCGTTGCCAAAGCCCTCCAGTACCGAGGCCAGCCGCGCGCGAGAGCAACGGCAGCCATAGGAAAGCGGGCGCGGCCGGTCGAGCACCAGCCCCTCGGCATGGAAGAGGCGATAGAGCAGCTGTTCCGGCGCCAGGGCGTCGTCCAGCAACTCCTCGTCCTTCACCGTGGCGGCCAGGGTGACTGCGGTCTCCCAGGCATCGTCCTGGCTGAGGCTGTCCATATCCGGGCCGATGCCGCCCTGGCCGGCCACCCGCTCCAGCACCAGCGCGGTGCCACGCCAGCCCTGCGGCCCCTTGCCGGCGGCCAGCCATACGCGGCTGGCCAGCTGCTCGGAACTGGCGAAGTAATGGCCGGTCATCTCCGCGAGCGTCTCGCCCTGCAGGGCCACGATGCCCTGGTAGCGGTCCATGCCGGGACCCTGATCCACCGTGAAGGCCAGGTAGCCGCTGCCCAGCAGGGCGCCGGCCTCGGCATCGGCGCCGTTCAGCAGGGCCAGGCGCTCCATATCGGCGCGGGCATAACCGCGCAGCATGCCGTCATCCGTGCAATCGGCCAGCAGCATCGGCACGGCGCCGTCGCCCTTGACCTGCAGGCTGAAGCTGCCCTGGAACTTGAGGGCCGTGGCCAGCGCGGCCGTCAGCGCCAGCGCCTGTCCGGTCAGCTTCTTCACCACATCGGGGTTATCGTGGCGGGAGAGCAAGGCATCGGCCAGCAGGCCGAGACGGATCAGGCGGCCCCGCACTGGCTTGTTCTGGAGATGGAATGGCTGCACCCCCTGCGGCACGATCACCTCAGGCACGGGGGGGCGGTCATTGTCACGCGGGGCGTGGGGAAGGGTCGGATTGTTCACGCGCAGGCTTGTCCATGCTCAGGCCAGAGATCGGGCCACGCGGGGCCGGCGGATGGCCCCGGGGGTGATTCGGGCGGTTCAGTCGGGCAGCAGGGCGCGGCGCCACGCGCCTGCCATGCCGGAATACGGCGGAAAGAAGCCCCGCCTTCGGTCAAACCGATAAATAGGGATGATGCCGGCCGGATGCGACAGGCAGGCGCGATCAGGCGCCCGCCGTCGCCTGGCCTTCCTCCATGAGATGGGACACGATGGCCCCCCGCACAGGGCGCAGGTTATTGCCGAATCGCAACGCTGCGTTGCGTATCAAGCGGGCCGGCAGGTGGTCACTGGTATAAAGCAGGGCCGTCGCATTGGTGGCGAGATAGAGGCCCCGCGTGGCCTGCCGGTGCTCGGCCTCATATCCGCGCAACACGGGGCCGGCGGCGAAATCCCGCCCCTCCGCCACGGCGGCGCGGATGCGGCGGGCCAGGATGTCCTGGCCCTGCAGGCCGAAATTGAAGCCATGGGCGGTGACGGGATGCATGCCCACCGCCGCATCCCCCAGCAGCGCCAGCCGCCGACCGGCGAAGCGCCGGGCATAGACGGAGACCAGCGGATAGGTGTGGCGGCTGCTGATCAGCTCCATCGGCCCCAGTCTCCCGCGGTAGCGGCGGGTGATCTCGGCGCTGAAGACGGCGCCATCGGCTTCCTTCAGCCGGGCGATCTCCTGCGGTGGCAGGGTCAGCACCAGGGACGAAACCTCGCCGTTCAGCGGCAGCATGGCCATGGTCTGGCCGTAGTCGAACCATTCGGTGGCGATGTGGTCATGCGGCAGGGTGTGGCGCAGCCGTGCCACCAGCATGGCCTTGCCGAAATCCAGAGTCTCCGCCTCGATCCCCGCCAGCCGGCGGATGGAGGAGAAGCGGCTGTCGGCCGCCGCCACCAGCCCGGCGGAGAGCCGCCGCCCGTCGGAGAGCGTGACCACCGCTCCCTCCGCATCCGTGTGCAGCCCCGTCACGCGGAGCCCCGCCAGCAGCGTCGTATTCTCCGGCAGGGCCTCGTGCAGCGCGCGGCGGATGATGTGGTTCGGCACCAGCCTGCCCAGCTCGGCCGCCTGGCGCCCCGTGGTGTCGAAGCGCAGCGCATAGGGTGAGCCGCCATTCAGGACCCGCGCCTCCCGCAGGGGGGAAGGGATCTCGGCGGGGATGCGGTCCCAGGCGCCCAGGCGGTGCAGGATGTCCTGGGAGCGGTGGGTCAGCGCGATTTCCCGCCCGTCGAAACCAGGGGCGGCGAGGGCGGCCTGCTGCTGCGGCTCCACCACCGCCACGGAAAGGCCGGTCCCGGAGAGCGAGCCGGCGAAAGCCAGGCCCACCGGGCCGCCCCCCACGATCACGACGTCGAACTGCATGGTGCCGGCCCCCGGAACTGGAACTGGCATCCACATAGGCGGCCGGGCAGCCCCTGTCACCCACTAGCCCCTCAGGGCGCGGCGGCGCCACGGGGTAGCCGGCGCCCGGTATCTCGGAGGGGAGGCTACACCCCGCCCTTGGTCAGCCGCCGCCCAACGCCCAGAGCAGCACGCCCTTCTGCGCGTGCAGGCGGTTCTCTGCCTCGTCGAAGACCACGCTCTGCGGGCCGTCGATCACCTCAGCGGTGATTTCCTCCCCGCGATGGGCGGGCAGGCAATGCATGACGATGGCATCCGGCGCCGCCTGCTTCAGCAGCGTCTGGTTCAGCTGATAGGGGGCGAGCTGGTTGTGGCGCGCCGTGGGGCCGCCATCCTTCTCGTCCGACATGCTGACCCAGGTATCCGTCACCACGCAGCGGGCGCCGCGCACGGCAGCCACGGGGTCGGCCGTCAGCTCGATCGCGGCACCCTCCTGCCGCGCCCAGTCCACCAGCTGGGCCGGCGGCGCCAGCTCCGGCGGGGTGGCGAGGCGCAGCGTGAAGCCGAAGCGCGCGGCGGCCTGGATGAAGCTGCGGGCGACGTTGTTGCCATCCCCCAGCCAGGCCACCACCTGACCGGCGATCGGGCCACGATGCTCCTCGAAGGTCAGGATATCGGCCATCAGCTGGCAGGGATGGGAGACATCCGTCAGGCCGTTGATCACCGGCACCGTGGCGTGCTCCGCCAGCTCCCGCAGCTTGGTCACGCTGTCGGTGCGAAGCATGATGGCATCGACATAGCGGGACAGCACCTTGGCCGTATCCGCCGCCGTCTCACCCCGCCCGAGTTGCATGTCCTTGGAGGAGAGCACGACGGCATGGCCGCCGAGCTGATGGATGCCGACCTCGAAGGAGACGCGGGTGCGGGTGGAGGGCTTCTCGAAGATCAGCGCGATCGTCTTGCCCGCCAGGGGCTTGTCGGCCCGGTTGCCGTGCTTGGTCTCGGCGGCGAGGTCCAGCATCCGGCGCAGGGTCGGGGCGTCGAAATCCGACAGTTCCAGAAAATGGCGAGGGGGCGTCACCGCCCCCCCCTTGTTCCCCGGTGCCATCGCGGTGCTCACTTGGCCGGCGCCTTGGCCTGCAGCGTGGCAGCGGCCTTGGTGAAGGCACGGTCCAGCGCCGCCACGGCCTCGTCCACATGCTCGCGCGTGATGATCAGCGGCGGCGCCACGCGCAGCACGTTCTGGCCAGCGGCGACGGTCAGCAGGCCCTCCGCCACGGCGGCGGCCTGCATATCGCCGTTGGTGACGGCATCCGAACATTGCAGGCCCAGCAGCAGGCCGGCGCCGCGCAGCCCGGTCAGCACCGCCGGGTGGCGCTCCACCAGGGCCGAGAGGCTCTGCCAGAGGTAGCGCGCCGTGCCATCCACCTGGTCCAGGAAGCCATCGGCCAGGACGACATCCAGCACGGCATTGCCGGCCGCGCAGGCCAGCGGGTTGCCGCCATAGGTGGTGCCGTGGGTGCCGGGCTTCAGGTGCTTGGCCACATGCTCCTTGGCCAGGACGGCGCCCAGCGGGAAGCCGCCGCCGATGCCCTTGGCCGAAGACATGACATCAGGCTCGATCCCGGCCCACTGGTGGGCCCAGAGCTTGCCGGAACGGCCCATGCCGGTCTGCACCTCGTCCAGCGCCAGCAGCAGGCCGAACTCGTCGCAGACCGCGCGCAGCTCCCGCAGGAAGCGCAGGTCGGCGGGGCGGACGCCGCCTTCGCCCTGGATCGGCTCGATCATGATCGCGGCGGTCTGCGGGCCGATGGCATCCCGCACCGCGTTCATGTTGCCGAAGGGCACATGGTCGAAGCCCTGCACCGGCGGGCCGAAGCCGGCGAGGTACTTCTCGTTGCCGGTGGCGGAGAGGGTGGCCAGGGTGCGGCCGTGGAAGGCGCCCTCGAAGCAGATGGTGTGGAAGCGCTCGGGGTGGCCGTTCTCGGCATGGTACTTCCGCACCGCCTTGATCATGCCCTCATTCGCTTCGGCACCCGAATTGGCGAAGAAGACACTGTCGGCGAAGCAGGTATCGACCAGCCGCTGCGCCAGGCGCTCGGCCTGCGGCACGCGGTAGAGATTCGAGGTATGCATCACCTTGGCCGCCTGCTCGGCGATGGTCCGCACGAGGTGCGGATGCGCATGGCCGATGGAGGTGGTGGCGATGCCGGAGCCGAAATCCAGGAATCGTCGCCCGTCCGTCGTCCACAGCCAGGCACCCTCGCCCCGCTCGAAAGCGAGGTCGGCGCGGTTGTAGGTCGGCATCAGGGCGGGGATCACGGTGTCTCAGGCTCCGCATTCCCATGGGGTCGGGCGACGATCGTCCGGCTTCCTGCCACGGGAATTCTACATGGTGCCGCAAACCGCCCCGCGCGGCAACCGCCCCGCGACCGGAGGCGTTCTCCGGTCATCGCCGTGCACACGGCTGACATGAATGGAGGACGACCCATGCGCAATTCCATGATCGCCCTGGCCTCGGTTGCCATGTTCGGGCTGGGCACCGCCGCCCAGGCGCAGACAGCCGGGGACCCCACGCGCAATTCGCCGGCCGTCACCACCCCGACGCCAGGCATCCAGCCGGCACCGCAGGCGGGCGGGACGAGCAACCCGCCGGGCACGGAGGCCACCCGGTCCCTGGACCGCGCGGCGGGCACCAATACCTCGGGCGCCTATCCGCAGAATTCGGACGGCACGGCCAATAACCCGCCGGGCACGGCGGCCGGCCGGGCGGCGGAGCGCGCGACGCCGAATTCGCCCGATGGGACCGGGAACAACCCACCGGGGACGGCGGCCACCCGTGCGCTGGACCGCGCGGCCGGCACCAATACCTCGGGCGCCTATCCGCAGAATTCGGACGGCACCCCCAACAATCCGCCCGGCACCGCCCTGGGGCGCGCGATGGACCGGATGACGAACGGGGATGCCGCCGACGGCAGCCGCGTGCCGGGCGCCAACCGTCAGGCGCCGGACACCGCCCCCTCCGCCCCGACCGGCTCCGCCATGGGGCGCGCCGCCGAAGGTCAGACCAGCGCCGGCACGACCCCGACCCCGTCCCGCTAAGACGTCACGGTTCCTCGGCAGGGAAGGGCGGCTTCGGCCGCCCTTTCCATGTCCGGACCTCAACCCCTGGCATGGCGATGGACGGGGTGGAGGAAACACGGCACCATCCCCTGTAACAAAGCGCGTATAATTCACGATGGTCACGAGGGATTGACACAATTCCACTTTGGCCGTTTGTGGCCGGGAATAGCGAAGGGGACTGGTCGATGAGGATCACACGCCGCGAGGCCCTGCTTTCCGGGGCTGGTCTGATGCTGGCAGGCGCATGGCCTGCCTCCCATGCCGCCGCGCAGGCCGCGGCCACGCCGCGCAAGGGCGGCGTCCTCACGGTGCATCTGGGTTCCGAGCAGCGCATCCTGAACCCGGCGCTGCGGGCCTCGACCGGCGTCTACGTCATCACCAGCAAGATCATCGAGCCGCTGGTGGACCTCGGCACCTCCGGCAGGCCGGAAGGCGTGCTGGCGACCTCCTGGGACGCCTCGGAGGATGGCAAGACCATCACCTTCAAGCTGCGCGAGGGGGTAAAGTGGCACGACGGCAAGCCCTTCACCTCGGCCGATGTGCAGTATTCCGCGATGGAACAGTGGAAGGTGCACCTGAACTACGGCACCACGCTGCAACTCTACCTCGACGCCGTGGACACGCCGGACGAGCACACGGCGGTCTTCCGCTACTCCCGCCCCATGCCGCTGGACCTGCTGCTGCGCGCGCTCTGCGACCTCGGCTACATCGTGCCGAAGCATGTCTTCGCCGGCAGCAATGTGCTGGAGAATCCGGCCAATACCGCGCCGATCGGCACCGGCCCCTACAAGTTCGTGGAATACCAGCGCGGGCAGTACGTCATCGCGGAACGCAACCCGGATTACTGGCGCCAGGGCTTCCCCTATCTGGACCGCATCGTCTGGCGCTTCATCACCGACCGCTCCGCCGCCACCGCGGCGCTGGAGACCGGATCGGTGCAGATCTCGGCCTATAACGGCCTGCCGCTGGCGGATCTGGACCGGCTGAAGAGCGATGAGCGCTTTGAGGTCTCGACCCGCGGCGTGGAAGCCAATGTCTTCAACAACACGCTGGAGTTCAACACGCGCCGGAAGGAACTCTCCGACGTACGCGTGCGCCGCGCCATCGTGCACGCCATCGACGTGCCCTTCTTCCTGGAGAACTTCCTCTACGGCCTGGGCAAGCCGGCCACCGGGCCGATCCCCTCGCTCTCCACCGATTTCTATCCCGCCGACTCCGCCGTGCCCTATCCCTATGACAAGGCGAAGGCCGAGGCCCTGCTGGACGAGGCCGGCTACAAGCGCGGCGCCGGCGGCATCCGCTTCACGCTGAGGATCGTGCCGATCCAGAACGGCGAGGACGTGCCGCTGCTGGCCACCTTCATCCAGCAGTCGCTGCAGCAGGTGGGCATCCGGGTCGAGATCGTGCAGCTCGACATCGCCGGGGCGCTGACGGCGGTCTATCGCGACTGGAACTTCGACCTCGCCACCGGCTGGCACCAGTATCGCGGCGATCCCGCGGTCTCGACCACTGTCTGGTATCGCTCTGGCAGCCCGAAGGGCGCGCCCTGGACCAACCAATATGGCTGGCAGTCCGAGAAGGTGGACGCGCTGATCGACCAGGCCGCCAGCGAGCTGGACCCGGCGAAGCGCCGCGCGCTCTACGCCGAATGGGTCAAGGCGGTGAACGAGGAGATTCCGGTGGCCATGCTGACGGAGCGGCCCTTCTACGCCGTCACCAGTCGGAAGGTGCAGAACCACCATACCTCGCCGCGCTGGGACTCCGGCGACTGGCACGACACCTGGCTGCAGCCGGGCTGAGGCGGAGAGATGCGCATCCTGGCCCTTGCGCTGCGCCGGCTGGCCGCGAGCCTGCCGACGCTGCTGCTGATCCTGATCGGCCTCTTCCTGCTGTTGCAGCTGGCGCCCGGCGATACCGTCGATGCGCTGATGGCGCAGATGGGCGGCGGCGACCCGGCGATGATGGAGCAGCTCCGCAGCTTCTATGGCCTGGATGCGCCGGTGCTGGTGCAGCTGGCGCGCTATCTGCTGCGGCTGGTGCAACTGGATCTCGGCTTCTCCGCCATCTACGGCAAGCCCGTCTCCACCGTGATCCTGGAGCGGCTGCCGGTGACGCTGCTGCTGATGGGCACCTCGCTCTGCTTCGCCTTCGCGGGCGGCATGGCGCTGGGCGTGCTGGCGGCGCGGCGGGTCAACAAGTGGCCGGATGCGCTGATCTCGACGCTCGGCCTGATCTTCTACGCCACGCCGTCCTTCTGGTTCGGCATGATGGGGATCGTGGTCTTCGCCATCAAGCTCGCCTGGCTGCCGGCCGGCGGCTTCGAGGAGATCGGCGCCGGCCATACCGGCCTCGCGCGGGTGCTGGACATCGCGCATCACCTGGTGCTGCCGGTGACCACGCTGGCGCTGATCTTCCTGGCGACCTACCTGCGGATCATGCGCGCCTCCATGCTGGAGGTGCTGAGCCTGGACTTCGTCCGCACCGCCCGCGCCAAGGGGCTGAGCCAGACGGGGGTGCTGCTGCGCCATGTGCTGCGCAACGCGCTGCTGCCGGGGCTGACGCTGATCGGCCTGCAGGCCGGCACCATGCTGGGTGGCTCGGTGGTGGTGGAAAGCGTCTTCAACCTGCCCGGGCTTGGGCGGCTGGCCTATGAATCCGTGGTGCAGCGGGATCTGAACACCCTGCTCGGCATCGTCTTCGTCTCCGCCCTGCTGGTGATCCTCGTGAACTTCGTTATCGACCTGCTCTACGCCAAGCTCGACCCACGCATCACGGCGGGGCGGTGATGGGATTCCTGCGTCGCTACCTCCGCAGCCCTGCCGCGGTGATCGGGCTGCTGCTGCTCCTGACGGTGGTGGCCATGGCCATCAGCGCGCCCTGGGTCTTCCCGCGCGACCCGCTCTCCCTCGCCGGGCGGCCGCTGCAATGGCCGGGGGCGAATCCCCGCTTCTGGCTGGGGACGGACAATACCGGCCGTGACATCGCCGCCCAGATCTTCCATGGCGCGCGCGTCTCCCTGCTGATCGCGCTGGTGGCGACCGTCATCTCCATCGGCATCGGCATCGTGGTGGGCGCCATCGCCGGCTTCTATGGCGGCTGGGTGGATGACGCGCTGATGCGCGTGACCGAAGCCTTCCAGACCCTGCCGAACTTCATCCTGCTGCTGGTGCTGGTGGCGGTCTTCGGCTCCGACATTCGCACGGTGACGATCGCCATCGGCATCGTATCCTGGCCGCCATCGGCGCGGCTGACGCGAGCCGAATTCCTTTCCCTGCGCTCGCGTGAGTTCGTGCAGGCCTGCCGCGTACTGGGGATGCGCGACGCGCGCATCATCTTCCGCGAGATCCTGCCCAATGCCCTGCCGCCGGTCATCGTCTATGCCAGCGTCATCATGGCGGTGGCGATCCTGCTGGAAAGCTCCCTGGCCTTCCTCAATCTTTCCGATCCCAATGTCCCGTCCTGGGGCAATCTGATCGGCGCCGGCCGGGGCGTGCTGCGCGTGCAGTGGTATGTCTCCGCCATCCCCGGCGTGGCGATCCTGCTGACGGTGCTGGCGGTCTCGCTGGTCGGGCAGGGATTGAACGACGCGCTGAACCCGAGGCTGAAATCCCGATGAGCCTTCTCTCCATCGAGGGGCTGACCGTGGCCCTGCCCAAAGGTGGCGATCGCCCGCACGCGCTGCGCGATGTCTCGCTGGTGCTGGAGCCCAACGAAATCCTCTGCGTGGTGGGGGAGAGCGGCTCCGGCAAGTCCATGACCGCCGGTGCCGTGATGGGCCTGCTGCCGGAGGGCGTGCAGGCCGAGGCCGGGCGCATCCTCTTCGAGGGGCGCGACCTGCTGACCATCCCGGAGCCGGAGATGCGGAAGCTGCGCGGCGCCCGCATCGGCATGGTCTTTCAGGAGCCGATGACGGCGCTGAACCCGCTGAGGACCATCGGCAGCCAGATCGGCGAGATGTTCCGCGTCCATACGCGGCTCTCCAACGCCGAGCGGAACACGCGGGTGCTGGCGCTGCTGGAGCAGGTGCGCATCCCCGACCCCGCCGCCGCGGCGCGGGCCTTCCCGCATGAACTTTCCGGCGGGCAGCGGCAGCGGGCGATGATCGCCATGGCCCTGGCGCTGGAGCCGAAGCTGCTGATCTGCGACGAGCCGACCACGGCGCTGGATGTGACGACGCAGGCGCAGATCCTGGAGCTGATCCGCGATCTGCAGCGGCGCACCGGCACGGCGGTGCTGTTCATCACCCATGACTTCGGCGTGGTGGCCGATATCGCCGACCGCGTGGCCGTGATGCGCCATGGCGAGGTGGTGGAGCAGGGGCCGGCCGGGGATATCCTGAACCACCCGCGCCACCCCTATACCCGTGCCCTGGTGGCCGCCGTCCCGCCGCTGGCGCCGCCGCCCGCCAGCATCCTGGCGGAAGGGGAGCCGGTGCTGGAGATCCGGCATCTTTCCAAGACCTACCGGAAATCGGGCTTCCTCAGCCGCAACCGCCGCGTGACCCATGCGGTGCGCGACGTCACCCTCAGCCTGCCGCGTGGCGGCACGCTAGGCATCGTGGGGGAGAGCGGTTCCGGCAAGTCCACCCTGGCCCGCTGCCTGGTGCGGCTGCTGGACCCGGAGGAGGGGAGCATCCGCATCGACGGGCAGGACCGGCTGGCGCTCTCGCGCGCCGATCTCCGGCGGGATGCGCGGCGGATCCAGATGGTGTTCCAGGACCCCTATGCGAGCCTGAACCCGCGCCGCAAGGTGGGGGAACTGGTGGCCCAGGGCCCGATGATCCACGGTACCCCACGCGCCGAGGCCATGGCACGGGCGCGCGAGCTGTTCGAGTTGGTGGGGCTGGACCCGGCCGGACTGGACCGCTTCCCGCATGAATTCTCCGGCGGGCAGCGGCAGCGCATCGGCCTGGCGCGGGCGCTGGCCATGCGGCCGGAGGTGCTGGTCGCGGATGAGCCTGTTTCGGCGCTGGATGTCTCGGTGCAGGCGCAGGTCCTGAAGCTGCTGGCCGGGCTTCGCCAGCGCCTGGGGCTGTCGATGGTCTTCATCACCCATGACCTGCGCGTGGCGGCGCAGCTCTGCGACCACATCGCCGTGATGCGCCAGGGCGAGGTGGTGGAGGAAGGCGTCACCGCCGAGATTTTTGCGAACCCGCGCCACGAATATACCCGCGCACTCTTTGCGGCGGTGCCGGGCAAAGGCTGGACGCCGCCTGTGGCCTTCGGGGCGGAAGAGCTGGTCTGACGCCCTGTCAGCAGCGGTTCTTCTCCACCGCCTGGTTCAGAAGGTCCAGGAAGGCGCTGTAATAGGCGGGGATGTAGTGGAAGGGCTCCTTGCTCCAGCGATGCTGCGGGTCGGCGAAGAGGAATTCATCCGGCACCCGCAGCGTCAGGCATGAGGGCAGCAGGGCCCGGAAGTTCTCGTGATAATGCTTCAGCAATTCGTTGCTGGGCGCGACGCGGGCCCGGACCTTCTCATCGAAGGGCAGCAGCTCGCCCTCGACCGTGCGGAAATGGCTGGACCAGCGGGCTTCGTGAAGGATGATCCGTTCGGGCGCGAAGCGGCGGGTGGCGCGCTCCATGAAATACTCGGCGCCGCGCCGCCAGTCATCCAGGATGGGCGGATGCAGCCGCCGGCGGCGTTGCAGACGATCCTGGTGAAAGGCCAGGAAGGGTTCCTTGAGCACGTGCCGCGTGGCCGCGACATGGCTGGAGCCGACTTGCATCAGGTCGAAGCGCTCGTCGATGAAATCGACGATCAGGTAGTCGGCATCGGCTGAGAAGCGGAAATATTCCTCGCTTTTCTCGAGATCCATGAAGACGCAGCGCCGCTCGAAGGGCGGCAGGTCGGCATACCAGGCCGGGTCGTATCGGACAGGCTCGTCCCGCAAGCCTACGAAGGATTGCCGTGCCGCGTAGAACAATACGTCATGTCCGGTCGGGGCAAGGAAGTCGAAAGGATCGCGGGAGACGCAACTGCCGAAGATATCAAAGCGCATCACCTGTCCTCTGTCCGGCGCCGCGTCAGGGCATGTCCCCGTGGCGGATGCTATGTCGTGTCGCCGCTAATTTGAAGCGCCTGTTCCGCCGGCTTTCCATCTGCCGGGCATGCCGGACAGCCAGGAGTTGCAGCCCTGGAGGCGGCAATTGAAGGTTGTGTTGGCGCTTTTGACGCAGGCTCCGGCGCGGAAGGAATTGAGTGAATAAACCATTGCCAGGAAACGACATTTTTCCTGGCACGGGGCATGCATCGTTGCGGTCCTGGAAAAAGTTCAGGGGAAGACGATGACGTTCCTGCGTAAGACCTGTCTGGCGACCGCCGTCACCCTCGCTCTTGCCCTGGCCGCGCCACGCGCCGAGGCAGCCTATCTCGACCCCGCATCCTGGACGACCGCCCTGTCCGGTGTCGTGGCGCAATATGGTGCGGTCACGCTGACGGGGATGCCGGGCTACTCCGTCACTTTCGAGGACGCTTTCGGCACCTGGACCCCGGAAACCCAGAGCGATCCGGTCTATGTTGGTCCTAACGCGAATCCCTCTGCCGGTAGCTACTCCAGCCGGGGCTTCTTAAGCCTCTCGCCGCTATCAGCCGGAAGTCTGGGCGCGGCCTACACCTGCCACTCCTTCTACAACCCCTGCCTCGGCATCTTCCGCGCGACCTTCACGCTGCCCTATGACATCATCGGGCTCACCGGCAGCCTGCGGGTCGGAGCCGGCTACTGGCCTTCGCTCGGCAACGGACTTTTTCCCGAATTGGAAATCGCCGAGATCATCGACGGGATCGAGTGGAGGTATCCAGGTAATTCCTACTTCTACGGGCAGCTTTTCGATGCGCCGACCAACACCTTCACTGTGACATGGCGCGACGGCACGAGAAGCGCGGATGCTTTTGCCAGCTTTGTGCTGTCCAATGCGATGGTGGTGATCGCCCCGGTGCCGGAGCCCGCCTCGATGGCGCTGTTCGGCATGGGGCTGCTCGGGCTGGGGCTGGCCCGGCGGCGGCGGGCTGAACGGCCGGCGCGGGTCCGGGCAGTCTCAAACCTGCCGCCCGGGGATTGCTAAGTCTCTGGTCATCACCAGTGCCGAAGCAGGACGGGGACAGGAGCTCCGCCCTATCTGAGCTGGCTGTCCTTGCTGCCCCTGCGGTTGAAGCCGATATTCACCGGGCGGCGGTCAAGGGCCGACTGGCACGGGACGCAGGTTCTCACTCCCGGAAGCGCGCGGCGGCGTGCCGCCGGAATCTCATCGCCACATTCCAGGCAATGGGTTGCCCCATCCCCGGTGGGCAGGTGAGAACGCGCTCTCAGGACTCCATCCGTGACTGTATCGTCGATCTGATCCTGCACTGCGCTGTCAGGAGCCCATCCGCTGGCCATTGTCACCACCCGACCTGATTGGTGTCGGGGATATAACTGGTCTCCGGCAGCGGCGCTTTCAATGAGTGGTGCCGCGGAGGGACCGCAGCGGTTATGCGGCGCTGCCCACCGGGAAGCGCCGCCTGTCGGCGTCATGAGCCGCGGTGCGGATGCTGCGCCGGATCCGCGGCAGCGGGCCGCCCTCTTCCCTAATCCAGCTTCAGCCCGATGCGCTGGACGATGTTCTGGTACAACGCGAATTCGCGGTCCAGAAAAGCGCGGGTGGAGGCGGGGGTGCTGTCCGGCACGGGGGTGGTGCCGGTGCTTTCCAGCCGCTCGCGCACGCGGGGCTCGGCAAGAGCCGCGTTGGCGGCCTTGCTCAGCGCCTCCGCGATATCGTCCGGCATATCCTTGGGGCCTACCATCGCCGTCCAGGTGGTCAGCTCGTAATCCGGCAGCACGGCCTCCGCGACGGTCGGCACGTCCGGGAAGTTCGGGTCGCGCTGGCGGGTCGTGACGGCCAGCAGCCGTAGCGCGCCGTCGCGCACCTGGCCGACGACGGAGCCCAGCTGATCGACCGCGTAGAGCGTCTCTCCCTTGATGAGGGATTCCGCGGTCTGAGAGCCACCACGATAAGGGATGTGCTGCGCGCTGGTGCCGGCGAGATTCGCCAGGTAGTCAGCGCCGAGATGGGCCACGCCGCCGACGCCGGAACTGGCATAGGCGATCTGCCCGGGCTCGGCGCGCAGCCGGTCGACCAGCTGTTGCAGCGAGGTGACGCCGGAATTCGCCGGCACCACCACGCCGAGCGGGCTGGTGCCGACGACGGTGATCGGCGTGAAGTCCCTGGTGGGATGGTAGCGCGCGGCGGCGGCGCCGGAGGCGGGCGCGACGGCCAGGGTGGAAGCGGAGCCCACCAGCAGCGTGTAGCCGTCTGGGCGGGCGCGGCGGACGTAATCCGCCCCGATCGCGCTGCCCCCGCCTGGGCGGTTCTCCACCAGCGCGCGCCCCTCGGCGGTGAGAAGCGGGCCGATGCGGTCCGCGAGAAGGCGGCCGGCCAAGTCGTTCGCGCCGCCGGGGGCGAAGGGGACGATGATGGTGATCGGCCGGTCCGGAAAGGCGGCCAGGGCAGGGCGCGCGAGGGTGAGCCCCGCGGCGGTAAGGGCAAGAGTGGCGGTTCGGCTGCCAAGGCAGCGTCGGGTCAGCATGGATACGTCTCCTCGCCGGCTTCTTTTTGGGGCCGGTCAGAGAGGTAGTCTGCCCAAACTTCCGAAGCCCGGTAAGTCCTGCCATGCAACCGTGTTGGTGATGGCATCCGGCATGCTTGTTGGCGCGGCGCTGCCGACCCGTCGCGCCGGCCGCCATTTTCGCCATGACCTTGCACGCCGAAAGGCAATCGTCACCGGACATGCCCAAAGGCCTGTGCCGGTTGCTGGCCGCTGACACGCACTGGCGATAAGACCGGAGGATACCCTGTTGAAAGCATCTGAGCAGGTGGAACGCTGGGAGGGCATCTGGGATCTGGGTGCGAGGTCATCGATGCGCGGGATGACGAAGTCGGCGGTACGTGTCGCGCGTGAAGCGCTCTCTGTTGGGCGGCGAAGCTTTCCGACCTATGGCAGCCGGACCTCCCGGCATGACTTCCCTCAGGCGCAGCTCTTCGCACTGCTGGTGCTGCGCCAGTTCCTGCGGACCGACTACCGTGGGCTGGTGACCATGGTGGCCGACTGGCAGAACCTGCGAAAGCCCCCTGGGCTGCGGAAGGTGCCGCACTATTCCACCTTGGCCTGTGCGGCACGACGTCTCCTGCCTGAGGCTGAAAAGGGGGGCCTTCCACCACACTCAGCTGGTCATCGTGGAGCGGACCCGGCCTGTCGGCTTGATTGACGCCTCACCTGCGGTAGCCATGGATGCGACAAATTCAGGCTTTCCCGGAGTCCCGCGCGATTGTCGCCAGCCTGTCGGCACGCTCGTTCATCGGGTCGCCCGCATGGCCACGCACCCAGCGCCATTCCACCTTGTGCGGCTTGGCGGCGGCCAGCAGGCGCTGCCACAACTCGTAATTCGCCACCGGGTCCTTGGCGGCGTTGCGCCAGTTGTTGCGGACCCAGCCATGAATCCAGCGGCTGATGCCGTTGCGGACATATTCGCTGTCGGTGTGCAGGATGACGGTGCAGGGGCGCTTCAGCGCCTCCAGCGCACTCGCGGCCGCCGTCAGCTCCATGCGGTTGTTGGTGGTGGCGGGATCATGGCCGGAGAGTTCCTTCTCCACATCACCGAACTTCAGGATCGCGGCCCAGCCGCCGGGGCCGGGATTGGGCTTGCAGCCGCCATCGGTCCAGATTTCCACCACGCGCTCAGCGGCCTCGGGCGCGGCGGATTCGAAAACGTCAGAGGCCATAGGCGTGGATGTCCCGGGCGGCGGCATGGAAGCGCAGGCGCTTGAGGTATTCCAGCGGGTCCTTGCGCGTGACCATCGCGCCCGCCGGCGTATGGGTCCAGTCGAAGAGCCGCGTCAGCAGGAAGCGCATGGCCGCGCCACGGCACAGCAGCGGCAGCGCCGCCAGTTCCGCCTCCGTCAGCGGGCGCAGGGACTGGTAGGCGTGGATCATCGCCCGCGCCTTGGTGACGTTGAAGGAAAAATCCTGCTCGAAGCACCAGGCATTCAGGCAGACGGCCAGGTCATAGGCCAGGAAATCGGTGCAGGCGAAATAGAAGTCGATCAGCCCGGAGACACGTGGCGCGCCCTCGGCATCGTCCAGGAAGAAGACATTGTCGGGGAAGAGGTCGGCATGGATATGTCCGCGCGGCAGGCCGCGCGGCCAGTCGCGCAGGATGCCCTCCAGATGGCCGTCCAGCTCGGCGATCAGGCCGGGCTGCACCGCGTCGCCGCCCTTGCGGCAGCGGTCCAGCAGCGGCGCCCAGGCATGCGGGCCCAGGCTGTTCGCGCGCTCCTGCGCGAAGCCGGCGCCGGCGGCATGCAGTTCCGCCAGCGCGGCGCCCAGCGGCGCGCAATGGCCCTGCCGCACCCGGCGCGGCCAGACGCCCGGCAGGAAGGTGCAGATGGCGGCGGGGCGGCCGCACAGCTCCCGCAGCGCCTCCCCATCCCGCGCCGCGACCGGCTGGGGGCAGGAGAGGCCGCGCGCCGCCAGATGCCGCATCAGGCCCAGGAACCAGGGCAGTTCGGCCGGGTTCACCCGCTTCTCATAGAGCGTCAGGATATAGTCGGCGGTCGTGGTCTTGAGGGCGTAGTTGCTGTTCTCCACCCCCTCTGCGATGCCACGGAAGGCGACCAGTTCGCCCAGGTCGTACTCGGTCAGGAAGGCGCGCAGCGCCTCGTCCGAGATCTCGGTATAGACAGCCATCTTATCGTCCGGGGCGTTGCATCGGGGGAACGCGGAAGGTGATGTCCTCGACCGCCACCACCACTTCCTCGGTGGTCACGGTGAAGCGCTCCCGCAGTCGGACCAGCACTTCCTCCACCAGCACTTCGGGGGCGCTGGCGCCTGCGGTCAGGCCCAGGGTGGCCACGCCATCCACCTGGGCCGGGTCGAGGTCGGCGCCGCGCTGCACCATGACCGCGCGCTGGCAGCCGGCGCGGATGGCGACTTCCCGCAGCCGCACGCTGTTGGAGGAATTGGGGGCGCCGACCACCACCACCATCTCCGACCGCGCGGCGATGGCCTTGACCGCCGCCTGCCGGTTGGTGGTGGCATAGCAGATATCCTCCTTCCCCGGCCCGACGAGGCGGGGGAAGCGGCGCTGGAGGGTCGCGACGATCTCGGCGGTGTCGTCGACCGAGAGGGTGGTCTGGGTGGTGAAGGCCAGGGGGCCCTCGGGCGGCTGCACCGCCTCGGCATCCTCCACCGTCTCGATGATGGTGGCGCTGCCCTCGGGCAACTGGCCCATGGTGCCGACGACCTCCGGATGCCCCTCATGGCCGATCAGCAGGATGTGGCGGCCGGCGGCCTGATGGCGCTCGGCCTCCCGGTGCACCTTGCTGACCAAGGGGCAGGTGGCGTCTAGATACATCATGTTCCGCCGCCGCGCCTCGGCGGGCACGGATTTCGGCACGCCATGGGCGCTGAAGACCACCGGGGCATCCGGCGGAACCTCGTCCAGTTCCTCGACGAAGATGGCGCCCTGGGCCTCCAGGCTCTGCACCACGAATTTATTGTGCACGATCTCGTGCCGCACATAGACGGGGGAGCCGAATTTCTGGATGGCCTGCTCGACGATCTTGATGGCGCGGTCCACGCCGGCGCAGAAGCCGCGCGGGCCGGCCATCAGCACATGCAGGGGCGGCTTGGGGGCAGCCTGGGATCTGGGCAGGGTCATGCTTGCGTCGGGGCCGGAGGCGTGGTGGTTGCGGGTTCTATCGGTTGCGGCGTGGCGGGGGGCGAGAGTGCCCCCCCGTCCGGTCCGCGGCACTAAGGGGAAGAGTGGCAGCATGGTCAAGGCGCGGAACCTTCTGAACGGATGCATCGCAGGCGGTGTGGCGCTGTTGCTGGCCGGCTGCGGAGAGCGTGCGCCCGTCAGCCTGCTGGATGGCATCCAGGCGCCCTGTCCGCCGATCGGCGTGATCGGCGACGCGGCGGACCTGACCCGCTTCCGCCCGGGGGCGGGCTCCGACCTGACGGCCATGGTGGTCAATGCGCAGGTCTCCGGCTTCCAGGCCAAATGCGACTATGCTCCCCGCCGCTCCGGGCTGGTGGTGACCCTGACGCCGGAATTCTCGGCCGAGCGGGGGCCGGCGGCACAGGGACGCTCGCTCGACATCCCCTATATGGTGGCGGTGGTGGGCGATGGCGACCAGGTTCTCTCCCGCTCCGAATTCGTCATGCGCGTCAGCTTCCCGCCCAATGTTGCGAAGGTGAAGAGCGCGGGGGAGGAGCTGAGCATCACCCTGACCGGCGGCGTGGCCGAGGCCTCTCAGCGCCGCGTGCTGATCGGCTTCGTGCTGAGCCCGGAGGAACTGGCGTCCAACCGCCGCCGCGGCCCGCGCTGAGCCTGCCGCCGGGGGAGGGCCGGGCGCCGATGCCAGCCCATCCGGACGGGCGCGGCCCTGGCCCGGGCAGTCTGCCATTCCGCTGTGCAACCGGGGCGGCCGCCATGCGCCCCCGCCGCCACTTCCTGGCGCCGGAGCCACGATGGCGTGTTGCACAGGGGCGCCGGCTCGGGCAGAGAGTGAAGACCCGCTGATCCCACGCGGGAGAGAATGGCGCCCCGGGTCCGGGGTGCTGTCGCCGAAGGCGCAACCGGCCCCCGGAAACGCTCAGGCAGAAGGGCCGCGTGGGGAAGGGGACTCTGGAAAGCCCGGCCTTAAAACCGGCACCGACGGAGTAAGGCGCGATACCGCGCTGAATCTCTCAGGTCATCGGACAGAGGGGGGCCACGAACCCTGACCCGCCGCGCCCGCGCGGCGATGGAGGCTGCGTGGCCGACGTGACCGAGACGCTTCTCGAAACCCCCCTGGCATCCCTGCACCGGGAGCTGGGCGCGCGCATGGTGCCCTTCGCGGGCTATTCCATGCCCGTGCAGTATCCCGCCGGCATCATGGCGGAGCACCTGGCCACCCGGCAGGCCGCCGCGCTCTTCGATGTCTCCCATATGGGGCAGGCGGAGCTGGTGGGTGAGGGCGCGGCCGAGGCGCTGGAGCGCCTGACGCCGGCCGATGTGAAGATCCTGAAGCCCGGCCGGCAGAAATACGGCCTGCTGACCACCGAATCCGGCGGCATCCTGGACGACTTCATGGTCACCAATCTCGGGGACCGGCTCTTCCTGGTGCTGAATGCCAGCCGCAAGGACGTGGACTGCGCCGCCATCGAGGCCGTGCTGCCTGCCGGTGTCTCCCTGAAGCGCCTGCCGGACCGCGCGCTGCTGGCCTTCCAGGGTCCGGGTGCCGTGGCCGCGCTGGCCACCCTGGCCCCGGCCGTCTCCGCCATGCGCTTCATGGACGTGCAGGCGGTCGAGATCGCCGGTATCCAGACCCTCGTCAGCCGCAGCGGCTATACCGGCGAGGACGGGGTCGAGATCAGCGTCCCGGCGGAGCAGGCCGAGGCGCTGGCCCGCGCCCTGCTGGCCCTGCCCGGCGCCGTGCCGGCGGGCCTCGGCGCCCGCGACTCGCTGCGGCTGGAGGCGGGGCTCTGCCTCTACGGCAACGACATCGACGAGAGCACCAGCCCGGTGGAGGCCAACCTCGTCTGGACCATCGGCAAGCGCCGCCGCACCGAGTGGAATTTCCCGGGCGCCGGGCGGGTTCGTGACGAACTGGACAATGGCCCGAAGCGCCTGCGCGTCGGCATCCTGCCCGAAGGCCGCCAGCCCGCCCGTGGCCATACCCCGATCCAGGCCGGCGGCGCGGTGGTCGGCGAGATCACCAGCGGCGGCTTCGGCCCCTCGCTGAACGGCCCCTGCGCCATGGGCTACGTGGCGCGCGAACACGCCGCCGACGGCACGGCGCTCGACCTCATGGTGCGCGGCAAGGCCTCCCCGGCCCGCGTCGCGCCGACCCCCTTCGTTCCCCACCGTTACGCCCGATAAGGACCTGCCCCGATGGCCGAGTTGAAGTTCACCAAGGATCATGAATGGGTGCGGCTGGAGGGTGGCGTCGCCACCATCGGCATCACCGAGCATGCGCAGAATGCCCTGGGCGACGTGGTCTTCGTCGAGCTGCCGGAGGCCGGCCGTGAGGTCGCGGCCGAGGAGGCTGTGGCGGTTGTGGAGAGCGTGAAGGCGGCGTCCGACGTCTATGCGCCCATCGCCGGCAAGGTGGTGGAGGCCAATCAGGCCCTGGTCGATGATCCCGCCCTGGCCAATTCCGCGCCGACCACGGATGGCTGGTTCTTCAAGATGGAGCCCGCCGACCCCGCCTCCATCGACGCGCTGATGAGCGAGGCCGACTACGCGGCATTCGTGAGCAGCCTCTGATGTCCAGCGCCCTCGCCGAACTCCAGGCGCTGGAGGACCATGGCGCCTTCGCGGAGCGGCATATCGGCCCTTCGCCGGCCGAGATCGACGCCATGCTGAAGGTGGTCGGCGTCGACAGCCTGGATGCGCTGGCCGACCGCACGGTGCCCGCCGATATCCGCGGGCAGGACCTCTCCGTCCTGCCGCCCGCGATCACTGAGGCCGAGGTGATCGCCGAGCTGCGCGCGCTGTCGGAGAAGAATGTCCGCCGCAAGTCGCTGATCGGCATGGGCTACCATGGCACGCATGTGCCGCCCGTGATCCTGCGCAACGTGCTGGAGAACCCCGGCTGGTACACGGCCTATACGCCCTATCAGGCCGAGATCGCCCAGGGCCGGCTGGAAGCCCTGGTGAACTTCCAGACCATGGTGACGGACCTGACCGGCCTGCCCGTCGCCAATGCCTCGCTGCTGGACGAGGCGACCGCCGCCGCCGAGGCGATGGCGCTGGCCCTCGCCGCCACCAGGGCGAAATCCTCCACCCTGCTGGTGGCGGCGGATGTGCATCCGCAGACCATCGCCGTGGTGCGCACCCGCGCCGAGCCGCTGAAGCTGGCGGTGGAGATCGTGACCCCGGCTGAGATCGCCGCCGCCTGCGCCGCGAAGAAGCCCTTTGCCCTGCTGCTGCAATATCCCGGCACCACGGGCGAGGTGCGGGACATCGCGCCGGAGATCGCCGCCGCGCAGGCGGCCGGTGGCCTGGCCATCGTCGCGGCCGATCCGCTGTCGATGGTGCTGCTGAAGGCGCCGGGCGAGATGGGTGCGGATGTCGTCATCGGCTCCTCCCAGCGCTTCGGCGTGCCGATGGGCTATGGCGGTCCGCATGCTGCCTTCATGGCGGTGAAGGATGCCTATAAGCGCCTGATGCCCGGCCGCCTGGTCGGCGTCTCCGTCGATGTGGCCGGCAAGCCCGCCATGCGTCTGGCCCTTCAGACGCGCGAGCAGCATATCCGGCGGGAGAAGGCGACCTCCAACATCTGCACCGCGCAGGTGCTGCTGGCCGTCATGGCCGGCATGTATGCGGTGTGGCACGGGCCGGAAGGGCTGCGCCGCATCGCGAAGCGCGTGGCCTTGCAGGCCCGCCTGCTGGCCGGCGCCGCCGAGGCCGCCGGGCTGAAGCTGCGCCATGTCGGGTTCTTCGACACCATCACCATCGAAGCCGGCGACAAGGCCGACGCCCTCTACCACGCGGCCTATGAGCGCGGCTTCAACCTCCGCAAGCTGGACGATGGCGCCCTCTCCATCGCGTTGGACGAGACCGTCACGCGCGAGGAGCTGGCGGTGCTGGCCGAGGTGCTGGGCGGCGCGCTCGGCACCCCCGCCGGCGGCATCCCGCAGGCGCTGGAGCGGCAGTCGGCGATCCTGACGGCGGCGGTGTTCCATACGCACCATGCCGAGCACGCCATGCTCCGCTACCTCAAGAGCCTGGAGGACAAGGACGTCGCGCTGAACCGCAGCATGATCCCGCTCGGTTCCTGCACGATGAAGCTGAATGCGACGGCGGAGATGATCCCCGTCACCTTCCCCGGCTTCTCGGACATCCATCCCTTCGCGCCAGCCGATCAGGCGCAGGGCTATATCGAGATGATCCGGCGGCTGGAGAGCTGGCTGGCCGCCATCACCGGCTTCGCCGGCGTCTCCCTGCAGCCGAATGCCGGCAGCCAGGGCGAGTATGCGGGCCTGCTGGCGATCCGCGCCTTCCATCATGCCAATGGCCATGGCGAGCGCGACATCTGCCTGATCCCGTCCTCCGCCCATGGCACCAACCCCGCCTCGGCCGCGATGGCCGGCATGCGGGTGGTGGTGGTCGGCTGCGACCGCGACGGCAACGTGGATCTTCCCGATCTTGAGGCCAAGATCGCGCAGCATGCCGATAAGCTCTCGGCGCTGATGATCACCTATCCCTCGACGCATGGCGTCTTCGAGGAACAGATCATCCGCATCTGCGACCTGGTCCATCAGGCCGGCGGGCAGGTCTATATGGACGGCGCCAATATGAACGCGCAGGTGGGCCTGACCGCCCCCGGCCGGATCGGCGCCGATGTCTGCCACCTGAACCTGCACAAGACCTTCTGCATCCCGCATGGCGGCGGCGGCCCGGGCGTGGGGCCGATCGGCGTGGCGGCGCATCTGGTGCCGCATCTGCCGAACCATCCGCTGCTGGCGGAAGCGGGCCCCGCCACCGGCTATGGCCCGGTCTCGGCGGCGCCCTTCGGCAGCGCCTCCATCCTGCCCATCAGCTACGCCTATATCCGCATGATGGGTGCGGAGGCGCTGACGCGAGCCACCCAGGTCGCCATCCTCAACGCCAACTACATCGCCCGCCGGCTCGATGGGCACTTCCCCGTGCTCTACAAGGGCGCACGCGGCATGGTGGCGCATGAGTGCATCCTGGACTGCCGCGGCTTCCAGCAGGGCGGCGGCGTGCTGGTGGAAGACATCGCCAAGCGCCTTCAGGACTACGGCTTCCATGCGCCGACCATGTCCTGGCCGGTGGCGGGCACGCTGATGGTGGAGCCCACGGAGAGCGAGACCAAGGCCGAGCTGGACCGCTTCTGCGATGCCATGATCGCCATCCGCGCCGAGATCCGCGCGGTGGAGCAGGGCCGCATGGACAAAGCCGACAACCCGCTGAAGAACGCGCCCCATACCGCCGAGGAAGTCATGGCGGTGGAATGGACGCATCCCTACAGCCGCCAGGAAGCAGCCTTCCCGCTGCCCTATGTCGCCGCCCGCAAATACTGGCCGCCGGTCAAGCGGGTGGACAATGTCTATGGCGACCGCAACCTGATCTGCACCTGCGCGCCGTTGGAAGACTACGCCAACGCGCATCAGATCGCGGCCGAGTAACCTGCGACGGGCCAGGGGTTTCGCAACTCCTGGCCTTTTTGTCACGTTTCCCTGGCTCAAGCCGAGGAAAGGTCGCGTGACGGATCATGCCCCCTGGGAGGTCCTGACCTCCCGCAGCGTCCTGCGGGACCGCTGGATCGACGTCACGGCCGATGCCTGCCGGGACGCCAGAGGCCATCTCCTCGACCCCTTCTACACGTTTTCCTATCCGGACTGGGTGCAGGTTGTCGCGCTGACGCCGGAGGACGGGATCGTGCTGGTCCGGCAATACCGCCACGGCGCCCAGGCCCAGACGCTGGAACTGCCTGCCGGCGCCATGGAAACCAGCGATGCCGGGCCAGTCGAGACAGCGGCGCGGGAATTGCGGGAGGAGACGGGATTTGTCGCCGGCAGCCTGCGACATGTCTGTTCCCTGCACCCGAATACCGCCACCCACCGCAATCTCTGCCATACGGTCCTCGCGCTGGATGTGCTGCCCACCGCCACCACGCAGCATGAGCCGGGCGAGGATATCGCGGTGGAGATCCTGCCGCTGACCGCCGTGCTGGCCGGGCTGAATGCCGGGCTGCTGCCCCAGGCCATGCACGTCTCGGCGCTGCTGCTGGCCTTGTCGGATGCCGGAAAGCTGGATTTCTCCCTGCGGCTCTGAGAAGTGGACCGGGCGCGGAGGTCCGTGGCGTCAGCCGCCGTTCATCGCCCGGGCCAGCCGTGCCCGCAGGAAGGCCAGGACGGCGGCTTCCTCCGGTTTCAGGTCCGGCAGCTCCTGGCGCAGCTCGGCCTCGATCTCCTGTTTCACCTGCACCAGCAGGCCGCCCTGCATGTAGCTGTCCAGCACTTCCGGATGGACATAGCATTTGCGGCAGATCGCCGGCGTATTGCCCAGCCGCGACGCCGTATGCTCGATCGCCGCCTTCATGTTGCGCTTCGCGGCTGTCGCGCTGTCGAACGTCTCGAACTCGCTGAGCGCCATGGCGGCCAGCACTGTGCCGGCCCAGGTGCGGAAATCCTTGGCGGTGATGTCGTGCCCGCTGATCTCCCGCAGATAGGCGTTCACATCGGCCGAGGTGACGCTCTGCCGCTCGCCATCCTCGCCGAGATACTGGAACAGTTCCTGGCCCGGCAGGTCCTGGCAGGCGCGCACCACCTTCGCCACGCGCCGGTCGCGCAGGCGCAGCTTCCACATCTTGCCGCTCTTGCCTTTGAACTCGAAGCGCAGCTCGGCGCCCTCCACCGCCACATGGCGGGTGCGGAGCGTCGTCAGGCCATAGCTCTTGTTGGCCTGGGCGTAATCCTCATTGCCGACGCGGATCAGCGTGGTGTCCAGCAGATGCACGACGGTGGCCAGCACCTTCTCCCGCCCCAGCCCGCGCAGGGCCATGTCCTCGTCCACTCGCCTGCGGATGCCAGGCAGGGCATGGGCGAATTCCATGACATGCTCGTACTTCGTCGCATCCCGCGCCGCCCGCCATTCCGGGTGGTAGCGATACTGCTTGCGTCCCTTGGCGTCGCGGCCTGTGGCCTGGATATGCCCGTTGGCACGCAGGCAGATCCAGACATCGGTCCAGGCCGGTGGAATGGCCAGCTTGCGGATGCGCTGCAGCGTGGCCTTTTCCCTGATCGCCGCGCCCTTGTCGTCGCGATAGGCGAAGCCGCCGCCGCTGCGCCGGCGGCGGATGCCCGGCCCGTCGTCGGAGACATAGCGCAGCCCTGCGGCGGCGGCGGCTTCCGCCTCCTCCGCGCGGCTGGGCGGGATACCGGCTGGTGGCCGTGGTGGCTCGACCTTGGCGGCGGCTTCAGTCAGCATGGCTCGGGCATCCGCGATTGGCGGGGCCTGTGAAACGCATGGCAGGCGGCCTGGGTTCCGCCGCGCCCGCTGAAGGAAACCGGACATGCCCGACGAAGCGCCTCAAATCCTGCCGATCGAAGAAGGCCACCGCGAGGCCTGGGAAGCCCTCTATGCCGGCTATGCCGCCTTCTACCGTGTGGAGCAGACGCCGGAGATGCGCGCCCGCGTCTGGGGCTGGCTGATGGACCCCGCGCATGACGTGAAAGGCTTCCTGGCGCTGCGGGATGGCCGGCCCATCGGCCTCGCGCATTACCGGCCCTACTGGCGCCCGCTTTATGCCGGCATCGGCGGATTCCTGGACGATCTGTTCGTGGACCCGGCGGCGCGTGGCGGGCGGGTGGCCGATGCGCTGATCGCCGCCGTGGCCGATGAGGGGCGCCGGCGCGGCTGGGGGCTGATCCGCTGGATCACGGCCGACAACAATTATCGCGGCCGCGCCGTCTATGACCGCGTGGCGACGCTGACGCCCTGGCGCACCTACGACATCAAGCTCTGACGCTCGGGCGGCTGAGAAATCCGCCGGGCGCGCGCCGTTGCCGTGCCGCCCGGCATGCCCATCTGAGGCCGATGATGTCCCGCCGCGCCGCCCTGAGCCTGCCCGCTTTCCTGGCCGCCACGCCGGCCATGGCCTTCACCGAGGTACGCCAGTCCTGGCGTGACCCAGCCCGCAACCGCAGCCTGCCCATGCTGCTGCGCCTGCCCGAGGGCGGGGGGAGGGCGCCGGTCGTGCTGGTCTCCCACGGCCTGGGCGGATCGCGGGAGGGGCTGGGCTATCTCGGCCGGGGGCTGTCCCAGGCGGGCTTCGCTGTGCTGCACCTGCAACACCCCGGCACGGACGACAGCCTCTGGCGCAATGGCGGCGATACGCGCCTGGCGCTGGCCGCCGCCGTGACCGATGCCGGGCGGGCGCTGGATCGCATTCTCGATACCGTCTTCGTGCTGGATGAGCTGCCGCGCCGGGCGGATCTGGCCAGGCGGCTCGATCTCTCCCGCATCGCCATAGCCGGGCACTCCTACGGCGCCTGGCTGGTGCAGACCATGCTGGGCCAGCGCGTGCCCGGCGGCGACCGCGGCCTGACCCTGCCGGAGCCTCGCCTGGGCGCCGGCATCGCCCTCTCCCCCATTCCGCCTCAGGGCCTGCCGCCGCGTCTGGCCATCGACCGCGTGCGCGCGCCCATGCTGCATGTCACGGGTACCGAGGACCGGGACTTCATGGGCGGCAACAGCCCGCTCAGCCGCCGCATCCCCTATGACGCCATCACCGCGCCGGGGCAGGTGCTGGCCGTCTTCGCCGGCGCGGCCCATGGCAGTTTCGCGGATGAGCCCGGCACCGGCGCGCGATGGGAGGATAGCTCCTACCACCCCCGCACCGCGGCGCTTGCGGTGGCCTTCCTGCGCGGCGTATGGCTGGGCGATGACGAAGCCCGCCGCCTGCTGTCACAGGGCGCGCCCGGGCTGCTGGAGCGGGGCGACATGATCGAGAGCAAGGGGCTGGCGCCCTGATGCCGGACTATCTGCTGGAGATCGCCGCCGGCGGCCGCGTGGCGGGGGTGGACGAGGCTGGGCGCGGCCCGCTGGCGGGGCCTGTAATGGCCGCCGCCGTGCTCTTCCACAGGCCTCCGCCGGCCGGGCTGGCCGCCCTGCTGGATGACTCGAAAAAGCTGGATGCGGCGAAGCGGCAGGCCGCCTTCGAGGCGCTGCGGGCCGCCAGGGTGGAGGGCGTGCTGGATGGCGCCGTGGCCGCCGCCAGCGCCGCCGAGATCGGCCGGCTGAACATCCTGCGCGCCACGCACCTCGCCATGACGCGCGCGGTGGCGAAGCTCCGGCTGATGCCAGACCTCGTGCTGGTGGATGGCAACCAGCCGCCGCGCGGCCTGGCCTGCGCCGTGCGCTGCGTGGTGAAGGGTGACAGCATCAGCCTCTCCATCGCCGCCGCCTCCATCCTGGCCAAGGTGACGCGTGACCGGGCCATGGCGCGGCTGGACCCGCGCTGGCCCGGCTACGGCTTCGCCCGCCATGCCGGCTACCCCACCGCCGCGCATCGGGAGGCCCTGGCGCGACTGGGGCCGACTCCGCACCACCGCCGCGGCTTCGCGCCGGTCGATCAGATGCTTCTCGAGCTCTCTTGACGCATTGACTCACCCCGACGCATGCTCGGCCCCCGAGTCGCAGGAGGGTTTGACGGCGTGGGTACGGGGCTAGATCTGCCGTTGGACTGTATCCTGGAAGGGGATTGCATCGAGATGCTGCGGGCGCTGCCCCCGGCTTCCGTGCATACCATCTTCGCGGATCCGCCCTACAATCTGCAGCTGAAGGGCGAGCTGCGCCGTCCGGACGAGAGCGTCGTGGACGGCGTCGATGACGACTGGGACCGTTTCTCCAATCTCGCGGCCTATGACGCCTTCACCCGTGCCTGGCTGACCGAGGCGCGGCGCGTGCTGCGCAAGGACGGCACCATCTGGGTGATCGGCAGCTACCACAACGTCTTCCGCCTGGGCGCGGCCTTGCAGGACCTGGACTTCTGGATCCTGAACGACGTCATCTGGCGCAAGGCCAACCCGATGCCGAACTTCCGGGGCCGGCGCTTCACCAACGCGCATGAGACGATGATCTGGGCCTCGCGCGGACAGGACAGCCGCTACAAGTTCAACTACACCGCCATGAAGTCGCTGAACGACGACACGCAGATGCGCAGCGACTGGTTCATCCCGCTCTGCACGGGGGGTGAGCGGCTGCGGGACGAGAAGGGGCAGAAGGTCCATCCGACCCAGAAGCCCGAGGCGCTGCTGCACCGGGTCATTCTCTCCTGCACCTCGCCGGGGGATGTGGTGCTGGACCCCTTTCTCGGCTCCGGCACCACGGCCGCCGTCGCGAAGCGCCTGGGCCGCCGCTACATCGGCATCGAGCGCGACCCGACCTATGCCGCCGCCGCCCGCACGCGCATTAACGCCATCGAGCCGCTGTCGGAATCCGCCATGCTGGTGACGCCGACGCGGCGGGAGCAGCCGCGCATCCCCTTCGGCGCGCTGGTGGAACGCGGCATGGTGCCGCCCGGCGCCCGGCTGGTGGACCGTCACCGCCGCTTCGTGGCGGAGGTGGGGGCCGATGGCTCGCTCCGCTGCGGCACCGCGCAGGGCTCCATCCATCAGGTGGGCGCGGCGGTGCAGGAAGCGCCCTCCTGCAACGGCTGGCTCTTCTGGCACCTGGAGCGGCGCGACGGCTCGCTGCGCCTGCTGGACGAGTTGCGCGCCGAGATCGTGGGCAGCATGGGGGCCTGAGCCAACCGGCTCAGTGGTCCCGCCCGCGCCCCGTGCGGGCCTGTAGTTCATCGATCCTCTTGCTGGCCTCCGCCTTGGTCAGCCCGGGGTCGAATTCCTCTCCTGCCTCCTCGCAGAGCGTCTTGAGATAGCTGGCCTGGGCGCCGGTCATCGTCTCGTCGCCCGTGGTCCAGTTATCCGGGTCCTTGACGGTGTTGCCGGGCGTATCGCCCTGCGGCGCCTTCGGGGCGGTGCTGTGGTCGTCCTTGCCTTGACGGGCCATGGGAAGATCCTTGTTCGTGTTCTGTTCGTATAACGGGGTCGGGGCCATGCGGTTGCCCCGGAGGCCGGCGGCCTCTCTCCCTCTGACAAGGCTGTGATGACGAGAGGATGCCGTGGAAACCCGGGCGGGCGGTCCATGTTGCATCCAGCATCCGGATGGCCCTGGCGGCAGCGCTAGATTCAGAACGTCTCTGCCGGGCACCGCGTTCTCACGACGCAGGCTTCCTCTCCGTGGTGTCGTGCGGAGCGATCGTATCGTCTGCACCTTTCGATGGAGAGCCTGCGATGAAAGCGCTGGTCTGGCACGGTAAGCAGGATATCCGCTGCGACAACGTCACCGACCCCGAGATCGAGGATTCCCGCGACGCCATCATCAAGGTCACGAGCTGCGCCATCTGCGGCTCGGACCTGCACCTCTTCCACAACTTCATCCCGGCCATGATGCCCGGCGACATCATGGGCCATGAGATGATGGGCGAGGTCGTCGAGGTCGGCGCGGATGCGAGGCACAAGCTGAAAAAGGGCGACCGGATCGTCGTGCCCTTCACCATCATCTGCGGCGAGTGCGAGCAGTGCAGGCGCGGCAACTTCTCCGTCTGTGAAAGGACCAACCGCAAGAAGGAGCTGGCCGACAAGGTCTTCGGCCACACCACCGCCGGGCTCTTCGGTTATACGCATCTGACCGGCGGCTATCCGGGCGGGCAGGCGGAATATCTCCGCGTCCCCTTCGCCGATGCGACGCATATCAAGGTGCCGGACGGCATGACGGATGAGCAGGCGCTGTTCCTCGGCGATATCCTGCCCACTGGCTGGCAGGCGGCGGTGCATTGCGACATCGAGCCCGAGGATACCGTGGCGATCTGGGGCTGTGGCCCGGTGGGTCAGATGGCGATCCGCAGTGCCGTGCTGCTCGGCGCCAGGCAGGTGGTGGCGATCGACGATATCCCCGAGCGGCTTTCCATGGCCGCCGCGGGCGGTGCCATCACCATCAACTTCGAGACGGACAGCGTCGTCGAGCGGCTGAACGAGCTGACGGGCGGCAAGGGCCCGCAGAAATGCATCGATGCTGTCGGCCTGGAAGCGCATGTGACGCCCAGCCAGCCCGATACGCTGATGGACCGCGCCAAGCAGGTCATGATGCTGGAAAGCGACCGGCCCCATGTGTTGCGCGAAATGATGTATGTCTGTCGCCCCGGCGGCATCATCTCCATCTGCGGCGTCTATGCCGGGCTGGTGGACAAGATCCCGATGGGCATGGCCATGAACAAGGGCCTGAGCTTCCGCATGGGCCAGACGCATGTGAACCGTTGGACCGACGACCTGCTCCGCCGGATCGAGGAAGGGCAGATCGACCCTTCCTTCGTCATCACGCATACCGCCCGGCTCGAAGACGGGCCGGAGATGTACAAGGTTTTCCGCGACAAGCAGGACAGCTGCATCAAGGTCGTCCTCAAGCCCTGAGGTGCTGACATGAACATGTTGACCAGAGCCGCCGAGATCACCCGCTTCCCCGGCGATCCCAAGGTGCTCTGCACCGGGCCAAGCTCCCTCGGGGCGCCGGACCAGCTGGCACGCGGGCTGGGCTGGTTCAGCATCGGCCTCGGCGTGCTGGAGATCTTCGCTGCCAGGAGCCTGGCGCGTTCCCTGGGCATGCAGGGCGCCGAGGGGCTGATCCGCGGCTATGGGGTGCGGGAGATCGCCTCCGGCATGGCCTGCCTTTCGGTGAACCCGGTGCCGGGCGTCGCCAGCCGCATCGCCGGCGACGCGCTGGATATCGCGACGCTGGCGGCAGCACTGCCTGACAATCCCAAGCGGGAGAATGTGCAGCTGGCGCTGCTGGCGGTGCTCGGCGTCACCGCGCTGGATATCCTCTGCACCACGCAGCTGCGGGCGCGGCACGGCCGCCCCGCCGGCCCGGGACGGGACTACGGCGACCGTTCCGGCTTCCCCTATGGGGTCGCTTCGGCGCGTGGCGCGGCGCGGGAGGCCCCCTGAGGGCCCTGGTGCTTCAGGCGCCGACCGGCAGCGCCCCTTCCGCCCGCGCCAGGTCCAGCAGCTTCTGCATGGTGCCGGGAAGGGCGGCGCGGGCGGCCTCCGTCGTCATCCAGTCGCCATCCGGTTCGGCGCCGGGCGGGGCGATGGCAGCGCGCAGCGCCATGTGCAGCTCGAAATGCGTGAAGCCATGTTTCGCCTCGCCTTCCAGAACGCGCCAGGACAGGCCGGGCAGGGGGGCGAATGGGGTGATCTCCGGCTCCGTCCAGGGCACTTCCCGCCAGGGGGTGCCAGGCAGTTCCAGCATGCCGCCCAGCAGCCCCCTCGGCGGGCGGCGGCGCAGCAGCAGCCGGCCCCTGCCGTCCAGCAGCAGGAAATGCACGCCGCGCTTCAGCGGCCGCGCCTTTTTCGCCACCTTGCGCGGCAGGCTGGGTGCCAGGCCGGTCTGGAAACCCTCGCAGCCCTGGCGCCAGGGGCACAGGGCACAGGCCGGGTTGCGCGGGGTGCAGATGGTGGCGCCGAGGTCGAAGATCGCCTGCACGAAGTCGCCGGGTCGGTCCCGCGCCGCCGGCTGTTCCATCCATTGCTGCGCCAGGGCGGCCAGCGCCGGGCGGGCGCCGGGCAGCGGCTCCTCCACGGCGGAAAGGCGGGCGGTCACGCGCTCCACATTGCCATCCAGCGGCACCACCTCACGCCCGAAGGCGATGGCCCCCACGGCGGCGGCGGTATAGGCGCCGATGCCGGGCAGGGCGCGCAGCCCCTCCACCGTGTCGGGAAAGCCGCCGCGCGCCACCACGGCCTGGGCACAGGCATGCAGGTTGCGGGCGCGGGCGTAATAGCCAAGCCCGGCCCATTCCTCCGCCACATCGGCCCAAGGGGCGGCGGCCAGGGCTTCCACATCGGGAAAGCGCGCGAGAAAACGTCGCCAGCGCGGCCCCACGGCCGCCACCGTGGTCTGCTGCAACATGACCTCGGATAACCATATGCGGTAAGGATCGCCCGATCCTTCGCGCCAGGGCAGGGCGCGGCGATGGCGGTCATACCATTCGAGCAACAGAGAAGCGGCGGGCAACACGGATGCAGGAAAAGGGCCAAGGCGGTCGCGGATCAAGCCCCGGCGCCAGGAAATCGACAACCGCCCAGCCGGAGGCTCTGCCGGGCTGGCGGGTGGACCGGGGCCCGCGCCTGCTGGGCGCGGTGATCCCGCAGGTCACGCGCCCCGTCTTCAAGAAGCGCAGCCCGGCGGCGGCGCAGCTGATCGCCGATTGGCCGGCGGTGGTGGGGCCGGTGCTCGCGGCGCAGACCGTCCCCCGCTCGCTCACTTCCGGCACCCTGACCCTGGCCTGCTCCGGCCCGGTGGCGATGGAGCTTCAGCACCTGGCGCCGCAGCTGATCGGCAAGGTCAATGCGGCGCTGGGGCACCCGCTGGTGCAGCGGCTGCGATTCGTGCAGGCGCTGGTGCCGCCGCCGCCCCGCCGCGCGCCGCCGCCCGCGCCGGTGGCCCTGCCGGAGAAAGTCACCTCTGCGCTGGAGGGGGTGGCGGACCCGCAGTTGCGCGAGGCTCTGGCAAGATTGGCCCAGGGGGTCTATCGGGGGCGGCGAAGCCCCGGTTGAGGCGCTGGCGGCGGGCCACATCCGTCCCCATCTGCCGCGCATGCGGGCCTTGCGCGCCCGCCCAACCCCTCAGCCCCGACAGGAGGCCCCTGGATGACCATCTCCCGCCGCTCGCTGCTGCTTGCGCCCGTCGTGCTGGCGCCGGCTTTCACCCCTTTGGCAGCCCTTGCCCAGGGCGCGGATGCGGTGAATGCAGATCCGCGTCTCGCTGAACGCGGCACTGGCCAGCCGGATGCCAAGGTCACGGTCGTGGAGTACTTTTCCCTGACCTGCTCGCACTGTGCGACCTTCCACCTGCAGACCTGGCCGCAGGTGAAGGAGAAGCTGGTGAGCAACGGCACGGTCCGCATGGTCTGGCGCGACTTCCCGCTGGACCAGCTTGCCCTGGCCGCCTCCCAGGTGGCGCGCAGCCTGCCGGCCGACCGCTATGAAGGCTTCATCAGCGCCCTCTTCGCCAGCCAGGACCGCTGGGCCTTCGCGCGCGGTGGCGACCCGATCGCCGAGATCGCCAAGATCGCGGCCGTGGCGGGCATGACGCGGGAGCAGGTGGACAAGGCGGTGGCGGACCAGAACCTGGCCCGGGGCATCATGGAGATGCGTGCCAAGGGGCAGCAGGAGTTCAACATCAACTCCACCCCCACCTTCGTCTTCGGCAAGAAGGTGCAGCCTGGTGCGGTGACCTATGAGCGCTTCGCCCAGTTGGCCGGCGAAGCCTCCGGCGCTTGAGCGAGGCTGACCCGGCGGCCCCGGCCGCCCCGCAGGACGATACCTGGGACGCGCCGCAGGCCGCCGCCGGCGCGCAGGCGGAGGAAGGCCCCACCCGCGATGCCGCCGCCGAGGCGGTGGCGCGGGCGGCCGCCATGCGCGCCACGCTGGTCCGGCTTCGCATCGCCGGCTTCAAGAGCTTCGCCGAGCCCACCACGGTCGAGGTGTTGCCCGGCCTGACCGGCGTGGTCGGGCCGAATGGCTGCGGCAAGTCGAATGTCGTGGAAGCCCTGCGCTGGGCCATGGGCGAGACCAATGCCCGCGCCATGCGCGGCGGCGAGATGGACGATGTCATCTTCGCCGGCACCGCCACCCGCGCCGGCCGCAACCAGGCCGAGGTGAGCCTGCTGCTGGAGGATGCGGCCGGACTCGCCCCGCCGCCCAACCAGCAGTCGCCGGAGCTGGAGATCACCCGCCGCATCGTGCGCGGGGAGGGCACGGGCTTCCGCATCAACGGGCGCGAGGCGCGCGGGCGCGATGTGCAGACGCTTTTCGCCGATATCGGCAGCGGCGCGCGGTCCTCCGCCATGGTCAGCCAGGGGCGCGTCGCCTCGCTGATCGCCGCCAAGCCCGAGGAACGGCGGCAGGTGCTGGAGGAGGCCGCCGGCATCGCCGGCCTCCGCGCCCGCAAGCATGAGGCCGAGCTGAAGCTGCGGCAGGCCGAGCAGAACCTGACCCGTGCCGAGGACCTGAAGGGCCAGCTGGAGGTGCAGCGCCAGTCGCTGCAGCGCCAGGCCCGGCAGGCGGCGCGCTACCGCAACCTCTCCGGCCTGACACGGCAGGCGGAGGCCGAATGGTTCTCCCTGCTGCTGGCGCGCGCCGAGGCCGCGCTGCTCAAGGCGCGGCAGGATTTCGCCGCCGCCCAGGCCGCGACCCGTGCCGCCGAGCAGGCGGCGACCGAGGGCGCCACCCGCGCCTTCACCGCCGAGCGCGCCCTGCCGGCCCCGCGTGAGGCCGAGGCCCAGGCCCGGACCGCGCTGGAGCGCCGGCGCGTCGAGGCCGAGAATCTGCAGGCCGAGGAAAGCCGCGCCCGCGCCGCCCTTGCGGATGCCGAGGCCCGCCTGGCCCAGTTGCGCGGCGACCTCGACCACGCCGCCCGCCAGGAGCGGGATGCCAGCGAGGCCGAAGGCCGGCTCGCCAGCGAGGCCGCGGCGCTGGAGGCCGTGCGCGCCGCCTTGCCGGGCCGCCTGGAAGCCGCGCGCGCCGAACTCGCTGAGGCCGAGGAGGCCGCCGCCGGGGCCGAGCGCGCCGCCGACCGCGCCGCCGAGGCCGCCGCCGCCGCCGCCGCCGAGGCTGCGCGCATCGGCACGGAGGTCGCTGCCGCCACCCAGCGCGCCGAGCGCCTGCGGAAGCAGCACGAGGCCCTGGCCGCCGAGCATGCCCATGCCGAGGCGCAGCGGCTGCCGCCCGAGGCCATCCCCGCCGCGCAGCGGAAGCGGGAGGAGACGGAGGCTGCCCTGGCCACCGCCCGCACGGCGCTGGATGAGGCCGAGGCCCACCGCGCCCGCGCGCAGGAGGCCCATGCCACCGCCCGCCGCGCCGCGACGGAGGCGGAGACCGCGCGTGCCCGTGCCGTCCAGGACCGCGACCAGACCGAGCAGCGCGCCCGCGCCATCTCCGCCCAGCTGTCCCGGCTGACCGGCGAGCGCGACGCCGCCGCCGCCGAGCGCCCGGCGCCGGAGAAGCTGGATGCAGCGCGTGAGGCCGTCGCGGCCGCCGAGGCCCGGCTGGCCGAGGCGCGGGAGGCGCTGGCCGCCGCCGAAGCCGCCCGTGCCGCCGCCGCCTCGGCCCATTCGGATGCCCGCGCCGCCGCCGGTGCCCGCGATGCCGAGCGCGCCCGCGCCAGCGCCGAGCGCCAGGGCCTGATGGACCTGCTGCGCTCCCGCGAGCCGGCCGCCAGCGCACCGATCCTGGATGCCGTCACCGTGCCGCCGGGCCTGGAGGCCGCCCTGGGCGCCGCCCTGGGAGAGGCTCTGGAGAGCCCCGCCGACCCGAAGGCGCCGCGCCACTGGCGTGTCCTGCCGCCGCTGGACGTGCCGGCCGCCGCGCCCGCCGGCGCCACGCCGCTGGCGGAGTTGATCGAGGCGCCGCCGGAACTGGCCCGGGCGCTGGCACATATCTTCCTGTTGCCGGAAGGCGCGGATGGCGCGGCCCTGCAGGCCGGGCTTTCCGCGGGGCAGTCGCTGGTTTCGCGCGATGGCGCGCTCTGGCGCTGGGACGGGCACGGTATCCAGGCCGGCGCCCCCAGCCCCGGCGCGGTGCGCCTGACCCAGCGCAACCGCCTGCGTGCCGCCGAGAAGGCCCTGGCCGCCGCCGAGGCCGCCACGGCCGAGGCACGCGCGGCGGCGGAACAGGCTCGCCGTGCCGAAGCCGAGGCCGCCGCCGCCGAAGCCAGCGCCCGCGCCGCCCGTGGGGCCGCCGAGACGGCGCTGAGCCGCGCGCGGGAGGAAGCGCAGCGCCTGAACGCCCGCGCCGCGCAGGCGGATAGCCGCATCGCCGCCCTGGGGCCGCAGCTGGAGCGGCTGGCCCAGGATCTTGCCTCTGCCCAGTCCGCGGGGGAGGCCGCCGGTGCCACCCTGGCCGGTCTCGCGGACCCTGCCGCCAGCCGCGCCGCCCGTGACGCCGCCGCCAGGCAGGAATCCGAGGCGCAATCCGCCGAGGCCGCCGCCCGCAACGCCCGCCGCCAGGCCGAGGCGGCGCTGGAAGCGGCGCGGGCCGAGGAAGCCAGGCTGGCCCAGCGTGCCACCCAGGTGGAAAGCCGCCTGGCTGCCCTGGCACCACAGCTCGCCCGGCTGGCGGAGGAATCCGCCGAAGCGGCGCGCCTGCTGGCCGAGGCGCGCAAGGCCGAGGCCGCGCAACCTGATCTCGAGAAGCTGCGCGCGGCGGTGGAGCAGGCCCGCGCTGAACTGGCCACCCAGCGCGGCCGCGCCACTGCCGCGCGGGATGTCGCCGCCGCCCTGACCTCCGAGGCGGAGCGGGCCGAGGCGCGCCTTGCCGCCATCGGCGAGGAACGCGGCCTCTGGTCCCAGCGCGCGGCCGAGGCGACGGCGCAGCGCGAGCGCATTTCCGCCCGCGCGGCGGAGGCCGAGGCCGCACGCGAGGCCGCCCTGGCCGCGCCCGAGGAAGCCGCCGCCCGCCGCGCCGCCGCCGGCCGGCTGCTGGCGGAGGCCGAGGCCACCCACGCGGAACTGGCGAAGGCGCTGCGCGAGGCCGAGGCCGAGGACCGCGCCGCCGCCGAGAACCGCCGGCAGGCCGATGCCGCCTTCGCCAAGGCGCGCGAGGCACAGTTGCGCGCCGAGGCCGGGACGCGTCAGGCCGAGGCCGCCGCGGAGGCCCTGGGCGCCCGCATGGCGGAGCGGTTGGGCGAAGCCACCGAACTGCCCCCGCCGCCCGCCGATCTCTCCGAGGCCGCCGAGGAACGCGCCCGCCGCAAGGCCGAGCGCCTGGCGAAGGAGCGGGAGGAGATGGGCCCCGTGAACCTGCGCGCCGAGCAGGAGATGGCGGAGGTCGAGGATCGTATCAACGGCATCGACCGGGAGCGGGACGAGATCGGCCATGCCATCGCCAAGCTGCGTGGCTCGGTCGGCCATCTGAACCGCGAAGGGCGGGACCGGCTGCGCGCCGTTTTCGACCGGGTCGATGCGGAGTTCCGGGCGCTGTTCACGAAGCTCTTCGGCGGCGGCCGGGCACATCTGGCGCTGGTGGGCAGCGATGATCCCCTGGAGGCGGGCCTCGAGATCTACGCCGAGCCGCCGGGCAAGAAGCTCTCCGCGCTCTCCCTGCTCTCGGGCGGGGAGCAGGCGCTGACCGCGCTCTCCCTGATCTTCGCCGTCTTCCGTTGCCAGCCCGCGCCCGTCTGCGTGCTGGACGAGGTGGATGCCCCGCTGGACGACGCCAATGTCGAGCGGCTCTGCGGATTGCTGGAGATCATGGCGGAGGAGGCGGGCACCCGCTTCCTGGTGGTGACCCACCATCCCCTGACCATGGCGCGGATGCACCGGCTCTATGGTGTGACCATGCAGGAGCGCGGGGTGAGCCGGCTGCTCTCGGTCGATCTGGGCGCGGCGGTGGAGATGGTGGAGGCGCAGGCGGCCGGCTGAGCCACCGCGCTTCACCTTCGCTTCACCGGGAACGGGCAGGCTGACCCGGCCCCGCCCGCCCGGCGCGGGATTGCCAGGATGCCCGCCGATGCACTGCCTTGACCGCCCTGTTCCCGTCCCGCCACCGGCGCGGCGCTGGCCACCAGCAGCCGGCTGCCGTGCCTGAGGCCGGGGTCAGGCCATGTCCGGCACATCGCTGCCCCAGCGCCGCCGTCCCTGGGAGCCGGCAATGCCTCCGTGGCTGGCCGAACTGCTGGATCGGCGGCGGACCTTCCGGCTGGGGCTTGGCCTTGCTGCCCTGCTCTTCGTGCTCTCCCTCGGCATCTCGCTGATCCGCATTCTCGACCAGTACGGCGCTGAGACGCGGACGCAACGCAACGGGCTCTGGATTGCCAGCCAGGCCCGGGTGGAGATCGCGCGGCTCATCTCACTGCTGGAGCGCGGTGCCGCGGCTGGCGAGGCCGCGCAGGCGGGGCTGCAGTTCGAGATCCTGCTGAGCCGGATTGAGATGCTGGGCAGCCCCCGGATGCAGGAGGCGCAGCCTGACATGGCGCCACTGCATCAGCATCTGCCCGGGATCACCGCCGCCCTGCTGTCGGCGCGCGCGCTGCTGGGCCAGGCGCTGGAGGAGGAGGACGCGCCGGCGCTCGCGGCGGTGCTCGGCGCGCTGGAACGGGCGGAAGGGCTGCTGCGCTGGGCCAGCCCGCGCTTCTACCGGGAGGAGCAGGGGGCTGCCCTGGATGCGGCCAACAGCCTGCGCAGCCTGCACCGGACGCTGCTGGCATGCCTTGCGGGACTGGTCGGCTCGGTCGCGTTGCTGATCGTGCTGCTGCTGCTGGAGTCAAGGCGGGGCCGGCAGTTGCTGCGAGGCGCTGAGGCCGCCAGCCGGCAGAGGGAGGCCGAGCGGGCCCTGCGCGTGCTGATCGACGCGCTGCCGGTCATGGTCAGCGCCTATGACGACCGCGGCCGCTACCTCTATGTCAACGACGCATATCGCCGCTTCCACGGCTTTGGCGAGGAGGGGGCGGTGATCGGCTGCTCCCCGGCCGATCTGGGCGTGACCCTGGATGCCGGGATGCGCCGCAGGCTGCGCGGCCAAGCGGCCGAGCCCTTCGCCGAATATCAGGCGGCCGGCTCCGACGGGCGGCAGCGCATCCTGCTGGCCACCGCCGCGACGGTGGCGGATGGACCGGGCGGGCCGGACCGGGTGGTGCATGTCGCGCTGGACATCGCCGGGCGCAGCGCGGCGGGGGAGCAGGCGCGCCGGCTGGCGGAGCACGACCTGCTGACCGGCCTGCCGAATCGCCTGCTCTTCGGCAAGCGGCTGCGGCAGGCGCTGGCCACGGCCAGGCAGATAGGCGCGGAGGGTGGCTTCGCTTTGCACGCCATCGACCTCGACCGCTTCAAGGAGGTCAATGACAGCCTGGGCCACCAGGCCGGGGACCGGCTCCTGATGGCGGCCGCCGAGCGGATGCGTGCCTGCCTGGAGGAGGGCGATACCCTGGCGCGGCTGGGCGGGGACGAATTTGCTGTCATCCAGCGCGCCGTCTCCGGACCATGGGACGGGGCGCGGCTCTCGGCCCGGCTGGTGGCGGCACTGGCCCGGCCTTTCGAGCTCAATGGCCGAACGCTGCATTCCGGCGGCAGCATCGGCAGCGCGCTGATGCCCGCGCATGGCGACACGGCAGAGGAACTGCTGCAGCGCGCCGATATCGCCCTCTGCCGCGCCAAGGCCGAGGGGCGGGGCAGGGCGGTGATCTTCTCGCCGGAGATGGAGGTGGCGCTGGTCGAGCGTCGGGCCCTGGAGGCCGATCTGCGCCAGGCCCTGGCGGAGGAGGCGCTGAGCCTCGTCTACCAGCCCAAATTCCGCCTGGGAGGGGAAGTGGCGCCGATCGGATGTGAGGCGCTGCTGCGCTGGCGGCATCCCGGGCGCGGCATGGTCTCCCCCGCGCTCTTCGTGCCGGTGGCGGAGGAGTCCGGGCTCGCCACCACCCTTTCCCGATTCGTGCTGCGCCGGGCCTGCGAGCAGATCCGCGCCTGGCAGCGGCAGGGGCTGGCCATCCCGGTGGCGGTCAATCTCTCCGCCCTGCATTTCGCCAGCGACCAGGCCGTGGCCCTAGTGGATGAGGCGCTGGCCGCGACGGGCGTGCCGGCCCGGCTGCTGGAGGTGGAGGTGACGGAGGGCGTCTTCATCCGCGATGCCCAGGCCGCCCGCATCGCGCTCGAGGAGCTGCGGGCCAGGGGAGTGCGGGTGGCGCTGGATGACTTCGGCACTGGCTACTCGTCGCTGAGCTACCTGCAGCATCTGCCCTTCGACGTCGTGAAGGTGGACCGTGCCTTCGTGCAGGACCTGCTGCCCGGCGGCAGTGGCGTCCGGATCGTCGACGCCATCGTGCGGCTGGTGCACGGCCTGGGCGCCGAGGTGGTGGCCGAGGGCGTGGAGCGGCAGGATCAGCTGGACCTGCTGGCGCATCTCGGCTGTGATGCCGCACAGGGCTACCTGCTCGGCCGGCCAATGCCGCCGGAGCATCTGGCCGCGCTTTTCCGGGTGCCCCCGATGCCACAGTTGGACACCTGAAAAGCGCGCGGCGGGCGTGTGGCAGCCACGCAGACTTGACATGAATTTAACCCGCCCTTACGAGCCGCCGTGCCTGCCGGCGGGGGATTCCGCAGGAGCAAGGGTGAGCGAGAAAAACGATTTCGAGCGGCGGTTGCGCCAGGCCCGGCAGAAGCAGGGGCTGGAAAAAGCGCCGGACACAGCAGCCGGTGGCGCCCTTCCGGGTGGACCATGGCGGATCGGGCTTCGGGCCGGGGTCGAGGTTGTCTCGGCCCTGATCGCCGGTGCCGGTCTTGGCTGGTTGCTCGATACGTGGCTCGGCAGCTTTCCCTGGCTCTTCCTGGTCTTCTTCGTGGTGGGCGGTGCCGCCGGGGTGATGAACGTCTATCGGCTGTTCAATCCCCGAAGCGGCGCCCGCTGACACTCCGCCCGCAGATACCGGAATAACGGGAGAGCCGCCGTGGCCGCCGAAGGCAAGACGATCGACGCGCTGAGCCAGTTCGAGCTCCACCAGGCCTTCGGGCCAATTGGTGCTGCGGTGAATTTCACCCAGTCGAACGCCTATATGTTAGCGGCGGCGGTGATGATCATCGGCCTGATGGCCTGGGGTATCGCGCCGCGCGCGCTGGTGCCCGGCCGCCTGCAGTCGATGGCCGAGATGTTCTACGAGTTCCTGGAGAACCTCGTGACGGGGCAGGTGGGGCATGAAGGAAAGCGGTATTTCCCCTTCGTCTTCACGCTGTTCATGTTCGTGCTGTTCGGCAACGTGATCGGCCTGCTGCCCTACGCCTTCACCTATACCAGCCATATCGCTGTGACCTTCACGCTGGCCGCGATCGTCTTCGTGGTCACGACCGTCGTGGCCCTGGTGCTGCACGGCAAGAAGTTCTTCGGCTATTTCTTCCCGGAAGGCGCGCCGCTCTGGCTGGCGCCGATCATTGTGCCCGTTGAGGTGGTCTCCTACCTCTCCCGCCCGATCAGCCTCTCCGTCCGTCTTTTCGCCAACATGGTCGCCGGCCACGTGCTGCTGAAGGTCTTCGCCACCTTCGTCGTGCTGCTGGGTGGCCTGGGCGTCGTCGGCCCCCTGGTCGCGGTGCTGCCCCTTGGCGTGAACGTCCTCCTGATCGGGTTCGAACTGCTCGTGGCCTTCCTGCAGGCCTACGTCTTCGCGATCCTGACCAGCATCTACCTGCACGACGCGGTGCACCTGCACTGACCGGGGTCAGTCCTCACAAAGGGACCACGGCTTTACAGACCCGCGCGACGCGGAAACCGACCACTCGGTCTTACGAAGGGATACTCTGATGGAAATCGTTCTCGCTGCTAAGGCGATCGGCGCCGGCATCGCCGTTCTGGCCCTGTTCGGCGTCGGCCTCGCGCTCGGCAACATCTTCTCCACGCTGATCGCGTCCGTCGCCCGCAACCCGGCCTCGCGCGACACCGTGTTCCCCATCGGTATCCTGGGCTTCGCCCTGACCGAGGCGGTCGCGCTCTTCGCCCTGCTGATCGCCTTCCTCATCCTGTTCACCTGAGCCTGGCGGGCGCGGCGGCGACGCCGCGCCCATCGGTTTCGGGTTGTCGATCATGGGGATGCAGATGATGAAGCGGGTTACCCTCGGGGGCATGATGACCCTGCTGGCGACCACCGCGATGGCGGTCGAGACGCCGGGCGGCGGCATGGAGGAACAGGCCTCGGGCGGCATGCCGCAGCTGGATTTCGCTAATCCGCTGATGCTGTCGCAGGTGGTCTGGCTGCTGATCATCTTTGGCATCCTCTACTATGTGCTGGCCCATGTGGTCCTGCCGCGCTTCGACAGCGTGCTGGAGGACCGTCGCGCCCGCATCCAGGGTGACCTGGAAGCCGCCCGCCTCGCGAAGGCGGAGGCCGATGCCGCGATGGAGGCCCACCGTGCCGCCAGCGCCAAGTCCCGCGCCGATGCGCAGGCCGCGATCACCGAGGCCCTGGCTTCCGCGCAGGCCGATGCCGGTGCCAAGAGCGCCGTGCTGAACGCGAAGCTGAACGAGCAGATTGCCGCCGCCGAGGCGCGCATCGCCGCCGCCCGCGACGCCGCCATGGGCGCGCTGCGTGAAGTGGCGACCGATACCACCGGCGCGCTGGTGCAGCGCCTCGCCGGCCTCAACGAGCCGGCTGCCGTCCAGGCCGCCGTGCAGCGTGAGCTGGCCGCCCAGGGCCGGGCCTAAGGGTCAGGGGAAGGAACGCGCTCGATGCATCATTATGAACATTTCTGGCTGAACCCGGTCTTCTGGGTCGCCGTTTCCTTCGTCATCTTTGTGGCTCTGCTGGGCCGCAAGATGTGGAAGATGCTGGCCGAGATGCTGGACGCCCGTGGCTCCAGGATCCGTGCCGACCTGGATGAGGCCGCCCGCCTGCGCGCCGAGGCCGAGACGATGCTGCGCGAGGCCGAGGCCGAGCGCGCCGCCGCCCTGGTCGAGGCCGAGCAGACTCTCGCCCGGGCCAAGGTCGAAGCCGAGCGTGTGGCTGCCGCCACGGCCGCCGAGGCGGAGGCCGCAGCCAAGCGCCGTGAACGGATGGCGATGGACCGCATCCAGGCTGCCGAGGCCGGCGCCCTGGCCGAGGTGCGCAACGCCGCCGCCGATATCGCCACCGCCGCCGCGCGCGTAGTGATCGCGGAGAAGCTGGATGCCGCGGCGGATGCGTCGCTGATCGACAAGGCCGTGGCCGACCTGCCTCGCGCCCTGCGCGCCGCCTGAGGCGGATTGCGGCGCGGGCCACAGGCCCGGAGTGCATAAAAAGGGGGCCTTCCGGCCCCCTTTTTTATTGAAGTGCCGGCCGGCTGCCTCAGCCCAGGCGCTCGAAATGCGCCAGCATCGCCACCGTCACGGCATCGGCGAACTCATATGTCGTGATGTGGCCGGCGCCGGGGATGGTGGTCAGGCTGGCGCCGGGAATGGCGGCCCGCAACCGCGCCACGGCCTCGGCCGGGACGGCGGGGTCCAACTCACCGGCAATGATGCCGCAGGGCGTATCGATGCGGCCAGCCAGCTCGGCGGCGCCCGCATCCCTCAGCGCGGCGCAGGCGCCGGCAAAGCCGTGGCGGTCCGTCCGCAGCAGCATCTGGCGCAGGCCGCGGGATGAGGGCAGCGCGGTATCGATCACCCAGCGCGGCATGACCGTATCCGCCAGGCAGCACGTGCCCTCGCGCAGCACCTCCTCGATCCGGGCGTCCCAGGCGGCCGGCGTGGGGAATTCCAGCGCGGTGTTCAGCAGGCAGAGGGAGCGCACCCGTTCCGGCGCATCGGCCGCCATCTGCTGGGCGATCCGCCCGCCGATGGAAATGCCGGCCACATGCGCCGCGCTGATGCCCAGCGCGTCCAGCATCGCCACGGCATCCCGTGCCAGCCCGGACATGGTGTAGCCGCCCGTGGTGACGCCGCTCATGCCATGGCCGCGCATATCCGGGCGGATGACCCGGAAGCGCCGGGCGAGGAGGGCCTGGGCCTGGGCTTCCCAGATGTCGTGCGTGGTGCCGATGGAATGCAGCAGCAGCACGGGTGGCGCCTCCGCCGGGCCCTCCACGACGCAGTGGATCAGGGTATCGGCGAGGTCGACAAACATCCGGGTTTCCATTTTGCCGCGCTATGAGGCCGGGCATGTAATATGACCGGATTCGTTTCTTTTAGCTGGAACGGGGCATTACCGCCACCTGGCAGAGATGGCGGCCATGGTTTTACTCAAAGGGCCGGCAGGCTCTGGCCGATGCGCCAGAGGCCGGCCGCGGCGGCCTCCTCCGGCACTTCCGTGGTGGCGACGCCGAGGCTCGCCAGGGCCCGCGCATAGCGCGCCATCATGGCCCCGTCGCCGACCAGGAAGACCCGGGTCATGCCCTCCGGCAGCGCCGATGCCACCTCATGCCCCAGCAGCAGGCCGGAGAGATAGGAGCCGGCGGCAGCCTCCGTCAGCTCACCGAAGAGGTTGCGGGTCCGCAGGCCGAAGAGGTGGTGCAGCAGCCCGCCGGGCTGCCGCGCCCGTGCGAGTCCGTCATCGAAGGCCGCCCAGTCCTGCGGCGCCGTAGCATCGAGGGTGCGGGCCAGGATGGTGTGGGTGGAGAGCACCGCATAGGCCTCGCCCGTGAACTGCGTCAGGAAGGAGAGGACGGTGCCATCCTGCACCAGGGCCCATTTGCTGTGGCTGCCGGGGCTGAGCACCAAGCTGCGGCCGGGGGGCAGGCGATCCAGCAGGCCGAGGATCTTGGTCTCCTCGCCCCGCATCACCTCCGGCACGCCCTGCGGATCGCGGGCGGAGAGGCCGGGGACCAGGAAGCAGCGGCGGCCCTCGAACTCCACGGGCAGCAGCGCGCCGGCCAGGGCGGCGGCATCGGCGGGGCAGGGCAGGTAGGGGGCCTCCTGCCAGCCCTGGCGGCTGCCGGCCATGCCGCAGATCAGGATGATATTCTCGCCGTCATCCAGCCAGGGCCCGATCAGCGACCGCAGCACGGCGGGAAAGCCGCCCGCCTCCACCGTCAGGATGCCGCGCGGCGCCGCCACGCGGTCCTTGATCCCGCCCTGGTTGTCCATGCGCCAGGCCCGGAAGCTGCTGGTGCCCCAATCCACGCCGATCATACCGTTCCTCCCCGTATGTTTCCGGGGAGGGTGGAGGCGGCGTGGCCCGCGCGCAAGCCGCTTCGGCCCAGCGGTTCAGGCGCCTGCGAGTGGCGTCACGTTCTGGTCGGCCTGCCCGCGCATGGCCCAGCCGGTGGTGCGTTCCTCCACCATCACCGCCAGGGCATACATCAGCACGCCCATGACCCCCGTGATGAAGAGCCCGGCGAAGACCAGCGGCACGTCGAAGCGGGAGGAGGCCAGGATCATCAGGTAGCCGATGCCCTTATTGGCCGCGACCGTCTCCGCCATGATCGAGCCGACGAAGGCCACCGTGATGGCGATCTTCAGCGAGGCGAAGAAATAGGGCATGGCGCGCGGCAGCCCGACCTTGCGGATGATGTCGATGGGCCGCGCGCCCAGCGCGCGCAGCACGTCCCGCAGTTCCGGCTCCACGGTCGCGATGCCCGTCGCGACATTCACGACGATGGGGAAGAAGCTGATCAGGAAGGCCGTGATGACGGCGGGCACGGTGCCGATGCCGAACCAGATCACGAGGATCGGCACCACCGCCACCTTGGGGACGGAGTTGAAGCCGATCAGCAGCGGGTAGAGCCCGTGATAGAGCAGGGTGGAGCTACCGATCGCCACCCCCAGCAGCAGACCGAAGACGATGGCCAGCGCGAAGCCGATCAGTGTGGTCATCAGCGTCTGCCAGGCATTGTCCAGCAGCGGCCACCACCACTTCACCATGCTCTCCGCCACGGCGCTGGGGGCCGGCAGCACGAAGGCCGGCACCTCCAGGGCACGCACGGCCACTTCCCAGGCCAGGAAGCTGACGAGGATGATCAGCCAGGGCAGCAGGCGTTGCAGCCGGCGCCGCCGGCGCGCGGCGGCCAGCAGCGCCTCCACCCGGCGCGCATTGGCCTCGCCGCGGCGCGGCTGGCCGGCGGGCGGCAGGTCATGCGGCATGGGCGATCTCCTCACCGCGGCGGGCGGCGCTGATATGCTCGCGCAGCTCATGCACCAGCGCCTGGAACTCCGGCCTGTAAGTGTCGTCCAGCAGGCGCGGGCGCGGGAAGGGGACGCGCCGCTCCGCCAGGATGCGCCCGGGGCGGGAGGACATGACCAGCACGCGGTCCGCCAGATAGACCGCCTCCTTCAGGTCATGCGTGACCAGGATGACCGTGGGCTTCAGCGTCAGGCAGACCTGCTGCAACTGTTCCCAAAGATCCTCGCGCGTGAAGATGTCCAGCGCGCCGAAGGGTTCGTCCAGCATCAGCAGCTGCGGGTCGTGGATCAGCGCGCGGCAGAGGCTGGCCCGCTGCTGCATGCCGCCGGAAAGCTGGTAGGCGAATTTCTTCTCGAAGCCCGCCAGCCCCACCATGGCCAGCAGCCTGCGCGCTTTGTCCTCATACATTGCGCGTTCGCGGCGCAGCCGGCGGCGGTGCGGCTCCACGACCTCCAGCGGCAGCATCACGTTGTCGAGGATAGTGCGCCAGGGCAGCAGGGTCGGGTTCTGGAAGGCCATGCCGGCGATGGAGAGCGGCTTGTCCACCTCCCGCCCCGCCACGATCACGCTGCCGGCGGAAGATGGCCACAGCCCCGTCACCAGCCGCATCAGGGTCGATTTGCCGCAGCCGGATGGCCCGACCACGGCGACGAACTCACCCTTGCCGACGGAGAGGCTGGCATCCTTCAGCGCCAGTGTTCCCTCCGCCCCGCCATATCGCATCGAGACCCCGTCAATCTCGACGAAAGGCCGTTCCAGCATTGCCATGCCAACCCCCCATGCCGGCCTGCCGGCCTCGGGGAAAACTGGCGGGAGGTGCGGGCGGCAGGCAAGCGGCAAGACGCTGTCCGGAACTGGGGAAATGGCGCCGTCGCACCAGATGAACCATAATCCTGCCCAAGCCCTGGGCAGTCCGCCCGTCCCGGCAGCATCCCCTGGCCAAACCACGTCAGTAGGCTAGCCTTTCGGAATGATTCCGTCCCGCTTCCCGCTGCCCCTGCTGACCCCCGATGAAATGGCGGCGGTGGATCGCGCCGCCATCGCCGCCGGCACGCCGGGCCTCACGCTGATGCAGGCGGCCGGGGCAGCGGTGGCGCGGGCCATCCGGCGGCGTTTCCGCCCGCGCCGCCTGCTGGTGCTGGCTGGGCCCGGAAATAATGGCGGGGACGGCTATATGGCAGCCCGGCTGCTGGAGCGGGAGGGCTGGCCGGTGGCGGTGGCCGCCCTGGCCCCGCCGCGTCCGGGCAGCGACGCCGCTCTCGCCGCGGCAGCATGGCGTGGGCCCATGCTGCCCTTCGCCCCGGAGGCCCTGGGCCGGGCCGGGCTGGTGCTGGATGCGCTGTTCGGCGCCGGACTGTCGCGCGACCTGGACGGGCCGGCGGCGGCGGTGCTGCGGGCAGCGCGCGCGTCGGTGGTGGCGGTGGATGTGCCCTCTGGCCTGGATGGCGCCACCGGTGAGGTGCGCGGCTTTGCCCCCCGTGCGGCCGTGACGGTGAGTTTTGGCCGGCTGAAGCCGGGGCATCTGCTGCTGCCCGGGCGCGATCTCTGCGGGGAACTGGTGCTGGCCGATATCGGCCTGCCGGAAGCCGCGCTGCGGGCGGTGCCGGCGCGGGCCTTCCACAATGCCCCTGGCCTCTGGCACCTGCCGGCGCGAGGGGCGGAGCAGCACAAGTTCAGCCATGGGCATGTCACCATCCCCGGCGGCGCGGCCATGCCCGGCGCGGCCCGGCTGGCGGCCATGGCCGCGCGCCGCGTGGGGGCCGGCCTCGTCACCCTGGCCGCCGAGGATGCCGCCACGGCCAGCCTGTTCCGTCAGGGCGAGCCGGGCCTGCTGGTGGCCGGGCCGCCGCCGGAGGATCTCCTGGCCGATGCGCGCCGCAATGCCTGGGTGCTCGGCCCCGGCCTGCCGCCTGGGCCGGACACCCTGGCGCTGCTGCGCCGGGTGGTGGAGGCCGGGCGGCAGGCGGTGGTGGATGGCGGCGCGCTGACCGCCGCCGCCGGCCAGCCCCAGCTGCTGCGGGGCGCCGCCATCCTCACCCCGCATGCCGGGGAATTCGGGAAGGTCTTCGGCTCCCCGCCGGGCGACCGCCTTTCCGCCGCCCGGATGGCAGCGGCGCTGACGGGCGCCGTGGTGGTGCTGAAAGGCTCGGACAGCATCATCGCCGCGCCGGACGGGCGGGTGGCCATCAATGCCAATGCGCCACCCGCCCTGGCCACCGCCGGCAGTGGCGACGTGCTCGCGGGCCTGGCGGGGGGGCTGCTGGCCCAGAACATGCCGCCATTCCAGGCGGCCTGCGCCGCCGTCTGGCTGCATGGAAAGGCGGCCGGGCTGGCGCTGGGCGATGCGCGGCCCGGCGCGCCCCTGGTGGCCGAGGATCTGCTCCACCAGATCCGCGCCGCCTGGATGGCGGCGGTAGAGAAGTAAGGGGCCGCAGGCAACGTCGTCCCCGCCGCTTCGTTTCCTTGTTATCGCAGACGGCAAGGAGGAGAAGATGCTGCGGCACCGTACACGCCCGATCTTCAGGCAACCGCGCCGAAGTCCCGCCCGGCTGCGACCGATGGTTCTGGCGACCATGCTGGCCCTGACCCTGCCGGCCCAGGCACAGGCCCCCAGCCCGCATGATGCCGGCCCGGTGGGGACGGCGGTAACCGAACAGCCATTTCCGCCTGCTACCCTGCTCGCGCAGTAAACCTCGCCGCGTCAGGGATGTTCCTGGAGCCGGAAGGGGCTTGCTGCACTGCATGGCAAGCCCCTTCCGGAACCGTCTGGCTTCCGGCAGGATGCTCACCAGATGTTTCTCCAGGTTTCAGTGCCAGGGGCCTGTCGCCCTGCCGCAGAGGGGGTTTCATGTCAGACGTCGCCGTTGCCGAAGTAGGGTTGCTTGATCGGGCCTGGAAGCGGGTTTCCCTGCTCTGGAGGGATATGGCGGCCTCGGTCGGCGCAACTTCGGCCGATGCGTCCTGGGAGGCGCGGATGCGCGCCTGCCTGGAAGCGCCGGGCGGGGAGGTCTCGGCCCGCGCCCGCGCGGCGGGGCTGGCCCAGTCCTATCAGACGGCGCCGGAGGCAGCGGATCGGCTGGCCTTCTTCCAGGCCCTGGCTGGGTTCGATTCGGATTTCAAAGCCGTCGAGGCCGCGATGGCCGAGGTCAGCGCGGCGAAGGACCCCGCCTCCCGCGCCGCCGCCAAGGCCCGGCTGCGGCAGGCGCTGGAGCCGCCGCGCCTGAAGCTGCTGACGCAGTTCACCGCCATCCCCGACGGCATGAAGTTCCTGGTGGATATGCGGGCCGACCTGATGCGGCTCATGGGCCAGGACCCCATGCTGAAGGCGCTGGAGCGCGACCTCTGCGGTCTGCTGGCCAGCTGGTTCGACCTGGGCTTCCTGGAGCTGCGGCGGATCGACTGGGATTCCCCGGCCTCGCTGCTGGAGAAGCTGGTGGGCTATGAGGCCGTGCATCGCATCCGCACCTGGCGGGACCTGAAGAACCGGCTGGATTCCGACCGCCGCTGCTACGCCTTCTTCCACCCGCGCATGCCGGAGGAGCCGCTGATCTTCGTCGAGGTGGCGCTGGTGAAGGGCCTCTCCGGTTCCGTGCAGAAGCTGCTGGACGAGAAGGCGCCGGTGCTCGACCCCCGGCTGGCGGATACCGCCATCTTCTATTCCATCAACAACTGCCAGCGCGGGCTGGATGGCATCTCCTTCGGCAATTCACTGATCAAGCGCGTGGTCGCCCTGTTGCAGGAGGAACTGCGGGGGCTGAAGACCTTCGCCACCCTCTCGCCCATCCCCGGCTTCCGCCGTTGGCTGGAGGAGGTGAAGGAGGAACCCGGCCTGCTGACGGAGGAGGAGTCGAAGGCCCTGGCCGAGGCCGCCGGCACGCCGGACGGCATCTCCGCCCTGCTGCTGGTTCTGGCCGCCCGCCGCCCGCTCTCTCTTGCCTGGATCGGCAAGGCGGAGCCGGTACTGACGCGCCTCTGCGCCCGCTACCTGGTGCTGGAGACCGGACGGGATGGCCGCCGGGCCCGCGACCCGGTCGGGCATTTCCACCTCTCCAACGGCGCGAGGGTGGAGCGGATCAACTGGCGTGGCGACATCTCGGAGAAGGGGCTGAAGGAGAGCCTCAGCTTCATGGTGAACTACCTCTACGATCCCGCGAAGATCGAGGACTACCACGAGGCTTATGTGGGCGAGGGTAGCCGCGCCGCCCCTGCGGCGCTTCGCAAGCTGGCGCGCGGCGGGCGCTAGCCGGCCAAGGCGCCGCCGCGGCGGCGCCTCAGGCCTTCGGCGTGGCGAAGCGCGCGAATTCCCGCACCAGGCGGCTGTAGACCGGCTTGCGGAAGGCCACGGCCAGGGCAGGCAGTTCCGTGAGATCCGCCCAGCGCCAGGCATCGAATTCCGGATGGGGGTCCAGGTCCAGGCGGATCTCGCGATCCTCACCCGTGAAGCGGAGGGCGAACCATTTCTGCATCTGGCCGCGATAGCGCCCGCCCAGCGCCTTGCCGATCAGCTCGTCCGGCAGGTCGTAATGCAGCCAGTCCTGCATCTCGCCGATGATCTCGACCCTGGCGATGCCGATCTCCTCGAACAATTCGCGCAGCACGGCGGCGCGGGGGTCCTCGCCCTCCTCCAGCCCGCCCTGCGGCAACTGCCAGGCGGCGGCGCCGGAGGGCAAATCGGCGCGGCGGGCGATCAGCACCTGGCCGTCGCGGTTGAACAGCGCGGCACCCACATTGCGGCGATAGGGCAGGTCGGACATGGCAGTTACCTTTCGGCGCTGGGACGCCGGATCATGGCCGTCACGGGCGCGAGCACAAGTCCTCTCTCGGGCAATCCTGCTGCCCAGGCGGCCACACGTTCCACCATCAGCGGCTGGGGACCCGGCAGGATGCCCAGCGCCGAGCCGCGCTCCCGCGCCAGCCGCTCCAGTTCCGCCAGTTGCCGGTCGATCTCGCCACGCGTCGGCGCCGCTTCCAGTAACAGGTCGGCGGCGCGGCCCCAGGCCTGGGCAGGCGTCGCCCCGCCGGGGCGTGCATCCACCAGCAGGAGGCCGCGTTCCCTGAGCGCCTGCTGCATCCAGCCCGGCACCTCCCCCGCCCCCAGCGCGCCGACATAGCCGGTGAAGCGCGCCAGGACGGGGTCCGGCGCGTCGATCTCGGCCGGCAGCAGCAGCAGGGTCTCCATGCCCCGCGCCCGCGCGGCCTCCAGCAGCCCCGCCGGGCCCTCGGCCAGGGCCAGGCCAACGGGACCGGGCAGGCGGCGCAACGCCGGCTCGCTGGCGCCCATCACCGCCAGCGCCACGCGCGGGCGCGTATCGGCCCGGTCGAAGGCGCGTGCATAGGCCTGGCGCGGCTCCCGCCCATCGGCGCCGATGCGCGGCAGGGGACCGGCCTCGCCCTGCTCCAGCAGCGCCGGGTCGGGCGGCGGTATCGGATGCTCGGTCCTGGTCATGCCGGCGCTGGGCAGCGGCGGCGGTTCCGGTGCCTCGGGCAGGGCCAGGGGCGCGGCCGGTTCCGGCGCGGAGGGCAGCGTCTCGGGAACCGGGGCGGGCGCGCGGGCTTCCATCGCTGGCCTGGCAGGCATGGGCTCCGAGGCGGCGGGTTCATCCTCCGGCGCCGCCTGGGGTGGCGGCACCAGGGCGCGGGGCGCCAGGGCGGGCGGGGCGCCGAGCCAGGCCAGCACGCCCAGCGTGCCGCCCGCACCCAGCGTCACCACCACCCAGAACAGCACGAGCGCCCGCCAGAGGCTCCGGCCCGGAGGAGGGGCCGGGCTCATCGATGCCGCCTCGTCAGCGCGAAGCGCGACGCTGCGGTTCGGCCGCCGTCCAGGCCCGCAGGAAGCCAATGGCCTGCTGCAGCTGGAAGTCGGTCTCCGGCTTGGTCGCGTCGAAGGACGGCGCGCCTTCCGGCGGCATCCGCTGCACGCGCTCCTTCACCCCGGCCGGCAGGTTGAGCGGCGGCAGGGGCGGCACTTCATGCGTGTCGTTGTCGTTGCGGAGCGCGCGGCGCAGATCAGCCTCACGGTCGCGCAGCGGCGCATTCCCTTCCTCCCGCGTCGCCAGCACCTCGATATCCGGCGTGATGCCCAGGCCCTGGATGGAGCGGCCGGAGGGCGTGTAGTAGCGGGCGGTGGTCAGGCGGATGGCGCCGTTGCCGGGGATCGGCATGACGGTCTGCACGCTGCCCTTGCCGAAGGACTTGGTGCCCAGCACCACCGCGCGGCGATGGTCCTGCAGGGCGCCGGCCACGATCTCGCTGGCCGAGGCGCTGCCGCCATTGACCAGCACGACCACATGCAGGTCGCCGGTGATGTCGCCGGCCTTGGCGTTCCAGCGCTGCGAATCCTCGGTGCGGCGGGCGCGGGTGGAGACGATCTCGCCCTGGGTCAGGAAGTCGTCGGCGACCTGCACCGCCTGGTCCAGCAATCCGCCGGGATTGTTGCGGAGGTCGAGGACGATCCCCTTCAGCTTGTCCCCGGACTGCTTCCGCATGGTGCTGATGGCATTGCGCAGCGCCGCATCCGTCTGCTCGTTGAAGGAGGAGAGGCGGACATAGCCGACGTCATTGCCCTCCAGCCGGAAGCGCGCCACCTGCGGGCGGATCACCTCGCGCGTCAGGCTCATCTCGATCGGGCTCTCGGCGCCCGGGCGGCGGATGGTCAGCTGGATGCGGCTGCCACGCTCGCCGCGCATCTTCTCCACGGCCTCCTGCAGGCTCAGGCCCTGCACCGACTCGCCGTTGAGATGCGTGATCAGGTCGCCCGGCTTGACGCCCGCCTTGGCCGCGGGGGTCTCGTCGATCGGGCTGATGACCTTGACGTAGCCGCCTTCCTGGCTGACCTCGATGCCCAGGCCGCCGAACTCGCCCCGCGTCTGCACCTGCATGTCGCGGAAGGAGCGGGTGTTCATGTAGCTGCTATGTGGGTCCAGGCCCTGCAGCATGCCGTTGATGGCGGCCTCGATGACCTCGCGGTCATTGACGGGCTCGACATATTCGGCCCTGACGCGCTCGAACACGTCGCCGAACAGTTCCAGCATCCGGTAGGTCTCGGCGCGGCTGTTGCTCTCCTGGGCGACAGCGGAGACGATCGGCGGCGCCACCACTGGCCCCAGCGCGGCCCCTGCGGCGAAAGCCGCCGCCACCACGCCCACCATGCGCAAACCAGGCTTCATGCTGTGACCCTTCATTCGGTCCGCGATCCTTATCGTCACCACCGGGAAGTCCCCGGGCCTTCCCCAAGGCCATCCACCATGGGGCGCCCGGAAACCCTAAAGCAACATCCGTTCCGCGGCCCGGGGTTTTACATTCCGAGACGTTGCCGCCGCCGGAACCGGTTATCCCCTGACCCGGAACCATCCTTTCGGATCGACCGGCTGGCCGTTACGCCGCAACTCGACATAGAGCGTTGCCCTGCCACCATCGCCTGAATCGCCGCTGCCGAGAACCCCCACTGGCTCTCCCGCCAGAAGGCGTGACCCGGCCTCGGCATCCAGCCGGTCCAGCCCGGCCAGGACGAAGTGATGGCCGTTGCCGCAATCGACGATCAGCAGCAGCCCGTAGCTGCGGAAGGGGCCGGAGAAGACGGCGCGGCCGCCGCAGGGGCTGACCACGCGCGCGCCGGGCGGGGCGGCATAGGTCAGGCCACGCGCCGGACCACCGGCGCCGGAAGCGCCGAAATCCCGCGTCAGCCGCCCCGCCACCGGCACGGCACGGCCACCGGGGGCGGGTTCCGGGGCCCGGGGGCGGGCGGCGGCCTCGCGCCGTGCGGTCTCGCGCGCCTCCAGCGCCTCGCGCTCCCGCTGGATGCCGGCACGGGCCTCGGCGTCGCGGGCGGCGCGCTGGCGGGCGGCCAGGGCGGCGGCCTGCTGCCGGGCGGCGCGCTCGGCAGCGGCACGCTCGCGCGCCTCGCTGGCGCGGGCCTCGGCCTCGGCGCGCTTCCGCTCCTCCTCCAGCCGCTCCAGCATGCCACGGATATCCTCGGCCCGGGCGGCGGCGGTGGCGGCCTCCCTGGCGGCCTCGGCCGCCGCGGACTGCGCCGCGGTGCGGTGGGTGCGGGCGACGGCCAGGGCGGCCTCCACCTCGGCCGCGGCAGCGCGGGCCTCGTCCCGGGCCTCGGCCAGGGCAAGGCCCTCCTGCTCCGCCTTGCCGCTGGCGGCGGTGGCCTTCTGCTGGGCGGCCCTCAAGGCGGCGGCCTCGGTGGCCACCTGCCGCGCCAGACTGCGCAGCACCAGCGTACCGCGCAGGGCCGTTTCAGGGTCGGTGGGCACGGCCAGCAGCGTCTCGGCCGGCCAGAGGCCCAGGCGGGCCATCAGCGGCAGCAAGGGAGCCAGGGCCGCGGCCTGGCGGTTCAGCTCCTCGATGGCGGCGTCGCGGTCGGCGGCGGCGGCGCGGGCGCGGCCGCTGGCCGCATCCAGCGCCGCATCGGCCGCCACGGCGCGGCGGCCGGCGGCGGCGCGCTGCTCGGCCAGCTGGCGCTCGGCGGCCTCGGCGGCGCGCGCGGCCGCCTGCGCCGCCTCGGCGGCGGCGCCGGCTTCACGGGCGATGCGCTCGGCATCGCGCAGGCTGCGCGGGCTGGGCTGCTGGGCGGCGGCGGGGATGGAAAGGCCGGCGGCCAGCGGAGGCAGGGCGGCGGATGCCAGGCCGCCCAGCAGCGCGGCCAGTAGCCGGCCCGGGGGGGACCCCCGCGCCGGCACTATCCGCCCGTCCCGGCCGCTTCCGTGCCGATCAGGCTCCGGCCGGTCATGGCCGCCGGCTGGGGCAGGCCCATCAGCGCCAGCAGGGTCGGCGCCACATCGGCCAGCCGGCCCTCATGCAACACCGCGCCCGGCGGGCCGCCGACCAGCACCACCGGCACCTTGTTGGTGGTATGGGCGGTGTGCGGGCCACCTGTCCTCGGGTCGCGCATCAATTCGGCATTGCCGTGGTCGGCGGTCACCAGCAGGGCGCCGCCCTGGGCACGCACGGCGTCCACAATGCGGGCCAGCCCGGCATCCACCACCTCGCAGGCCTTCGTCGCGGCTTCCAGGCTGCCGGTATGGCCGACCATGTCGGCATTGGCGAAGTTCAGCACGATCAGGTCGTACTGGGCGGAGTTGATGGCCTCTACCGCCTTCTGCGCCAGCTCGGGCGCCGACATCTCCGGCTGCAGGTCATAGGTCGCGACCTTGGGGGAGGGGACCATCACGCGTTCCTCGCCGGCGAAGGGCACTTCCCCGCCGCCGTTGAAGAAGTAGGTGACATGCGGATACTTCTCCGTCTCCGCCATGCGCATCTGCCGCTTGCCGGCGGCCGAGACCACGGCGCCCAGGATATCCTGCATCGACTGCGGCGGGAAAAGCGTGGTGAGATACACATCCAGCGCGGTCGAGTACTGGGTCATGCCGGCGGCACCCACCAGCTTCGGCATGGCCGGGCGCTCGAAGCCCTTGAACTGCGGGTCCACCAGCGCGGTCATGATCTGCCGCACGCGGTCGGCACGGAAGTTGAAGCAGAGCAGCGCGTCGCCGTCGCGCATCCCGGCATAATCGCCGATGACGGCGGCGGGGATGAATTCATCGGTCTTGCCCGTGGCATGGGCGGTCTCGATGGCGGCGGCGGCGCTGGACGCCTTCGGCGCCTGGCCCAGGGCCATGGCGTCCCAGGCCTGCTTCACCCGCTCCCAGCGGTTGTCGCGGTCCATGGCGTAGTAGCGGCCGCAGAGGGTGACGATGCGGGCGCCGGCAGGCAGCTTCGGCTCGAAGGCGGCCAGGTATTCCGGGCTGGCATTGGGGGGCGTGTCGCGCCCATCCGTCCAGGCATGGATGGCGACGGGGATGCCGGCGCCGGCGAAGATCCTGGCCAGGGCCAGCGCGTGATCCTGGTGGCTGTGCACGCCGCCCGGCGAGAGCAGGCCCATCAGGTGCAGCGTGCCGCCGCTGGCGCGGAGCCTGGCGATCAGGTCCTGCACCTGCGGGATCTTCGCCAGGGAGCCATCGGCCACGGCGGCGTCGATGCGCGGCAGGTCCTGCATCACCACGCGCCCGGCGCCGAGATTCAGGTGGCCGACCTCGGAATTGCCCATCTGCCCCGCGGGCAGGCCGACATCGGGGCCGCTGGTGCGCAGGAAGGCGTGCGGGCCGGTGGCCCAGAGCGTGTCGAAGCACGGCGTTCGGGCCTGCCGCACGGCGTTGTCCGCCGCTTCCTCCCGCCAGCCCCAGCCATCGAGGATGACGAGCATGACGGGCCTGGGATGCGGCATGACGGTCTTCTCCTGGTCTGAATCCGGCCAGGGATTAAACCGTGAGGGGACCGTTTGCCAGGGGCGCACGGCAAGTTGCCGCGCTGCGCGTCCAGCCTCCATGCCCGGGGCGGCCTGGGCATGGGCATGATGACGCTGGGCTGCCGGCGCTAACGCGGCCGCGGTACGGCCTGGCTGGCCGGCGCCGGGGTCAGGATTGGGTCCGCTCCTCCGTCAGCCGCAGGGAATTCCAGGTGGCCCAGAGGCCCAGCCCCAGCATGGCCGTCAGGATGACGCTGTAGAAGACGCGGCCGGGCTTGGCGATATCCTGGACGACGAAGTTCAGGTTGATCGTCAGCAGCATCAGCATCAGCCCGCTGAAGAGACCCCAGCTGGCCACCAGCGCCGCCGGGCCGTGGTCGCGCGCGCGCCAGGCGCCCCAGAACAGCATGGCGGCCACAGCCAGATCATCCAGCGCCAGCGGCACGAACTGGGGATCCCCCCAGCGCCGGGCGAGTTCGCCGCTGGCGACCAGGAAGCCGATGATCACGGCCAGGACTTGCAGCAGGACCTTCATATGGGACTGTCTCGGAGGCGGGTTTATGGCGAATCGGGAATAGCACCGGTCATGCTATCAGGGGTCCGGTGCGTGCGCGTAAAATATCCTTGGCATCCGCCGGAGTGAGCGCGACCAGCAATCCGCGTTGTCCGGCATTGATGAAGACCCTCTCCTCCGTCATCGCGGCTTCCTCGATGGCGGTGGGCACGGCGCGCTTCTGGCCGAAGGGGCTGATTCCGCCGACATGGTAGCCGGTGAGCCGCTCGGCGGCCTCGGGCTTCATCATATGTGCCGACTTGGCGCCGAAGAGCGCGGCCAGCCGCTTCATGCTGACCTCCCGGTCGGATGGGGCGACGACGCAGACGGGCTTGCCGTCCGCCTCCGCCATCAGCGTCTTCAGCATCTGCCGGGGCTCGATGCCCAGCGCTGCCGCGGCGGCCATGCCGATGCGCTCGGCCGCGGGGTCGTAGTCATAGGGATGCAGGGTGAAGGCGATGCCGGCCTTCTGCAGCGCCTGGGTGGCGCGGGTGGTGCGGGACATGTCCTGGCTCCGTCGCTGCCACCAGACTGCGGCTTCGCGACGGCGTCAATCCTTGCCACGCGCCACCCCGTCCGCCACCAGCCCGCAGGCAGCCACAGCCAGCAGGATGGCGAGGCCCGGCCAGATGGCCGCCCAGGGCGCGGCGAAGACCGCCTCCTGCGCATTGGCCAGCATGTTCCCCCAGGACGGTGCCGGCGGCTGGATGCCGAGGCCGAGGAAGCTCAGCACGCTCTCCGCCAGGATGGCGCCCGCCACGGCGAGGGAGGCGGCGACCGCCACCGGCGCCGCGATGGCCGGCAGCACGTGCCGGCGCAGCAGCCGCGCCTCGGTCACGCCCAGGGCACGGGCGGCACGGACATAATCGGTGGCGAGGACGGAGAGCGTCGCCGCCCGCGCCAGCCGCGCCACCCCCACCCAGCCGAAGATCACGAGGATGCCGATGATGCGCAGCATATCCGTCCAGGCCTCGCCACGCGGCAGGCCGAGGCGCGCCGGGTCCACCGCCGCCAGCAGCACCAGCAGAGGTAAGGCGGGCAGGGCCAGCAGCCCGTCGGCCAGCCGCATCAGCACTGCGTCCAGCCAGCCGCCGCGCCAGGCCGCCAGCATGCCCAGCGCCGTGCCCAGCGCGCTGGCCGCCAGCGCCGCCGCCAGACCGACCAGCAGCGAGACGCGGGCGCCGTAGAAGAGCCGCAGCAGGATGTCCCGCCCCAGCTCGTCCGCCCCCAGGGGATGGGCGGCGGAGGCGGGCTCGTAGCGGGCGAAGAGGTCGGGCTGGTGCGGGTCGGCGCCGATCCAGCCTTGCAGCAGCGGTGCCGAGAGGGCGGCCAGGAACAGCAGCGCCAGGATGAGCAGGCCGAGGCGCAGGCGCGTCATGCGGCCTCCAGCCGCGGGTCCAGCCAGCGCTGGGCGAGATCGGCCGCCAGGGTGGCGAGCATGGTCACCAGCGCCACCAGCAGCAGCGCCAGCAGGGCGAGGTTGTAGTCATTGCCCATGACGGCGTCGTAGAGCAGCTTGCCCATGCCGGGGCGGGCGAAGACCGTCTCTGTCACCAGCGCGCCGGAGACGAGGCTGCCGATATCCAGCGCCAGCAGGGTCAGCAGCGGCACCCCCGCATTGGGCAGGGCGTGGCGCCAGAGCACACGGTGGTCGGAGGCCCCGCGTGCCCGCGCGCTGCGCGCCCAGGGCTGGCGCAGCGCCTGGGTCAGGGCGGCGGCGGCGTGGCGGGCATAGGCGGCCATCTGCCCGAAGGCGATGGTGGCGACGGGCAGCACCAGGAATTGCCAGGCCGGCTGGCCCTCGCCCGGCAGGCCGCCCGCCGGCAGCCAGCCCAGCGTGACCGCGAAAAGAATGATCAGCAGGATGCCCAGCCAGAAGGAGGGCACGGCCTGCGCCAGCAGCGCCAGCGCATCCACCAGCGCCCCGGCGCGGGGGCGGAGCGCCGCCAGCGCCCCCAGCGCCACGCCCGAGAGCGCCGCCAGCAGCAGGGCCAACCCCACCAGCACCAGCGTCGAGCGCAGCGCCGGCCAGAGCACGGCGGCCACGGGCTGGGCGAAGAGGCGGGAATAGCCGAATTCGCCCCGCAGCACGCCGCCGGCCCAGACCAGGTATCGCGTCATCAGGGGCTGATCCAACCCGTGCAGCGCGCGGAGGCGGGCGATATCCCCGGCCGTCAGGCGCGGGTCGGACATCATGGCCAGAGAGGCCGGGTCGCCCGGCATCAGCCCGATGGCCATCCAGGCCACCAGAGAGAGCAACAGCAGCGTGACGGCGATCTGCGGCAGCCGGGCGAGGAGCAGCCTCAAGGCTTCACCCGCCACTCCGTGACCCAGAGCGAGGAATAGTTCTGGTGCCCGGTCGGGCGCACGCCTTCCAGCCAGCGCGGCCAGATATGCGGGTCGGAGCGGTGCCAGAGCGGCAGGGCGGGCAGTTCGGTCGCCACCAGCCGCTGCAATTCGGACCAGAGCGGGCGGCGCTTCTCCGGGTCCAGCTCCACCGGCAGGGCCTCGATCAGCCTATCGGCTTCGGGGCTGGTGAAGCCGGTGTAGTTCTGGCCGGACCAGTTGCGCGCCGCGGTCGGGACCTCGTCGCTGTGGAAGAGGGTGCGGGGGACGTTCTCCGGGCTGCTGATCCAGGCGAACATGGCCATGCCCGTGAACTTCCGCTGGCTCACCGTCTCCCCGAAAAAGATGCGGGGCGGCTCGTTGCGGATGCGCGCCTCGGCGCCGATGGCGCGCCACATGCCCGCCAGGATCTGCTGCACCTGCTCCCGCGCCCGGTTGCCGGCGGTGGTCATGAGGTCGAAGGCCAGCCGCTCGCCCGCCGTATTGCGGCGGATGCCGTCGGGGCCGGGGCGCCAGCCGGCTTCCTCCAGCAGCGCCCAGGCGCGCGTGGGGTCATAGGGCCAGACGGGCACCTCCGGGTCGTACATCCGGTCCTCCGGATGCACATTGCCCAGCGCCACCGGCTGCCGCCCCTCATAGAGCCGCGCGACGATCTGCCCACGGTCGGCCGCCATCAGCAGCGCCTGCCGCACCCGGCTGTCCGCCAGCACGGGGTTCTGCAGGTTGATGTCGATATGCTCGTAGGAGAGGCCGGGGCGATAGCTGAACTGGAAGCGGTCGCCGGTGCGCTTCTGCAGCGCCGCCGCCTGCTCCAGCGGCAGGCCCAGCTCGCCCGCGATCATGTCCACCTGCCCGGCCAGCAGCTGCGCCTCCATGGCCGTCGTATTCTCCACCGCGCGGATGTTGATGCGGCGAAAGGCGGGGACGGGGCCGGACCAGTGCTCGTTGCGCTCCAGCGTCACGCCCGCGCCGGGCTGGGTGGCGGCGATGCGGTAGGGACCATTGTAGAGCGCCGGGTTGGTGGTGGCGGTCTCATAGGCGCTGCGGGTGCGGTAGCCTGCCTTGTCGGCTTCCCAGATCGGGCGCTCGATGCGGGCGGGCAGGGGCTGGAACTGGCCAAGCCCCGCGAAGTCGAAGGTCACCTTGTCGAAGCGCACCGTGAAGCTGCGGGCATCCTCGACGATGAATTCATAGGCCGAGCGGTAGAGCTCCGCCGGGCCGAAGCCGGTCTCGAAGGCGCGGCCTGCCTCCCAGGCGAAGCGCATATCCTCCGCCGTGACGGGGGTGCCGTCGCCCCATGTCTCACCTTCCCGGAGGCGCCAGGTAATGCGGATGCCGGGCTTGCCATCCGGCGTCTGCTCCAGCCGCGCCTGCCCGTTCTCCAGGCTGGGGAGGGTGTCGCAGGCCAGGCAGGTGAGCTTCCAGTCCTGGTCGTAGGCCGTGACCGGGCGCAGCGCGAAGCCGAGGATATAGGCCTTGGCGGCCATGTTCTCGATATTCGGGTGGAAATTGGCGGGGTATTGCGTGATGCCGATGGTCAGGCTGTCGCGCGCCGGCTGGGCGGCGGCGGGCATGGCGAGGCCGAGGGCCAGGAAGGCAGCGAGGGCGTGGCGCATGGGCCGATGATGGGGCCTGATGCGGCGGTGTGGTAGGGCCAAGGCGTGGAGGGACGCGCATTCACCGCCGCCTCCCTCCTCCGGCGCCGCCACCAAGCTGCGGGAGCGCAGGTCGGTATTGGGAGCGGGGGGGGCGATCTCGTCCTCTGTCGATGCAGTGAGGTTGGTGATCTGCGGCGTCAGCGCCAGCGGGGAGGACTGTGCCTCGACCCCGGGAATGAGGTGGCTAGCGAGCTGGCCTGCGGCGAGGCCGGTGCAGACAAGCGGGGCGCGCAGGGGAGCCTTGCTGGGGTTCTCTGCCGGCCGGTCTTCACCCCTGCCGGCCGGCCCAGCCTAGGCTCAGGCCTTATCGATCCAGAAGAAGAGAGTGGTGGCAGGGCAGATCGCGGAGATGAAGGTGGGGGCGCATCGTGCCAGCGCCGTTGCGGATGACGTGGATGAGGTTGCGACCACATGCCGGTCGTCGACCTGCGGCGCCCCGTGAGAGAGCGGGAAGGGCGTGAGAACCGCTCCGTCTGTGTCGTGGTGAGTCAGAATGGGTCGGCTGTGACAGCACCTGCGGCCGTCATGGAACCACTACAGAAGCAAAATGCAGGAGACCCGTTGATAAATCCGGAGCCCAGGCTTCAGACAGGAGCGCAGTATTAAGTTGCGGTAGATGTATAATTTTGGCTGCTCAACGTAGTAACCATGAATTCTTGTTCTAAACCTCCGGCTGCCATTTTTGTCTCTGCACTGATCCTTTGCGTGACTAACGGAGGGTGGCCGGCCATATTGTCACGACACCAGAACATGAATAAACTGTAGCGATAAAAACAGTTCGGGCTTTTCGCGATGGCTTTGGTAGTCGGCACTCCGGGAAATGATGTTCTGGTCGGCACGGCTGAGGCGGATGAGATCCGCGGCCTGGGCGGCAACGACCGCCTGGAGGGCGGGGAAGGGAATGATCAGCTCTTCGGCGGCGCTGGTAACGACGAGCTTCTGGGTGGTGCCGGCGATGACTGGCTGGATGGCGAGGACGGCACCGACATCCTGGATGGCGGCAGTGGCAACGACACCCTGGTGCTGCGGGCCATCAACGGCAGCAGCTTCCAGGGTGGCGACGGTTGGGATGTCCTGCGCCTGGGCGCCGGTATCGGCACCCTCTATGCCACCATCGACCTCAGCACCGGGTTCATCACCTCTGGCGCCCCCGGCAGCGTCACCAGCACCGTAGGTGGTATCGAGGAAGTCCATGGCTTCCGGACGGTGATCGGCTCGGACGCGGATGAGCGGCTTGTGGGCGGCCAAGTGATGCAGGGCGGCGGCGGCAATGACGTGCTGGAAACCACCGCGGATTCCTATATTGGGCTGGAAGCACCGCCTGCGCCGGTGACGGTGCTGGAGGGCGGCAGCGGCGATGACACCATCATCTTCAGCAAGCGGCAGCTGTATGGCCGTTTCGTCTATGACGTGGGCGCCCGCCTCGACGGCGGTGAAGGCCAGGACACCCTGGTGTTCAAGAACTTCACCTCGCAGATCGACGAGGTTTCTCACGGCAGGACCATCTATTACGGGATCATCGCGGACCTGACGGCCGGAACGGCCCAGATCAACCGCAACTATCACTTCGGCATCGACAGCATCTCCGGCTTCGAGAACCTCACCGGCACCGACCAGAACGACATCCTGCTGGGGGATGCGGCGGACAATATCCTGCGGAGTGGTGCCGGCGACGACAGCCTGCGTGGTGGCGCCGGGAATGACCTGCTGGACGGCGGCGTCGGCTTCGATTGGCTGCTGCTGGAGGGAGCCACCGCGCCGACCCTGGTGGATCTCGCCCTCGGCACGGCACAGGATGGGCAGGGCGGCACGGATACGCTGATCAGCATCGAGGCGGTCCAGGGCTCGGCGCAGGCCGATACCCTGCTCGGCACGGAGGCTGCGGACATGTTCTTCGGTGGCGGGGGCGACGACCATCTGGTCGGCCGCGGCGGCAACGACGACCTGCGGGGCGATGACGGCAACGACTGGCTGGAAGGCGGCGAAGGCAACGACACGCTGCGGGGCGGTGCCGGGGATGACCGGATCGACGGCGGCGCCGGCTTCGACATCGTGATCATGGATGGCCTGACCTTCCATGGCAGCGGCCGTGCCCTCTCGGTCGAAGGGCTGCTGCAGCTGACCACGGCCGAGGGCACCGATACCCTCTCCGGCGTGGAGGAGGTCCGCTTCCTCGACGGCCGCCTGGTGCTGGACGCGGATGCGCCGGAAGCCATGGTAGCCAGGCTTTACGCCATGGCGCTGGAGCGAACACCGGAAGCCCATGGCCTAAGCTTCTGGAGCGCGCAGCTTGAGGCCGGCGCCAGCCTGTCCAGCGTGGCCGACGGCATCCTGGGCAGCGACGAGTTCACCAGTCGCCACGGTTCCCCGGCGGACAATGCGGGCTTCGTGGCCATGCTCTACCACGACCTACTGGGGCGGGCGCCGGATGCTGCCGGCGCGATATTCTGGGACGAACTGCTGGCTGGCGGCATGAGCCGCGGCGCGGTACTGGCTGGCTTCAGTGAAAGCCTGGAGAACCGGGCCTTGACCACCGAAGTGACCGCGCAGGGCTTCTGGCGCCTCGATACCGGCGCCGCCGAGGTGGCGCGGCTCTACGACACGCTGCTGGGCCGGGGGCCGGATGCGGCCGGCCTGGTCACCTTCACCGCTCTCCTTCAGGCAGGAAGCAACGGGGTGGAGGTCGCTCGCGGCATGCTGACGTCGGTGGAGTACCAGCAGAACGTCGGCAATGTGGCGGATGATGCCTTTGTCGCCTCGCTCTACCGCACGGCGCTGGATCGCACGCCGGACGAGGCTGGACTGGCCTTCTGGACCGACATGCTCGCGCAGGGCCTGTCGCGGGCGGAAGTGGCGCTGGCCATCTCCGAGAGCGACGAGCATCTGGCGCTGACCAGCCCCTGGATCGAGAACGGCATCCTGATCGCCTGATCCAGAACGCGGGAAGCCGGAGGCAGCAAGGACCATCCTCTGCTGCCTCGGCATTCCTGCTCAGGCTGCTCCTGCGGCTTGTTCCACATCAGGGTTTGGGGCTCTGTTGAGGCCCATGGTGCAACCAGGGCTGCTGATCCGTGAATGGGCGGCTGTCCTGCCTGTGAACGCCGCGTCACCCCGCGGGGAACCCTGGCCCGAGGGCGCCGAGCCCGAGATGGCCGATGCATCCCAGATCAGCGAGCACATAGAGGTCGTCGGTTTCGATGGCGGCCATGTTGGCACGGTGGAGGATCTGGAGGGCCGGCGCCTGAAGCCGGCGAAGAATGACCTTGCTGCCGGTGGCGAGCACCACTACCTGCATCTCGACCTCGTCGAGGCGGTGCAGGAAGGCAAGATCGTGCTGAACCGCGCGAAGGCCGAGGCGAAGGACGAGTGGGGGCGTGAAACGCGTCGGTTGAGCGATCAGCAGTGAGCTCGGCAGGCGCCAGCCCCGGGAAGTGTGCCTCGAGGCTTCTTTTTGCACTCAGCCGAAGAAGAAATCCCGCATCAGGATTACGTTCAGCACCACGATCAGCGCCGCCGAGGACCATCCCAGCGCCAGTTGCCAGTGCGGCGCCGCCAGCCGGCCGAGCCGCCCGCGGTCCCCCGCGAAGAGCATCAGCGGAATGACGGCGAAGGGCAGTTGCAGCGAGAGGACGACCTGGGACAGCACCAGCAGTTCCGCCGTGCCCCGCTCCCCATAGAGCCAGGTGACGACCACGGCTGGGATGACGGCGATGAGCCGCGTCACCAGCCGCCGCAGCGCCGGGGGCAGGCGTATCCGCAGGAAGCCCTCCATCACCACCTGGCCGGCAATGGTGGCGGTGACGGTGGAATTCAGTCCGCAGGCCAGCAGCGCGATGGCGAAGAGCACCGGCGCCGCAGCACCCAGCAGGGGCGCCAGCAGGGTATGGGCGTCGCCGATCTCCGCCACCTCGGTATGGCCATGCACATGGAAGGCTGCGGCGGCGAGGATCAGGATGGCGGAATTGATCAGCAGCGCGATGACCAGCGCCACCGTGCTGTCGATACTGGCGAAGCGGATGGCCTCCCGCTTGCCGGCCTCGTCCTGCGCGGTGTCACGGGACTGCACGAGGGCGGTGTGCAGATAGAGGTTATGCGGCATCACCGTCGCGCCCAGGATGCCCAGCGCGAGATAAAGCTGCGCCTTGTCCGTGACGATGGAGGCGGAGGGCAGATAGCCGCGCAGCACCTCGCCCCAGGCCGGATCGGCCATGGCGAGCTGGACGATGAAGCAGAAGGCGATGAGCGCGATCAGCCCGATGACGAAGGCTTCCAGCCAGCGCATGCCCTTGTGCTGCAGCCAGAGGATCAGCAGCGTGTCGAGCACCGTCAGCAGCACGCCCTCCAGCAGCGGCAGTCCGAACAGCAGTTGCAGGGCGATGGCGGTGCCGATGACCTCGGCCAGATCGGTGGCGCAGATCGCGCCTTCGGCCAGCAGCCACAGGGGAAAGGCGACCCAGCGCGGGAATCGTTCCCGGCAGAGCTGTGCCAGGTCCCGGCCGGAGGCGATGCCGATTCGGGCGCAGATGGCCTGCAACAGCATGGCCATGAGGGAGGAGAGCAGCGCGACGCTGAGCAGCGTGTAGCCGAAGGCGGAGCCGCCGGCGATGGCCGTGGCCCAGTTGCCGGGGTCCATATAGCCCACGGCCACCATGTAGCCGGGGCCGATGAAGGCCAGCAGCCGCCGCAGCCAGCTGGCGGCCCTGGGCACCGCCACGCTGCGATGGATCTCGCTGAGGCTGCTGGGGTGATGGGATGATCCCGGCACGGCGTCCTTCCCCTGGGCGGGCAGGGCGGTCGCCGTCGGCGGGCTGTCATCCATCAGGCATTCTCCATGCCGGCGGTATCGTTCTCGTGTCGCATATTGGGCCTGTAGCCAAGGCTACAATCAAGGCCCGAAAAAAGGCGGCGTGCCAGCCGGCACGCCGCCTTCCTGCCGCGCGGGAGGCAGGCGGTGGCTCAGCCGGCCTTGGCCTTGTACTGCTCGGCCTCTTCCATGCTGGCCACGCCGCCACGGTCGCGGCTCCAGGTCACGGGGTCTTCCAGGAACTTGCGGACTTCCTTCAGGGCAGGCTCGGAGAAGTAGGGGCGCTCGCGGCACACCTCCAGCACGTCCCACCAGGTGGCCAGGTGCAGCAGGTTCAGGTTGATGTTCGCCAGCTTCTCCTGCACGCCAGGGAAGACGCCGTAGAAGAAGACCACGAAGGTATGGTCCACCACCACGCCGGCATCGCGCATCGCCTGGGCGAAGCGGATCTTGCTGCCGCCGTCGGTGGTCAGGTCCTCCACCAGCAGGGTCTTCTTGCCCACCGGCACGTCGCCCTCGATCTGCGCGTTCTTGCCGAAGCCCTTGGGCTTCTTCCGCACATAGGACATCGGCGCATTCATGCGGTCGGCGATCCAGGCGGCATAGGGGATGCCGGCGGTCTCACCGCCCGTCACGGCCTCGATGCTCTCGAAACCGATGTGGCGGTTGATCTTCTCCACCGCCAGGTCGCAGATGCGGGTGCGGGCGCGCGGGAAGGAAATGATCTTGCGGCAGTCGATATAAACCGGGCTCTTCCAACCGCTGGTATAGGTATAGGGCTCGTCCGGCTGGAAGTTGACCGCCTTGATCTCCAGTAGGATACGGGCGGTGGTCAGCGCGGCGTCGCGGTCCCAATCGGAAAGATGCATGGCGGTCATGGCGGCAAGAACTCCTTCTGGCGCGGTTCGTAACGCCCGTCGCGCGGCACGTCCATGACGCATCCGGCGGCCGAGGCATCGGTCTGGGTTCTGGCCGATCCGCGTGCGGGCACTGCCGCCCAGGCCCTCGGCATCGCCGAGCGGCTGGAGCGTCCCTTCCGCACCGTGCCGCTGGCCTGGGGCAGGCTGGCGCGGCTGCCCTGGCCCTGGCCCAGCCTGGCCGGGCTGACCCCTGGGGCACGGGCGGGCATCGCGCCACCCTGGCCGAAACTGGTGATTTCCGCCGGCCGGCGTGCGGCGCCGGTGGCGCTCTGGCTGGGGCGGCGCGGCGCCCGCACCGTGCATTGCATGCGCCCGGGCTTCGGCGCCGCGCGCTTCGACCTGCTGGTGGTAGGGCGGCATGACGCGCCCGCACCGGCGCCGAACCTGATGCCCATCCTGGGCGCCACCCACCGGATGTCCCCGGCGCGGCTGGCGGCGGCGCGGAGCGAATGGGCGGAGCTCGGCCGCCTGCCGGGGCCGCGCGTGGCGCTGCTGGTGGGTGGTCGGGTGCGGGGGGAAGGGCTGGACCTGGAAACCGCCGCCAGTCTGGTCCCGGCGGCGCGCCGCCACTTTCCCGGCGCCACCTTCCTGGCCACCACCAGCCGCCGCACCGGGTCCGAGGCCACCGCCCGCATCGCCGCCGATCTGCGGGACCTGCCGCACCGGCTTTTCCGCTGGGGCGATGCCGGCCCGAACCCGATCGCAGGCTTCCTGGCCTGGGCGGATGCGGTGATCGTCACCGCCGACAGCGTCTCGATGCTGTCGGAAGCCTGCGCCACCGGCAGGCCGGTGCTGGTGGCGGGGGAGGCGCCCGGCCGCCATGCGGCCCTGGCGCGCAGCCTCTACGAAGCCGGCTATGCCAGCCCGATCTCGGCGCCCGGCCTGCCGCACCCACCGGCGCCGCTGGATGAAAGCGGCCGCGTCGCCGCACGTCTGCGCGAAGCCGGCTTCGCCTGAACCTTCCGCCCGATATGTTGCCGTATCGCTTCAATCTTTGGGGGAGGATACGCGTGCCCGATTCCCAGTCCCTGCTGCCGGGGCGTCTGGCCATGGCCTTCTGCGTCGCCCTGCTGCCGGGAATGGCGCTGGGGCAGGAGGCATTTCGGTTCGAGGATGTGGAGTTCGAGGCGGAGCTGAACCTGGATCATGTCGGCCGCGCCGGCAGCCGCTCCGCCTTCACCGAGCTTTATGTCGACAAGCTCGAACTGACCGGGCGCTTCGTGCTGCCGGCCGGATTCTCCATCCAGGGCGTCTTCGACTTCGGCAGGGTGGACCGGCCGGAGGATGGCAGCGACCGCATCTTCCACGCCCATGCCGCCTGGGTCGACCAGCTCTTCCTGCGGTGGGACGCCGGGCCGCTGCGGCTCTTCGCCGGCAAGATCCACCCGCGCTTCGGCTTCGCCTGGGACCGGGCGCCCGATATCTACGGCGACGATATCGCCGATACCTATGAGCTGACCGAGAAGATCGGCGCGGGCGCGCGGCTCTCCCTCTCCGACCTCACGGGCACCACGGAGCGGATCGGCGATCACAGCCTGCAGATCGAGGTCTTCCATGCCGATACCTCGGCGCTCTCCTCCTCACTCCTCGCGCGGCGCTGGCCGGTGGAGACGGCGCTGCTGGACCCGCTGAGCGGGGAGACCGTCACCGACACCCGCTTCGCCGCCCGCAATCGCCGGGCCTTCGGCGGTGCCGACAACAGGCGCGGCTACCGCAGCCTCGTGCTTTCCCTGGAAGGCGAGCAGGTGCCGCTGCCCTGGGGCAGGCTGACCTACAACCTCGGCTGGTCGCTGCGCCGTGCCGGGCTGGACAGCCTGGAGGCCGGCACCGCCGCGGCCGAGCGCGGCTATGTCGCCGGCCTGGCCATGGAGATCGAGCTGCCGCGCGAGGTGGTGTTGCAGCCGCTGGCGGAATGGGTGCGGCAGGAGAATGCCGACGGCATCCGCGGCATCCGGCGGGATGTGGTGACGCTGGGGGCGGAGGTGACGCGCGGGCCTGTCAGCCTCTCCTATGTCCATGCCTGGCTGAAGGACCGGGGTGGCGAGCCGGAGAGCGCGCGCCTCAATACCGTCTCCATCGCCTATGAGCTGGAGTCGCTGGTCCCCTGGCTGAAGGGCGTCGATGCCCTCATCGGCTGGCGCCACCTGCTGGAAGAGGGCGAGACCAGCGATACCATCGGCGCGCAGATCGCCTGGAGATTCTGACCGGATTCCCCTCAGGCACCGGTCACGCTGCCGCCGATCTCGCGCGACTGACCCTGGAAGAGGGCGATCATCTCGCCCTCGGGGTCGGTGATGCGGACCTCGTAGATGCCGCTGCGCCCGGACTGCGCCACCATGCGCGCCCGCGCCGTCACGGTCGTGCCCACCTTGCCCGGCCGCAGATAGGTGATGTTGCAGGCCTGCGCGACGGTGCGGCGGTCGAAGCTGTTGCAGGCGAAGGCGAAGGTGCTGTCCGCCAGCGCGAAGAGGAAGCCGCCGTGGCAGGAGCCGTGGCCATTGGCCATGCGTGGCTCGATCTCCATCGCGATCTCGGCCTCGCCCGGCGCCACCCGCAGCAGCCGCATCCCCAGGCCCTGGGAGGCCGCGTCATTGCGCCACATGGCCTGCGCGCTGGCTTCCGCCACGGCCTGAGAGTCGAGGGTCTGGGTGTCAGCGGTCATGCGGCGGTTCCTCCTGCCTGGCAGGGTGTCATTCACCGACCGCCCGGTCAAATAGTTGCGCCCGCTGTTCAAGCGGTGGCGCTTCGCTAGAAGGAGTGCATGACCGCTGCGCCCCTGCTGGAGATTCTGCACCACCTCAACAGCGCGCCCTCGCGCACCTGGTCGGTGGTGATCACGGTGTTCGGCGACGCCATCGTGCCGCGCGGGGGTGCCGTCAGCTTGGCGACGCTGACGGAGATCTTCCAGGCCATGGGCGTGGCGGAGGGTGCGGTGCGCACGGCCATGTCGCGCCTTTCCGCCGACGGATGGCTGGAGCGCAGCCGCCAGGGCCGCAACAGCTTCTATGCCCTGGCCGGGAAGGGTCAGGCGACTTTCGCCGAGGCCGCCGGGCGCATCTACGCCCCCCATGCCCCCGCCGCGCCCGGGCGTTTCCGGCTGGTGCTGGCGGAAGGCGCGGAGATGCGCGCCGCGTTGCAACAGGCCGGTTTCGGAATGGCCCAGCCGGGGCTCTGGGTGGCGCCAGAAGGGGTGGAGGTACCGCCGGAAGCCGCCGCTGCCATTACGCTGCTGGCCGAGGCGGACACCCAGGATGCCCGCCGGCTGGCCGGGCAATGCTGGCCGCTGGAAGCCCTGGCCGAAGCTTACCGCCGTTTCGTCGCCGCCTTCGAGCCGCTGGCCCTCTGGATGGAGCAGGGCCATGCGCTGGAGGGGGTGGATGCGCTGGTGGCGCGGGTGCTGCTGATCCACGAATACCGCCGCGCCGTGCTGCGCCACCCGCCGCTGCCCCGCGCGCTGCTGCCGGCGGACTGGGCGGGGGATACGGCGCGCGCGCTGTGCGGGCAGCTCTACCGGGCGCTGCTGCCGGCTTCCGAGGCCTGGCTGGAGGAACATGCCACCCGCGCCGAAGGGCCGCTGCCGCCGCCCGGCCCGGATCTGGCCGCACGCTTCCGGGAGCGGTGAAAAGCGTTACAAATTTTTCTTGGTTTGGACAAAAACGGTTATATATTCCTCCTAAGGGATCGAACCCCGGCGATCCAGGAGGACGGCCATGTACACCCAGGCGCTGAACGCCCGCGACGAAGCCCCCGCCATCCGCGCCGCGGAGGAGATCGAGCTGGAAGCGCGCTTCCAGGCGCGCGTGGATGCCGAGGAGCGGATCGAGCCCAACGACTGGATGCCGGCCGCCTATCGCAAGACCCTGGTGCGGCAGATCTCCCAGCACGCGCATTCCGAGATCATCGGCATGCTGCCGGAAGGCAACTGGATCACCCGCGCCCCCAGCCTGCGCCGCAAGGCCGCGCTGCTGGCCAAGGTGCAGGATGAATGCGGCCACGGCCTGTATCTCTACGCCGCCGCCGAGACCCTGGGTGTCTCGCGCGAGGAGCTGACCGACCAGCTTCTGAGCGGCAAGGCCAAGTATTCCTCGATCTTCAACTATCCGACCCTGACCTGGGCGGATATCGGCGCCATCGGCTGGCTGGTGGATGGCGCGGCCATCATGAACCAGATCCCGCTCTGCCGCTGCTCCTACGGCCCCTATGCGCGCGCCATGATCCGCGTCTGCAAGGAGGAGAGCTTCCACCAGCGCCAGGGCTACGAGATCATGCTGACGCTCTGCCGTGGCACGGAGGAGCAGAAGGCCATGGCGCAGGATGCGCTGAACCGCTGGTGGTGGCCCTGCCTGATGATGTTCGGCCCGCCGGATGCCGTCAGCCAGCATTCCGACCAGTCCACCCGCTGGAAGATCAAGCGCTTCTCCAACGACGAGCTGCGCCAGAAATTCGTCGATGCCACGGTGCCGCAGGCGCATTACCTCGGCCTGACGCTGCCCGACCCCGACCTGCGCTTCGAGCCGGATGCGGAGGGCGACGGCACCACCGGCCATTGGCGCTGTGGCCAGATCGACTGGGAAGAATTCAAGCAGATCCTGGCCGGCAACGGTCCCTGCAACCGCGACCGGCTGGCCGCCCGCAACAAGGCGCATGAGGAAGGCGCCTGGGTGCGCGAGGCCGCGCTGGCCTTCGCCGAGAAGCGCCGCGCCCGCCAGCAGGCTGCCTGAGGAACGCCGATCATGACGAAAACCATCACCCCGCTCTGGGAAGTCTTCATCCGCAGCCGCAACGGGCTTTCGCATAAGCATGTCGGTTCGCTGCATGCGGCGGATGCGACCATGGCGCTGCAGGCCGCGCGCGACGTCTATACGCGGCGGGGGGAGGGGCTCTCGATCTGGGTCGTGCCCTCCAACGCCATCACCGCCTCCGACCCCTCCGAGAAGGGCATGATGTTCGAGCCCGCGGAGAGCAAGATCTATCGCCACCCGACCTTCTACGAGGTGCCCGACGAAGTCGGGCATATGTGAGCAGGCGCGGGAGGAAACGAAACCATGGCGACGACCTCGATCCGGGTCTCCGAGACCCCGCTGGTGCTCTATTGCCTGCGCCGCGCCGATGATGCGCTGGTGATGGGCCACCGCCTCTCCGAATGGACCGGCCGGGGGCCGGCGCTGGAGGAGGAGATGGCGCTGGCCAATATCGGGCTGGACCTGCTGGGCCAGGCGCGCTCCCTCTACAGCTATGCGGCCGAGGTCGAGGGCGCCGGCCATGACGAGGACGGCTACGCCTACCTCCGTGATTCCCGCCAGTACCGGAACCTGCTGCTGGCCGAGCAGCCGAATGGCGACTTCGCCCGCACGATGCTGCGCCAGTTCTTCTACGCCGCCTTCGCCGACCCGTATTGGCGGGCGATGATGAACTCCTCCGACGCCACGCTGGCGGCCATCGCCGCGAAGTCGGAGAAGGAAAGCGCCTATCACCTCCGCCACACCGCCGAATGGGTGATCCGCCTGGGCGACGGCACGGAGGAAAGCCACCGCCGCGCCGCCGAGGCCGTGGCGCATCTCTGGCCCTATACCGGCGAGATGTTCGAGGCCGATGCCGCCGAGCAGGAGCTGATCCAGGCCGGCATCGTGCTGGACCCCGCCAGCTTCCGCGCGCAGTGGGAGAAGACGGTCTCCGAGGTGCTGGCCGAGGCGACGCTGGAGAAGCCGGCCGGCACCTGGATGCAGAAGGGCGGCCGCAGCGGCATCCATAGCGAGCATCTCGGCCATATGTTGGCGGAGATGCAGGTGCTGGCCCGGACCTACCCCGGCGCCACCTGGTGAAGGCCATGGCGCAGCAGAGTGACAGCACGCTGCGGCAGAAAGCGATCGAGGCCGCGAGCACGGTGGTGGACCCGGAGATCCCGGTGCTGACCATCGCCGATCTGGGCGTGCTGCGGGATGTGGTGGTGGAGGATGGGCATGTCCGCGTGGACATCACCCCCACCTATTCCGGCTGCCCGGCGATGAACATGATCGCCTTCGAGATCGACCTCGCGCTCTCCAGGGCCGGGATCGAGGACCGGGAAGTCCGCACCGTGCTGGCCCCGGCCTGGACCACGGACTGGATGAGCGAGGATGGCCGCCGCAAGCTGCGCGAATACGGCATCGCGCCGCCGCAGCCCGGTAGCGGGCGCCGCGCGCTGTTCGGCCGCGATGTCGTGACCTGCCCGCGCTGCGGCTCCGACGACACCAGCCTGCTCGCCGAATTCGGCTCGACCTCCTGCAAGGCGCTGTGGCGCTGCGAGAGTTGCCGCGAGCCCTTCGACTATTTCAAATGCCATTGACGGAAGCAGCCATGTCCGCCACCGCCACGACACCCCGCTTCCACCGCCTGCGCATCGCCGACCTGAAGCGGGAGACGCGCGACGCCGTCTCCATCGCCTTCGAGGTGCCGGAGGAGATGCGCCCCCTCTATGCCTTCGAGCCCGGCCAGTATCTGACGCTGCGCACCCGGATGGATGATGAGGAAGTGCGCCGCTCCTATTCCATCTGCTCGGGCCCCGAGGATGGCGAGCTGCGGATCGCGGTGAAGCAGGTGGATGGCGGCGCCTTCTCCACCTGGGCCAATACCGCGTTGCGGGCGGGTGACGAGCTGGATGTGATGACCCCCACCGGCCGCTTCGGCGTGGCGCCGGCACCGGGCGAGGCGCGCATCCATGCGGGCTTCGCCGCTGGCTCCGGCATCACGCCCATCCTCTCCATTATCCGCGGCGTGCTGGCGCGGGAGCCGCAGAGCCGCTTCTTCCTTTTCTACGGCAACCGCTCGGGCGGCGAGATGCTGTTCCGCGAGCAGTTGGAGGAGCTGAAGGACCGCTTTCTCGGCCGCCTCTCGGTCTTCCATGTGCTGTCGCAGGAAGAACAGGACATCGCCATCCTGAACGGCCGCCTGGATGGCGAGAAGGTGCGCGTGCTGCTGCGCCATATCGTTCCAGCCGGACAGGTGAACCATGTCTTCGTCTGCGGCCCCACGGGCATGAGCGAGGAGATCGAGGCCACGCTGCGCGAGATGGGCGTGCCGGAGGAACGGGTGCATATCGAGCGCTTCGTCTCCGCCCTCGGCGGCAGGCCGCGCCCGAAGGTGGTGCCCAGCGCCGCCGAGGCCGAGGCGGCGCACCGCACCGCCGCGCTGATCGTCGATGGCAACCGCCGCGAGGTGAAGGTGGCGGAGGGCGAGGCCATCCTGGACGCCGCCCTGCGGGCCGGCCTCGACCTGCCCTATGCCTGCAAGGGCGGCATGTGCAGCACCTGCCGCGCCAAGGTGGTCGAGGGCACGGTGGAGATGGAAGTGAACTACTCGCTGGAGCCCTGGGAGACCAAGGCGGGCTTCGTCCTGACCTGCCAGTCGCGGCCGACCAGCGAGCGTGTCGTCATCGACTACGACCAGGTGTGAGGCTCAGCCACCGCCGATCTGGTCGCGCAGCCGCTGTTCCTGCGCGGCCAGTTCCGGCGACATGGCCTCGCCGAAATCCTCGGCCTCATAGACCGGGCGGATCTCGATCTCGCTGGGGCCGGGCATGGGGTTGGGGCAGTGCTTCACCCATTCCACGGCCTCGTCGATATCCTTGACCTTCCAGAGCCAGAAGCCCGCCACCAACTCCCCGGTGGCCGGGAAGGGGCCGTCGGTGACGCCGCGGTCCGGGCCATCGAAGGCCACCCTCTTTCCCTTGGACGAGGGCTTCAACCCCTCGCCGGCCAGCAGGATGCCGGCATCGGCGAGTTGCTGGTTGAACTTGCCCATGGCCTCCAGCAACCCGGCGGGCGGCATGGTGCCTGCCTCGCTGTCCTTCGTTGCCTTGACCAGAACCATAACGCGCATGTCCGGCCTCCTCCGTTCGAGAGGCGTGACAGCCTGCCGGAATCATGTCCGGTGAAAAGAGGTTTGGTAGCGGCTCAAGGCATTGTGGCCGGGCGCTTCCCCCCCCCGCCGGTTTGGCAAGGCCGCCGCCGCGGCCCTGCCTCCTTCCGGTTAGCCGGGCCTCAGCCCTGGTTCCGGCGGTCGATCACGCGCCGCATCTTGCCGATGGAGCGCTCGACCGAGCCGGGCTGCTCGATCACCACCCTGGTGGTGATGCCGATGGTGTTCTTGATCTGCTCGATCAGCGCTCCGGCCTCCTGCTTCAGGCCCTCGCCATCCCAGTCTCCGGCGCGGCATTCGGCATGGATGGTCATGCAGTCCATCCGCCCCTCCCGCGTCAGGCGGATCTGGAAATGGCCGCTGCACCAGTTCTGCGCCAGCAGCACTTCCTCGATCTGCGAAGGGAAGACATTGACGCCCCGCAGGATGATCATGTCGTCCGAGCGGCCTGTGACCTTCTCCATCCGCCGCATGCCCGGGCGGGCGGTGCCGGGCAGCAGCCGCGTCAGGTCGCGCGTGCGGTAGCGGATGACCGGCTGGCCCTCCTTGGTCAGCGTGGTGAAGACCAGCTCGCCCAACTCGCCATCCGGCAGGACCTCACCCGTCTCGGGGTTGATCACCTCGGGGTAGAAGTGGTCCTCCCAGATATGCAGGCCGTCCTTGGTCTCCACGCATTCCTGCGCCACGCCGGGACCCATCACCTCGGACAGGCCGTAGATGTCCACGGCCTGCATGTCGAAGGCCTGCTCGATCTCCTGCCGCATGGCATTGGTCCAGGGCTCGGCGCCGAAGATGCCGATCTTCAGCGAGGACTGGCGGGGGTCCAGGCCCTGGCGGCGGAACTCATCCATCAGCGCCAGCATGTAGCTGGGCGTGACCATGATGATCTCCGGCCTGAAGTCGTTGATGAGCTGCACCTGCCGCTCGGTCATGCCGCCGGACATCGGGATGACGGTGCAGCCCAGCCGCTCCGCCCCGTAATGGGCGCCGAGGCCGCCGGTGAAGAGGCCATAGCCATAGGCCACATGCACCTTCATGCCGGGGCGGCCGCCGGCGGCGTGGATAGAGCGGGCCATCAACTCCGCCCAGTTGTCGATGTCGCCCTTGGTATAGCCGACGACGATGGGCTTGCCGGTGGTGCCGGAGGAGCCGTGGATGCGCGCGATCTTCTCCTGCGGCACCGCCAGCAGGCCGAAGGGGTAGTTGTCCCGGAGGTCCGTCTTCACCGTGAAGGGAAACTTCGCGATGTCCGAAAGCTCCTTGAAGTCGTCGGGATGCACCCCGGCGGCGTCGAAGCTGCGGCGGTAATGCGGCACGTTGTCGTAGGCGTGCCGCAGGATCTTCGCCATGCGCTCCTTCTGCAGGGCGCGGATCTCCTCGCGGGAGGCCCGCTCCACCGCCGCCAGGACAGGGGAATTTTCCAGGACCGTTGCGCTCATCGTGGTGCTTCCTCCGGTTATTCTTTCAGTCCGTGCGTTTGCCGAAGCTGGGCGGGCGCTTCTCCAGGAAGGCAAGCACGCCTTCCGCGTAGTCGGGCGAGCGGCCGGCCTGGCGCTGCAGGTCGCGCTCCAGGTCCAGTTGCTGGTCCAGGCTGTTGGTGGCCGAAGCCTCCAGCGCCTGCTTGATCCGCCCCAGCCCCTCGGTGGACTGGGCGGCCAGGCGCTGGGTCAGGGCCTCGGCCTCGGTCTGGAGCTGGTCGTCGGCCACCGCCTTCCAGATCATGCCCCATTCGGCGGCGATCGGGGCGGGCAGGGGCTCCGCCGTGAACATCAGGGCCTTGGCACGCGCCTCCCCGATCAATCGCGGCAGCAGGAAAGTGCCTCCTGAATCCGGCACAAGTGCGATCTTTGAGAAGGACTGGATGAAGCGGGCCGACTGCGCCGCCAGCACGATATCGCAGGCGATGGCGATATTGGCGCCGGCCCCGGCCGCCACGCCGTTCACCGCGCAGACCACCGGCTTGGGCAGGCTGCGGATGCGGCTGATCAGCGGGTTGTAGAAACGCTCCAGCGTCTGGCCCAGGTCGGGCGGGCCACCCTGGCCGGGGCGGCGGTCACCCAGGTCCTGGCCCGCGCAGAAGCCGCGCCCTTCGCCAGTCAGCAGCACGGCGCGGCAAACTTCCGCATCCGCTGCCTCGCCCAGCGCGGCGTAGAGCGCGGTGTGAAGGGCCTCGTTGAAGGCGTTCAGCTTGTCGGGCCGGTTCAATACCAGCTTCCACCAGCCGTCACGCTTCTCGACCCGCAGGACCTGATCCATCCCGTTTCTCCTTCCGGTGCTCGCGGACCATGGATGGTCTCTCGTCTTGGCCGCAAGCCGGCGTCGCTTTATTCCTTGCATTGACCGTCCGGTTGGTCAAATAATTTCCGGTGTCCGGAAGCCGGAAATTCGGTCAGGCGTGTGGATGCAGGTGGTTGCCATTCGAACGGCCAGCCATACCCTGCGCCGCGCCTGATGGAGGAAGCATGTAATGGACAGTCAGAACCCCGCCGTATCGGTCAGCCGCGAAGGCTCCGTCGCGCTGGTGCGGATCGACTATGCCCCGGTGAACGCGTTGTCGCGCCCGGTGCGGCAGGGGCTGCTGGACGCGGCCCGTGCATTGGCGGCTGACGACAGCGTGACGGCGGTGGTGCTGCATGGCGGCTCCGGCCGCTTCATCGCCGGCGCCGACATCAAGGAAATGGACCTGCCGCCGGATGAGCCGATCCTGCCCGACGTGATCCGGGCGATCGAGGCCATCCCGCAGCCCGTGGTCGCCGCCATCGATGGCGTGGCACTGGGAGGCGGGCTGGAAATCGCCATGGCCTGCGACCTGCGCCTCGCGACGCCCAAGGCCAGCGTCGGGCTGGTGGAGACCCGCCTGGGCATCCTGCCGGGCTCCGGCGGCACGCAGCGGCTGCCGCGCCTGGTGGGCACCGCCAAGGCCATCGAGCTGATCGGCGAGGCCAAGATCCTGCGCGCGCCGGAAGCCGCGAAGCTCGGCATCATCGACGGCATCTTGGAAGGGGAACTGCTGGCCGAGGCCGTGCGGCTGGCGCCCGGTGCCGCGAAGCGCCATGTCTCCGCGCTGCCCATCCCGCCCGCCGACCCCGCCGCCGTGGAAGCCGCCGCCCAGTCCGCCCTGAAGAAGGCCAAGGGCGTGCCGGCCATTCCCGTCGTGGTGGAGCTGCTGCGCGAGACCGCCGGCATGGATTTCGAAGCCGGCCTGAAGCGCGAGCGCGAGGTCTTCCTGCCGCTGCGCGCCAGTGCCGAGGCCGCCGCGCTGCGGCATCTCTTCCTCGCCGAGCGTGAGGCGTCGCGCGTGCCCGGCCTGAAGGGCGTCACGCCCCGCGCAGTCGGGCATGTGGCCGTGATCGGCGGCGGCACCATGGGCAGCGGCATCGCCATGGCCGTGGCCGATGCTGGCCTGCCGGTGACGGTGATCGAGCGCGATGCCAGATCCGCCGCCGCCTGCGCGGCCCGGCTGCGCGATGCCTATGGCAAGCAGGCCAAGAGCGGCCGGCTGACCGATGCCGCGGCGGCCGAGCACGTGGTGCGCATCACGCCCACCGAGGACTGGAACAGCCTGGCCCTGGCGGACCTGATCATCGAGGCCGCTTTCGAGGATCTGACGGTGAAGGAGGATATCTTCCGCCGCCTGGATGCGGTGGCGAAGCCGGGCGCGGTGCTGGCGACGAATACCTCCTATCTCGACCCCGACGAGATCGCCGCCTTCACCAACCGGCCGCAGGATGTGCTGGGGCTGCACTTCTTCGCCCCCGCCAACATCATGAAGCTGCTGGAGGTGGTGCGCGGCGCGAAGACGGCGCCGGGCGTGCTGGCCACCGGACTCGCCTTCGGCAAGAAGCTCGGCAAGCTGCCCATCGTCTCCGGCGTCTGCGAAGGCTTCATCGGCAACCGCATCTATGCCGTCTATCGCCGCCACGCCGAATATCTGGTGGAGGATGGCGCCAGCCCGCGCGAGGTGGACGCGGCAATGGAATCCTATGGCTTCGCCATGGGAATCTTCGCGGTAGGCGACATGTCCGGGCTGGATATCGCCTGGGCCATGCGCAAGCGCCGCGCCGCCACGCGCGACCCGGGGGAGCGTTACGTCGCCATTCCCGACCGGCTCTGCGAGGCCGGGCGCCTGGGCCGCAAGACCGGCGCCGGCTGGTACAGCTATGCCAGCGGCAAGGCCGAGCCGGACCCGGCGGTGGATGCGATCATCGCCGCCGAGCGCGAGGCCGCCGGAATCACGCCGCGCCGCTTCACGGCCGAGGAGATCCAGAACCGGCTTCTGGCCGTGATGGCGAATGAGGGCGCGAAGATCGTGGCCGAGGGCATCAGCCTGCGGCCCTCCGACATCGATCTCGTCTTCACCAATGGCTACGGCTTCCCGCGCATCAAGGGCGGGCCGCTGTTCGCCGCCGACCAACGCGGCCTGCGCGCCGTGCTGGCGGAGGTGGAGGCCGCCGCCGAGGCCGGTGGCGTGGGCTCCGAGCCCGCGCCCCTGCTGCGCGAACTAGCCGAGGCCGGCAGCACTTTCAAGGAATGGCAGCGCGGGCGCGCCGCGCCCGGCTGACCCAACACAGGATGGAAGCACCATGGTCCTGACACTGCAAAGCTACGCCGAGAACCGCTGGGTCGCCCCCGGCGCCGGTGCGGTGGAGATCCCAAGCGCGGTCGATGGCCGCGTGATCGCCACGGCCTCCTCGGCCGGGGTGGATTTCGGGGCCATGGTGCGCCATGCACGGCAGGTGGGCGGCCCGGCGCTGCGCGCGCTGACCTTCCACCAGCGCGCGGAGATGCTGAAGCGCCTTGCGGTGCATCTGACCGAGCGGAAGGAGGCTCTCTACGAGCTTTCCTACGATACCGGCGCCACCCGGCGGGATAGCTGGATCGATATCGACGGCGGCATCGGCACGCTCTTCGCCTATGCCTCGCGCGGCCGGAAGGAACTGCCGAGCGAGCGCTTCGTGCTGGACGGTGCGTTCGAGCCGCTCTCGAAGAACGGCAGCTTCGTCGGCGCGCATATCATGACGCCGCTGCACGGCGTGGCCGTGCATGTGAATGCCTTCAACTTCCCCTGCTGGGGCATGCTGGAGAAGCTGGCGCCGACCATCCTGGCCGGCGTCCCCGTCATCACCAAGCCGGCGACGGCCACGGCCTATCTGGCCCATGCCATGTTCGCCATGATCGTCGAATCCGGCATCCTGCCACCGGGCGCGGTACAGTTCGTCGCCGGCTCCACCGGCGACCTGCTGGAGCATCTGAACGGGCAGGATGTCGTCTCCTTCACCGGCTCCGCCATCACCTCCGGCAAGCTGCGTGACCACCCGACCGTCTCGCGCAATGCCGTGCGCTTCATCGCGGAGCGGGATTCGCTGAACGCGGCCATCCTCGGCACGGACGTGACGCCGGAGAGCCCGGAATTCGACCTCTTCATCAAGGAAGTGGCGCGGGAGATGACGGCCAAGGCCGGGCAGAAATGCACGGCCATCCGCCGCGTGATCGTGCCGCGCGAGCGTGTGGAGGCGGTTCGCGATGCGCTGGCGGCGCGGCTGGGTAAGCTCGCCATCGGCAATCCGCGTGACGAGAAGGTGGCCGTGGGCCCGTTGGCCAGCCAGCAGCAGCGCCGCGACGTGCGAGAGAACATCGCGAAGCTGGCCGGGGAATCCGAGATCGTCTTCGGTGATCCGCTGCATTGCACGGTGGTGGATGCCGATGCCGATGCCGGCGCCTTCCTCTCCCCGGTGCTGCTGCATTGCGCCGAGCCGATTCGCGCGGAACGGGTGAACCATGTCGAGGCCTTCGGCCCCGTCTCCACCCTGCTGCCCTATGACGGGCTGGACCAGGCCATCGACCTGGCGCAGCGCGGGGAGGGCAGCCTCGTCGCCTCCGCCTTCTCCTACGACGCCGATGTGACGGAACAGCTGGTGATGGGCCTCGCGCCCTTCCATGGCCGCCTCTATCTGGTCGACCGCGACAGCGCCAAGGAAGCGACGGGCCATGGCTCGCCCCTGCCGGCCCTGGTGCATGGCGGCCCCGGCCGCGCCGGCGGCGGCGAGGAGATGGGCGGGCTGCGCGGCGTGTATCACTACATGCAGCGCACGGCCTTGCAGGGTTCGCCCGCCAAGCTGACCGCCCTGACGAAGACCTGGGGACAGGGCGCGCCGACGAAGGTGGAAGGGCCGCATCCCTTCCGCAAGAACTTCGACGAGATCGCCATCGGCGACACGGTGGTGACCCCCGCGCGCACCATCTCGCTCGAGGATATCGAGCATTTCGCCAATTTCACCGGCGACAGGTTCTACGCGCATATGGATGAGGAAGCCGCCAAGGCGAACCCCTTCTTCCCGGGGCGCGTGGCGCATGGCTACCTGATCCTGAGCTTCGCGGCCGGTTTGTTCGTGGACCCGGCACCAGGGCCGCTGCTGGCGAATTACGGGCTGGAGCGGCTGCGTTTCCTGAAGCCGGTCTCGCCCGGCGATTCGATCCGCGTGCGGCTGACGGTGAAGTCGAAGCGTTCCGCCCGCCTGCCGGATTATGGCGAGGTGCGCTGGGATGCCGAGGTCTTCAACCAGAATGACGAGACGGTCGCGCAGTACGACGTGCTGACCATGAGCGCGCGCCCGGCGCCGTGACGCCGGGGGACGGGGGGCGGATGCGCGGCCCCCGCCTGTCCTTGTCAGGTGAAGGTGATGGCGACGGTGCCGAGTCCAGCGACATCTGCCTCCACCTCCGTCGCATCGCCGCGCGACCAGGGGCCGATCCGCGCGCCCGTGATGACCACCTCGCCTTTCCTCAGCCCGCCTGTCCGGGCTGCGGCATGGTTGGCCAGCCAAGCCAGGGCGGCGAGTACATCCTCGATCCCTGCGCCGCCATTCACGGCCGCCACCTGCTCTCGATCCAGCCGCAGGTGCATCGCGACCTCGCGGAGGTCCAGCCCCTCCCATTCCGCCAGCCCGGCGCCCAGCACCACGGCGGCGTTGCTCTGGCTGTCGGCCAGCAGGCTCAGCGGCGCGGCGGCCCTGCGGTCCCGGAAACGGGAACTGAGCAGCTCCACCGCTGGATGCAGCGCGGCGATGGCGGCGCGCAGATCCTCCGGCGTATAGGGGGTGGCGCGTGGCGGCAGGTCGTGGCCCAGCGTCACGGCGATCTCGATCTCGATCTCGATCTCAACCTCGATCTCGGCGCCCGGCACCGCTGACTGCGCGAGGGAAGCGGGCGAAGCCTGGATCAGCGCCGCGCTGATGGGCGAGCAGCCGGGCTCGGCATGGCCGCTCTTCGGGCTCACCTTCCAGCCGCCAATGGGGCCGAGCAGCCGGATGACGCCATCCTGGATGGCATAGGCCTGCTCGGTGCTGCGGGGGCGCAGATCCTCCGGCAGGTCCTTCAGCCGTTCCTGCCCCTGACGGACCGCCACCAGCAACTGCGCCGCGCGTTCCGGACTGTTCTGCACCATGGTCTTTCCCTCGTCCTGTCTCAGCAGCAGCCGAGGATGCCGGGTTCCTCCGGCCGCTGCCATGGCCCGGGGCCAGAACCCGTATTCCCTCATGCGGGCCACTCCCAATATCATCATGCGCCCGATACCCTGGACCGTTGCGGGACAGGCCCCGCCGCGCCTCAACCGGAAAGTTGCCCTTGATGCCCGATACCTTCGCGCTGGCCGTCCATGGTGGTGCCGGCACCATCCGCCGCGAGTCCATGACGCCCGAGGCCGAGGCGCAGTACCACGCCGGCCTGCGCGACAGCCTGAACGCCGGCCATGCCGTGCTGGCCGGGGGCGGCAGCGCGCTGGATGCCGTGACGGCGGCGGTGATGGCGCTGGAGGACAACCCGCTGTTCAACGCCGGGCGCGGCGCCGTCTTCACCCGCGCGGGCCTGCAGGAGATGGACGCCGCAGTGATGCGGGGCGAGGACCGTGGGGCCGGCGCCGTGGCCGGCATCATGGGGCCGCGCAACCCCGTGCAGGCCGCGCGCGCGGTGCTGGAAAACTCCGAGCACGTGCTGCTGGTGGGTGAGGGCGCGATGGAATTCTGCCGAGCCCAGGGCATCACCTTCGCGCCCGCCGGGTATTTCTACACCGAGCGGCGCTGGCAGGCCTTGCAGGACGAACTGGCGCGCCAGGCCTCTGCCGCCCCCGACACGCGCAGCGACGAGGCCAAGCACGGCACGGTCGGCGCCGTCGCGCGCGACCGACACGGCAACCTGGCGGCGGCTACCTCCACGGGTGGCATGACGGCGAAGCTGCCGGGGCGCGTGGGGGACAGTCCGGTCTTCGGCGCCGGCACCTGGGCCGACAACGAGACCTGCGCCATCTCCGCGACCGGCCATGGCGAGTATTTCATCCGCTGGGCCGCCGCGCATGACATCGCAGCGCGCATGCGTTACCGCGGCGATGCGCTGGATGTCGCGGCGGAGGCGGTGGTGGAGGAACTGGGCCGGATCGGCGGCTCGGGCGGGCTGATCGCCATCGACGCGGCCGGGCGGGTCTCGCTGCCCTTCAACAGCCAGGGCATGTATCGCGGCATGATCGCCGCCGATGGCGTGGCCTGGACCGGCATCTACCGCCAGCCGCTGCAGCAGGGCTGAGACGGGATGACCGCTTCTCCGCATATTCTGGTGGTCGGCGCCGGGATCGTCGGCCTCGCCCTGGCCTGGAAGCTGCAACGCGGTGGCGCCACGGTGACGGTGCTGGACCCGCAGCCGCCGGGGCAGGGGGCCAGCTTCGGCAATGCCGGCGCCATCAGCGCCAGCTCCGTGGTGCCGCTTGCCATGCCGGGCGTGCTGCGCGACGTGCCGAAGATGCTGCTGGACCCCGACGCGGCGCTGCATGTCCCGGCCAATTACTGGCTGCGCGCCATGCCGTGGTTCGCCCGCTTCGTCGCCTCCGCCCGCCCCGCGCGGGTGGCGGAAGTGGCCCGCGCGCTGGGCACGCTGCATCATCTGGCTGTGGAGCAGCATCAGGCGCTGGCACGGGAGATCGGCGCGCCGGAACTCGTGGTCTGTGCCGGACATCTCTACCTCTATCGTTCCCGGGAGCAGTTGGCGAAGGATACGGCCAGCTGGGCTTTGCGCCGCGAGCATGGGGCGCGCATCGAGACGCTGGACCGCGACGGCATCATGGCGCTGGAGCCGGCGGTGGGGCCGGACTACACGGTCGGCCAGTTCCTGCCGGACCACGCGCATTGCGCCAACCCGCACCGCTACTGCCTGGCCCTGGCGGAAGCCCTGACGCGCAACGGCGCCCGCTTCGTGCGGGACCGCGCGCTGGAGATCACGGTCGCGGAGGGCCGCGCCAGCGGCATCCGTGGGGAGGCCGGGCACCATGCGGCGGATAGCGTCGCCATCGCCGCCGGCGCCTGGTCCGCCCGCCTGCTGGCGCCGCTCGGCTACCGCATCCCGCTGGAGAGCCAGCGCGGCTACCACGTCATGCTGCCGCGCGCCGGGCTGCAACTGGGGCGCTGCATCGTCCCCGCCGACCGCAAGGTTTTCATCACGCCCATGGAAGGCGGCATCCGCGTCGGCGGCACCGTGGAATTCGGCGGCACCGAGAAGCCGCCGACGCCGCGCCGGGCCGAGCTGCTCTACCGCGACCTGAAGGCGGTGCTGCCTGATGCCAGCACCGAGGAATCAGAGGGCTTCTGGATGGGGCACCGGCCCTGCCTGCCGGATTCCCTGCCGGTCATCGGCCCCTCCAGGAAGCTGCCGAACCTGGCCTTCGCCTTCGGCCACGGGCATCTGGGCCTGACCGGCGCGGCGAGCACGGCGGAACTGCTGGCGCCGGCCATCCTGGGGCGGCCGGGCAATGCCTCGCTGGAGGCCTATGCCGCCGAGCGGTTCTGATCTCCGGGGGAGGTGGCAGCGCAGGACGACTCTGCGGCAGAGGCCGCCGGGCAGCCGCCATCCGCACCCGATGGACCACGGAAGTCCGGGCAGAAAGCGTCACCTCCTCCCGTGCGCTGCTCATCTCAACTCGAACAGCTCTTGATGAAAGCGCCTGGCGACCTGAAACCCATGACGACCGAAGTCCTGTCTGAGAGCCTCGCCAAGGCCGGACGGGCCGCAGAACCAGATGCTGGCGCCCCGCCAGTCGGGCACGGCTTCCCGGATGCGGTCGCCGGTCAGCCGGCCCTCGCGCCGGGTATGAAGCACATGCAGGCGCACACCCGCGGCTGCCGCATCGGCTTGCAGCCTGGCAATGGCTTCGTCGCTGTATTCGGCGGTGGGATGGAACAGATCGATGTCATGCCGCAGGGACGTGCCAGGTATGGCTGAGCCTTCCTGCGCGAGATACTTCATCCGGGCGATGAAAGGCGTGATGCCGACTCCCCCGCCCACCCAGATCTGACGCGGCGAACCGTCATCGAAGGTAAAGAAGCCATACGGCCCCTCGACCTGCACCAGATCACCGACATGAAGAGTCTCGTGCAGACGCCGTGTATAGTCCCCGAGCTCCTTCACGACGAAGGAGAGATGATGCCTGGCCGGGTCCCAGGTGGAAGCGATCGTGAAGGGGTGCGCGCCCTCCGACATGTCCGAGGTGACGAAGGCGAACTGTCCAGCCTTGTGTCCAGGCCAGCCCTTGGGAACGTCTATCTCGCACTCGAGCACATGAAGCGCGGGGTAGTAATGCAGCCTCGTAATCCTGCCTTCCACCTTCCGGCTCATGCCGATCCGGCGCAGTATCGACACAACGGCAGCCACTGTCCCGGCGGCCATCAGCAACGCCATGACCGCGCCGACGGGCGTGGACCAGTAGCTGAACTTGGTCAGCACGACACTGTGAAATACCAGGATCAGGTACAGGACAGCGAGGAGGCGGTGCGACTTGTGGAACAGGTGATAGGGGACAGGCCGGGCCAGGGCGACGGCGATCAGGATGACGCTTGCGTAGAAAGTCCACTCGCCAAGACTCTCGGCGGTATGCCGCTGCGACAGTAGGAATGGTTCCACCCAGCCTTCAGCAGGCACCCGCGGACTGCGTTGCGGGCGCGCCACCCAGCCAAGGGACACGGCCCATCTCGGTCCTTGCGCCCAGAGCCAGTGGGTGACGGCCAGTGCGAGCCCGCCGATGCCCAGCCATTTGTGCAGGCGATACATCTTGTCGAGTCCGCCCGTCCACCTTTCAGGCCAACGCGGCCGCATGGCGAGAAGCATGGCAAGGCTCATGCAGCCCATCGCCAGAATGCCGCTGTACTGCATCGCAGAAGCGCGAAGCGTAAAAAGGTGGTCCGGCGCCAGCGACCCTGGATCAGCAAGAAGCCAGAGGATGCTGAGCACGGCCAGCCCTCCCCAGAATACGGACCGTGCGCGCCTCATGGCAGGTGCTCCCCTGTGATAACGGCTCTGGCCGTGCCAGGAAGGATGCTGAACTTTGCTGCATGAACGGCAGCTTGGCAGGACACCTGCCGTCACCGGGTATGGTCGACCGGAATCCTTCAATCAGCTCGAAACGATCTGCAGCTTGTCATGCGTCGTGCGGTCGTGGGCCCTTGCCAAGGAAAAGTGATGCTGGGCGCCGAGCCAGCCTGGAAGCGGCTACCGGTGGAGGTAGAGGTGACATTGGGATGTGCCGCTACGCACGACCCGTTGGTGGCGCGGCTGCCATCGACAGGGGATGGAAGCCGCGCCGCAGGATGCGATGGATAGGTCGAGCCTCTAAATCGGCAGGGCCGAGGTGTTCTTGATCTCCCGCAGCGCGAAATGCGAGGAAATATGCTGCACCGCGGGATTGATGAAGACGACCTCTTGAAGGAACCGCTCGTAATGGGCGGCGTCCTTGACCACTGCGCGGATGATGTAATCCGCGCTGCCGGTCATGGAGAAGCATTGCAGCACCTCCGGCCGCTCCACGATCGCCTTCTCGAAATCCAGCAACGCGTCGCGGTTGTGCTTGGCCAGCGTCACATTGGCGAAGACCGTCTGCCCGTAGCCCAACTTCGCCGCATCCAGACGCGCCACATACTCCAGGATGACCCCGGCATCCTGCATCGCCTTCAGCCGCCGCCAGGTGGGGGAGGTGGAGAGGCCGATCTTCTCCGCCAGCTCCTGCACGCTCTGCCGTGCATTCTTCTGCAGGGCGGCCAGGATCGCGCGCTCGAATTGGTCCAGTTCCTCCGTCTGAGGCATGGCTGCTCCCCCTGATTCGCAGATCGGGCATGGATATGCCGGCTTGTCGCCCAAGGCGAGGGCATCATGCCTGCCTTCCGCCGTATCCCGCAAAAAGAGGAACGGTTTTGCCCGGGAATGAAGCCTAGCCTTCAGGAAATGCATCATCGGCCGGCCCTTGAAGCCAGGCCGGAACAGGGGAACGGACATGGGATCGATCGCCCTCTCCAAGCCATCGTCTTCCGCGCGCAGCGCCACCCCCGACCCCGCCGTCGACTGGCGCCGCGTCGCCTATCTGCTGCATGTCTCCCGCGCCCTGGACGCGCTGGAGGAGAAGACCCTCGTGCCGGAGAAGAAGGTCCTCTACCAGTTCTCGGCGCGCGGGCATGACCTGGCGCAGATCATCCTCGGCCTGGGCCTGACCGAGCGGCACGACGCCGCCTGCGGCTATTACCGCTCCCGCCCCATGCTGCTGGCGCTGGGGGTGGAGATCGAGGAGGCGCTGGGCTCCTCCATGGCCCGGGCCGGCGGCTATTCGGACGGGCGGGATATCGGGGTCGTCTTCAACTATCCCAATCCCCGGGGCGCCTCGGCCCTGCCGATGTGCGGCGGCGTCGGTGCGCAATACACGCCGACGGTGGGCTGGGCGCAGGCCGTCGAATACCATCGCACCGTGCTGGGGGATGAGAGTTATGCCCGCGCCATCGGCGTGGTGCTGGGCGGCGATGGCTCCGTCGCCACCAACGGCTTCTGGTCGGCCCTGACCATCGCGACGACGCAGAAGCTGCCTGTCCTCTTCTATATCGAGGATAACGGCTATGGCATTTCCGTCCCCTCCGTCTTCCAGACGCCGGGCGCCAATATCGCCGCCAATCTCGCCAGCTTCGGCAATCTGCATATCCTCTCCGGCGACGGCACGGACCCGGCGGTGGCGGCGTCCCTGATCCGGCAGGCGCAGGACCATGTGCGGGGCCGCCAGGGTCCCTGTTTGCTGCGCCTGACCGTGCCGCGCCTGCAGGGCCACAGCTTCCAGGATACCCAGACCTACAAATCCTCCACCGCGGTGGAGGCCGAATGGGCACGCGACCCGCTGCCCCGGCTGCGCGACTTCCTGGTGCCTGCGGTGCTGGGCGACGCGGAATGGAACGAACTGGCCGCCGAGGCCGCGCAGGCGGTGGAAGCGGCCCGCGCCAGGGCCGAGCAGCGCCCGGTGGCGCGGCCGGAGACAGTGATGCGCCATGTCTTCTCGGAAGCCGGGCAGCAGGTGATGGGCGGGCTACGCGCCGCCGGCATCACGCCGCCTGCCGGCAGCGACGTGCCGAGGCCGGAAGGCGCGCGCATCAACATGGTCACCGCCATCCGACGCACGCTGGACCATGAACTGGCCATCAATCCGCGCGTGCTCCTGTTCGGTGAGGATATCGGCCCCAAGGGCGGCGTCCATGCCGTGACGCTGGGCCTGCAGGAGAAGTTCGGCGAGAAGCGCGTCTTCGACACCAGCCTTTCCGAAGAGGGCATCGTTGGTAGGGCCGTCGGCATGGCCATGGCGGGGCTGATGCCGGTGCCGGAGATCCAGTTCCGCAAATATGCCGACCCGGCGGTGGAGCAGATCAACGACTGCGGCACCATGCGCTGGCGCACCAACAACCGCTTCGCCGCGCCCATGGTGCTGCGCATGCCCGTCGGCTTCTTCAAATGCGGCGACCCCTGGCACAGCCAGACCAATGAGGTGCAGTTCGTCCATTCCCCCGGCTGGAAGGTTGCCGTCCCTTCCAATGCCGAGGACGCGGTGGGCCTGCTGCGCGGCGCGCTGCGGGGCGACGACCCCGTGATGTTCCTGGAGCACCGCGCCATGCTGGACGCCGCCTGGGCGCGGCGCCCCTATCCCGGCGACGACTACGTCATTCCCTTCGGCTGCGCCCGCACCACCATGGCCGGCGAGAAGCTGACCATCGTCACCTGGGGCGCCATGGTCGAGCGCTGCGAGGATGCGGCGCGCGGCAGCGGGCAATCCGTCGAGGTCATCGACCTCCGCACGCTGATGCCCTGGGACAAGGAGGCGGTGCTGGCCTCGGTCACGCGCACGCATCGCTGCCTGATCGTGCATGAGGACCTCCGCACCGCCGGCTTCGGCGCCGAGATCGCCGCCGTGGTGGCCGATGAGGCCTTCATGGAGCTGGATGCCCCTGTTTCCCGCCTGACCATGCCGGATGTGCCCAGCCCGCATAACCCGGTGCTGCTGAACCATGTGGTGCCCTCGGTCGAGCGCATCCGCGACAAAATCCTGGAACTGGTGGGTTTCTGACGATGGAAACGATGACGGTCACTGAGATCCGCTCCCCCATCGCGCAGGAGGGCACCACCGCCGCCATCCGCACCTGGTTCCGGCAGGTGGGCGAGGTGGTGCGAGAAGGCGAGCCGCTGGTGGAACTGGAGACCGACAAGGTCGCCATGGAGGTCGCGTCCCCCGCCTCCGGCCGCCTCGCCGCCATCCTGATCGCCACGGGGGATGTGGAGCCGGGCGCGCTGCTCGGCCATATCGAGCCGGGGGAAGGGGCCACGGCCGCCGCCGCGCCCGCTGAGCGCCCCAGGCCGCCGCAGGTGCATGCGGAACCCGAGCTGCGCCTTTCGCCGGCCGTGCGCAAGCTGGTCAGCGAAAGCGGCATCGACCCCGGCAGCGTGGCCGGCACCGGCAAGGGCGGGCGCCTGACGCGGGAGGATGTGGTCCAGGCGCTGGAGCAGCGCGCGCGGCCCCCGGCCCCACCGCCGCCGCCACAGCCTGCGCCGGCCGCGCAGGCGCCTTCCGGGCTTCGGTCCAGCATCGTCCCGCATAGCCCGATGCGCCGGCGCATCGCCGAGCATATGGCGCAGTCCGTGGCCACGGCCCCGCATGTGACGGCGGTCTTCGAGGCCGACCTGTCCGCCGTCATCGCCCATCGCGCGGTGACGAAGGCGGAATTCGCCACCCAGGGCGTGAACCTGACCTTCACCGCCTATTTCGTGCAGGCCTGCGTGGAGGCCATGAAGGTCGCGCCGACGGTGAACAGCCGCTGGCATGAGGAGCATCTGGAGGTCTTCTCCAGCATGAATATCGGCATCGGCACCGCGCTGGGGGACCAGGGGCTGATCGTGCCGGTGATCCATGAGGCGCAGTCGCTCTCGCTGCTCGGCATCGCGCAGCGGCTTCAGGAGGTGACGCAGCGCGCCCGCGCCAACAGGCTGGCGCCGGAAGACGTGCGCGGCGGCACTTTCACCATCTCCAACCATGGTGTCTCGGGCTCGCTGGTGGCGACGCCGATCATCATCAACCAGCCGCAATCCGCCATCCTCGGCATCGGCAAGCTGGAGAAGCGGGTGGTGGTGCGGGAGGTCGGCGGCAGCGACGCCATGCTGATCCGGCCCATGAGCTACGTCTCGCTCACCATCGACCACCGCGTCATCGATGGCGCGCAGACCAATGCCTGGCTGACGCGCTTCGTCGAGGTGCTGGAGAGCTGGCCGGCGCCCTGAGGCGCCGGCGCAACCCGCTTACTGCTTCTGGATGCCGGCCTGGGTGACGACGGCCTGCCACTTCGCCACCTCGGCCCGCACGAAGTCCTGTGCCTGCTCCGGCGTGCTGCCGACGGGGGTGGCGCCGAGGGTGGTCATCCTCTCCTTCACGGATTCCTCCTTCAGCTGCGCGGCGGCATCGGTGGCGATCTTCTGTGCCACCGGCCCCGGCAGCCCGGCAGGGGCGATGATGGCGCCCCAGGTCGAGGCCTCGAAACCCGGGAAGCCGCTTTCCGCAACGGTGGGCAGGTCTGGAAGCATGGGCAGGCGCTGCGCCGCGGTGGTGGCCAGCGCCTTCAGCTTGCCGCCCTGCACATGGCCCAGCACCGCCGGCAGCGTGTCGAACATCACGTCCACCCGGCGGCCGATCAGGTCCGGATGCGCGGCGGTGGAGCCGCGATAGGGCACGTTGGTCATGGCCGCGCCGACCTGATGGGCGAACATCTCGGCGGCCAGATGCACGGCGCCGCCGGTATTGGCGAAGGTGATCTCGCCCGGCTTCGCCTTCACCATCTTCGCGAGGTCCTGTACCGAATTCGCGGGGAAGTCCGGCGCCGCCACCAGCACCAGTGGCACGGAGTAGATGATGCTGAGGACAGTGAAATCCTTCAGCGTGTCGAAGGGCGTGGTGTAGAGCGCCGCGTTCACCGCGTGGTTCACGGAGACGAAGCCCAGCGTGGTGCCATCCGGCGCCGCCTTGGCCACGGTATCGCTGCCGACGATGCCATTGGCGCCCGTGCGGTTCTCCACCACCACCGACTGCTTCCACAGCGGCGTCAGCTTCTCCGCGATCAGGCGCGCCGCGATATCGGAGGCTCCGCCCGGGCTATAGGGCACGATGATGCGGACGGTCTGGCTGGGAAAGCCGCCCTGGGCCCTGGCCAGTGGAACGCGGAGGGCGGCCAGCGCGGCGGGGGCGAGGAGTGCCGAGCGGCGGGTGATTTTCATGGCCTGTGACCTTTGTTGCCTGGACGTCCCGGCCGGCGGCGGAACTGGTGCCGCCGGGTATGGCCGGAGCTTCAGCCCGCCGGGCCGCCATCTGCAATAGCAGACCGGCTCAGGCGCCAGACAACAGGGTGTGAGAGGCCGGCTCTCAGACGGAGACGGCCGAACGCACCCCCAGATACGATTCGATGATGCGTTGGTCCGCCTGCAACATCGCCGGCTCGCCTTCCAGCATCACGCGGCCATTCTCCAGCACGTAGCCGTAATCGGCGATACGCAGCGCGGCCCTGGCATTCTGCTCCACCAGCAGGATTGACGTGCCGTTGTCGCGCAGATTGGCGACGGTCTGCAGGATCTCCCGCACGATCAACGGGGCAAGGCCGAGGCTGGGCTCGTCCAGCATCAGCAGGCGCGGCTCGCCCATCAGGGCGCGGGCCATGGCCAGCATCTGCCTCTCCCCGCCCGAGAGGGTGCCCGCCAGCTGCCGGCGCCTTTCCTTCAGGCGCGGGAACAGGGCGAACATCTCGTTCAGCAGGGGCTCCGCGCTGCCCTTGTGGCGCAGGCGGAAACGGCCGAGGCGGAGATTGTCCTCCACCGTCATGCTGGAGAACAGCTCGCGCTTCTCTGGCACCAGGCTGAGGCCGTCGGCCACACGGGCCTCCACGCTCTCGCCTCTCAGGTCCCGCCCGGCGAAGCTGATGCCGCCGCTGGCCGGCACCACGCCCATGATGGCGTTCAGCAGCGAGGATTTCCCGGCGCCATTCGGCCCGAGGATGGTGATCACGGTCCCCTTCGGCACGCTGAGGGAGACGTCGGAGACGGCCAGGATGGCGTCGTAGCTGACGGTGGCGCCCTGCACGCTGAGGATCGTCATGCGGCGGTTCCCAGATAGGCGTCGATCACGGCGGGGTTGCCCTGGATCTCCTTCGGCCGGCCCTGCGCCAGCTCCGTGCCAAAATTCATCACCACAAGCCGGTCCGTCAGGTTCATGACGAAATCCATGTCGTGCTCGACCAGCAGGATGGTCATGCCTTCCGCCCGCAGCCTGTCCAGCAGCTTCGCCAATGCCGCCTTTTCCAGATGGCGCAGGCCCGCGGCGGGCTCGTCCAGCAGCAGCAGCACGGGGTCGAGGCAGAGCGCGCGGGCGATCTCGACCAGCCGCTGCTGGCCAAGCGACAGCTCATCCGCCACCAGATAGGCGCAATGCGCCAGTCCGACGCGGTGCAACTGCTGCCAGGCAAGGGCGAAGAGCCTGGCTTCCTCCGCCCGGTCCAGCTTCAACGCGGCGCGGAGCGGGCCGGAGGAGGCGCGGAGATGCGCACCCAGCGCCACATTGTCCAGCACCGTCATGCCATGCACCAGCTTCACATGCTGGAAGGTGCGGGCCACGCCGCGCGTGGCGATGTGGCGCGCGCTGCGGCCGCAGATTTCCTCGCCCAGGAAGGCCACGCTGCCCTTGGTGGCGGAAAGCACGCCGGTCAGCAGGTTGAAGGTGGTGCTCTTGCCCGCGCCATTCGGGCCGATCAGCCCGACCACCTCGCCGGCATCCAGACGGAAGCCGACATCATTGACCGCCACCAGCCCGCCGAACTGCTTGCGCAGCGCGGTGGCGCGCAGGATCTCCTGCCCGCGTTCCGGTTGCGGGCGCGGGGGCAGGATCTGCGCCTCGGTGGCTGCGGGGATCGGGGGCTGGGCCGGCTTCGGCAGCAGGCGGCCGGCCAGCTTCGCCAGATGCGGCCAGATGCCGCGCGGCGAGAATTGCAGCAACAGGATCAGCAGGGCGCCGAAGACGATGGTCTCGAAATTGCCCTGCGCGTTCAGCAGCCAGGGCAGAAGAGTCTGCAACTGGTCCCGCAGCAGCGTGACGATGGCCGCGCCCAGCAGCGCGCCGCCGATGTTGTGCACGCCGCCCGCCACGGCCATCAGGAGGTAGTCGATGCTCATGTTGATGCCGAAGGGGGAGGGGTTCACCGCGCGCTGCAGATGCGCGTAGAGCCAGCCCGCGAGCCCCGCCAGCACGCCCGCATAGACGAAAGCCAGGATGCGGGCCTGGAAGGTGTTCACCCCGAAGGATTCGGCCGCCAGGGCACCGCCGCGCAGCGCGCGCATCGCGCGGCCCGGGCGGGAGTCGAGCAGGTTGCGCGTCAGCAGTATGGCCAGAACCACGCAGGCCAGCACCAGGAAATAGAAGTTGCGGGTATCGCCGAAGTCGATGCCGCCCAGCCGGATGGCGGGAATGCCGCTGATGCCGTCATTGCGGTGGAAGAAGTCCAGGTTGCCGACCAGATAGAAGAAGCTGACATTCCAGGCGATGGTGGCGATGGCGAGGTAATGGCCCTTCAGCCGCAGCGTGACGGCGCCGATGGCCCAGGCCAGCCCGCCCGTGACCAGCAGCGAGATCGGCAGCGTCACCCAGGGGGAAAGCCCGTAGCGGGTGGTCAGGATCGCGGTGGTATAGGCGCCGAAGCCCGTGAACATGGCCTGGCCGAAGGAGGTCAGCCCCGCCACGCCTGTCAGCACCACCAGCCCCAGCACGACGAGGCCGGAGAGGCCGATATAGCTGAGCAGCGTGACCCAGAAGGGCGGGAAGCCCGGCACCAGCGGTGCGACGATGGCGATGGCGAGCGCGGCGCCGGCAGCGACGCGGTGCATCGGGGCCATGGCTTACTCCTCCTCGTCCAACGCCACGGGCGTGGTGAAGGAACGCCATAGCAGCACGGGGATGATGATCATGAAGACCAGCACTTCCTTGAAGGCGCTGGCGTGGAAGGAGGCGAAGCTCTCCACCAGCCCGATCAGGATCGCGCCCGCCGCGGCCAGCGGGTAGCTGACCAGCCCGCCGATGACGGCGGCGACGAAACCCTTCAGCGCGATCAGGAAGCCGGTGTCGTAATAGATCGTGGTGATGGCGGAGATCATGATGCCGCCCAGCGCGCCGATGCTGGCCGCGAGCGTGAAGGCGACATGCCCGCAGAGCGCGGGCGAGATGGCCACAAGGCGCGCGCCCAGCCGGTTGACGGCGGTGGCACGCAGGGACTTGCCGAGCAGCGTGCGCTCGAAGAACAGGAAGAGCGCGACGATCAGCGCGATGGTCATCAGCACGATCACCAGCGACTGTCCGGTGATGAAGAGTGGCCCGATCTCGAGCGTGGCATCGGAGAGGCTGGAGGTGCGGGAGCCTTCGGCGCCGAAGAAGACCAGCCCCAGCCCCTGCATTGCCAGATGCAGCGCGACGGAGACGATCAGCAGCACCAGCACGCTGGCATCGGCCATGGGCCGGTAGACGATGTCGTAGAGATAGGGGCCCATCGGCGCCACGATGGCCAGGGCGATGATGATCTTGGCGATGAGCGGCGCTTCCCAGGCCACGGCCGCCCAGGCCAGAGCCGCCACCACCAGCGGCAGCAGCAGCGACGTCGCCACCTGCATCGTCATGCTTCTCGCCGTGGCATGGCGGCGGGAGGCCCAGAGCCGGCAGGCCGCCGAGGCGGCGCCGAGGATCAGCAGCAACCAGACCGTGCCCGGCAGCGTGCCGGTTTCCAGCGCCGCCAGGGTCAGCGCCCCGAAGGCGACGAATTCACCGATCGGCACCAGGATGACGCGGGTGACCGTGAAGACAATCACCAGCGCCAGCGCCAGCAGGCCATAGATGGCACCGTTGACGATGCCATCCTGCACGAGCACGAGAAATATCGAGAGATCCACGGCCAATCCCCGGCGGAGGTCAGGTCGTTGAAGTCAGGCTCTTACTGCGGCAGGGCCTGCCACTTGCCATCCTTGATGACGGCCATCACCCGCGCGTTCTCGTCCTGGCCGACATGGTCGGCGGGCGACATGGTCGCGGTGCCGTTCACGTAGACGACGCCTTTCAGCCCCTCCAGCGCATCGCGCAGCGCCGCGCGGAATTCCGGCGTGCCGGGCTGGGCGGTCTTCAGCGCCACGGGAATGGCGTGCTGCAGCAGAATGCCGGCGTCATAGGCATAGGAGCCGAAGGCGGAGACGCTGCCGGCGCCATGCGCGGCCTCATAGGCGTCGCGATACTGGCGGGCGACATCGCGGGAGGGGTGGGTCTCCGGCAGCTGGTCCGCCACCACCACGGGGCCGACGGGGAGGATGGTGCCTTCGACATCCTTGCCGCCGATGCGGAGGAAATCGGCATTCGCCACGCCATGAGTCTGGTACATCGCGCCGCGGAAGCCGCGCTCGCGCAGCGTCTTGGCCGGCAGCGCGGCCGGAGTGCCGGCGGAGATGATGAAGACCGCGTCGGGGCGGCCGGCGATGACCTTCAGGCTCTGGCCGGTGACGCTGGTATCCGTGCGGGCATAGCGCTCATCGGCCGCCACGGCGATGTTCCGCTGCTCCAGCAGCGGCTTGAAGATGCCCAGCCAGCCATCGCCATAGGAATCGCTGACGCTGACCAGCGCCAGCCGCTTCACGCCGGCCTTGGCCATGTGGTCGGCGACGGCGGTGGCCATCAGCGCGTCGTTCTGCGCGGTCTTGAAGACCCAGCGGCGCTTCTCATCCACCGGGGAGACGATGGTGGCGGAACCGGCCAGCGAGATGGTCGGCACCTTCTGCTCCGCCGCGACCTCGACCATGGCGATGGAGGCGGGCGTGACGGTGGAGCCGACCACCGCGTCCACGCGGTTGTCGGTGATCAGCTTTCGCATGTTCGTCACGGCGCGGGTGGTGTCGGAACCGTCGTCCAGCACGATCCACTCGACCGGCTGCCCGCTGAATTCCTTCGGCAGCAGCCGGATGGAGCGGCCTTCGGGGATGCCCAGCGAGGCACCGGGCCCGGTCTCGGAAATGACGACGCCGACCCGGACGGGTTCGGCGGCCGTGGCTGCCGTGGTCAGGCCGAGCGCCAGCGTCAGGCCGGCGGCGAGATTCCGCATCGACTTCTCTCTCCTTGGACTCCGGGAACTTCAACGTTCCCTTGAATGTCATTGGCCCGGCGCTCCGGCCTCCTGATGGAGGGGCCGATGCGCCCTGGGCGGGCAATGCCGAAAGAATTGACCGGCCGGTCGATCAAAGCAAGTGCTTTCCCGGGGGCCGACGGGTTGCATTCGCCGACCGATCGCTCGCTTAATCGCCCGGCGAAGGACAACGCGCCGGAAGAGGTCAGCATGGCTCGGACACGGGCAGAAGATTACGACGAGAAGCGCCGCCAGATCCTGAAGACCTCGGCCGGCCTCTTCGCGCGCCACGGCTTCACCGGCACCTCGATCACCATGGTGGCGCAGGCCTGCGGCGCCTCCAAGGCACTGCTGTACCATTACTACGCCTCAAAGGAGGAGGTGCTCTTCGATATTCTGCATCTGCACCTGGAGACGCTGGTGGAGACGGTGGAGCGCGCCTTCGCCTCCACCGCCGAGCCGGAGGCCCGGCTGCATGCCCTCTCCGCCGCGCTGCTGGAGACCTACCGGGACGCGGATGCCGAGCACCAGATCCAGATCGCCAACCTGCAGCTGCTGCCGCCGGAGCGGCAGGAGGTGCTGCGGGAGCTGGAACGCCGGATCGTCGCCGTCTTCGCCGAAGCCATCGCGGCGGCCGTGCCCTCGGCCGCGCCGCAGCGGCACCTGCTGAAGCCGCTGACCATGTCGCTCTTCGGCATGCTGAACTGGAGCTACCTCTGGTTCCGGGACGGGCGCGGGCTGTCGCGGGAGGATTACGCCCGGCTGGCCACCGACCTCATCCTGCGCGGCGCCGCGCCGGCCATGGCGGGGCTGGAGGCGGAGACAGCCTCCAACTCCTGAAGGACACCAGGGCCGCCTCGCATCCCGCCTGTCCCGGCTCCGCCTGTGGCCGCGCCGACACAGCGGCGTGCTTCTGCCACGGCAGCGCAACCAGCCCTGTTACGCTTCCGTTTTTGAGTCGGCATCGAGAAGGGCCGTCCCATGTTGAAGCGGCTAGCCTATAAGATCTGGTGGTTGGCCCGGCAGACTGTCCTCGGCTTCATCGATGATGAGGCGCTCAGCCGCGGCGCCGCCATCGCATTCTATACCGTCACCTCCCTGGCTCCGGTGCTGATCATCGCCGTCGCTATCGCCGGCCTTGCCTTCGGGGAGGATGCGGCGCGCGGCGCGGTGGTGGAGCAGCTCGGCGGGCTGATGGGGCAGGCGGGGGCCGAGGTGGTGCAGGACATCATCCGCAGCGCCTCCAACCCCACCAGCGGCATGGTGGCCAGCGTGATCGGCATCGTCACCCTGCTCATCACCGCATCCGGCGTCTTCGGGGAGATCCAGGCCAGCCTCAACAAGATCTGGAGGGCGGAGGTGCCGGACATCACCGTCTCCTCCCTTCTCCGGGCAAGGGCGCTCAGCCTGGGGCTGGTGGCGACGCTGGGCTTCCTGCTGCTGGTCTCGCTGGTGATCAGCGCGCTGCTGGCCGCGCTGCGGGCGTCGCTGAATACCAGCTTGCCCGGCATCGCCATGGTGGTGCGCGTTACCGATATCTTTGTCTCGCTCGGGCTGGTCTCGGCCCTGATCGCCGCCATCTACAAGATCCTGCCAGACCGCCGGCTGGAGTGGCGGGACGTGGTGGTGGGCGCCATCGTCACCGCCGGGCTGTTCGATCTCGGCAAGATGCTGATCGGCCTCTATCTCGGCCGCAGCGCGATCGGCTCCACCTATGGCGCGGCGGGATCGGTCATCGTCGTGCTGCTCTGGATCTACTACTCGGCGCAGATCTTCCTGCTGGGGGCGGAGTTCACCAAGGCCCATGCCATGTGGCGGGATGCCCAGGCCTGGCACCTGGACCACGACCCGCGTGCCCCGAAGGTGGTGGAGCCTGAGGAGGTGCCGCCGGAACGCCCGCCGCTGAACCTGCCGCATCTGATGTGATGGCGTAAGGATGCCCGGCGGGGTGATGCGGCGCCGCGCCGGGCATGGCAGAGAGGCCCGGCCATGACCATGCTGATTCCCCACCCATGAGCCGCAAGCGCCCCGCTGCCCCCTGGATCGCCCTGATTGCTGCCGTGCTGGGGCTGTTCAGCGCCAACCAGATGACCGATGCCGGGCTGGAGCGTGTCTTTCGCGCCGCCGTACGCGCCTTCTCCAGCCTCGACAATAGCCAGCGGGAGACGACCCACCGCGTGCCACGGGGCAGCATCGAGCCGGTGAGCGGCCTCGCCCGCATCATCGACGGAGATACGCTGGACCTCGGCCGGACCCGCATCCGCATGCGCGGCATCGACGCGCTGGAGAGTGACCAGACCTGCACCCGCAGCGGCACCGGCCGCTATGACTGCGGCAAGCAGGCGCGGGACGCGCTGGTGGCGCTGATCGGCGGCGCGGAGGTGACCTGCACCCCCGATGGCTCGGAAACCTATGGCCGCATGGTCGCCACCTGCACCGTGCCTCGCCGGGACGGGAACGGGGTGGTGGACCTGAATGCCGCCATGGTCCGCACCGGCTTCGCCTTCGACTGCAAGCGCTACTCCGATGGCGCCTATGCGGATGAGGAGCGCGCCGCCAAGGCGGCCCGGAGCGGTGCCTGGGGCGGGCGCTTCGAATTTCCCTGGGACCATCGCGGCCGCGCCAACGCCTGCGGGCGCGGCTGATGCGCCTGGCCCCGGGCCGCGCCCCGCGCTGGCTGAAGCGCCTGGCGCTGGTGCTGCTGCTGGGGCCGCCGCTGCTGATCCTGCTCTTCCGCTTCGTGCCGGTGCCGGTGACGCCGCTGATGCTGCTGCGGGCGGCGCAGGGCTATGGGCTTTCCAGGGAATGGGTAGCCTATGACCAGATCGCCCAGTCCCTGCCGCAAAGCGTCATCGCGGCGGAGGATAATCTCTTCTGCGAGCAGAGCCTGGGCTTCGACTTCCAGCAGCTGCGCGGGCAGGTGGAGGCGGCGCTGAACGGGGAGCGGCCCCGTGGGGCCAGCACCATCACCATGCAGGTGGCCAAGAACCTCTTCCTCTGGCCTGGGCGCGACCCGCTGCGAAAGGTGCTGGAAGCCTGGCTGACGCCGCAGATCGCGTTGCTCTGGCCGCGCCAGCGGGTGCTGGAGGTCTATCTGAACATCGTCGAGTTCGGCCCCGGCATCTATGGGGCGGAGGCCGCCTCCCGCGCCTTCTTCGACCGCTCCGCCGCCCAGTTGACGGCGGGACAGGCGGCGCGGCTGGCCGTGGTCTTGCCGAACCCGCTGGAACGGTCGGCGGCCTCACCCGGTCCCTATGTGCAGAGCCGGGCGGAGGTCATCCGCCGGCGGGTCGGGCAACTGGGCAGCCTGTTGGACTGCGCCCGCTGAGCCGGCGGGCGGCGCAATGGCCTAACTGAAGCCCACCTGGCCGGAGGTACGTTACCCGCCACGCCCGGCGTCGAAGCCCAGGAAGCCCACATCCGGCCGCGCGGCGCCACCGTCGACGGGATGGGGCGCGGCCCTGCCGGCGGACGGCGCCGCCGTGGGGGCGCTGCGCTGCGGCGCGCGGACCGGCGGGCGCGGCGCCGGCTCAGGCCGGGCGACATTGCGGCTCAGCCCTGGCAGGGAGGGCGGCGGCGGGGCGGAGGAGGCTACGGCGCCACGGACGGAGAGCAGGTAGAAGACAATGTCGTTCCGCCCCTGGTCCACCGCTGATTCCAACGGTGTCAGCCCCAACACGTTGCGCCCGTTGAGGTCGGCACCGCGCGACACCGCGTCCCGCGCCGAGGTCAGGTCACCCCGGTTGATGGAATCGAACAGCGCCTCGGTCGGGCCGAGGAGGTTGAAATTGGCATCGGGCGGGATGACCGTCGCCGGGTTGCGGTTTGCCAGGCCGGGCAGGGCCGGCGGCGGCGCCGCCGAGGGGCCGGTGGGGCCAGAAGGTGTCAGCGGCCCACGCGGCGCCTGCGCCAGGGCAGGCAGGGCCGGCAACAGCAGCGCCAGGGCTGCGAGGGGCAAAAGACGGGGGGAAGAGATGGAGCGGCGCATGGCGGCACCTTCTACCGGTAAAGCGGCGTTCAAGGGAACCGCAACAACAGAATCAGGGAGCATAATGCTGTATGCTGGCCTCGCGTTGCCCTGAAATGCCCAGCCTCGGCTAGCAGCCCTGCCCGTTCAGCGTGAAGCTTTCCACCCGGCGGTCACGCAGGGCGAAGGTGATGTCGCAGCGCACCTCGACATAGGAGGTGTAGTTCAGCCAGGGACCGTAGCGGTAGGGGCCGTAGAAGAAGGGCTGGGGCTGCTCGACGGGCACCGCGCTCTGACGCACGAATTGCAGGAAGAGAAGGCCCCCCGTCTCATAGCTGCGGACCGGCACGCCGAGCCCGGCCACCAGCTCCGTCTCGCTGCGGCCCACATAGGTGGCCAGCTGCTGTTCCAGCGTGGGCCCCATCGCGCAGGCACCGAGCATCAGGGGGCAGATCAAGGCCATTGCCATACGCATAACGAAATCCTCCAACTCTTGGATAAGAAGTCAGGATCATGGCTGCGAAAGGGCAGAAGGGCCTCAGCGTCCCTCCCGCCGCCAGGCAATGACGGCCACGCCCAGCACCAGCGGCAGGGCCAGCCAGGGGGGCAGCAGCGGCAGGGCCGCGATGCCCGTGACGATATGGTCCTGGTTGCGCCGCAGGCCCAGCCAGCCCCTGTTGGCGCCGCCGGACATGTCGCGCCCGGCCGCCACGCGCCGCAGTTCCGGCACCGCCGGCGCCTCGCCCGTGCCCAGCCAGCGGGTGCCGCCGCCGGTCGCATGCGCGATGGGGGCCAGCTTGGCCGGATCGGCGCGCAGATCGGCGATTTCCATCGGATTGGCGGCGGCGGCGGCGGCGAAGGCCGTGCGGCGGCCGTCGCTGGCCTGCCAGACGCCCGGCTGCTCCGCCGGCAAGGTCAGCACCGCGCGCCCGCCGCCTTCCGCTTCCGGCCGGCGGCGGGCGATGGTGCCATCGGGCGCGGTGACGGCGATCTCCGGCGGCGGGCCGCCCTCCAGGCTGCGGCGGGTGACGGTCAGGGTGCCGCCTTCGACCTGGGCGACCAGATCCTCCTCCTCCAGCTCCGGCTCCTTCATCAGCCAATGCGCGGCGCGGCGCAGCAACTCCGCCTGCGGGCCGCCGCCGTCATGGCCGCGTGACCAGAGCCAGATCTGGTCGGAGAGCAGCAGCGCCACCCGGCCTTCCCCCACCCGGTCCAGCTGCAGCAGGGGCGAGTTGTCGCCGCTGTCCATCACCGTGGTGCCGCTCTCGGTATTGGCGCGCAGGTAGCGGTACCAGCGGCCCCATTGCGGCTGCGTATTGCCCTGGTTGGCGCCGCTGAGGCCCTGGGTCACGGGGTGGCGGGCGCCGGCCTCCGTCACGCGCGGGCGGAAGGCGCCTTCCGCCATGGCCTCGGGGCCGGAGAAGGGGCGCGCCGGCAGCACCTGCCCCAGCGGGGTTGCGGCCAGACTGGTCGGCCCCAGGAATTCCGGACCGACCGAGAGCAGCAGCGCCCCGCCGCCGCGCACGTATTCGGCGATGTTGCGGAGGTAGGTGGGTGGCAGGATGCCCCGGTTGGCGAAGCGGTCGAAGACGATCAGGTCGAATTCCCGCAGCTTCACCTGGAACAGCTCACGCACCGGGAAGGCGATCAGCGCCAGCTCGTTCAGCGGCGTCAGATCATCCTTTTCCGGCGGGCGCAGGATGGTGAAATGCACGAGGTCCACGCCGGGATCAGCCTTCAGCAGCCGCCTCCAGGTGCGCTCGCCCGAATGCGGCTCGCCGGAGACCAGCAGCACCCGCAGCCGGTCCCGCACCCCGTTGATGGTCACCACGGCGCGGTTGTTCAGGGCCGAGACCTCGCCCGGCCGCTCATCCGCCGCGACCTCCACCACTGTCGGCCCGCCGCGCTCGATCGGCACGGTGATCCGGTGCTCCCGACCCAGCGGCACGCTTTCCACGCGGGGCGCGTTGCCATCACGGCGGATGGTCAGGCGCACGGCACCCTGCGCCTCGTTCACCGGCACGCCCAGGTCCTCCACCGCCACCCGCAGCTCTACGCTGCGGCCGACGATGCCGAAGCCCGGCGCCTCGATCACGCGGATGCGGCGGTCCACCTCGCCAGGGCCGCCGGGCAGGATGGTGTGGAAGGGGGCGTCGAAGCCCGCCGCCTCCGGCACGTCATGCGCCTGTCCATCGGTCAGGGCCAGCACGCCGGCCAGACGGGCGCGGGGGATGTCGGCCAGGGCGCGCTCGACGGCCGTCATCAGCCGCGTGCCCTGGTTGCCGCCTTCCGGCAGGTCCAGCACGCGCAGTTCCAGGTCCGGGAAGCGGGCGGCCTCCCGCTCCAGCGCGGCGCGGGCGGCATCGAGCTGCGCGCCCCGGTCGCCGATGCGGGCGCTGTCGCTGCGGTCCTGCACCAGCAGGGCGATATCGGGCCGGCCCTCCCGCGTCTCCTCCACCAGCCGCGGATTGGCCAGGGCCAGCAGCAGCAGGGCGAAGGAAAGGGCGCGCCACCAGACGCCGCGCGCGCGGCGCCACAGCGCCATGGAAAGGGCCAGCAGCGCCACCACGCCCAGGGCGATGAGCAGCCAGAGTGGCAGGATGGGGGCGAAATCGAGCCCGGCGATGGCGCTTTGCATCAGTTGCCCAGCCTTTCCAGGATGGCCGGCACATGCACCTGATCGCCTTTGTAGTTGCCGGTCAGCGCATACATCACGAGGTTGACGCCGAAGCGATAGGCCAGCGTCCGCTGCCGCGCCCCGCCGGGGATGGCGGCATAGGGGTTGCCGCCCCGCGCATCCACGGCCCAGGCGCCGGCCCAGTCATGCCCGCCGATGATGACGGGGCTGACGCTGTCATTGGCCCGGTCCTCCTCCCGCGACACCCAGACCTGCCCGCCGGTGAAGCGGCCGGGCAGGTCCTGAAGCAGGTAGAAGGCGCGGGTCAGAACATGCTCGGGCGTCACCGATGTCAGCGGCGGGATCTCCAGGCTGCGCGTGACGCGCTGCAGGGCCTCCCGCGCGCCAGGGGCGAAGCCTTCGCCCGAGCCTTCGTCCCGTGTGTCGAAGAGGATGATGCCGCCGTGGCGCATATAGTCGTTCAGCGCGGCCACGGCGGCGCTGCCGGGTGGCTGCGCGTCCGGCAGCACGGCCCAGTACAGCAGCGGCAGCACGGAAAGGTCGTCCTGCCCCGGCCGCACGGCGACAGGCTCGCCCAGCGCGGCGGCGGTCCGGCGGTTGACGTAGTCGGACAGGCCGGCCAGCCCCTGGCGCACCATCTCATCGGCCGAGGGGTCGTCGGTCGCGACATAGCCGATGCGCGTCACCAGCGGCATGGAGTCATCCTGGGCCCGGGCGCCGGAGAGCGGCGCGGCGCCAAGCCCCAGGGCCAGCAGCCCCAGCATAGCCAGCCGCGCCGGCCGGCCGACCAGCCCGCGCTGCGCCAGGGACAGCACGAGGTCCACCGCCAGCAGCAGAAGCGCCAGCCCCAGCAGCCATGGGCCCAGGTCGCGTTCCGCCGGCACGCCGCCGATGGTTTGCAGGCGGGTGCCGTCCGGCGGCGGCGCCATCACGCGCGGGGCGGGCAGGCTGGCGGAGAGGTTCAAGGCGCGGCGCTCGGCCCCCTCGCCAGGCTGGCCATACCAGCCGGGCGGATGGCGCGGGCCGGGCAGGGCCTCCGCGAAGGCGCTGGCGGGGATGGCGGCCGTGCCACCAGGGGCAGGGCCGAGCCGGCCGAAGCCGTCCATCGTCTCGACCGGCGCCAGCGGCGCGCTGCCTTCCGCCCCCACCACGCCGGAGGAGAGCGCCACCACCCGCCGCAGCATGTCCACGAACAGGCCGGAGAGCGGCAGGTTGGACCATTCGGCATTGGCGGTCACATGAAAGAGCACAATGCGCCCGGCGCCGCGTGTCTCCGCCGTCACCAGCGGCGTGCCATCAGCCAGCCGCGCCCAGCTCCGCTCGCTCAGGCGCGGGTCCGGCTCGGCCAGCACCTGGGTGGAGATCGTTACCTCGGCGGGCGGGGTCAGGCCGAAGAAGGGGGAGTTCTCGGGGAAGGGCGCCAGCCGCTGCGGCCGCTCCCAGGAGAGCGAGCCGCCCAGCTGCCGCTCACCCGCCCGTAGTCGCACGGGCAGCAGGCTGTCCGGGTGCTCGGCCAGGCGCGGCCCGGCGAAGCGCAGCAGCGTGCCGCCCTTCTGCACCCATTGCTCCAGCAGCTCCTCCTCGTGCCTCTCGGCCACCGGGCGGTCGGCCAGCACCATCACGGAAAGCTGCCGGCCCAGAAGCTGCCCGATATCGCCCGAGCGCAGCTCGGCGGTGGGGGAGAGGGCACGTTCAAGATAGTAGAGCGTGCCGATCAGGGGGGTCTCGTTGCCTGCCTGGCTCGGCCCGACCATCCCGACCGGGCGGCGGCGGAAGCGCTCGTCCAGCAGCACGGCGGTGGCGGCGCTGTCCTCGCCCTCCACCTCCAGCCGCACGACCTGATTGCGGATTTCCAACGGCAGCTCCATCGCGGCCTCGCCGCCGGTGGCGCCGGCGGGCAGGTCGATGCTGGTGCTGGCCAGGGCGCGGCCGTCGCCGGTGCGGGCCAGGATGGTGGCCTGCCCGCCCAGCGCCGTGGGCGTCTGGCGCAGGGAGAGCAGCAGCCGGTCCGGCTCGGCCCGTGGGGGCGCCAGGACCCGGGTGGCACGGCCCTCGCTGCGCGCCAGCGTCAGCGGGCCGGCCTCGGCCAGGGCGCGGGCCAGTGGCGCGCTGTCCTCACCTTCCGGCCGGTGCTCCAGCCCATCGGCCAGCCAGAGGCTGGAGAGCGGGCCGGAATGGGCCTGCCGCCAGGACTGGAACCCCGCCAGCGCCGCCGCGCGGTCCGGCGCCCAGGGCTTGGGGCGCAGGGCGGCCAACCGGGCGCGCAGTTCCTCCGCCGGCATCAGCCCGCTGGGCTGGATGGCGCCGCCGTCATTCCCGGCGGTTTCGGTGGGGGCGGTGGTCAGCAGGGCGGTGCGGCGCCCCTCGCGCGATGCGGCATCCAGCGCGGCCTGGGCGGCGGCCATGCGGGCCGGCCAGTCGGCGGCGGCGGCCCAGCCGTCATCCACCACCAGCAGCAGCGGGCCTTCCCCATCCGTAGCGGCGCCAGGGCCCCAGACCGGACGGGCCAGCCCCAGCACGATCAGCGCCGCCGCCGTCAGCCGCAGCAGCAGCAGCCACCAGGGCGTGCGGCTGGGCGTCTGTTCCGGCGCCGGCAGGTCCCGTAGCAACCGCAGGGCCGGGAAGGTCTGGCGGCGCGGCGCCGGGGGCGTGACGCGCAGCAGCCACCAGATCAGCGGCAGCAGCGGCAGGGCCAGCAGCAGCCAGGGCAGCACGAAACCGATCGGGCCGAGTTGCAGCATGAGGCTCCTATCCCGGCGAGAGCGCCTGCCACAGCGCCAGCAGCGCGGCCTCGGGCGGCGCGTCGGTGCGGTGGGTGGTGAAGCGCCAGCCGGCGGCGGCGGCAATGGTGGTCAGTCCCTGGCGATGCGCTGCCAGCCGCTCGGCATAGAGCGCGCGGATGCCTTCCACGCGCGGCAGCAGCAGCGGGGCTTCCCCGGCGATCAGGGCTTCGAAGCGGATGCGGCCGGTATAGGGCAGCGTCTCCTCCGCCGGGTCCAGCACCTGCACCAGATGGCCGGTGACGCCGCGGGCGGAGAGGGAGGCGACGGCGGCGCGGGTGTCTTCCAGCGGCGCCAGGAAATCCCCGAAGAGAACCGCGCGGGCGTGGCGGGGCAGGCTCTCATCGGCGGCCGGGCCGGTATGGCGCCCCAGCGCCTCGGCGAGGGAAGGCAGCAGCCCGCGCCCGGCATAGGCGCGGCGGTCGCCCAGCAGCCGCACCCGCTCCCCGCCGCGCAGCAGCAGCGAGGCAAGCGCCAGCAGCAGCAGCTCCGCCCGTTCCGATTTGCGCGGCAGGTTGGTGGTGGAAGACCAGTGCATGGTCTGCCCCGCATCACGCCAGAGGGCGATGCTCTGGGCGGCTTCCCACTCCGTCTCCCGCACGAAGAGCCGGTCGGATTTGGCGCTCTGCCGCCAGTCCAGCCGGTTCAGCGCATCGCCGGGCGTATAGGGGCGGAACTGCCAGAAAGCGTCGCCCTGGCCGGCACGGCGGCGGCCATGGACGCCCTGCATCACCGTCGCGGCGACGCGTTCGGCCGCCACCACCAGCGGCGGCAGCCTCGCCCCCAGGACCTCGGCGCGCAGGGCCGTGGCACGGGGGGGCGTGGCGCGGGGCGCGGTGGCCGTGCCGGGGTCAGCCAAGGCTGGCCTTCAGCGCACCAATCACGTCGGAAAGCTGCACGCCATCGGCGCGGGCCGAGAAATTCAGCGCCATTCGATGCCGCAGCACGGGGTCGGCCAGGGCCACGACATCCTCGACGCTGGGCGCCAGGCGGCCATCCAGAACCGCGCGGGCGCGGGTGGCCAGCATCAGCGCCTGGGCGGCACGGGGGCCAGGCCCCCAGGCCAGGTGCTTACGGACCGCCTCCAGCGATCCCGTCTCCGGCCGCGCGTCGCGCACCAGCTTCAGGATGGCTTCCAGCACCTGCTCGCCCACGGGAATGCGGCGGATCATCGCTTGTGCCGCCATCAGCTCGGCGGCGGTGATCGCCGGGCGGGCCTTGGTGTCATGCGCGCCGGTGGTGGCCAGCAGCATGGCGCGTTCCGCCGCCTCGTCGGGGTAGCCGACATTCACTTCCAGCAGGAAGCGGTCCAGCTGCGCTTCCGGCAGGGGATAGGTGCCTTCCTGCTCGATCGGGTTCTGCGTCGCCAGAACATGGAAGGGGGCGGGCAGGGGATGGGACTGGCCGGCCACCGCCACCTTACGTTCCTGCATCGCCTGCAGCAGCGCCGACTGGGTGCGGGGGGAGGCGCGGTTGATCTCGTCCGCCATCAGCAGCTGGCAGAAGACCGGGCCCTTGATGAAGCGGAAGGCCCGGCGGCCGTCGCCGCTTTCCTCCAGCACCTCGCTGCCCAGGATATCGGCGGGCATCAGGTCCGGCGTGAACTGCACCCGGCTTTCATTCAGCCCCAGCACGGTGCCCAGAGTCTCCACCAGCCGGGTCTTGCCCAGGCCGGGCACGCCCACCAGCAGCACGTGGCCGCCCGAGAGAATGGTGATCAGGACCTGTTCAACCACCTCCGGCTGGCCGAAGATCACCTCGCCAACCGCGGCCTTGACGCGGGCCAGTCGGGTGCCGAGCGCCTCGACTTCCGCGACGAGAGTGGTGGGATCGATGGGGTCCGCCACTTCAACCATGTCGATCGGGTTCCTTAATATAGTCTGCATATGGGAGGCCGGCCGTTTTCCGCCAGCCACCGATCCAGGAGCGAGACTTGGAAAGCGTATGACCAGTGGGCGCACGGACAAAGCATTGAATGCAGTGCAACAGCAGGATGTGAGCGGCGCTGCCCGCCACTCGGCTGCCGCACGCCAGGGGGGCGATCCCTGTGATCTGCCGCTGGCCGGGCTGAGACCCGGGGGCGGGCGGCTGGAGGGCCGGCCGCCCAGACCGAAGGTGGATTGCGGCGCGCTGGACATGCGCATCGCCCGGGATGGAAGCTGGCACTACAAGGGCGGGCCGATCGGGCGGAAGGAGCTGGTCTGCCTCTTCGCCTCCGTGCTGAAGCGGGAGGAGGATGGCAGCTTCTGGCTGGAAACCCCCGTTGAGCGGGGCCGGATCGAGGTGGAGGACGCGCCTTTCATCGCCGTCGAGGTCTTCTGGCGGCAATGCGACGGGCGGCAATGCCTGACCTTCCGCACGAACCTCGACGAGATGGTCACCGCCGACCACGACCACCCCATCCGCGTCGAAATCGACCCCCGCACGCGGGAGCCGCGCCCCTACATCTCCGTGCGCCCGGGGCTGGAGGCCCGCATCAACCGCGCGACCTTCTACGAGCTTGTCGCCCTGGCGGAGCCGGAGAAAGTGGACGGCCGGGAGGTGCTGGGCGTCTGGAGCGAGGGCGTCTTCTTCCCCATCGACGATGTGCCGGCCGAGACCCCGCGCGCGCCGCGCCGGGCCGGGCGCATCCCGGAAGGCCGTTCCCCGCGTGCCGGCGCGAAGTGAGTACCCGTTCCGCCCTGGAGGCGGTTCCGGACCGGCATGATGTCCTTCCGGCGGAGGAGATCGTCCGGCGCCTGCGCGACCCGGATCGCCTCGCCCGCGCCGAGCCTACTTCCAGCATCGATATGCAGCCCGGCCAGCCGCTGGTCGCCGCCGCGGTGCTGGTGCCGCTGGTGCTGCATCCCGCTCCCACCGTGCTGCTGACGCTGCGAACGAAGAAGCTGTCCTCCCATAGCGGGCAGGTGGCTTTTCCCGGCGGCCGGATGGAGCCGGGGGAGAGTGCCGAACAGGCCGCGCTGCGTGAGAGCTGGGAGGAGATCGGCCTCGGCCCCACCCTGCCACGCGTGATGGGACGCCTGCCGGACCATCTGACCGGCACGGGCTATCGCGTCACGCCCGTGGTGGCGCTGCTGCAGCCGCCGCTGAAGCTGGTACCGGAGCCGGGCGAGGTGGAGCTGATCTTCGAATATGACCTGCAGCGGCTGCTGGACCCCGCCCAGCCAAGGCGCGAGCAGCTGGAGGTGCGCGGCGAGCAGCGCAGCTACTGGGTCTGGCCGCATGAGCGGCATTTCGTCTGGGGTGCCACCGCCGCCATCCTGCGGAATCTGGCGCTGGTGCTGCGCTGAAAGCGGCCTGGGGCGGTACCTGCGGGCTTCGCCCGCCCGGCCAGACGCCGAAGCCGCCCCGGGGGTTAAACCCCGAGGCGGCGGAGAGTGGTCAGAGGATCTTCATCCGCCCCAGCACATAGCCGATGCCGGCGCCGATCAGCACCGAGGTCAGAGGCTGTTCGCGGATACAGTCGCTCAACTGGCCCAGCGCGTTCTCGGCCTGGCCATGTGCCTGGTTGTACATCCCGCGTGCCTGGGTGCGGCTGTCGCCGGTCAGGTTGCCGGCGGCCTCCTGAACACGCCCGAAGGCATCGCGGGCTGCGCCCGTCACGCGGCTTTCGTCGACCATAATCGGTATCTCCTGTCTTTGCGCCGGCACCGCCGGCCTGCGTGGTTCCAACGCCATGCCCGCGATTTGGATGCGCAGCTCGTGCAGTGCCGCGGCGGTGGCGGCATTGCACGGGAACTCTCCTCGTGCTGCCTTGCCCCCGCCATGACCGCTGACCCTCCGCACCACCGTATCGACCCGCCCGAATGGCTTTCCCGCGGGGCACCCGCCGGCGTGCTGGCGGCGCTGCCGGGCGCGCGCGTGGTGGGCGGCGCGGTGCGCGACCTGCTGGCGGGGCGGGAGGTGCATGACGTGGATGTGGCCGTGGCCCTGCCGCCCGAGGAAGCGTCCCGCCTGCTGCGCGATGCCGGCATCAAGGTCTTCGAGACCGGGCTGGCGCATGGCACCGTCACCGCCGTGCTGGAGCACCAGCCGGTGGAGGTGACCAGCCTGCGCCGTGACGTGCTGACCGACGGCCGCCATGCCCAGGTGGCCTGGAGCACGGACTGGCGGGAGGACGCGGCGCGGCGCGACTTCACCATCAATGCCATGTCGATGGATGCCGCCGGCCGGCTCTGGGACTATTTCGGCGGGCGCGAGGATCTGGCGGCCGGGCGGGTGCGCTTCGTCGGCGACCCGGCGACCCGCATGGCGGAGGATTATCTGCGCCTGCTGCGCTTCTTCCGCTTCCAGGCCCGCTATGGACGCGGCGCGCCGGACGCGGCGGCGCTGGCCGCCATCCACGAGGCCGTGCCGGGGCTGGCGCGGCTTTCGGCCGAACGGGTCTGGATGGAGCTGAAGCGGCTGCTGGAGGCGCCTGACCCCTCTGGCGCTCTGGCATTGATGCGAGAGGCTGGCGTGCTGCGGGCCATCCTGCCGGAGGTGGGGGAGGCCGGCCCGCTATGCCGCCTCCTGGCGGCTGGCGCCCCGGCTGACCCTCTGCTGCGGCTGGCTGCCCTGCTGGCGCCGGGCAGCGGGGCTGAGGGATTGGCACGGCGGCTGCGCTTCTCCACCGCCGAGGCGGAGCGGCTGCGGCGGCTGCTGGACCCTGCCCTGCGCCCTGGACCGGAACTGGACGGTCCCGCGCTGCGCCGCTGGCTGGCCGAGGTGCCGGCAGGGCTGCCCGCGGACCTCGCCTGGCTGGCCGAGGCGCTGGATGGCACGGAACGCGCGGGCCTGCGGGCGCGGATCGCCGCTACACCGCGCCCGGTCTTTCCCTTGCAGGGGCGGGATGCGCTGGCGGCCGGCATTCCCGCCGGCCCGGGGGTGGGGCAGGCCCTGGCGCGGGTGCGGCGCTGGTGGCTGGACGGCGGCTGCGATGCTGATGCCGATGCCTGCCGCGCAGTGCTGCGGCGGCACTGAAAGCCGCTCCCGCACCGCGTTTCCGGTGTGACCATCGGCACCTTGCGACGTTTCCCTGCCGATCCACCACGGCAGAGGGAGCCGCCCATGACGCAGGACCCGACCACCGCCTACCCGCAGCCGCCGCAGCCGGAGCAGCAGCAGCAGCCTCCCGGTTATACCAACCCGATGCATCCTAAGCCCGATCATGGCGAGCAGAGCTACAAGGGCAGCGGCCGGCTGGCGGGCAAGGTGGCGCTGATCACCGGCGCCGATTCCGGTATCGGCCGCGCCGTCGCCATCGCCTTCGCGCGGGAGGGCGCGGATGTCGTCATCTCCTACCTCAATGAGCACGAGGACGCGGAGGAGACGGCGAAATGGGTGCGGCAGGCCGGCCGCAAGGCGGTGATGGCGCCGGGTGACATCGGCGACCCCGCGCATTGCCGGGCCCTGGTGCAGCGCACGGTGGAGGAACTGGGCGGCATTTCCGTGCTGGTGAACAACGCCGCCATGCAGCGGACCCATGAATCCATCGACGACATCAGCGACGATGAATGGGACGAGACCTTCAGGACCAACATCCATTCGCAGTTCTATCTCTGCAAGGCGGCCCTGAAGCAGATGAAGCCGGGCGCTGCGATCGTGAACACCACATCCATCAATGCCAAGAGCCCGTCGCCCTCGCTGCTGGCCTATGCCACCACGAAGGGCGCCATCGCCAATTTCACCGCCGGCCTGGCGCAGCTGGTGGCGGAGAAGGGCATCCGCGTGAACTGCGTGGCGCCGGGACCGATCTGGACGCCGCTGATCCCTTCCACCATGCCGGAGGAAGCGGTGAAGAGCTTCGGCGAGAACACGCCGCTCGGCCGCGCCGGGCAGCCGGCGGAACTGGCGCCAGCCTATGTCATGCTGGCCTCGGATGAGAGCAGCTACATCACCGGCGCGCTGATCCCCGTCACTGGCGGACGGCCGATGCTCTGAGGCACCACATCGGCCGTCCGGCGGCAGCGCCGTTAGCGGCTCGTCCGTGGGGAGGATATCGGCGCCGGGGCTGGCGGATCGTCCTGCCCCTTTGCCGCCCAGACGCCGATGTCGGTTTCCGGAAGGGGCGCCGCAGCATGGTCATGCCCTTCAGGCCGGGGCATCCGGCGTTGCGCCTTGAGGCCACAGACCTGCGGTTGCTGCATTGCAGCGTTCGAATAGCCTTAATGTCGTGGCGTGCACAAATTAGCTAAAATTTCGTCAGAACTGCGATCGGCGCAGAAAAATATCGACTGACGAAGGCTCCACGATGAAGGCCGAAGAGGGTGGCGCTGACCACCGCCCGCTGAACAAGCACGATATACGCACTCTTACCCTGGCCTCCCTCGGCGGGGCGCTCGAATTCTATGACTTCATCATCTACGTCTTCTTCGCCACCGTCATCGGCCACCTTTTCTTCCCGGTGGACATGCCGGACTGGCTGCAGCAGATGCAGACCTTCGGCATCTTCGCCGCCGGCTATCTGGCGCGGCCGCTGGGCGGCATCGTCATGGCGCATTTCGGCGACCTCGTCGGCCGCAAGCGCATGTTCACGCTCTCCGTCTTCCTGATGGCGGTGCCGACGCTGCTGATCGGCCTGATGCCGACCTATGAGACCATCGGCTATGCCGCGCCGGTGCTGCTGCTGGTCTTCCGCATGATGCAGGGCGCGGCCATCGGCGGCGAGGGGCCGGGCGCCTGGGTCTTCGTGGCGGAGCATGTGCCGGCCCGCCATGTGGGCCTGGCCTGCGGCATGCTGACCGGCGGCCTGACCGGCGGCATCATGCTGGGCTCCCTGATGGCCACCGGCATCAATGCCGCCTTCACCCCGGCCGAGGTGAGCGGCTGGGCCTGGCGCATCCCCTTCCTGGCGGGCGGCGTTTCCGGCCTTGTGGCCATGTATCTGCGTCGCTTCCTGCAGGAGACGCCGGTCTTCGAGGAGATGCGAGCCCAGGCGACACTGAGCAAGGAACTGCCGGTGAAGCAGATGCTGCGCGACCACCGCGGCGCCGTCATCCTCTCCATGCTCGTGACCTGGATGCTGACCGCCGCCGTGGTGGTGGTGATCCTGATGACCCCGGCGCTGATGCAGAAGCTGCATGGCTTCACGCCCGTGATGACGCTGAAGGCCAACCTGGCCGCCACCTTCCTGCTGACCGTCTGCGCCATGTTCTCCGGCGTGCTGCTGGACCGTTTTGGGGCGGTGAAGGTGGGCCTGATCGGCGGCATGCTGCTGATCGTCAGCACCTATGCCCTCTATATCGGCGCCGATATGGCGCCGGAGATGCTGCTGCCGCTCTATGCCTTCGCCGGCGCCACGGTGGGCGTGATCAACGTCGTGCCCTTCGTGATGGTGAATGCCTTCCCGCCCAGCGTGCGCTTCACCGGCGTCTCCTTCAGCTACAACCTCGCCTATGCCATTTTCGGTGGCGTGACGCCGCTGCTGGTCACCGCCCTGGTCAATGCCGACCCGCTGGGCCCGGCACATTACGTCGCCGCCGTCACGGTGGTCTTCCTGGTCTGCATGGCCCTCCAGGGCCGTGCCCGGCTCAGCCTGGCCGCGCCGGAAGCCGCCGAGGCCCCGGCCCGCTGACCTGCCCTGCGGGGGGCGTGATGCGCCGCGCCTCCCGCCCGACCGCCCAGCCATGCTAAGCGCCCCCGCATGGCTGCTGCCCTTCCGCCCCCCGAGACCACCCGCGCCCTGACGCTCCGCCTCTGGCGGAACTATATGCGGCACCACCGCGCCGGCATTGCCCTGGCGCTGTTCTGCTCCCTGGCGCTGGCGGGCTTCACCGCGCTCTATCCGCTGGTCATCCAGCAGGCCTTCGACCTCTTTACCTCCGAGGACGAGCGGATCGTCTGGCTGGTACCCCCCGTCATCATCGCGCTGACGGCCTGCAAGGCGGCCGCGCAATACGGGCAGGCGGTCTCGGTGCAGGCGGTGGTGCTGCGGGTCATTGAAGCCATCCAGAACGACCTGTTCCGCGCGCTGACCCGCGCAGACCTTGCCGTGCTGGCGCGCGAGGCCCCCGCCCGCCACGCCGCCCGCTTCACCGCCGATGCCCAGGCGATCCGGGAGGCGCTGACCAAGGCCATCAACGGCCTGGCCAACGGTCTGACGGTCATCGGCCTCGTCGCATCCATGATCTATCTCGACTGGCAGATGAGCCTGATCCTGGTGGTGCTGTACCCCGTGGCCATCGTGCCGGTGCTGCGGCTGGGCAAGCGCATCCGCCGCGCCTCCGGCGGCATGCAGGAGCGGGTGGGCGAGGCGGCGGCCATGCTGACCGAGAGTTTTTCCAGTGCCCGCGTGGTCCGTGCCTACGGGCTCGAGGCGCAGGAGGAGAATCGCGCCCGCCGTGCCTTCGCCCGGCTGCGGGAGGCGCTGATGCATATCGCCCGGACCCGCAGCAAGCTGGACCCGATCCTGGAGGCCCTGGGCGGCGTGGCGGTGGCGGGCGTGCTCTGCTTCGTCGGCTGGAAGGTCTCCACCGGCCGCGGCACGGTGGGCGAGTTCACCGGCTTCGTCGCCGCCCTGCTGGTGGCCACGCAGCCCATGCGTGCCCTGGGTTCGCTGAACGCGGCCTTGCAGGAAGGCTTCGGTGGGCTGGTGCGCGTCTTCAATGAGATGGACCGCAGGCCGCATATCACCGCCCCCGCAGGCTCCCCGGCGCTGCCGGATGGCCCTGGCGCGGTGGAGTTCCGCAAGGTCGGATTCCGCTACGGGGACGGGGAGGCGGTGCTCGCCGGCCTCTCCTTCCAGGCCGAGCCGGGGCAGACGGTGGCGCTGGTCGGCCCCTCCGGCGCCGGCAAGTCCACCGCCCTGGCGCTGCTGCCCCGCCTCTATGACGCGACCGAGGGGCAGATCCTGCTGGATGGCGTGCCCGTGACGGCGGTGACGCTGGAGAGCCTGCGGGCCGCCATTGCCTATGTCGGCCAGGATGCCGTGATCTTCGACGATACCGCCCTGGCCAATATCGCCTGCGGTCACCCCGGCGCGAGCCGGGCGCAGGTGGAGGCGGCGGCGCGCGCGGCCGCGGCGCATGATTTCGTCGCGGCGCTGCCGGCGGGCTACGACACGGTGCTGGGCTCCGGCGGCTCACGCCTCTCGGGCGGGCAGCGGCAGCGCGTGGCCCTGGCCCGCGCCCTGCTGCGGAACCCCCGCGTGCTGCTGCTGGACGAGGCCACCAGTGCCCTGGACGCGGAGAACGAGGCCGCCGTCGGCCGCGCGCTGGAGCGGCTGCGGCAGGGGCGGACCACCCTGGTCATCGCCCATCGCCTGGCCACGGTGCAGGCGGCGGACCGGATCGTGGTGATGCAGGATGGCCGTGCCGTGGAGCAGGGAAGGCACGCGGAATTGGTGGCGCAGGACGGTCTCTATGCCCGTATGGTCCGCACCCAGGCTTTCGCTGTGGAGTAGGCCCATGCGATTCCCCGTCCTGCTGGCAGCCCTGCTGGCCCTGGCTCCGCTGCCCGCCCTGGCGCAGGATTGCAGCCGGCAGGCGACGCAGGCTGACATGAATGAATGCGCCGGGGACGGGCTGCGGAAGGCGGATGCGGCGTTGAACGAGGCCTATCAGCAGATCATGGCCCGGCTGCGGCCGGATGCCCCGGCGCGGCAGGCGCTGCGGGACGCGCAGCGGGCCTGGATCCGCTTCCGGGACGGGGAATGCGATTTCGCGACCATCGGGGTGGAGGGCGGCAGCATCCGCCCCATGCTGGCGGCCCAGTGCCGGCAAAGGCTGACCGAGGAGCGGCTGGCGCAGCTGCGCCGCTATCTCTCCTGCCGGGAGGGCGATCTGGATTGCCCGGTGCCGGGGGCGGGATAAGCTGCTTCTCCCGGCAGGGCGCGAAGGGGAAGGGCCATGACGCTCAAGGGCGGCTGCTACTGCGGCGAGATCCGCTACGAGGGGGAAGGGGCACCCTTCCACAGCACCATCTGCCACTGCCAGGACTGTCGGCGCGTAGCCGGCGCGCCCTTCGTGGCCTGGTTCAGCCTGCCCGTGACGGGGCTGCGCTTCACGGCCGGGGAGCCGGCGCGCTTCGCCTCCAGCGACAAGGGGCGGCGCAGCTTCTGCCCGCGCTGCGGCACGCCGCTGACCTTCCAGAGCACCGACCTGCCGGATGAGGTCGATATCGCCACGGCCACGCTGGACGACCCGGCGCAGGTTCCGCCGGCGGACCATGTGCGGGCGCGGGGCCAGCTCCCCTGGGTGAAGCTGGCGGATGGGCTGCCGCGCTACCCCGGCGGGCGCGCCGAGGGGATGGAGTAGCGGTTCACTCCCGCCGCAGCACCCCGTCCACCAGGCGGTCGGCCCAGGCGCGGCTGCGGAAGGCGGCGCGCAGGGCGTCCTCGTCGTAATCCTCCGCCACCCAGTCCAGGAAGGGCTTGGGCCCATGCTCGCGCGTGAAGCGGGCATATTCGCGGAAGAAGGCATCCAGGATGCCGGTCTTGCTGGCGGAAACGTGACCATGGCGCCAGGAGAGCTGGCGCATCGCCTCCTCCACCGGGCGCCCTTGCAGCATCAGCCACAGCCCGGCCGCCAGGCCGGTGCGGTCGGCGCCGGATTTGCAGTGCAGCAGCACCGGCTCCGGCATCTCCCGGAACAGTCCGGCGAGGCGCAGGATGCGGTCCTTGTGCGGCGCCCCCCGGCTTTCCAGCGGTGCGTCGACATGGGTCAGGCCCAGTTCCGCCGCCGCCTGTCGCCCCAGCGCATCGGAGCCGCAATCCTCCCGGTGGCCGCGCAGGTTGACGATGGTGCGGATGCCGAACTGGCGGGCCACCGCCCTGAGCTGGCGCGGGCCGAGGTGGTTGGAGCGATAGACGCGCCCCGCCTCCACCACGCCCCAGTTGCGCCAGAGCAGGCGCAGCACGGCATGGTCCACGAACAGGCTGTTGAGCCAGGCGGCGCGCCGCCCGGCCGCAGATGTCAGATCTTGCGCCACGGCCGGGGTATGGCGAGCCCGGCCGCGCAGGACAAGGGGCGCGCCCTCAGGGCCACTTCACCTCGGGCGGCATGGACATCAGGATCGCCTCGGTATGGCCCCCGGTACGCAGGCCGAACAGCGTCCCGCGGTCATAGAGCAGGTTGAACTCCACATAGCGGCCGCGGCGGCGCAACTGGTGCTCGCGCTCCTCCGGCGTGAAGGGCTCAGCCATGCGGCGGCGGACGATGCGCGGATAGGCGTCCAGGAAGGCCTCGCCGACATCGCGCGTGAAGGCGAAATGCTCGGGCAGGCGCGCCTGGTCCGGCTCGTCCCGGCCCAGCCAGTCATAGAAGATGCCGCCCAGGCCGCGCGGTTCGTTACGGTGGGGCAGGAAGAAATACTCGTCGCACCACTGCTTGAAGCGCGGATAATAGTCGGGAGAATGCCTGTCGCAGGCCGCCCTGAAGGCGGCGTGGAAGGCTTCGGCATCCTCCAGCGACTCGGGGGCATCGAGCACCATGGGCGTGATATCGCCGCCGCCGCCGAACCAGGCGCGGGTGGTGGCGATGAAACGCGTGTTCATGTGCACCGCTGGCACGCGCGGGGAGCACATATGCGCCACCAGAGACACGCCGGTGGCGATGAAGCGCGGGTCCTCCTCCGCGCCCGGGATCTGCTTGCGGAACTCCGGGCTGAATTCCCCATGCACGGTGGAGACATTGACCCCCACCTTCTCGAAGACCTGCCCGCGCATGACGCTCATCACCCCGCCGCCGCCGCCGGGACGGCTCCAGCTGCTGCGCTCGAAGCGCGCCGGGCTGCCGGCCTCGGCCTCGATCGCCTCGAATTCGGCGCAGATCCGGTCCCGCAGCGACTCGAACCAGCTGCTGGCCTCGGGGGCGAGGGGATGAGTGAAAGGGGTTTCCGGCATGGCGGGGGTATCCCTGGACTGGGGGAGGCGGAGGGCTGCGCGGCGCTAGCCCAGCACGCCACCCCGGCGCAACAGCGTCACAAGCTGTCACAAGGCAGTGCCGGCGGCGATTGCCACCCCATGGGGGCTGGCTTTATATGGCGCTGCGCAAATCCGGCAGCGTGCGTCACGCTGCCGTGCGTCTCCGCATCTACGGCGGAAAGGATCAGCGGCCGGCCTGCCTGCAGGACCGGGGCGGCCGCCAACAGGGACGATGAGGCATGGCCGATACGCTTGCGCCGAGCAGCAGCCCCCCCGCCAAGGGTGGCCAACACGCCCCCGCCGAGGGGACGAAACGGGACTTCCTGAAACTGGTTGCGGGCTCCTTCGCGGCGATCGGTGTGGGTGCCATCGTCTGGCCGTTCATCCATTCGATGAACCCCGCCAAGGACGTACTGGCGCTGGCCAGCACCGATGTGGACATCAGCCACATCGCCGAAGGGCAGGCCGTGACCGTGATGTGGCGCGGCAAGCCGGTCTTCGTGCGCCACCGCACCGCGCAGGAAATCCAGGAAGCCCAGGCGGTTCCGCTGAACCAGCTGCCTGACCCCGCGACCGACCAGTCCCGCGTGCAGCGTGAGCCCTGGCTGGTCGTGCTGGGCGTCTGCACCCATCTGGGCTGCGTGCCGCTGGGGCAGAAGTCCACCGACCCGCGTGGCGACTTCGGCGGGTGGTTCTGCCCCTGCCATGGCAGCCACTACGACACCGCCGGGCGCATCCGCCGCGGCCCCGCGCCCCTGAACCTGGCCGTCCCGGAATATGCCTTCCGGTCCGACACCCAGATCCGTATCGGCTGAGGACCGCACCCCGATGGCATCCGGCCTTCACGACAGTTCCTTCACCAACCCGGTTGTGCGCTGGATCGACCAGCGCATGCCGGTGTTCACCATGATGCAGAAGGAGTACGGGACCTTCCCGACTCCCCGGAATTTCAATTACTTCTGGAATTTCGGCGCCCTGGCCATGATCAACCTGCTGATCATGATCGCCACCGGCATCTTCCTGGCGATGAACTACACCGCCCATACCAGCCTGGCCTTCGACAGCGTCGAGCGCATCATGCGCGACGTGAACTACGGCTGGCTGATCCGTTACGTGCACATGAACGGCGCCTCGATGTTCTTCATCGTCGTGCTGGTCCATGTGTGGCGCGGCATGTACTACGGCTCCTACAAGGCGCCGCGTGAGCTGCTGTGGATCCTGGGCGTCATCATCTTCCTGCTGATGATGGCCACGGCCTTCATGGGCTACGTGCTGCCCTGGGGCCAGATGTCCTTCTGGGGCGCCACCGTCATCACCAACCTCTTCTCGGCCATCCCTCTGGTCGGCGACAGCATCGTGACGCTGCTCTGGGGCGGCTTCTCCGTCGACAACCCGACGCTGAACCGCTTCTTCAGCCTGCACTACCTGCTGCCCTTCGTGATCGCGGGCGTGGTCTTCCTGCACATCGCGGCGCTGCACATCACGGGTTCCAACAACCCGCTGGGCATCGAGCCGAAGGGCCCGCAGGATACGCTTCCCTTCCACCCGTACTACACGATGAAGGACAGCGTCGGCATCGTCGTCTACTTCATCGTCTTCGCGGTGCTGGTCTTCTACATGCCCAACTATCTGGGCCATCCGGACAACTACATCCCGGCCAACCCGCTCTCGACGCCCGCGCATATCGTGCCGGAATGGTATTTCCTGCCGTTCTACGCCATCCTGCGCGCGGTGCCGAACAAGCTGGCCGGCGTCCTGGCGATGTTCGGCTCCATCCTGGTGCTGTTCGTGCTGCCCTGGCTGGACGGCTCCAAGGTGCGCTCTATGCGCTTCCGCCCGATCGCCAAGTGGCTGTTCCTGCTCTGGACGGTGAACTTCTTCGTGCTGATGTGGGCGGGCGGCAAGCCGGCCGAAGGGATCTACGTGCTGATCTCCCGCATCGCGACCGCCTATTACTTCGCGTATTTCCTGGTGCTGCTGCCCCTGCTGAGTAAGCTAGAGCGGCCGCTGCCGCTGCCCGACAGCATCAGCCGTCCTGTGCTGCGTGGGGGCGGACCGCTGCCCAGCGCCGCCACTGCCCAGCCGATGGAGAAGGCGTGACATGGCGCTGCGTTTCGTGAAGTCGGCGGCCCTGGCGGCCGCCGTCACCCTCGGCCTCGCTGCGGGCGCTGCCCAGGCGGCCGAGGGCGTGGTCGAAGTGCCGGACGTGAAGTTCTCCTTCGACGGCCCCTTCGGCACCTATGACCGGGCCGAGCTGCAGCGCGGCTTCCAGGTCTATAAGGAAGTCTGTGCCGCCTGCCATTCGATGCACCTGCTGTCCTACCGCAACCTGCAGGACATCGGGCTGAGCCCGGAAGAGGTGGCGGCTGTCGCCGCCTCCGTCCAGGTCCCGGACGGCCCGAATGATGACGGCGAGATGTTCGAGCGCCCGGGCCGTGCCTCCGACCGCTTCCGCAGCCCGTTCCCGAACGGGGCCGCGGCGCGTGCGGCCAATAACGGCGCCATGCCGCCGGACCTCTCGGTCATCACCAAGGCGCGGGTCGGCGGCGCGGACTATATCCACGCCCTGCTGACCGGCTATACCGAGCCGCCCGCCGGCACGACGGTGATGGAGGGGATGCACTACAACCAGTATTTCCCCGGCCATCAGATCGCCATGGCACCGCCGCTCAACGAGGGGCAGTTGACCTTCGCGGACGGCACCGAGGCCAGTGTCGAGCGTATGGCCCATGACGTTTCCGCCTTCCTCACCTGGGCGGCGGAGCCGGAACTGGAGACCCGCCGCACCATGGGCGTGCGCGTCATCCTGTTCCTGACGATCCTGGGCTGCCTGACCTATGCGGTGAAGCGCAAGATCTGGGCAGACGTTCACTGACGCCGGGGCGGCCGCCCGCACTACGACACGGCCAGGGCCGCCCTTCCGGGGCGGCCCTTTTCATTTCCGCCACCCTGATGATTGGGGAGAAACCTGCATGAGCGACACCATCGAGCCTGTCATCGGCCTGCTCGGCGGCTCCGGCCTCTATGATATCGACGGGCTGGAGGACCGTGAGTGGCGGGAGGTCCAGACCCCCTGGGGTAAGCCCTCCGACGCGCTGCTCTTCGGGCGGCTGCACGGCGTGCGCTGCGTCTTCCTGCCCCGGCACGGCCGCGGCCATCCGCTGACGCCCTCCGACCTCAACTACCGCGCCAATATCGACGCGCTGAAGCGTTCGGGGGTGACGGATATCCTCTCCCTCTCCGCCGTCGGCTCGCTGAACGGCGACCTGCCGCCGGGCACCTTCGTCATCGTCGACCAGTTCATCGACCGCACCTTCGCGCGCCAGAAGACCTTTTTCGAATCCGGCTGCGTGGCGCATGTCTCCGTGGCGCACCCGGTCTGCCCCCGCATCGGCGATACGGTGGAGCAGGCGGCGCGCGACATCGGCCTCCGCTACAAGCGCGGCGGCACCTACCTGACGATGGAAGGTCCGCAATTCTCCACCAAGGCGGAGAGCGAGTTGTATCGCGCCTGGGGCTGCGACGTGATCGGCATGACCAACATGCCGGAGGCCAAGCTCGCCCGTGAGGCCGAGATCTGTTACGCCACCGTGGCGATGGTGACGGATTTCGACTGCTGGCATCCGGACCACGATGCCGTCACCGTCGATGCGGTGGTGAAGGTGATGCTGGCCAATGCCGACCGCGCCAAGGCGCTCGTGAAGACGGTGGTGCCGATGCTGGGCCAGCGCCGCGGGCCTTGCCCCGCCGGCTGCGACCGCGCGCTGGAATACGCGCTGGTCACGGCACCCGAGAAGCGCGACCCCGCCCTGCTGGCCAAGCTCGACGCGGTGGCCGGCCGGGTGCTGAACCGGGCGGCCTGAGCCGGATGCGGCGGGGTCTGCGGGGGGCGGTGCTCGGTTTCACGGGCGATCCTTTCCTCTCCGACGACCCCGCCTCCACCCTCCGGATCACCGAGGATGCCCTGGTGGTGCTGGATGACGGGCGCATCGCCGAGGTGCGGCCCTGGAGCGCCGCGCGGGCCCGGGGGCTGGAGGTGGTGCATTATCCCGACGCCATCCTCTGCCCCGGCTTCATCGACTGCCACGTCCACTACCCGCAGACGCAGATGATCGGCGCCTATGGCGCGCAGCTGCTGGACTGGCTCGACCTCCATACCTTCCCGGCCGAGCAGGCCTATGCGGACCCGGCCCATGCCGCCGAGGCGGCGCGGGTTTTCCTGGCGGAACTGCTGCGGAACGGCACCACCACGGCCGCTGTCTACTGCACCGTGCATCCGCAGAGCGTGGAGGCCTTCTTCACCGAATCCCACCGCCTCAACACGCGCATGATCGCCGGCAAGGTCCTGATGGACCGCAACGCGCCGCCGGCGCTGCTGGATACGGCGGAGCGCGGCTATGAGGAATCCCGCGCGCTGATCGAGCGCTGGCACGGCGTCGGGCGGCAGCTCTACGCCATCACGCCGCGCTTCGCGCCCACCTCGACGCCAGCGCAGCTGGAAGCCGCCGGACAGCTCTGGCGGGAGTATCCGGGCACCTACCTGCAGACCCATCTCAGCGAGAACGAGGCCGAGATCGCCTGGGTGCGGGAGCTTTTCCCAGAGCGGGACGGCTATCTGGATGTCTATCACCAGGCCGGGCTGACTGGGCGGCGGGCGGTCTTCGGCCATGCCGTGCACCTGTCGGAGGAAGAATTCGCCTGCTGCCACCGCACCGGCTCCTCCCTGGCGCATTGTCCCAGCTCCAACCTCTTCCTCGGCAGCGGCTTGTTCCCGGCTTTCCAGGCCAGGCGGCGGGACAGGCCGGTCTGCCTGGGGCTGGGCACCGATCTCGGCGCCGGCACCAGCTTCTCGCAGCTTCGCACGCTGGGGGATGCCTATAAGGTGGCGATGGGGCGGGGCAGGGGGCTGACGGCGGCCCATGGCTTCTGGCTGGCCACGGCAGGCGGGGCGGAGGCGTTGGACCTCACGGATACCATCGGCCACATCGCCCCGGGGCACGAGGCCGATCTGGTGGTGCTCGATCTGAAGGCGACGCCGCTGCTGGAATACCGCATGCGTTTTGCCCGGGACTGGGCCGAGCGGCTCTTCGTGCTGATGACGCTGGGCGACGACCGCGTGGTACGCGCCACCTGGGTTGCCGGCGAGTTGCGGCACGACCGGGATAAGCCGGGCGCGGGCTGAGCGCGCGGGCTCACTCCTTCGGCGTGCGGCCCCAGATGGCGGAGAGCAGCACGCCGATCACCAGCACGCCGATGGTGGCGAAGGGCATCTGGTCGAATTCCGTCCCCATCCAGACGGGGATGGCCACCAGAAGCCCGAGGAGCACCAGCGCCGTGATGAGGAACAGGAACATGGGCCTTCAGCCGAGATGCCTGGCCAGGAAGTCCAGGCTGCGCTGTTCCGCCAGCATGGCGTCCGTGGGGCTGTAGGAGGGGCGCTCCTCGCAGGAGAAGCCGTGCTGGGCGCCGGGATAGACATGGATCTCGATCCCAGGCTGCGCGGCGCGGATGGCCTCCACATCGCTCAGCGGAATGCCCTTGTCCTTGCCGCCGAAATGCAGCTGCACCGGGCAATGGGGGGTCTCAGCCTTCGTCGCGGCGATGCCGCCGCCGTAATAGCCGATGGCTGCCTGGAAGCTGCGGCTGCGCGTGGCGCCCCACCAGGCGATGGTGCCGCCCCAGCAATAACCGATGATGCCCTTCGCTGCGCCGGCGGGCAGGGCGGCGGCGGCGGCCTCGATATCCAGCATCGCCTGCTTCTCGGTCACCCTGGACCGCAGCGCCATGCCGCGCTGCATGTCCTCCTGCGCGTAGCCCAGCTCGATACCGGGCTCGGCGCGGTCGAAAAGCGCGGGGCAGATCACGGCGAAACCCTGGTTGGCGAAGCCTTCGCAGACATGGCGCATGTGGCGGTTGACGCCGAAGATCTCCTGCACCACCACCAGCGCCTTGGAGGCACCGGCCGGTCCGGCCTGCCAAGCCGAGAAACGGTGGCCATCGCTGGCGGTCAGTTCGATCTGCATGCGCAGCTGCTCCTGTTCTGCTCCATGCCGCGGGGCAAGAGGTCCTGGCGGCGCGGGCATCAGCGACGCTATCCTGGCCGCATGGCCGAGATCGTCAACCTCAACCGCCATCGCAAACGCGTGGCCCGGCAGCAGGCCGGGCAGCAGGCCGAAGCCAACCGGATGAAATTCGGCCGCGACAAGGCGACCAAGCAGCGTGAGGCACAGGAGGAAGCGCGCTTGCGCGCCCTGCTGGACGGTGCCGAGCTGCCTTCCGGCGCGCCGGGGAAGGATAAAACCTAGGGGAAGCTCAGGCCGCCCCGCTGAGGGGCGGCTTTCCAGTGTCATTGGCCTGCTGCGTCACGCGGTGGACCAGGGCCAGCAGTCCGGCCCGGTCGGCCGGTTTGGTCAGGTGGCCATCCATGCCGGCCGCGAAGCAGGCCTGAATTTCATCGGCCATTTCCTCACCGGTCAGGGCGACGATGGGCGTGCGATGGGCGCCGGGCTGCGCGGCCTCGGCGGCGCGGATATGGCGGGTGGCTTCCAGCCCGCTCATCTCTGGCATCTGCACATCCATCAGCACGAGGTCGAACTGGCTCTCGGCCAGGGCGGCGATCGCCTCCCGCCCGCTCTCGGCCATCACCACCTCGTATTCGGCGGATTCCAGCAGCGCCTGCACCACCAGCCGGTTCAGCGCCACATCATCCACCACCAGGATGCGGTTGGTGCGCCTGGCCGGGCCGGATGATGCAAGGGTGATGGCGGCCGGCAGCGGCAGGTCGGCCCAGAAGCAACTGCCCCGGCCGCCGGGCCCCGGCGCCATGCCGATCCGGCCTTCCATGGCCTCGACCAGCCTCGCGGAAATGGCCAGGCCAAGCCCATGGCCCTCCTGCGCCGGCACGGTTCCGGAGGGCAACTGGCTGAAGTCGCGGAACAGCAAATCCCGCTGCTCCGGTGGGATTCCAGGGCCCGTATCCGTCACCTCGATACGGATGCCCTGGCCCTCCAGCGGCCGAAGCTCCAACCGCACCGCGCCCTTTTCGGGCGTGTATTTGACGGCGTTGCCCAGCAGGTTCAGCAGCACCTGCCGCAGCCGCAACTGGTCACCCATGACGACCTGTGGGCAGCCCGGGGCCATAATGGCCTGGAGGTGGATCTGCTTGGCGCCGGCGGCGGGGCGCACCAGCACCACGGCACTGTCCATCAGCCGGCCCAGCGGCACCGGCTGGATATCGAAACTGACGTGCCCAGACTCAACTTGGGAGAGGTCCAGCACGTCATTCACCAGGCCCAGCAGATGGCGGCCGGCGCGCTCTATCATGGTGCCGTGGCTGCGTGCCTCGGCCGGAAGGCTGCGGTCGGCGGAGAGCACCTGCGCCAATCCCAGCACCCCGTTCAGCGGCGTGCGCAGTTCATGGCTCATCCGCGCCAGGAAAAGCGATTTGGCGGCATTGGCGCGGTCGGCCGCGTCGCGTGAGGCGGCGATCTCGGCGACCGCGTGGCGCAACTCGCGCTCCCGGATCATGGCGAGCAGGGAGAAGCTGGTGACCACCGTGTGCACCATCGCCTCCAGCAGGGGGATGGCATACCAGCCGTCGGGCAGAGCGGTCGTCACGCTCCATTCCGGCTGCAGCAGCACGAAGACGACGCGGGAGAGGACGATCAGGCCATGCAGGATGAAGCAGACGCTGACGATGCTGCGGAAGGTCTGCATGTCCCGCCAGCGCAGCGCGAATGTGCAGCCGGCCGCGATGATGTATGCGCCGGCCATGCTGTTGGCGAAGATGATGCGCACTTCCAGCAGGTCCGTCAGCCCGGGAATGCTCCGTACCGAGATCCAGGCCACCGCGCCCAGCACGCCGACGCCGAGGAGCGGCGAGCGGTCATCGAAACGCCTGGCCGCGCAGAAGCAGAAGCCGCAGGCGAGCAGGATCAGGGCATTGGCGATGTCGATCGAGAGAAAGTCGGGGATCGCGCCCCGCAACGCGCCAAGCACGCTGCCGCCCGAGAAGAGCAGGGTGGCCGTGCCCCAATAGCCGACGCCATGAACGCGCGAGCCCTTCCAGGCGAGGACGAGCCACATCAACCCCAGGACACTGGTCATCAGGGTGATGGCGATGAGCAGTGTAGGGATATGGAGTTGCAAGGACGCCGTCCCGCGGTGCACAAAAGAGTTACGAACCCGGAAATATTACCTTCAGGGACGGACTATTCCTACTGCAAACTCTCGAATTTGTGAAGTGATATCGGCCTTGCGGTGAAGTCCGTCTCAGACGTTGAAACGGAACAGCATGATATCGCCGTCCTTGACGACATACTCCTTGCCTTCGATGCGGGTCTTGCCCGCTTCCTTCGCCGCCTGTTCCCCGCCCAGGGCAACATAGTCGTCGTAAGCCGTGGTCTCGGCCGCGATGAAGCCGCGTTCGAAATCACCATGGATCACGCCGGCGGCCTGGGGCGCCTTCGTGCCCTTCACGATGGTCCAGGCACGGGCTTCCTTCGGCCCCACGGTGAAATAGGTGATCAGGCCCAGCAGGCTGTAGCCAGCGGCGATGACGCGATCCAGGCCGGAATCCTTCAGGCCCAGGCCTTCCAGGAACTCACCCCGGTCGGCCTCATCCATCTGGCTGATCTCGGCCTCGATGGCGGCGGAGACCACGACGGCCCTGGCGCCCTCCGCCTTCGCGCGCTCAAAGACCTTGGCGGAGAAGGCATTGCCCTCGGCGGCGCTGCCTTCCTCGACGTTGCAGACATAGAGCACGGGCTTGCTGGTCAGCAGTTGCAGGCGGCGCACCGCCTCCTCCTGCCCCGCCGGGATCGCGGTGCGGGCGGGCTTGCCATCCTGCAGCGCGGCCAGGATGGGCTCCATCAGCGCCACCTGGGAGGCGGATTCACGGTCGCCACCACGGGCGCGCTTCTGCAATCCGAACAGACGCTTCTCGATGCTGTCCATATCGGCCAGCATCAGCTCGGTCTCGATGATGTCGGCATCGCGCAGCGGGTCCACGCTGCCCTCGACATGCGTGACGTCGCTGTCCTCGAAGCAGCGCAGGACGTGCACGATGGCGTCCGTCTCGCGGATGTTGGCCAGGAACTGGTTGCCCAGGCCCTCGCCCTTGCTCGCGCCCCGCACCAGCCCGGCGATATCGACGAATTCCAGGCTGGTGGGCACGATCTTCTGGCTCTTGCCGATCCGGGCGATCGTCTGGAGCCGCGCATCCGGCACCGCGACGCGGCCGACATTCGGCTCGATGGTGCAGAAGGGGTAGTTCGCCGCCTGGGCGGCCGCGGTCTGCGTCAGCGCGTTGAACAGGGTGGACTTGCCCACATTCGGCAGGCCGACGATGCCGCAGTTGAAACCCATGATACCGGATACCTCAGGCGAGAAGTCTGAAAGGGAAGGGGGGGCGACGGCCTCAGCTGAGGCCGTGCGCGATCTCCTGCGCGATTTGCGCGGCGGCGATGCGGGCAGAGGCATCGTCGGTGGGCAGCGCCAGCGCGGCGGCGCGGATCTGCGTGATGGCGCCGTTGACCGAGACGTCCAGCGCATCGGCGGCAGCGCGGATCAGCCCGGGACGAGCCGGCGGCGCGGCCTCGGACAGGGTCTGGGCCATGGCCAGCGCGAGGGAGGCACGGGCGGCGGCGGCCTCTATGGCGCCCTCATGATCCGTGTCGCTCTCGCGCAGCGCGGCGGCGGTGGTGGCGAGCGTCTGGGCCTGCGCCAGCAGGGCGGCGGCCAGCGCGGCCACGCCATTGGCGATATCCTCGGGGCCAGGGCCGCCGAATTCGGCGGCCAGATCGGCCGCGGCATCCTCGATCGCCATCTCTCAGCTCTCCTGTGTCAGCAGGGCAACGCGGGTCATGAAGGCTTCCCGCTCTCCCTTGGCCAGCAATGGCGCAGCATCGGCCACCGCGTCCAGCAGGGGTTCCAGCCAGGTATCGACCTTGGCGAAATTCCCCAGCACATGACCGGTGACCTTCTCCTTCATCCCGGGATGCCCGATCCCCAGGCGCACCCGCCAGTATTCCGGCGTGCCGAGCTTGCGGTCCATGTCCCGCAGCCCGTTATGCCCGGCGGCACCCCCGCCACGCTTGATGCGGATCTTGCCGGGGGCGAGGTCCAGCTCATCATGGAAGGCGGTGATCTGCTCGGGCGCGATCTTGTGGAACGCTGCCGCGGGCTGCACGGACTCGCCGGAGAGATTCATATAAGTCTGCGGCTTCAGGGCCAGGACCTTGACGCCGCCCACCATCCCCTCGGCCACCAGGCCTTTGAAACGGCTCCGCCACGGCGAGAAGCCGTGGCGGCGCGCGATGGCGTCGAGCGCCATGAAGCCGATATTATGCCGGTGCCGCGCCTGGCCCGGCTCCGGATTGCCGAGACCGACCCAGAGCAGCACCGCCATAAACCCTGCTTCTTACTTCTTGCCCTTGGCGGCCTTGCCCTTGGCGGGCGCGGCAGGCGCGGCCACGGGGGCGACGATCACCTCTTCCTCGACCACCTTCGGCGGGGCGATGGAGGCCAGGACGAAGTTGCCGGCCTGCACCGCCTTGGCGCCGGCCTTGTCCTTCACGTCATCCCAGTGGAAGGAGTGACCGATGCCGTGCTCGCCCAGCTCGACCACGAAGTTCTCGGGCACCTGGTCGGGATCGCAGAGCACTTCCAGCTCACGGTGCACGGCATTGACCACGCCGCCTTCCTTGATGCCGGGGTTGGTCTCTTCGCCCGTGAACACCACCGGCACCTTCACGCGGATCAGCTGACCCGGGGCCAGGCGCTGGAAGTCCACGTGCATCGGCGTGTCCTTCAGCGGGTGGAACTGCACGTCGCGCATCAGGGTGCGGACCGTCGGGCCGTTCTTCACCGCCACCTCATAGAGGTGCGACGCCCAGCCGCCCTTGTGCATTTCCTTCATCACGTCCCGCGGGTCGAGGGCGATCAGCACCGCCTCTTCCTTCGCGCCGTAGATGACCGCAGGGACCAGGCCCTGCTTCCGTGTCGCGCGCGCCGCCCCCTTACCGGCCAACTCGCGCGGCTCGGCCTCGATCCGGATGGTTTGGACCATAATTCCGTGCTCCGCTCATCAGAGGCGCCACACCGGGCCAGCCGGGGCGCCATGCCTAACGCCCAGGGGCGGGATGCCCAAAGACGATCGCGCCGGCCTCCAGGGGTGCCAGCGCGCGGGCGGGCCTTAGCAAGAATGGTGGGCCTGTTCAATCCCGCGCTTGTCCGGCCCTGGCGTAATTGACACGCATTCGCAATTATGGGAATATTGCTGGAGGTTCATCTTCGTCCGCGCAAACCCTGGCGGGAGGTCTCCATGCTGCATCGGCTCGGTGCCACGATCGGGGCCTTGTCCCTGCTACTGGGCGCGCAACTCGCGCAGGCGGCGGAAGTCAATCTCTATACCACACGGGAGCCCGGGCTGATCCGGCCGCTGCTGGATCGCTTCACCCAGAAGACCGGCACGACCGTCAACACGGTTTTTGTGCAGGGCGGGCTTGCCGAGCGCTTGGCCGCGGAGGGCACGCGCTCCCCGGCCGATGTCGCCATGGTCGTCGATATCGGCAACCTGATGGACCTGGTGGACCGCAACCTCTCCCAGCCCGTGAAGTCAGAGGTGTTGGAAGCCGCCATCCCCGCCGGCCTGCGCGGCGAGGATGGGCGCTGGTTCGCGCTCTCCACCCGCGCCCGTGCCATCTATGTCTCGCGTGAGCGCGTGCCGGAGGCCGAGGGCGCGAAGCTGGCCTATGAGGATCTGGCCGATCCGCGCTTCAAGGGGAAGGTCTGCATCCGCTCCGGCCAGCATCCCTACAATACCGCGCTCTTCTCGGCCTTGCTGGTCGAGCATGACGAGGCCTGGCTGCGCGACTACCTGACGAAGCTGAAGGGCAACCTGGCCCGCCGCCCCGGTGGCGGCGACCGCGAGGTGGCGCGCGACATCCGCGCGGGCATCTGCGATGTCGGCCTGGCGAATACCTACTACCAGGGCCTCATGCTTTCCGGCAAAGGTGGGGAGGAGCAGCGCAGCTGGGGGCAGGCCATCCGCGTCGTGCTGCCGAATGACGGTGCCATGGTGAATGTCTCCGGCGCTGTCGTGGCCCGCCACGCGCCGAACCGCGAGGAAGCGGTGAAGCTGCTGGAGTTCCTCGCCTCGCCCGAGGCCCAGGCACTCTATGCCGAGGCGAACTTCGAATATCCCGTGCGCGCCGATGCCCCGCTGCACCCGATCGTCGCCGGCTTCGGCACGCTGAAGGTCGGTGCCATCTCGCTGCCGGAGATCGCCGCCCGGCGCGCCCGCGCCAGCCAGATCCTCGACGAGGTCGGCTTCGACCGCTGACGCGCCCGGCTGAACTTCCATGAAGGCTATCCGGCTGGCGGCCGCCCTGGCGGCGGCCCCGGTGGCCCTGCCTGTCCTGGCCCTGGCGGCGGCGGCCTGGGCGGGCTCTGGCGACCTCTGGCCGCACCTCATGCGCTTCGTGCTGCCGCAGGCGCTGGCCGAGACACTGCTGCTGTTGGCGGGGGTGGGGGCGCTGGTGGTGCTGGTCGGCACGGGCACCGCCTGGCTGACGGCCTGCTACCGCTTTCCCGGGCGCCGGCTGCTCTCGGCCGCGCTGGTGCTGCCGCTGGCGCTGCCAGGTTATGTCGCCGCCTATGCTTGGCTGGATGTGCTGCACCCCGCCGGCCCCGTGCAGATCCGGCTGCGGCACCTGCTGGGCCTGACCGACCCCCGCGCCATCCCGTTGCCGGAGATCCGCTCCCTCGGCGGCTGCATCCTGGTGATGGGGATGGTGCTCTATCCCTATGTCTATCTGGCGGCCCGTGCCGCCTTCCGCACCCAGGGCAGCGAGGTGCTGCGGGCAGGGCGCGCCTCGGGCGCGGGCGGGATGCTGCTCTTCCGCCGTATCGGCCTGCCCATGGCGCGGCCCGCGGTGGCCGCCGGTGCCGCGCTGGCGCTGATGGAGGCGCTGAACGATGTCGGCGCCGCCGAATTCCTGGGCGTACGCACCCTGACCGTCTCGGTCTATGTCACCTGGATCACCCGCTCCTCCCTCGAAGGCGCGGCGCAGATCGCATTGGTGCTGCTGGCCCTGGTGGCCGGGGTGGTGGCGCTGGAGCGTTGGGGCCGGGCGCGGGAGGGGCACGCGACCACCCGCCCCGAGCCGCCGGAACGCCAGGCGCTGCCGTTGCTGCCGGGCCTCGCCGCCACGCTGGCCTGCGCGCTGCCGGTGCTGCTGGGCTTCGTGGTGCCGGCCGGCTACCTGCTCTGGGCGGCCTGGACGCGCGTGGCGGAATTCGGCCTGCCGCCGGAACTGCCGCGCTGGATCGGCAACAGCGCGATGCTGGCCGCCATGGCCACCCTGCTGGCCCTGGCCGCCGCGCTGCCGCTGGCCTTCGGCGCACGGCGGGACAGCCCCTCCCGCCGCCGCCTCGGGCCGGGGGCGATGCTGCTGAAGCTGGGCATGCTGGGCTATGCCCTGCCGGGTGGCGTGGCGGCGGTGGGGCTGATCATCGCTTTCGGTTGGATGGACGAGGTTCTGGGCCTGCTGGGCCCCTGGGCGCCGATGGCGCTCTCGGGCAGCGTGGCCGCGGTGGTGGCGGCTTATGTCATCCGTTTCCTGGCCATTCCGGCCGGCGGGCTGGATGCCGCCTATGCCCGCATCCGGCGGGAGGTGGACTGGTCCGCCGAATCCATGGGCGCCGCGTCCGGCCGGTTGCTCTGGCGCGTGCATCTGCCGCTGCTGCTGCCGGCGCTGTCCGCCGCCGCGCTGCTGACATTCCTGGATGCCATGAAGGAGCTGCCGGCCACGCTTCTGCTGCGGCCGCTGAACACCGAGACCCTGGCCACCGCGCTCTATGCCGAGGCCTCGCGCGGCACCTATGAGGAAGGCGCCGTGGCGGCCCTGGCCCTGGTGGTGGTGGGGCTGGCGCCCATCGTGCTGCTGGGCGCCGGCGGCCTGCGCAGATTGCTGCCACCGGCGGGCAAGTCCCGGATCCAGGAAAGCCCCTTGTTCCGACGGGCATCGTCACCCGGCCGGGTGATGGCACCCGACCGGGAACTGATCTAGAGCGGCGGAAGTTCCGCGGGCTCGAACTGCCAGGCGGTCTCACCGGGCGCGGGAGGCGTGACCCAGAGCGGCAGGGCGTTGGGCGTGCGGACATTGGCCGGCAGCCCGGCCACGGAGCGGAAGGCGCGCCACAGCGCGCCATGCGCCACCACCAGCACCGGCCCGGGCCGGGCCAGGGCACGGTTCAGGGCGGCGACGGTGCGGACGCGCAACTGCGCGAAGCTCTCGCCGCCCTCGGGGGTCAGGCTGCCTTCGACCCATTCATCGAACCAGCCGCCCATCTCCTGGCCTTCCTGCACGCCGAAGGAGACTTCACGCAGGCCCTCGTCGATCTCCACCGGCAGCCCCAGCCGGGCCGCGACGACATCGGCCGTGTCGCGGGCGCGGGAGAGCGGGGAGGCGACGATGGTGGCGATGGAACGCGGACCTGTCGCGGCCTCCAGCAGGGCATCGGCGGCGCGTTCCGCCTGTGCCCATCCCACCGTGTTCAGCGGGATGTCCACATTGCCCTGGCTGAGGCCGCGCGCGTTCCAGTCCGTCTCGCCGTGGCGCAGGAACCAGAAGGGAACCGGGCGCGGTGCCTCCAGGTTCATGCCGCCATGCCGGAGGCCGTCAGGGCGCGCTGCACCGCCGGGCGCTCCAGCATCGCCTTCAGATGCGCCTCGATCCGCGCCGGCACTGGCATGCCCACGCGCTTCACGGCCCAGTATTCCACGAAGAACAGCGAGGCATCGGCAATGCTGTAGCCCTGCGGCATCACCCAGGTCTCGCCCTTCCAGTTCTGGTCGATCAGGCCGAGATACTCGGCGGCCAGGGCCTTGCCCTGCTCGACCACCTTGGGCTCATCGGCGGGGTTGGGGGTGAAGCGGCTGGCGCGGAACTGGCGGGTGAAGGCCTGCGGATGCACGGTGCCGGCGATATAGTCGACGAAGGACAGGGTATCCGCCTGCGCCTCCAGCTCCGCCGGCAGCAGCTTGGCCTCGGGGAACCTGGCGCCGAGATAGAAGGCGATGGCGGTGAACTCGGTCAGCGGCGCGCCAGTGTCGCGCACCAGCACCGGCACCTTGCCCTTGGGATTCACGGCGCGGAATTCCGGCGTGTTCTGCGCCTGGTCCTTCAGCGAGACCAGCTCCAGCTCGTAGGGCTTGCCGGTCTCCTCCAGAATGACATGGATGCCGACCGAACAGGCGCCGGGCGAGTAGTAGAGCTTCATGGGAATCCCCTCAGGAGTGACCGGTGACTGCCGCCGAGCATCGGCGGGGCCGGGCCGGGCCGCAAGGGGGTCAGTCCAGCCGCTTCAGCATCTCCAGCGCATAGGGCGCGAAGCCGGCCTGGCGGTAGGTGCGCTCAGCCCGCTCATTGCCCGCCAGCACGCCGAGCATCAGCCGGTTCAGGCCGCGGGCGCGGGTCAGGCGCTCCGCCTCCGCCAGCAGGGTGCGGCCGATGCCGGTGCCGCGCGCTTCCGGTCGCACCACCAGTTCCGTGACGAAGCCATGCGGGCGCAGGGCTTCCCGCACATAGGGCGGCTGGCGGGGGAAGGCGAGGAAGAGGAGGCCGAGCACGGCGCCGTCATGCAGCGCCACCAGCCGGTGGCCGTCCGATTCGGTGACGCGGCGGTCGGAATGGTCCAGCGAGGCCTCGGCGGCACCGCGCCCCAGGGCGCGGTCGCCGGCGATGGCCCCCTCGAAGCCGTTGAGGAGGCCGAAGAGGTCGATCAGCGCCTCACGGTCCGAGGGCGCCGCCTCGCGGATCGTGAGGCCCTGCATCAGTTGAACAGGGTGGAGACCGAGCTTTCCTCGGAGATGCGGCGCATCGCCTCGGCCAGCAGCGGCGCGATGGTCAGCTGGCGGATGTTGGAGGAGACGCGCACGGCCTCGGTGGCCTGGATGCTGTCCGTGACCACCATCTGCTCGATCGGCGCGGCGCCGATGCGGGCCACGGCGCCGCCGGAGAAGACGCCATGCGTGACATAGACGGAAGCGGAGCGGGCGCCGTTTTTGAGCAGCGCCTCGGCCGCGTTGCAGAGCGTGCCGCCGGAATCGACGATGTCGTCCACCAGGATGCAGTCGCGGCCTTCCACGTCACCGATGACGTTCATCACCTCGGAGACGCCGGCGCGGGGGCGGCGCTTGTCGATGATGGCGAGGTCGGTATGCAGGCGCGCCGCGATGGCACGGGCGCGCACCACGCCGCCTACGTCCGGGGAGACGACCATCAGGTCGCGGCCCTTGTAACGCTCGAGGATGTCCCGGGCGAAGAGAGGGGCCGCGAAGAGGTTGTCGACGGGGATGTCGAAGAAGCCCTGGATCTGCCCGGCATGCAGGTCCAGCGTCAGCACGCGGTCGGCGCCGGCCTCGGTGATGAGGTTGGCCACCAGCTTGGCGCTGATGGGCGTGCGGGGGCCGGACTTACGGTCCTGCCGCGCATAGCCGAAATAGGGGATCACGGCCGTGATGCGGCGCGCGGAACCCCGGCGCAGCGCATCCAGCATGATCAGCAGTTCCATCAGGTTGTCATTCGCCGGATAGCTCGTCGACTGGATGACGAACACATCCTCGCCGCGGACATTCTCGTGGATCTCCACGAAGATCTCCATGTCGGCGAAGCGGCGGACAGAAGCCTGGGTTAGAGGCAGGTTCAATGCGGCAGCGACCGCCTCGGCAAGAGGGCGATTGCTATTGCAGGCGATGATCTTCATCCGGGAAGCTTCTCCGGCCAGCAGGTCCGGCCGGCGGGAAGCCGACCCGGCGAGGGACGGGGCGCGTGGTAGCAACGTGACGTTCTGATGTCCATCGTGCAACGGCGCCCCGCATATACGATATGCAAATCACGCTATCCGGAGCGGGGCCCGGCGCCCTCAGCCACGGGCGAAGCGCGCCGCCGCCTCCACCTGCTCCGTGCCCGGCGTGACGCCGGTATAGAGGATGAACTGCTCCAGCGCCTGCAACACCGCGACCTCCGCCCCGGTGATCACGGTCTTGCCGAGCGCACGGGCGTGGCGGATCAGCGGCGTCTCGGCCGGCAGGGCCACCACGTCGAAGACGAAGCGGGCCCCGGCGATCACCTCCTCCGGGAAGGCCAGCTCCCCGGCCTCCGGCCCGCCCGCCATGCCGATGGGGGTGATGTTCAACAGCAGCGGCGCGCCTGTCACCTCCGCCTGCCAGCGATAGCCGCAGGATTCCGCCAGCCGCCGTCCGGCGGCCTCGTTGCGGGCGATGACGGTGCCCTGGCGGAAGCCGGCATCCCGCAGCGCCGAGACCACGGCCTTGGCCATGCCCCCGCTGCCGCGCGCGGCGAAGGGCGTCTCCGGCGGCACGCCGTGGCGGGCCAGCAGCGGCGCGATGGCCGCGTAGTCGGTGTTGTGGCCGCGCAGGTGCCCACCATCATTGACGATGGTGTTGACCGAGGCGATGGCCTCGGCTGAAGGCGCGAGGCTGTCGAGCAGCGGGATGCAGGCTTCCTTGAAGGGCATGGAAATGCCGCAGCCCCGGATGCCAAGCGCCCGGATGCCGCCAATGGCCGCCCGCAGGTCCTGCGTGGTGAAGGCCTTGTAGACGAAGTCCAGTTCCAGCGACTCATAGAGATGGTTGTGGAAGCGCGAGCCGAAATTCCCCGGCCGCCCCGCCAGCGACATGCAGAGCTGGGTGTCGCGGCCGATCAGGCAGCGGGACGAGGGGGTATCGGGCATCACGGATTCCTCAGCCATGGAGTCTCGGAGGTGGCGCCTCAGCGCCGCGCCGGCCGCGCCGGGGCCGCCGGCATGGGCGTCGGCGCGGGCGCTGCGGAGGCCGGGGTGGCCGGGGGCCGGCCGCTGCCGCGCGGCGGCGGCTCGGCCGCCAGCTGCGGTCCCGGCGGTGCCCCGGCATTGGAGAGCACGTCGCGGATGCCGGCCGAGGCTTCCTCAGCCACCACATAGGCCACATCGGCCCAGAAGCGGTTGAGGCTGCCCTTCGGCACCTCGTTCATCTGCAGCACCCGGCCCAGCTCGTACCCGTCCCGTCGCGTCACGGTCCAGAGGACTTCCACGCGCTGCAGGTTGCCGGGCACGTCCACCATGTTCACGTGACCCTCGACGGCGAAGTCGGCGCCATCGGCATTGTTCTGCGAGACCAGGCCACGCTTGGCCAGGAACTCCTGCATGCGGGCGGTCAGGGCCGTGTTGCCGTCGCCCGGTGCGCCGGTCACGGGCACCAGCCGCAGCCGGGGCACGCCCTTGCCCGCCAGGGCCTCCGAATGGGTTTCCTTGCGCGCCGCCTCGATCCCCGCCAGCAGCGAGGCGATGCCGGGGGCATCCCGCTCGCCCAGCTGCTTGAAGACGGCGGGGGCGGCGGTGCTCCAGGCCCGCAGCGGCACCGGCGCGCCGGTATTGCTGGCCAGGGATTCCCCGTCGGCATTGTAGAGGGTGTAGCGCGGCACCACCGCATTGCGGTTGTTGTCCGCCCGCTGCACCACGATGCTCAGCTTCAGATCCAGCGGCTGCGGGGTGGTGACGCTGGCCGGCACCTCGGCCTCGCGCAGCGCCATGGCCATGGCTTCCGCCAGATCCTTGGTCGCCTCGTCCGGCAGCATCACCTCGGTCGGCGGCGGCACGGCGATGCGATAGGCCGGGGGCAGCGCTAGCCGCGCGGCATCGCCGCCGGGGTTGCCGCGATAGGGCTGCGGCAGGTCGCCGCAGGCGGCAGCCACCAGCAGCAGCGCCAGCGACAGGTGCCGCCACGCGAAACGATCAGACCAGGGCAATACAGGATACCATCATGGTGATGAGGATGAAGAAGCAGAACATCATCAGGTAAGGCATGGTTGCCGCACCTTCAGCCCGGCAGTGCGATGGCGGAAAGCTGGTGGCCGATGGGGCCGCCGCCCGCCAGCGTGTTGCGGCGGTAGCTGAAGAAGCGATCCTCCTCCACCAGCGTATCGGCCGGCACGACGGAGACGCTGCCCGCGCCCGCGGCCCGCAGCCGCGCGGCGCAATAGCCGGCCAGATCGAACTGCCAGCGCTCCTCGCGCCGCCCGGGGGCGAAGAAATGCGCGGCATCGGCGCTCTGCGCCATGGCGGCGTCGCGCATGTCGGGGCCGACCTCGTAGGAAGGCTGGCGGATGCAGGGGCCGACCACGGCCACGATGTCGCGGCGGTGCGCGCCCAGTTCCTCCATCGCCTCCAGCGTGGCTTCCAGCACGCCGTCCACGGCGCCGCGCCAGCCGGCATGGGCCGCCCCCACCACGCCCGCCTTCCGGTCGGCGAAGAGGATCGGGCCGCAATCGGCGGTGACGATGCCCAACGTCAGGCCCGGGCGGTCGGTCACCATGGCATCGGCCCGCGGGCGGGTATCGGGCTGGATGGGCGCCGTCACGCGCGCCACCGCCGCCCCATGCACCTGGAAGAGGCCGCAGAGCCCGGCGGGCGCCTGGCCGATGGCCTCCATGGCCAGGGCGCGGTTGCGGGCCACGGCACCGGCGTCGTCACGGCCGGAGAGGGAGCAGTTCAGCGAAGCGAAGGCACCGCCGGAGACGCCGCCATTGCGGGTGAAGAAGCCGTGCGGCAGGCCATCCAGCGCCGCGTCGGTCAGGAATTCGGCACTCATGCGGTCGGCACCTCGAAGCCGGGCGGGGAAGGAAGGGCAGGGTGCGTCAGGGCCAGCGCCTTGAACAGCCGCCCCATGCCCTCGGGCGCGATCAGCCGCTGGGCGGCGGAAAGCTGCATTCCCGCGCTCTGCGGCGCGGCGCGCGCCAGCATGGCGGCGCGCGTCACCAGGCCCAGGGATTGCAGGAAAATGCCCTGGGGCACCGGCCCATGGGCCGCCGCGCCCGCCGCACGCGCCGCACGCGCCAGGGCGGCGAAATCGACATGGGCGGTGATATCCACGCTGCCTGGCTCGGCCAGCGGATCGGCGGCGCGGTGCCCCGCCAGGGCCTGGAGGCTGTCGCCGGGCCCGCTCTCAGCGGGGCCATAATCCAGGAAGAGCGCGGCGCCGCCCTGCGCGGCCAGCCGCCGGGACAAGGCGGTGACGAAGCCCTGGGCGGCCTCGCCCCATTCCTGCACGGTGCCTTCCAGCGCTTCGGTGGGCAGGGGTGGCGGGTTTTCGGCGGGCTGTTCGACGAAGGCGCCGTCCAGGACGAAACGCTCCATCCAGCCGCCGCCCCGGCGGATGAACTGTCGGATCGGCAGCGCATCCAGGAACTCGTTGCCGAGGAAGATGGCGGGTCCTGGGGGCAGGCTATCGGCGTTGTCGTGCCATTCGGCCACGCCTTCGCCCAGTGCCTGCGCCTGGAGCGCGCGCAGGGACGGGCTGGTCTCCACCAGATGCACCCGCAGGGCCGCGCGGAAGGGGGGCAGGGCGGTGGCGATGCCGCGCAGCGCATCGGCCATCAGCGTGCCGCGCCCCGGGCCGAATTCCACCAGATGCACGGGGGAAGGCGCGCCCATCTGCTGCCAGACGACGGCGGCCCAGAGGCCGAGGCATTCGCCGAAGGCCTGCGACATCTCGGGCGCGGTGGTGAAGTCGCCCCGCGCGCCGAAGGGCTCGCGCCCCGCGTAGTATGAGGCGGCGGCCCGGGCCATGAAGTGGTCGAGGCGTTCGGCCTCGCTCAAGCCGGCACCTTGGCCGTCACGGGCTGGGCGCGGAGCATCAGCCAGAGGCCGACCAGCACCATGGGCAGGGAAAGCAGCTGGCCCATGGTGAGGCCGCCCACCAGGAAGCCGATCTGCGCATCCGGCTGGCGGAACAGCTCGCCCACCATGCGGGCGACGCCATAGCCGGCCAGGAAGGCGCCGGAGACGAAGCCCAGCCGCGCCCGGATGGCCGGGATATGCACGAGCACCTGCACGATCAGCAGCAGGATCAGCCCCTCCATCGCCGCCTGGTAGAGCTGGCTGGGGTGGCGTGGCAGCGGTCCGCCCGTCGGGAAGACCATGGCCCAGGGCACGTCCGAGACCCGGCCCCACAGCTCGCCATTGATGAAATTGGCGAGGCGGCCGAAGAGGAGGCCGACCGGTACGATGGCGCAGAGGCGGTCCCCGAAGCCCAGGATGCTGATCTTCTGCGCGCGGCAATAGAGCAGCAGCGCCAGGATCACGCCCGCCGCGCCGCCATGGAAGGACATGCCGCCCTGCCAGACATAAAAGGCTTCCCAGGGCGCGCTCAGATACCGCTCGAAGCCGTAGAAGAGCACATAGCCAAGCCGGCCGCCGAGAATGACGCCCAGCACCGCCCAGGTGACGAAGTCATCCACCTGCTCACGCGTCGCCACGGCGGGGCCCAGCCGCACCAGGCGCTTCATCCACTGCCAGCCGACGATGATGCCGGCGATATAGGCCAGGGCATACCAGCGGATGGCCAGCGGCCCGATCTGCACGAGAACGGGATCGATGGCGGGGAAGGGGATGGCGAAGAGCATGGTGGGCCGCTGCCTCAGACGTAGGGGTCGGGCTGGGTCAGGAAGTTCTGCACATAGCGCGCGACCCCCTCCTCCAGCCCCGTCGCGGCGCCGGTGAAGCCGGCGGCACGCAACCGGTCCATGCGGGCCTGGGTGTAATACTGGTACTTCCCCTGCAGATCGACGGGCATGTCGACGAAGGTGATCTCGGGCGTCTTGTCCAGCGCGGTGTAGATGGCGCGCGTCAGGTCCAGGAAGCTGCGGGCGGTGCCGGTGCCGACATTGAACAGGCCGGAGACCCGCGGATTGTCCAGCAGCCAGAGCATCACCTCCACGCAGTCATCCACATGGACGAAGTCGCGCAGCTGCTCGCCATCGGCGATGCCCTCGCGGTCGCTGCGGAAGAGCGTGGCCGGGGCGCCGGAGATGATCTGGCGGAACTTGTGCAGCACCACGCTGGCCATGCGGCCCTTGTGGAATTCATTGGGGCCATAGACGTTGAAGAACTTCAGCCCCGCCCATTGCGGTGGCGCCTTGCGGCCACGTGCCAGCAGGTCGGCGATGCGCCGGTCCGTCGCGTGCTTCGACCAGCCATAGAGGTTGAGCGGCCGCAGCTTCGCCAGGGTCTCGGGCGAGGCATCGTCGTCGAAGCCTTGCTCGCCGCCGCCATAGGTCGCGGCGGAGGAGGCATAGATCAGCGGCACCCCGCGTTCGGCGCACCAGGAGAAGAGGCGCAGCGTCAGGGAGAGGTTGTTCTCCGCCACCAGGTCGCCGTCGCGCACGGTGGTATCGCTGATGGCGCCCAGATGCAGGATGGCCCGCGGAGGCGGGCTATCCTCCAGCCACTGCCACAGCAGCTCCGGGGGCAGGATGCCGGCGATGTTGTGATGCGCCAGGTTGCGCCACTTCTCGCGCCCCGGATCCCCGGCACGCAGGCGGTCGACGACCAGGACTTCCTCGCCGCGCGCGCAGAGGGCGGCGACGAGATTGGAGCCGATGAAACCGGCACCGCCAGTCACTAGATACATGAAGCAGGTTCCATCAGGGCGCGCAGAGCCTTTCGCGATGCGACGGCCCGGGGCTACCTAGCTCGCAAGGTCGCCCCGGGCGCGCCGGGTATAGGCGCCGTGCCATGAAAGCGGCAAGCGCCGATGCCGGGCGGGCCCGGAACCAGAATTGTTTCACCAGCCCACCGGGCGCGATTTGGAGGTTGAAATGACGGATACCAAGGGCGAGAGCGGTGGCTATGGGTCCGGGCCCGGGCGGCGCGGCCGTTTCTTCGACGACCTGGCCGGAGTGGCGGGCGGCGCCTTCTCGGTCATGGCCGGTGCCCGCGCCGAAATCGAGGCGGCTGTGAAGTCGCAGGTGGAGATGCTGACCCAGCGGCTGGAGCTGGTGCGGCGTGAGGATCTTGACGCGGCGCTGGAAGTGGCGCGCCGGGCACGTGAGGAAGCCAGCGCCCTGGCGGTGCGCGTCGCGGCGCTGGAAGCCAAGCTGAACATCGGCACCCCCGGCACGGCGCCGGAAGCCGCCGCGGAGGCGGAGGAAGCCCCCGTCGTGCCGAAGCCGAAGGAAGACCCGAAAGACCCCGCCAGCCTCGCCTGAGGCCGGATGAGGAAAGGGCCAGGGAGTGATTCCCCGGCCCTTTTTGCTGCCCGTTCAGTAGCGCCAGTGGCGCGGCGGGGGGCGGTGCCAGTGCGGCGGCGGCGGGGGTGGCCGGCGGTAGCGCGGCGGAGAATAGTGGGCGCGCGGCGGGCCCCAGTGGCGGGGCGGCGGGCCACGCCGCCAATGGCGTGGCGGTGGGCGCCGGTAACGCCAGTCCTGCACCGGTACCAGATCGGCCTGCGCCGCGGTGGGGGCGGAGATGGCGGGCATGGCCGGCGCGGCCTGCACCCCGCCGGAAGCACCCATGGCGCCGAAGCCCAGCCCGGTCGCCAGAAGCGCCGCCGCAGCAATCCGGCGCAGCAGTCCTGGCCGTGTCGGGAGACGTGGCATGTGGCAATTCCTCCTCGTCATAAGCCTGAATTTCCTGGCTGTCTGAGGCGGAACGGTGGCACCTCCGAGGCGGTGCCATGGCCGCCCGTCACGAAGCCGTGACAGGCGGCTGGCAGGTGGCCCTAGCCGAAGACCCGGGCGAAGACGGTCTCCACATGGCGGAAATCGCGCTGCTGATCGATGGCGGCATCGAGCGACGCGGCGTCCATCTTGCCCGCGACCTCCGGGTCGGCCAGCAGGTTGTCGCGGAAGGACTTGCCGTCCGGGTCGGCCAGCTTGGTCCAGGTCGCCATGGCGGCGCGCTGCACGGCGGCATAGGCCCCCTCACGCGACAGCCCGGCCTGGGTCAGGGCCAGCAGCACCTTCTGACTGTGCACCACGCCGCCCAGGCTCTCCAGGTTGGCTTCCATCTGCGCGGGATAGATGGTCAGCTTCTCCATCATACCGGCCAGACGATTCAGGGCGAAGTCCAGGGTGATGGTAGCATCGGGGCCGATGAAGCGCTCGACGCTGCTGTGGCTGATATCGCGCTCATGCCACAGCGCCACATTCTCCAGCGCCGGGATGGCATAGCCGCGCACCACGCGGGCCAGGCCGGTCAGGTTCTCGCTCAACACGGGGTTCCGCTTGTGCGGCATGGCCGAGGAACCCTTCTGGCCGGGGTGGAAATATTCTTCCGCCTCCCGCACCTCGGAGCGCTGCAGGTGCCGCACCTCTGTCGCCAGCCGCTCGATGGCCGAGGCCACCACGGCCAGCGCGCAGAAGAAAGCGGCGTGGCGGTCGCGCGGGATGACCTGGGTGGAGACCGGCTCCACCGCCAGCCCCAGCTTAGCGGCCACGAATTCCTCGACGCGCGGGTCCACGCTGGCGAAGGTGCCGACAGGGCCGGAGATGGCGCAGGTGGCGACCTCGGCGCGGGCGGCGACCATGCGGGCGCGGCAGCGGGCGAATTCCGCGTAATGCCCGGCCAGCTTCAGGCCGAAGGTCGTGGGCTCGGCATGGATGCCGTGGCTGCGGCCGATGGTGGGGGTGAACTTGTGCTCGATGGCCCGCGCCTTCAGCGCCGCCAGCACGCGGTCGAGGTCGGCGATCAGCAGGTCGGCCGCGCGGGTCAGCTGCACCGACAGGCAGGTGTCCAGCACGTCGGAGCTGGTCATGCCCTGGTGCATGAAGCGGGCATCCTCGCCAATACCCTCGGCCATGTAGGTCAGGAAGGCGATGACGTCGTGACGCGTGACGCTCTCGATCTCGTCGATCCGGGCGATGGCAGCGGCATCGATGGCCGCGGCGCGGGGCCCGCCCTTCTCGCGGATCACCTTTGCGGATTCGGCGGGGATGGTGCCAAACTCGCCCATCGCCTCGGCGGCCAGGGCCTCGATCTCGAACCAGATGCGGTAGCGGGCCTCTGGCGACCAGATCGCGGCCATCTCGGGACGGGTGTAACGCGGAACCATGCGGCGATCCTTACGTTTTGGCGGGGGGAGGTCCTGGCGGGCGGGGTGTGGCGCTTCCTTCCCCGGTTGACAAGCCCAGGCCTGGCGCGCGATGGCCAAAACATTAACGCCGGGAAACTCACCCAATGGACTTATCTGCCTGGATGCCTGAGCTGATCGCGCTCGGTCAGGTTCTGCTCATCGACCTCGTATTGGCGGGCGACAATGCCATCGTCGTCGGCATGGCCGCCGCCGGCCTGCCCGCGGAACAGCGCCGCAAGGCGATCTTCTGGGGTATCGTGGCCGCGACCGTGATGCGGATCGGCTTCGCCGCCATCACCACGCAGCTTCTGGCCATTGTGGGCATCACCCTGGCGGGCGGCATCCTGCTGCTCTGGGTCTGCTACAAGATGTTCCGCGAGCTGCAGCGCGGCCATCAGCCGGAAGTGGTGGAGGCCGAGACCGAGCAGGCGAATGCCGCTCCGACCGAGCGCAAGACGCTGCGGGGCGCCATCATCCAGATCCTGGTGGCGGATGTCTCCATGAGCCTGGACAACGTGCTGGCCGTGGCCGGCGCGGCCAAGGAGCACCTCTGGGTCCTGGTGGTCGGGCTCGGCATCTCCGTCGTGCTGATGGGCGTCGCGGCGACCTTCATCGCCCGGCTGCTGGAGCGTTTCCGCTGGATCGCCTGGGTGGGCCTGCTGGTCATCCTCTATGTCGCCATTGACATGATCTGGACGGGCGGCGGCGAGGTTCTGCCGTATTTCACCGGCGCGTCATCCACGCAGTAAGGGCAGGGGCCTCGGCCCCTCTCCGCGCAGGATCTGATCGGACGGGCCGCTTCCCTCGGGAAGCGGCCCGTCACGTTTTTGGCCCGGTTACTTCACCTGCCCGCCGTCAGACTGTAGCGTCCGGCCCCGTGTGGGGCGTCGTGCCGGGCGATGCCGCGCAGGTCATTGAACAAATTCCATGAGGATCTGGAATGGAAGCCTTCAGCGGCATGCTGTCCGGCCTGGCAGAAATCATCTGGCTCAATGTTATTCTCTCCGGTGACAACGCGGTCGTCATCGGCCTGGCGGCGGCGGGGCTCCCGGCCCATCAGCGCGCGCGCGCCGTGCTGTTCGGCGTCATCGCCGCTGCCATCCTGCGTATCGTCTTTTCCATCTTCGCGACGCTGCTGCTGGCGCTCTGGTGGATCGACATCGTCGGAGGCCTGGCGCTCCTCTACATCGCCTGGACCTTCTTCAGGGAGTTGCGCAGCGGCGACGGCCATGCGGTGGCGGTTGGCACCCCAGTGGCCGAGAAGTCGCTGGGCCAGGCGTTGTGGCAGATCGTGCTGGCCGATGTCTCGATGAGCCTGGACAATGTCCTGGCCGTCGCGGCCGTGGCGCGCGCCAACCTCAACCTGCTGATCATCGGCCTCGCCATTTCCATCGTCATGATGGGTCTGTTGGGCGGACTGCTCGCCAAGCTGCTGGAAAGGTTCAAGATCATCGCCTACATCGGCGTGGCGCTGATTGTCTGGATCGGCGCGCAGCTGCTTTGGGAAGGATTGATCATGGCCAATGCCACCCTTCAACTGGGCCTGCCCCTGCCGGGGATGACGCATTGAGGCGGGGTGTGGCCGCCCTTCTCGGGGCTGTCCTGCTGACCGCCTGCGCCGCGCAAGGCCCGGAGGAGGTTGCCCAGGCAACCGCCTCCCGGGCGCGGCCGCCGATGGCGGAGGTGCTGGGGCGGCTGCCGGTGGAGGTGGCGGGCTTCGAGCGCGGCGCCACCACCAACCTGGAGCAGCAGCGCCCCGGCTATGGCAGCGCGGTGGAATACACGACCCCCGCGCGCAACGGCCTGCCAGCCCGCGCGGCCGTGGCCTCGGTGCTGATCTATGACCTCGGGCAGCCGCCCTTGCCCGACCGGGCGGCCGCCGTGCTGGTGACGCCCCGGCTGGATGAGGCGGTACGGGAGGCGACGGAACTGCCCCCCGGCCGCACCCTGGCCGAGACCAGCCGGCGCAGCCTGCTGTTGCCCGACGGTGGCAGCCTGACCTGCGCCGACCTCTCCGGCAGCTTCGGCCGCACGGCGGTGGAACAGCAGGTCTGCCTCGGCACCGCCGCCGGGCGCTTCCTGCGCGTGCATGTCACGATGCCCAGCCGCAACAGCAGCGTGGCCGATGCCGATGACTTCACCCGCGCCATCGCCACGGCGGCACGGGCGCTTCCGGTGACGCGGGCCTTCTGAGGGCCAGCGTCAGCTCCGGTTGCGGGGCCAGTCCAGGCGCGGTTCCGCGCGGGACGGCGGGGCCGCGGCGGCGCCCCGCACGGGCCGCCGCTCCGGCCAGGCGGGCGGGGGCGGCACGGGCGGGGTGATGCGGGGGGGCGCATGCTCGCGGGTGGCGTAGCTCGCGGGCGGCTCCACCCACTCCTCGCTGATCGGCGGGCGCGGCGGCAGCTCCGGCTCCGTCAGCCGCAGCGCCAGGCTGCGGATCTCGGCCTGGATCTCATCCAGCTGCACCTCCAGCGCATCCAGCCGTGCCTTCAGGCCGAAGACGCTGAAGGGCATCAGCAGGAAGGCGGCGGCGAAGAGCAGGATCAGCACCAGCATCAGCAGGCCGGTCCATTCGGGCATGCCGGGTATCGTCAGGCTGTTCGTCATTCCACGCATGCTGTCCATGGTTCAGCCGCCCGTCACGCTCATGTGGCGGCCCACCGCGGGGGCCTTGCGGCGCCGGTCGATGATGAAGTCATGCCCCTTGGGCTTGCGGGCGATGGCATCCAGGATCGCCTGCCGCAGCCCTTCCTCATCCACGGAGGGGTCGCGCAGCACGGCGCGCAGATCGGCCGAATCCTCCTGCCCCAGGCACATGTAGAGGGTGCCGGTGCAGGTCAGGCGCACCCGGTTGCAGCTTTCGCAGAAGTTGTGGGTCATCGGCGTGATGAAGCCCAGGCGCCGCCCGGTCTCCGCCACCGTGAAGTAACGCGCGGGGCCGCCGGTGGTGTAGTCCGTCTCCTCCAGCGTCCAGTGCTGCCGCAGCCGGGCGCGGACCATGGAGAGCGGCAGATACTGGTCGGTGCGGTCGCCGGTGATATCGCCCAGCGGCATCGTCTCGATCAGGGTCAGGTCGAAGCCGTGCTCGCCGCACCAGGCGATCAGCCGGTCGAATTCATCCTCGTTCACGCCCTTCATGGCGACGGCGTTGATCTTGACCTGGAGCCCGGCGGCCTTGGCGGCGAAGATGCCGTCCAGCGTCTTCTCGATCTGGCCCCAGCGGGTCAGCGCCTTGAAGGTGCCGGGGTCCAGCGAGTCGAGGCTGACATTGATGCGCCGGACGCCCGCCGCGTAAAGGTCGCCGGCATGTTTCGAGAGCTGGGTGCCGTTCGTGGTGACCGTCAGCTCCTTCAGCCCGCCTTCGCCGATACGGGCGCCCAGGCTGTGGAAGAGCCTCATGACGTCCTTGCGGACCAGCGGCTCCCCGCCGGTCAGGCGGATGCGCTGCACCCCCATGCCGATGAAGGCGCCGCAGAGGCGGTCCAGCTCCTCCAGCGTCAGGATCTCGGCCTTGGGGAGAAAGGTCATATCCTCCGCCATGCAATAGACGCAACGGAGGTCGCAGCGGTCGGTGACGGAGACTCGGAGGTAGTTAATAGCCCGGCCAAACGGGTCGATCATGGCAGGCGGGTCCCATGCCGGAAGGGGGGGATGGCTCATCATTTGGGCCGCGATCCCCCTTGGCTGCAAGTCCCGCGCCTCAACCCAGCAGGGCGAAGGCGCCGGTGGCCAGCAGCAGGATCAGCGCGAAACGACTATACCAGCGCAGGGGGATGACATGGAACAGCCGTGCCCCCTGTGGTACGCAGATCAGCATGATCGGCAGCAGGACCGCCGCCATCAGGACCGTCCGCAGGTCGATGATCCCGCCCCAGAGCGGCGGAATGATCGAGGCCACGCCGATCACCCCGAAATAGAGGATCAGGTTGGCGCGGTGCTGCCGTGCGCCTTCCTGCCCCGCCAGCAGGTAGAGGATGATCGGCGGCCCCGACATGCCGCTGGCGCCCTTCAGCAGGCCGGAGACAACACCGACGGCGAGGTTCAGCGGCAGCGGCCGCGTGCCGTGGTAGCGCCAGCCGGACGTCATCAGCAGCCCGAAGACCAGCACCAGGATCCCGATTCCCTTCCGCAACAGGTCGGCATCGGCATAGAGCAGCACCACCGAGCCCAGCGGCATCACCACGACCGCGGCGGCGCAGATCGGCAGGATCAGCTTCTTGTTGGCCTCGGACAGCGCGCGGGGCAGCAGCTGGGCGGAGACGAAAAGCTCCATCAGCAGCACCACCGGCACGCCGACGCGGGGGCCCCAGAGGGTGGAATAGGTCGGCGCCAGCAGGATGGCGGTGCCGAAGCCGGAATAGCCGCGCATCAGCCCCGCGACGACGGTGGCGCAAGCGGCGACGGCAAATTGCCAGGACAGCAGAAGTTCCAGGACTTCCCGCAGCAGCGAATCGGCCATGGATCAGTCCAGGATTTCCAGGTCCACGTGCCGCGCATTGATCAGCACCTTGCCCATATGCTCGAAATTCACCGTCACGCGCTCCCGCACCACCGATTGGACCTGCCCTTCGCCCCATTCGGGATGGCTTGGGTGGCGGACGCGCATTCCAGGCTCGAGCGGTAGGATCATGACGGCAAACTGACGCTGTGCCGACGGCGCGAATAGGGAAGATTGTGATCACGCTGGCGTGATATTAACCCTTCCAGCTTAAACGGGACTCTTTTCCGGGCAGGAGGAGCAGGAGATGGGCATGGAAGCGGACCTCACGCTGGCGCAGGACCTCTGCGCCCGTCTCTGCCACGACCTGGTAGGACCCCTCGGCACCATGGCCGGGGCCGTGGAGATGGCGGGGGACGACCCCGAGGCCGGTGATCTGGCGCGGGAGGCAGCCTCCAGCCTGCGGGCCCGGCTGCAACTCTGGCGTGCCGCCTGCGGCGCCGGCACGGGGCCCATGAGCCCGCCTGAGTTGGCCGCGCTGCTGGAGGGCAATCTCGCCGGCGGGCGCGCGACCCTGGCGCTGGAGGTGCCGCCGGAACGGATCTTTCCCTCCGCCCTGGCGCAACTGCTGCTGGTGGCCGCCATGCTGGGCGGGGAGGCGCTGCCGCGCGGCGGCGTGGTACGGCTGCGGCCCCATGGCACCGGACTGGAATTGCGGCCGGAAGGGCGGGTTCTGGCTTGGCCGCCCTCCCTGGCCGCGGCCCTGGCGGGGGAGGCGGCGGAGGGCCCGCGCGCCGTGCTGGCGCCGATTTTGCTGCGTCTGGCCGGGGCCGCCGGCTGGCAGGCGCGGCTGGAGCCGGAAGCCCTGACCCTCCGCCCCCGGTGACCCCTGCGGCACCGCTCTTCATCCTTTCTTCGCATCCCCGGCAGAGATTGCATGTCGAACGCAGCCGTCGGGGACCGGAATGGACGATCTTCTCGCAGACTTCCTGACAGAGACCAATGAAGGCCTCGCCGCCCTCGACGTGGCGCTGCTGAAGCTGGAGAAGGCGCCGGACGACCGTCCGACCCTCTCGGAGATCTTCCGCAGCGTGCACACCATCAAGGGCACCTGCGGCTTCCTCGGCCTCTCGCGGCTGGAGAAGGTGGCGCATGCGGCCGAAAACGTGCTTGGCAGATACCGGGAAGGCGCGCTTCAGGTCACGCCGGCCGGCATCACGCTGATCCTCTCGGCCATCGACTGCCTGAAGGGCATCGTCGCGGGGCTGGAGGCGACGGGCAACGAGCCGCAGGGCGATGACGGCGGGCTGATCGCAGCACTGGACGCCGCCTGGCGCGGCGAGGCCGCCGCGATCCCGGAACCGCTGGCCATCGACCCTTTCGACGCCCTGGAATTGCCCGCTCCCTCCGGAGCCGCGCCTGAGGCCGTGGCCCCGGAGGCAGCCAGCGCCCCGCCCGCCGTCCCCGCCGGCGCGGCTCCGGCGGGCGGTGCCGGCGTCGTGCCGCCGCAGACCATCCGCGTCTCCGTGGATGTGCTGGAAGACCTGATGACCCTGGTCAGCGAACTCGTGCTGACCCGCAACCAGCTGTTGCAGCTGGTGCGCGCGCGGGGCGACTCCGCGCTGACGGTGCCCTTGCAGCGCCTTTCCCACATCACCTCCGAGTTGCAGGAAGGGGTGATGAAGACGCGCATGCAGCCGATCGGCAATGCCTGGCAGAAGCTGCCGCGCATCGTACGCGACCTGGCTAATGAACTCGGCAAGAAGATCGAGCTGGTGATGAAGGGCGCCGAGACGGAACTGGACCGTCAGGTGCTGGAGCTGATCAAGGACCCGCTGACGCATATGGTGCGTAACAGCGGCGATCATGGGCTGGAGGGGCCGGAGCAGCGCCGCGCCGCCGGCAAGCCGGAGACCGGCCGCATCACGCTGAACGCTTATCATGAAGGTGGCCACATCATCATCGAGATCGGCGATGACGGGCGCGGCTTGCCGGCGGAAAGGATCAAGCAGAAGGCGCTGGCCCAGGGCCTGGCGACGGAGGCCGAGATCGCCGGCATGAGCGAGCGGGAGATCCAGCACTTCATCTTCCGCGCCGGCTTCTCCACCGCTGCCGCCATCACCAGCGTCTCCGGCCGTGGCGTCGGCATGGATGTGGTGAAGACGAATGTGGAGAAGATCGGCGGCACCATCGAGCTGCGCTCGGTGGAAGGTCGCGGTACCACATTCTTCATCAAGATCCCGCTGACACTGGCGATCGTTTCCGCGCTGATCGTGGAAGCCGGCAGGGAACGTTTCGCCATCCCGCAGATCGGCGTGGTGGAACTGGTGGGCGCGGGCGGTGGTGGCAGCACCATCGAGCGGATCGACCAGACACCGGTGATGCGCCTGCGCGACCGGCTGCTGCCGCTCGTCTCGCTGTCGAGGCTGCTGAAGCTGGAAGATGCCGAAGCGGTGCGGGAGGAGGATGCCGGCTTTGTCGTGGTGACGCAGGTCGGGCCCAATGTCTTCGGCATCATCGTCGACAAGGTCTTCGATACCGAGGAGATCGTCGTGAAGCCGGTGGCGCCGATCCTGCGCCATGTGACGATGTTCAGCGGCAATACCATCCTGGGCGATGGCAGCGTCATCATGATCCTGGACCCCAACGGCATCGCCCGCGCGACCGGCGTGGGTGCCGACGGCCCGGCGGAGGATGCGCCACGCGCCGCCGGGCCGGGTGGTGCCCGGTTCTCCGAGCGCACGGCGCTGCTGCTCTTCCGCGCAGGGGACGAGACGCCGAAGGCGGTACCGCTGGGCCTTGTGGCGCGGCTTGAGGATCTGCCTGCGGAGAGCATCGAACTCTCGGGCAGCCAGCCACTGGTGCAGTATCGTGGTAAGCTGATGCCGCTGGTGCCGATGTCCGGTCACTGGACGCCGCCGGAGCCGGGCCGCCGCCAGGCGGTGCTGGTCTTCAGCGACCAGCTGCGCGCCATGGGCCTGATGGTCGATGCCATCCTGGACGTGGTCGAGGAACATCTGAACATCGAAGGCAGCCACGATCGGCCGGGCTTCCTGGGCAGCGCGGTGATCTGCGGCAAGGTAACGGATGTGATGGATTGCGCCTGGTGGCTGCGCCAGGCTGGCGACGACTGGTTCAAGCCACAGCCGCAGGGCGAGCAGGCAGGCAAGCGCGTGCTGCTGGTCGAGGACAGCGCCTTCTTCCGCCACCTGCTGGTGCCCGGCCTCAGCGCCGCCGGATATGAGGTGACGACGGTGGACAATGGCGCCCAGGCGCTGCGCCTGCGGGAACAGGGCGCGATGTTCGACGTCATCATCTCCGATATCGAGATGCCGGAACTGGACGGGCTGGGTCTCGCCCGCGCGGTGCGGGAGGCCGGACCCTGGCAGCGCCTGCCGATGATCGCCATGAGCGCGCATGCCGCGCCGGGCCATTCCGCCCGCTGCCGTAACGCCGGATTCACCGGCGATGTTGGAAAATCGGATCGGGAGGCGCTGCTGAACCTGTTGCGGGACAGTCTTTCCATGCCTGCCTTCCCCTGAGGAGCGAGAGCGATGCAGACCGAAGCGCGTGCGTCCGGAGGCCTGCCTAATGCAAGCCTGCCGGGAATCCTGCCCGGCGCGCCGCCGGTGGTGGATGCGGCGGCCGAGATGGTGCTGACCCTGACGGTCGGGGGCCAACTCTGCGGCGTGCCCGTTCTGGCAGTGCGGGACATCCTGGCCTCCCAGGCCATCACCCGTGTCCCGCTGGCCCCGCGAGAGGTCGCGGGCAGCCTGAACCTGCGTGGCCGCATCGTCACCGCCATCGACCTGCGCCGCCGGCTGTGCCTGCCGGACCGGGCCGCCGGCGGCCCGCCGCCCATGAGTGTGGTGGTGGAGCAGGGGGGCGAACTCTACAGCCTGCTGTCCGATGCGGTGGGGGAGGTGGTGCCGCTGCCTGCGGAAGGGCTGGCCGGCAATCCACCGACGCTGGACGCGATCTGGCGCGACGTCTCGCGCGGGGTGCACCGGCAGGGTGACCGGCTGCTGATCATGCTGGATGTCGACCGCATCCTGGCCATCGGCTGAAGGAGGGGACGATGGAAACCTCGATGGATTGCCTGGTGGTGGATGACAGCCGCGTGGTGCGCCACGCCGCGCGCCGCATCCTGGAACGCCATGGCTTCGCAGTGCGGGAGGCCGCCGATGGTGCCCAGGCCATGGCCGCCTGCCGGGAGGCGCTGCCCCGGCTGGTGCTGCTGGACTGGAACATGCCGGTGATGGACGGGCTGGAATTCCTGAAGGCGGCGCGGGCCGAGTTCGGTGCCGAGGAACCGCTGATCATGCTCTGCACGACGGAGAGCGAGTTCGACCGCATTGTCACCGCGCTCTCGGCCGGGGCGCAGGAATACATCATGAAGCCCTTCGACGATGCCATCCTGACCGGCAAGCTGGCGCAACTGGGACTGGTACCTGAAGACTTCGAGGCATGACCATCCCGCGGCCGCAATCCGGTGAAGCTCGGGTGGTGCGGGTCATGCTCTGCGACGATAGCCCGACGGCGCGCAGTGCCATGGCCCGTGTGCTGGAGGCTGATGCACGGTTGCAGGTGGTCGGCCGCGCCGGCGATGGGCGGCAGATGCTGGACATGCTGGCCGCGCTACCGCCGGAGCAGCGGCCAGAGGTGGTCTTGCTGGACCTGGAAATGCCGGTGATGGATGGCATGACGGTGCTGCCCCTGTTGCTCAAGACGCAGCCGAGGCCCGCGGTCATCGTCGCCAGCGCCCTGACCCAGCGAGGCGCGGAAGCCGCCATGGCGGCGATGCGCGCGGGCGCCGTCGACTACATACCGAAGCCATCGGCCGCCGGCGGCGGGCTGCGCGATCCTGCCTTCCAGGCGGAGCTGCTGGCCAAGGTCAAAGGCTGGGCGCGGATGCAGGGGCGGCCGGTGGCGGCCCGCCCCGCGCCACCGATGTTGCGACGGGCGGGTATCAAGCTGCGCCCCAAGGCTGTGTTGATTGGCTGCTCCACCGGCGGGCCGCAGGCGCTGGCGGGCTTTGTCCGTGCGCTGAGAGTGCCGCTGCCGGTGCCGCTGGTTGTGGTGCAGCACATGCCCGCAGGCTTCACCACCATGCTGGCCGACCATCTCGCGCGGCTGGGCGGCCCCGCCGCCGCCGAGGCGCGGGAGGGTGAGGTACTGCAACCCGGCCGCATCTATCTGGCGCCGGGCGACCGGCACTTGCTGGTGGAGAACGTGGGCGGAAGCCTGGTGGCGAAGCTGGATTCCGGCCCGCCGGAGAATTTCTGCCGCCCGGCGGTGGACCCGACGCTGCGGAGCCTGGTGGCGGCCTGCGAGGGGCGCGTGACGGCGGTGATTCTGACCGGGATGGGCTCGGACGGGATGCTCGGCTGCAAGGCGGTGGCGGCGGCAGGTGGTACGGTGCTGGCGCAGGACGAGGCTTCCAGCGTCGTCTGGGGGATGCCGGGCGCGGTGGCGCGGGCCGGGCTGGCGCAGGCCCTGCTGCCGCCTGAGCAACTGGCCGAGCGTGTGACAGGACAATTCGACCCGCTTGGGGGGACGATATGAACGCCGAGGGCTTCACCGCCATTGCCACGCTGGTCAAGGCGCGGTCGGGCATCGTGTTGACGCCGGACAAGGAATACATGCTGGAGACCCGGCTGGCGCCGCTGCTGAAGCAGGAGGCCATCTCCAGCCTGGATATCCTGGCGCTGCGGCTGCGTGACCCGCGTGCCGAGAAGCTTGCGCGTGCCGTGACGGAAGCGTTGACGACGAATGAGAGCAGCTTCTTCCGCGACGGCAAGCCCTTCGACCACTTGAGGCGCCTGCTGCCGGGGTTGATGGCGGCGCGGCCGGCCGGGCACCGGCTGCGTATCTGGTCCGCGGCCTGTTCCACGGGGCAGGAAGCCTATTCCGTCGCCATGATCCTGCAGGAACTTGGCATCCGTGGCGCCGAGATCCTGGGCACGGACCTTTCGCGCGAGGTGGTGGAGCGGGCGCGGGAAGGGGTCTTCACGCAGTTCGAGGTGCAGCGCGGCCTGCCCGTGCAGATGCTGGTGAAGTACTTCCGGCAGGAGGCGGGCCGGTGGCGCGTACAGCCGGCGCTGCGGGAAATGGTGCGCTTCGAGGAACGGAACCTGTTGGCCGATCATCGCGCAGTGGGCCGGTTTGACGTCATCTTCTGCCGCAATGTGCTGATCTATTTCGACCCGCAGACCAAGGGGCGGGTGCTGAATGCCCTGGCGGCCCAACTGGCGCCGGATGGCGTGCTCTATCTGGGCGGGGCGGAGACGGTGCTTGGCCTGACCGACAGGCTGACGGCAGTGGCCGGCGAGCGTGGAGCCTACGCCCTGCCGTTGGCGGCAGCCCTCCGGGCGGCGGGCTGATCCCACCGCGCCGCGATGATGCAGGGAGGGGAAGCGGGAATGCAGGAATCGCGGCGCGATGCGCGTTGGCCCGTCAGGGACAACGCGCATCAGGCAGTCATGAAAGAGCCGTCAGGCTACGGCGTGCAGACTGCCGGGGCTAACCAGGGCCGGAGGAGCCGGCACTTCAGGCAGGACGAAGCGATTGGCGAGGGTGCTGGGGTCGCGCAACACATATCCCCGGCCCCAGACGGTACCGATCAACTCGCCCGCGCCGGCCAGCGCCAGCTTCTTGCGAAGTTTGCAGATGAAGACGTCGATGATCTTCGCCTCCGGCTCATCGATGCCGCCGTAGAGGTGGTTCAGGAACACTTCCTTGGTCAGCACCAGGCCCTTGCGCAGGGTCAGCAATTCCAGGATCGCGTATTCCTTGCCGGTCAGATGCACATCGCGCCCCCCCACCCGGACTTCGCGTGAACCGAGATTGAGTGTCAGCGGTCCGACGGACAGGGTCGGCTGGCTGTAGCCCTTGGCGCGGCGGACAATGGCCTGGATACGCGCCAGCAACTCCTGCTGATCGAAGGGCTTCGTGATGAAGTCGTCGGCGCCCATGCCGAAGCCCTTGACCTTCGCCTGCGGGCGGGAGAGGCCGGAGAGAATGAGCACCGGTGTCTCCACTCGGTTGCCACGCAGCCGGCGGACCACCTCATAGCCCTCCATATCCGGCAGCATCAGATCCAGGATGACGATGTCGTAGTCGTAGAGGGCGGCCAGTTCCAGCGCGTCCTCTCCGGTGCTGGCGACATCGACCATCATGGAGGCCGCCTTTAGCATCATGGAGACTCCCCGGGCGGTGGTCAGGTCATCTTCAACCAGAAGTATCCTCATTTCCGTCCTGCCCTCAATCTGTGATTGAATTGATACCACTTATACGCGAGTGAAAAAGAGGTTTTTCATCTTTGAGACGTATCAAGAAAGAGATGAATCCCGACTGAAGAATTTACCGAAAATATTTTCTTAAAATTCAGTGGATTAACCGATGCCATAACGGCTGATCTTCGGCGTCGGCGGGCTTGAAGGGCAGTCGCCTTAAGGTTGTGACGGTGCCGCTTCACCAGCATCAGAATAATTTATGAGAAATTTACCTAAAATGAGATTAACGGCGATTGCCTGACCTCGCTACGCTGGAAATAGGCCCCTCCCGACACACAGGGCGGGGACGAAAAAGGCCGGGCAGCTTGCGCTGCCCGGCCTTGTGCCAGAACCGAAAGGGTTCAGCGCTCGACGCAGAGCGCCACGCCCATGCCGCCGCCGATGCAGAGCGTCGCCAGGCCCTTACGGGCATCGCGACGCTGCATCTCATAAAGCAGGGTGGTCAGCACCCGCGCGCCGGAGGCGCCGATCGGGTGACCCAGGGCGATGGCGCCGCCGTTGACGTTCACGCGGGAGGTATCCCAGCCCATTTCCTTGTTCACGGCGCAGGCCTGCGCGGCGAAGGCCTCGTTGGCTTCGATCAGGTCGAGATCACCGATGCTCCAGCCCGCCTTCTGCAGTGCCTTGCGGCTGGCCGGGATCGGGCCGGTGCCCATCACCGAAGGGTCCACGCCCGCCGTCGCCCAGCTGACGATGCGCGCCAGGGGCATAACGCCGCGCCGGGCGGCCTCTGCCGCGCTCATCACCACCATGGCGGCGGCACCATCATTGATGCCGCTGGCATTGCCCGCCGTCACCGTGCCGCTCTTGTCGAAGGCCGGGCGCAGCTTGGCCAGGATTTCGCGGGAGGTTTCGGGCTTCGGATATTCGTCGGTGCCGACGACGTTCTCACCCTTGCGGGTCTTCACCGTCACGGGCGCGATCTCATCGGCGAAGCGGCCGGCGGACATCGCCTCACCCGCCTTGCGCTGGGAGTTGTAGGCGAACTCGTCCTGGTCATCGCGGGTGATCTGGAACTTCTCCGCCACATTCTCGGCGGTATTGCCCATGTGATAGCCGTTGAAGGCATCCCAGAGCCCATCGCGGATCATGGTGTCGATGAAGGCCAGGTCGCCCATCTTCTGTCCCGCGCGCAGATTGGCGACGTGCGGGGCCTGGGTCATGCTCTCCTGGCCGCCGGCGACGACGATGCTGGCATCCCCGGTCGCGATCTGCTGCGCCGCCAGGGCCACCGCCCGCAGGCCGGAGCCGCAGAGCTGGTTGATCCCGAAGGCGGTGCGCTCCACCGGGATGCCGGCGGCGATCGCGGCCTGCCGCGCTGGATTCTGGCCCGCGCCCGCGGTCAGGATCTGGCCAAGGATGACCTCGTCGACCTGCCCGGCCTCGATGCCGGCGCGGCTCAGTGCCGCCTGGATGGCGACGGCGCCCAGCGCATGCGCGGGCAGGCTGGCGAAGACGCCATTGAAGGCGCCGACGGGTGTGCGAGCCGCCGACGCGATGACGATCTCGGTCATTATTCCATTCTCCCTCAGGACCGTGCTGCCCGGCAGTGTGCGCCGCGGCAGGTGGGGCTACAAGTCCATCAGCCAGCGCAGCAGTGGCGCCCAGAGCGCCGCCTCGGCGCGCCCGCCGGCCGCCATGCCGATATGCCCGGCCGGGGTCATGTGGATCTGGGCGCGCGGCAGACGCTCCGCCAGGGCCAGGGCGGAGGCCGGCGGCACGATGCGATCCGATTGTGGAATGGCCGCGAAGGCAGGCAGATCCAGCGCCGCTGGCTCCACCACCGCACCGGCCACGCGCCACTGGCCGAGGCCGGGCTCGTTGCGGCCGTACCAGCCGCCCAGGCATTCCCGCGCCACCGGCGCGGCCAGAGGGACGCCATCGTTCAACCAATCCTCCAGCGCCACGAATAGGATGGCGCGCGGGCTCTGCGGGTCCAGCCGGGCGAAGGCGCGGAACTTACGGGCGATGGACCAGGGATCGAGGCTGGCGAACAGCCACTGGACGACATCGACCGGCAAGGTGCCGGTACTCTCCATGAGCGGCTGAAGCCCCGGCAGCAGCTTCGCCAGCCCAAGGGCACGCCCGGCCGCCTCTTCGCCGCCGGCCGAGAAGTCCCAGGGCGTGGCCAGCAGCGCCAGCCCCCGCACCCGGTCCGGCCGCCGCAGCGCCGAGGCCAGCGCCAGCAGCCCGCCCATGCAATAGCCGACCAGCGCCACCGACCCCAGTGCCGTGGCGGCGGGCGAGGCCAGCGCGCGTTCGAGGCGCCCGGCGATATAATCCGTCAGGCCGAAGCCGCGCTCCACCTCTCCAGGCCATCCCCAGTCCAGCAACAGCACGCGCGTCCCGTGTTCCGCGAGGTGCCGCAGCATCGAATGGCCGGGGGCGAGGTCCAGCACATGGGCGCGGTTGACGAGGGAAGGGACCACCAGCACCGGGACGCCGTCCCCGCCGTAATCCAGCAGGCGGGAGCCACCTTCCTGCCAGACCACCGCCGCCTCCGGCATCTGCCGAAGCCAGGGGTGGCGGCGATAGGCGGCGATGCCGGCGATGAAGGCGGCATCCTCCCGCGCCAGTCGCTGCCGCACGGCGGCGTGGAAAGCCTCAGGCGGATGGTGCCCGGCGGCGAGGGCGGCGCCGATCCGGCTGGCTTCCGCCTGTCCTGCTTTCGAGATCGGCCAGCCGTTGTTCCAGTTGCTCGACCTGGCGCCGGAGGGCGGCAGTGTCGTCAGCGCCGCCATCGCGCGCGTCATGGCGAGGCTCAGATGCAGGGGCAGGGGGCGCGGGCCCCGCCGCAGCATTGGCCCCGTCATGCGCGCCGCCCGGCACGCCGGCGGGCCAGGGCGAGGCATCCGTGGCGCGGAACAATCCCTGCGGGATCCCCGCGCCGGGCCATCCGCCAGCCATCCAGGGCGGGACGGGCCAGGCGGACATGGCGGAGGGACGCGTGGCCGTCATCGCCGAACGCAGCCAGGCGGCGGTGGCCGAGGCCCAGCCCGCCCAGGCCTCCGCCATTTCCCGGTCCGCCGCAAGCGCCGCGACCTCGCTCTGCCACAGCGTGATCCAATCCTCTGCCAGCCTTTCCAATTCCCCGGGCTCTCCGCCCGGACCGTGCTTCGGGCCTTCCATGCGCGTCCTTCTCGACCGTGCCGCGCGGCTTGTCCAGCCGGTCGGGGAACCCTGCCTGCCCTTCCACTGTTTGTTCGCACCCCATCTTGCAGCGTGCTAGCCTACCGCAGCGCAAGAAGGCGCCGAACGAAGGGTGGGGAAGCCGATGGTGGAACAGGTGAAGCAGCGCGATGGCAGTGATCAGGCGCAACCCCCGGTCGTCATTAAGAAATACGCCAACCGGCGTCTCTATAACACCGAAGCCTCCTCCTACGTCACATTGGAGGATCTGGCAGGCATGGTCAGGGCCGGGCGTGACTTCGCTGTCTATGACGCCAAGACCGGTGACGACATCACCCGCGGCGTGCTGACGCAGATCATCGTGGAAGAAGAGGCCAAGGGGCAGAACCTGCTGCCAATCCCTTTCCTGCGGCAGTTGATCGGGCTTTACGGCGACAGCGTGCAGTCGCTGGTGCCGCGTTACCTGGAATTCGCCATGGGCAGCTTCGCCCGGCAGCAGGAGCAGATGCGCCAATCCGTCGAACAGGCGATGGGCGGCTTCAACCCCTTCCAGGCGCCCTTCAGCGGCTTCGAGGAAGTGGGCAAGCAGAACATGGCGATGATGGAACGCGCGATGAGCCTGTTCAGCCCTTTCCCGCCACGTAAGGAAGGCACCCCAGGCGCTGGCAGGCCGGATGAGGATGAGGTAGAGCATCTCCGGGCCGAACTGGCGGCGGCTCAGACCCAGCTGGCGCAGCTACGTCGCGAAATGATGAAGAGGCAAGGCTGAGAAAGTCACTTACAGTGGCGTAACTGACTTTCTGATCAGTCGGTCTCACGCATTGTTCACGCCCACGCCGCAGCGAGCCAGCACACGCCGCGGCGCGATGGCCTATTTAACGTGCATGCAGAACATCGAATGCAATCGGAGCTTGGGCGACGATATGGCCCCATCCCCATCCACGGCCGCTGAGGAGCAGGAGAAGCCTACGGCACGCGCGCGCAACGCGGACCGTCATGTCGGCGCGCGCATCCGGGAAAGGCGCCTCATGCTGGGCCTGTCGCAGCAGCAACTGGCCACGATGATCGGCGTCACCTACCAGCAGGCCCATAAATATGAGAGGGGCCTGAACCGTATCTCGGCTGGCCGGCTTTTCGAGATCGGCATCGTCCTCGGCGTTCCCGTCGCCTGGTTCTTCGAAGGGTTGGAGCAGGACGGGCAGCCGCAGCCCCTGGGCCACAGGCAGCGCATGTGCCTGGAGCTCGCACGGAATTTCGTGCTCATTGATAATGAGAAGCATCAGGAAGCACTGAGCCAGATGGCCCGTGCCTTGGCCGCTCAGGCGCAGAGCCGGCCGCTCGACTGATAACCGACGCCCGGCCATCGCCTCTGTCATGAAACCGTTTCCGTGGCGGCCGGTCTCGCTTATGCTGTCCCGGGTGAAAGCCGTTCTCCCCCCGCCGCGGCCCGGCAGGCACTATCGTGTTGCATGGCTTGCCATGGCGCTGCTGCTGATGACCACGGCGGCCCAGGCCCAGGCCCAGGCCCAGGCCCAGGCTGAAGGAAGCCCCGCGCCGACGCGCCTGCAGGTGGTCGGCGGATTGGCAGATGTCAGGCTCTACCAGGATTACGAGCGCAGCTTCTGGCGGGAGGAACTGCCCCGCATCAGCGAAGGCCGGCTGCAAGCGGATATCGTGCCTTTCGACAGCAGCGGCATCCGCGGTCAGGACATGCTCCATCTGCTGCGGCTTGGCGTCGTGTCGTTCGGCACGGTGCTGCTGAGCCTGGCAGCCAATACCGACCCCGAGCTGGCGGCGCCGAACCTGGCCCTGCTGGCCCCGGATATCAGCATGCTGCGGCGGGTGGTGCAGGCCTACCGGCCTTATCTGACCGCGCTGCTGAAGCGGGAATACGGGGTGGAGATGCTGGCGGTCTACGCCTATCCCGCCCAGGTGCTGTTCTGCACCGATCCGTTGCCGAATCTGGAATCCGTCCGGCGCCGGCGGGTGCGCGTTTCCAATTACAGCCAGGCCGATGTCATCGAGGCGCTGGGTGGACATCCCGTCGTGACCACCTTTGCCTCCCAGGCGGAGGAGCTGCAGACAGGGCGGGTCGACTGCGTCATCACCGGCTCGCTCAGCGGCAATCAGATCGGGTTGCACCGGGTGGCGCGGCAGGTGCATCCCATGGCCCTCTCATGGGGCCTGTCGATCTTTGCCGCCAACCGGCAAGCCTGGGATGAGTTGCCGCAGGATCTGCAACTGACCCTGCGGCGGGGGCTGGGCCGGCTGGAGTTGAACGTCTGGGCGGCCGCCGGGCAGGACACAGAGGACGGCTTCCTCTGCAATGCCGGGCGCCCCGGCTGCCAGTCCGGCACGCCCGGCACGATGGCCTGGAACGCGGTGACGCCGGAGGATGAGACGGCGCGCCGCCGCCTGCTGTCCACCGCCGTGATCCCCGGCTGGATTGCCCGTTGCGGCGAAAGCTGCCGGCAGGGCTGGAACACCTATCTGGCGCCGCTAACCCGCATCTTCCTGCCCGGCCCGGGCGAGAAGCCCGACACGCAGTTGCCCTCGGTAGGCATCGCGCGCCCGCATGGTGGCGGCGCGCGGCTGACGGCCTCCCCCTAGCCGGCGACGGGGTCGGCAATGCCGACCGGCGCATAGCCGGCCTCGATCACCGCGCCAGCGTCCAGCAGCACATCCTCCCGGTAGCGGCCGCCGATCAGCTGCACGCCCACCGGCACGCCATCGACCGCGCCGGTGGCGACGGTCAGGCCCGGCAGGCCCATCAGCGGCAGGCCGACCTGCACCAGCTGCGCCGCCATCACCCGGCGGAAGGCTTCGGGCGACTGCACATCCAGCAGGTCAGGAAAAGGCAGCTCGGCCGAGACCGGCACCAGCAGCACCGGGTAGTTCTTCAGGAAAAGCTGCCATTGCCGGGTGAAGGCGGCGCGGGCCTGCAGGGCGTCCTGGAAGGTATTCAGGTCGGGCTGAGGGCAGAGCGCCTCCATCTGTGCGAAGACGAATCTGGCGTCCGGGTCTCCCTCCCTCTCCAGCGCCGCGTTCAGCCCGCGCCGGCTTTCGGCCAGCCAGAGCATGGCCTGCAGGGCGGCGGGCTCGCGCAGGGGCGGGCAGGCGGTCTCGACGATGCTCCAGCCCGCGTTCTGCAGGCGCAGCGCGGCATCGCGCAGGGCCTGCTCCACTTCCGGCTTCGTATCCATCCCTTCCGGGCGCAGGCAGAGGGCGGCGCGCCTGGGATAGGGGCTGCCGGAGAGTGGGGCCGGCACCCACCAGGGGTCGCGCAGATCCTCCGCCGCCATGGCCTGCAGTCCCAGGCGCAGGTCGGCGATGCTGCGGGCCATGGGACCCGAGACCGCCATCAGCTGCGCGCCCACCGCGCGCTCCGGCCCCGAGGGATTCCAGGCGGGGACGCGGCCCAGTGTCGGACGCAGCCCATGGATGCCGCAGGCATAGGCGGGATAGCGGATGGAGCCGCCGATATCCGTGCCATGCCCGATGGCGCCGATGCCCGCGGCCACCGCCGCCGCCGCGCCGCCCGAGGAGCCGCCAGGGGTCAGCGCGGGGTCGCGCGGGTTCCGGGTATGGCCGTGCAGGCTGTTGCGGGTGAACCAGCGCAACGAGAAGGCGGGGGTATTGGTGCGGCCGATGATGACGGCGCCCGCCCGCTTCAGGTTGGCGACCACCGGGTTATCCTCGGTGGCCACCAGGTCCTTCTGGATCCGCAGCCCGTTGGTGGTGGCGAAGCCCTTCTGGTCCACATTCACCTTGACGGTGACGGGCACCCCGGCCAGCGGCCCCGGCGCCTCTCCACGCGCGATGGCGGCGTCCACCGCGTCGGCGGCGGCCAGGGCCTGTTCCGGCATCTCCTGCACCACGGCATTGATGGCCGGGTTCACCGCCGCCAGCCGGTCCAGCGCCGCCTGCGTCGCCTCGCGCGCTGAAATGTCGCGGGCGGCGATGCGGGCCACGGTTTCCGTTGCAGTCAGGCGCCAGAGTGCGGTCATGCCATGTGATCCTCGTCAGCGTGGCGGACAGTCTTGGCCAAGACAGGAATGGCGTCGAGAGGAGTGAGCCCGAAACCGGACGGAACATGGAGAGTTTGTCATGTTCTGTCCTGCGGGCAGGTGCCGGCGCGAGGCCGGGCCAGCGACCGCCGCAACAGTAAAGGAGCACACCATGAGCGAACCCATTGTCGTCCAGCGCCGTATCCTGACGGCCGATGAGTTCGAGGTGGTGTCCCGGTCCTATTACCCCGCCATCTGCAGCATGGAGCGGCCGGAGCTGATCGCGCTGGCGAAGTCGCTCCGTCAGTTCCATGACAAGGCGCGGGACATGGCGCGTGACCGGCGGCGCGCGCTGCGCGGCAAGGCGGAGCCGCGCGGCCTGGATCCGGTGGGCGAGAACGGCGTGACCCGCAAGAAGGAGATCTTCGCTTCCGCGCTGAAGCGGTTGAACCGGGAGATCGCCCGGCAGGAGGATATGGCCCGCTCCCGCAGCCAGGGCGGGGGCGGGCCAGAGGGGCTGCTCATGAAGCGGGCCGATATGTTGCGTCGCCATCCTGCCGTCAGACGCGCCGCCGGCACGCAGACACGCCAGGACGGCTGAATTCAGCCGCCCAGCTTGCGCAGGGCTTCCAGCATGGAAGACGAATCCCATTCGGCCTCGCCTTCCAGCCGCGCCACTTCCCGCTGCTGGCGGTCCACCACGATGGTCGTCGGCAGCCCCCGCGCGCCCAGGGCCCGCGCGACCGTGTTCTGCGGGTCAAGCCAGATGCCCAGGCTCTTCAGCCCGATGCGCTTGTAGAAAGGCTCTACCTTCTCCCGGCCGCCACGGTCGGAGGAGAGGGGGAGCACCGTCCAGCCCTCGTCCTTCAGGGCGTCCTGCGCCCGCTCCAGGGATGGCATTTCCTTCACGCAGGGCGGGCACCAGGTGGCCCAGAGATTGATCAGCAGCATCTGCCCGGGGAAGGCGCCGAGGTCGTAGGGCTTGCCCTCCGCATCGGTGAAACGCAGTGGCGGCAGCGGCTTAGGCTCGACCGGTTCCAGCGTTCTGGCAGCAGCCATCCCTTGCCGTGCTGGAACCAGCGTGGTTAGGGTCGCCCCAGCAGCCAGCGACGAAAGAAGCGGGCGGCGTCCGATCGGCAACACGAGGCATATCCTTCCTTGTCCACTCAGCAGCGCAGCCAGGGCAACCAGCAGTGGGGCGGCCGTTATAGCGGCGGACCCTCGGCCATCATGGAGGCGATCAATGCCTCCATCGGCTTCGACCGCAAAATGTGGCGGCAGGATATCCGCGGCAGCCTGGCTCACGCAGCCATGCTGCGCCATGTGGGCATCATTTCCGCCGATGACGAGGCCGCGATCAAGGAAGGCCTGAACGCGATCGGCCAGGAGATCGAGAACGGCACCTTCCCCTTCAGCGAGGCGCTGGAGGATATCCACATGAATATCGAGGCGCGCCTGACCGAGCGGATCGGCGAGGCCGGCAAGCGCCTGCACACGGCGCGCAGCCGGAACGACCAGGTGGCGCTGGATGTGCGCCTCTGGGTGCGGGACGCGATCGACGGGCTGGACGGCCAGATCGCCGACCTGATGCAGGCGCTGGTGGAGCGGGCGGATGAGCACGCCGCCACGGTGATGCCCGGCTTCACCCACCTGCAGCCGGCGCAGCCCACCACGCTGGGCCACCACCTGCTGGCCTATGTGGAGATGCTGGGCCGCGACCGCTCCCGCCTCGGCGACTGCCGGGCGCGCATGAACCAGTCGCCGCTCGGCGCCGCCGCGCTCTGCGGCTCCGGCTTCCCCATCGACCGGCATATGACGGCCGCCGCGCTGGGCTTCGACGGGCCGATGCGCAACAGCCTGGACGCGGTCGCCAGCCGTGACTTCGCCATGGAGTTCCTGGCGGCCCTGGCCATCTGCGCCACCCATCTCTCCCGCTTCGCGGAAGAGATCGTGCTCTGGACCAACCCCTATTTCGGCTTCGTGAAGCTGTCCGACGCCTATACGACCGGCAGCTCCATCATGCCGCAGAAGCGCAACCCGGACGCGGCGGAGCTGGTGCGGGCCAAGACCGGCCGCGTGGCCGGCGCGCTGGTCGGCCTGCTGACGGTGATGAAGGGCCTGCCCCTGACCTATGGCAAGGACATGCAGGAGGACAAGGAAGGCATCTTCGACGCCGCCGAGACCATGGCCCTGGCCCTGGCCGCGACCGCCGGCATGGTGCGGGACATGAAGCCCGACGTGGCCCGGCTGCGGGAAGCGGCGGGCGCCGGCTTCTCCACCGCCACCGACCTCGCGGACTGGCTGGTGCGGGAGCTGCGGATGCCCTTCCGCGACGCCCATCACGTCACGGGCCGCCTCGTTGCCAAGGCGGAGGCGCGTGGGGTGGACCTGGCGGAATTGACGCTGGAGGAGATGCAGCTGGAGGAGCCGCGCATCCACAGCGGCGTCTTCCAGGTGCTGACGGTCGAGGCCTCTGTGGCCTCCCGCACCTCCTATGGCGGCACGGCGCCGGTCAATGTGCGCCGCATGGCGGCCGAATGGCGGGAGCGTCTGGCATGAGGAAGACTTCACGCGGCATCCTGGTGCTGCTGGCGGCTGCCGCCCTGCTGGCCGCCTGCGGCCGGCCGGGCCCTGTGCATCCGCCGGGGCCGCCGGAAGAGATCACCTATCCCCGGGTCTATCCGAGCCGCTGAGGGGAAAGCTGCCGGCGGGCTCCCAGGGCCCGCCGCGGTAATGCCAGAGCAGCAGCGCCACCCCCTGGCCATCCCAGGGGGTGAAGCCGGCTTCCAGCTCCGCCAGCAGGGCGCGGGCGGCAGCGGGCTCCACCTTGTTCTGCACCGTGACATGCGGGCGGAAGCCCTGGCGGTCCTGCGGTCCCAGCATGTCGTGCCAGGCCGAGGCCAGCAGCCCGCGCAGCCCCGCCAGCGCTGGGCTTTCCACGCTGAAGGCGACACCGCGCCCCAGGCTGCGTAGCCCGGCGAACCGCAGCGGCAGTGGCGGCGCGCCCGCCGCGACCGTCGCCAGATTGGCGCCGATTTCCGCCAGCATGGCCCCCGGGAGGGCGTGGAACAGCGTCAGATGAGCGGGCAGGTGGTTCCGCTCCGGCGGGATATGCGCTCGCCGGAGCGCGTCCAGCCGCGTGAAGCTGGCGACGTCGAACTGGAGTGTCAGGATCAGTGGAGCTTCGGCCATGCCCGAGATTAGGGGCTTTTCCCTGATTCCGCTGCCCACACCGCTGGCTTGCGGGCGTGAAGCTTCCATCCCGCCCATGCAGCGCCTTAATAAGCGCCATGGCCACCGCCCTTTCCCTGGCGCCCACCAGCGCCGACCCGACCTTCGCCGATCTGCTCGCCCAGCGCACGGCCCTTTCCCTCCATGCCTATGACGGGCTGATGATGGAGGAGGTGCCGCTCGCGCGCATCGCCGCCGAGCATGGCACCCCCACCTGGGTCTATTCCGCCAATACGCTGCGCCGCCGCTACCGCGCGCTGAAGGCGGCGCTGGAGGCGGCGGGGCTGAATGCCGGCATCCACTACGCCGCCAAGGCCAATGACAACCAGGCCGTGCTGCGGGTGCTGCGGGCCGAGGGCGCGGGCGCCGATATCGTCAGCGCGGGCGAGCTGCGCGCCACCATGGTCGCCGGCATTCCCGCAGGGGCCACGGTCTTCTCCGGCGTGGGCAAGGCCCCGGCCGAGATCCGCTTCGCTCTGGAAGCCGGCATCTACCAGTTGAACGCCGAGAGCGCCGAGGAGATCGCCATGATCTCCGGGATCGCCGCCGGCATGGGTATCGAGGCCCCGGTCTCCCTGCGCGTGAACCCGGATGTGGATGCCCGTACCCACGCCAAGATCACCACCGGCAAGGCCGAGAACAAGTTCGGCATCGCCTTCGAGGACGCGCCCGCGCTCTATGCGCGCATGGCCGCGCTGCCGGGTATCCGCCCGATCGGCATCGCCACGCATATCGGCAGCCAGATCACCGACGGCATGTCCGCCTATCGCGCCGCCTATGCCCGGCTGGCCGAGATGATCCATGCGCTGCGCGCCCAGGGCCTGCCGGTGGAGCGGGTGGATTGTGGCGGCGGCCTCGGCATCCCCTATCGTGACGAGCCGGCGCCGACGCCGGAGGCCCTGGCCGGCGCCATCAGCTCGACCCTCGGCGCGCTTGGCCTGCCGGTGATGCTGGAGCCCGGCCGCTGGCTGGTCGGCCCCGCCGGCGTGCTGCTGGCCTCGGTGGTGTTGCAGAAACAGGGCACGGCCCGGCGCTTCCTGGTGCTGGACGCCGCCATGAACGACCTGGCCCGCCCGGCGATGTATGACGCCTGGCACGGCATCATGCCCGTCTCCCCGCTGGCGCAGAAGGCGCCGCTCTCGCCGGCCGATATCGTCGGCCCGGTCTGCGAGAGCGGGGACACATTCGCGAAAGCGCGGCTGATGCCGGCCATGGCGCCCAAGGATCTGGTCGCAATCCTGGATGCCGGTGCCTATGGTGCTGTCATGAGCAGCACCTACAACGCCCGCCCCCTGGCGGCCGAGGTCCTGGTGGACGGTGCCCGCGCCGCCCTGGTGCGCCGCCGCCAGACCCATGAGGAACTGCTGGCTCATCAGCGCATCCCGGAGTGGCTCGACTGATGCAGGCACCGCGCGACCCGCTCTCCCGCCGTCTCTCGCGCGGGCGGCGGCTCGCGTGGCTCGCGCTGGCCTGGGAGGAGCTCTGGCCCCGCCTCTGGCCCGTGCTGGGGGTGGCCGGGCTCTTTGCGGTACTCGCGCTTTCCGGTGTCTTCCTGGTTTTGCCGGGCTGGCTGCATCTGGTGCTGCTGGCCCTCTTCATCGCTGCCCTGGGCTGGACGGCCTGGAAGGCCATACGGGGCTTCGCCCTGCCGCAGCTTCCCACCGCCGACCGCCGGCTGGAGCGGGAATCCGGCCTGCCGCATCGTCCGCTCTCGACCCTGACAGACCGCCCCGCCACCCAGGACCCGGTGGCCCTCGCGCTGTGGCAGGTGCATCAGGCCCGCGCGGTGGCGGCCCTTTCCCGCCTGCGGGTGGGTGCGCCACGCCCCGGCCTTGCGGCGCGGGATCGGCGCGGCCTGCGTCTGGGCCTGCTGGTGGCGCTGGCCGCCGCCGTAGTGGTGGCCGGGGAGGAAACGCCCGAGCGTCTGCGCCGCGCCTTCCAGCCCGCCCTTGGCGCGCCCGTGCCCGTCCCGGCGCTGCGGCTGGAGGCGTGGATCTCGCCACCCGCCTATACCGGTGCCGCGCCGGTCTTCCTGCCGCCGGAAGGCGGCGCCCTGACGGTGCCCGCCGGCAGCCGCCTGCAGGTCTCGCTCTCCGGCGGCAGGGGCGGCGTGCCGGAACTGCGGCTGGGCGAGGAGGCCACGCCGTTCCGGGCGCTCGATGCCGCCAGCTTCGCCGCCGAGGCACCGCTGGAGAGTGCCAGACGGATCGTCATCCTGCGGGATGGCCAGGAGCTGGCGCAGTGGAGCATCTCCACCCAGATCGACCTGCCCCCGCGCATCGCCTTCGTGGAGCCGCCGGCAGCCGCCGCGCGGGGCCTGGCCATCCGCCTGCCCTGGCGGGCTGAGGACGACTGGGGCGTGGCCAGCGCCCGCGCCGAGATCACCCTGGCCGCACGCCCGGACGCGCCGCCGCTGGTCCTGAGCCTGCCGATCCCCGGCGATGCGAGGCAGCCGCGAGGCGTGGCCCAGCCCGATCTTTCCGCCCATCCCTGGGCCGGCCTGCCGGTGCGGGTGCGCCTGCTGGCGCGTGACAACGCCGGGCAGGAGGGGCAGTCGGAATTCGCCGGGCTGGACCTGCCGGAACGCCGCTTCAGCCACCCGGTGGCGCAGCGGCTGGCGGCGTTGCGGAAGGCGCTGTCCCTGGACCCGCTGGCCCGGCGGCCCGCGGCGCGCGGGCTGGATGAGCTTTCCAGCCGCCCCGATGCCTTCGAGAATGACGTGACCACCTTCCTGGCCCTGCGGAGCGCCCGGCATCGCCTGACGCGCGACCGGCGGCCGGAGGCGGTGGACGAGGTGCAGGGCCTGATGTGGCAGACCGCCATAGCTCTGGAGGAAGGCCGCGCCAACCGCACCGCCCGCGCCCTGGCCGAGGCCCGGCAGGCGCTGCGCGAGGCCCTGGCCGAGGCCGAGCGCATGCCCCCGGATGCCGAGCGCCGTGCGGAACTGGAGCAGCGGGTGCAGGAGCTGCGGGAAGCCATCCGCCAGCATCTGGAAGCCCTGGCCGAGCAGCTGCAGCGTGAGAATGGCGAGGCCATGCCGCAGGACCCGCAGGCCCGGATGATGGACCCGCGGGAGCTGGACCGCCGCACGCAGGAGATGCAGGAGGCGGCGCGGGAAGGCCGCACCGACGACCTGCAGCAGGAGCTGGCGGAGCTGGAGCAGATGCTGGATGCCCTGCAGAATGGGCAGATGGCGCGGCAGGGCCATGGCCCCACCGACCGCCAGCGGGCGCAGCAGCGCCAGCGGGGCGAGCAGCAGATGAGCGCCATCCAGGACATGGTGCAGCGGGAAGGCGAAATGCTGGACCGCTCCAACCAGCGGGAGCAGGCTGAGGGCGGGCAGCAGCAGCAGCAACGGAATTCGCCTTTCCGGCAGCAGCAGCGCGGCCAGGACCAGCAGCCCCAGGGAAGCGAGAGCGCCGATGGGCAGCAGCGCGCCGCCGAGGCACAGAGCGATGCCCGCCAGCAGCGCGCCCTGCGCCGTGCCCTGGGCGAGTTGATGCAGCAATTCGGCGACCTGACCGGCGAGGTGCCGGAAGCCCTGGGCCGCGCCGACCAGGCGATGCGGCAGGCGCAGGAGGCGCTGGGCGGGGGCGGCGACGCCACGCCGCACCAGCAGCAGGCGATCCGCGAGCTGCAGGAAGGCGCCCAGCAGATGGCGCAGACCATGGAGCGCCAGTTCGGCCAGGGCCAGCAGGGGCAGGAAGGCGGCGAGGGCCAGGGCGAGGCCGGGCGCGGCCAGGGGATGGACCCTGGCGGCCAGCGCGGGGAGCGGCGGCTGGGGCAGCGGGACGGGCGCGACCCGCTCGGCCGCCCCACCCGCACCGAGCCGAATGCCAATGACACCGGCAGCGATACGGTGGTGCCCGGGGAGGCCGAGGCGCTGCGGACGCGCGAGATCCAGGAAGAGCTGCGCCGCCGTGGCGCGGACCGGGAGCGCCCGCCGTCAGAGCTGGACTATATCGACCGGCTGCTGAAGACCTTCTAGCTCCTCGGGCGTGGCGCAGAGGCGCCGTGCCCGCATCCAGGCGGAGAGCCCGGCCGAGGCGGTGGCGACGCAGAAGGGGATGGCCAGCAGCAGCGGCAGCAGGAAGGGCGCTCCCCAAAGCGGCGCCGTGCCGCCCCTGGCCAGCAGCATGGCCATGCCGGCCGCGCCCAGCACTGTCTGCGGCCAGAGCAGCCGCGCCGCGTCACGCCAGGCCACGCCACGCGCCGCCCGGTTCTGCGGTGCCCAGCCCGCGCCGGCGCCGAAGGGCAGTGCCAGCAGGAACAACCCTTTGCTGGCGAGGCTGACGGGCTCGAAGAACGTGGTGAAGGCGATCTCCGCCAGGGCGCCCCGCAGCACCGCCGCGCGCCCGCCGAAGCTGGCGGCCACAGGCGTGCTGATCATTGCCTCCGCATAGCCGGTCAGCTTGGGGGCATAATAGGCCATCCAGGTGGCGCCCAGCAGCAGGGCCAGCATGCCGGGCGGCGTGCCGGCGCCGCCGCCCGTCACCGCATTGCCGACCGATGCCGCCAGAAGCACCAGCCAGAGCGGCGCCGTCAGGAAGAGCAGGATGGCCTGGGCCAGTTGCCAGCGCCCCAGGGGCCTCAGCCAGGGCAGCGGCAACAGGCGCCAGTACTGCATGTTGCCGGCACCCCAGCGCCGGTCCCGCACCAGGAATTCCGGCATGGCGGGCGGACTGGCTTCCAGGCTGCCGGTATCGTCGGGCAGGCACCGCACCTTCCAGCCGGCGGCATGCAGGCGCACGGCCTCGATCTGGTCATGGCTCAGCAGGGTCTCGCCACCGGGCAGGTCGTCCAGCCGGGCATGGGCGCGGAAGGCGGCGATCCGCAGCAGGGCGTTATGGCCCCAGTAGGGGCCTTCATCCCCTTGCCACCAGTCCTGGCCCGCGGCCCATGTCCTCATGCCCGCGCGCATGCCGAACTGAAAGAGGCGGGGGAAGGTGCTCCCGGCCGGGCGGCCGGCGATGAGCTGTTGCAGGATGGCCAGCTTCGGGTCCGCCTCCATCATCGCCACCAGCCGCAGCACGGCGGGGGCGGACATGGCGGAATCGGCGTCCAGGCTCAGCAGCAGGTCCAGCCCGGCGGCATGCCGGTCCATGAACTCCATGACATTGCCGGCCTTGTAGCCGGTATTGTGCTGGCGGCGGCGGTAGCGGATCGAGATCGGGCGCCCCGCCCGCCGGGCGATGAAGCCGGCGATGGCCTCCTGCTCCCGCAGCGCCTTCACGGGGTCCTGGGTATCGGAGAGGAACCAGAGCACGAAACGATGGCCCTGGCCCGCTGCCTCCAGCCCGTCGAGCAGGGCGGGCAGAGGGGCCAGGACAGGTGCCATCTCCTCGTTGCGGATGCAGATGGCGATGGCGGTGCGGAGCTGGCCGGTGCCCTCCGGTGCCGGCGGCACATGCCGCCCACGCAGCCGCAGGACGAAGCCGATCAGTGCATTCGCCGCCGAGATGGCCGACCAGGGGATGGTGCCAAGGTAGGCCAGCAGGATGGCGACTTCCCACCCCGACCAGCCACCCGGTGCCAGCACGTGCCACAGCAACCCCGTCAGCCCCGCCGCGATGCCGAGGCAGAGCAGGACGAAAATCGGCCGCCGGGCCACAGCCGGATCACGAGGGATGCGCACCCCCGGAGCTTAGGCCCGCGCGGCGGTCCGCACTACAGCGCCGGCACGGGCACGCCGAGGCCGGCGGCGGTGCGGCGCAGATCCTCCCAGATATCGGCGGGCAGGGGCAGGCCCTCGCGCAGGCGCTTCTCACGGCTGCGGGCCTCCGGCTCGCCGGGCAGCAGGACGGGGGAGGCCGGGTCGATCGGCCGGCTGGACGCGACCCATTCCACATAGTCACGCCCCATCTGCTGGAACTCCGCCTCCGTGCCGAAATGCGCAGGGGAGAGGTAGATGGAGAGCAGGCCATTGGTGATGCAGCCCCGCGCATCGCGCGGCCCGGAACAGCCGCCCGCCGTGAAGGCGCCCGCCAGAAGCTCGCACATCAGCGCAAGGCCCGAGCCCTTGTGGTCGCCAAAGGCGCGGATGGCGCCAGGGCCATTGCCGGGAATGCGCGGCCCGACCTGCGGATAGTCGCCATAGAGGGTGCGCGGCTGGCCGGAGAGGGTGCCATCCGGCTCGATCAGCGCATCGGGCGGCAGCGGCTTGCCGCCATTGCTGGCCACCAGGATCTTTCCTTCCGCCACCAGGGAGGTCGCGAAATCCAGCACCACCGGGCGGCCTTCCAGCGGCACGCCGATGGCGATGGGGGCGGTGGAGAAGCGCCGGTCCACGCCGCCATGGGGCGCGACGAGGAAGGAGCCGGCCACATTGACGAAATGGACGGAGATCAGGCCATGTGCCAGCGCCTGCTCGGCATAGGTGCCGATGCGGCCGCAATGGCCGGAATTGCGGAGCGCCACCACGGCGGCGCCATGCTGCTTCGCCCGGGCGATGCCCAGATCCACCGCCTGCCTCGTCACGGCCTGCCCGAAGCCGAGCTGCGCGTCCAGCAGCAGGAAGGCGCCGCCATCCGTGACGATCTCGGGCTTGCGGCCGGCGTGGAGATAGCCGGCCCTGTGCCAGTCCACGTAGCGGGGCACCCGCACCACGCCGTGGCTGTCATGGCCCGCGAGGTTGGAGGCGACGAGGTGGCTGGCGATGGCCTGCGCCTCGTCGGCTTCGCAGCCGATGGCGATGAAAATGCCGTGGATCATCTCCTCCAGCGCCGGGGCCTGGAGGGTGACGTAGCTTCCGGTATCCATGGATGATCCTTCAGGCAAGACTGGCGACGGCCTTCGCCCCCGCCGCGTTGTCGCGGTTGTAGGTGGGGGTGATGACGATCTCATTCAGGCAGACATGGTCCGGCAGGCTGGTGGCGAAGAGCACGGCGGCCGCCACATCCTCCGGCTGCAACATGCGCGCGCGCTCCTCGGCCGAGGGCGGTTGCGGGCGCAGGTCCAGGATGGGGGTCGCGACCTCGCCCGGGCAGATGCAGGTGCTGCGGATGTTGTGGATGCCGTTCTCGGCGTTCAGCGAGGCGGAGAGGGCGACGAAGCCCGTCTTGGCGGCGATATAGGCGGGGCCGGAAACCGGCGAGAAGCCTTTGCCGGCCACGGAGGCGATCTGCACGATCAGCCCGCCGCCGCGTGCCTTCATGCCCGGCAGCACTGCCAGGCTGGTCATGAAGGGCGCGGTGAGGTTCACGTCCACCAGTTCCTGCGCGTCGGGCAGCGCGAGCTGGTGCCAGTAGCGGCGCGGCTTGTTGGCGCCCGCATTGTTCACCAGCAGCGCCGGGGCTTCCGGCAGCCGCTCCACCACCGCCTGGATGGCGGCGGCGTCGGTGACATCGGCGGGCAGGATCAACGCTTCCTGTCCGCCTTCCAGCAGGGCCGCGGTTTCCCGCAGCGCCGCTTCGCGCCGTCCCGTCAGGGCCAGCCGCCAGCCGGCGCGCGAGAGGGCGACGGCGACGGCGCGCCCGATGCCGGAACCGGCGCCGGTGATCCAGGCCAGCCCGCTCACAGCACGCGCCCGGTCTGCGGGTCGAGGAGATGCATGTTGTTGAGGTCGGCGGCCATGGGCAGGGGCAGGCCGGGCGCCGCGGGGGCGGTGGGGTCCACGCGCCCGCAGACCTCGGCGCCGTCCATGCGGAAATGCACCAGCGTCTCCATTCCCATCGGCTCCGTCACCTCCGGCACGGCCGGGAAGGGGGCGACATTCGGCCGGTCGAGGTTCTTGGCTTCGGTCAGATGCTCCGGCCGGATACCAAAGACCACCTCGCGCCCCGCCAGCGGCGCGTAGCGGCTGGTCCGTTCGGCGGGCACGGGCAGGATGATGTCGCCGGGCAGGTGCAGCCGCAGCGCGCCCGAGGCCTGCTCCAGCCGCGCGGCGATGAAGTTCATCGCCGGGCTGCCGATGAAGCCGGCCACGAAGCGCGTCCTGGGATTGTGGTAGAGTTCCTGCGGCGGGCCGACCTGTTCGATGACGCCGTTGTTCATCACCACCACCCGGTCGGCCAGGGTCATGGCCTCGACCTGGTCATGGGTAACGTAGACGGTGGTGGTGCGGACCGTCTGGTGCACCTTCTTGATCTCGGTACGCATCTGCACGCGCAGCTTGGCGTCGAGGTTGGACAGCGGCTCGTCGAAGAGGAAGACCTTCGGGTCGCGCACGATGGCGCGGCCCATGGCGACGCGCTGGCGCTGGCCGCCGGACAGCGCCTTGGGCTTGCGGGCCAGCAGGGGCGTGATGTCGAGGATACTCGCCGCGTGGTCCACCCGGCGCTTGATCTCCTCCTTCGGAAATTTCCGCAGCATCAGGCCGAAGGCCATGTTCTCCGCCACGGTCATGTGCGGGTAGAGCGCGTAGTTCTGGAAGACCATGGCGATGTCGCGGTCGCGCGGGGGAACGTCGTTCACCACCCGGCCGCCGATGGCGATCTCGCCATCCGAGATTTCCTCGAGGCCCGCGATCATCCGCAAGGTGGTCGACTTGCCGCAGCCGGAGGGGCCCACCAGCACCACGAATTCATGGTCCGCGATGTCCAGGTCGATGCCCTTCACGGCCTGGACGCCACCCTCATAAGCTTTGACAACCTTCCGGAGCGTCACCTGCGCCATTGCGGTCTCCTCAGCCCTTTGTTGCGCCGGCGGTCAGCCCGGCGATGTAGTAGTCCATGAGGAAAGCATAGACGAGCAGCGGCGGCAAAGCCGCCATCAGCGCGCCCGCCATGATCTTGCCCCACTGGAAGGTATCCGCCCTGATCAGGTCGGAGACGATGCCCACCGTCAGCACCATCTGGTCGGAGGAGACCAGGAAGGCCATCGGGTAGATGAAGGCGGCCCAGGAGACGGTGAAGGCGAAGATCATCGCCGCCAGGATGCCTGGCAGCGCGACGGGAATGAAGATCTTCCAGAGCATCTGCAAATGCCCGGCGCCGTCGATCAGCGCGGCCTCGTCCAGTTCCTTGGGGATGGAGGCGAAGTAGCCGATCATGATCCAGGTGCAGAAGGGCACTGTCAGCGTCGGGAAGATCAGCACCATGGCCAGCAGGTTGTTGTAGAGGCCCATGGAGCCGATGATCTGGAACATCGGGATGAAGAGCAGCGTCTCCGGCACCAGGTAGGTCAGGAAGACCCCGGTGGCGAGGGTGGCGCTGCCCCAGAATTTCATCCGCGCCAGGGCGAAGGCCGCCAGGGTGGAGATCACCATGCTGATGACCACCGTGCTGAGCGTGACGATCACCGAGTTGCGGAAATGGATCATGTAATTGCCCTGGGTCAGCAGCTCCCAGTAGTTCGACAGCGTGGGGCTGCGGACGATCCAGGGATTGCCGGACAGATCGGCGATCTCCGCGCTGCTCTTCAGGCTGGTCATCAGCATGTGGAAGGGCGGCGTCATGAAGAAGATCACGAAGACCGCCAGCGCCACATAGGCGCCGATCATCGCCCAGCGGCGTTCGGAGGCGATGCTGCCGAACTTGCGTTCCGCCGGCACGAAGGGGGTGGATGCGGTGGTGGTGCCCATGTCACGCCATTTCCTTCGAACGCTTGTTGACGCCGCGCAACGTGAAGATCGCGAAGACGGCCAGCAGCGGGAACATGAAGAGGCTGACAGAGGCGCCGAGCGGAATGTCGCCCGACTGGATGCCGACCTGGAAGGCATAGGTGGCGAAGACATGCGTGCTGTCCTGCGGACCGCCATTGGTCAGGATTCGCACGATGTCGAAGTTGGCGAAGGTGACGATCAGGCTGAACAGCACGGTGATGCTGATGATGTTGCGCATCATCGGGAAGGTCACGAAGCGCAGCTTCTGCCATGCGCTTGCGCCGTCGATCGAGGCTGCCTCGTAGAGCTGGTCGGGCACCGATTTCAGGGCCGCCAGATACATGATCATGAAGAAGGGCGCGCCATACCAGACATTCACCAGGATGACCGAGAAACGCGCCCAGCCCGTGGCCCCCAGCCAGGGCACGGGATCGACGCCGATGCCCGCCAGCGCCCAGTTGAAGGCGGAATAGGAGGGGTCGAACAGCCACCACCAAGCCAGGGTGGAAATGGCGGGCGGGATGACCCAGGGCACCAGCAGCATACCGCGCCATTTCCGCTGCCCCTTGGAGGGCAGCGCGTGCAGCACATGCGCCAGCACGAAGCCGATCAGCGCCTTCAGCAGCACGGCCGAGACCGCGAAGAGCATCGACTGGAACACGACATTCCAGAAGGTCTCACGCGAGAAGAGGAACGTGAAGTTCTCGATGCCGATGAAGCGCGTCTGCCGCCGGTTCAGCGTCGAGAGGTAGAGCGCGTAGATGAAGGGATAGACCACCAGGCCAAGGATCAGCAGGATCAGCGGCAGGGTCAGCAGGAAGGCGGTGGTGGAATTCCGCCGGGCCAGCCGCCGCATGGTGCTCCTCTGCGGTGGCGCTGCGGGGGCGGAGGATATCACGGCCTGGGACATGCCAGAGTTCCCTCGGGAAAAGGGGAAGCGCCCCGGCGGCCAGACACCGCCGGGGATATTTCACGCGGTCGGTTCAGCCGCGCTGGAAGCCCTCCAGCTCGCTGCTCGCCCAGGCGATGGTGCGCTCGACCGGCTCCTTGTTCTGCACGACGCGGGCGATCATCTTCGCCTGGATGCCCTGGTTGTACATCTGCACCGCGATATTCGGCGGCGCTGGGTAGTCGGCGATGAACTGCTCCGACTTGTGGTGCGGGCGGACGGGGTAGTTGTAGACCACGCCGGTCGGCGGGCCTTCCTTCTGCCAGGTCTCGAAATCGGTCATGCTGGTGAAGGGCGGGATGTCGTAGCCGTTGCTGACGGCCACCATGGCCTGCGCCTGCTCCCGCTCGCTGAGATGCTCCACAAGAGCCTTCGCCGCGCCCTTGTTGCGGCTGAAGGACCAGATGCCCCAGAAATAGGGCAGGTAGGGGGTGAAGCGGCCCGCCTTGCCGGCGGGGGGCGGGAAGGTCCAGCACTGTTCCGCCACCTGCGGCGCGTCGCGCTTGGCCACGGCCCAGGCGCTGGGCGGGTTCAGCACCAGCGCCGACTTACCGGAGATCAACGCCCGGTTGTTCGAGGCATCGTCCCAGGAAAAGACATCCGCCGGCAGGAATTCGCAGAGCCTGCGGGCATATTCCAGCACGGCGCGGACATCGTCGGACTTGGCGGTGATGTCGCCCTTCGAATTCACCAGCTCCGCACCGAAGCTGCGGAAGAGGCTGCCGGTCCAGTCGGTGGCATCGGGGAAGGTGCCCAGCGGCAGGCCGAAGGGGAAGCCGGCCTTGTGGCAGCCCTCAGCCGCTTTCAGGAAGGCGTCCCAGGTCCAGGCATCCACATTGGCGCCGGAATCGTTGGCCGGGAACATGGCCTGCACATCGATGCCGCCATGCTGCTTCAGCAGGTCCATGCGACCCAGCGGCGGCTTGTTCTGGCTGCCGGAAATCGCGGGCACGGCGCGCCACTTGCCATCCACCTTCGCCAGGTATTCGACGATGGAATTGACCTTGCCGTATTTCTGGCCGAGCCGGTTCATCACGTCATCGACCGGCTCCAGCAGCTCGGACTGCGCATGCACCTCCCATGTGGGGAAGGAGAGCATGTCATGCCCCTGCTTGGCCTGCGCTTCTGCCGCCAGGGTGAGAAGATTCTTGTTGCCGACGCTGGTGATGAAATCCAGCTGGACATCGACCCGGTTCTTCTGGGCCCAGTCCATGACGATCTTGCGCATGCCGTCATTGCCGGCCGGAACCCAGTGATCCCAGAGCCCGAGGGCGAGGCGGCCCCCGGAAGTCTGTCCGTGTACATTGACCAGGGGCAGCGTGCTGGCTGCCGCCCCGGCGGCACCTGCGCGCAGCACAGAACGCCGGGTGAACCCGTTGCCTTCCATTCCGTTACTCCTCCTGCGGACGGGCGGTGCTTTGCCGCCTTGGGGCATATTTGCCCTCCTCGCCGGCACCGAGGTTACGCAGCCGTTGAGCCACCTTGCAACGGTTCTCACGAGTCAGGTCGTATCACCTTACCTCCAGCGTGAGCTGGGCTGCGGGCGCCGTCTTGCCCCTTTGGCTCGCCGGGCACAGGATAGTTGGCATGACCACCCTTCCGACCCATGACGACGTGCAGGCCGCCGCCCGGCGCCTGCAAGGCCGCGTGCTCCGCACGCCCATGCTGCGCCACCCCCTGCTGGACGAGATCGCCGGCGGCACCGTGCTGATCAAGCCGGAATGCCTCCAGCGCACCGGCAGCTTCAAGTTCCGCGGCGCCACCAATGCCGTGCTGAAGCTGGACGCGGCGCAGCGCGCCGCGGGCGTGGTGACGCATTCCTCTGGCAACCATGGCCAGGCCATCGCCTGCGCGGCGATGACGGAGGGCGTGCGCGCCCTGATCGCCATGCCCGCCGATGCCCCCTCCATCAAGGTGGAGAGCACGCGCCGCTGGGGCGCCGAGATCACCTTCTTCGACCGCGCCACCACCGACCGCGAGACCCTGGCGCAGCGGCTGGCGGAAGAACGTGGCGGCACCGTGCTCCCGCCCTTCGACCACCCCGACGTCATCGCCGGGCAGGGGACCCTGGCGCTGGAGCTGGCCGAGGATGCGGCGGCCGCCGGCCTCTCGCTGGACATGCTGGCGGTCTGCACCGGCGGCGGCGGGCTGGTGGCCGGCTGCGCCCTGGCCATGGAAGGCGCTTCCCCCGCCACCGGGGTCTGGGCCGTGGAGCCGCAGGGCTGGGACGATACCGCGCGCTCCCTGGCGGCGGGCGAGCGCATCGCCAATGACGGCCGGGGCGAGACGCTCTGCGACGCGCTGCTCTCCATGCGCCCGGGCGCGCTGACCTTCGCCGTCAACCAGCCGCGCCTGAAGGGTGCCGCCGTGGTGACGCCGGAGGAGGTCTTCCGTGCCATGAGGCTGGCCTTCGAGACCTTGAAGGTCGTGGTGGAGCCGGGCGGCGCCGTGGCGCTGGCGGCGGTGCTGGCGGGCAAGCTGCCGGCGCGCGGCCGCACGGTGGGCGTGGTGCTCAGCGGCGGCAATGTGGACCCCGCGGTCTTCACGCGCGCCCTGGCTGCGTGATGCTGGGGATCCCGCCGCAATACCGGCCCCGGGCGCTGGTGGCGCTGGTGGCCGGTGTCCTGGTGGCGGTGGTGTCACGGGGGCTCGGCGCCGGGGGGCTGCACGCGGTCATGTTCGGCTGGTGCAGCTTCGTGGTAGTGCATGCGGCGCTGCTGCTGGAACACCTCTGGGCGGCCAGCGCCGAGCATATGCGCGCGCGTGCCCGCGCGCTGGATGAGGGCCGCGCTGCGGTCCTGGGGCTGTCGCTGCTGGCGGCGGCGGCCTCCCTGGTGGCGGTGGCGCTGGACCTGGTCGATTCCCCGCCTGGCTACACGGCGCTGGGCGCGGCGACGGTCATGCTCTCCTGGATCTATGTCCACCTGCTCTTCGCGCAGGATTACGCGCGGGAATACTGGCTCAGCGGCGGCGGCATCGAGTTCCCCGGCGGCACCAAGGACCCGGTCTTCTCCGAGTTCCTCTACCTCGCCTTCAGCATCGGCGCGACCAGCGGCGTGACAGATATCGTGACGCATTCCCCCGCCGTGCGCCGCGTCGTGCTGCTGCACGGGCTGATCGCCTTCGCCTTCAATGCCGTGATCGTGGCCGGTGCCGTCGGCATCGTCACGGGACTTGTGAATGTGGTGCCTTCATGATCCTGCGACCCCGCCCCGGCGCCTGGGCGCTGCTCTTCGTACTGCGCGGCTCCATCGTGCCGGTGATGGCGCCGCGCCTGCTGAGCGTGGCCCTGCTCGGCGTCCTGGTGGTGGTGGCGGCGCGGCAATGGCCGGGCTGGGTGCCGCAGCTGCCGCTCCCGGCCTTCGCGCTCTTCGGCCTGGCGTTTTCCATCTTCCTCGGCTTCCGCAACAACGTCTGCTACGACCGCTGGTGGGAAGCGCGCAGCCAGTGGGGGCGGCTGATCGTCGAGACGCGCGGGCTGGCGCGGGAGTCGACGGCGCTGCTGGGGCCGCGCCCGGAGCTGGTGCGACGGGGCATCGGCTTCACCCACGCCCTCTGCGCCCGGCTGCGGAAGCGGGACGAGCTGGCTGCGGCCCGGCCCTGGCTACCGGCGGAGGAGGTTGCCGCCATCGCCGCTTCGCCCAACATCCCGGATGCCATCCTGCTCCTCATGAATGCCGAGCTGGCCCGGCTGTGGCGGGAGGGGGCACTGAGCGACATGCTCTACCGCGGGCTGGTGGCGCGGCTGCAAGGCCTGGCGGAGATGCAGTCGGCCTGCGAGCGCATCCTCACCACCCCCTTGCCCTTCGCCTATACACTGCTGCTGCACCGCGCGGCCTTCCTCTTCTGCCTGCTGGTGCCCTTCGGGCTGGTGGGTGTCATCGGCCTCGCCACGCCGATCGCCTCCGCCATGCTGGCCTATGCCTTCTTCGGCCTGGACGTGCTGGGCGACCAGCTGGAGGACCCCTTCGGAGAGGACCCGAACGACCTGCCGCTGAATGCCATCACCCGGATGGTCGAGATCGAGCTGCTGGCCACGCTGGGGGAGACCGACCTGCCGCCGCCCCTGGAGCCCGTGGACTACTTCCTGAGCTGACGCTCCATGGGTGCCATGGCGTGCCGGGGCGGCTCTTGCTAGAGCATGAGGGGCCCCGGCAGAATCGCCGGGCAAGTAACGATGCGCGCCGAACAGCGGTCCGGCGGTCATGGAGCAGGCCGGCGAGCGGCTCCGGGACCGCCAGGGCCAGGAAGAACGGGATCGTCAAGAATCCCGGCCAGACCACATGCCTCGCAGCTCGAACCGGGAGATGTCTCCGATGCCTTTGCTGGAGGTGAAAGACCTCACCGTCCGCTTCGATACCGCGGGCGGCGCCGTGCATGCCGTCAGCGGCGTGACCTACAACCTCGAAGCCGGCGAGACGCTGGGCGTGGTGGGGGAGAGTGGCAGCGGCAAGAGCGTGCATGTACTGGCCATGCTCGGGCTGATCCCGAAGCCGCCGGGCCGCATCGCCGGCGGGCAGGTGATCTTCGAGGGGCGCGACCTGCTGAGCATGCCGGAGCGGGAGCTGCGCGACCTGCGCGGCAAGCGCATCGGCATGATCTTCCAGGACCCCATGACATCGCTCAACCCGGTGCTGACGGTGGAGCGGCAGATCGCCGAGGCCATCACCAGCCATGGGCTGATGTCCAGGCGCGCCGCGGAGGCGCGGGCGGTGGAACTGCTGGACCTCGTCGGCATCCCCGACCCCGGGAAGCGGGTGAAGCAGTATCCCCACCAGTTCTCGGGCGGCATGCGCCAGCGCGTCATGATCGCCATCGGCGTGGCCTGCGAGCCGAAGCTGCTGATCGCGGATGAGGCGACCACGGCGCTGGACGTGACGGTGCAGGCGCAGATCCTCGACCTGATGAAGGACCTGAAGAAGAAGCTCGGCATGGCGATGATCTGGATCACCCATGACATGGGCGTGGTGGCCGGCCTGGCCGACAATGTGCAGGTCATGTATGGCGGGCGCATCATGGAGCGTGGCCCCGCGCGCGCCGTCTTCAACGACACGCGCAGCGCCTATACCTGGGGCCTGCTGCGCTCCCTGCCGGACCATAGCGAGGGCCGGGTCTATGAGACGCATACGCCCGGGCAGGTGAAGCGCCGCCCCCGGCTGCAGCAGATCGCCGGCGCGCCGCCGGACATGACCAACCCGCCGCCGGGCGATCCCTTCGCGCCGCGCAACCCCTTCGCCACCGAGCGCTGCTTCCGTGAGGTCCCGCCGCTGGTGCAGGCGCGGGATGCCGCGCCGGGGCATCTGGTGGCCGCCTGGTACGACCTGCCGAGGGCCCTGGCCCAGCGACCGGACCTGGCCGAGAAGGGAGCCGCGGCATGAGCGCGGGCAAGGGGCAGGCGCCGCTGCTGCGGGTGGAAGGGCTGACCAAGCATTTCCACACCACCAAGGACATCTTCGGCCGCCCCACCCATACCGTGCGGGCGGTGGACGGCGTCTCCTTCGAGATCGGCTATGGCGAGACGCTGGGGCTGGTTGGCGAATCCGGCTCGGGGAAGTCCACCACGGGGCGGCTGGTCCTGCGGCTGGAGGAGCCGACGGCCGGCGAGGTCTATTTCGAGGGGGAGGAGATCAGCCGCCTCGGCCACAGCCGCCTTGCACCCATCCGCAAGCGGTTGCAGGTGGTCTTCCAGGACCCCTTCTCCTCGCTCAACCCCCGCCTGAGGGTCGGGGAGAGCGTGGGCGAGCCGCTGCGGACCCATGGCATCGTCCATAACGCCGCCGAGCGGCGGGACCGGGTGGCCGCGCTGTTCCGGCAGGTCGGGCTGGACCCGAAATTCATGGACCGCTTCCCGCACCAGTTCTCGGGCGGCCAGCGGCAGCGCATCGGCATCGCCCGCGCCATCGCCCTGGGGCCGAAGCTGATCGTGGCGGATGAGCCGATCACGGCGCTCGACGTCTCCATCCAGGCGCAGATCGTCAATCTCTTCCTCGACCTGCAGGAGGAGATGGGGATGGCCTATCTGTTCATCGCCCATGACCTCGGCATGGTGCGGCATCTCTGCCACCGCGTGGCGGTGATGCTGCGCGGGCGGATCGTGGAAATGGGCAGCACGGAGCAGGTCTTCGCCAATCCGCAGCATCCCTATACCCGAGCCCTGATCTCCGCCGCGCCGATCCCGGACCCGGACCGGGAGGCCGCGCGCCGCCGCATCCCCTACGACCCCGTGCCGCCACCACCCGGCGCGGTGCTGCAACAGGTGGAACCCGGCCACTGGGCGCTCGCCAGCAGTTGAAAGCTGATATTCACGTCATGCTGTCCTAGTCTGGCGGTATGACGCACCGACCCTTCTGGCTGGCCCTGGCGGCCATGCTGGTCGCCGCCCCGGCCCTGGCGGATGGCCGCTTCCCGAACGACCTGACGGAATTCGACCAGCAGAGGCTCGAACGCTTCGACAGCGCGCGGAGGGAAGCCATCGCCGCCGCACGCGCCGGCGGCACGCCGGCCGATGTGGCGGAACTGGCGGAAGTGCTGAAGGGCCAGGCGGTGGAGATGGCCCCGGCCAGGATGGCGGGCGAATGGCGCTGCCGGGCGCTGAAGCTAGGTGGCCGGCCGCCGCTGGTGATCTACCGCGACTTCAAGTGCCGCATCACCGATGACGAGGAGGGGCTGCGGCTGGAGAAGCTGACGGGCTCCCAGCGCACCTCCGGCATCTTCTACGACATCGGAGGCGCGCGCCTGGGCTATGCGGGGGCCGAGGCCTGGGGCGAGGAGAAGCCGCTGCGCTACAACATGGACCTGAGCCGGGATCAGGTCGGCTACCTCATCCCGCTGGCCGAAGACCGGATGCGGCTGGAACTGCCGCTGCCGCTCTATGAATCGCGCTTCGATATCCTGGAGCTGCGGCGCTAGCCTCAGGCTGCGTATTGTCTTGCTCTGGAGCAGGATCGGACGACACTCGGCGGTACAGCGATGAGAGGGCGGGGAACATCATGAGCGCTTCCTACTCGGGCGCCTGCTTCTGCGGTGCCGTCGGGCTTCGCGTGAGCGGCCAGCCGAATGTCATGGGCTACTGCCACTGCCGTTCCTGCCGTTCCTGGTCCGGGGGGCCGGTGAATGCCTTCAGCCTCTGGTCCCCTGAGGCCGTGGAAGTCACTAGAGGCTGTTATGAACCACTCATAACATGCTGGATCTGCTCGGCCTTCCGCAGGTAGGTCCGCTGGGGAAGGCCAGCAAAATCAGTTCTCTAGCACCAGGTTCATAACAGCCTCTAGGGGCGCCGAGCACATTGGCACCTATGCCAAGACGCCGATGAGCGAGCGCCAGTATTGCAGGCTGTGCGGCGGCCACCTGATGGCGCGCCACCCGCCGATGCAGATGGTCGATGTCTTCGCCGCGACCATCCCCGACCTGCCCTTCGTGCCGGCCGTGCATGTGCACTACGCCGAAACCGTGTTGCCGATGCGCGACGGCCTGCCGAAGTTCCGTGACCTCCCGGCCGAGGGCGGCGGTTCGGGCGACCTCATGCCGGAATAGGGCGGTGCATCGCGGGGGACATCCGGCCGCGCCAGGGCATGGCTAGCCGATGGTGCCCGGGCCTGGCTTGGCGCCTCGAAGCCCCTTGACGGCCCCGCCCGTGACGGGCACCCCCGCAGCCATGTCCGAGAACGAGAATCCCGACTTCGCCGCCGCCTCCGCGCCCTATCACGACCTGCTGGGCATGCGCCTGGAGGAATGGCGGGATGGCTACGCCCGCGTGGCGATGGAAGCCGGCGAGCAGCATATGAACCGCAGCAACATCGTGCATGGCGGCGTCATCCTCTCCATGATCGATCAGGCGGCGGGCTTCTCCGGCCTCTGGTGCAGCGTGCCCGGCAATGCCCGCCGCGCCGTGACCATCGACCTGGACTGCCGCTTCACCGGCCAGACCCTGGCCGGGCGCGTGGTGGCGGAGGCGCGGATGGTATCGCGCGGCCGCAACATCTATTTCGTCCGCACGGAGGTCTTCAACGCGGCCGGGCAGATGGTCGCCTTCGGCAGCTCCACCCACCGCTGGCGCAAGGGCAGCGAGACGGTGGAAGGCGTGCCGGAGCAGCCCCCGCAGCCCCCGCAGCCCCGCTGACCGCAACCGGACCGCGCCTGGGTGGTTTTCCTCCCTGAAACCGTCAGGGAAGAATACGTGATGAGCACTCCTCGGAACGACGACGAGATGCGCGTGAAGGTGCGCGAGATGATCCAGGACATCCAGGTCGCCATCATGGTGACCACGGACCCTGAGGGCCATCTGCGCGGGCGCCCGATGCGCGCCCAGAAGCCCGATGCGGATGGCAAGACGCTGTGGTTCTTCACCCGCGACGACAGCCCGAAGGTGGATGAGATCGAGGGTAACCCGCGCGTGCTGCTGGGCTATTCCGATACCCGCAGCCAGGATTTCGTCTCCATCTCCGGCCAGGCGCGTGTCGTGCGGGACAAGGAGATGAACAAGAAGCTCTGGACCGAGGACCTCCGCACCTGGCTGCCGGAGGGACCGGAGGGAGAGGGCGTCGCGCTGATCGCCGTGGAGATCCAGGGCGCCGAATACTGGGACGCCGTCTCCTCCAACATCACCTTCGCCTTCGGCTATGCCAAGGCGGCGGCCACCGGCAAGCCGGCCCATACGGCCGAGAATGCCAAGGTCTCCTTCCACGACTGATCCGGGACGCTGACAGCACCCGTTCCGCACCGCCCGCCGCGAGGCCGGGCGGTGCTTCCGTTCACGGCCTGCGCCAGACGCCCCGCACGACCTCGGCCAGACCCTGGTGCTTGGGACCCTCCTCCAGGCGCACCGTGCCTTCCAGGCATTCCAGCACCTCCAGCGGGGCGAATGCTGCTTCGGCCAGCCCGCGTGTCCAGAGCAGGGCAGCGTCCTTGGGGCCGCCGCTGGGGCGTCCCTGCTGCGCCGGGCTGAAGCATTCCAGCACCAGCAGCCCGCCCGGTGCCAGCGCGCGCAGCGCCCCCGCGACCACCGCCGCCCGGTCCTCGGGCGGCAGATGCAGGAAGATCCAGGCGATCAGGTCGTAGCGCGCCTCCGGCCAGGGCCAGCGCGTCAGGTCCGCGGCCTCCGTCGCCAGGGTCACGCCCCGCGCGGCGGCCAGCTCACCGGCGCGGGCCAGCCCGGCGGCGGACCAGTCCACCGCCGTCACGCGCAGCCCGCGCTGGGCCAGCCAGACGCCGTTGCGGCCCTCGCCATCCCCCAGCGCCAGGGCCTCGCCCTGCCGGGGCAGGCGGGGGGCGAGGCTTTCCAGGTAGCGGTTGGGCGCCTGCCCGAACATCCAGGGCTGGGCGGCGTAGCGGGCATCCCAGGCCAGGCTGTCGCTCACGGGGCCGGACTCCAGCCGGCCGGGGCGAGTTCGAAGCCGGCGAAATCGAAGGCCGGGCTGACGGTACAGCCTACCAGCACCCAGCCCGACAGGGGCCGCGCCGCCTGCCACCAGCCCTTCGGCACCAGTCCGAACGGCTCCTCTCCGCCAATGAGGTCGGGCCCCAGCCTCCTCTCCTCCACCTTCCTGCCATCGGCCGAGAGGGAAAGGGTGAGCGGGCCGCCGGCATACCAGTGCCAGGCCTCGGCCGCGTCCACCCGGTGCCAGTGGCTCCTCTCGCCAGCGGCGAGCAGGAAATAGATGGCCGTGCCGGCACCCCGGCCACCCCCGGCGGGCGCATCGCGCCAGATCTCCCGGTAGTGACCGCCTTCCGGATGCGGCTTCAGTCCCAGGGCCTCGATCACCGCCACGGCCGGCAGGCTGGCGTCGCGCAGGTCCGGTGCCCGCATCAGGCGGGCGCCGTCGCGCGCATCGCCTCATGCGCCGAAACCTCGGCGAACCAGGCAGCCAGCTTCGGCCGCCCCTCCCGCCAGGGATCCTGGCCGAAGCGGAAGTCTAGGTAGCCCAGCGCGCAGGCCGTAGAGACGGCGCCGATATCGTGCAGGCCGCGCGGCGGGGCGGCCTCCAGCTGATCCAGCGCACGGCCGATCGCCGCTCTGGCGCGGCCATCCGCCGCCTGGCGCCCCTCATCCTGGGGCCAGGGCTGCTGCAGCCGGCGGCCGACGGCGGCATCCATGATGCCGTCGGCCAGCGCCTGCATCACCAGCGCCGGAATGCGCTCCGGCAGTTCCGCCGGGAACATGCCGCGCGCCGTTCCGAAGCCGTCCAGATACTCGCAGATCACCGGGCTGTCGTAGATCGCCATGCCCTCCACCGTCAGCAGGCAGGGGACCTTGGAGAGCGGGTTGCTCGCCAGCAGTTCCGGCGGGCTGACATGCGGATTGGTCTCGATCCGCTCGATCCGGTCATCCAGCCCGCGCAGCATGGCGCAGAGCACGACCTTCCGCACATAGGGGCTGGTGGCGGAGTAGAAGAGCTTCATGGACGGTGCCCCATCAGCCGCGGAAATTGTCCTTCGCGGCGCGGATCTCTCCGAGCCGCTTGGCCGAGCTGGCGCGCAGGAAGGGATTGGTCTTCATCTCCTCACCCAGCGTCACCGGCACGGTCGGGCGCCCCTGGGCGCGGGCCGCGGCCACGGCGGCGGCCCGGTCCTTCAGATCCTGGTTGTCCGGCTCCACGGTCAGCGCGAAGCGGGCATTGCTTTCGGTGTATTCATGCCCGCAGCAGACCAGCGTCTGCGGCGGCAGCGGCTTCAGCAGGGAGAGCGCCCTGAACATATCCTCCGCCGTGCCTTCCAGAAGGCGGCCGCAGCCCAGCGAGAAGAGCGTATCGCCGCAGAGCAGCACGTCGCCGTCGGGGAAGTAGAAGGCGATATGGCCGATGGTATGGCCGGGGCTGTCGATGACGCGGCCCTCGGTCTCGCCGATCGACACGGTGTCGCCGGGGATCACGCCGATATCCAGCTTCGGCAGGCGATGCGCGTCGGCCTGCGCGCCGATGACCTTGGCGCCGTATTTCGCCCGCACCTCGTCGACGCCGTTCACATGATCGCCATGGTGGTGCGTCAGCAGGATCAGGTCGCAGCGGCCGCCGGCGGCATCCAGCGCGGCGATGACCGGCGCGGCCTCGCCGGGGTCGCAGATGGCGACCGTTCCGGTCGCCTGGTCCCGCAGCAGCCACGCGTAGTTGTCCGAGGAATAAGGCACGGCCTGGACTGTCACGGTCATTCGTCTTGTCCTTCTCTCGTGTTCGAAAGGGGGCAGTGCAGGAAGGGCGTGTCAGCCCCGGTATCCCCCCTTATATCGGATGCATGAGCGCGGAGGTCCACTCATCCCCCGAATCGGCCTCGGAGTCCCCGCACCGGGACTTCTACCACTCGCCCACCGGCTGCGTGGCGGCGCGGCTGTTGCGGGAGCGGATGCTGGAGCTGTGGCCGGACCTGACGGGCCGGTGCGTGCTGGGGTTGGGCCATGCCACCCCTTACCTGTGCCTGTGGCGGGACAGGGCGGAACGCGCGCTGGCCGCCAGCCCGGCCGAGGCTGGGCAGCAGCCCTGGCCGCCTGGCCATGCCAATCTGAGCACCCTGGTCGAGGAGACCGGGCTACCGTTCCCCGACTTCTCCTTCGACAATGTGCTGTTGGTGCATGGGCTGGAGACGGCCGAGAACGGCCGCCGCCTGTTGCGTGAGGTCTGGCGCGTGCTGAAGGAGGATGGCCGGCTGCTGGTGGTGGTGCCCAACCGGCGTGGCATCTGGGCGCATTCCGACACCACGCCCTTTGGCCAGGGGCGCCCCTATTCCCCCGGCCAGATCTCCCGCCTGCTGGGCCGGACGATGTTCACGGTGGAGCGGCGGCGGAGCGCGCTGTTCATCCCACCCTTCCAGAGCCACATGCTGCTGCGCGGCGCCGGGATATGGGAACGCGCGGGCCGTGCCCTGGCGCCGCGCTTCGCCGGCGTGACCATGGTGGAGGCACGGAAGGAAATGTTCGGCGCCGTTCCGGCGGGCGCCGTCTCCGTGCAGGGGCGGCGCGTGCTGATACCGGCGGGGATGCGCTTCGCTTCCGGAGAGAAGCGGCCGGCGGCCTGACCCCAGCACTCAGCCGCCGGTGTTCAGCAGGTCAGGGGCCGGCCGGCATTCCACGGTGAGATGCGCCAGTTCATGCACCGGCGCCAGCCTTGCGCGAATGGCCTCGGCGCCCGCCGGGCCGCTGGCGCTGACGATGGCGGCATGCGCCTCCGGCCCCACGCGCCAGACATGCAGGTCGGTGATACGGGCATCTCCGGGGCCTTCCACATGCCGGCGGATCTCGGCCTCCAGTTCCGGGTCGGTGATGTCCAGCAGTACGGCGGCGCTGTCCCGCATCAGCCCCCAGGACCAGCGGGCGATGATCAGGGCGCCCAGGATGCCGATGGCCGGGTCCAGCCAGACCCAGCCGAGATAGCGGCCCGCGAGCAGCGCGGCGATGGCCAGCACCGAGGTCAGCGCATCCGCCAGCACATGCAGATAGGCGGCGCGCAGGTTGCTGTCCCCACCATGCGCGTGCCGGTGGCGATGGCCATGATCGTGACCGTGATCGTGGTCATGATGCTGCCCGCCGCCCAGCAGCAGGGCGCTGGCGACATTCACCACCAGTCCCAGCACCGCCACCAGCGTTGCCTGACCGAAGGCGACGGCACGCGGCTCCAGCAGCCGCGTGCCGGATTCGATGGCGATGCTCAGCGCCACCAGGCCCAGCACCAGCGCCGAGGCGAAGCCCGCGAGGTCGCCCACCTTGCCGGTGCCGAAACTGAAGCGGCGGTCATGGGCATGGCGGCGCGCGAAGGCATAGGCCCCCGCCGCCACCGCCAGGGCGCCGGCATGGGTGGCCATGTGGAAGCCGTCCGCCAGCAGCGCCATGGAACCGAAGATGCTGCCGGCCAGGATCTCCGCCACCATGGTGGCGGCGGTGAGGGCGACCACCCAGAGGGTGCGGCGCGCATTCTCGTCATGCCGCTCGCCCAGGAAGACATGCGCGTGGTCCGACGGTCCCCTGCCCATGTCCCGCCACTGCCGCGACCGCGCCATGGGGTTAGCGCCCGAGATGCCTGTCGAAGAAGACGGCGATTTCCTCGAAGGCTTCCCGGGTCTCGGGCGCGGTGTCGTCGCGGTAGAACTGGGCATGCGACTGGCCCTCATAGACCTGCAAGGAGGCCTCCACCCCGGCGCGCCGCAGCGCGCGATGCATGCGCGCGGTGTTGCTCAGCAGCAGGTCGCGCGTACCGGTGGTGAGGATGGTGGGCGGGAAGCCACGCAGGTCGCCGTAGATGGGCGAGAGCAGGGGGTCCCTGAGGTCGTGCCCCCTGGCATAGAACCTGGTGGCGGCATCGCAGAATCCGTCCGGCGAGACGAGGACGTTGTCCACCTTCGCATTGGTCTGGAAGGAATCGCCCGCCCCTGTCACATCCGACATCGGCGTGCCCGGCGCGATGGCGGCGGGCAGCGGCAGCCCCTCCTGCTTGGCCCGCAGCACCATCTCCAGCGTCAGGGCGCCACCGGCGGAACTGCCGAAGATCGCCATGTTCCTGGGGTCCGTGGTCTGCGTCGCGGCCTTCCAGACGGCCATGGCATCGTCCAGCGCTGCCGGGAAATAGGCCTCGGGCGGCATGCGGTAGTCCACCGCGATGACCCTGAAACGGCCGAACCCCGCCATGAACACCGCCTCGGGCAGCGCGGCTTCCCGTGGGTTCAGCACGTAGCAGCCGCCATGCACATGCACGAGCAGGCGGTTCTGGTTTTCCGGCGGAATGACTTCGGGGGTGAGGAGATAGACCTTCACGCCTCCAATGGTCTGCGGCTCGACCTTCACGCGCAGCCGTTGCAGCAATGCCGGAAGGGTCTGGCTGGCCGATGCCGCGCCCGCATCGGCCAGGGCTTTCCAGCCTTCAGGCGTGGTGGGGGGTGTGTCCCAGCCCGGCCGCAGCGGCGCGCCGATCAGCTTCTGGATCTGCGGGCTGACAGTGCCGGGCACCGGCAGGTCGCGCGCCGGCACCTCCCGTGGCGGGAATTCCGGGGTCTGCGCCAGTGCGGCCGGCGCGCAGGCCAGCAGTGCCGCCGCAGCCGCGAGGCACGGGATGGAAGGGATGGACACGGAGGTTCCTCCAGATTCTGGCTGGAGAACCACTCAATGCCGGGTTCGATCCCCCAACAAGCTGCGCCGCCGGGGATGCCTGTCACATCCCGGTGCGCCGCGCCAGCCGGGGGCGCCGCTAAACGATTTCCTCGTAGAGCAGCCGTGCCTCGGGCGCCGGGCCGCGTCGCGCGGCCAGGGCCAGCACGCGCCAGACCTGCACCACGCCGCGCTCCGGCCCGCCGAGGGCCAGTGTCAGCACATCGCCCGGGCGCAGCTTGGCATGGGGCTTATCGACGGGCTGGCGGTTCAGGCGGATCGTGCCGCGTTCGACGAAGCGGCTGCATTCCGCGCGGGTCTTGGCCACCCGCGCGCACCACAGCCACTTGTCCAGCCGCTGCCAGTCCCGGTCCTCGGTCTCCGCCACGCCCGGCCTTTCAGCCCTTGTTCAGCTTCAGCTTGGCCAGCACGGCAAAGGGGCTGTCGGGATCGGCCGACTGCGCCGGCTTGGGCGTATCGAAGCTGTAGGTGCGGCCCTCATTGCCACGGTTGTCGCGGCCCTCGCGCTTGTCGAAGGGGCGGTTGCCGCGAGGACGGTCGTCGCGCGGGCCGCGCGGGCGGTCGCCCTGGCGGAATTCCGGCCGCCCCTCGCGCGGCGGACGGTTGCCCTCGCGCGCCTCGGCGGGCTGGCCCTCCTGCGGGCGGGGGGCACGGCCCCCCTCGCGCGGGCCACGGCTCGGCTTGCCCTGGTGGCGCTGGCCATCCCGGCGTGGCGGGCGCTGGTCGGGGCGCGCGGGCGTGGCCTCTGCCCCGGTCTCGCCCGTGGCTCCTGCCTCGCCCGCGGCGCCGGACTCGGCGGGCGTGCCGTCCTGCGGCGCGGCGGTGGGCTGCTGCGGGCGACCAGCGCCACGCTGTGGGCGCTGCTGATGGCGTGGGCGGGCACCACGATGATGCTCCTCCCGCCGCGTGCCCACCATAGCGGGGGCAGGGGGCCCGAAGGCATCCTCCGCCAGCGGCTCGGCCGGCAGCAGGCGGAAGCCCAGGGCGTTCAGCACGGCCGGCAGGGCATCGGCCTTCACCCCCAGGCGGCTGGCGACATCGAGCGGCAGCATGGCGGGCGCGCGGCGCGTCAGGTGGCCCAGTTCACCGGCCACGCGCTCCGCCACATCCAGGCGGAGCAGCACCGGCCCGGCCTGCACCCAGCCCATGGTGGCGGCGAAGCCACGCGGCCAGCCTTCCGGCTGCTGGATGGAGACCAGCCCGCCACCCGGCAGGGTCGGCACGATGCATTCGGCTTTCAGCGCCCAGAGCTGCGCGCGCAGCGCCATGGGGCGGGGCTTCAGCACCTCCGGCAGGTAGAGCGCGAAGCGGCCGGCGCGGATGCCGATGGCCTTCAGCTTCTGCCGGAGCTCCGGGTTCACCTCGGCCTCGGTGCCGCCGGGCACCAGGCCCAGATACTCGCGCAGGCGGAAGGCGGGGCCGCGCAGGGTATTGTCCTCGGCCGCCTTTTCCTCGACCACCGTCAGCGGCGCGAATTCGCGGGCGATCAGTGCCTCCAGCCAGGCGGCCAGCTTGGCGCGCACCCGCTCCCGCTGCGCTCCGTCCAGGAACTCGGATTGCAGCACGTCCACCTGTGGCTTATCCGGCGTCGGTCCCGGCTTCAGCCGGGCGATCTCGGCGCCCTCCCAGGTGATGCGATGGGTCGGCGTCAGGGCGAATTCCTCGTCCTTCGCCGCTTCCAGCGCCGTCACGCGGCGGGGCATCTCGCCCACCAGAGCACGGCGGGCGGCGCGCAGCACCAGCTTGCGCTCGTCCTCATTGGCGGCAGACGCATCCGGCTCGAAGACGAAGCCGCTGACATGACCGACGGGATGGCCTTCCACCACCACCTCCCCCTTACGATTGACGGCGGAGAGCAGTTCCTCCTCCGTCTCATCCAGCCGGCGGATCAGATGCGCCGCGCGGCGGTCGACAAAACGAGCCGTCAGACGCTCATGCAGCGCGTCCGATACGGCATCCTCGGCAGCGCGCGCTTCCGACTGGAAGCGCGTCGCGTCCCGCACCCAGTCGGCCCGGGCGGCCACATAGGTCCAGACCCGGATGGCCGAGAGGCGGGACATCAGCGTATCGAGATCGCCCTCGATATTGCCGAGCTGGGCGATCTGGCTGGCCACCCAGTCACTGGGCAGCGCCCCATCCTGAACCAGATGAGTGAAAATCTTGGCCGCGAACTTGGTGTGGCTGTCATCCGCCAGCTTGCGGAAATCCGGGATCTGGCAGGCTTCCCAGAGCAGCCGCACCCTGGCGCGGGAGGTGGCGAGCTTCCGCACATCCTGATCGCGGGAGAGGGCTTCGAGCGTGATGTGGTCCGTCGCGTCGTTGCCGCGCGCCAGGCCGGGCTGGTTGGGGGCGAGGGCCAGGCTGTCCAGCAGCGCATCGATGCTGGTCGTATCCAGGTCGGAATTGCGCCAGGCGAGCGTCTGCAGCGGCTCGAAATGATGGGTCTCGATCTTTTCCACCATCTCGTCCGGCAGGGGCGGGCAATCCGCCGTCACGCCGAAGGAGCCATCCCGCATGCCGCGACCGGCACGGCCTGCGATCTGCGCGGCCTCCTGCGGCGTCAGCATGCGCGGGCGGTGGCCGTCGAATTTCTGAAGGGAGGCGAAGGCGACATGGTCCACATCCATGTTCAGCCCCATCCCGATGGCGTCGGTCGCCACCAGGAAATCCACCTCGCGGTTCTGATACAGGGCCACCTGCGCATTGCGGGTGCGGGGGGAGAGGCGCCCCATCACCACCGCGCAGCCGCCGCGGCGGCGGCGGATAGCCTCGGCGATGGCATAGACCTCGCTGGCGGAGAAGGCGACGACGGCGCTGCGCGGCGGCAGGCGGGTCAGCTTGGCAGGGCCGGCATAGGAGAGCTGCGAGAGGCGCGGCCGCGTCTCGATCTCGGCCTGCGGCACCAGGCGCTGCAGCAGGGGGCGGATGGTCTCGGCGCCCAGGAACATGGTCTCGACCAGTCCGCGCGCGTTCAGCAGCCGGTCGGTGAAGATATGGCCCCGGTCAGGGTCTGCGCAGAGCTGGATCTCGTCCACCGCGACGAATTCGGCCTGCCGGTCCAGAGGCATGGCCTCCACCGTGCAGGCGAACCACTTCGCCTCGGGCGGGACGATCTTCTCCTCGCCGGTGATGAGGGCGACGTATCGCTCCCCTTTGGCGGCCACCATGCGGTCGTAGTTCTCGCGCGCCAGCAGGCGCAGCGGGAAACCGATGATGCCGGAGGCATGCGCCAGCAGCCGCGTGATGGCCAAGTGGGTCTTACCAGTGTTGGTTGGACCCAGAATGGCCTTGACGCGGGCCGGGAACATGGTGGCGGACGAGCTTTGGGGGACGAAGGCTGACATCGCTTCCGGTGTGTGGAGCCATTGGGGGGTGCTTGGCAACGGGGCGTATGCTCCGGCCGCGGTGGCTGAGGCAGTTAAAGGCCTTTTGTGCGCGGCCGGATACCCCGCGCCGCGTCAAAGGGCCGCACCCTCCTGGCGGTGGCCGGGCGGCTGGGGCAGGGTAGCGGCCTCCATGCAGCCATTCCCCGACCGAATCCCGGCCGATGCCGCGCGCCACGCCGCGCTGCTGGGCACCGCCTATGCGGCGCTGGGCATTTCCCAGCCCTTCCTGCCGGCCTTCCTGACCCAGCGCGGGCTGGATGCCGGGCAGGTGGCCATGGTGCTGGCGCTGGGCTCGGCCGTGCGGCTGGTGGCGGGGCCGCTGGCCGGGCGGCTGGCGGACCGGCTGGGCGATCCGCGCCTGCTGCTGGGCATCATGGCGGCCGCGGCGGCCCTGGCGGCCTGCGGCTTGCTGGCGGCGGCCGGCATCGTCGGGCTGCTGCTGGCCCAGGCGGTCTTCAGTGCCGCCCTGGCGCCGGTCACGCCCTTGTCCGAGGCGGTGACGCTCTCAGCCGCGCGGCGCGGGCGGCTGGACTACCCGCGCGTGCGGGCGGCGGGCTCGGCCACCTTCATCCTGGCATCGGCCCTGGCGGGCTGGGCGGCGGGTCGCTGGAGCTACGACGTCGTGCCGCTGCTGATGGCGGCGATGCTGGCCCTGACGGCCGCCGCCACCCTGCTGCTGCGCCGCACCTCGGATGGAGAGGGGCTGGCCCGGCCACGGGGCGGCTTCCGCGCCGTGCTGGCCGTGCCGGGGTTCCGCCGCCTGCTGCTGCTGACCGGCCTGATCCAGGGCAGCCATGCCGCGCTCTATGGCTTTGGCGCCATCTACTGGAGCTCGGCGGGGTATCCGCCCGTCACCATCGGCCTGCTCTGGGCGCTGGGCGTGGTGGCGGAAATCATCCTCTTCGCCTGGGGCGGGCGGCTGGTGGAGCGGCTGGGCGCGCGGGGGCTGACGCTGCTCGCGGCGGCGGGCGGGGTGCTGCGCTGGGGGCTGCTGGGCAGCACCACCTGGCTGCCCGCGCTGGTCCTGGGCCAGCTGCTGCATGCCCTGACCTTCGGCGCGCAGTATCTGGCGGCGATGCGCCTGCTGGTTTCCATGGTGCCCCCCGCCCAGGCGGGCACGGCGCAGACGCTCCATGCCAGCCTGGGCAGCGGCCTGAGCATGGGACTGCTGACCCTGGCCTGCGGCCCGCTCTATGCCACCTTCGGCGGCGGTGTCTTCTGGGTCATGGCGGCGCTCTGCCTCCTGGCCGTGCCGGTTGGCTGGCGGCTGGCGGGCGAGAGGTTCCCGCGCCAGGACTGAAGCACCGCACCGGGTCAAATCTTCTCAAGCCGTCCTCCGTTGGCCGGTCTCATTGGTTCTCATCCCGGATCGGCGCCGCCAGAAGGGCGAGCAGCGGAAGAATCGGGGATGAATGTGGACAAGGATGATGCTGGCGGCGCTGCCTGGGATGCCGATCTGCCGGAACAGGATGGGCAGGGCGGCAGGAAGCCAGTGGCGGGCCCGCATGAAGCGATGTCCTTTTCCGCGACAGGTGGTCCTGGCCTCCTCCAATGGCACGAAGCACGTGTCACGGAGCCCGGGCTGAAGCACCGCGACGACGTCTTCTTCGCCGCGGTGGAGATGACGCGGATGCCGATGATCCTGACGGATCCGAATCTGCCGGATAATCCGGTCGTCTTCGCCAACCGCGCCTTCGAGGACCTGACCGGCTACCGGCAGGAGGAGATCGTCGGACGCAACAGCCGTTTCCTCCAGGGTGTGCAGACGGACCGGGAGAAGGTGGCCGAACTGCGCGAGGCCATCGCCGAGAAGCGCCCGATCTCGGCGGAGCTGCTGAACTACAGGAAGGACGGCACGCCCTTCTGGAATGGCCTCTTCATCGCACCCGTCTATGACAAGGCCGGGCGGCTGCTCTATTTCTTCGCCTCCCAGTTGGATGTCACGCGCCGGCGCACGGCCGAGCAGGCCTTCCGCCAGGCGCAGAAGATGGAATCCATCGGCCAGCTGACCGCCGGCCTGGCACATGACTTCAACAATCTGCTGCAGGTCATCGCCGGCAGCCTGGAGTTGCTGCGCATCCGCCTCGGGCCGCATGCCGATGAGAGGATGGCGCACTATATCGAGCGCGCCGGCGAGGCCACGGAGCGCGGCAGCAAGCTGACGCGGCAGTTGCTGGCCTTCGCCCGCAAGACGCGCCTGGAGCCCCGGCTGGCGGATATCAACAGCCTGATCCATGAATTCAGCGAGATGCTGGAGAGTTCGGCGGGTAACCAGGTGGACCTGCAGATCAACCTGCGCCGGCGCCTGCCCTCGATCCTGGTCGATGCCGCGCATCTGGAAATGGCGTTGCTGAACGTGCTGATCAATGCGCGGGATGCCATGCCCTGCGGCGGCACCATCACGATCTCCACCGGCACCACCCTGCTGGAAGACAGCGAGCTGCCGGGTGGCTCCTATGTGGTGCTCTCGGTCACGGATGAGGGCGAGGGCATGGAGCCCTATGTGCGGGAGCGTGCCACCGAGCCCTTCTTCACCACCAAGGGCACGGGCAGGGGCACGGGTCTCGGCCTGGCCATGGTGCAGGGCTTCGTGCAGCAGTCACTGGGGCAGTTGGAGATCGAGAGCCAGCCGGGACGGGGCACGACCGTGCGGATGCTCTTCCCCGCCGTGCAGGAGGCGGCCGGGATTGCCGCGCCGGCCCGGCCTGCCGCGCCCGAGAGGCGGGAGGAGCCGCGGGGAGGGCAGGAATGCATCCTGCTGGTCGAGGACAGCGAGGATGTGCTGGCCCTGGCCTGCGAGCATCTGGAGGGGCTGGGCTACCGCGTGCTGACCGCGGCCAGCGCGGATGAGGCCTTGCAGGTGCTGGAGAAGCGCGGCTGGAAAGGGATCGACCTGCTGTTCAGCGATATCCTGATGCCCGGCAGCATGAACGGGCTGGGGTTGGCCGAGAAGGTGCGGCAACGCCTGCCCGGGATGCCGGTGCTGCTGACCACCGGCTATAACGATGAACTGGTCGCGCAGGGACCAAGCGTCTCGTCCTGGGACGTGGTGGGCAAGCCCTACCGCCGTGCCGCGCTGGCCGAGCGGGTCCGCGCCGCGCTGGACCGCAGGCCGCGGGAGGGCGTCCAGGCCCCGCGCTACGAGGTGCAGGGCCCCCGGCACGAGGGCTGACCACCCGGCCCGCGCGGGCCGGGTGGCGGGAGAACATCAGACGCTCGCCAGCAGCGCCGCCAGCAGCCGGGCACGGGGTACCAGTTCTTCCAGCAGGATGTGTTCGTTCAGCGTATGGGCATTGCCGCCGAGCACCCCCAGCCCGTCCAGCGTCGGGATGCCCATGGCACCCGTGAAATTGCCGTCCGAGCCGCCGCCGGCGCTCTCATGCCCGATGGTCAGGCCCAGCTCCGCGCCCAGGCGCCGCGCCAGCCCGTAGAGTTCCATCACCGCCGCGTCCGGCTCCCAGACCGGCCGCGTGACGCCGCGTTCTACCTCGAAGCGCACCTCGCCGCTGGCATCGTTCAGGGCCAGCATCTTCTCCACCGCCGCGTCCAGGTCCGCCTGCCGCTTGGCCATGGTGAGCGCCTGGGCGTCGCAGAAGGTGGGCACGCAGTTCACCCACTGCCCGCCATGGATGACGCCGACGGAATAGGTGCAGGCCTCCGTCGTCATCTCCTCGATGGCGATCAGCCGCTTCGCCATCTCCCGCACCGCGCTGCGCCCGGCGGAAAGCTGTGCGCCAGCATGGCTGGGCCGCCCGGTGGCGCGCAGCTTGAAGCGGGCGATGGCATAGCGGCCGGTCACCACGCCGTGGTTCCCACGCCCGGGCTCCGGCACCAGCACCACCTGGTGGCGCGCGGCCTCGGCCTCGATCAGGTCGCGGGTGGAGGGGCTGCCGATCTCCTCGTCGCTGGTCAGCAGCACCGTCACCGGGCGGCTGGTGGGGATGCCGGCCTGGGCCAGCGCCTCCAGCGCCCGCAGCGCCAGCACCGTGCCGCCCTTCATGTCGTAGATACCGGGGCCGAAGGCGCGGGGGCCCTCCACGCGGAAGGGCAAGCCATTGGTTAGCGTGCCGACGGGATGCACGGTGTCCAGATGCGCCAGGATCAGGATGCCGCCTTCCGCCGCGCCAGGCGGTGCGAAGCGGGCACGGATGCAGTCGCCCAAGCCCATCCGGCCGGGGATGCGCTCCACCTGCGCGCCCAGCAGGGCCATGTCCCGCATCGCCAGCGATATCATGGCATTCACGGCACCGGCATCGTAGGTCGGGCTCTCCTGCTCCACCCATGGGCGCAGGCTGGCCAGCAGCGCCTCCGCCGTGAAGGGCAGCGCCAGGGCCCTGGCGGCATTGGGAGAGAGGTCCGAAGGCGTCGCGAGATCCATGGGGCGGTGCTCCTGCAGGCGGTTCGGCTTCGCAGCCTGCGTCGTGTTTCCAGATGCGGCAAGAGTGAAGGGCAGATGGCTGACGCGGCGCATGGCGCGCTGCTATCGTTAGACGCAATGACCGAAGTCCCGATCCCCCGTCGTATCGCCCCTGAAAGCGGCCCGCATCACTGGTCCGCCGAGGCACTTTCCCCCGCCGACTGGATGCTGCCCATGGGGGCCGAGGCGGCGGCCGAAGCCATGGCCGCGCCCGAGGCCCCACGGCCCCGGCTGGACCCGCTGCTCTCCCGCGTGGCGGAGCGGCTGTCGCATGGCCAGGGCTTCGCGCTGCTGCGCGGCCTGCCGGCGCCGGAGAACCCGGCGGCCCTGCTGGCCCAGTTGGGCCGCGGCATGGGCGAGCCGGCGCCCCCTGCGGCGGCGGGGGGAGGAGCCTTCCTGACCGAGCCCTGCGACATGCTGCTGCTGCTGAGTCCGCACCCCGTCACCATGGTCCTGCGCTCCGCCGCCGCCGTGCATAACGCGTTGCTGAAGGCTGACCGCGGTGCGCTGGAGGTGCTCTACCGCCCGCTGCCGCATGGCGAGGATCTGGACCTGCCGGTCTTCGCCGTCAGCCGGGGGGTCTTCTCCGCGCGCCTGGACCGCGCGGCCATCGCCCGCGGCACCCCGCCCGAGGCTCTGGCGGCCCTTGACCGGGTGCTGGAGATGCCGGGCCTGGCGCTGACCCTGTCGCTCCGTCCGGGGGATGTGCTCTGCGTCAATCCCTTCCTGGTCTGGGCGAGCCAGGTGCCGGGGCTGGTGATGCAGCCGCTGCGGGCGCGCGAGGACTCGCGGCTGGTGGAAGGTGCCTTCGCAGGATTGCGGAGCTGATGCGGATTCTCGTCGCCAATGCCAATACCACGGAGGCCATCACCCGGCTCTGCGCCGAGGCCGCCCGTGCCGCCGCCGCGCCGGGCACGGACATCCTGCCGGCAACGCCGCGCTTCGGCCCGGCGGTCATTTCCTCCCGCGCCGAGAACGTGATCGCCGGGCATGCGCTGCTGGAACTGCTCGCGGACCATGCGGGTCAGGTGCAGGCGGTGGTGCTGGCCGTCAGCCACGATACGGCGCTGGAAGCCGCGCGGCAGCTGATGCCCTGCCCGGTGGTGGGCATGACCGAGGCCGCCTGCCTGACCGCCTGCATGGTGGGCGGCCGCTTCGGCCTGCTGACGCTGGGCGGGGTAGAGACCTACCGGGAGCTGATCGCCCGCCACGGGCTCTCCGCCCGCCTCTCCGGGCTGGAGGGGCTGGCCGCCACGCCGCAGGATGCGGTGGCCGAGCCCGCGCGGGTGGAGGCCATGGTGCTGGAGGGCATCGCCCGGCTGGTGGAAGGCGGCGCCGATGCGGTGGTGCTGGGTGGCGCGGCGCTGGCGGGGATGGCGGCGCGGCTTGGCCCCCGCGCGCCGGTGCCGCTTCTGGATGGCATCGCCTGCGCCGTGAAGCTGGCCGAGGCGCTGGTCGGGCTGGGCCTGCCCCGGCCGCGCGGCGGCAGCCTGGCGCCGCTTTCGGGGCGGCAGAGCACCGGGCTTTCGCCCGCCCTGGCGGCGCTGCTGCGGGGCTGAACCCGGTCAGCCGCCGCCGGAAGCAGCCTCCGGCAGATGCACCGCCAGCCAGAGCGTCTCCGCCTCCGTCCAGGCGACGCGGTGGCGGCAATGGGCGGGGAGGATGGCGTAGTCGCCGGGGGAGAGGCACGTCACCGTGCCATCCGGGAATTCCAGCGCCGCGCCGCCCGAGACCAGCAGCACGAATTCATCCCGTGGCTGGTCATACCAGAAGCCCGGCGGGCTGGCGGCGGCGCGGGAGAGGATGCGCTCCACCACCGCGCCGCCCGTGGAGAGCAGTCCGGTGAAGCTCTCCCCGCCCGGCTCGGGGCGGGGGCCGTCGTCCAGCCGCCCGAAGCGGGGCGCCGTCACGCCGGCTCCAGCGCGCGCAGCACGGCGGCGGCGGCAGCCTCGCTGGGCAGGCCGCTGGCGGGGCGCAGCATGTCGAAGACGCCGGCGAAACCCGCGCGCTGCGCGGCGGCGGCGGCGGGGTCGGTCAGCAGTTCCACCAGCGTGGCACTCAGCTTTTCCGGCGAGCAGTCCTCCTGCAGCAGTTCGGGGATGATGCGGCGTTTCGCCAGCAGGTTGACGATGCTGACATGCTCCACCTTGATCAGCCGCCGCACGATGGCGGCAGTGACGGGGTTCACGCGATAGCCCACCACCATCGGCACGCCCGCCAGCGCCACTTCCAGGGAGGAGGTGCCGGATTTGATCAGCCCCGCCTCGGCGGCGGCGTAGGCGTCGTATTTCTCGCCGATGTCGCGCAGCAGGATCGGCGCTGGGTGCCAGCCGGCGGCAGCGGCGCTTACGGTTTCCTCCACCGGCCCGGCCAGCGGCACCACGGGGCGCAGATGCGGCACCTTTAGCGAGGCGAGCCGCAGCGCTTCCCCGAAGACGGGCAGCAGGCGCCCGACCTCGCTGCGGCGGCTGCCGGGCATCACCAGCACCACGCGCTCCTCCGGCCGTAGCTCGTGCAGCCTGCGGAAACGCGCGGCATCCCCCCGGTCGGCGCCGGATTCCAGGATGGAATGACCGACGAAATCGACGGGAATTCCGGCCTTCTCGAAGAAGGGCGCCTCGAAGGGCAGCAGGGCCAGGATGCGGTCCACTTCCCTCGCGATGCGCTTCACCCGCCCCGGGCGCCAGGCCCAGACCTGCGGCGCCACGTAGTGCAGCACGCGGAAGCCGCGCGGCTTCACCCGCGCCGCCACGCGCAGCCCGAAGCCGGGACTGTCGATGGTGACGACCACCGCCGGTCGGCGGGCCAGGATATCCGCCGCCGTCTCATCCAGCCGGCGGGAGAGGCGGCGGATATTCGGCAGCACCTCGGCCAGCCCCATCACCGCCAGTTCCCGCATCGGGAAGAGGCTGGTGAAGCCCTGTTCCGCCATCCGCTCACCGCCCACGCCGGCGAAGGTGATATCGGGCCGCGCCTTCCGCAGCGCCGCGATCAGCCGCGCGCCCAGCAGGTCGCCCGAGGCCTCCCCGGCGATGAGATAGACCAGCGTCATGCCGGACGCGTCACCTGTGGCTTGTTGAAGGAACGCTTGGGCCAGTCACGATGATTGAAGACGGCGCCCTCCTTCCGCACCGTCTCGATCCGCGCGGGGTCGAGGTCGGCGAAGACCCATTGCGGCATGTCCAGCGCGCCCCGCGCCAGCACGCCATCCTCGGGGAAGCCGCGGTCGATCGGGCCGAAGACGGCGGCGAAGCCCCGGTTCACGTCCAGCGCCGCCGACCAGGGGGCGGTGCCAACCGTGGGCGTGATGGCGACGAAGCACTGGTTCTCCACCGCCCGCGCGGCGGCGGAGACGCGCACGCGGTTGAAGCCATGCATCGTATCCGTGCAGGAAGGCGCCAGGACCAGCCAGGCCCCGGCCTCCACCTGGGCGCGGACATGCTTCGGGAATTCCACATCGTAGCAGATGGAAACGCCGATCAGCCCCCAGGGCGTCTCGAAGACAGCGGGGCTCGTGCCGGCCGAGATGCCCCAGCGCTCGCGCTCGAAGCGCGTCATGGCGTGCTTGTCCTGGCTGGCCAGCCGGCCTTCCGGGTCGATCAGCGGCGCGCGGTTGCGGATCATGCCATCGGCATCGCGCATCGGCAGGGTGCCGGGCAGCAGCCAGAGGCCGGCGCGACGGGCGGCGGCGCGCATGGCCTCCAGGATCTGCGGCGCGGCTTCCACCATGGCGGCGAGTTCCGTGGCCTCATCGGCCACATCCAGGCCGGTGAGGGCAGCGCCGAGTTCCACGCAGGCATATTCGGGCAGCACCGCCAGCCCGGCGCCGCCGGCCCTGGCCTCGTCCAGCCACCGGTCCAGCTTGGCGCCGAAGGCGGCGACGCTATCGGGCCGCTCCACCGGATATTGCAGCAGTGCCAGGCGCAGGGGCGTCGTCATGGCAGGATGCGCTCCCAGAAGTCGAGAATATGCGGCGTCTCCTCCGCCGCGCCGATTTCCTGCCAGGTGAGGGTGCAGGAAAGGCCGGGGCAGGGGGTGTAGCCGCGCTTGCGCCAGAAGCCGTCCAGCGGTGTGTAGCTGGCGGGCCGGCGCGGATCATCCGCCGCGCGGCGGACGCCGCAGAAGGTGGTGCGCGGCAGGCCGAGCGCGCGGGCATGGCCTTCCCGCAGGTCGAAGAACCTGACGCCCGCGCCCTGGCCACGATATTGCGGCAGCAGGATGCTCTCGCCGAAATAGCAGTATTTGGCCGGGTCGCGGCCGGCGGCGAGGAAGGCTTCGCGCACCTCGGCATGGGTCTCGCCCATCGGCTCGCAGGTGGCGGCGCCGACCGGGGTTTCGCCGTCCAGGGCGACGAAGACGGCGGCGCCCGCCGCCTCGGCATAGGCGCGGAGGTAGCGGGCCTCGTAGGCCTCGTCGCCCTCGTAGAGATAGGGCCAGTCGCGGAAGACCGTGATGCGCAGCCGGGCCAGGGCCGGCAGCCAGGAATGCAGCGCGTCGCCGCGCAGGGTTTCGAAACGGAGGGCCATGGCGTGGTGATAGGACGGATGCCCCGGCCATGCCACCGCCAGCGGGGCGCTATTCGGCGTAGGTCATCTTCCGCGTCATGCCGCCATCGCTGATGAACTCCGCCCCGGTGACGAAGCCGGCCTCCGGCCCCAGCAGCCAGCCCACCATGGCCGCGATATCCTCCACCCGGCCGACGCGGCCGGCCGGGTGCTGGCGGTGGTCGACGGGGCGCAGCTCCTCCCCTGCCACGTCGATCCAGCCGGGGCTGACGCAATTGACCCGGATGGCCGGGCCCAGGCTGAGCGCCAGCGCATGGGTCAGCGCCAGCAGCCCGCCCTTGCTGGCGGAATAGGATTCCGTATCCGGCTCCGACATATGCGCGCGGGTGGAGGCGATGGTGACGATGGCCCCGCGCCCGGAGGCACGCAGCAGCTTCGCCCCCGCCCGCGCCAGCAGGAAGGTGCTGGTGAGGTTGGTGCCCAGCACTCGCTGCCATTCCGCCAGGGAAAGCTCCTCCAACGGCTTGCGGATCATGATCCCGGCATTGCAGACCAGCCCGTCCAGCTGCCCCTCCCGCGCGGCGATGCCCTCCACCAGCGCATGGACGGCGGCTTCCTCCGCCACATCCGCGACCACATGGCGGCCGGGAGAGTCCGGCGCGGACTTCAGGTCCGCCGTCACCACGCGCCAGCCCTGGCCCACCAGATGGGCGGCGATGCCGGCACCGATGCCATGGGCGCCGCCGGTGACCAGCGCGACGGGGGTTGATTGGCTCATGGGCCTGCTTCCCTCAGTTTGGCGGGATCAGCCCGTCCTTGCCGATGATGATGCTGCTCGCGGTCACCGTGTCACCCGTGCCGCGCGTGCCGACGACGATGACCTGCCCGCCCGGCGCCAGCAGCTCCCGGCTGCCGGGGGCGAAGGTGACGACGGGCGCCTCCGGGGGCACCAGGACCTTCTGCTCGCCGCCCTTGTAGCGCACCGTCAGCACCACATCCTTGCCGGAGGAGACCTGACCCACCGTGCCGCGGGTGACGCTGCCGACGGTGCCGTTGGTCATGGTGCTGCCCTCGCCCTGGTCCCAGGGATAGTGGCCCTCCCCGGTGCCACGCGCCGCGGGCGGGAAGACGGTCACCTGCATCGCGCGCAGCGTACCGTCCGGCTGGGGCATGGCGGCGGTGCCGATATAGCTGTCCTCCCGCACCTCGCTCAGCTTGGTCGCCGTCATCTCGTTCACGCGCAGATCGGGCGGCAGAAGCACGGTGGCCCTGACGCCGTCCCGTGTCGTCATCTCCAGCCGGTCGCCGGAGACGCTGTCGATGCGGCCGCGCAGCCGCAGGCGCTGGCCATTGGTGGATGGCTGCTGCGCGTGGCCGAGGCTGGCCGGGAGGCACAGCCCGCCGGCCAGGGCGAGCATCATGCGTCGGTTCATGGCGGTATTCCTTCCGCGAAGGGCCATGCTTGGCCCGGGGAGGAACGTCGCGATGCCACGGCCGCCTGCAAGGGCCGCGCGCATGACAAAGGCGTAGGCTTCACACGACGGGCGAGTAGCGGGCGATTTCCTTGAAGATATCCCGCACGGCATCCGAGATGGTCTCGTTCAGCGCCTCGTGGCGGGAGACGGCCTCGATCCGCGCCTGCGCGTGCTGCAACTCGCCCGGCGCCAGCAGCAGCGGGAAGAGGCCGGCGGCACGGGTCAGGCCGATCAGCAGGGAATCGCGCGGGGAGGGCGGGCCATCCTCGAAGATCACGCTCATCAGCCGCGCCTTCACCTCGCGCTCCTCCTTGTCGGAGATGACGGGATAGCGGCGCTCGGCGAAGATCCAGAGGAAACGGCCTTCCTCGGCGCGCAGCACGCCCTTGCGGACCAGGCGGTCGAAATAGGCGTTGCGGTAGCGCTCGATGTCGCGCACCAGCAGGTCCAGCCACCAGCGGCTGTCGCGTGGCTTGGGCTCCGCCTGGATGCGGGCCAGCACATCGTCCAGCACATCATCCCCGGTGGGGGAGGCATCGCGCAGGCGCAGGCGAGGCGGGTCAGTGTCGATCCGCTGCTCCAGCGCCAGTTCCGCCAGGATGGCACCGGCCAGGGCATAGTCGCCCGCCGGGGCGGCACTGTCGTGCAGCCGCCCGGTGTCGTCATCCAGCATCAGCAGCAGGATTTCCTCGGGCATGGTCAGGGACATGGTGGCTGCCCTCCTTGTCGTGGCGTTTCGAGGGCGCAACGCGAGGGAAAGGGAAGCGGTTGCCCGAAGCCGGAGCTGGGCACTAGGCCGGCCGCGCTAGAGGTCCAGTGACATATAGCGGGTGCCGGGCAGGGGATTGTCGTAATAGGCTTCCGTCGGCCGGAAGCCGAGCCTGGCATAGAGCGCCTGCGCCGCCCGCATCGGCTCCAGCGTGTCCAGCCGGATGCGGCGATAGCCGGCGGCCCGTGCCCATGCGATGACCGCCTCCGCCAGCCGGCGGCCGAGATCCTGGCCCCGTGCCCCGGCACGGACATAGAGGCGCTTCATCTCGGCCGTGGCGGGTTCAGCCAGGGGGCGCAGCGCGGCACAGCCCAGGGCGCGGCCATCGGGGGACCAGGCCAGCAGGATGACGCCGCCGGGCGGGGCGTATTTGCCCGGCAGCTGCCCCAGCTCCGCGGCGATGTCCTGGAAGGCCAGATCCACGCCGAGGCTGGCGACATATTCGCGGAAGAGGCCGCGCGCCTCCTCCAGTTCCTCCCGCCCCGATGCCGGCGCGATCCGCGCTTCCTGCCCGCCAGCCATTCCCTGCCCGTCCTTTAGCGGCCTGCCTCCGTCCTCGCGGCGCCGATGAAGGCCGCCAGCCCATCCTCCACCACGCCACGCGGCAGGTCACGCAGGATGAAGACGATGCGGGAGCGGCGCGGCTCGCCTTCCGGCCAGCCGGAAAGCGGGACCGGGTCGTGCCAGACATGCTGCACGCCATGGATGGCGACCGGCTTCTCCTGCCCTTCCAGGTCCAGGATGCCCTTCACCCGCAGTACCGAGGCGCCACGGGTGGCCGTCAGCATCTCCAGCCAGGTGGCCAGCCCCTGCCAGGGCAGGGGGCGGTCGAAGCTGAGGCAGAAGGCATGGATGCCGGCATCATGCCGGTTGGGATCGTGGTGATGGTGGTGGTGGCCGTGCTCATGGTGGCTCCAGGCGGAGTCCTCCAGCCAGCCGCGCACCGCCTCGCCCCGTGCGGCGGGGTCGAAGCGCGCGGTGCCCAGCAGGGCGGCGGCGGGGGCGGCGCCGCGCTCGGCCAGGGCGATGGGCGCGCCAGGATTGATCCGCCGCAGCCGCGCCGTCAGCGCCTCCAGCCCGGCGGCATCCGTCAGGTCGGGCTTGCTGACCAGCAGCCGGTCGGCCACCGCCACCTGCCGCACTGCCTCGGGCTGGCGATCCAGGGTTTCCAGCCCGTTGACCGCGTCCACCAGCGTCACCACCCCGGCGAGGGTGAAGTGCCGGCGGATGGCGGGGTCGGCCAGCAGGGTCTGCAGGATGGGCACGGGGTCCGCGAGGCCGGTGGTTTCCAGCACCACCCGCGCCACCTTCTGCCCCGCCTCCACCCGTGCCGCGAGCCGGGCCAGGGCGGCCGAGAGGTCGCCGCGGATGGTGCAGCAGAGGCACCCGGCCTGGAGCAGGATGGCATCCTCCTCCAGCGTCTCCACCAGCAGGTGGTCCAGGCCGATCTCGCCGAATTCGTTGATCATCACCGCCGTGCCGGCCATCTCGGGCTGGCGCAGCAGGTAGTTCAGCAGCGTGGTCTTGCCGGCGCCGAGGAAGCCCGTCAGCACCGTGACGGGAATAGGGGCCTCAATGACCATGCTTGTGGCCATAAAGCGCCTCGGGGTCGGCTTCCGGCGCGCTGATGGGGGTCAGCGCCTCATCGCGCAGCGCCCGGAAGAAGCAGCTGCGCCGGCCGGTATGACAGGCCACGCCTTCCTGGCGCACCAGGGCCAGCACGGTGTCCCCATCGCAATCCAGCCGCAGGTCCACCAGATATTGCACCTGGCCGGAGGTCTCGCCCTTCCGCCACAGCGCATTGCGGCTGCGGCTGAAATAGACGACACGTCCGGTGGCGAGGGTCTCTTCCAGGGCCTCGGCATTGGCCCAGGCCATCATCAGCACCTCGCCCGTGCCATCCGCCTGGGCGATGACGGGAACCAGCCCGCGGCTGTCGAAGCGGACGGCTTCCAGGAAGCGGGACCGGGTGGCGGGGTCGGTGATGGCATGGCCGGATACGGCTGTGTCGGTGCTGGACATGATGTTACTCTATAACAGTTGGGTGGATGGAGAGAATGGGCATGGCGGCAGGGCAGGGCGGCGCGGTTGACACGGCGGAGGCGGGGCTGCCCGCCCCGGTGCGCCGCGCGCTGGAAGTGGCGGATGCCCGCTGCGCCCGCACCGGTGCCCAGTTGACCGCGTTGCGCCGCCAGGTGCTGGCCCTGGTGCTGGAGGCCGAGCAGCCGCTGGGCGCCTATGCGCTGCTGGACAAGCTGAAGGCGAGCCGTCCCGGCGCCGCGCCGCCCACGGTCTACCGCGCGCTGGACTTCCTGCTGGAACAGGGGCTGATCCACAAGGTGGAGCGGCTGAACGCCTTCGTCGGCTGCGTCGAGGCCGGGCACGACCATGACCACCACGGCCATGCGCACCCGCACCAGTTCCTGATCTGCCGCGACTGCGGGCTGACAGTGGAGATCAGCGACCCTGCCGTGGCCCATGCGGTGGCCGAGGCCGCTGCCCGGGCGGGCTTCACCGTCCCGCAGGCCACGGTGGAAATCGAGGGACGCTGCGCTGCCTGCTCGGCCGCGGCGAAGGTGCCTGCGCCCTGATGTGGCGCGAGGCCCCGGCCGGTCAGGCCGGGGCTTGGTTCACTCGGCGGGGCGACCGGGGTGGTGCGGGCGCGCGGTCCTGCGCGTCTGCAGCCGGAACAGCAGCAGCGAACGGCCGGTGACGGTATAGGTCTCCCCGATGGAGAAGACGGGTTCCTCGTCCTCCTCGTCACCGACGATATTGGTGTCCAGCAACCGCACCCAGGCCTCGCCGTCCGGCGCCTCGGGAAGGATGAATTCCACCGCCTCGTGATGGGCGTTGAGGATGGTCAGGATCGTCTCGTCATGCGCGGCGACCCTGATGCCGCCGCTCTCCTGCGCCCGGCCATCCAGCATCCGGGCGAAGCACTTGGTGTTCGGATCGTCCCAGTCCGCCGGCTCCATCTCCTCGCCCGAGGGCTTCCACCAGGACAGCGCCTTGCTGCCGCTGGCCTCGTGGAAATCGCCGCTGAGGAAGCGTCCGCGCCGCAGGATGGGGAAACGCTGCCGCAGCTTCGCCAGGCGCTGCGTGAAGGCGATCAGGCGCTCGCCCTTCTCCCCATACTCCCAGTCCAGCCAGGAAATCTCGTTGTCCTGGCAATAGGCGTTGTTGTTGCCCTGCTGCGTGCGGCCGAACTCGTCGCCCGCCAGCAGCATCGGCGTGCCCTGGCTGAGATAGAGCGTGCCGAGCATGTTGCGGATCTGCCGCTCGCGCGTCTCGTTGATCTCGGGGTCGTCGGTGGGGCCTTCGGCGCCGTAATTGTAGGAATAGTTGTGGGAATGGCCGTCGCGGTTCTCCTCGCCATTCGCCTCGTTGTGCTTCTCGTTGTAGCTGACGAGGTCGTTGAGCGTGAAGCCGTCATGCGCGGCCAGGAAATTGACGCTGCCCCAGGGCTTGCGGCCATTATGATCGAAGAGGTCGGCCGAGCCGGCCAGGCGCTTGCTCAGATCGGCCACCTTGCCTTCCTCGCCCACCCAGAAGGCCCGCACGGTATCGCGGTACTTGTCGTTCCACTCTGCCCAGCCCGGCGCGAAATTGCCGACCTGATACCCGCCCGGCCCGATGTCCCAGGGCTCGGCGATCAGCTTCACATCGGCCAGCACGGGGTCCTGCATGCAGGCCTTCAGGAAGGCGGACTGGTCGTCGAAGCCGTGCGGCTCCCGCGCCAGGATGGTGCCGAGGTCAAAGCGGAAGCCATCGACATGCATCTCGTTCACCCAGTAGCGCAGGCTGTCCGTCACCATCTGCAGCACGCGCGCATGGGAGAGGTTCACCGTGTTCCCGGTGCCGGTGTCGTTGATGTAGTAGCGCTTCTGGTCCGGCAGCAGGCGGTAGTAGCTGGCATTGTCGATGCCCTTGAAGGAGAGCGTCGGCCCCTTCTCATTGCCCTCGGCCGTGTGGTTGTAGACCACGTCCATGATGACTTCGAGCCCGGCATCATGCAGGCGGGCCACCATTTCCTTGAACTCGGCGAAGGCGAAGTCCGGCGTGCGGGCATAGCGCCGCGACGGGGCGAAGAAGCCCAGGGTGTTGTAGCCCCAGTAGTTCAGCAGGTTCTTCTGCAGCAGGTAGTCGTCGTTCAGGAAGAAGTGGATGGGCAGCAGCTCGACCGACGTGACGCCCAGCGACTTGATGTGCTGGATCACCTCCCGGCTGCCGAGGCCGGCATAGGTGCCGCGCAGCTCCTCCGGCACCAGCGGGTGGCGCTTGGTGATGCCCTTCACATGCGTCTCATAGATCAGGGTGCGCTCCCAGGGGATGCGCAGCCGGCGGTCGTTGCCCCAGGTGAAGGCAGGATCCACCACGCGGCATTTCGGCATGAAGGGCGCGCTGTCGCGTTCGTCGAAGGAGAGATCCTCCGCCTCGTCGCCGATCGTATAGCCGAAGAGCGCAGGGTTCCATTTCAGATCGCCCACATGGCTGAGGGCATAGGGGTCCAGCAGCAGCTTGTTGGGGTTGAAGCGGTGCCCTTCCTCCGGCGCATAGGGGCCGTAGACGCGGTAGGCGTAGATCGTGCCGGGGCGGGCATCCGGCAGGAAGCCGTGGAATACCTCGTTGGTGTATTCCGGCAGCTCGATCCGCTCCAGCTCCGTCTTGCCCGAGGCGTCGAACAGGCAGAGTTCGACCTTCGTGGCATGGGCGGAGAAGAGCGCGAAATTGACGCCAAGGCCGGTCCAGGTCGCGCCCAGCGGGTGGGGCCGGCCTTGCATGACGCGAGACTTATTAATGGATGGGGGCACGGCGGATCCCTGGGAAAGAGGCACCCGTAGAAAGCCCGAAGGGGTAGGCCGAGTTGCGAAGCTCGTGGCGGAAATCCAACGAATGGCGGCGCCGGCGGCCCTTGCCGGCGCCGCCGGGCCTTAGCGGCCCAGGCTGGCCAGCCCGGCCTCCAGGTCGGCGATCAGGTCCGCCGTATCCTCCAGGCCGATATGGAAGCGCACGGTCGGGCCGCCCAGCAGCTCGGTGCTGGTGGCGGTGCGGGTGATATAGCCGGTGGTCGGCAGCGCCAGGCTCTCGAACCCACCCCAGGAGGCGCCGATGCCGAAGAGCTTCAGCCCGTCTACCATGGCATCCAGTTGCCGCTGCGTGTAGCGCGGCTGGAAGACCACACCGAAGAGGCTGCATGCGCCGGTGAAGTCGCGCCTGAAGAGGGCATGCTGCGGGTGGCTGGGCAGGGCGGGGTGCAGGACGCGCAGCACCTCGGGCCGGCCCTCGAACCAGCGGGCCACTTCCAGCCCGGCGGCTTCCTGGTGCTTCAGCCGCACGGCCATGGTGCGAAGCCCGCGCAGCGCCAGCCAGCAGTCATCGGGGCTGGCGTAATGGCCCATGAAGCGCCCGGCGCGGGCGACGGTGTGCCAGTCCTCCTCGTTGTTCACGGTCACGCTGCCCAGCAGCACGTCGGAATGGCCGCCGACATATTTGGTCAGCGCCTGGATCGAGACATCGACGCCGTGCCGGAAGGGCTGGAAGTGGTGGATGCCCCAGGTGTTGTCCATCAGCACCTTGGCGCCCGCGGCATGCGCCACCTCGGCCAGGGCCGGGATGTCCTGCAACTCGAAGGTGTGGCTGCCCGGGCTCTCGGTGTACAGCACCTTCGTGTTCGGCCGCATCAGGGCGCGCAGGCCCTCGGCATCGATGGTGGGGTCGTAGTAGGTGGTCTCGATGCCCCAGCCGGCCATCAGCCCATCGGCCAGGCGGCGCGTCGGGCCATAGGCCGCATCCGGGATCAGGCAGTGGTCGCCCGCCTTGAGATAAGCCAGCAGCGGCACCGCGCAGGCGGCAAGGCCCGTGCCCACGATCAGCGTGCGCGTGCCGCCCTCGACCTCGGCGATCGCGTCCTCCAGCGCGAAATGCGTCGGGCCGCCGGAGGTGCCGTAGGTCAGCGCGTGCTTCTCGAACCCCGCCGCATTGATGCTGCCGCGCGCCTCGCAGGAGGGATAGAGCACGGTGGAGCCGCGATAGACCGGGCCGTTGACGAAGCCATGGCTGCGGGTGCCCGGGCGGCTGACATGGGTGACGCGGGTGCCGAAGCCTTTGCTGGACTTGGCGTGCAGGTCGTCGGGCATCAGGCGGATTTCTCTTTCGGGGTTTCGGGCCGGGCGGCCCATTCGGTCCAGGAGCCGTCATAGACGGCGGGCTCGGGCAGGCCGGCGCGCACCAGTCCCAGCGCCACCACGCAGGCGGTGATGCCGGTGCCGCAGGAGGTGATGGTGGGCTTCGATCCGTCGACGCCGGCGCGGGCGAAGAGCTCCCGCAGCACCTCCGGCGGCAGCATGGTCTGGTCGGGGGCCAGCAGGGCGGTGGCGGGCACGTTGCAGGCGCCGGGCATATGGCCCGACGGTAGGCCAGGCCGCGGCTCCGGCGCCGTGCCGTCGAAGCGGCCGGGGCTGCGGGCGTCGATGATCTGGGCCGAGCGGCTGGCCACGGCGCGCTTCACGTCGCCGATGCCGGCGAGGCGCGCGGCGATGAAATCGGCCCAGAAGGTCTGCGCCCGCGGCGCGGAAGCGGCGCCATGCGCCAGTTCGCCACCCTCGGTGCGCCATTTCGGCAACCCGCCATCCAGCACCGCCACCCGCTCATGCCCGAAGAGCCGCAGCAGCCACCAGCCGCGCGCGGCCGAGAACAGCCCCTTCTGGTCGTAGAAGACAACGCGCGAGCTATTGGCGATGCCGAGTTGCCCCAGCAGCCGTGCGGCGCGGCCGGCGGTGGGGGCCATATGCGGCAGGTTCGTCTCGGGGTCCGCGACCTCGTTGACGTCGAAGAAGCGCGCGCCGGGGATATGTGCCTCCAGGAACAGAGCCTGCGCGTCCTGCGGCTCGTTGGGCAGGTAGTAGGTGGCGTCGAAAACCACCAGGTCGGGCTTGCCCAGCTCGCCCTTCAGCCACTCGGCGGAAACCAGTTCCTGCATGACGTTCAATCCTCCAGCACCAGATAGACGCGCCTGTTCTGCTTGCCCTTGTTCTCGAGCTTGCTGACGGTGACCGTGCCGATCTCTCCGGTGGCACGGACATGGGTGCCGCCGCAGGGTTGCAGGTCCACCGGCACCTCACCCTCGCCGATCTGTACGAGGCGCACCACCCCCGCGCCGCGCGGCGGCTTGACCGAGAGGGTGCGCACCAGCCCGGGATTGGTGTCCAGCTCGGCCTCGTCCACCCAGCTCTCGCTGACCGGATGATCGGCGGCGACCAGGGCGCGCAGGCCCTCGGTCAGGCTTTCCTTGGTGGGCGGCTCCGGCAGGTCGAAGTCGAGGCGCGACCGGTCGGTGCCGATCTGCCCGCCCGTGACGCCTGCGCCGGGGATCAGGCTGCACAGCAGGTGCATGGCGGTGTGCATCCGCATCAGGCGATGGCGGCGCGGCCAGTCCAGCACCATGCGCACCTTCGTGCCTGGCGGGGGCAGGGGGGCTCCCTCGGCGGGCTTGTGCAGCACCGCGCCGGCCTCGCCCTTCACGGCAGTGGCCACCGACATCTCCCCGCCCTCCCAGGAGAGGGTGCCGGAATCGCCGGGCTGGCCGCCGGCCTGGGCGTAGAAGAGGCTCCGGTCCAGTACCACGCCCTCCGGCGTGGCGGAGAGGACGGTGGCCTCGGCCTCCCGCGCATAGGCGTCGTCGCGGAACAGCAGTTCGGTGCTCATGCGGTCCATTCCTGCCGCAGCCGCGGACTGTTCAACTGCAGCCAGAGCATGCAGATGGCGCCGCAGGCGTTGCGGATCTCGTTGCGCGCCATCATCGCGAAGGCCTCATCGGCATCCAGGATGACCACGCGGGTTTCCTCGTGCTCCGTCTCCAGCCCCATGGTGCGGCCCTCGCCGGGCTCGGGCAGGTGGACACGGGCGGCGTAGAAATGCACGCGCTCGTCACAGGCGCCATGCATCAGCAGGTAGTTGCCCATGCCCTCCACCCTGTCCGGCGTCAGCCCGGCTTCTTCCTGAAGCTCGCGGATGCCGCAGGCGGCGGGGTCCTCATGCGGCTCCAGCAGGCCGGCCGGCACCTCGCGGGAAATCGGGTCCTCGCCCGCCGCCAGCACGGGCAGACGGAACTGCTCCACCAGGGCGATCCGGTGGGTCCAGGGATCGTAGGGCAGGATCACCACCGCCTGGCCGCGCCGCCACATCTCCCAGGTCAGGGTGCCGGAGAGGCTGCCGTCGAAGCGGCGGTAGCGGAAGCGCACCTTCTGCAACGGGAAGCGGCCATCCCAGACGACTTCGTCGCTTTCCGGCACATAAAGCGGATGGGCGGGCACGACAGGGGCCTTGGCAGGTCTGGCCTTCATGCGAGCGGGACCATAACCTTGCGGCGGAAATTCCAGAACATGCAGCCAGCCATCCTTTCCAAGCCAGAACCCGCCGAAGCCGCCCCCGAAGACGAGGACAGACGCGCCGCGGCCCGGCGCGTGCAGGCCGCGCGCCGGGCTGCCATTCTCTGCGTTCTGGGCGCCGCCGCAACCTTCGCCTTGGCCTCCGCAGCGGTAAAGGCGCTTCAGGGCACCGTTCCCGTGATGCAGGTGATCTTCTTCCGCAACCTGCTGGCCATCCCGGTGCTGCTGGTCCTGGCACTCGCCAGCGCACGGCAGGCAGGCGGGCTGGCGGCGCTGCTCTCCACCAGCCGGCCCTTCTCGCATGTGCAGCGGATCACCTACGGGCTGATCGGCATGTTCGGCAGCTTCTACGGCTATGTGCACCTGCCGCTGGCCACCGTGACCGCGCTGGGCTTCACGATGCCCTTCTTCCTGGCCGCGCTTTCCGTGCCCATGCTGGGGGAGAAGGTGAAGGCCTGGCGGCTGCTGGCCATGGCGGTGGGCTTCGGCGGCGTGCTGGTGATGCTGCGCCCCTGGTCGGGCATCGGTGCATCGGGCCTGCCGCTGGTGCCGGTGCTGGTGGTGCTGGCGGGCGCGGTGGGCTGGGCGCTGTCCATGATCACCATCCGCCGGATGGGGGATGGCGGCGAATCCGGCACCACCATCGTGCTCTGGTTTGCCTTCGGCGGCGCGGCGGTCGGCGGGCTGGCGGCGGTGCCGGGCTGGGTCTGGCCGGAGCCCTGGCAATGGGCGCTGCTGCTGGCGGTGGGCGTGGTCTCCGCCTTCGCGCAGCTGCTGATGACGGCCGCCTACCGGCGGGGCGAGACGACGCTGATCGCGCCCTTCGAATATTCCGGCATCCTCTGGACCACCGCGCTCGGCGTGATGTTCTGGAATGAATGGCCGGATGGCTGGAGCTTCCTTGGCATCCTGGTGCTGGTGGCGGCGGGCCTGGGCATGTGGTGGCGCGACACGCGCCAGTCCGCCTGACCGGACTCAGCCCGGCTGCGGCTGCGGCTGCGGCTGCGGCTGCGGCTGCGGCTGCGGCTGCGGCTGCGGCAGCGCCCGCAGCCTGGGCACCGGGGATGCGGTGATCAGCAGGAACTGCACCGCGAAGCCCAGTGCCGCCGCGAGGAGGCTGGCCTCCACCCCCAGACTCCCGGCCAGAAGGGCACCGATGGCCGCCCCCACTGGCCGCGCGCCGAAGGTAGCGGTCATGATGACGGCGGAGACGCGCCCCAGCATGGCCTGTGGCGTCACCGCCTGCCGCAGCGTGGTGGTGGCGATGGTCCAGAGCACCGGCCCGGCGCCGAACAGGAAGAAACCGGCCGCCGCCAGCAGGCCGGAGGGCAGCCATATGGTCAGCAGCACCAGCAGGGCCGCCAGCAGCGCGCAGCCAGGCCCGATGGCGATCAGGCGGCCGAAGGGCAGGCGGGCCAGCAGGCGCGGGGCCAGCACCGCGCCCGCCACCATGCCCGCGCCGTAGACGCCGAGCGTCAGCCCCACCGCCGTGGCGGTCATGCCCAGGGCCTCCAGCGCATAGGCGACGAAGACGGCCTGCAGGATGAACCAGGCGGTATTGAAGAAGACCGCCGTCAGCAGGATCGGCCGCAGCAGCGGATGGGTGGCGACGAAGCGCGCACCTTCCGCCAGCTCCCGCAGCGGGTGTCGGCGCTGGACCACGGGTGGGGGCTCTTCGGGCAGCCACAGCAGGGCCCAGGCGGCGAAAAGCGACAGCAGCAGGGCCAGCACATAGGCCATCGGCGCGCCGGTCCAGCCCACCAATACGCCGCCCAGCGCCGGGCCGGCGGCGAAAGCGGCGCTGCGCGCGAGTTCCAGCCAGCGGTTCGCCTGCGCCAGATGCGCGCGGGGCACCAGGGAGGGCACCAGCGCCGGGGCCGCCACGCCATAGGCCATGGTGCCCATGGCCCCCAGCGCGCCGAGCAGGGCCAGCGCCGGCAGGCTCAGCCTGCCTGCCAGCAGCAGCGCCAGGATCGCCAGCAGGGAGAGGGCCCGCAGCATCTCCGCGACCGCCATCAGCCGCGCGCGCCGGGCCCGGTCGGCCAGCACCCCGGCGGGCAGGGAGAGCAGAAGGAAGGGCAGGGTCTGGGCCGTCTGCAGCCAACCGGCCTCGGCCGGGCCGGCCCCCAGCATCAGCACGGCCACCAGCGGCGCGGCGGCCAGGGCGATCTGTTCGGAGAATTGCGCGGCGAGGTTGGAATGGCCGAGGCGGCGGAAGGCCGGCGGCAGCGGGGTGGCAGGCGTCACGGTGGCGAATCCTCAGGAAGCGGACCCGCCCAGGCTGGCCGGCGGCGGAGGCATCCGCACTCCGCTGCCTGCTTTCGAACTCTCGCGTCCCGTTTCAGCCAGGAGGGCGCGGGTCCGTGCCGTCGAAGCGTTTGGCGAACCAGTAGCGCCGGTGTCCTGCGGGCCTGCCTTCCAGGCAGCCCAGCTCGGTATAGCCCTGGCGGCGATAGAAACCGGGGGCCTGGAAGCTGCTGGTATTCAGGTGCACGCCTGCCGCGCCGCGCGCCCGCGCCACGGCCTCCGCCTGCGCCAGCATCCGGCCGCCGATGCCCTGGCCGCGCAGGCTGTCATCCACCCAGAACCTCTCGACGAAAAGCCAGTCCAGCACCAGTTCCGCCACCAGGCCGGCCAGCAGCCGGCCATCGGGTCCGCGATGCACCAGGCAGACGGGCTGGCTGACGACCCCGCGGCCCAGCGCGGCCTCGCGATGGGCGCTGAGGTTCCGTCCCACGGCCTCCGCCTCCGGGCTGGCGCGGTCCTCGATCAACTCGAATGCCACGCGCCCTATCCTTGCAGCGCCAGCACGGCGGCGGTGACGGCACGGGCCTCCTCGGCCGCCGTGCTGCGCGGGGCGCCTTCCACCACGCCCAGCCCCAGGGCGAAGGCGCTGGCGAAGGCGGTGCGGTTGCCCAGGCCGGGTTCCAGCAAGGGCAGATCCCGCCGCTGCAGCTCCTTCGCGATCTGCTCCCGCAGCCGGCCATTGCTCGGCACGCGGTTCAGCACCAGCACGGCGGGGCGCCGCTCTTCCTTCGCCAGGGCCAGGGTGCCTTCCATGGCCCAGAGATCGGCCGGGGAGGGCTGCAGGGGCACCAGCACGACATCCGCCGCGCGGATGGCGATGCGGGCATCGGTATCGGCATGGGGTGGCGTATCCAGCACCACCACGTCATGCGCGCGTCCCATGCGCTCGATGGTGCTGGTGAGGCGCCAGCCGGAAGGGTCCTCGAAGCTCATCGGGCGGGCGCGGGGGCCGGCCGAGGCGCGTTCCGACCACCAGCGGGCGAGGGTCTTCTGCGGGTCGGTATCCAGCAGCGCCACGCGCCGCCCCTCGGCTGCCAGGGTGGTGGCGAGGGTCGCCGCCAGGGTCGATTTACCGGCGCCGCCCTTGCGCTGCGCCACCGCCACCACGAATGCCATGCCGTCCGTCCCCCTGGCCATGCGTCCGGCCCGGAGCTCAGTCTGCCCTACGCGCGACCTGCACGGCCAGCACCAGCGCGCAGCCGGCCATCAGCGCGCCGGCGATGCTCATCCCCGGCAGCCCGGCCAGGGCGATGGCGAGGCCACCCAGCGCCGCGCCGCTGGCCTGGCCGAGATAGATGCCGGAAGCATTGGCCGCCATCACCACGCTGCGCGCATCCGGCGCCAGCGCCACCAGCCGCGTCTGCACCATCGGCATGATGGCGAAGATCCCGGCGGAGGAGACCAGCAGCGCCAGCGCCTGGACGGGAATGACGAGGATGCTGTCCCGCAGGAAGCCATAGAGCAGCGCTGCCTGCAGAAGCTGCGCGGCGACGATGATGGCGGGCATCAGACGCGCCGCACGGATGCCATGCTTCTCGTAGAGCCGCGTGCCGATCGGCAGCCCGATGATGGAGGCGACGCCCGAAAGCGCCTGCATCAGCCCCACCGCGCCGCCGGAGAGGCCGCTGACCGCATTCACCGCCGGTCCGATATAGGCGGAGGTGCTGAAGGAGCCGGTGAAGCAGAGATAGGCGAGCCCCATCATCGGCAGCACGCCGCGCCGGCGCAGCACCGCCAGGCTGCCGCCGCCGCTGCCCTCGCCCGGCACCTCCGGCAATGCGAAGCGGATGGTGACGGCGCTGATGGCGCAGAGCAGGCAGGCCAGGCCGAAGGCGCCATGCCAGCCGAAGACCGCCCCGGCGACCGAGCCCATGGGGATGCCCAGCAGGAAGGCCGCGGTAGTGCCGCCGATCACCAGCGCAAGGGCGCGTGCCCGCTGCTCCGGCGGCACCAGCCGGGTTGCCGCGGCAGCGGCCGAGGGTACCACCACCGCCGCCGCCACGCCGCAGAGCAGCCGCAGGCCCAGAAGGACGGGGAAGCTGGGCGCCAGCACCATCCCGAGGTTGAGCAGCGCCATGGCGGCCAGCGCCATGACGATCAGCCGCCGGCGGGGCACCCGGGCGCAGAGCGCCGCCATGGGAATGGCGGAAAGCCCGAAGGCCAGGGCGAAGCCGGTGCCGAGCTGCCCGGCCTGGGAGAGGGGGATCTGGAGGTCCTGTGCCAGTTCGTTCAGCAGGCCGGCATAGACGAAGGACTGGGTGGAGGTCGCGAAGGAGGCGGCGGCCAGCACCGGCACCCGGCCGATGCCCGGCCTGCAAGAGGAAGAGGAGATCGGAGCACTCCCGGCAATGCTGAGAAGCCCAGGCTTGCACCCGTCTTTGCTGCGGCGCAAGAGAGGCTGCCGCATGGCGGCTGGCCGATGGCTGGACGGCACGGCGCAACATGCCCAAACTCCGGCGCCCCGGAACTTACCAGGAGAAACGCCATGAGCGTCGAAGACGTCACCCCCCGAGACGCCTGGGAGGCGCTGCGTACCGACCCCGATGCCGTTCTGGTCGATGTGCGGACGGACGCGGAATGGAATTTCGTCGGCATCCCCGACCTGGGCGAAGCCGGCAAGCAGCCCGTGCTGATCCCCTGGCAGGTCTATCCGACCATGCAAGTGAACGGCGCCTTCGCCGAGCATCTGGCCAAGGCCGGCGCCACACCGGAGAGCAAGCTCTACTTTCTCTGCCGCTCCGGGGTCCGCAGCATGGCGGCGGGGCAGGCGGCGCAGGCGGCCGGATTCCCGAATTCCTACAACGTCATGAATGGCTTCGAGGGACCGCCGGATGCCGAGGGGCATCGCGGCAGCGTGGCGGGCTGGAAGGCCGAGGGGCTGCCCTGGCGCCAGCGCTGAGCGACGCCATCAGATTTCCTTAGGCGTCAGATCACCTCATAGGCGCTGCTCATGGTGTCGCGCGCCGCGATCATCGCGGCCAGGGAGCGCGCGCCATGCCGCAGGGCGGCGCTGTCGCTGACATCGACCGCCCCGACTCGCCCGCGGGCGGCGTGCACGCCGGCGCCGAGGTGGTCGCAGCAGGCCGCCAGACGCTCCCGCACCTCATCGGGCTGGCGGATCGCCTCCATCCGCCAGACGGTGATGATGGTCTCGACCTCACGCGCCACGCGCTCGGGGGAGCCACCGGTCTCGATCAGCTTCTCGATACGCTCCAGGGCGATCCTGCCCGCATCGACGATGATGGGCCGCCCGGGGACGGGCCGGAGAGAGATGCTCGTGCTCATGACATATCCTGGGGGAGGGAGGGTCGGGTGAGCAGCCGCCGGGAGACGGTGCCCCCCGGCAGCTTCCGTTGCAGCGCCATCCCCACCGCCGCGCCGCCGCAGGCGGAACAGCGCAGCCGGGGAAAGCTGTGCGCCAGTGTCACATCACCCTGGGCGACCAGGATCTCCTGCACCGGGATGGGCCGGTTGGGAGGGCAGCACGGATCAAGGCACCGCGCGGCGAGATCCCAGCCCAGCAGGCGGGACAGGCTGGTTTCCAGCAGGCTCTCACGGGCAGAGGTGAGGACGGCGGACAACATGGCCCACCGGTTCTACAACCATGAACAAACTAAGAACAAGAAAAGAATGCACCTGTCTGCGTCAGGCTACATCCGCATCGGCCGATCCGCCGGAGGCTCGCCAACCGGGGGCGTATCCGTCTCGTCGGGGTTGGGCTCCAGCGGGCCGGGCGGGTCGTCCACCGGAATATCCGGCAGGTCCGGGCCCGGCGGGGGCGGAGGCACCGGCGGCATCGGCTCGGGCGGCATATCAGGTGAGATCGGCACCTGGAGATGGGCGGAGGACATGGTGAACACCTCAAGATTTCCCCCTCTGAATGCCCTCTGACGGCCCTGGTTGCCGGATGGACGGCATCCACCGGGAAGCAACGCCCCCGGAGATGAGGCATTAACCTCCACGTAAGGGAGGTCACGCCGCAGAATTGGAGGGGGAAAGTCCTTGGAGAATGCAGCCATCACCGGCCGCCGTATCGTCGCGTCCATGGCGTGGATGCCGGACTGGGCCGTGAATATCCTTGTCCTGGCGGCGGCCATCGGCGTCGCGCTGGCGGCGCACCGGTTCCTGTTCCGCCTGGCTACGCGCCTGGTCAGCGAGCGGCAGCTGTTCTGGCGCTCGCTGGTGCAGCGGACGCGCGGGCTGATCCGGCTGGCGCTGATCATCGTCTGCCTGGGCTTCGGCGCGGCCGTCGCGCCCCTGAACCCGGGCGAGGCGGCCCTGCTCCGCCATGTGCTGCAGGTCTGCTTCATCGCCCTTGTGGGATGGGTGGCGATGACAGTGCTGCACATCTGGACCACCATCTACCTGCGCCGGTTCAAGCTGGATTCGGAGGACAACCTCCTCGCCCGCAAGCACACCACGCAGTCCCGCATCCTGCAGCGGGTGGCGGGCATCCTGATCGTCCTGATCACCGTCTCCGCCGCGCTGATGACCTTCGAGGGGGTGCGGCAATACGGCGTCAGCCTGCTCGCCTCGGCCGGTGCCGCCGGTATCGTCGTCGGCCTGGCGTTGCAGCCTGTCCTGAAGAACCTGTTCGCCGGCATCCAGTTGGCGGTCACGCAGCCGATCCGGCTGGAGGACGCGGTGATCGTCGAGGGTGAATGGGGCAATGTGGAGGAGATCACCGCCACCTATGTCGTCGTGCGGCTCTGGGACTGGCGGCGGATGGTGCTGCCCTTGAGCTATTTCATCGAGAACCCCTTCCAGAACTGGACACGCGAGAGCGCCAGCCTGATCGGCACCGCCTATATCTATGTGGACTACACCGCCCCCGTGGTGGTGATGCGCCGGAAGCTGGAGGAGATCGCCGGCGCCTCCCCGCTCTGGGACAAGCGCGTGGTGAACATGCAGGTCACCGACCTGAAATCCGACACCATGGAGATCCGCATGCTGGTCAGCGCCAGCAATGCCGGCCGCACCTTCGACATCCGCTGCGAGGTGCGGGAGAAGATGATCGCCTTCCTGCAGGCCGAATATCCCTCGGCTCTGCCGCGTGGCCGTGCCGAGATCGAAGGGCGGCGGGAGGAGCGCTTCGGCCTGGAGCATGCCGGGGCGGCGGAGCGCGTGGTGTAAGCCACCGCCCCCGGCGTGTTAAAAGCCGCCGCCCCCGAATTGAAGGATGCTCCGTGCCCGGCCTTTTCCGAACCCTGAGCGTGCCACTGCTCCTGGTCTTCTCGCTGCTGGCAGGCGGGCTGGTTCCGCCGGCGCTGGCGCAACCGGACCCGGCCCCCGCAGCGCCGGCCGTCCCGGCACCGGCGCCGGCACACACCACGCCGGATACGCTGGCGGCGCTGGATGCCCTTCTGGCCACGCTGCGGAACGACAGCAGCCGCGCCGCCTTCGTGGCGGAGCTGGAGCAGCTGCGTGCCGGCCTCGCCGCGCGCGGCCCCGCGGCGACCCCGGCCGATGCCCCGGCGCCGGCTGGCACCGCCGCTGACGGCGCGGTTCCGGCCGGCGGCACGGCTCCGGCGGCGCCTGCCACGGATGAGGCCAAGCCCGAGGTGCCGCCTGAGGGAGGCCTGCTCGGCGCCGTGGCGGTGGGCCTGACCGATGTCGGCCAGACCGTGCGGGAGCAGGTGACGAGCGGTTCCATCCCCGCCCGGATGCAGGCCGCCGTCACCCAGGCCCGGTCGAGGCTGGATACCGCCTTCAGCAGCGGCGCGGTGGGCGGGTTCCTGGTCTGGGCCGCCACCGGCTGGGGGCTGGCGCTGCTGCTGCTCTACGGGCTGCGCATGCTGCCCTGGCTGCGGCCGCTGCCGCGAGGCTTCCGCTTCCATCCCAGCCGCCGCGCGCATCTCTGGCGGAATGCGGGGCTGGACGCGATCCGCCGATTGGTGCCCTGGCTGCCGGCGGCGGCGGTGATCCTGGCCTGGCCTGCCCTGATGCCGCGCTCGGGCGACAGTGCCCGGCTGCTGCTGGCCGTGGCCATCCCCTTCCTGGTCGGCAGCCTGGTAATGCGCCTGGGCGGGCCGCTGCTCTTCCTGCTGGGCCCGGTGCGTGGCTGGCATATCGTCTCCTACGCCGAGCGGCGGGTGCTGCCGTGGCTGGGTGCGCTGGCCACGCTCTCCACCGCCAGCACCATGCTGCGGGCGCCGGAACTGCGCTGGACGCTGGGCTGGGACGTCGCGGCGATTCTGACCTTTCTGATCGACCTGACGCTGGGCATCGTCGCCATCCTCTTCATCATCCGCCACCGGCGGGGCGTGCAGCACCTGCTGAGCCACACGCGCCAGGCGCAGGCGCCGGATGCCAAGCTGCACAAGGTCGTCGGCCACCATCTGGCGACCAAGTGGTACCTGCTGGGGCTGCTGATCGTGGTGGGCCACCTGATCTCCCGCCTGCTGGGGGTGGGCGGCGGCTCCTTTATCGGGCGGACCATGATCACGCTGGCGGCCATCGCCGTGATCATGGCCGTGACCTATGCCATGTCCGGCGGCCTGGCCCGGCTGGCGGCGGCCATGCAGGGCGGAAGGAGCAGCCTGGCCCGGCGGCTGACCTGGCGGTACCTGGGCCTGGCGCGGCAGTCGCTGCGCTTCGTCGCCACGGTCGTCATCCTGGTGGTGGCGCTCCGTATCTGGGGCTTCGACCTGCTGCTCTGGTTCGGCAGCGGCATCGGCCTGGCCATCATCCGGCCGATCTTCTCCATCGCCATGGTGCTGATGGTGGGCTGGCTGATCTGGATCACGCTGGACAGCGTGGTGGATTATGCCCTGCTGCCGAAGGAGAATACCGGCCGCGCCCGCGACCACAGCACCCGCGCGCGCACGCTGCTGCCGCTGCTGCGGAACTTCGCCTTCGTGCTGCTCATCGTGCTCACCATCATCGCGGTGCTCAGCAATCTCGGCCTGAACGTCACGCCGCTGCTGGCCGGTGTCTCGGTCTTCGGCCTGGCGCTGTCCTTCGGCTCGCAGCAGCTGGTGCAGGACGTCATCACCGGCCTCTTCATGCTCTTCGAGGACACCATCGCCGTCGGTGACACCATCGATACCGGCGACCGCAACGGCACGGTGGAGAGCGTGACCATCCGCACCGTGCGGATCCGCGATGGCGACGGCGCGCTGCACACGATCCCCTTCAGCCAGATCAAGGCGCTGAAGAACCGCTCGCGCGGCCTCGGCGTCTACACGGTCAAGGTCGTGGTGGGCTACGACGCCAATCTTGACCGGGTGATGGAGGTGATGAGGGAAGTCGGCCAGAGCCTGCGCGACGATCCCGCCTTCAGCGCGGATATGCTGACGGGGCTGGAGATCTGGGGCGTGGACCAGTTCACGCCGGAGGGCATCACCATCATGGGCGGGCTGAAGACGCGGGCCCTGAAGCAGTGGGGCGTGGGCCGCGCCTTCAACCTGCGGCTGAAGCAGCGCTTCGACAAGGAAGGCATCGCGCTGACGCCGCCGCGCCCGTCGCTGGTCCTGCCGCCGCAGACACTGAAGGAGATGGAGGCCGATATCGGCGCCTGATCAGCGCCCCGCGAGCCACCGCGTCACGCCCTGCCCGGCGGCGCGGCCGGTGGCGAAGCAGGCCTGCAACAGATAGCCGCCGGTGGGGGCTTCCCAGTCCAGCATCTCCCCGGCGGCGAAAATTCCGGGATGGGCGCGCAGCATGAACTGCGCGTCCAGCTCCTCCAGCCCCAGCCCGCCGGCGGAGGAAATGGCGCGGTCCAGCCCTTGCGGCGCCTCCAGCCGCAGGGGCAGCGCCTTCACCAGTGCCGACAGCGGGGCCGTGGCGCCGGCATGCAGCGCCTCCTGCACCAGCCCGATGGCCACGGGCGGCAGCCCCGCCACCTTCCGCAGGAAGGTGGAGAGCGACTGGCCCCGGCGCGGCGCATCAAGCCGGGCCGCGAGGGCAGCGGCATCCAGGTCCGGCCGCAGGTCCAGCAGCAGCGTGGCGGAACCCTGCGCGGCGATGGCATCCCGCAGCGGGGCGGAGAGGGCATAGACCGCGCCCCCCTCGATCCCCTGCGCCGTCACCATGGCCTCGCCGCGCACGGTGCGGCCGGCGAAGCTGAGGGCGATGCGCTTCAGCGGCGTGCCCTCGTACCGGTCCCGGAAGACCGGCGACCAGTTGATGCGGAAGCCCATATTGGCGGGGCGGAAGGGTGCGATGCGCGGGCCCGGCAGACGCGCCACCCATCTGCCATCCGCCCCCAGCCTTGGCCAGGAAGCACCGCCCAGCGCCAGCACCGTGGCCAGCGGCCGGAACTGCTGCTCGCCCGCCGGCGCCCCGATCCGCAGCGCGCCGTCACCGGTAAAACCCAGCCATTCATGCCGGGTCAGCACCTGCACGCCCTGGCTTTGCAGCCGCGCCAGCCAGGCGCGCAGCAGGGGCGAGGCCTTCAGGGCGCGGGGAAAGACGCGGCCGGAGCTGCCAGTGAAGACCTCCTGCCCCAGCCCCTCGGTCCAGGCGATCAGCGCGGCGGGGGGAAAGGCACGGATGGCGGGGGCGAGATGCGGCGCCGCCTCGGCATAGCGGGCCAGGAAGGCTTCCAGCGGCTCGGAATGGGTCAGGTTCAGCCCGCCGCGCCCGGCCATCAGGAATTTGCGGGCCGGGGAGGGCATGCGCTCGAAGACGCGCACGGGGTGGCCGGCGGCGGCGATGGTCTCGGCCGCCATCAGCCCGGCGGGGCCGGCGCCGAGCACGGCGACGAAAGGAGGTTCGGTCTGCACCGGGCCCTTATGACCGGGAATACCGGATTATGGAATTTCACGCCTTGGCATGGCTGCCGCCAGGGCCTACCCCCTGCGGCCATACAACCCGAGACGCGAGATGACCGAAGCCCCGCACGCCTCCTATGTCCTGACCCTGAACTGCGCCAACCGCCCCGGCATCGTCGCCGCCGTGGCCGGCGCGCTGTTCGAGGCCGGCGGCGACATCCGCGAGGCGCAGCAGTTCGACGACATCACCACTGGCCGCTTCTTCATGCGCGTGGTCTTCGATGTGGCGCCCGCCACCACCGAGGCCATGCTGCGGGAAGCGATCGGCGCCGTCGGCACCCGCTTCGGCATGGGCTGGACGCTGCGCGACCGCTCGGTGAAGCGGCGTGTCATGCTGCTGGTTTCCAAGTTCGACCATTGTCTGGCCGACCTGCTCTACCGCTGGCGCACGGGCGAGATGCCGATGGAGATCGCCGGCATCATCGCCAACCACCCGCGCGAGACCTACGCCCACCTGGATTTCGCGGAGATCCCCTTCCACCACCTCCCGGTGACGCGCGCCACCAAGATGGAGCAGGAAGCGGAGATGTGGCGCCTGTTCCAGGAGAGCCGCGCGGACCTGATGGTGCTGGCGCGCTACATGCAGGTGCTCTCGGACGGGCTGGCGGCGAAGCTGCCGGGCCGCTGCATCAATATCCACCATTCCTTCCTGCCGGGCTTCAAGGGCGCGCGTCCCTATCACCAGGCCCATGCGCGCGGCGTGAAGCTGATCGGCGCCACGGCGCATTTCGTGACCGCCGACCTGGATGAAGGCCCGATCATCGAGCAGGACGTGGAGCGCATCACCCATGCCGACACGCCCGACAACCTGATCCGCAAGGGCCGCGACATCGAGCGGCGCGTGCTGGCACGGGCCATCGGGCTGTTCCTGGATGACCGCATCATCCTGAACGGCAACAAGACCGTCGTGTTCTGAACCTCAGAGGGTGACGTGGCCGGAGATGCAGGTCACGGCGTCGCCGCCGACCCAGATCTCGTCGCCGGCCTGCTGCACGAAGACGCGGCCTTCCCGGCCCAGCGCGGTGCCCTGGCTGGCCACGTAGGCGGCGGGCGCCAGGCCGGCGCCGATCAGCCACTGCGCCAGGCCGGCATTCAGGCTGCCCGTCACCGGGTCCTCCGCTATGCCGAGGCCGGAGACGAAGGCGCGCACCTCGAACTGCGCGTCCGTGCCATCCTTCGCCGGGTCCCAGGGCGCCACCACGCCCAGCGGCACGCCTGGCATGGCGGCGGGTTCCGGCCGCAGCGCCAGCACCTCGGCGCGGGAGCGCAGCAGCACGGCGGCCCAGCCCGGCCCGTTATCGACCCACTGCCCTGCCACGATCGCCTCGGGCGCGATCCCCAGCCCGCGCGCGATGCCGGCCTGCACATCCGCTTCCAACGGGCCGGAGCGCCGCAGCGGCGGGGCGAGAAAGGAAAGGCGACCGCCGTCGCGCCGGACGCGTACCAGGCCGACGCCGCATTCCTGCACCACCTCGGCACCAGCCGGGACGCCGCCGGCGGCGAGCCAGGCGTGGCAGCTGCCCAGCGTCGGGTGCCCGGCGAAGGGCAGCTCCCGGCGCGGCGTGAAGATGCGCAGGCGGTAGTCCGCGCCTGGTACCGTCGGCTTCAGCAGGAAGGTGGTCTCGCTGAGGTTGGTCCAGTTGGCGAAGGCGGCCATCTGCGCGTCGGACAGCCCGTCCGCGCCCAGCACCACCGCGACGGGGTTGCCCTTGAGTGCGGTGGCGGAGAACACGTCCACCTGCTGGAAGGAATAGGTTGCCATGCCGTGTTTGTTCCCTGTTCAGCCAAGCACCGGCAGCACCGGCAGCACCAGCCGCGACGGCCGCGCGGCATCCACGAAAACCGTGTTGCGCGCCACGCGCATCGTCTGCCACGCGCCTTCCGGCTCCCCGGTCTGCGGGTTGATATCGTAGTGCGGGAACTCGCTTGAGGCGATGTCCAGCCGGATGCAGTGCCCGGCCTTGAAGAGATTGGCGGTGGGGAAAAGCTCCACCGTGATCCGCACCGGCACCCCAGGTTCCAGCATCTTCGGCTCCGACGGGTTATCACGGTAGCGCAGGCGCAGGACGCCTTCCGTCAGGTTCATGGCGAAGCCCTGCGGGTAATCGGCACTGGGCGGATAGACATCGACCAGCTTGGCTGTGATGTCCGTATCGGGTGCATCGCTGGACATCCAGAGATGCGCCACGACCGGGCCGATCACCTCCAGATCCCCGGCCAGCGGTTCGGTCTGGAAGACCACCACATCCGGGCGGGAGGCCAGCGGCAGATAGGGCGCGGAATGGGCATACATGCCTTCGCGCTCCCGCTGGTCGTATGGACCGCCGGGGATCAGCGGCTCCATCGAGGTGATGGCGCCGCCCACCGTCGGCACGGGCTTCGCGGGATCGGAGGTCCAGGAGATGGGCGCGGCACCGGACTCCGGCGCGGCTTGCCGCAGCCCGCCATCAGCATGCAGGTGGAAGGCGGAGAACCGCGTGCCCGGCAGCGGCCAGTCGGCGGCGCTACGCCAGTAGCCGCCATGTTCCAGCAGGCCCGCGGCATTCCTGCGGCCGGAGCCGCCGCCCATGACGAAGACGCGCACGCGCGGGTCGTCCTCGGCGCCGTTGCCGATGCCCTTCAGCCAGCGGTCGAAGAAGCGGAGCCGGAAGGCGCGCCAGTCGCCGGCCCAGGAATCCACCGTGGCATCGGGGCCGAACTCCACCTCGCCGAAGGCGGTCTGGCTGCGGTTGCCATGTGTCCAGGGGCCGAGGATCAGATAGGGGTGGCCGCGCCCGGCATCGCGCAGCCCGGTGTAATTCTCCACCGCCGTGCGAGGATAAGGGTCGTACCAGGAGGACATGTGCACCATCGGCACATCGGCATAGCGATCGTGCCAGCCCTTCGCGTAGATGCCCAGCTTCTGCCAGAAGGGACCGAAGGCGCCCTCGGTCCATTGCTCGAAGAGGTAACTCTCGTAGTCCGGCGCGTGGCGCACGGGGGAATGGCCGGGCTTCCAGGGCCAGCGGGCGAACCAGGCATGCAGGTCCTCGCCCTCGAAGGCGGCGGCGCGCACGGGGTCGGCGCGGGTTTCCGGCGCCAGCCTGCCCTGGTTGAAGGCCCAGGTCGCCTGCTTCAGCTCGAAGGCGCCGCCCCGGCGGATGCCGCCATTCCAGGCATCGGAGAAGCCGCCGGAATCCAGCACCTGCGCCGCCAGCCCCGGCGGGTTCAGGCAGCCCAGGCTGGCCTGGGTATGCGCGGCATAGCTCAGCCCCATGGTGCCGATACGGCCATTGCACCAGGGCTGCTGCACGATCCAGGCACAGCAGTCGTAGCCGTCCTCGCCATCCGCGAGGTATTTCACGAATTCGCCTTCGCTGCCGTAGCGGCCCCGGCAGTCCTGATAGACCACGGCATAGCCATGCGCGGCGAAATACTGGGCGATGGCCTCGCGCTTCGCGGGCCTCGGGTCGGCGGCGGTGCGCTCGGATCGGGAGACCTCGCGCTTGCCATAGGGCGTGCGCTCCAGGATGGCGGGGTAGGGGCCTTCGCCTTCCGGCAGATAGACATCGGTGGCCAGCCGCACGCCATCACGGCAGGGGACCATGTATTCGGTGCGGTTCATGGATGGCCTTTCGCGATGTCGCCGTCGTCGAACATGATGTCCAGGAGGTCCTCGTCCAGGAAGCGGCCATCGACGCAGAGCGCGCGGCGCTCCGTGCCATAGCGGGTGAAGCCGAGACGCAGATAGAGATCCCTCGCGGCGCTGTTCTCGACCGATACGGCGCATTGCAGCACGCGCACCTGGTGCCGGGCATGGTCGATCACCGCCTGGACCAGACGCCCGCCCAGATGCCGCCCGCGATGGCCCTGATCGACATAGACGGCCCACATGACCGCCTTGTGCCGCGATTTCTCTCCCGGCAGGCGGGAGAAGGCGGCGGTGCCGACCAGCCTTCCATCCTCCTCCGCCGCGAAGACGGTGCTGTCCGCCAGCATGGCGGCGAACCAAGCCTCGTCGCGCGGCAGATTCTCGGCATAGCTGGCACCGAAGGCCTCAGGATGCAGCTCCAGAGCTTCAAGGCGGATCCTGCGGAATCCGCCGGCATCACCGGCGGAGAGGATGCGGATGGTGGCTGCGGTCACGGCGCTCTGTGGAGGTTCTGTGTCAGGGTGTTCTCGTCCAGTCCTGCTTCGTAGGAGAGGCCCGCGCGATGCGCCCAGGTGTTGTTCGGCACATGCAGCGGAATGATCGCGGCCTCCTCCTGGAAGGCGACAGCCTGTGCCTGCCGTAGCAGCGCGCCGCGCTGTTCGGGGTCGGTCACGGTGCGGGCCTGGCCGATCAGCGCATCGAAGCGCGGGCTGCTGAAGCGGCCGCGATTCAGGCCGCCCAGCCCGCGTGCCTGGTCGAAGCTGTGCAGCACCTGGGAAAGCCCGAGCCAGGAATCACCCGTGGTATGGCCGAAGCCGATCAGGAAGGCCGAGAATTCCCGCCGCCCCGCGCGGGTGAAGAAGACGTTGGAGGGCATGACCTCCACCCGCGTCTCGATGCCGATGCGCGTCCAGAACTGCGCCACGGCCTGGGCGGTCTTGTCGTCCTCGATATAGCGGTTGTTCGGAGAATGCAGGGTGATGCGGAAGCCGTTGGGGAAGCCCGCCTCTGCCAGCAGTCGCTTCGCGAGATCGGCGTCATGGGCGGGGGAGGCGAGGTCCGGCGCGTAGCCGATCTGTCCTTCCACCGCCAGTTGCCCGGAGGGGCGGGACGCGCCGGAGAGCACGCGCTCAACGATCGCCTGCCGGTTGATGCCGATGGAAAGCGCCTGCCGCACCCGCGCGTCGCGCAGCGGGTTCCGCGGCAGTGGCTGGCCGTCCTTGCCGGCGACAAAGTTTGTGGTATCGCCCGACTGGTCCAGCGCCAGATAGATCATGCGGGAGGAGGGGGCGGAGGAGACGCCCAGCGCCTTGTTGCCGCGCAGGCGCGCGACCTCGGAAGGCGGCACGGCATCGATCAGGTCCAGGTCGCCCGCCAGCAGCGCCGCCAGCCGCGCCGCGTCATTGGCGACGGAGCGCAGCGTGGCGCGGGCGAAGGCGGGCTTCTCCCCCCAGTAGTCGTCGTTCCGCTCCAGCATGATGCCGGTGCCGGGCTGCCATTGCCGGAAGCGCCAGGGGCCGGAACCGATGGCGGCCTTACCGCTGTTGAAATCCGCGGTGGTCGCGTCCTTCGCCACATGCCGCGGCACCACATAGGCCGTCATGGCATTCAGGATGACGGAAGGGTCCGGGCCGCGGGAGCGCAGGCGGATGGTGCGCCCGTCCACCACCTGCGTCTCCACCACCGCCGACTGCATGCGGATGAAGGGTGCGGGGCTGTTCGGCACCTTCGGCATCCGCTCCAGCGAGAAGAGGATATCCTCGGCGGTGACGGGCGTGCCGTCCTGGAAGCGCGCGCCCTCACGGATCCTGAATTCCCAGATGTCGGGCTCCGGATTCGTCACGCTGGTCAGGCCGGGGACGGGGCGCAGGTTGCGGTCGGATTGCAGCAGCGGGTCAAAGATATGCTGCGCCACTGTCTGGTTGGCGCCCACCAGCGCGAAATGCGGATCGATCGAGGAACTCTCGGTCTGCAGGCCGACACGAGCCTCGTCCCCTGGCTGGGCCAGGGCGGGGGCCAGGGCGGTGGCGGTCAGCAGGCCGGCGGTCAGCAGGGCGTTCAGGCGCATGGGGCGGGGCCTCGGAGCGGCAGCGGAACGTCACGCTAGACCTGATTGGCGCCGTAATGAAAGCCATGCCCCGGTTATTCCAGCCGGACGCCGGGGCGGCTGAGATGGCGCAGGAAATCCGAGGCCCAATAGAGCAGCACCCGCCAGAAGCCGAAGAGCCGCAGCTGGTGGCGCCGATAGAGCGAACTGTAGCTGAGATGGGCGAACCAGCCCTGGATGAAGAGCCCGCCTTTCCGCAGCAGCCCGGTACGGCCCAGGCTGCCAAAGGCGTTGTAGCGGCCGAGCGCCACCAGGGCGCCCTGCTCGCGATAGGTGAAGGGCGTGGGGGCACGCCCTCGCAGCGTACCGGCGAGGCTGTCCGCCAGATGCGCGGCCTGCTGATGCGCCACCTGCGCGGTGGCGGGCAGCGGCCGCTGCGCCCCCGGCGGAGTCAAGGCGGCGCAGTCGCCCAGCACATAGATGGAGTCGTCCTGGCTGGCCTGTAGCGTCGGGCGGACGACCAGCTGGTTGTTCCGCGCTGCCTCCAGCCCGTCCAACTCCCGCAGGAAGGTGGGCGCCTTGATGCCGGCGGCCCAGACCTTCAGCTTCGCGGGGATGCGGCGGCCGTCCTTCAGCACCAGCGCATCCTCTTCCACCGCCGAGACCTGGGCATTGGTCAGCACCGTCACGCCCACCCGCTCCAGCACGCTCTGAGATGCCGCGGCGACGCGTTCCGGCAGGGCGCCGAGGATGCGTGGCGCGGTCTCCACCAGGGTCAGGCGCAGCCGCTTGCGCAGATTGGGCAGACCGTAGCCGGCGGCGAGGTCGAACGCGGTGTTCAACTCGGCTGAGAGTTCCACCCCCGTCGCGCCGGCGCCGACGATGGCGATGTCCAGTGTCATCTCCTCCGGCCCCGCCAGGCAGCGCATCACCTCCGCTCGCAGCGCGGTGTTGAAGGCTTCGGCCTGGGAACGGCTGTCGATGAAGAGGGCATGTTCCAGCACTCCGGGGATGCCGAAATCATTGGCGCTGCTGCCGACCGCGAGCACCAGGATGTCGTAGGGAACCTCCCGCTCCGGCAGGATGATATCTCCCTGGAGATCTAGCTGCGGGGCGAGGCGGACGCGGCGCGCCCCACGGTCCAATCCCGTCATCTCGCCCGGCCAGTAGCGGAAGCCGCTGCGGCTGGCCTGCGGGATGAAGCCCACCTGCTCCACCCCCGTGTCCAGCGTGCCGGCCGCGACCTCATGCAGAAGGGGTTTCCAGATATGGCTGTAATCGCGGTCGATCAACGTGATGGTGGCTTCGCCGGGCCGGCGTTTCAGCTGGCGCCCCAGACGTGTGGCCAGATGCAGTCCGGCAGCCCCGCCGCCGACGATGACAATGTGCTTCGGCTCCATGCCCGGTCTCCCTTTCCGGGAGGTCAACAGAAAAGGGGGCGCTCCGTTGCCGGAGCGCCCCCTTTCCGTTGGCCGGCGGATACCCGCGGCTAGTGGTGCGCGCCGGGCGCTGCCTTGTCATCCGGATTGGCATGCTGGCCACGGCCGAAGCGGCGATGCGTCGCCTCGCGCATCCTCTGGAACACCACATAGAGCATGGGGATCAGGAAGATGCCGATGGTGGAGGCCGCGATCATGCCCGCGAAGACGGGCGTGGCGACCGCGCGCCGCGCCAGCATGGCCGCGCCGCTCGCCCAGACCAGCGGCACGAGGCCGAGGATGAAGGCGATGGAGGTCATCATCACCGCGCGGAACCGCAGTCGGGCGCCGCGTTCCGCCGCCTCGATGATGGAACGCCCGGCCTCACGCTCGTCCTTGGCGAATTCGACGATCAGGATGCCGTTCTTGGCCGCCAGCGCGATGAGCACCACGAGGCCGATCTGGGCATAGAGATCCATCGAGAGGCCAGCGATCGAGACGCCCAGGACCGCCGCCAGCACGCCGACGATGACGGAGAGCAGCACGGGGATCGGGATCACCCAGCTCTCATAAAGCGCCACCAGGAAGAGGAAGGCGAAGAGCACGGCCAGCGCCAGGATATAGCCGGTCTGACCGGAGGCCTGCTGCTCCTGGTAGGAGGTGCCCGTCCATTCGAAGGCATAGCCGGGCGGCAGGGTCCGCCGCGAGACTTCCTCCATCGCCAGCATCGCCTCGCCGGAGGAGACGCCGGGTGCCGGGCTGCCGTTGATGGTGATGGAGCGGTAGTTGTTGTAGCGCGTGATGGTCTGCGGGCCGACCACCGTTTCGACGGTGGCGATGGAACGCAGAGGCACCATCGCGCCCCGGCTGTTGCGGACCTGGATCTTCCAGATGTCCTCGGCGTCGCGACGGTCATCCGCCACGCCCTGCATGATGACCTGCCAGGTGCGGCCGTAGAGATTGAAGTTGTTGATGAAGCTGCCGCCCAGCGTGACCTGGAGCGCCGAGAAGACATCGGTCATGGACAGGCCCAGCGCCTGCGCCTTGTCACGGTCGATATTCAGGTAGAGCGATGGCGCGCTGGCCGAGAAGGTCGAGAAGACCTGCGTCAGGCTCGGGTCCTGATTGGCCGCGCTGAGCAGCGCCGACAGGACCTGGCTCATCTGCTCCGGGCTCGCGCCCTGCAGGCTCTCCAGCTGGTATTCGAAGCCACCGCCGGTGGAGAGGCCGATGATCGGTGGGAGGTTGATCGGGATGATCTGCGCCCCGAGGATCTGCTGGCTTTCCACATAGATGCGGCCGATCAGCGCCTGCACGGAATCACCGGCGGCCGTGCGGTCGGCGAAGGGCTTCAGCTGCACGAACATGGTGGCGGCCGAGGAACTGGCGCCGCCATCCAGCAGGGAGAAGCCGATGATGGCCACGGAGTCCTCCACCACCGGGATCTCCTTCAGCCGTCTCTCCATATCCGCCACCACCGCGCTGGTTCGGGACTGGGAGGCCCCGTCCGGTAGCTGGAAGGCGATGATGAAGGCACCCTGGTCCTCGGAGGGGAGGAAGCCGCTGGGCAGCCGGCTGGCGACGGTGAAGGCGCCAAAGCCGATGGCGGCGACCAGCACCAGCGAGAGGATGGAGACACGCAACAGGCGCCGCACGATGTTGGAATAGCCGTCGCGCACATTGTCGATGCGCCGGCTGATCCAGGCCATGACGCCCTTCTTCTCGCCTGTGTGGCGCAGGAAGACGCCGCAGAGCGCGGGAGACAGGGTCAGGGCGTTGATGGCCGAGACCAGCATGGCGACCGAGATGGTCACCGCGAACTGCCGGAACAGCTCGCCCGAGAGTCCGGGGATGAAGCCGATCGGCACGAAGACCGAGAGCAGCACCAGGGTAATGGCGACGATCGGGGCCGTGATCTGCGTCATGGCCTTCTTGGTGGCATCGCCGGGCGAAAGCTCCGGCTCCTCCTCCATGACGCGCTCGACATTCTCCACCACCACGATGGCATCATCGACCACGATGCCGATGGCGAGGACCATGGCCAGAAGCGAGACGGTATTGGCGGAATAGCCCATGACCAGCAGCACCGCGAAGGTGGTGATCAGGCTGACCGGCACCGCGATGATCGGGATGACGGTGGCGCGGAGATTGCCGAGGAACAGGAAGACCACCACGGCTACCAGCACGAAGGCTTCCAGCAGGGTCTTGATGACCTCTCGGATGGTGTCCGTGACGAAGATGGTGGTGTCGAAGACCGGGCGCACCGTCATACCCTCGGGCATGCGGCTCCGCACGCGGTCCAGCGTGGCGTCGACGGCAGCGGCAGTGTTCACGGCATTGGCGCCGGGGGCGAGGTAGATGGCGAGACCGACGCCGTTCTCGCCATTCAGCCGGGTGGCGACATCCTCGTTCTGCGCGCCCATCTCGACCCGCGCGACATCCCGCACCCGCAGCACGGAGCCGTCGGGATTGGCGCGGATCACGATATTGCCGAATTCCTCCGGCGTGGAGAGGCGGCCCTGCGTGCGGACGTTCATCTGCATCTGCTGGGTCGGCGGCACCGGCATCGCGCCGATGCGTCCGGCCGGCGCCTGCACGTTCTGCGAGCGGACGGCGTTCACGACGTCGGAGGGCGAGAGGTTCAGGCTGGACAGGCGCTGCGTGTCGAACCAGATCCGCATCGCATAGTTCTGGCGCGAGAACAGCGTGGCCGAGCCGACGCCGGCGGTGCGGGAGAGCTCGTCCAGCAGGTTCAGCGTGGCGTAGTTGGTCAGGAACAGTGTGTCATACTGCCCTGCCTTGTCCGCGTAGAGGAACAGCACCTGCAGGATCGAGGAGGACTGCTTGCGGACCTGGATGCCCTGCTGCTGCACCGCATCCGGCATCAGGGCCATGGCAGCCTGCACACGGTTGTTGACGTTAACCGTGTTGATGTCGGCGTTGGAGCCCAGCGTGAAGGAGACGTTCAGCTGATAGCTGCCGTCGCTGCCGCTGTTGGAGCGCATGTAGATCGAGTTCTCGACGCCCACGATCTGGGCTTCGAGCGGCTCTGCCACGGCCTGTTCCACCACCTCGGCGGAGGCGCCGGGATAGGTGGCGGTGACCTGCACCTGCGGCGGCACGATGTCCGGGAACTGCGACACCGGGATACGCGTCAATGACAGCGCGCCGGCGATCGTCATGACGATCGCGATGACGATCGCCAGCCGTGGCCGGTCTACGAAGATGGAGGAGATCACGCTTCAGCCCCCGCGCTGCGGCGAGGCGCCGCCCTGCTGCTGACCCGCGCCCGCCGGGGCGCCGCCGCCACCGACCGGGGTGGGGGAGACGGGCGTGCCCGGACGGACGCGCTGCAGCCCTTCCACCACCACCTGCTCACCCTGCCGCAGCCCCTCGGTCACCACGGCCAGTTCGGCGTTGGACTGGGGGCCGACGCGGATGCTGCGGCGCTCGGCCCTGTTCCCCTCGCCGATGACATAGACGAAGTCGCCCTGCTGGTCGGTCAATACCGCGTCCCGGGGAACTGTCAGCATCGGCACCGGCTGCAACGCTTCCAGGATCGCGGACACCAGCTGGTTGACCACCAGCTCACGCCCGCCGCCTTGCTGTTGCGGCAGGCGCGGATTCGGGATGCTGCCGCGCATCGCGATGCTGTCGGTGTCGCGGCTGACATCGATATTGACGAAGTCCACTGTGCCGCTGTGGCTGTAGATGCGGCCATCCGGCAGCCGCAGCTTCAGCGCCACGGCGTTCAGGCCGCCGCGCTGTGCATAACGTTCCCTTAGCTCCAGCAGCGTGCGCGTCGGCACGGTGAAGGAGACATACATCGGGTCCTGGCTGACGATGGTGGCGAGCGCGCCGGAGGAAGGCGTGACCACGTTCCCCGGCGTCACCGAGGCGAGGCCGATGCGGCCGTCGATGGGCGCGCGGATCTCGGTGTAGTTCAGCTCGATCTGCGCCTGCCGTTCCTGCGCCTGGGCGGAAAGCAGCTGCGCCTGCGCGGTGCGCGCGGCGGCGACGGCAGCATCCACGGTGGAGCGCTGGCCAGCTGGCGTGCGGAGCAGTGCTTCGGCGCGGCCCAGGGTCAGGTTGGCATTCTGCAGCTGGGCCTGGCTCTGGGCCACGGCGGCCTTTGCGACCTGCAAGGAAGCCTCGAAGGGAGGGCGTTCGAGCCGGAAGAGCAGGTCGCCCTTCTTCACCTCGGAGCCTTCCTCGAAGAGGCGTTCCTGCAGGAAGGCGGTCACGCGGGATTGCAGGTCCACGCGATCGACCGCGTCGATCTGGCCGATGAATTCATTGGCCTCTGTGATGGGCCGGCTGGTCACCGGGGCTACGCCGACTGCGGGCGGAGGGCCGCCCGGCTGCTGCGCGTAGGAAGGAGCCAGGGGCAGCAGCAGCGGCAGGGCAAGCAATGCCAAGCGCCCAAGGCGCACGACATCGTGGGCCGTCCCACGACGAGTTGGGAAGGTCATGTAGCCTCCAGGAAAAGCGGTGCCTGCATCCTGGCAGGCTTGATATATACGTTCTGGTATGTATGTATAAATGGCATTGCACCAGACGCAAGTGGGATGATGGCGCGCCGCACGAAACAGGAAGCCGATGAGACGCGTGAAGCGCTGCTGAACGCGGCGGAGCAGGTGTTCCTGGAGCGTGGAGTCGCGCGTGCTTCCCTGGACGAGGTGGCACGGGTCGCCGGCTGTTCCCGCGGAGCTGTGCACTGGCACTTCGGTGACAAGCTGGGCCTGTTCCTGGCCTTGGATGAGCGTCTGCTGCTTTTTCAGGACGAAGCCTGCCAGGCGATGTTTGGCGGAAGCGGGTGCCAGACGCTTGCCGACCTGGCGAATGCTCTGGTCACTTCCCTGAAGCGCCTGGAGCAGGACGCTTCGCGCTGCCGCCTGCTCACGGTGATGTTGCAGCGCTGCGAATACGTGGATGAAATGGCGCCGGCGCTGGAGCGGCGGAAACAGGCCGATCTTCGCTGGCGCAAGGCGTTGTGCGAGTGCTTCAAACAGGCCGGGGCGCGGGGCGAACTCTCCGGTGAATGGCCGCCCGAGCAGTTGGCTTTGTTCCTGCACGCGCTTTTGACCGGCCTCGTCACCGAATGGCTGAGAGGGGAAGCCGGATTCTCCCTCTCGGACGAGGCCGCCAATACATTGCGCCTGTTCTTCGCCTGTATCGGCAAGGCCAAGCCGGCCGCCGTGACTGCCAACGTGACGAATGCATGAGGAGCGGCCCATGACGATACACCCATTCCTTGCCTGCGCGCTTATTCTCCCCGTGCTGGCGGCCTGCGCTGGCGGCCGGGGTAGTGACGAGGTACTGGGCGCCCGCGGGCCTGTTGTAGACCATGTGCGCGGCAAACGGCCCGTGGGGGGCGATTCCGTCTTGCGTCCGGAGCCTGGCAATATCTGGTCGGAGGGCCTTCAGCCCTCTCAGCCACTTCCGAACCGTTAGCCAGCCGCCCACACGCGGTCGAGGGGGATAAGTGTCGATGAGGCATCTGTTATCGGCGTCGGTGATGCTGTGCGTGATGTTTGGGGGTGTGGCGCGGGGCCAGACGCTGGAGGAGGCGCTGAGCCGGGCCTATGCGAACAACCCGACCTTGCAGTCGGCGCGGGCGCAGCTGCGGGTGGTGGATGAGAATGTGCCGCTGGCGCTGTCGGGATGGCGCCCGAGCGTGACGGTTGCCGGCAGTGCCGGCTACAACCAGGGCACGGCGCGCTCGCGCGGCATCTATGCGGACACGGACCGGCCGATCGGCTCGGTGCAGGCGACGGTGTCGCAGCCCTTGTATAGCGGCGGGCGGACGGCGGCGGGGACGCGGCGGGCGGAGCAGCAGGTGCTGGCGCAGCGGGCGCGGCTGCTGGCGACGGAGCAGCAGGTGCTGTCGGACGTGGTCTCGGCCTATGTGGCGGTGATCCGCGACCAGGAGACGCTGCGGCTGAACGTCAACAACGTGCAGGTGCTGCAGCGTCAGCTGGACGCGACGAACGAGCGCTTCCGGGTGGGCGAGATCACCCGCACGGATGTGGCGCAGGCGGAGAGCCGGCTGGCGGGGGCGCGGGCGTCGCGGGCGAATGCGGAGGGGACGCTGCAGACCAGCCGGGCGACCTTCGCGCGGCTGGTGGGAGTGGCGCCGGAGCGGCTGGTGGCGCCGCAGCCGCTGCGCGCGCCGGTGACGACGGCGCAGCAGGCGGTGGAGATGGCCTCGGTGAACGCGCCGGGGGTGGTGGCGGCGCTGTTCGACGAGGCGGCGGCGCGGGAGGCGATCGACGTGCAGGCGGCGGCGCTGCTGCCGCAGGTGTCGCTGCAGGCGCAGACCTTCCGCTCGGACAATGCGCAGCAGCCGCATACGCGGGCGACGGGCGAGCAGATCACGGCGACGCTGTCGGTGCCGCTGTATCAGGGCGGCGCCGAGTATGCGGCGGTGCGGCAGGCGCGGCAGCAGGCGCAGCAGGCGCGGCAGGTGGTCGATGACCAGCGGCGCGCCGCGATGCAGCAGGCGGCGCAGGCCTGGGAGACGCTGACGGCGGCGCGGGCGCAGGTGGAGAGCGTGCGCGCGCAGATCCGCGCCGCCGAGATCGCGCTGGACGGGGTGCAGCGCGAGGCAGTGGTGGGCAGCCGCACCACGCTCGACGTGCTGAACGCCGAGCAGGAGCTGCTGAACGCGCGGGTGAGCCTGGTGCAGGCGCTGGCGAATGTGGTGAACAACAGCTACAGCCTGGCCGGCGCCGTCGGCCGCCTCACCGCCCGCGACCTCGCCCTCCCCGTGCCCCTCTACGACATGGAAGCCTACTACCGCACCGTCCGATCCAAGTGGTTCGGCACCGGAGACTACACGGCCACCAGCACCGCCGCGCGCTGAGGGCGGCGGCCGGCCAGACCAGCCCCGGGGCGCGGATCGCGCCCCGGGGTTTTTTCATGCGGTGACGCCAGGCTGGGCGATCTGCCCAAGACTTGGGCTTCACTGCCACCGCCCTGGGCTCGAAAGGGGCTTTTCCCCTGCATGGCAGGCTTGCGGTCCGCGCGCGGGCGTGGCGACATGACCACCCGAAGCTGAGCGAAAGGCCGCCCCCATGGATCGCATCCAGAGTTTCGCCGAGGACAGCGCCGCCATTCTGACCCAGGAACATCGCGCTGGCCGCGTCTCCCGCCGCGAGTTGCTGGCGGGGATGGCCGCAATGGGCCTCGCGGCCACGGCGCCGGGTTTCGCCCGTGCCCAGGCGCGGCCGGAAGTGGTGGTCGCGAATTTCGGCGGCGAGGCGGTGCCCGCCTTCCGCGAGGCCTTCGAGGTTCCCTACAAGGCCGCCGGTGGCCGCATGGTGATCGACGGCAGCGGCCCGTCCAATGGCAAGATCAAGACCATGGTGCAGGCCCGCAACGTCGCCTGGGACGTGGCGGATTCCGGTGTGGCGGGCACCGGGGAGCTGGGCCCGCTGGGGCTGCTGGAGGAGATCGACTACAGCATTGTCGACCGGAACAAGGTCGATCCCGAATTTGCCTATAAATACGGCGTGGCGAACTACATGTTCTCTATCGTCATGGCCTGGGACAGCAAGAAGATCCCGGGCAAGCCGACGCTGGCCGATTTCTTCGACATTAAGAAATATCCTGGCCGCCGGATGCTCCGCCGCAACAACCAGGCCATGCTGGAACTGGCGCTGCTGGCCGACGGCGTGCCAGCGGACAAGCTCTACCCGCTCGACCTCGACCGTGCCTTCAAGAAGCTGGCGACCATCAAGGAGCACTGCCTCTACTGGAACAGCGGCGCCGAGAGCCAGAGCCTGCTGCGCGATGGCGAATGCGTCATGGGCCTGCTGTGGAATACCCGCGCCAATCTGCTGAAGCGCGAGACCAATGGGCAGATCGACTACACCTTCAACCAGGCCCTGTTGCAGCCCGGCCTCTGGGTGGTCCCGAAGGGCAACCCGGCGGGTAAGGAGGCCATGCGCGCCATCGCCGCCATGCAGGCCCCGGAGGGCCAGGTGAAGCTGCTGGCCTCCATGGGCAATGGACCCGCCAATCCGGCCGCCTCCGCCCTGGTGCCGGATGCGCTGAAGCCGATCAATCCTTCCGACCCCGCCAACGTGGCGGTGCAGGCCAAGATCGACGCCGGCTGGTATGAGAAGCACGGCGCCGCGGCGATGCAGCGCTTCCTCGACAGCATCAGCGCCTGATGCGGCGGGGCTGGCTGGGCGAGACCGGCATCTACTGGATGCTGGTCCTGCCCGCGCTGCTGATGCTGCTGGGCTTCTACCTGTTGCCGCTGGTCCGCGTGTTGCTGATCAGCGTGACGGAGCCGCAGCCCGGCCTTGGGAACTACGCGCTGCTCTTCACCAGCGCCTCCATCCACCGGGTATTGCTGACGACGCTGCGCATCTGCCTTCTGACCACCGCCATCACCCTGCTGCTGGGCTATGTGGTGGCCTATGTCATGGCCCAGGCGAGCCCCCGCGCGCAGCGCTGGATGATGCTGGGCATCCTGCTGCCGCTCTGGATCTCGGTGCTGGTACGCGCCTTTGCCTGGGTGACTCTGCTGCGCCGGCAAGGACTGATCAACAACGGGCTGACCGAGCTCGGCCTGATTGCCGAGCCGCTGCCGCTCATCTGGAACGAGTTCGGCATCACCCTCGGCATGGTGCACTACATGCTGCCCTTCGCGGTGCTGCCCTTGCTGACGGGCATGCGCGGCATCGACCGCCGCTGCCTCGCCGCCGCGCAGGGGCTGGGTGCCAGCCGCATGCAAAGCTTCCTGCGCGTCTTCCTGCCGCTCAGCATGCCGGGCGTGGTGGGCGCGAGCATCCTGGTCTTCATCTTCTCCCTGGGCTTCCTGGTGACGCCGGCGATCCTGGGCGGGGGACGGACGCTGATGATCGCGGAGTATATCAGCGTGCAGATCCTTGACGTCGTGCAGTGGGGCATTGGCACCATGCTGGCCACGACGCTGATCGTCTTCATCTTTGCGCTGCTGGCACTGCTGGCGCGCGTGGTGAATATGCGCCGCCTCTTCGGGGCCGCCTGAGGGGAACGCCGCAATGGACCACGCCGCCACCGTCTCCCGCCCCGTCAAGGGGCTGGCCTGGACGATCATCTGCTTCCTGCTGCTGCCCATCGCCGTCGTCTTTCCGGTGGCGCTGACCGACCGGCGCTATCTCTCCCTGCCGGAGGAGCAGCTTTCGCTGCAGCATTTCGCGAATCTCTTCAGCAGCGCGGAATGGCTTTCCTCCATCGGACAGAGTTTCGCCATCGCCTGCGCCGCCACGGTGATCACGGTGGTGACGGGCACGCTCTGCGCCATTGGCTGCTGGCGCATCGGCAACCGGCTGGCGGATTTCGTGCGGATGCTGATGATCATCCCGATCATCGTCCCCACCATCGTCTATGCGCTGGGCCTCTACCGGCTCTGGGCCGACCTGCGGCTGCTCGACAGCTATGCCGGGCTGATCATCGCCCATGCCGTGACGGGCATTCCCTATGTGGTGATCATCGTCTCCACCGCGCTGGCGCATTTCGACGCGCGGCTGGAGCAGGCGGCGCGCAACCTCGGCGCCAATCTCTGGCAGCGGCTCTGGCTGGTGATCCTGCCGGGTATCCTGCCCGCCGTCGCCTCCAGCGCCATCTTCGCCTTCATCCATTCCTGGGATGAGCTGGTGCTGGCGCTCTTCCTGGCCAGCCGCCGGGTCTTCACCCTGCCGCGCCGTATCTGGGACGGGATCAACGAGCATCTTGACCCCACCATGGCGGCGGTCGCGGTGCTGCTGGTCTTCGTCACGGCGCTGCTGCTGGCGGCGGAGATGTGGCTGCGGGCGCGGCGGGCGGTCTGATTTCTCAGACCGGCCGGAACAGCCCGCTCAGGAACGCCGCCACGTCCCGCCGGGCGGCCGCGGCGGCGGCGGGGTTGCCGCCCACATGCGGGTCCCGCTCCACGCAGGGATCGTCATAGTTGAAGGGGCGGCCGGTCGCGGTGTTGCGCAGCAGGCCGGGCTCCGTCTCGGCGATGGTGCAGCGACGCAGGGTCTGGGACCCGGCGGCAATGGCCGGGCCGGCGCTCAGCGGATTGTCGAAGCCATGATGCGCGCCGGCATATTCGGTCATGACGACATCCGCCCCCGCGGCGCGCAGGCGGGCGACATAGGCCCGGGCGCGCCCGGCGGTGTTGTAGTCATCGGCCAGCCCATGGAACACGCGTATCGGCACGGCGGACAGGCGCGTATCCTCCAGATAGGACGTGGCGCAATCGGGATAGAAGGCCAGATGCGCGGCGGGCACGATGCCGCTGTGGTTCCAGTGTCTCTGGAAACGCGTCATGGCCGCGTAGAGTGCCGCCTGTCCACCACGCGAGAAGCCCATCAGGGCAACGCGCGCAGGGTCGATGGCCGGGTGCCCGGCCAGCAGGCCCAGCGCGCGGTACAGGTCCAGGATGAAGGCCAGCCTGCCCAAGCGCGCCTGGTCGGTCGCGGTACTGGTCAGCCCCCGTCCGGTGAAGCCATCCACCACGAAGCTGGCGATGCCCAGGGCGGTTAGTTGCCGCACCCAGCATGGCATGGCGGCGCCGATGCCGCCGGAACCATGGATCAGTACCACCGCCGGATGCGGCCCGGCGCCCGGCGGCAGGCTCAGGCAACCGGCGAGAGTGACCGGCTGCCCCGCCGCATCGCCGAGCAGGAACTGGCGGTCGGACAGCGTCAGGCTGGCGAAGGCATGCAGTTCCGTGCGCTGGGCGATGTCGGCGGCCATGCGTTTATTCGAGCGTGATGCCGCGGGAGCGGATGACCTCGCCCCAGCGCTGCGTTTCGCTGGCCAGATAGGCGGGGAAATCCTCCGGGCGGCCGACCGTGGGGATATAGGCGGCGGCGTTCAGCCGCTTCACGATCTCCGGGTCCCGCATCGACGCATCCATGGCTTTCCACAGCTTGCCGATGATGGCCGGGGGCGTCCCGGCCGGCGCCAGCAGCGAGAACTGGGAGGAGCATTCATACCCGGCCAGCCCGTTCCCGGATTCGGACAGGGTGGGAATCTCCGGCGTCAGCGGGAAGCGCTCCGCGCTGCCGACTGCCAGGCCCTTCAGCTGCCCGTCGCGCATCAGCGGCAGGGCGGTGACGCCATCGACGAAGGCCAGCTGCACATCGCCGGAGATCAGTGCCTGCACGGCCGGCGCGCCGCCGCGATAGGTGACGTTCTCCACCTGGATGTCGGCCATCTTCAGGAACAGCTCGGTCGCCAGATGCGCGGATGAGCCCGCACCGGAGGAGCCGTAATTCATGCCGCCCGGCTTCTGCTTCGCCCGCTCGATCAGCGCCTGCACGCTGTCCACGCCCAGCTTGGGAGAGACGCAGAGATAGATCGGCGTCTCGCACAACTTGCCGATGCCGGTGAAGTCCCGCGCGTCGTCATAGCCGCGATTGGGGAACAGGTGGCTGGCCATGGCGAAGGTGCCGCGGCCGGACATCAGGATCGTGTAGCCATCCGGCCGTGCCCGGGCCACCGAGGCCTGGCCGATGGTGCCGGAAGCGCCGGGGCGATTATCGACCACCACCGGCTGCCCGAGTTCCTTGCCCATCCGCTCCGTCAGGATACGGGCGACGAGGTCGCTGGAACCCCCCGGCGCCCAGGCCACGACAAGCGTGACGGGACGGTCCGGATAGCCATCCTGCGCCAGGGCGCGAGGGGCGGCGGCATGCAGGGCAACGAGGCCGAGGGCGCTGCCCATCAGATTGCGGCGGGTGGTCATGCGATAGGTTTCCTCCGGCATTTCTTGGGCACGCGTTCTTGGTGCCACACGTACTGGTTAGTTCATAAATCCATCGGGAAGTGCAATCGTCAAGGTCCGGCTATCCGCCCAGTGCGCCCTGGCGCTGCGTCTCTGATCCCGCCTGTCATCCGAGCCCGGAAGGGGGGGAGGCCCGGAGCTGTCCGCTACCGGGCCTCTGCTATCCGCGTGCCGTCAGCCCAAGGGCCTCCAGCACCACTTCGCCGAGCGCCAGAGAGGCGGTCAGCCCCGGGCTCTCGATCCCGAAGAGGTTCACCAGCCCGGCCTGCCCATGGTCGCGCGGCCCCTGCACCACGAAGTCCTGCGCGGCCTGGGCGGGGCCGACGATCTTCGGCCGGATGCCGGAATAGCCGGGCTGCAGGGCGCCATCCGGCAGGCCGGGCCAGTAGCGGCGGATGGCGGCGTAGAAGCTCGCGCCCCGCTCCGGATTCACCTCGTAATCCAACTGGTCCACCCATTCGACATCCGGGCCGAATTTCGCCTGCCCGCCGAGGTCGATGGTCAGATGCGTGCCCAGGCCCCCCGGCACCGGCACCGGGTAGATCAGCCGGGTGAAGGGCGAGCGTCCCGCGAGGGTGAAGTAATTGCCCTTGGCATAGAAGGTGGGCGGCACCAGCGCGGCGGGCATGCCCTCCAGCCTGCCGGCCAGGGCGGGGGCGTGCAGCCCGGCGGCGTTCACCAGCAGGGCGCAGCGCAGCTCCATCGGCTCCGCCCCGCCCACCGAGATCTCGGCGCCCCCTTCCGGCAGCAGTCGGCCGGAGAGGACGGGGGCATGGAAGGCGAAGGCGGTGCCGGCATCCTCTGCATCGCCCTGCAGGGCCAGCATATAGCTGTGGCTGTCGATGATGCCTGTGGAGGGCGAGACCAGCGCGGCGGTGCAGGCCACCACCGGCTCCATCTCCCGCGCTTCCCCGGCACTGATCATCCGCAGGTCGTCCACCCCATTGGCCGCGGCGCGGGCCTGGATGGAGGCCAGCTGCCCGGCCTCTGCCTCATTGGTGGCGACGATCAGCTTGCCGCAGTTGCGGTAGGGGACGCCGTGCTCCTCGCAATAGGCATAGAGCATCTTCTTCCCGGCCACGCAGGTGCGGGCCATCAGACTGCCCCTGGGGTAGTAGATGCCGGCATGGATGACCTCGCTGTTGCGGGAGGAGGTTCCGGTGCCGATCCCCTCGGCCGCCTCCAGCACCAGCACCTCGCGCCCGGAAAGGGCCAGGGCGCGGGCGACCGCCAGTCCCACCACTCCGGCACCCACCACCACGACATCGACCTGTTCCATCCGGATCCTCCTCACGCTGGATGGTGCGGCGTGCCCGGCGGCGCATCAACCCTTGACGGGGCGCCTTCGCCGCTTCACGCAGCCGCCCATGGCACCGCCCCCTCTGCTTCTGCTCCAGGACATCACCCTGATGTTCGGCACCACGCCACTGCTGGCCGGCGCGACGCTCTCCGTCTCGCCGGGCGAGCGGCTGGCGCTGATCGGCCGCAACGGTTCCGGCAAGTCCACCCTGCTGAAGATCGCGGCGGGGGAGGTGCAGCCCGATGGCGGCACCCGCTTCCTCCAGCCCGGCGCTACGGTGCGCTACCTGCCGCAGGAGCCGGACCTTTCCACCTATCCGAATGTGCTGGCCTATGTGGAGGACGGGCTGACGGCGGGGGATGATTCCTACCGGGCACAGTATCTGCTGGAGCAGCTCGGCCTGACGGGGGAGGAGAAGCCGGCCAACCTCTCGGGTGGCGAGGCCCGCCGCGCGGCGCTGGCCCGTGCCCTGGCGCCATCCCCCGATATCCTGCTGCTGGATGAGCCGACCAACCACCTTGACCTGCCCGCCATCGAGTGGCTGGAGCAGGAAATCGCCTCCATGCGCAGCGCCCTGGTGCTGATCAGCCATGACCGCCGCTTCCTGGAGAAGCTGACGCGGGAGATGGTCTGGCTGGACCGCGGCACCACCCGCCGCCTGGCCCGAGGCTTCGCGCATTTCGAGACCTGGCGCGACGAGGTGCTGGAGCAGGAGGAGCAGGAGGCCCATAAGCTCGACCGCCAGATCGTGCGGGAGGAGCACTGGATGCGCTACGGCGTGACGGCGCGCCGCAAGCGCAACGTCCGCCGCGTGGCCGAGCTGGCCGGGCTGCGCCAGCAGCGCAAGGAGCGCCGCGCCGCCCAGGGCGGGGTGAGGATGGCCGCCGCGGAGTCCGAAGCCTCCGGCACCATGGTCATCGCTGCCGACGGCATCTCGAAATCCTTCGGGGACCGGGCGGTGGTGCGGGATTTCTCCACGCGCATCATCCGGGGCGACCGCGTCGGCATCGTCGGACCGAATGGCGCGGGCAAGACCACGCTGCTGTCGATGCTGACCGGCGTGCTGCCGCCCGATACCGGTGAGGTGAAGCTCGGCACCAATCTGGAGATGGTGACGCTGGACCAGCGGCGCGCCGCCCTCGACCCCAATACCACGGTGGCCGAGAGCCTGACGGGCAAGCGGGGCGACCAGGTCTGGGTGAATGGCCAGCCGCGCCATGTCATCGGCTACATGAAGGACTTCCTCTTCGGGCCGGAGCAGGCGCGCACCCCGGTCTCGGCGCTCTCGGGCGGGGAGCGGGGGCGGCTGCTGCTGGCCCGCGCCTTCGCCACGCCCTCCAACCTGCTGGTGCTGGACGAGCCGACCAACGACCTGGACCTGGAGACCCTCGACCTGCTGCAGGAGCAGATCGCGGAATATTCTGGCACGGTCATCGTCGTCAGCCATGACCGTGACTTCCTGGACCGCGTGGCCACCAATGTGATCGCCTGGGAAGGGGAGGGGCGCTGGCAGGACTATGCCGGCGGCTATTCCGACATGGTGGCGCAGCGCGGCCATGGCGTGCGGGCGCGGGAGGATGCCGCGCGCAAGCAGGCCCCGGCGCCTGCCGCGAAATCCGCGCCCGCCGCGGCACCCTCGCGCAAGAAGCTCAGCTTCAAGGACCAGCACGAACTGGACACGCTGCCCGCCCGGATGCGTAAGCTGGAGGCCGAGGCGGCGAAGCTGAAGGAGATCCTGGCCGATCCCGGCCTCTATGCCCGGGACCGCGCCCGCTTCGACAAGGCGACCGAACTGCTGGCGCGTACCGAGACAGCCCTGGCCGAGGCCGAGGAACGCTGGCTGGAGCTTGAGATGCTGCGCGAGGAAGCGGAAAGCTGAACACTTCAACAGGAGACGCCGCATGACCAAGGAAGAACTGACCGCCTGGGCCCTGGCCAATGGCTGGCAGATGATCGGCGGCCATCCCAGCCTGACCAAGCCCTCCGCGCCCAAGGAGGCCATCGTCCGCCTGGTGCTGAAGGCGACGGTGGCCAATCTGGAGGTGAAGAAGCCCGCTGGGAAATGGGAGAAGGTCGGCGGCGAGGCCTATGCGAAGATCACGCCCGACGAGCAGGACGGCCCTCCGCATGGCCTCGGCTTCCAGCAGGTGCCCAGCATTTCCATGCTGATGCAGGAGAACCGGGACCGGCAGGTCTTCGCGAAGTTCGGGGGCTGAGCGCCCCCGGCCTTCAGACGCGGGCCACGCCCTTGTTGCTCAGGGCCTGGCCTACCCAGGCGCGGTCGAAGCGGCGGGCATCGATATCCGCCATCATGCCGTGCTCCTTGCTGGAATGCGCCTCGGCCGCCGCGATGACGGAGGGCGCGTCCTCGCGCGGCACCACCACCACGCCGTCCTGGTCGCAGGCGATCAGGTCGCCCGGCATCACCACCAGCCCGCCGCAGCTGACGGGGTAGCCGATCTCGCCCGGCCCGTCCTTGTAGGGGCCCGCCGGCGTCGCGCCCCGCGCCCAGACGCCCAGTGGCAGTTGCGCCAGCCCTTCCACGTCGCGGATGGCGCCATCGACGATGATGGCGGCGATGCCCCGGCTGGCGGCGTAGCGGGCCATGATGTCGCCCATGATGGCGATGCCGAGATCGCCGCCGGCATCGCAGACCACCACGTCGCCGGGCCGCGCCATGTCCAGCGCCTGATGCAGCATGAGGTTGTCCCCGGCCCGCGCGCGCACGGTGAAGGCGGGGCCCGCCACGGCCTTGCGGCCGCCATAGGCGAGGAAGCCGCCGCGCATGGACTGCATGCGGTTGACGACATCGCCGATATTCGCCGCCGGAAGGGCGGCGGCGCGCTCGGCCAGGCCGGCATCCACGCGCTGGAAATCGGCCTTGATACGGAAGCCTACGGTCATTGAATCGTTTTCCTCAGTCCATGGTGATGCGTGCGTCGCGGACCACCTGGGTCCAGCGACGGATTTCCGCCTGTAGGAAGCTGGCGAATTCCTCAGGCTCCGCCGGGAAGACCTCGGTGCCGAGCGTGGCGTAGCGGGCGATCAGCTCCGGCTCGCGCAGCGCCGCATGGGCGGCATCGGCGATCTTCCGCAGGATGGCGGGCGGCGTGCCCGGTGGTGCATAAAGCCCGTTCCAGGTGCCCATCTCGAAGCCCGGCACCGTCTCCGCCACTGCCGGCACATCGGGCATGGAGGAGAGCCGCTTCGGCGAGGTCACCGCCAGCACCCGCGTCCGTCCCTCCCGCGCCATGGGAAGGGCGGAGACGCTGGTGTCGAACATCAACTGGATCTCGCCCGCCGCCAATGCGGTGGCCGCCGGGGCGGTGCTGCGGAAGGGTACATGCAGCAGGTCCACCCCGGCCATGGTCTTGAACATCTCGGCCGCCAGATGGGTCGAGGTGCCATTGCCGCCGGAGCCATAGGCCAGTGCGCCGGGCTTCTGCTTCGCCAGCGCGATCAGTTCCGCGACATTGCCGGCAGGAACAGCGGGATTGACCACCAGCAGGTTGTATCCGGTGGAGGTGCGGAGGATCGGCGCGAAGTCCTTCAGCGGGTCGTAGCTGAGCTTGGCGCCATAGAGCGGCACGTTCATCGCGTGGGTGCTGATAGTGCCCAGCAGCAGCGTGTATCCATCCGGCGCCGCGCGGGCGACGGCCTCTGTGCCGATGATGCCGGCGGCGCCGGCGCGGTTGTCCACCACCACCGCCTGGCTGAGATGGACGGAGAGCTTTTCCGCGAGGATGCGCGCCAGCACGTCGGTGGCGCCGCCGGGGGCGAAGGCCACGATCAGGCGGATCGACCGGTCCGGCCAGCTCTGTTGCGCCAGGGCGGGGCTGGCCAGCGCCGAGGCGAGCAGGGCGAGAGAGGAGCGGCGGGTGAGGGGCTGCATCAATCCCTCCAGGGCTGGCGCTGCCAGAGGGCGCGCAGCTTCACGTCATCGGCCAGGAAGACCTTCTGCTGCTCCTCCCCGCTCATCACCCGCAGGGGGAGGGAAAGGCGCGCGGCTTCCTTCACCCAGGCGGGATCGGCCAGGGCCTCGGCGAAGGCCATGCGGAAGCGGTCACGCAGTTCGGGGGACATGCCGGGCGGGCCGATGACGCCGCGCACGGAGCCCGCGACCATGTCGATGCCCTGTTCGCGGAAGGTCGGGATATCGGCCGCCTCCGACCAGCGTTCCGCATTGGCCTGCCCGAGCAGCCGCAGCGCGCCCTGGCGCACCAGCCCAATGCCCTCGCTGACATTCAGCGAGCCGGCGGCGGTATCCCCGGCCAGCACGCCCTGGATGATCGGCGGCGTGCCGGAATAGGGTACATGGGAGAAGCGGGTGCCTGTGGCCTCCTGGAAAGCCAGGATCAGCAGGTGGTCGTCGGTGCCGATGCCGGCGCTGCCGATGGCGAGCCGATCGGGCCTCTGCTTCGCCGCCTCCACCAGATCCTTGAGGCTGCGATATGGGGAATCGGCGCGTACGAAGAGCCCGCCGGGATCCTCCACCACATTGGCGATATAGGTCAGATCCTGCACGCGGTAGCGCACCTGCCGCTCGATGGGCAGGGTGATCAGGTTGGGCGTCTGCGCCACGCCGATGGTGTAGCCATCCGGTTCAGCCAGCGCGACGCTCTCGAAGGCCAGTTGGCCGGAGGCATTGGGGCGGTTGATCACCACCATATTGGCATTGCCGAGGAGCGGCGCGACGAAGGGGATAATGGCGCGCGCATAGGCATCCATGCCGCCGCCGGCCGGGCCGGGACAGACGACCTGGATGGGCCGCTCGGGCCAGGCCGCAAGGGCCAGGCGTGGCGCCGCCAGAGGCGCGCCTAGGGCCGCAGCCCCCCACAGGATGAGGCTTCGCCGCAACATCTTCTGTTTCCTCCTGATCTTCCCCTCTGCGGGGGCTGAGAGGATGCTATTTAGATCGATCTAAAAGGTAAAGCCTGGAAATGACCCCCTCTCCATGGCATCTGCGCGTTCGTTTTTGGAGCGTTCCGGCATGTTGAAGCGCACCGTCCGAGTCACCCTGCTGGATGTCGCCCGGCAGGCCGGCGTCTCCCGCGCCACCGCCTCCCTGGTGCTGCGGAACAGTCCGCTGGTGGCGGCGGAAACGCGGGCACGGGTGCAGGCGGCGGCCCAGGCGGTGGGTTATCTCTACAATCGCGGCGCTGCCACGCTACGGGGGCAGCGCACCAGCACCGTGGGCCTGCTGGTGACGGAGATCGACAACCCCTTCTTCGGCGAGCTGATCGCCGGGGCAGAGGCGGCGCTGGATGCGGCCGGCTACATCGCCTTCCTCGCCACCACGGCGGAATCGGTGGAGCGGCAGGAGCGCACGTTGCAGCGCCTGCGCGAACATGGCGTGGACGGGCTGATCCTCTGCGCCGCGCATGGCACGCCCGCGCAGCGGATCGCGCAACTGGCCGGGCAGGGGCCGCCCTGCGTGCAGGTGATGCGCCAGGTGCGCGGCAGCGGGGGGGATTTCGCTGGGCCGGATAACCGCCTGGGGCTCGATCTGCTGACCGAGCATCTGATCGCCCGGGGGCACCGCCGCATCGCCTTCGCCGGCGCCGCGGTGATGCATTCTGGCATCCGGCAGCGGCTGGATGGCGTCGCCGCCGCGCTGCGCCGCCATGGGCTGCCGCCGCCCGTCGTGCTGCGCACCCCCGCCACCCGCGCGGGCGGGGCCGAGGCCGCGCATCTGCTGCACGGGATGGAGCCGCCGCCGACCGCCATGGTCTGCTGCAACGATGTCGTGGCCTTCGGCGCCATCCCGGTGCTGGAACGGCTGGGGCTGCGGGTCGGCCGCGATATCGCCGTGACGGGGGTGGGCGACGTGCCGGAAGCCGCCATCGGAGATCCGCCGCTGACGACGCTCGCCACCGAGCCCCGCCGCATCGGGCAGGAGGCGGTGCGGCTGCTGTTGCGCCGGATCAATGACCCGGCGGTGGCCGCCGAGCAGGTGGTGATACCCTCCCGCCTCGTCATCCGCGCTTCCTCCGCCGCCGGCCCGGCCCCTTGATATGGAGGCGGCTCTGGCCTTTTCTGTCCGGATGGAAACGCCTCTGAGAATCGCCATCGCCGGGCTCGGCGCTGTCGGGCTGAAACTGGCCCGGGCACTGGATGCCGGCATCCCCGGCTGTGAACTGGCCGCTGTCTCCGCCCGCGACCATGCCGCCGCCACGGCGCGGCTGGCCGGTCTCTCCCGCCCCGTGCCGGTGGTGGAGATCGGCGCGCTGGAGCCGCTGGCGGATCTGGTGGTGGAATGCGCCCCCTCCGCGCTGCTGCCGCAGATCGCCGAGCCCTTCCTGCGCGCCGGCAAGACGGTGCTGGTGCTCAGCGCCGGTGCGCTGCTGGGGCGGGAGCATCTGGTGGAACTGGCGCGTGCCCATGGCGGCCGCATCATCGTGCCGACCGGTGCGCTGCTGGGCCTGGATGCCGTGCTGGCCGCAGCTGAGGGCGAGATCCACAGCGTGCGGATGATCACGCGCAAGCCCGTGCGCGGGCTGGTCGGCGCGCCCTACCTGGCCGAGAACAACATCGCCATCGAGGATATCCGCGAGCCGCTGCGCATCTTCCAGGGCACGGCGCGGGAGGCGGCGGCGGGCTTCCCGGCGAATCTGAACGTGGCGGTGGCGCTCTCCCTCGCCGGCATCGGGCCGGACCGTACGCAGCTGGAGATCTGGGCCGACCCGGCGCTGGAGCGGAATACCCACCGGATTGAGGTGGAGGCGGATTCCGCCCGCTTCTCCATGACCATTGAGAACGTGCCCAGCGAGAACCCGAAGACCGGGCGGATCACCGCGCTCTCCGTCATCGCCTGCCTCCGCAAGCTGGGCGCGCCGTTGCGGGTCGGCACCTGACTTGACCTCGGGGTGGCTGCGGGTCGAAAGCTGCGCGCAGCTTTCCCGATCAGAGGTTGCCACCGATGCCCGATAACGCCGCCCCCAGCCTGCGCGCCGCGCTTTCCGCCCTCGACAACGGTGGCGCGGCCGATGAGGCCAAGGCGCTGCTGGCCAGCCCCGCCTTCCAGCGGGCGGCGGATTTCGTGGCCGAGGACCATGGGCGCATCGTCGCCGACATCATCCGCCTGACCGAAATCCCGTCGCCGCCTTTCGGAGAAGCCGTCCGCGCCGCCGCCTTCGCCGAGGCGCTGCGCGAGCAGGGGTTGCGGGACGTGGCGACGGATACCGAGGGCAATGTCACCGCGCTGCGCCCGGGCACGGACCCGGAAGCCGGGCTGGTGGTCATCTGCTCCCATCTCGACACCGTCTTTCCCGCCGGCACCGATGTGACGGTGAAGCGGCAGGGCACCATCCTGCGCGCCCCCGGCGTCGGCGACGACACGCGCGGGCTGGCGGTGATGCTGGGCCTGCTGCGCGCGCTGGATGCGGCGGGCATCAAGACCCGCGCCGGTATCCTGGCGATGGGTTCGGTGGGCGAGGAAGGGGCAGGGGACCTGCGCGGCGTGAAGGCTTTCTTCAAGGACGATCCGCGCCGGGAGCAGATCGCCGCCTTCATGGCGCTGGATGGGCTCGACCCCTCCCGCCTGGTGACGGCGGCGGTGGGCAGCAAGCGCTACCGCATCACCTTCCGCGGGCCGGGCGGGCATTCCTTCGGCGCCTTCGGGCTGGTGAACCCCGCCTTCGCCCTGGCGCGGGCGGCGGACGCGCTCTCCCGCATCCGCGTGCCGGCGGAGCCCAAGACCACCTTCTCCATCGGCCGGATCGGCGGCGGCAGCTCCATCAATGCCATCCCTGAGGAGATGTGGATGGAGGTCGATCTCCGCTCCGCCTCGCCCGCCGCGCTGGCGGCGCTGGAGCAGCGTTTCCTCGACATCCTGCCCCAGGCCGCCGCTGACGAGAACGCGGCGCGCGACACCACCGCCGGCAAGATTCAGGTGGAGGTGAAGGTGATCGGTGACCGCCCGGCCGGCGCGACCGAGGCGAACAGCCGCATCGTGAAGCTGGCCGAGGCGGTGATCGGAGCCCAGGGCTACAGCTTCCACCCCGAGGCCTCCTCCACCGACAGCAACATCGCCATGAATCTGGGGCTGCCGGCGATCACGGTGGGCTCCGGCTGCGCCGGCGGCCGAGCCCATTCGCTGGAGGAATGGATCGACGTGGAGCCCAAGGCCAGCGCGCATGGCATCGCCACGGCGATGGGCACGCTGCTGGCCCTGGCAGGGGTGGAAGCCTCAGCCGGCTGAAGCAGGACGGGGATAGGAGATCGAGAGGATTTCGATCTCCTCCACCCCGCCGGGCAGGCGCAGCTTCACGGCATCGCCCACGCGGCCCCGCAGCAGCGCCCGCGCCACCGGGGAGAGCCAGGAGATGCGGCCCTGCTCGGCATCCGCCTCATCGGCCCCGACGATGGTGACCGTCACCTCGGAATCATCTTCCCGCACATAGGTGACGGTGGCGCCGAAGAAGACCTGGTCCCGCCTTGTCTGCGCCGCCGGGTCCACGACAGAAGAATTCTCCAGACGCTTGCGAAGGAATCGCACGCGACGGTCAATCTCCCGCAGTCGGCGCTTGCCATACTGGTAATCAGCATTCTCGCTGCGGTCGCCAAGACTTGCCGCCCATGAAACAATCTCTACCACCTTGGGCCTTTCGACACTCCAGAGCTGCCGTAATTCATCCTGCAAGGCAGCATGGCCCGATGGCGTCATGTAGAAAGGGGTCCCCGCAGGTAAGCCTGGGGGCGAATCGTCCTCGTCATCCTGGTCAATGGCGGCCATTCACGATGCGCTTTTTTTCACAATTGTAAAATCCACTTCCTTGTAAGTAACTTTTGCTCGCGCGGGACGTGTCACCATGGTTAGCTTTCTCGCCAGGAGAGAACTCCGTGACAGATTCCGTGCCTCCCGCCGCTGCCTGCATCATACCTCTGGAACGCGCTTTCGTCCCGGACCGGCCACGCCGACCGGCGCGGCACAGGGGTTCCACCCCCGCCACCTTCCATGATGTGGCGTAGAGCGAGGCCACACCCAGCATCGACGCAGACTGACGGCGTCTGGATCGGTTGACCCGCATGAACGGTGGCCTGCTTACCCCTTCTCCCTGGCGGCGGATCGCCCAGTATCTGCCGATGGTGCTTCTGCTCCTCGCGCTGCTGCTGATGCTCCGGCAGATCGTGGAGAACGAGGCCAGCGAAGCCCGGCTGCAGCGCCTAGAAGGCGGGTTGCAGACGCAGGAAGAATTGGTCGGCACCCTGCGGCGCCTGCCGCCGCTGGGGCAGGCTCGCCAGGACGAGGCGCCGGGCCTGGCGGTGCTGCAGCAAGGCCTGACCGAATTGCGGAAGCTGGCGGAGCTGGAGCCAGCCATCCGGCCGCAGCACCGCATCCTGCTGGCGGCGCTGGGGTTGCGGAACGGCCCGGCCGGACCGCCGGACCGCCTGCCCACCACGCGTCCGCCCGCTCGGACCGTCGAGGCGGCGAGCCTGAGCCTGCAGGATATGGGCCTGAGCCTGCAGCGGGAGATCACGGCGCAGAGGCGTCGGCTGCATGACCGCTGGCGCTATACCGCCATGGGCGCGCTGACCTGCGGCATGTTAGGCGTCGGTCTCCTGGTCGCGCGGCTGCGGAGCGCGCGGCGGCGGGATCACGGCCACGCCTGGCGCGCGGCCCTGGCCTCGGCGCAGGTTTCCGCTTTCTACAAGGCGGCCCCGGTCGGCATGGTCCTGCTGGACGATCAGTTCCAGATCATCGAAGCCAATCCCAGCTTCGCCGCCCTGGTCAAGGAGCCGGCCGAGCTGCTGGCGGGGCGCCCCTTCGCCGAGGTCATGCCGGATCTGTCGCAGCCGCTGATGCCGCTGCTGAAGCTGGCACAAAGCAGGGCCGAGCCCGTTCCCGGCCAGGATATCCCCGTCGATCCCCGCAGCGGCGGCCTTCCGCTCCAGTATGCCGTGGCGGCCGAGCCGGTCCAGGTGCCGGGCGGCCCCATTTTCCTGTCCCTGGTGATCATGGATGTCACCGACCGCGCCGCAGCCGAGGCCTGGCGGGGCGAGGTGATGGCCGAGCTGAACCACCGGGTGAAGAATACGCTGGCCACGGTGCAGTCCCTGGCCGCGCAGACGCTGCGTGGCGCGGCGCATGATCCCAGCCGCTTCGCCGCCGATTTCAGTGCGAGACTCGGTGCGCTCTCCCGCTCCCATGAGGTCATCGCCGCCAGTGGCTGGAGCGGCATCACGGTCGAGCAGACGGTGCATGCCGCGCTCTCGCCCTGGCTGCCCTCGGGTGGGTTGACGGTCGTGGGGCCGGCGGGATTGCCGCTGCGGGCCGCGCAGGCCCAGGCCATCGTGCTCGGCCTTTCCGAACTGGCGGCCAATGCCCAGCGCCATGGCGCCCTCGGCTCCGGTGGCCGGGTGACTTTGTCCTGGGATACGCTGCCGGATGGCATGGTGCGCCTGATCTGGCAGGAGCGGGGTGGGGCCGCTCCGCCCGTGGCGCCGCCGCAGCGGGGCTTTGGCCTGCGCTTCCTGGAGCGGGGCCTGCCGCATGACCTGGGACCGGATGCCTTCGCCAGCACGCGCTTCGATGGCGCGGGCTTCTGCTACGAAGTCTCCTTTCTGCCGCACGGCGCTTCCCGCTCCGGCGACACCAAGAGCACCGCGGCGGCCTGAACCGGCGCAACGGAACGAGAAACGGGGGCGGTTTCCCGCCCCCGTCAGGGTGTTCCGTCCTGGAGAGGAAGAGGTCAGTCGGCCACTTCCGGTTCCTTCTCGCTCTCCCCATCCCCATCGGGCTTGGGCAGAGCACCGGCCACGGCCTCCTGGAACTCGAAGGTCAGTTCGCCATCCTTGATGCCGACCTTGACCGAACCGCCCTTCGACAGCTTGCCGAAGAGCAATTCCTCGGCCAGCGGCTTCTTGACGTATTCCTGGATGACCCGGGCCAGCGGCCGCGCGCCATACAGGGGGTCGTAGCCCTTCTCGGCCAGCCATTCCTTGGCGCCCGAGGACAGCTCGATCGTCACATTGCGGTCCGCGAGCTGGGCTTCCAGCTGCATCACGAACTTCTCGACCACGCTGCCCACGATTTCCGCCGACAGCGCCGCGAAGGGCACCACGGCGTCCAGGCGGTTGCGGAACTCCGGCGTGAACAGCCGCTTCACCGCTTCTTCATCCTCGCCCTTGCGGACCTGGTTGCCGAAGCCGATGCCGGGCTTGGCCATGTCGGAGGCCCCGGCATTGGTGGTCATGATCAGGATCACGTTGCGGAAGTCGACGGTCTTGCCGTTGTGGTCCGTCAGCTTCCCGTGGTCCATCACCTGCAGCAGGATATTGTAGAGTTCCTGATGCGCCTTCTCGATCTCATCGAGCAGCAGCACGGCATGCGGATGCTGGTCGATGCTGTCGGTCAGCAGACCGCCCTGGTCGAAGCCCACATAGCCCGGGGGGGCGCCGATCAGGCGGGAGATGCTGTGCCGCTCCATGTATTCGGACATGTCGAAGCGGATCAGCTCGATCCCCAGCGTCTTGGCGAGCTGGCGGGCCACCTCCGTCTTGCCGACGCCGGTGGGGCCGGAGAAGAGGTAGTTGCCGATCGGCTTTTCCGGATCGCGCAGGCCGGCGCGGGCCAGCTTGATCGCGGCGGAGAGCGCCTCGATCGCCTTGTCCTGCCCGAAGACCATGGACTTCAGGTCGCGCTCCAGCGTGCGGAGCGTCTCCTTGTCGTCGGACGAGACGGACTTGGGTGGGATGCGGGCGATCTTCGCCACGATCTCCTCCACATCCTTCAGCGTCACGGTCTTACGGCGCTTGTTCTCCGGCAGCAGCATCCGGGAAGCACCGACCTCGTCGATCACATCGATCGCCTTGTCCGGCAGCTTCCGGTCATGGATGTATTTGGAGGAGAGCTCCACCGCCGCCCGGATGGCCTCGGGCGTGTACTTGACCTTGTGGTGCTTCTCGTAATTGGTCTTGAGGCCGGTCAGGATCTTCACCGCATCCTCGACCGACGGCTCGTTGACGTCGATCTTCTGGAAGCGGCGGACCAGGGCGCGGTCCTTCTCGAAGTGCTGCCGATACTCCTTATAGGTGGTGGAGCCGACGCAGCGCAGCGTGCCCTGGGCGAGCGCGGGCTTCAGCAGGTTCGAGGCATCCATCGCGCCGCCCGACGTCGCGCCCGCACCGATCACGGTGTGGATCTCGTCGATGAACAGGATGGAGCCGGGCTGCTGCTCCAGCTCGTTGACCACGGCCTTCAGCCGCTCCTCGAAGTCGCCACGGTAGCGGGTGCCGGCCAGCAGTGCGCCCATGTCCAGCGCGTAGATGGTGGACTTCAGCAGCACCTCGGGCACGTCGCCCTCGATGATCCGCTTGGCCAGCCCTTCGGCGATGGCGGTCTTGCCCACGCCAGGATCACCCACATAGAGCGGGTTGTTCTTGGTGCGGCGGCACAGGATCTGGATCGTCCGCTCGATCTCGCTGTCGCGGCCGATGAGCGGATCGATCTTGCCCTGCTGGGCCTTCTTGTTCAGGTTCACGCAGTAGTTGGACAACGCGTCCTGACCACGGCGGCCCTGAGGCTTTTCCTCCTTCTCCACGCCCGGCTCCTCTGGAGGGGTATTGGGCGCCGAGCCGGTGACGGGGCGATTGGCGGAACGCCCCGGCGCCTTTGCGATGCCATGGCTGATGAAGTTGACGGCATCCAGCCGCGTCATGTCCTGCAACTGCAGGAAATAGACGGCGTGGCTCTCACGCTCGCTGAACAGGGCGACGAGGACATTGGCCCCCGATACCTCGTCCCGGCCCGAGGATTGGACATGGATGGCAGCCCGCTGAACGACGCGCTGGAAGCCGGCGGTCGGCTTCGGGTCGCCCGTGCGTTCGGTGACGAGGCCGGCCAGGTCCTTGTCCAGGAACTCGGCCAGGTCGCGCTTCAGCTTGTCCTGATCGACGCCGCAGGCGCGCAGCACGGTGGCGGCGTCGGTGTCATCGACAAGGGCGAGAAGAAGGTGTTCGAGCGTGGCGTATTCGTGGCGGCGATCGTTAGCGAGCGCCAGCGCGCGATGGAGCGTCTGCTCAAGGTTGCGGGACAGCATGTTGACGCTCCCCTTCTTAGGATACGGCGCCGGCGACCTCGCCGCCGGGACCGCATGTCAGGAACTAGATACCCCGATGATAAACCTGATGTGGTTCCGCGCTCTTACTTTCACGACCCCAAACTCAGATTTCCGAGGATAAATTTCGATCAGTTACTAGCCGGAAACATTGCGCCCCGGATCATTCTTTCTCAATAGTGCATTGTAGTGGGTGCTGGTTCTGGCGGGCCAGATCCATCACCTGAGTCACCTTGGTTTCGGCGACCTCATACGTAAAGACCCCGCAGACGCCGACGCCGCGCCGGTGGACATGCAGCATGATGCGGGTGGCCTCTTCCCGGTTCTTCTGGAAGAAGCGTTCCAACACATGCACGACGAACTCCATCGGCGTGTAATCGTCGTTCAACATCAATACCTTATACATCGCGGGCTTGCGCGTCTTGGGACGCGCGCGCACCGCCACGCCGGTATTGGTGCCATCTCCGCCGCCGGGCGGCGGCGCATCCACGCCATCGCCCTGCCCAGGCTCGTTCGGGCCGGGGCCGCCATGGGTGCCCCCGACGGGAAAGGGTTCATGTTCGCCCGGTCCGCTCCGATACCGGACTTGGCGCTTGTCCTGATCGGTCATCCTGTTACCGCCAGCCTGCCGGTTACGCGCTTCGCCAAAATCAGCCGTCTTTCCATCGCGAGGTTGAACGCCGCACGCGGCCCTCGGTCACACGATAACGAAGGCAGCCGGGCAAGGTGAAGGGCAGAGCGCCCTTCATGACCAAGAAATGCGCTTTATTTCCCCGGTGCTACCGGCAAATTGCAAATGGGAAGGGGCCGGACATAAAAAAAGCCCGGCCGCGCGGGGGCGCGGCCGGGCTCTTTGCATGGCTGGCAGGCCGGCGGTGCCGGGCTGCGCCCTGGCTTCAGACGCGGAAGGACGGCTTGGCGAACTTCTCCAGCGCCATCGTCCAGCGGGCGGCCAGCGGGGCGGTGGTCTGCTCGGCCAGCTTGAAAGCGGCCTCGTTCAGCTTGGTGGTCTCGCTCACGGACTTCTCCATGGCGGAGCGCATGAAGGTGCCGTTCAGCTCAGTGGCTTCCTTCAGGCTCTTGACCGTGGCCAGCGCCTTGGCGTTCTCGACCGCTTGCTCCCCCATACCCTGCGCGAGGGCGAAGGCCTGGCGGCTGAGATCCTGCAGGCCCGTCATGTAGGTCTGGGTGGCCTTGGTAAAGGCCTCCAAATTGCCGCGGTTGAACTCCACCGCGTCTTCAGCGCTCTTGTAGAGGTTGTCGGTAGTCTGGGTGATCTGGTCCATAGGGGGAATCTGCTCCAAAGCCGTGTCGGTTTTCGCCGGGCTGGTCTTGAGTGTCTTCTCAACCTGCGCCGCGTTCTGGTCGGCCACCTTGCGAACCGTCCGCGCGGTGAGTTTTGCGGCTTCACCCGTCAGCTTGGTCACATTGGTCGTGCCTGACATCGGGTTCGTCCTCACCTGGCTTCATGGTTGCCACCGACGGGAGGCCGTATCCCCGCTGGAGGCTTGGTCTTTACGCCCGGAGCATATTGCGCCGCAGCAAAACGTTTATGCCTATCGGCCTGCGGCAAGTCTATAAAATTTTGCGGTGCAGCATAGATAATCCGAGTAACGTTCCTGTGACGTAAGAAACTATTCTAAATTTTCTTAAGCTTGACCTGTAAGCCGTTGTCGCCACTGGATGTTCCCTTTCGGTTCAGGGTGACAGATTCCTCGACACATCAGTATGGTTGTTGCGACACCCGCTGGGGGGCGGGCCGTTGTTGGGGGAATCGGAGTCGATGAATCTGCTTTGGGCCATGGGGAGGGCCGTCCGCGGCGTGTCGCGGCAACGGCTTGCGGGGATGGCCGGTGTCGCGCTGCTGCTGGGGATGCTTCCGGGGGCGGCCTCGGCGCAGGTAGGCAGCGCGCGCTACTCGGCTGTGGTGATGGAGCCGCGGAGCGGCAACCTGCTGATCGCCAACAGTCCGGACGAGCTGCGCCATCCGGCTTCGCTGACCAAGATGATGACGCTGTACATGCTGTTCGACGCGATGCGCGCCGGATACATCAGCCTGGACACGCCCTTGGTCATGACGCCGACGGCGGCCAGCCGGCCGCCATCCAAGCTGGGCCTGCCGGTCGGGCGTAGCATCACGGTCGAGCAGGGGATCTATGCCCTGGTCACCAAGTCGGCCAATGATGTCGCCTCGCTGATCGGCGAGACGCTGGGGGGAGGGGACGAGTATCGCTTTGCCCAGATGATGACGCTGCGAGCGCGTGCCATCGGCATGACCCGCACGACTTTCCGCAATGCCTCGGGCCTGCCGGATATCGAGCAGGTGACGACGGCCCGCGACATGGCGACGCTGGGGCGCCGGCTGCAGCACGACTTCCCCGACCGCTATCATTATTTCGGCACGAGGCAGGTCCGCCTCGGCTCCATCAGCCTTCGCAACCATAACCGGATGCTGGAGAGCTATGAGGGCACCGATGGCATCAAGACCGGCTATATCGACGCCTCGGGCTTCAATATCGTTACCAGCGCGAAGCGGGAGAATGTCCGGCTGATCGCCGCCGTCTTCGGTGGCAGTTCCTGGACCGAGCGTGACCGCCAGACCGCCCTGCTGCTGGACCAGGGCTTTGTCCAGATGGGCGTGAACGGCAGCGGCCGAGCGCCGCTGGTGGCGAGCCAGACGGGCCGGGCCGCCGTGGTCGCCGCCGCGGCCGGCACGACCGCCGCCATCGCACGCCGCCGGGGCCGGGCGCCGGTCATGGTGTCTCAGGCCGCGGCGGCGCCGGTGCCGCAGCGTGCCGGCCGGGTCCGCCTGGTCTCGACCGGCATGGCCGCGCCCGTACGCCCGGTGGCGGTGCCAACGGCGCGGGTCAGCCGGCCGGCGGCGCGGCCGCAGCCCAGCCGCCAGCGTGTCGCCGTGCAGGCCCGCGCCACCACCCGGCGGGTGGTGGAGCAGGGGGATGGCGGACCCGCCCGCGCCACGGCCCGCGCGCAGCGTACGCCGGTGCGGGTCGCGGCCCGCGCGCCCGCGCGTGCCTCGGCGCCCGTCCGCAGGCCGGCGCCCCGCTGAACTCTGGCGGAACAGGCTTCCGTCGGTTCCGTCACACTTCCTCACCCCCGGTTTCGGGCCGGGGCATGCGCCAGTTACATCGGCGCACCAGCTTTCCCGGCAGCGGCTTCATGGTCGCTGCCATATGACGGGAAAGACGCGAAATGAAATCCATCCTGGCCCTTGGCCTCTTCGGTGCCGCCCTTGCGGCCACGAGTCTGCCCGCCCTGGCACAGCCGCAGCGCGGGCCGGACCGGATGCAGACACAGCTCTTTCAACAGGCGGATGCCGACCGGGACGGCAAGGTCACGCAGCAGGAGGCCATGGACTTCCTCGCCGCCCGCTTCGCCGATGCCGATACCGAGCGGGACGGCCGCCTGACGCCGCAGGAGCTGGAGGCATATATGAACGCCCAGCGGGCTGCGATGCGGCCCGACGGCGCCCGGCGGGAGCCGCCGCAGCGGGCCCGGCAGGGCATGGCGGAGCGGCATGCCCGCATCTTCCGGATGATCGATGCCAATCGTGATGGCGCGGTAACGCTGGAGGAACTGCGGCCGGTAGCCGGCGCGTTCTTCCGCGCGGCCGATGCCAATGGTGACGGTGCCCTGCAGCCCGACGAACTGCGCGGCCCGCGCCCCCGCCAGCGTTAAGCCGGGAGCGCGCCCGGGGAGCGACAGCCTCCCGGGCGCGGGTGCGCCTTGGCGGGAACTGCATACCGGTGCGGGGAGGAAGCCTGATGGTGGGCGCGACAGGGATTGAACCTGTGACCCCCGCCGTGTGAAGGCGATGCTCTACCGCTGAGCTACGCGCCCCATCAGGACGGGGCGGGAAATACGGTCTGGCTGGATTCCTGTCAAGCGGCCCTGTTTGCGATCCTTTCATTTCGGCCGGCGCGGGCCATATCGCCGAGATGCACCGCCGCATGGCTGCCTCACTGGCTCTCTTCTCGGCCCTGTCCGCGCCGGCCATGGCCGAGCCGATCAGGGCTGTCTACAGCGTGCGTGGCGGCGGCATGCAGGTGCTGCGGGTGGAGGCGATCTTCGACCTCGACAGCCCCGGCCGCTACAGCATCCGTGCCGCCTGGCGCTCCACCGGCCTGGTCCGCCTCTTCGGCAGTGCCGCGTTCCAGGGCCTGGCGGAAGGCCGGTGGGCGGGGCTGGAACCACGGCCAGTCCGCTATGCCGTCGAAGGTCAGTGGCGCGGGGAGCCGCGGCACACCGTGCTCGATTATCCGGGCGGTCAGCCGGTCCTGCGCGCGCGCCTGCCGCAGCAGGAGCCGGAGCGCGAGCCGGTGCCGCCGGAGATGACGCGCGATACCATCGACCAGTTCGCCGCCGTCGCGCAGCTGGTGCGGACGGTGGCGCAGACCGGCCGCTGCGACGGCGAGGCATCCATCTATGACGGTGTGCGGCGGGTGGAGATGCGGGCGCGGACGGCCGGGCGGGACCGTCTCTTCCCCTGGAGCACCGCCTGGCATGGAGAGGCGGCGCGCTGCGCCTTCGTCGGCCAGCAGATCGCCGGCTTCAGGCGGAGTGACACGCGGGCGCGGGAACCGCAGGAGGGTATCGCCTGGCTGGCGCCGCCCCGCCCGGGCGATGTGCCGATCCCCGTGCGGATGGAAATACCCAGCCGCCTTCTGGGCTCGCTCACCGTCTATCTGATGGAGGTCGGGCCGGCCGCGGCGGGCAGCAGCCCCGCCAGCAGTGCCGGCAGCTCCGCGGGCCGCTCGGCGACCGGCGCGCCATCGGCGGAGGCGCGCGGACCATAGCCCCAGGATACGAAAATCGCCGGCACGCCGGCACCGCGCGCGGCGGCGATGTCATTATGATGGTCGCCGATCATCACGGCACGGGCAGGGTCTCCGCCGGCGGCCTTCAGCGTCGCCAGCAGATGCGCCGGGTCGGGTTTGCGGGTGGGGAAGCTGTCGCCGCCCCCGACGGCCGCGAAGAGTCCGGAAAGGCCGAGCGCATCGAGCAGGATATGCGCGGCCGCCGCCGGCTTGTTGGTGCAGACCGCCATGAGCCAGCCCTGCTGCCGCAGCGTCTCCAGCACCGTCGGGATGCCGTCGAAGGGGCGGGTATGCACGGCGGCGCTGGCCTCGTAATCCGCCAGGAAGTCCGGCAGCGCCGCCGCGTCCGGCTCGCGGTCCCGGGCGGTGAAGGCGCGGGCCAGCAGGGTCGGCACACCATCGCCGATGAAGCCCACCACCTCCTGCAAGGTGAAGGGCGGCAGGCCGCGCGCCGCCATCAGGCGGTTCAGGGCGGCGTGGATATCGGGGACGCTGTCCACCAGCGTGCCGTCAAGGTCGAAGATGGCGGTCGGTTGCATGTCCTGGACATGCCATGCCCGCCCGGGATGCGCCATGCTCGCGCTCGACGTGACATGTTTCGGCTGGCAACGCGATTTGAGCGGGCCGGCCCTTGCCGTGTAACATAAGGCTTTGGCAGATGGACAACATGCAAGCTGCCGCCATCCTCCTCGCCGCCGGTCTCGGCACCCGTATGCGCTCCAGCCTTCCCAAGGCCATGCACGGGCTGGCGGGGCGCCCCATGCTCAACCACCTCATCGCCGCCTGCGAAGGCGTCTTCGACCGTGTGGTGGTCGTGGTCGGGCCTGATATGCCGATGCTGGAGCGCGCCGCCGCCCCGCACCCCACGGTGGTGCAGGCCGAGCGCCTGGGCACCGGCCATGCCGCCCTCCAGGCCGCGCCGCTGCTGGAAGGCTTCGAGGGCGATGTGGCGGTGCTCTATGCCGATAATCCGCTGATCACGACGGAGACGCTGTCCCGCCTGCGCGCCGCGCGGGCCGAGGCCGGGCTGGCCCTGCTGGCGATGCGCCCGGCCGACCCCGGCCGTTATGGCCGGGTGGTGCAGGACGCGGCCGGCAATGTGCTGCGTATCGTCGAATATGCCGATGCCTCGGAATCGGAGCGGGACATCGGCCTCTGCAATGCTGGCGTGCTCTGCGCGCCCGCGCAGGATCTGTTCCGCTGGCTGCGGAATGTACGGAATGACAACCGGGCCAGCGAATACTACCTGACGGATATCGTCCCGCTGGCGGTGAATGATGGTGCCCGCGTGCGCGCGGTTGAGGCGCCGGAGGCCGAGTTGCGCGGCATCAACAGCCGCGCCGAGCTGGCTGCGGCGGAGGCCGAGGTGCAGGCCCGGCTGCGGCAGGCCGCCATGGCCGGCGGCGCCACCCTGGTGCAGCCGGAGAGCGTGGTCTTCAGCCATGACACCGTGCTGGGTCAGGATGTGACGGTGGAGCCGAACGTGGTTTTTGCCCCTGGCGTGCGGGTGGAGGATGGCGCGACCATCCGCGCCTTCAGCCATCTGGAGGGTTGCGTGGTGCGTGGCGGTGCTGTCGTCGGCCCCTATGCGCGGCTGCGGCCAGGCACTGATGTCGGACCCCAGGCTCATGTCGGCAATTTCGTCGAGTTGAAGAATACCGTGCTGGGGGCGGGGGCGAAGGCCAACCACCTGACCTATCTGGGCGATGCCGATATCGGGCCGAAGTCGAATATCGGAGCTGGCACAATTACCTGTAATTACGACGGATTCCAGAAGTCCCGGACCAGCATCGGCGCGGGGGTCTTCGTGGGATCGGACAGTGTGCTGGTGGCGCCGGTGCGGATCGGGGACGGAGCCTTTACCGCCGCTGGCTCGGTGATCACCAGGGATGTGACGGCCGATGCCATGGCCTTCGGGCGGGCGCGGCAGACGGAAAAACCGGGCGCGGCCGCGGCATTCCGCGCCATGCGGCAGGACAGGAAGAAAAGCTGATGTGCGGCATTGTCGGTGTGGTGGGGCGCGAGGATGCCGCCCCGCGTCTTTTGGAAGGTTTGAGGCGGCTGGAATACCGCGGCTATGACAGTGCCGGCGTCGCCACGCTGGTGAATGGCCATATCGAGCGCCGCCGTGCCGAGGGCAAGCTGATCAACCTGATCCATGTGCTGGAGAAGGACCCGCTGCCCGGCACCACCGGCATCGGCCATACCCGCTGGGCCACCCATGGCGCGCCGACGGAGCGCAACGCCCATCCTCACGGCACCGCCCGCGTCTCGGTCGTGCATAACGGCATCATCGAGAACCACGCCGAACTGCGTGCCGAGCTGGAAGGCCACGGCGTGGTGTTCGAGACGGAGACGGATACCGAGACCGTCGCCAAGCTGATGGACCACTACCTCGCCGGTGGCGCCACGCCGGAGGGCGCGACGAGCGCGACGCTGAAGCGGCTGCACGGCGCCTTCAGCCTGGCGATGATCTTCGCCGGGCATGAGAGCAAGATGATTGCCGCCCGGCGGGGGAGCCCCCTGGCCGTCGGCTATGGCGAGAAGGAGATGTTCGTCGGCTCCGACGCCCTGGCGCTGTCCCCGATGACCCGCCGCATCGCCTATCTGGAAGAGGGGGACTGGGCGGTCGTCACCGAGACGGCGGCGGAGTTCTTCGATGCCGAGGACCAGAGGGTCGAGCGGCAGGTGAAGGTGACCGCCTTCTCCGGCGCCGCCGTGGGCAAGGGCAACTACCGCCACTTCATGGAGAAGGAGCTGCACGAGCATCCGGTCGTGCTTGGCGATACGCTGCGCCAGTATGTCGATCCGGCCAACCGGGCCATTGCCCTGCCGGCGCTGCCCTTCGACCCCGTGACGGTGCCGCGCCTGACCATGTCGGCCTGCGGCTCCGCCTATCTGGCGGCGATGGTCGGCCGCTACTGGATCGAGCAGATCGCGCGTATCCCGGTGGATGCCGATATCGCCAGCGAGCTCCGCTACCGTAACCCCGTGCTCCCGCAGGGAGGCGCCGCCGTGCTGGTCAGCCAGTCCGGCGAGACGGCCGACACCCTGGCGGCGCTGCGCCTGCTGCGGCAGAACGGGCAGTCCGTGCTCTCCATCGTCAATGTCGATGAGAGCAGCATGGCGCGGGAGAGCGACGGCGCGCTGCTGACGGTGGCGGGTCCCGAGATCGGCGTGGCCTCCACCAAGGCCTTCACCGCGCAGCTCGCGGTGCTGGCCTGCCTGGCGCTGGGCTTTGGCCGCGCGCGGGGCGTGCTCTCGGCCGGGGAGGAGGCGCGCCTGACCGCCGCCCTGCTGGAAGTGCCGGCCCATGCCGCCGCTCTGCTGGAGCATGGTGACGAGGTGCTGGATCTGGCGAAGGAGATCGTGGCGGCGCGGGACGTGCTGTTCCTCGGCCGTGGCAGCCTCTTCCCCATCGCGCTGGAAGGCGCGCTGAAGCTGAAGGAGCTGAGCTATATCCATGCCGAAGGCTATGCCGCCGGCGAGATGAAGCACGGGCCTATCGCGCTGATCGACCCGGCGGTGCCGGTCATCGCCCTCTGCCCCAGCGGGCCGCTGTTCGAGAAGACGGCCTCCAACCTGCAGGAGGCGGCGGCACGCGGCGGGCGCATCATCGCCTTCACGGACGCGGTCGGCGCTCCGGCGCTGCGTCGCTTCGCGGAGCGGGCGGTGGTGCTGCCGACGGTGGACCCCTTCGTCGCGCCCATCCTGCACGCCATCCCGGTGCAGCTGCTGGCTTATCACGTGGCGGTGCTGAAGGGCACGGATGTCGATCAGCCCCGGAATCTGGCGAAAGCCGTGACGGTGGAATGATCGTGACGCCGTAACCGAAAGGGTAGGGAGGCGGTTAGAGCAGGCATCGGGCGGGTATCGCGCTCATGCTCCGCCGTTTCCCCGGCCCGATCATGCAGTTGCCCACCTGACCCGCCGGAGAAGCTTGGCCCGGCCGGATATCGTCCTCCGCCCATGGCTTGAGCGGAGCCGTGCTGCTGCTGAAAGTTGGAACCACCCCATTTGCGTTGCGTTGCAACATGATTGTGCATTGTGGAGCCGCGTCATGCACTGGAGCCGTCCCGCCCGGACCGAATTCCTGGCTCGCCGCTACCTCGCCAGCCGGGGCAGTGCGCCCATGGTGCGGGACCCGCTGAAGGCGGCCCTGCCACGTCTGCGGCAAGAGGCGAGCGTGGCGGTGCGGCTGGCACGGATGGACCTGCTGCTGGCCCTGGGGCTGACCCTGGCTGGCATGCTGGCGGCCCTGGCCGTGTTTCTGGTGCCGTTGCATGGCGGCATGCTGATGGTGCTGGCGCAGTTGCACCTGGCTCCGGCTGCTGGCGTCGCGATCGCCATCTGGGCGGCGGTGGTTCTGGAGAAGGCGGGGCCGAGGTTCCGTGCCTCACGACGGATCATGCGGGCCTTGCAGGCTGGCGCGATGCTGGAGGCATTGGAGCTGGCTCTTCAGGCCCTGCCGGCGCCCGCGGCGGCCTGAAGCCGCCGCGGCTGCTGGCTTAGATTCTGCCCATCAAGACCAGGATCAACAGGATGATCAGGATCAGGCCCAGGCCACCCGAAGGTCCGTAGCCCCAACCTGTGCTGTAGCCCCAGCGCGGCAGGGCGCCGATCAGCAGCAGGATGACGATGATCAGGAGTATGAGCCCCATGACGTGCCGCTCCCATGAAATGGCCGCCTGGCGGAGTGCGTCAGCGGCTTGAACCCGGCTGTACCGGGAGTGCGGGCTGAACGCGCTATGCACCTCGAACGTTGCAGGCGGATGCCGTGAATTCCTGAGGCCTGGGCTAGCCGGGACCCACAGGCAGGCTTACCTTCCCGAGCAAGACACCGCGACCGCGCAGAAGCCAGGCCGCGACAGAGGAAAGGACGACACGATGCTCGACGCCATTTCCAGGCTGCCGCTGAAGGATCCGGACCTGTTGCGGCAGGCCAACTACATCGGCGGGCAGTGGGTGAAGGCCGATAATGGCAAGGTGCTGGAGGTGCGTAACCCCGCCACCGGGGAGATGGTGGGCACCGTGCCGGCCATGGGCCAGGCCGAGACCCGCCGCGCCATCGAGGCCGCCAACACCGCCTGGCCTGCCTGGCGCGCCATGCTGGCCAGCGAGCGCGCGGCGATCCTGAAGAAGATCGCGGCCGCCATGCTGGCCAATGCCGATGACCTCGCCATCATCATGACGGCGGAGCAGGGCAAGCCGCTGGCGGAATCGAAGGGCGAGGTGGCCTATGCCGCCAGCTTCATCGAATGGTTCGCCGAGGAAGCCCGCCGCATCGACGGGGAGATCATCCCGCAGAACGCCAAGGGCCGCCGCATCCTGGTGACGAAGGAGCCGGTCGGCGTCTTCGCCGCCATCACGCCCTGGAACTTCCCGGCGGCCATGATCACCCGCAAGGCCGGTCCCGGCTGGGCCGCCGGCTGCACCGGCGTCATCCGCCCGGCCAGCCAGACGCCCTTCTCGGCCCTGGCCATCGCCGTGCTGGCGGAACGCGCGGGGATGCCCAAGGGCGTCTGCAACGTCATCACCGGCCCGTCCTCCGCCACCGGCAAGGAGCTGACGGGCAACCCGCTGGTGCGGAAGCTCTCCTTCACCGGCTCCACCGAGGTGGGCCGCGTGTTGCTGGCGCAGTGCGCCGAAACCATCAAGAAGACCTCGATGGAGCTGGGCGGCAACGCGCCCTTCATCGTCTTCGACGATGCAGACCTCGACGAAGCAGTGAAGGGCGCCATCGCCTCCAAGTACCGCAACACCGGGCAGACCTGCGTCTGCGCCAACCGCCTGCTGGTGCAGGAAGGGGTCTATGACGCCTTCGCCGCCAAGCTGAAGACGGCGGTCGAGGCGCTGAAGGTGGGCAATGGCATGGAGGAGGGGGTCACCCAGGGCCCGCTGATCAATGCCGATGCGGTGAAGAAGGTGCAGGAGCATATCGACGATGCCCTGGCCAAGGGCGCCAAGGTGGTCACCGGCGGCAAGCCGGACAAGAAGGGTGGCAATTTCTTCCAGCCCACCGTGCTGGCCGAGGTGCCGCATGACGCGCTGATCTTCCGCGAGGAGACCTTCGGCCCCGTCGCCCCCCTGTTCCGCTTCAAGACGGAGGAGGAGGCGATCAAGCTGGCCAATGACACCGAATTCGGCCTCGCCGCCTATTTCTACGCGCGCGATGTCGGGCGGATCTTCCGGGTGGCCGAGGCGCTGGAATACGGCATCATCGGCATCAACGAGGGCATCATCTCCACCGCCGAGGCGCCGTTCGGCGGCTTCAAGCAGTCCGGCCTTGGCCGCGAGGGCAGCAGCCACGGCATCGAGGAATACCTGGAGACCAAGTACATGGCGCTGGGCGGCATCGGCGGCTGAGCGGCGGGATGGCGGCCGGGCTCAGGCCGGCCGCCGTCCGTTCCAGGGCATCTTGCCCAGCAGCGCGCCCATCCCGCAGGTGCCCGTCACCCCCGAGAATACCAGCCCGGCGCCGATGAAGGCGGAGACCGCGTGCAGCGCAGGGTGCCACAGGGCGCCGCCCAACGCGCCCAGCACCACCAGCCCACCCGCGACGATCTGCACCTGCCGCATGATCGGCATGGGCGCGCGCGCGTCGCTTTCCACCGGCAGCCCCGCCGCCTGCCACGCGCGCAGGCCGCCTTCCAGGATGAGGGCGGGCCGCCCAGCCGCGGTGCCAGCCAGCGCCGCCGCGTTCTGCGCGGTGCGGGCGCCGGACAGGCAATGGAAGATCACCGCCTGATCCGCCCGCCCGGGTGCCGCCGCGCCTGCCAGCCGGGAGAGTGGAAGCGCGGCGGAGCCGGCAATGCGTGCGCGGGCGCGCTCATCCGCCTCCCGGATATCGGCCAGGACGGCGGTGCCGTCCCGCAGGCGCCGGGCAGCCTCCTGCGGAGAGAGGGTGGGGAGGGTCATGGCGTGTCCTCGTGCCGGGGTTCGGAGGGGCAGAACAGGTCCCGCAAGGTGCCGATCAGCGTGGCGATGCGGGGGTCGGCCAGCCGATAGTGGATGGTGGTGCCTTCCCGCCGCGTCGCCACCAGCCCGTCCCGCCGTAGCTGCGCCAGATGCTGGGAGAGGGCGGATTGCGACAGGCGCACCGCGCCAGCCAGCCGCTTCACCGGCATCTCGCCTTCCATCACCAGGTGGCAGAGCAGCAGCAGGCGGCCTTCATGGGAGAGCTGCCGCAGCAGGGCGGCGGCCTCGGCGGCGCGGGCTTCGAGATCGGCGAGGTCGGGTGGCATCGGCTTTCCTTTAGAGAAATCTAATTTAGTATTTTCTAATTTAAAGTCCAGGGCTGACCCGCGATGCCTTGACGGCTGCCCCCACCACACCTTTCTTGCGGGTGGCAGCTGAGAGGACCTCCCGAGATGAGCGCCTATGACTTCGACCTTTTCGTCATCGGCGGCGGCTCGGCCGGCGTGCGCTGCGCCCGCATCTCCGCCACCCATGGCGCCAGGGTGGCGGTGGCGGAGGAGCGGTTCTGGGGCGGCACCTGCGTCAATGTCGGCTGCGTGCCCAAGAAGATCATGGTGAATGCCGGCGAATACGGCCTCTGGGCCGAGGAGGCCGCGGCCTTCGGCTGGCAGGAGATGGTCAAGGGCCAGCATCGCTGGTCCGTGCTGAAGGAGGCACGGGATGCCGAGGTGGAGCGCCTTTCCGCCATCTACGGCCGGCTGCTGGCCAATGCCGGCGTCACCCCCTTCGAGTGCCGCGCCACCTTCATCGACCCACATACCCTGGACGTCGGCGGCCGGCGCGTGACGGCGGAGCGGATCGTCATCGCCACCGGCGGGCATCCGGTGAAGCCGGATATCCCGGGCGCTGAGCTGGGCATGATCTCCGACGACCTCTTCACGCTGGAGGAGATGCCGCGGCGCGTGGCCGTGGTGGGCGGCGGGTATATCGCGCTGGAATTCGCCTCCCTGCTGCGGGCCCTGGGGGCGGAGGTGGATCTGGTCTATCGCCAGTCTCTGCCGCTGCGCGGCTTCGACCACGATATCCGCGAGGCGATGCGCGACGCGCTGGATGCGCTGGGCATCCGCCAGCATGTCGGCCACGAGATCGCCAGCCTGGAGAAGACGGCGGATGGCATCCGGGTGGCCACGGCTGGCGGGCAGGCGGCGACGGTGGATGCCGTGATGTTCGCCACCGGCCGCGTCGCCAATACCGGCGGGCTGAACCTTGAGGCGGCGGAGATCGTCACCGGCCGCTTCGGTGCCATTCCCGTGGATGCCCGGCAGACCACGCGCCAGCCGCATATCTTTGCCCTGGGCGATGTGACGGACCAGCTGAACCTGACCCCGGTGGCGACGGCGCAGGGCCATGCCCTGGCGGATACTCTCTTCGGCAACAAGCCGCGCACCGCCAACCTGCAGAATGTGCCCACAGCCGTCTTCACCATCCCGCCCGCCGCCACGGTGGGGCTGACGGAGGAACTGGCCGCGGCGCAGGGGCCGGTCGATATCTACCTGACCCGCTTTACGCCCATGCGCCACACCATTAGCAAGCGGGCGCGCAAGACGGTGATGAAGCTGGTGGTGGACCGGGCCAGCCAGAAGGTGGTCGGCGCGCATATGCTGGGCGACGACGCGGCGGAAATGATGCAGGGCATCGCCATCGCGATTGTCGCTGGCGCCACCAAGCAGGATTTCGACGCGACCATCGGCATCCATCCCACGGCGGCCGAGGAATTCGTCACCCTGCGCACCATCACCCGGCAGGTGGGGTGATCCCATGCACCGTATCGACCCGGAGATGGCCGCCTTCAACGCGATGATGGAGGAGCGGGCCAAGGCCTTCCCGCCCATCCGGCTGATGCGGCCCTTCGACGAGGCGCGCGCCATCAATGACGCGCTGAACCTGACCCTCGGCGGCGGGCCGGAGATGGCGGAGACCCGCGAGTTCTGGCTGCCCGTGCGGGGGCGGCGCATTCAGTGCCGGCTGCACAAGCCGGTGGCGGGGCAGGGGCCTTTGCCCGTGCTGGTCTATCTGCATGGCGGCGGCTGGGTCTGGAACAGCATCGACACGCATGACCGCACCATGCGCGAATATGCCGCGGCCTCGGGCTGCGCCGTGCTGGGGCCGGACTACGCGCTCAGCCCCGAGGCCGTCTTCCCCCAGGCGCTGGAGGAATGCGCGGGCATCGCGCGGGCGGTGGCGGCGCAGGGCGGCGAATGGGGGCTCGACCCCGCGCGCATGGTGCTGGGCGGAGATTCGGCGGGCGCCAATCTGGCGCTGGGTTCCGCGCTGATGCTGCGGGAGGTGGCGCCGGCGTTGCGCCTGCGAGGGTTGCTGCTGGGCTATGGCGTCTATGACAGCCGCCTCGACACGGAATCCTACGAGGAATTCGCGGAAGGCTTTGGCCTGACGCGCGAGCGGATGCGCTTCTACTGGGACTGCTACGCGCCGCAGGCGGCGGACCGGGTGAATCCCTTCGCCGCACCGCTGCGCGCCGACCTGCGTGGCCTTCCGCCCGTGCATATGACGCTGACGGAACTCGATGTGCTGGCCAGCGAGAATTTCGCCATGGCCGCGAAGCTGCGCGAGGCCGGCGTTGATGTGGACGAGGAATTCTTCGCCGGCACCGTGCATGGCTTCCTGCGGTCGGCGGGGCATGTCGGCGCCGCCGACCGCGCCTTCGCAGCCAGCGGGCGCTGGCTGCGAAAGGTCATGGGCTAGGCCGGCCGCACGCCCCAGGGATAGGGCATGCTGCCCTTCACGAAGCCGGTCAGGTTGTTGCGATAGGCCGTGCGGATGAAGAACTGGCCCAGCGGGATGGTGGCGACATCATCCTGCGCCAGCCTGTTGATCTGGTCAGCCACCTTCTTCTGCGCGTCCTGGTCCGGCGCATCCAGCCAGGCCTGGATCATCTCCTCCATCTTCGGGCTTTCATACCAGCCGAACCAGCCGCTGGCCCCGGTGCCCTTCACCAGCGAGGAGACCGCCGGGCTGATGTAGGACATGGAGGAGCCATAGGTGTGGAAGATGCTCCAGCCGCCCTTCTCCACGGGCTCACGCGACACGCGGCGCTGCACCACCGTGCCCCAGTCGCTTTCCATCAGGTCCACATTCATGCCGATGCGCGTCAGCAGATCCGCCGTGAGTTGGCCATGCGGGCCGATCAGCGGGAAATCAGTGGGGTTGATGATCACCACCTTCTCCCCCGCATAGCCGGATTCCGCGAGCGCCGCCTTGGCGCGGTCAAGGCTGCGCGGATGGCTGGCGAGTTCGGAGAGATCCTCTGTGGCCCAGGGCGTGCCACAGGGGAAGAGGCTGCGGCATTCGCGCCAGACGGACTGGTCCTGGCCCAGCGTGACGCCCATGTAGTCGGCTTGGTTGACGGCCAGCGCCACCGCGCGGCGGACCTTCGGATTGTTGAAGGGGGGCTGCAGGTGGTTCAGCCGCATCAGGCTCATGAAGCCCGATGTCGCCAGCGTATCGATCTTGACGTTGCGGTTGCGCTGCAAGCTCGGGATCAGGTCGGCCAGCGGCTGGTCCACCCAGTCCACCTCGCCATTGCTTAGGGCCGCGACGGCGGTGGAGGGGTCGGGCAGCACATGCCATTCGACCCGGTTGAAATGCGCCACCTTGCCGCCGCTGGTCCAGTCCGGCGTGCCCTCCCGCGGCACATAGCCGTCGAACTTCCCATAGGCCGAGCGGCTGCCGGCGACGAATTCATCCTTCAGGAAGCGGTAGGGGCCGGAGCCGATGACCTCCCCCACCTGCGCATTGGCATCGGTGCGTGCAAGGCGCTCCGGCATGATGACGGCGATATTCGCGTCGGGCTTCGCGATGGCGTCCAGCAGCATCGGGAAGGGGCGGGTCAGCTTGATCTCGATGGTGCGGTCATCGGCGGTGCCCCAGCTTTCCACCACCTTGGCCAGGGTCTGGCCGAAGGGGTCGCGCTTCGACCAGCGTTCCAAGCTGGCGGCGGCGTCGCGGGCCAGCACCGGCTCCCCGTCATGGAAGCGCAGGCCCTCCCGCAGGCGGATGCGCCAGGTGCGGCGGTCGTCCGAGACGGTATGGCCTTCCGCCATCTGCGGCAGCGCCCGCTGGTTGCCATCCACGCCATAGAGCGTGTCGAAGACATGGTAGCCATGGATCTGCGTGACGATCGCCGATGTCCAGATCGGGTCCAGCGCCGTCAGATTGGCCTGCGGCACGAAGCGGAGCGTGGAGCCACGGGTCGGCTGGGCGAGGGCCGGGCGGGCCAGGGCCAGGCCTCCCAGCGCGGCCCCCTGCAGCAGGGTACGGCGGTGCATCATATCTTCCTCCCTGTCCCCCTCTTGGCGGGACTTTGGGGAAGACTAGGCAGCCGCCTCGCGCAGCGTCAACGCGGCAAACTGTCTTCCAGCCAGGGCAGCGGCGGATCTTCCTCCGCCGGCCGGCCGCGCAGCATGCGACCCTTGGAAAGTTCGCTGACGACACCGTGCAAGGTGCGCAGCTCCTGCGTCGTCACCTCGCCCCGGTTGAACCAGTGGCGGAGGTTGCGCACCATGCCCGCGCGCTTCGGGTGGTTGTCGAGGAAGCCGCTGGCATCCAGCTCCCGCACCAGCCGTTCCAGGAAATTGTCCAACTCGCCCTTGGTGGCGACCTGGGTCTCGTTGGTCATGAGCTGGCGCGGCGGCGTGCTGTCCTCGGCCGCGTTCCACCATTCATAGGCCATGATCATCACGGCCTGCGCCAGGTTCAGCGACATATGCCTGGGGTTGAGCGGATAGCGCACCAGCGTATCGGCCCGGGCCATGTCCTCGGTATCCAGCCCCGCGCGCTCGGGGCCGAAGAGGATGGCGACGCGGTGCCCGTCGGTGCGGCAGATCTTCACCAGCTCGTCCGCCGCGCCGCGCGCGGTCATGACTGGCACGATGACGTGGCGAGGGCGGGGGCAGGTGGCCAGCACCCGGTGGCAATCGGCCACGGCGTCGGCCACCGTCTCATGCACCGTGGCGGCATCCAGGATGCGATCGGCGCCGGAGGAGGCATACCAGGCCCGCTCCTGCGGCCAGCCGTCGCGCGGGGCGACGAGACGCAGGTGGAACAGTCCGCCATTGGCCATGGCGCGCGCCACCATGCCGATATTTTCGGCCAGCTGCGGGCGCACGAGGACGACGATCGGGCTCTCGCCCGGCAGGGGCGCCAGATCGGCGCCGCCGTCGCGGCCGGTCATGGGGCAGGCATCCTTACGGGCGTGGCAGTGAACATGGCCGCCCCGATAGCCCCGCCGCGCCCGCACGGAAAGGGGTTAGCGCGCCCGGGCCAAGAAGGCGCGGAGCTGCGCGATCTCCTTCTCCTGGGCCACGATGATCTCCTGCGCCAGCTTCCGCATCTCCGGGTCCTTGCCGTGCTCGAGCTCGATCCGGGCCATGTCGATGGCGCCCTGGTGGTGCGGGATCATCCCGGCGGCGAAGTCGCGGTCAGCGTCGCCGGTATAGGGGATGTCCATGTTCTTGTGCATTCGCATCATCGAATCCCGGAAAGCGCGGGTCGAGGCGCTTTCCGACCCGGCCGCGGGCTTGGCTGCGCCGTGATCCGCATGCTGCGCCAGGGTGACGCCAGTGAAGGAGAGAAACAGGGTCGCGGCGATAACCAGAGGCTTCATGGTGGACATTCCCGGTTGGATCTCATCCTCCCGCAGATGGGCCCTTACCCCTGTGGGAAGGCAAGAGGTACTCCGCCTGTTGAGATCCGCACATGCCTATGCGCTGGCCTCGCATGGCTGCCCTGCGATGCTGGCGGGCATGGACGCCACCGCCGCGGCCGCCGCCTGTCTCGCCGCCGCATGGGCGACGGGCGGCGGCGGCCGAGGGCTGGCTCAGGCCCGGCGCCAGGTGGTGCCGGAGGCGGAATCCTCCAGCACGATGCCCTGGGCCGTCAGATCGGCGCGGATGCGGTCGGCCTCCGCCCAGTTCTTCGCGGCACGGGCGGCGAGGCGGGCGGCGATGGCGGCCTCGATTGCCGCATTCTCATCCTCCGCGCCACCCTGGCGCCATGCCTGTGGGGCGGAGCCAAGCAGGCCGAGCACGCCCGCCGCCTGCCGCAGCGCCGCCGCCGCCTGGCCGGATTTCGGTTCCCAATGGCGGCCGATGCGGCTGAGCACGGCGGTGGCGGAGCCACCCACCGTCGCCACATTCTCCAGCGTGCGGAGGTCACGCAGCCGGGCGATGGCGAGGGGGGTGTTCAGGTCATCCCCCAACGGCTCCAGCGCCCATTCCGCCATTTCCGCCACGAGCGCGTCATCGGCTTCCGGCAGCGGCAGGTCGCGGGCCAGCAGGGCATAGAAGTCGTCCAGTTCACCCCGCGCTTCCTCCAGCCGCTCGACCGTATAGTCCAGCGCGGCGCGGTAATGGGTCTTCAGCAGCAGCAGGCGGAAGGCTTCCCCGGCCCAGGGGCCACGCTCCAGGATGTCGCGCACGGTCAGGAAATTGCCGAGCGACTTCGACATCTTCTCCCCATTCACCAGCAGCATGCCGTTGTGCAGCCACATCCGGGCGAAACGGCTGCCGGGGAAGGCGCAGACGGACTGCGCCAGCTCATTCTCATGATGCGGGAAGAGAAGGTCATGCCCGCCGCCGTGGATGTCGAAATCCGGCCCCAGATAACGCCAGGACATGGCCGAGCATTCGATATGCCAGCCCGGGCGGCCACGGCCCCAGGGGCTGTCCCAACCCGGCAGGCCGGGCTCGCTGGGCTTCCAGAGCACGAAGTCGCCGGGGTCACGCTTGTAGGGCGCGACCTCCACGCGGGCACCCGCCAGCATCTCCTCCGGCGAACGGCCGGAGAGCTGGCCATAGGCGGGATAGCTGGGCACGGAGAAGAGCACATGCCCCTCAGCCTCATAGGCATGGCCGCCCGCGACCAGCTTTTCGATCAGGCTGATCATCTGCGCGATGTTATCGGTCGCGCGCGGCTCCTCATCCGGCGGCAGGCAGCCCAGCGCGGCCATGTCGCGGTGGAAGTCGGTGATGGTGCGGGCGGTGATGGCGCCGATCGGCTCGCCGCTCTCGGTGGAGCGGGCGTTGATCTTGTCATCCACGTCCGTAATGTTCCGGACATAGGTGACGCGCGGATAGATCCGCCGCAGCAGCCGCGTCAGCACGTCGAAGACGACCACCGGCCGCGCATTACCGAGATGCGCGAGGTCGTAGACCGTGGGCCCGCACACATAGAGGCGCACATGCTCCGCATCGATTGGCGCGAAGGCCTCGCGGCGGCGAGTGGCGCTGTTGTGGAAGGCGAGTTCGGTCATCCAGTCGGGCCTGTCAGGGTCGGGGCGTTCGGGAAAGGGGGCGGATACTAGCCCGCCTGTGCCTCAATAGAAACCGCGCCGGAGCGGCATTGGCCGTCCGTCGCGTCACTGCTGCCATGTCCCCGCCTGGCGGATTCCGGCGCTTCCGCGGCCCTGCGCCCGCAGCCTGCCTGTCCTCGCCATTACTTCCAGGTTGAGAATTCAACTTAGCAATAATCTCGATGTCCCACGGAGATGCAAAGCTCTAGCTTTTCCGGCAACAGCTGTTATGAACGGCCAAGGCAATGCTTGATCTTGGCTTTCACTGGCGTTTCGCGCTCAGGAATATTACAAAACGGTAATATAGGCAAAATTTTGTTGAAAATTTCGTGTTAACCAGCCATTTGGCTGATCACGAAATCGAGAGGTCGCGGTGATGTGAATTCGGCGGAGGGAAAACCTCACCGTCGGACCCACCGGAAGCACGGCCCCACAAGACGCAGCCTGAACCTCTTTTACTTGGTCCTGAACCTAGTTTTACTGGCGCGAGAAAAATGGCAATCAATCTGACCTTGGAAAACGCGGGTTCTCACACTCTTGTCGGTGGCGTGACAACCTTCGGCCAAGTCTTCGTGCGCGGAGAACTTCCGGCATCTTCCGGCCTCACCGCCCGGATCGGCGGCCGCGAGGTCCCCGTGCAGATGGACATCAAGTCCACCTATGAGGATGGCTCGGTGAAGATGGCCGTGCTCTCCCTCGAGCGCCCCGATCTCGCCGCCGGCCAGAGCCTCGCCCTCAGCCTCGCCCCCGCCGCCACGGCCGCCACCGGCGCCGCCGTCGACCTCGCCGCCGTGGCCCGGCAGCACAGCTTCAACGTGACGCTCGACACCGCCGCCGGCACCACCCAGGTCGACGTCCTCGCCGCCCTGCAGCAGGCCATCGCCAATGGCACCGCCAGCGTCTGGCAGGACGGCCCGCTGGCCAGCCAGGCCCGCGTCGAGATGACCCTCGAGGGGTCGCAGCGCCTGATCTTCGACGTCACCGCCTTCAAGGACGGCACCCTCTCCGTCGACGCCCAGTTCAACAACGACCGCGCCATGGAGGCCACCGGCGGCCGCGCCAACTACGGCGTCACCGTCACCATGGACGGCCAGGTGCTGGCGAAGGAAACCGTCAGCCAGGGCCAGTATGAGAACTGGCACCGCAGCTTCCAGCTCGACGAGCAGAATGGCGGCCAGGGCCTGGGCGACGCCCAGAGCGGCTGGCTGAACATCCGCCACGACATCGCCCACCTGCAGCAGACCGGCGCCGTCGCCAACTACGACCTCGGCCTCAAGGTCTCCGAAGCTGTCCTGAGCGATCTTGGCAACACCATCGGCGCGCCCGGCTGGGACGCGCCGCTCGCCGCCAACGGCGTGACCCAGTACATGCCCGGCACCGGTGGCCGTGGCGATATCGGCTTCACCACCTTCGGCAACACCACCTGGCTGCTGTCGCAGGATGCGCGCGCCGCCGAATACGCCCTGGGCCAGGCCGAGGCCGCCAGCGCCATCCCCTGGCACCACTGGGACGCCCGGAACGACAGCTGGCTCAGCACCGACGACTACCCCCGCCTCTGGACCGATGGCCGCGGCGGCCAGGGCCGCCCGGGCGACGCCAGTTCCGGCTCGCTGGTGCAGTTCAACGACGGCCAGTCCGGCTGGGTGCTCGACAGCTCCCACCAGCCCGACCTCTCCTTCGTGCCCTACCTGCTGACCGGCGAGCGCTGGATCCTCGACAACCTGAATGCCCAGGCCAGCTGGAACATCCTCGCGCACTGGCCGGAAGAGCGCAGCATGGCCGAGGACCTGGTGGTCAACGGCAACCAGGTGCGCGGCGCCGCCTGGTCGCTGCGGCAGATCGACAATGCCGCCTTCGCGGCGCCGGATGGCAGCGCGGAGAAGGCCTATTTCACCGCGGCTTCCGAGAGCAACTGGAAGTGGCTGGTCTCGCAGATCCCCACCTGGACCGAGCAGCAGGGCGAGGCGCATGGCTGGGTGCCGGGCGTCTATGGCACGGCCGGCGCGCTGCCGCCGTGGCAGCAGGACTACTTCGCCTCCACCGCGATCGCCGCCGCCGAGCGCGGCAATGCCGACGCGCTGACGCTGCTGGACTGGATGTCGAACTTCCTGATCGGCCGCTTCCAGCATGAGGCCGATGGCCTGCCGCAGCATGACGGCGCGGCCTATCTGATCGCCAACAGCGACCCGGTGACGGGCGAGATCTACAAGACCTGGGCCGAGATCGGCGCGCAGACCCAGGCGCGGGGCTGGTCGAACGGCGAGGGCTGGGCTCATACCGACGGCAACTATGCGCAGCTGGCGCTGGCGACGCTCTCCGGCCTGGCGCAGCTGACCGGCAATGCCGAGGCCGCCGCGCTCTATCACGAGTTGCTGGCCGAAAACCCGCCGATGACCGGCGGCGACATCTACGCCAACGACCCCACCTTCGCTCTGGCCCCGCCGGACGCCTCGAACATGCCGACCGAGCGGCCGGTGCCGAGCGCCCCGTCGCATGAGGCGCCGGCACCGGAGCTTCCCCAGACAGATGCCCCGGCCTTGGAAACTCCGGCGCATGACGCCCCGGCCATGGCCCCGCTGTCGATCGTGCTGAGCGGTGACTCCTGGCAGGGCGACGCCATCGCGGTGGTGAAGGTGGATGGCGTGGAAGCCTGGCGCGGCGCGGTCTCGGCACAGCATGGCTCCAGCGGCATGGAAGTGGCGCTGGGCGATGTTTCCACCGACCGGGCGCATGACGTGACCGTCTCCTTCATCAACGATGGCTGGGGCGGCCATGAGGGTGCGGACCGCAACCTCTATGTGGACGACATCCTCGTGGGCGGCGCCTCCACCGGCAGCAAGGCCGAGATGTTCGGGAATGGTGACGAGGTCTTCACCGTCGCGCATGGCTCCACCGCTCCCTCGGCCCCGGAAGCCTCGACCCCCGCGGCCCCGGCCGTGGCCCCGCTGTCGATCGTGCTGAGCGGTGACTCCTGGCAGGGCGATGCCATTGCGGTGGTGTCGGTGAACGGCGTGGAGGCTTGGCGCGGCGGGGTTTCGGCGCAGCGTGGCTCCAGCGGCATGGAGGTGGCGCTGGGCGATGTCTCCACCGACCGGGCGCATGACGTGACCGTCTCCTTCATCAACGACGCCTGGGGCGGCCATGAGGGTGCGGACCGCAACCTCTATGTGGACGACATCCTCCTGGGCGGCGCTTCCACCGGCAGCTCGGCCGAGCTGTTCGGGAATGGTGACGAGGTCTTCACCGTTGCCCAGTCTCACTCCACCCCCCCCTCGGCCCCTGTCATGGCCCCGCTGTCGATCGTGCTGAGCGGCGACTCCTGGCAGGGCGATGCCATCGCGGTGGTGACGATGAATGGTGAGGAAGCCTGGCGTGGCGCGGTCTCGGCGCAGCATGGCTTCAGCGGCATGGAAGTGGCGCTGGGCGATGTCATGGTGGGCCAGGACCATGCGGTGACGGTCTCTTTCATCAACGACGCCTGGGGCGGCCATGAGGCTGCCGACCGCAACCTCTATGTGGACGACATCCTCCTGGGTGGCGTCTCCACCGGCGACAGCGCGGCACTGCTGACCAATGGTGACGCGTATTTCTCCATCGACCAGCACCCCGTGGTGCATACGGATGCTGTCTTCGCGGTGTGAAGACCAAGGCCAGAAAAAGCGCGGGGCGGCCTTTCACCGCCCCGTGCTTTTTTGTGCCTGCCTGACATGGCCTGCCTTAGCGAACCTCGCCGCGCTGCTCCGCCAGCCGTTGCCGGTCCCGCGCCGATGCCGGATGCAGCTTGTAGCGCCGCCAGCCTGCCAGCAGGGCTGAAAGTTGCTCGGCCTGGGAAGCCTTCTCCCGCCGCAGCCGCTGCAGGTTGTTGCGCAGCACCAGGATGGGGTGCCCCGCCGCCAGATCGGCGCCGGTGACGAGCGCGTTCAGGAAGATGCTGCCAAGCTGCGGGTCCTCCCGCTCGATCACATAGGCGCCGTAACCCATGACGGAGGAGCGGCCGAACTGCACCATCTTCCGCGCAAAGCCGCGTAGCGCCACGAGCCGCGGATGCTGCGTCAGGATCTCCCGGATCTCGGTGGCGCTGGCTCGTTTGTACTGGACGCCTTCGGTGCGCCGCTCATACCGCCAGAGCAGATTGGCCATGGCGGTGGCCAATGCCTGATCGCCAAAGCCGCTTTCCGGGTCATCCGCGGCCGCGCTGCGCCTCTGGTGCCCGTCATAGGTGGTATAGGCGTCTTCCGGCAGGCCATGCACCACCGGGGCCTCGATCGTGGTTCCGGCCGCCACCACGGCCAGCAGACGATGCTGACCATCGAGCAGCCGCCCGGCGGCCGAGAAGCAGATCGGCTGTGCATTCGTGATCCAGCGCCCACGCGACATATCGGCCGCCAGCGCCTGAACATGGGCATCGCTGGTCTGCCGGGGGAGCGGACCCATGGAGAGGTAGCGTGACGCCGCCTCCGCATCGATCGTCTCTATCTGGCAGGACAGGCTCGTCCCAGAGACCGGCAATTCGGGCGAGGGCGCTGCCTCGGGTAGTCCGGGATAATTCTCCATCAGCGGGAAGGGCTCCGCAGGGCGACGCCCTGACGGATGCTCGGACCAGGACAGCCGCCGCAACCGCTCACCCCTGCGCGTGGCATTCAGCGCCTTGATGCCGAGCGCCATCAGCCAGACCGTCCTTATCTCAGCGTTGCCCTGGTCCCGCTCGGCCAGGTCGTGCAGCAGCACGCCCGGCTCGTCCCAGGTATAGCGCTCCGGATGCAGCATGGCGTCGAGCATCCGTTCCGTCGCGGCGGTATCGGCGCGATGGCCCATGAAGAGGAGCATGGCGCGGACGAGTTCGGGAAGCGGCAGGCCCGGATGCGCGAGGCTGGCGGCCACGGCCTCGACGGGCGCGGGGCTCACGCGCAGGATGCGGTCCAGCTTCGTCCAGCAGGCAGGGGGCTGGCGCTCCTCCGTCATGCGGCGCTCGTCGTAGCGCTCCAGCCAGATCAGCAGGCTGGCCAGCAACTGATGATGTGCATAGCCGCGGTATTTAAGCGCTCCGGCGAGGCTGCGCCGGCGGTGCTGATCGATGCTGTGGAAAGCCTCGTCGCTGATGTTCTCGGCCAAGTACGTGAGCAGCGGGATGCCGGTTGCCACGCAGGCCGAAAGCCGTTGAACGCCATCAAGCAGGCGCCCGCTGCGGGACAGGATGATGGACGAGCCATTCACCACCCAGCACCCCTCGCGCATGGCCCGCGCATAGGCGCCGATGACGTCTTCCTGTGGCCTCGCCCGAGGATCGGCGCGGCTCAACATGGCGCTGGCGATACTGGGGGATAGCGTCGTCAGCGTCACATTTACCGGTAGGTCGGTATGGCCCTGCGGCGCGGAGGCCGGCCGTGTCCTGGTCTTACGTGCTGGGGACAGGCTGGTGTGATGACGATCTGCGGGCAGGCCAGCTCGCGGGGACCGTGCCCCCATCATCTGCACATCACTTCATGGCCTGATGGAATTTGGAAATACCGGCTCATGGCAAGCCACTTAATATCGACTAAGTAAGTTTTGTAACAAACAAGGGAATGTCTTTGTTTGACCGCAATCATACTCGAATTCCCCTGAATTGAATGGGTAGCCAAGCGGTATCAACTGAAGGTCAAGCGTAACATATGAATACATGCTCTGCTATTTGATCAGAGCGAAACTTAGTTTACCTAGGCGTGTTCAGAAACTTCAATTATCTTAGCATTATTTTCACGGGAAGTTGACCGCTATTTATTTCCGGCTAAGTAAGAAAATCTTGTTGTGATGCTGCGGATTAAGCAAAAAAAGTTAACGGAGTTAAAAATTCGGTGAAGGTAATCGGCGCCGCCGTTCATGGAGGCCGAAATGTCAGGGTGAAGCTTCAACCCCGCCCTCTCTGGCCGCGCATCCCTAACGCCCTTGCAACCTTGAGGCAGGATCAAAATTCCCGTCGGCTAGACGCCAGAGAAACATCCCGCGCGGAATGATAAGCTTAAGCTTCTTACAGGCGATTGCTGTTTGATTCGCGCCTGCTGGGACATGGCGCCTTGTGCAAGAGTGGAATTTCTCGCAATGCCTTATCACGATCACTTGTGCAAAACGTAATGCCTAAGCCAAAGTAAAAACCGCTAACATCCACAAGGATGTTGAGTTAAGCTTGGCGAAATGGACGAACTCATACGAGTTTGTGCTTCTAGATGTAAAAGGATCGCGTTGATTTCGCCTCGTGGGTTGCGTTGAACGTCGTCTGGTGTGGATATCAATTTCCCCATATCGTAAATTTATATGCTGTGCGCAGACATCTATTTTCCTGCAGGCACCACAAATCGCCATACAATGTATGCAAATGTGAGACGATCTGACGGCAAACCGGCTAATTCGCAAACGCCGCCCTTACTTTCTATTCCACATTTCCTAATTAGGCGGTTCACAGGGCCTAGACGTCGTTCAGCCTCGGCTTCGCGGACTAGGCTGCTGCATGAACAGGGAGATGAATTAGTGATGCCAGACAGCGGTGGAAGAGCGCGGCTTTTCAGCCCCCGCATGAATTCCACGCTTTACGTGAGCCACTGTGACGTCAGGCGTGCTGCGCACGCCAAGCAGCATGGTGGATACCCGATGACCCAAAGCCAGATGATGAGGATTTTCAAGTGAGGAAGCGCGGACCGACCACTTCTGATTCCGCTGTTGGGCGGGAGATCCGCCAGTATCGCCGTTCCGCCGGGCTGACGCAGAAGCAGGTGGCCAGCATGATCGGCGTGACGGGCGCGCAGTTGCACCGTTACGAGACGGGTTCGACCCGCATTACGGCCAGCCGGCTGATTGCCATCGCCAATGCACTGGGTGTCCGGCCGGATACGCTGCTGGCCGCGGCCTCATCGCCGCAGGAAACGACGGTGGAGCAGAACAACAACCTCGCGCTTCCGAGCAGCCCGAGCCAGGAGATTGTGGAACTGATCCAGATGTTCGGCAGCATCGCCGACCCGCGGCACCGCAGTGCCCTGGTCGCCGTTGCGCGCATGATGACCTCTCCGCAGGTGCAGCGCAGTGTGCCGGAAGAAGGTATCTGACACAGCCAGGGATGCTGGTGTGGCTGCCGGCATCCCTGCCTGTAGCGAAATGCGGCATCCGTGATGGCGGGAGCACGATGCCGCGCCGCGGCCTGCGGGCCTGATGTCACGCGGAACCTCGCCGCTGGCCATGCGAAGCCCGGCAATGACTTGAATGCCTCCCAGAAAGTCGCCGGGGGTCCTCAGGTTTTATGCGGCAGCAAGATGATTTGGCCGGCGGCTGAACCAGCCGCTGGCTCTCGGCGCTATGTTCTTGCCGCGCGGGTCCGGTCGATCAGATCGGCATGGGCCTGGAACATCGCTTCCTGGTCATAGTCACGCTCGGCCTTGGCCCGATTGGCCTGACCGGCCTGCCGGCGCAGCGCGGGATCGCGCAGCAGGGGGCGCATGACATCGGCCAGCGCCTGGTCGTCCTTTCCGGCAATGTAAGGCTGATTCTCGGCCGGCAGCATGGCGCGGATGTCGCCGGCATCGGTCGTGGCGACCGGTAGCCCCGTTGCCATAGCCTCCAGCACCGAAAAAGGCATCTGCTCGGTATCCGAGGAGAGCACGAAGAGATCGAGGGCACGATAGGCGGCGGCCGGGTCGGGCACATGGCCGATGAAGCGCACCACCTCGCACAGGCCAAGTTCCCGGACCAGGGCCTCCAGCTTTCCACGCTCCGGCCCATCGCCCAGGATCGCCAGCCGGAATTCCTGGCCTTCCTGCTTCAGCAGGGCCGAGGCGCGTAGCATGCGGCCCAGGTTCTTCTCCGGCCGCAGGGCGGCGACGGTGCCGATCAACGGAGTGCTGCCTGGAAAGATCGGATCGGTCGGCCCATCCGGCTGGAAGCGGCCCAGGTCCAGCCCGTTGGGGATGTGGTGCACGCGGCTTGCCGGCAGCTTCCAGGTTTCCAGAGCAGCGCGCAGCAGAATCGTGGAAGGCAGCACCACCGTGCTGCGGCGGAGCGCGATGCGGCGCGTTAGTATCCGCCGCCGCAGCTGACCATTGCTTTCCTCGGGGCCGAAGCCATCCTCGGTATGCAGATGCGGCAAGCCGGGCATGGCTAGGCGCGCGAGCGCGAATTCGATGCTGCCCCAATTGCTGGTCACCAGCAGGTCCGGCCGCAGCCGCCTCAGCATCGTGCCGATCTTCAGCATGGCACGCGGCAGGGCCTCGCCCCGCCGGATGGGGGAGGGCAGCATCTCCAACCTGACGCCGGGTGCGATCCGCTCCAGGCATTCGTCGTTGCCGTCCAGCGCGATCACCGCGTGGCGCCAGCGGTCACCGAAGCGGTTGGCCAGCCCGGCGAAGCGTACCTGCGCCCCGCCCACACCGAAGCTCGGGAAGACATGCAACAGCAGCGGCGCGTTCATTCGGCAGGCGCTGCCAGCTTGCCGCCATGGCGGCGGCCCAGTTCCTCGGCCGCCAGGGCCAGGACATGGCGGGCATTGCCGGCCCAGGTCAGGTCGCGCCGCCGGATCTCCTCCCGCGCCGCGTCGCCCAGGCGCTGCCGCAGCGCCGGGTCCTCGGCCAGGGTCACGATGGCCTGCCACAGGGAATCAGGATTGGCGGGGTCGAAGAGCAGCGCGGTTTCACCATGCCGCAGCACCTCCCGCAGGTTCGGCTGGTCCGGGGCGACGATGGCGCGGCCCGCCGCCATGTACTCGAATACCTTCAGGGGCGAGGCATAAGCCACCGAAGCCGGCTGCAAGGCGATGTCGAAGCCGCTGACCATGCGCGGCACATCCTCACGCGCGGCGAGGCCGGTGAAGCGCACGCGGTCGGATATGCCCAGCTCCGCGGCCAGCTTTTCCAGACCCGCGCGCGCCGGGCCGTCCCCGACAACCTGTAGAGCCAGCGTGGGCTGGCCCTTCCAGGTGGCCAGCGCACGCACCACGCGGTCCATCCCGTGCCATTCCCGCACGAAGCCCACGAAGCCCAGAACCAGTTGCCCCGGCACCCTGGCGGGCGCGGCGGCCTCGGCGAAATCCTCGGGATGGATGCCGTTGGGCACGACGGTGATCCGTGAGGCCGGCACGCCGGCGGCCTTGATATGGTCGGCCAGCACTTCCGTCACCGGCAGCACCCGGCTGGCGCGGCGCCAGGTCAGGCGTTCCAGCGCCGCCGCAATGCCGCGCAGCCCAAGCTTGCCGAAGCGCGCGCGCTCTTCCGCCAGGGGGGCGTTCACCTCCAGCAGCAGCGGAATGCCACGGCTCGCCGCCACCAGCGTGCCTGCCAGATGGAAGAGATTGGCGCGTTCATAGATGACGTCGGGCTTGAACTCGGCGGCGGCCCGGCGCAGGCGTAAGGTCGCCGGCACAATGTAAGCCAGCTCCGCCAACTCCCCCACGAATGCGGGCAGCCGCTGGCGCAGCAGGCTCACCATCCGGCTTTCGCCGCCCAGGCCAGCATTCTCGAAACCCGCCGGGCCGACCACACGCACCTCATGCCCGGCCGCCCGCAGCGCGGCGACCATGGCTTCGAGATGCACGCTCTGTCCGTCGCGTGAGCGAATGCGGTGGCTATAGAGAATTCTCATCCCTGCCGTCTCCGTGCCTGTCCGATCCATTGCATGGCCTGCCTGCGGCCGCGGCCAACGGTTTGTCGCGCCAGCGCCAGCAGGCCGGCGGTGCTGAACGGGTTGGCCAGCAGCAACCCGATGCGCTGCCGGCGCTGGCCGACCCAAAGTGGTTTATAGGCGTCATCGCCCCGCCCGAAATCCAGGAAGTCCACCCCGTCCTGCTCGATCAGTTGCCGGATCATCAGGGCGGTCAGCACCGTTCCAGGGGAGGCGGCGCGGGCATCCTCGGCATGGGCGAGCTTCAGCAGGCAGGCGCCACCGGCCGAGAGCACCCAGTATTGCGCCGCCAGCGGGCGTCCGTCGAGGTCGCGCAGCACGCCCAGGCGCAGCAGCCCGGCGGCGGCGGCGGCGCGCATCAGCGCGGCGTCGAACCGCGGAAAAGGCTCCCATGGCTTCCAGCTTTGCGCGCGCACCGCCTCATAGGCCGCGATGCCGGCCTCCAGTGCCGGCCCCGGGGCGGCGATGGCTTCGTAACGTGCCTGCCGTGCCGCGCGGGCCAGCTTGCGCTGGATGGTGGTGCGGAGCGCGGGGGGACGTTCCGCCAGATAGGCTTCCCAGCCACCGGGCGCCAGCGGTTGCCACCAGTTGCCGAAATGGTCGAAGGGGAGGGGCACCAGCCTGGCGCTTTTCAGCCCGGCGAGGATCTCCTGCATCTGCGGCGCCGTGCCATCCAGCGTATCCAGCCGCACCGGGCGCTCGCGGCGCAGCAGGCGGCCCAGCCTCGCACCGGCATCCGTCAGTGCGGCACCAGGGGCGGAAAGCGGCTGCCAGGTCAGGCTATAGGGTGTGGAGAGGCTTTGCAGCACGCCGGAAGGGTCGCGCAGCAGCGGCAGCACCAGTTCACGCCTCTCGCCACAGACAGCCAGGACGGGAGTGGTGCCGGCGGGCAGGGCCTCGGCCAGAACGGTGTCATACCAGAGGCGGGTATTGAAGAATTCACCCCGGCCCGGCGGCGCCAGCACGGCATCGCACCAGCCCGGCAGGCCGGAGCCGGGCTTCGGCAGCGGCAGCAGCTCCGCGGCGTGGTTAGTCGCGAAGCGCATAGACGATCCTTCCCGCCCATTCCCGCAGAGCGAACCAGCTATCGGCCAGATGGTCTGGGCGGGGAAGCCAGCTGGCCCATCCCCACTCCACATGCCGCGCAGGCCGAACCGGTGCCGCTACCGGTTGCAGGCCGGCGCGGCGGAAGGCGGCCAGGGCGCGCGGCAGGTGCCAGGCATGGGTGACGACATAGGCCGTGCCGATACCGTCCTGCCGCAGCATGTCGGCGCTGTGGACGGCATTGCCGCGGGTATCCGGCGCCTGCTCCTCCACCCAGCGGGGCTGGATGCCGAAATCCTCCCGCAGGCTCCGCGCCATCATGGCGGCGATCGGCGGCGTATCGGGGACGAGGACGCCGCCCGTGACCAGGACCGGCAGGCCGGTGCGCCGCCCGAGCGCGGCGCCGGCACGCAGGCGCTCCAGCGTCATGGGCCCGACATCCGCGTTCCGCGGGCCACCGGCCAGCTCGGCACCGAGGATGACGATGGCCTGCGGTGTCGCGCCATCCACCGCGCTGGCCGGGGGAAACACCGCCACCTCGCGCTCCAGCGAGGCCAGCAGCAAGCCGGCGACGACGGGGGTGGAGAGCAGGGTGATTCCCAGCGCCGCCAGCACGGTGGCCAGCCCGCCCCGGCGCCAGCCGCGATGGGCGAGCCATCCGCCCGCCAGGCAGGCCAGCACCAGCCCCAGCGGCGGCAGCACCAGCGCCGTCAGCAGTTGCTGCAGCACCGTCACGCCGGCCCGGACGCGTTACCGAAGCGGACATCCCGCCAGGTGGCGGTGCGGCCGCCCACTTCCTCACGGAAGAAGGTGTAGAACTCGTCCAGCCAGTCCAGGAACCTGTCCCGCTGCGCGAGGCTGCGGACATAGGGCGTGTTGCCCGGCTCCAGGGAGGGCGAGTGATAGGTCAGGGTGAAGACCCGGTGCCCCTGCGAGAGCATGTGGCGCACCAGCCGCTTCGCCTCATCGATGGTCATGCCTTCCGGCGTCAGGCGGATACGTTCCAGCAGGCCCAGGCGCGACATGACACCGGCCAGCCGGAGGCCGCCGGGCAGCGGCCGGAAGACCAGCGGCGCCAGCTTACCCTCATACCGTCCCGCCAGACGGCCGACGAGGGCGGCGGAGACCGGGATCTCCATCAGCGTGCGCTCGGCATCCGTCCAGTAAGGCCCCGGAGCACTGCCCCAGGCCTCAGGGAAGCCGTGGTGGGAGGGCGCGGGCCAGCAGGGTGCGAGGCTGCTGTCGGCCACATATCCCAGCGACTTCAGCACATCCGCCGTGCGTGGCCCGACACCGTAGCGGCCCGTGCGGTAGATCTGCGGCCTGATGCCGAAAGCCTCGCCCAGCGCATCGGTCAGGCGGCGGGCCTTCTCCAGTTCCAGCGCCACCGGCAGATTGCCGGCATAGCTGTTGTGCTCCCCGACTTCCTCAGTGAAGGGCGGCGTCACCCAGGGATGCATCTGCGCGCCGACATCGCAGAGCCCGTCCTTCATCAACTCCCGCAGAGGCGCCCGGCCGGCATCCTGCGAGGCGACGGGGAAGTCCGCGAGATAGAGCGGCACCACCCCGTGGCGCTCGAAGACGCGGTGCGCCAGATGCTGACTGGCCATGGAGGAGACGTCATAGGCCGTGCGGCTGAAGGGGCGGGACCAGTCGAAGGCCTCTTCCGCATCCACCGTCGTCAGCAGCAGCGGCTTCTCCTGGTGCGCCATGGAAACCGGGGTATGGAAGCGCTGATCGATGATGGAGGCGCTGCAGCGCAACTGCGTTTCCGGCTCCGCCACCGCCTGGGGCTCCGGTCCCATGCCGTAGATGCTGAGATAGCTCGCCGCCGCCTGCCGCATGCTGAAGCGCGCGGTGGAGAGCGCCTTGGCGGCGCGGCCGATACGCTGCCGCAGTGCCTTGTCCGCGGCCAGCCGGTTGACGGCGTCCAGATAGCCCTCGGCATCGTTGAAGAGAAAGCCGGTCTCGCCATGCCGCACGAAGTCGTCGTTCACGCCGGGCAGGTGCCGCACCACCACGGGCAGGCCGTGCGCCATGGCCTCCGGCACCACGGTGCCGAAGCCCTCCAGGTGGGAGGGGAAGGTCAGCATATCGGCGGCGGCGAAGTAGGGGTGGGGGTTCAGCTGCTCGCCCAGGAAGAAGACCGCGTGGCCCAACCCCGCATTGGCGGCGGCCTGCCGCATCGCCGCCACATAGTCCTTCTCCAGCTCCGGCCCGACCACCAGAAGCTTCGCCTTGGGGTGGCGGGCCAGGATGGCGGGCATGGCATCGATCAGGAAGCGCGGGTCCTTGCGCGCGCAGAGCCCGCCGACGAAGAGCATGACCGGGTCATCCTCGCCAATACCGAGCGAGGCGCGCAGCGCCGCCCGGCTGCCGGGCGGGGTGGGCGGAAGCGTGATGCCGCAGGAGACGAGGTGGCAGCGCGCCGGGTCCACGCCCACGCTGCTGGTCTCCTGGAACAGCTTGGGGCTGATGCTGACATAGGCGTCGAACATGCGGAAAGCACGCAGCGCGAGCGGCCGCAGCGACGGGCGGTAATGGCCGACCAGGACGGGCAGGCTGTCATCCAGCGTGGCGGAGAGGACGAGCCGCCGCCGCGCCAGGGCCGACAGCAGATAGGTCAGGAAATACCAGTCCGCATGCGTGCGGAAATGGATGGTGTCGTAGCGGTGCAGGTTCCGCAGGAACCACCAGGCCATCGCCGCGTGCTGCGCCAATGTGCCCAGCCGCCTGCCGGTGATGTAGCTGACGCGCCGCAGGGTGGAGCAGGCAGCGACGGGCTGCGGCGGGCGCGGCGTATGCGTCACCACCAGCTCGTGCTCCACATCCGGCGCGAGTTCCTGCATCACCGCGCTGGAGCGTTCGAGGAAAACGCCCTCACCAGTGAAAGTGGGACGGTAATACTTCAAGACATGCAGGACGCGGCGCTTGCTCATCCTGTGAACTCCATCCCCAAAATTGGGCATTTTCTTTTGTCCCGCTTCGCGACACCTTCCCCAAGGTGCAGATTCGTGTCGCGCCGCTTCACCGTTTCACCGACCTCGAGGGGGAGTGGCGCGCCCTTGAGGCGGAACTGCCCTCGTTGTCCTTCTTCCAGTCCTGGAGCTGGGTGGGTTGCCTGGCGGAGGAACGCTACACCGACCCCGTGCTGCTGCGCGCCGAAGCCGGCGGCAATCTGGTGGGGCTGGCGCTGTTCAACCGCCGTGGCGGCCGGTTGCATCTGGCCGAAAGCGGCGATGCCACGCTTGACGCACCCTTCATCGAGCACAACGCACCGCTGCTCGCCCCGGCTGCCGGGCCGGACGCCCTGCAGGCCATGCTGCAGGCGGCCTGGGGCGCCGGCGCCCGCAGGCTGGTGCTGAACGGCGTGCCGCCCGCGCTGGTGCAGGCGGCCGGTGGCGTGCCGCTGCGGATGCAGCAGAGGCTGGCGCCGCGCCTGTCGCTGGATGCCGTCCGCGCCGCCGGGGGCGACTATCTCGCGACCCGCAGCAGCAATACCCGCCACCAGCTCCGCCGTTCCGCCCGCGCATTCGCCGAGGACGGCGCGGTGGTGCTGCGGCGGGCGGAAACCGTCCCGCAGGCGCTGGAATGGCTGGAAGGGCTGATCCGTCTGCACGAGACGAGCTGGCAGGCACGCGGCAGGCCGGGTGCCTTCGCCTCGCCCTACCTGCTGCGCTTCCATCGCCAGCTCATCGCCCAGGCGCTGCCGCGAGGGGAGGTGGACCTTCTGCGCGTCACGGCGGGGGAGGCGGTGGTCGGCTACCTCTACAACTTCCGCCTGCGTGGTCAGGTGCTGGCCTATCAGAGCGGGCTGGACCATGCCACGGCCGGCCTGCACCGCAAGCCCGGCATGACCTGCCACGCTCTGGCCATTGAGCAGGCGCTGGCCCGTGGCGATACTGTCTATGACTTCCTCGCCGGTGCCGACCGCTACAAGCGCAGCCTCGCCAATGACGAGGTGCCGCTGCTCTGGGCGGAGATGGTGCCGCGCTGGTCGCCGCTGGGCCTCGGCGCGCGTCTGTTGCGGCGCTGGCGGCAGCGGATGGAATAGCAAGGCCGGCACGTCGTGGCCGGCCAGGGCGTGATGGCGCCCGACCGGCGAGGGGGCCGTGCCGCGGAAGACTACGGCGGCCGGCTCGGGGCGGCTCATCGCCGCCATCGGCGCCACGCCTTGCATCAGGGCCTGCATCCTCAGCCTCCGCGCAGGACGCTCAGACGGCGGCTGACGGCCAACCCGCTGAGGGCGCGGCGGATCAGCCGGAGCATGTCGCTCTCGGCGCCCTCGGGACAGCCAGCCAGCGTCCAGAGCGCGCCCAGCGCCGCCAGAAAGCTGACCACGCCCAGGCCGACCCCGGCGAGCAGCTGCATGACAGCCGCGCCGGCATCGCCCGGCGGCGGCGCCCAGCCAAGTCCGACCGACCACAGCACCAGCGCCATCACCGCCGTCGCCAGGACGGGGCGGACGACACGTGCCAGCAGGCGGGTGGCGCGCAGCCGCAGCAGCCGCAGCGCCAGGCCGACCAGCAGCGTGTGCTCGGCCAGCATGACGACGGCGGTGGCGGCGGCCGCGCCGGTCAGCCCGTAATACGGGATGACCGCCAGCATCAGCGGGATGCGGATCAGCGCGGAGGTCGCGGTGGTGCCCAGCAGCGTCCGCAGCATGGCGCGCGCCGTGAGCAGCGCCCCGCTGACATTGCCGAACAGCGTGATCGTCCAGGCGAGGCCCAGGATCGCCACCACTGGCACGGCCTGCAGCCATTCCTGCCCGAAGGCCAGTGCCACCACGGCGCCGGAGACCAGGGAGATGCCCATGCCTGCCGGCAGGGTCAGCAGCGCAATGACCGCGACGATACGTAGATAGGCATCGGCCACTTCCTCCATGTCCCCGTTGCGGAGAGAGGCCGCGAAGCTGGGCATGCAGGCGCGGCAGATGGGGTCCACCACCTCGGTCGTCGGCAGGATCGCCACTTCCATGCCCACCGCGAAGATACCGACATCGACCGGCGCCAGGGTGCGGCCGATCACCAGGTTGTCCATGCGGTCCCGGAAGACGGTGGTGACGCTGATCGCCCAGCTCCAGGCCGAGACGCCCGCCAGCTCCCGCCAGGCGGAGAGGGCGAGGCGGGGGCGGAAGGGGTGCAGCACATAGCTCATCACCACCAGCCCGGCGCGGTTCACCACGATCCCCAGCACCAGCGCCCAGTGACTATGCAGCACCAGCGCGCTGCCGATGGTCACGGCGATGCCGAGGAGGCGCGGCATCAGCTGCAGCTGGAATTCCTTCTCGAAGGCCAGGTGCCGGCGGAACTCCACCGCGCCGACATTCGTCAGGCCCGCGGCGCCGGCGGAAAAGGCGATGGCCAGCAGCACCGGCTCCAGCCGCGCGTCGGAGAAGAAGCGTGAGGCCGGCTCGGCCGCCACGGCCACCACCAACGCCACCAGCAGGGAGCGGATCAGGTTGAGCGTGAAGGCGGTATTATAGAGTTCCGGGCGCGGGTTGGGGGTGCGGACGAGCTGATCCTCCACCCCGATGGAGAGGCAGATGTCCAGCGCGATCGCGAAGGTGGTGGCCAGCGCCACCAGGCCGAAATCCTCGGGCGCCAGAAGCCGCACCAGCACCAGCGTGCTGGCCAGCCCCAGGATGCGCGTTACCATCCGCCAAGCCACGACCCAGCCCGCACCGCGCATGGTGCGGCCCAGCAAACTGCCCGGCGTCGCGTTCTGCGGCGCCGCTCCGTCCGAAATCGACATCTGTTAAGTCCCGATAGCCCCGTGCAGAAGCGGCGATGCCGCCGCACCGTCCCCTGCCGCCAGGAAACCCTCCAGCACCAGGAGGTTCCAGAGCGCCTGGCCGTGCTCATGCCGGCCAGAGGCATGACGATCCACCATGGCCGCCAGCGCGGTCGGATCGAACAGGCCGGAGTCCAGCATCGGTGCACCCAGCAGCCGGGCGCGCACCGCGTCGGCCTGGTCCCGAAGATGGGTGCCGATGGAGGTGGCGAAGCCCTGCTTCGGCCCCCGCAGGATGCTGTCCGGCAGGTGGGAAGCCATGGCCTGCCGCAGCACCTGCTTGCCCTGTCCGCGGTGCAGCTTCAGCGACGGCGGCAGGGCCATGCCCCATTCCACCAGCGTATGGTCCAGCAGCGGCGGACGCACCTCCAGCGAGACGGCCATGCTGGTGCGGTCCACCTTGGTCAGGATGTCGCCGGGCAGATAGGTGTGCAGGTCGGCATATTGCGCCTGCAGCAGCGTCTCATCCGGGTCGCATTCCGCCATGTACTCCGCGAAACGGGTGCCGGGGTCATGCCCCTCCACTTGCGCCCGCAGGGCGGGGGAGAGCAGGGCGCGGCGCTGTTCCTGATGGATGCGGCAGACGGTGCGGTAATAGCCTGTCGCGCTGTCGAGGCTGATTTCCGTCAGGGTGTGCTTGGCGCGCAGCCAGCGCGGCGCCGTGTCCAGCTTCGGGTAGATCCGCGCCAGCCCGCCCAGCACCTGCCGCCGCGCGCGTGCCGGCACATAGGCACGCACCGCCTCCGCCAGCTGGTGCCAGCGATAGCGGCGGTAGCCGGCGAAGACCTCGTCGCCGCCGTCGCCGGAGAGCGCCACGGTCACATGCCGCCGCGCGAGCTTGCAGACGGCCAGGGTGGGGACGGAGGAATGGTCGCCGAAAGGCTCGCCGAAGATCAGCGCCTGTTCCCGCGCGGCGGCGAGATAATCGGGGGTCGAGGCTTCGGCCAGATGGGTGGTGCCCAGCCGCGCCGCCAGCGCGGCGGCGGCGGGGCGTTCGTCGCCCGCGCCAGGGAAGCCGATGGTGAAGGTCTGCAGCGGGTGCGCCAGCCGTGCCGCAAGGGCGGTGATGGCGCTGGAATCGACACCGCCGGAGAGGAAGCTGCCCAGCGGCACATCCGACATCAGCCGCAGCCGGACTGAGGTCTCCAGCCGCGCCGTCAGTTCCGCAGCCGCATCGCGCGGGCGGTCCTGCGTGGTGGTGGGGGGCTGCCAGTAGCGGCGCGGCTGCGGCAGCAGCGGCAGGCCCTGCCGGCGCAGCAGCAGCGCATGCCCGGCGGGCAGGCGGCGGATGCCGGCGTAAATGGTGTCGGGGTCCGGCACATAGCCCAGCGCCAGGAAGTCATCGACCGCCACCGGGTCCAGCCGGCGGGACAGCGCGGGCAGTGCGAGCATGCCGGACAATTCGGAGGCGAAGGCGACGCTGCCATCGGGGAGCTGCGCGTAATGCAGCGGCTTCTCGCCCAGGCGATCGCGCGCCAGCAGCAGCTCGCCGCTGCGGCGGTCCCAGAGCGCGAAGGCGAACATGCCGTTCAGGCGCTCCAGGCAGCCCATGCCCCAGGCCTGCCAGGCATGCAGAATGGCCTCGGTGTCCGAGCGGGTGCGGAAGCGGTGGCCGGCGGCCTCGAGTTCCTGCCGAAGTTCCTCGTGGTTGTAGATCTCGCCATTGAAGGAAATGACGACCTCGCCATCGGCGCTGGCCATGGGCTGGGCACCGCCGGCGAGATCCACGATCGCCAGCCGGCGGTGGCCGAGCGCAAGTCCGGGCTCGATATGGAAGCCCTCGCCATCCGGCCCGCGGTGCCGCATGGCGTCAGTCATCCGGCGCAGCAATGCCGCGTCGGGGTTTGTTTCACGATTAAATGAGAAAAGCCCTGCCAGGCCGCACATGTCGGGATTATCCTGCTGAGCTGATTCGCGCCGGGCGCGCGGCGCAAATCAGTTCCGGGGGAAGGAACGACGGATGGAGCCTCATGAGCCTGCCAAACCGGCTGCGAAGCGGCCGCCGGAGCGGCGATGGCCGTGGCCGGCCGCCGCTCTGCTGATCGTCATCTGTTCGGTTGTGGCATGGCTCGTTATCATCTTCCTGCTCCGGGCTATGCTGCTCTGATGGCCCGGAAGGGACCGGCCTGCTCCGACAGGCCGGGGCGCCCTGCGGAAAGCCAGGCCAGTGTCTCCGCCAGCCCATCCCGGAGAGAGACGGAAGCGGTGGTCATCAGCTTCTCCCGCGCCAGGGCAGGTTGGCCAAGGGAATGCCGGATCTCGCTGGAGCGGGACGGACGGTGCTGCACGTCCAGCGGGACGCCGCAGAGCTCCGCCACCAGCGACGCCAGGTCCAGCACCGAGGTCGGCTGGCCGCTGCAGACATTGAAGACCGGCGCCGAGACCGAGGCGGCCGGCAGCGCCGCGAGCAGCATCCGCACGACATCGCCGACATAGACGAAATCGCGGGTCTGCAGCCCGTCCCCGAAGACCTGTACCGACTGGCCCTGGGAAATGCGGTCGCAGAAGATCGAGATCACGCCGGAATAGGGTGAGTTCGGGTCCTGCCGGGGCCCGTACACGTTGAAGAAGCGCAGCCCCGCGGTCGGCACGCCGTGGGTGTGGCCGGCGACGCGCGCATGCTGCTCGCAGCCCAGCTTGTCCGCGCCATAGGCGGAAAGCGGACGTGGCTGCGTGCCCTCATGCAGCGGCAGCGCATCCGCATCCCCGTACACGGCGGCGGAGGAGGCATAGACGACAGGAATGCCGCTGTGCCGCGCCGCATCCAGCACAGCGATGGTGCCGGAGAGATTGATGCGATGCGTGCCGTACCAGTCCTGCACGCCGCGCTCGACCGAGGCGACGGCCGCCAGATGAAAAACGGCGTCCACACCAGCCACCGCCTGCCGCACGGTCTCAGCATTCGAGACGTCGCCAATCAGCAGCGAGGCGCCGGGGACAAGATTTGCTTCATGACCGGTGGAGAGATCATCCAGCACCCGAACGCGATCCCCGCGCGCGCGAAGCGCGGCGCAGAGGTGGGAACCGATGAACCCGCAACCTCCGGTAACCAGGATGGTCGCCATGTTCGTAAGACCTTCCGACACTGTTGCCGTGCTTGAATGGTAGCCAAATACTGGCTAGCCATGAAGTGTAAAAATTTGAGAACCCATATTTTACATTTTCAGTTCAGATGTTGAATTCCACGTAAATCTTTTACATCATAATGAAAAAAACGATGCTGTCGGAAAATTTTACTTCTACTCTTGTGATGCCGGAATAGGATGCCGCGGGGATGATCAGTTGGATTCATACCTGCCATGCGTCAGGACATGCGCCTGGAGAGGGATACTGAATGGACGTCAGTGTTGTCTGTCCCGTGTTCAACACCCCGCCCGAGCTGCTCCGCCGCGCCGCGCGCTCGGTGCTGGAGAATGCGCCGGCGGTGCGGGAACTGATCCTGGTCGATGACGCATCGCATGACAGCGCCACCATTGCCGCCTGTCAGGAGTTGCGTGAATCAGACCCGCGCGTGGTGCTGGAGCGGCTGCCGGAGAATGGCGGCCCGGCTTCCGCGCGCAACCACGGCATCGCGCTCGCACGCGGGGAATGGATCGGGTTCCTGGATGCCGACGACCTCTGGGCACCGGACCGCATGGCTGAAGCCGAGGCCGTATTGGCGGAATATCCCGATGCCGCATGGATCGGCGGTGCACATGGCTTCATGACCGGGGACGGCCCCTGGCAGGCCGCGCCGGTCCTGAGCACGCGCCTCGGCAAGACGGCGCACGGTCGTGCCGTCCGCCTGGATGGGCCGGCGCTGACACGGGCCTTCATCGCGGATTTCTGCATGCACCTGGGCGCCATGCTGGTGCGGCGCAGCCTGCTGCTGCGGGCAGGCGGCTTCGCCGAGGGGCTGACCTATTACGAGGATTTCCTGGCAATGGCGAAGCTGTCGGTGCTTGCGCCTCTGCATTACCAGCCGCGCATGGTCTATGGCTGGCGGCGGGGGGAAGGGGGGCTGACCGGCTCCACCGCCCGGCTGGCGGGGCATTCGGTACGCATGCATCGTCTTGCCGCCGCAGACCCGCTGCTGCGCGGCTTCCGGCGCGAATTACGTTGGGCGGCCTATAGCGCCCGGAAGGGGCTGGCGCTGAACAACCTTCTGGCCGGCCGGCGCCTTCATGCCCTGGGTTTCGCGCTGGCGGCCTATGCCACCGACCCGCGCGAGCTGCGTGACCTGGCTGTCTTTCTCCGCATCTGGGCGCAAGGTCCTGGCCGCGCCGTGGCGGATGGCGCGCGCTACAGCGGCTCCGAACAGTTCCAGGTGGGGACCGGCCCATGATGACGGCCGGCCTCGCCAGGCTGCGGCGGCGCCTGCATGCGATCGGTGCATCGCCTGGCATCTGCCGGCGGCCGGGAAGCTACGCCCCAGTCGCCACCGAGGCGCGGACGGCGCCGTTGCAGCAGCGTGATTTCAGGATGGCGGACCTGCGGATCCGCCGCGTCAAATCTCCGATGGAGTGATGGCTCCCATGAATTCCAGCATCAGCGTGGTGGTGCCCACCTACAACCGTGCCGAACTGCTGCCAGCCACGCTGGACGCCATTCTGGCTCAGACGCTGCGTCCGGCGGAAGTGATCGTGGTGGATGACGGTTCCACCGACGATACCCCGGCGGTACTGGCGCGCTACGAACCGCGGGTCCGGGTGCTGCGTATCGCCAATTCCGGCGATCTTGTCGCCCGGAATGAAGGGCTGGCGGTCGCGAAGGGCGACTTGGTCGCCTTCTGTGACAGTGACGACCTCTGGCGGCCGGGATTCCTGGCGACCATGGCCGGCATGTGGCGGGAGGAGCCGCATCTGCGCGTGGCTTTCAGCGACTTCGTCATCATCCGTGACGGGGTCTGGGAGCAGACGCGCAAATTCGCCCAGGCGCCGGCGGGATTCTGGGACGGGCTTCGCAGCCTCGGGCCACCGATGTCGGTCTTCGATATGCCGATCGTGCGGCGGCTGCTGGATTTCCAACCCTTCTTTCCGTCCGCCATGATGGCGGACCGGCGCTTCCTGCTGGGGATCGGCGGCTGGGATACATCGGTCAGCCGTCTGGTCGGCTGCGACTTCGCCACGGCCTTGCGGCTGGCTGAACATGCGCCTTTCGGCATTCTGCAGCAGCCGCTGGTGGGCATCCGCAAACATGCCGGCAATCACTCGGCCGATGTGCAGGCGATGAACCTGGGCGACGCGAAGATCCTGGAGCGGGTGCTGGCCACGCGCCCCTCGCTGCGCCCCTATGAATCAGCGGTCCGGGCCAGCATCGCCAAGCGGCGGATGCAGGCGCTGGATACGGCTTTCGTTCGCCAGGATTTCTCGGCGGTGCGGGAGATCGCGGCCATGCTGCCGCGCAGCGGCCGGCCTTTGCCGCTGCGCGTCAAGGCCGGCCTGGCCGCATGGCCGGCATCCCTGCGGGGACCGGCCGGCGCCACGCTGCTTTCGCTCGGTTCGCTGGCAGCGGCCACGCGGCGGCTGGTCCGCTAAGAACAACACCCGATCAGGTGACAATCACCTGATCGGGTGGCGATGCTCGTCAAAGTAAAAGCCAGGGGCGGACGAAAACCGCCCTAGGCGCCGCAGGTGGGGGTGCGGTTCGGCACGATGCTGAAGAGAGGGTCCCTGCGGAAATCCTGCGGGCGCGTGAACGGCGCGCCCGAGGCGGAAAGCCAGGCATAGGCCCGCTGCGCCTCCGCCGTGCCGGTCAGTTCCACCAGCGCCGCCAGGGATTGCAGCGCGAGCTGCCCATAGACGCCCTCGGACTTGCTCCAGCCGTTTTCATTGGAAAGGCCTTTCGCGCGCATGGCGTTGCCGGTTTCCGCCCAACTCCGCAGCGGCCGCGCCTCGCCCGCGCCGGGGTCGGCGGCGATCAGGTAGGCGACGCCGTCACGCGGGTTGAAGCCCTTCTCGGCGGATAGGAAGCGGCCGACAAGGAAGTTGCTCATCCAGCGCAGCACGGCCATCGCATCGGCGTCGCCACGCCGGGCGGCGGCGGCGGCGGTCGAGGCGAAGTAATCCTGCTGCCAGGGCGGCAGGGTGCCGGGCGCGCCATAGGCACCAGGGATGCAGCCATGCAACTCGCCCTGCTCGGCGGTCCAGCCGGGGATGCGGCTCCTCACCCAGGCCCAGTTGCCGTCGGCGCAGGTACGCAGATAGGGGCTGTTGGGATCGTCCTGCCCCGTGATCCAGGCGGCATTGCTGAGTTGCCGCAGCGACCATGCGGCGCCGCGCACCTGGTTGGAGCGGACGATGTTGAAGCCCTCGCCCGGGCCTGGGCGGTCCGGCGTGCCGCGCACCCCTGTCCATTGCGACACCACGCACCAGCTGGCCTGCGCCTGCAACCCGTCCAGAAAGGCGCGGCGGCCGGTCAGCACATAGGGGACGAAGCAGAGATCGGGCTGATGCGCGGCGTCCGGGATCCAGCCGCTTTCCTCGGAAACAGGCTGCGCCAGCCCCCCTGGCGGCGGGCCTCCACGCCCGTCCGTCCAGAGCCGGGGCCAGCGCTTGGCATCCAGCCAGCCACCGCGCCCGTCTCCTCCCTGGGGATCCCACAAGTGCCAGGGAACGGCGCCCGCGGCCTCGGCCTGGCCGATGGCATAGGCGGCGGCGCGGCGGTCGGAGGTGATCAGCCAGGCTGCCTGGGACATGGTGGCGGGGCCGATATCGGCACGGCCGCCGGTCTGCCGCATGTCCTGCGTGATCTGGCGCGCGCTCAGCGGCGCCTGCCAGCCGGGGCTGGCCATGGCGGCGGCTAGCCCGGCGATGACGGAATCATCGACGCCCGTCCGGAGGTTGTAGCGCGCCACAGCGCCGGCATCGGTCAGGTAGCCGGCATCATGCCGCACCCAGGGCGGGGGGCCACCGGGGCGGGAGACAAAAAGCCGTCCCCAGCCGGTATATTGCCACTGGCGAGGGATATCGAAGCGCGCGGCCTCCTTCCCATCCAGCACCAGGCGCGCGGTATACCGCGCCGTGCCGCCGCCCGGCTGCATGGCCGTGTCATTGCGGAACCAGGCATCCAGCCGCAGCGCACCATCGGCATGGAGCGCCAGGTCCGCCACCAGTCGCAGCGAGGTGACACCGCCGGCGGCGCCGGGCGGCACCGGTGCCTCGACGCGTCCCTGCACCGCCAGCGGCCCCGCCTGCCAGAGGCGGCCGGTAAAGGCGCGGGGCAGCAGCTCCATGCGCCATGTCTCTCCACCCGGGCCGATGATCTCCACCGCCGCCTGGCGGCCATTGGCCTGCGGCATGCCGCCTGCCGCCGGGGTCGGGCCAGCGGAGAGCACCACCTTTGCCGACTGGCCTGCGGCCAGGGCCGGCGCCGCCAGGCTGACCAGCGCGAAGCGCACCGAGCCGTCGGGGTGCTGGCTGCGGATATCAAGCTGCACCGGCAGGGGCTGGCCATTCGCCAGCCGGGCCCGCAGGCCGCTTCCCGCCGGCAGGTGCCCGGGGCGGAAGACCTGGCCGAAGACGGCCACGGCGCCTGCGGGGTTACCGGTGCCTTCCAGCGTCAGTCCCGTGATGTCGCCTGGCGCGGTGGGGCAGGGCGGCGACAGCCGGGCCGCGGAAGCGTATCCCGGCATGATGCTCATCCCGACGAGGCCCATGATCGCCTCGCGACGGCCAATGACGAACGGGGCGCGCATCATGCCGCCACCTGGCCAAGGACGCGCCGGAACAGCGACAGTTGCCCGGCCGTCGTCTCGTCCCAGCCAAAGGCCTCGGCATAGGCGCGCGTGGCCTCCCTGGCCGGCGGCTTCGCCAGCAGGCGGCGGACACCATCGGCGATGGCCTCGGGCGTCCGCTCATCGATCACCAGCCCGGCTTCGGGCGCGCGCACGGCCTCGCGGCTGCCCCAGGCGGGGCTGGCCACGACCGGCGTGCCGCAGGCCATGGCTTCCAGCAGCACATTGGCCCAGCCCTCGCGGCTGGAGGCCAGCACCATCGCGTCCACGGCGCCGTAATAGGAGGGCAGCCGGGCATGGGGCTGGGCACCGGCGAAGCGCACGCGGTCCGCCACGCCCAGGCGCTCTGCCTCGGCCTGCAGGAAGCCGCGCTCCGGCCCTTCGCCGACGATCACCAGCTGGTGGCCCGGCAGTTCCCGCAGGGCGGCGATGATGAGGTGGTGGCCCTTGCGCTCGATCAGGTGTCCTACCGAGAGCAGCACCGGGCCCTCCGCCATCCCCAGCGCCGCCCGCGCCGCGGCATGGGAAGCCGGCGGCCGGAAGGTCTCGAGGTCCACGCCGTTTCGCAGCACCGTCACCTTGCCCGGCGGCGCGCCCAGTTCCACCAGCCCTTCCTTCAGACCCTCGCTGACGGCGATCAGCGCATCCGCCTGGGCGATGGCCTGCTGGATGGCGCGGCGCGGCAGGCGGTACTGTGGCAGCTGGCTGGTGTCGGAACCACGGGCCGTCACCACCACGGGCTTGCCGAATTCCCGCCCCAGCCGCACGGCGGCCACGCCATCGGGATAGAGGTAATGGGCATCGATGGCATCGAAGGTCACGCCCTGGTCCAGCAGGCGCCGGATGGCGAGGCGGGCGCTGTGGTAGAGGCTGGTCGGCCCCGTCAGCATCCCCAGGCGCGGCGGCACCAGGAAGCGTGGATGATGCACCATCAGGCCGTGGCGCTGCTCCTTCCGGGGGATGCGGGCGTAGCGTGCCCAGGCGCCGAACTGCGGTGCCGAGGAGGGGAACCAGGGCACCGGCGCCAGGACGACGCTCTCGACCTCGCCGCTGGCGACGAGATGGCGCAGCCGGTTCTCCACGAAGACGCCATGGTTGGGCTGAGCGGCATTGGGATAGAGCGTGCTGAAGGTCAGCAGCCGCAGCGGCCGCTGCGCGGGCATGCTGCCACCGGCCCGCATGGGCCGGAGCTCTGTGATCATCTGCGTCACGTCCGTTCTCCGTGTCGAACGTCTCGAAGGGCGAGCAGCGCCAGGGCCATGCCTGGCCGGCCCGCGCACTGCCGCCGCATGGCGCACAGGCCGGGACGGCTCGGGATGAAGGCGGCGTCGCGCATCCGCATTCCTCCTCAACGCGCGGCGCGCAGCTCGGCCAGCAGGCGCGTCGCCTCCGCCCGCTCGGGGAAGGTGGCGTTGCCCGCCAGGGCCGGGCTCAGCACATCCAGCGCCTCCTGCTTCGCGCCGGTGGCGTTCAGGGCATAGGCCAGGCGGTAGGCCGCGCTGGGGTCCTTCGCCCGGCCGGGCGTATTGAAGGACATGCGCAGCAGCGGCACCGCACGGGCCGCATTGCCGTTGCGCGCCAGGATCCAGCCCAGCGTATCCGCCGTCTCCGCATTGGGGGCGACGAAATAGGCGCGTTCCGCGACTTCCTGCGCCTTGGCCGCACCGGCCGGCGTGGTGTTGCGGCCCATCACCCAGGCCAGGTTGTTCAGGATCACGCCATCCTGGGGCCGCTTCTCCGCCGCCTTCAAAAGGCCACGCTCGGCATCGTCCAGCCGCCCGGCCTCAATATCCAGCTGCGAGAGCATCAGCAGCGCCTCGACATCCTCCGGCTGCTGCTTGAGCCAGGCGCGCAGCACATTGGCCGCCTCAGCCGGCTTGTTCGCGGCCCGCCAGCTGGAAGCCTCACGCAGCGCCAGCTGGGCGGAAGGCGCCGTCTTCGCCGCGGCGGCATAGGCCTTCGCCGCGTCCTCCATCCGCTTGGAGGCGACCAGAAGGTCCCCCGGCAGGCTCAGGGAGGCGGGCTGGGCGCTCGGCTGCTTCGCCATCCGCTCGGCTTCCGCCATGGCGGCTTCCAGGCCCTGGGACTGCATCATCATGCCGAGCAGAGTCTGCTGCAGGGCGGCATCGCCGGGCTTCTCCCGCAGCCCCTGCTGGATCAGCGATTCAGCGGCCCGCTGGTCGCCGGCGCGTATCAGCAGGCCGGCCAGCTGGCGGCGGGCGGCGGAGGAATCCGGCGCGGCGGCCAGGGCCTGGCGGCTCGCCTCCTCGGCTTCCTTCCACTGGCCGGCGGCGGCATGCGCCTCGGAGCGGGCCAGGAGGAGCTGCAGGCTGTTCGAGGCGCGCAGCGGCTCGGCCTCCAGCACCGCCACCGCCTTGGCCGGTTCACCGGAGCGCAGCAGCAGGCTGCTCAGGGCGAGAGCCAGGCGCTGCTCACCCGGGGCGGCGGCCTGCACGGCTTCCAGGGTGGCGCGGGCCTCGGCGGCGCGCGGGGCACCCTGCAGCGCCGCGGCGGACAACTGCGCCAGAGCCTCGGCATTGGCGGGATCCTGCCGCAGGATCTCACCCAGCAGCCGTATGGCCTCGTCGGGCTTGTTCTCCAGGCGCGCGACGCGGGCGAGGCCCATGCGCGCGGGGGTGGAATTCGGCTGCTGCTTCAGCGCGGCCTCGAAGGCAGCGCGCGCCGCGGGCAGGTCCATGCGGATCGTGTCCAGCGTCCCTTCCAGCACGCGGCCGGCCTCGCTCTGCCGCGCCTCGGCCGGCAGCTTGTCCAGCTGCGCCTCGGCGCCGCTGAGATCACCCTGGAAGATGGAGGAATAGGCCAGCATCTGCCGCGTGGCCGCATTATCGGCCCCCAGCTCCAGCGCTCGGGAGGCCGCATCGGCCGTGCCGGCGGTATCGCCGACCGCCAGCCGTGCCGCGGCAAGGCGGCTCTGGATCCCGGCGTCATCGGGTGCCAGGGCGGCGGCCTTCTGCATTGCCGCCAGAGCGTCGCGCGGGCGCTTCAGCTGGGCCTGCACCCGGCCCAGCAGGTCCAGTGACGCGGCATCGGCGGTGCCCCGCTCCGCGAGGCGGGAGAGCACATCCGCCGCTTCCTGCGGGCGGTTGTCCTCCAGCATCAGCGCCGCCAGCATCTTGGCGCCGCGCGGATCGCCGGGCTGCCGGGCGACATAGCGGCCGGCGGCATCCTCGGCCTGCGACTTCTGGCCCACGCCGCGCTTGGCGGCCGCCTGCAACAGATACCCCTCGGGGAAATTGGCCAGGGCCGGGCCCAGGCGCTGCAACTCGGCATCCGCGGCGGCCCAGTTCTCCGCGCGGACCAGCAGCATGGCGCGCAGATAAACGGCCGGCATGCTGCCCGGCAGCACGGCCAGGGCGGCGTCGACATCAGCGCGGGCGCGCGCGTCCTCGCGCATCTGCATCAACGCCTCGGCCCGCCGCAGCAGCGCCATGACGTTGCCGGGCTGCTGTTCGAGCAGCTTGCTGAAGGTGGCCACCGCCGCCTGGGCGTCGCGCCGCTCGAACTGCAGGCGGCCCTTGCGGAGCAGCGCCTCCGGGTCGTTCGGGTTCCGCGCCAGCACGGCATCCACGGCAGCCTCCGCCGCTGCGCGGTCACCGCGCACCAGAGCCATGTCGGCCGTTGCAGTGCCGACCTGGGGCATGTCCGGCGCCAGGCGGCGCGCCAGTTCCAGGGATGCTTCCGCCTCACTGGTCTGGCGCAGCGCCAACTGGGCCCGGGCGCGCGTGGCGGCGATCAGGGCACCGAGCGCCGGGGGGGTCTCCTGCTGCGGGAAGTCACGCAGCAGCTGCTCGAAACGGCCGGAGATCAGGTAGGCGCGCATCAGCAGCTCTGTGCCGGCCACCTGGTCATATCCATTGGCCAGGGCGGCGCGGGCCTCCCGCTCCGCCATCTCGGCATCGCCCAGCTCCAGGCTGACGGCGGCCAGCCCGGCGCGCGTGGCGGCCGAGTTCGGCTCGTCACGCGCCGCGTTGCGCCATTCCAGATGCGCCGCCCGCAGGTCGCCCTTTGCCTGCGCGGCCTCCGCCCGATCCTGGGCGCCGGCCGCCAGCACAGGCATGGGGGTCAGCGCACCGAGGGAGAGGGACAGAAGGACGGGCAGCATGAACGGCAGGGCGCCGAAGCGGCGCGAAGTAACAGGACGGGGGGACGATCGGCGCATGGCGGTGATCCTGCTAAGGGCTTTCGCCGTCGGAACCGGCGTTCGAGTTATCGGGTTCAGAGGTCGCATGGCTGGGGGAAAGCCGATGCGTCTCCAGCAGGCCATAGATTGTCGGGCGGCTGACACCCAGTAGCCGCGCCGCCGCGGCGAGGCTGCCATTGCTGCGGGCCAGCGCGCGCTCGATCGTCGCGCGCTCCGCCCGCAACCGTGCCGCGCGGAGGTCCAGGTCGGTATCGGACTGCGTGGCCGGGGGCGAGAGCTCCAGGTCTGCCGCGGTGACGGTCTGGCCTTCCGCCATCAGCGCCGCGCGGCGGACGCGGTTGCCCAACTCCCGCACATTGCCCGGCCAGCGATGGGCGGCGACGGCCTCCGCGGCCGAGGCATCCAGCCCGCGCAGGCGCCGGCCGAATTCCCGCGTGTAACGCGCCAGGAACCAGCGGGCGAGCAGGAGCGAATCCTCGCCACGCTCGCGCAGCGGCGGGATGCGGATGGTCAGCGAATTCAGCCGGTAGAGCAGGTCGGCGCGGAAGCGGCCATTCTCCGCCTGCTCCTCCAGCGGCTGGTTGGTGGCGGAGACGACGCGCACATCGACGCGGATGGGCGTGCGGCCGCCGACACGCTCGATCACCTGGTCCTGCAGGAAGCGCAGCAGCTTGGCCTGCAGGGCAGGGGGCAGGTCGCCCACCTCGTCCAGGAAGAGCGTGCCGCCATTGGCGGCTTCGATGCGCCCGGCCACCGACTTCACCGCCCCGGTGAAGGCGCCGCGCTCATGCCCGAAGAGTTCGCTCTCCAGCAGCGGCTCGGGGATGGCGGCGCAGTTGATGGCGACGAAGGGCTTGCGCGCGCGCGGGCCCATGTCGTGCAGCGCGCGCGCCAGCGCCTCCTTGCCCGTGCCGCTCTCGCCAAGCAGCAGGACAGGCACGGAGACCTGGCTCAGCCGCTCGATGGTGTGGCAGATCCGCAGCATCCCCTCATCGGCCGTGACGATGTCACGGATCGGGCTGGGGCGAGGCATGGAGGCGAGGCGAAGATTTTCCTCCTCCAGGGCCCTCAGGCGCAGGGCGCGGTCGACGATGGTCCGCAGCACGGCCAGATCCACCGGCTTCTCGCAGAAATCATAGGCGCCGAGCGCGATGGCGCGCAGCGTATGCTCCCGCTGCCCCTGGCCACTGGCGACGATGATGGGCATGCCCGGGCACAGCCGGCTGAGCATGGCCAGCGTAGCGAATCCTTCACTGACACCTTCAGCATCCGGCGGAAGGCCGAGATCCAGCAGCGCAGCGGTCGGCTGCTCGGCACGCGCAGTCACTTCGGCCTGGCGGCGGTCGCCGGCCAACAATACACGGCAGTTCGGGAAGGCCCAGCGATACTGGGCGCTCAGGGCCGTGTCGTCCTCGATAATCAACAGCTTCGGACGACTCATGGTAGTGCCGCCTCCATTTCAGTTTTGCCAGTCGCGGCAGAGTTATCCAGAACGGGCAGTGTCAGGCGCATGGTGGTGCCGAGGCCCGGACAACTCGACACCGACAGATCTCCGCCGGCCCGCCGCAGCAACTCCCGCGCCTGCCAGGCGCCGATGCCGCTGCCGCCGGGCTTCATGGTCGCCAGCGGGCGGAACAGCCCGTCGCGAATGAATTCCGGCGTCATGCCGCTGCCGCGGTCGATGATTTCCACCGCCACCCGCCTCTCCCCATTCCAGACGCGCACGCGCACGGGCTCGGTAGGGGCGGAAGCTTCGGCGGCATTGTTCAGCAGATGCGTCACCGCCGCATCGAAGGATTCCGGCGGGATGGCCACACGCTGCGGCTGCCGGCCATCATCCTCGATTTGAAGGGGATGCGCCTGTTGCGCCGCCAGGACACGCAGACGGGTCAGCGGCTCGACCCCCTCCACGGTGCCGGAGGCCGAGACCTCCGGCTGCCGCAGACGGGCGATGAGAGTATTGATCCGTGCCGCAGAGGCACGAACAGTAAGAAGCATGTCGCGCTGGAACTCCGGATCCTGGATGTTTTCATCGGCATTGGCCAGAAGCAGGGTGAGCTGGCTGGCCACGTTCTTCACGTCATGGGCCATGAAGGCGAAGCGCTGTGCATGGTCCTGCAGGTGCTGCTGTTCGCTCAGCCGCTCGGCATTGCGCCGCTCGGCCAGGAACATGGCAACCTCCCGCCCCAGGCTACGCAACAGGTCGAAGACCTCGCCGTCCAGTGGCAGGGCCGCGCGGGGCGGGGCCAGCAGCACGACGCCCATCAGGCCTTCGCGGTGATGCGCCAGCGGCACCGCCAGCCAGAGCGGGCCGCAGAACGCCCGCAGCTCCGGCACATCCTCCGGCGTCAGCGGAACGATCCAGTTGCCCTCGCGCATCTGTGCAATCAGCGGATGGTCCTCGGCGAGGCCGCAGGTCTCGGCGGGAAGATTCCAGGAACCGGCCCAGTTCAGGCCGGGCTCGCCCGGCTCACGCAGCAACAGCATGCCGGCGGGGCTGTCGGCGGGGTCGGCGATGGCACGGATGGCGCGCAGGGGGGCGGCCATACCGGGCGCCGAGAGGGTGTTCACGCAGCGCAGCCATTCCTGCCGATAGTCGTAGCGGGCAGGGAAGAAGTGATCGACCACATAGCGGCGCAGACGGGAGCGCACGGACCGCGCGGTGCTGCCGACGGCCAGCGCCATGGCGGTGGCGGCCCAGATCCCCAGCTCCATCGCCTGCGCCCAATCGGCGTCCAGGTGGCGCAGTGCCTCGCCCACCGCACCGACGGCCAGCAGGAAGCTGCCGGCGACCAGCAGCGTCGCGCCGTGGAAGACGACATCGCGTGACACCGGCGGGTTGCGGCGCCAGCGCCGGTCCCGCATCGCGCCCAGTGCCAGCAGCGGCGCCGCCAAGGCGGTGAGCACCGCGCGCCCATCCGCCAGCGTGGGGGAGAGGCTGCGCGACAGCGCGGCCTGGGCATAGAGCAGCACGTCGAAGGCCGCGAGGCCACCCAGCGCGATGCAGGGCAGGACCACATGCCAGCGCGTGGAATCGTCGGCATTACGGTAGAGATTCTCGGCCAGAAGCACGACCAGCAACACCAGCGCCAGCCGCGTGAGCACTACGGGCGAGCCAAGAGCCGGCCAGGTCAGGGCTTCCGCCACTTCCGGCACCAGCGTGGCCCAGGCGAGCAGCGCCGTGACGGCGCCTGCCAGGGCGAAGCGGCGCAGCAGCGGCCGCGCCCGCAGGCCGCCGATGAAGCGCCCGGCGGAGAGCAGCATCGCGAACCAGAGAGCGGCGCGCAGGATCTCCAGCGCCCCGGCCAGGCCGGCGAAAGGTGTGGCCGGGGCCAGCGCCACCGCAGCGGCCCAGGCAGCGGCGCCCAGGCAGGTTATCGCCGGCAGCAGGGCGTGGCGGCCACGCCCGCTGCCAAGAACCAGCAGCCCCCAGGCCAAGCAGGCCGCAGCGCAGCCAGCATAGAGAACGGAGGATGCGGCGGCTGTCATCGCGCGCCTTCCTGGAGAAGGACGACGCGCACCGTGGCGACCAGGATCAGCAGATCCAGGAGAAGGCTGCGGCGGCGGACATAATAAAGGTCGTAGGCCAGCTTCATCCGCGCATCTTCGACCGAGGCGCCGTAGGGGTAGTTCACCTGTGCCCAGCCCGTGATGCCAGGCTTGACGCAGGCGCGGTCATGATAATGCGGGATGATGCGGCCCAGCTCCTCCACGAAGGAGGGGCGCTCCGGGCGCGGGCCCACGATGGCCATGTCGCCGCGCAGCACGTTGAGGATCTGCGGCAGCTCGTCGATGCGCGTCAGGCGGATCAGCCGGCCGACCCGCGTCACCCGCGAATCCTGCCGCTGGGCCCAGCGGGCAACGCCACCGGCTTCGGCATCCACGATCATGCTGCGGAACTTGGTGAGGGTGAAGACACGCCCGTTCAGGCCGACGCGCTCCTGCCGGTAGAAGATCGGGCCGGGGCTGTCGAGCTTGATGGCAAGCGCTGTGACCGCCATCACCGGCAGCGTCAGCACAAGAAGGGTCAGGCTGACGGCGATGTCGAAGGCACGCCGCAGCGCGGCCTGCACGCGCCCCTCATGCAGCCCACGCACCGTGCTCAGCCAGTCGGGCGCCAGGCGCTCGCAGACGACGCGGTTGTGGCGGCATTCGTGGAACTCGGATTCGTTCAGCACGCGCACCCCTGCGGCCTCGCAGGCCCGGCGGGCGGCGGCGTCCAGGGTGTCGCTGGGGGCGACGACGGCCCAGACACGCTGTGCCCGCAGGCTCTCCGGCCGCCGCAGCATCGACAGCACATCCGCGCCGGCGGGAAGGTTGGAAACCTCGAAGACATCCTCCCAGCTACCGGAGGAAGAGGATGTGTCAGAGATATCCTTGCTGGCGGAGGGCAGCACGAGCACCCGCCGGCGCATGAATCCGCCGCGCAGCAGAAGTACAAAGGCAACACGCGTCAGCAGCACGGCGCCGATACATCCCAGCAGCACCTCCAGCAGGATGCCGGGAGACGAGGCGCGGAGACCCTCCGGCGCCAGCAGCAGCAGGCAGAGCCAGATGGTAAGCAGAAGGAGCATGCCAGCCAGAGCAGCGCCGACGAAGAGCCGGCGGCCGCGTGACAAAGACTGAGGCTGGTAAAGGCCGCTGGCGCCGCAGACCAGGCCTGAACACACGGCCAGCATTGCAGCAATGAGCGTGACGCGGCCATGGTCCACCGGGTAACCCGGTGGAATACCGGCCGCCATCAATACATAGACAGCGAAGAAAACAGCTAGGCCCTCAAATAGATAGAGGAGGACCAGCTCAGAGCGGATGTTATGGCCGAACATGCTCGTCATCGGGGACCTCGCGGAGGGGGAGCCCATAGGCTTCGATGGCGCCTCGTTAGCATCTTTTTAACAAGTTCGGATAGAGACCAGAAAATACAAAGAATTTTCATAGAAGGTAAATTATCGATAACGGGAAGAAAAAAATTTCTGCTTACTCAAGTTCCTTACGAAAATTCATAGTAACCTTGCATATCGAGCGTCAATTTTCTGAACAGATTCTTTTAGCCGAGGTGTAAATTCTGGATTGCGGCCGGCGTCTGTTCTGTTAACGTATGCCGCGACGACGGACGGGGCCGGCCGCGGGTCGCGGCGGCCATCTATGACCGCATTAAAGGGCGAAGCAGGGCCATGCGAACGACCTCTCGTTTCATAACTGCATCATTTTGGCTGGTTTGTGCCGCCGGAATGGCTGGCTGCGCGGCTCCGGCGCAGCAGCCCGAACTGGCGGCAGGCACCACCGTTGAGGCTTCCGAGTACGTGCTCGGGCCCGGGGACGTGCTGAATGTCTTCGTGTATCGCGCTCCTGAACTGAGCGCCGAGCTGCCCATCCGGCCCGATGGCCGTATTTCCCTGCCGTTGGTGCCGGACATCACCGCCGCCGGCCAGACCCCTTCCGGCCTTGCCCGACAGATCGAAGGGCGGCTGAAGGAATATGTGCAGGACCCGAACGTGACCGTCATGGTCCGGTCCTTCGAGGGTGCGCCCAACCAGCAGATCCGCGTGATCGGCGAGGCGACGCAGCCCATGGGCATGCCCTATAAGGAAGGGCAGACGGTGCTGGACGTTATGATCAGCGCCAAGGGCCTGACCCGTTATGCCGCCGGCAACCGTGCCGAGATCATCCGCCGGGGCCCGGACGGCCGCGCCCAGAGCATTCCCGTGCGGCTCTCTGATCTGCTTCGGGACGGCGACATCAGCCAGGATCTGCCGATGCGTCCTGGCGACACACTGGTGATCCCGCAAGGTTGGTTCTGAATCATGCATATTCTTGCGACCGTTAAGCGCCAGGCGACGGTTGCCTGGCGATATCGCTGGAGGGCACTCCTGGTAGGATGGTTGGTGTGCCTCGTTGGCTGGGCAGGGGTGTACGCCATCCCCAATCAGTTCCAGTCCAGCGCCCGCATCTACGCGGATGCGGATGCCATCCTGGGTTCGCTGCTGCGCGGCATTGCCGTTGACAGCTCTCCGGCCGCGCAGGTGGAGATCCTGCAAAGGACCCTGCTCAGCCGGCCGAACCTTGAAAAAGTCATTCTTCGTACCGAACTGGACAAGCGGGTGAAGTCCCCTGCGGACCGGGATGCGATCGTGCAGCAGCTGACGCGCGACATCCGCATCGTCCCGCAGACCCGCAACCTTTTCACCATCGAGTACCGCGACCGCGATCCGCGGGTGGCGCGTGAGGTGGTGCAGACCGCGCTGAATCTCTTCATGGAAGCCGCGACCAGCACGGATCGGCAGCAGATGGAAGGCGCCCGCGCCTTCGTGCAGCAGCAGCTCTCCTCCTACGAGGTGCAGTTGCGGCAGGCCGAGCGCCGTCGTGCCGAGTTCCAGGCCCGCTACATCGACATCCTGCCGAACGATGCGCTGGGTGGCGTGTCCCGGCTGGAGGCCGCCCGTAGCCAGCTGAAGCAGGTGCAGGGCGAGTTGACGGACGCGATCGCCCGGAAAGGGCTGATTGAGAAGCAGCTGGCATCCGTGCCGCAGCGCCTGGCCTCGGAATCCCGTGGTGGTGGTGGCGGCGGTGGCGGTGGCAACAGCCGCCTGGCCGATGCGGAGCGCGAGCTGCGCGAGCTGCGGCTGCGCTTTACCGAGCAGCATCCCGACGTCATCGCTGCCCGCCGTGCCGTCGAGGCAGCGCGGGCCGAGGGCAGCAGGGGCAGCACGACCACACGCTCCGCCGGGTCCTCCTCCGAGCCCCGCTCGAATCCGCTTTATGAGGAGCTGAAAGTCCGGCTCGTGGAGGCGGAGGCGCAGATCTCCTCCCTGCAGCGGCAGGAGGTGGATGGCCGCGCCGAGGTGGAGCGCCTGGATGAAATCGCCCGTGGCGCGCCTGAGGTGCACGCGCAGTTCCTGAACCTCGACCGCGACTATAACGTGCTGCGGAAGAACTACGAGGAACTGCTGGCCCGCCGTGAGTCCATCCAGATCGCCGGCGCGGCCCGTACGAACTCGGACCGGGTGCGGCTGGAGGTCGTGGACCCGCCGACCCTGCCGGTGCTGCCAACCTCCCCTAACCGCATGCTGCTGCTCTGTGGCGTGCTGGTGGCCGGGCTGGGTACCGCGGTCCTGACGGCACTGGCCTTCGTGCAACTCGACCAGGGCTTCTACACCGTGCACGACCTCCGCAAGCTCGGGCTGCCGGTCCTGGGCGGCGTCTCCGCGACCGCACCGCGGCGCCATACTGGCGCAGCCGTGGGCTTCGCCTTTGGCGTCGTCGCACTGCTGGCCGTCTTTGGAGCTGTTCTGGCCGGGGTGCCCGGTATGATCGTGAGGATGCTGGCATGAACATGCCCTTCAGAGGGCGCGCGCATCTCGTCGAGCGCGCTGTCGAGGCGATGGGCGATTCCCAGAGCCATGTCCTTTCCGCGCCGCCGGCCGGCCAGGCCGAGGCTGCCTCCGCTACGGGGCTGCCTCCGGCGGGCCCGGCACCTGCACCGGCCGCGACGCCGGGGCTCGTCAAGCCCGTCATCTCGCTCGATCTCATGATCGCAGCGGGGCTGGTGCCGGCGCCGCCGGGCCGCCAGCGCAACCGGGTGGTGGAGGAAGTCTCCGTCGTGCAGCAGCAGGTGCTGCGCGCGGCCGAGGATGGCAGCGCGCGCAACCGCATCGTGCTGGTGACCAGTGCGCGTCCGGGCGAGGGCAAGACCTTCATGGCCCTGAACCTCGCCGCATGCATGGCCGCCAACGGTACGCGCAAGGTCGTGCTGATCGATACCGACGGCAAGCGCGGCTCCATCACCGAGGCCTTGAAGGTCGGGGATGCCGACGGCCTGCGGGGGCTGGTGGCGGGCCCTCAGGGGCAGGTGGGCCTGCCGCTGGTGCAGACCGCCATCCGCAACCTGATGTTCCTTCCCTTCGGCCGTGCCGTCGTGGCGGCGCAGCAGGTGCCGCCGGCCAATCTGATGGCCGATGCCATCGCCCGCATCGCGCGCCTGCTGCCCGATCATGTGCTGGTGCTGGACACACCGCCCAGCCTTTCCAGCAGCGATGCCAATGCGCTTTCCTCGGTCGCCGGGCAGGTGCTGATGGTGGTTGATGCCGAGCGCACCCAGCGCAATGAGGTGGAGGCCGCCCTGGACATGATCGATGCCTGCCCGCTGCTGCAGCTCGTGCTCAACCGCGTCTCCATGAGCGCCAATGACAGGTTTGGCGCCTATGGCGATTATGGGGCACCGCCCGATGCGAACTGAGGCGGCAACAGGCGGAGCGTCCGTTTCTCCGATAACGGGCGCGGGCATGCGGGTTGCCGGGGCCTGGCTCGCGGCTTCCACGGTGGTGGCGGCCGCGCTGCCGGCCGGGGCGCAGACACCGCCCTTTCCCGGCACCACGGCCCCCAGCTTCTCCATCTCGCCCGGAGAGGTGACGGAAGGCGGCTATACCGCGCCCTGGCCGGAGGCCGACCCCGTGCGCCTGAACACCTCGGGCGACCCCTTCAGCCTGCTGCTGCCGCCACCGACGCAGCAGGGGCCGGGCTGGAGCATCACACCCAGCCTGGGCGTGCAGCTGTCGGCCACTGACAATCTCTACCAGACCCGCAGAGACCGGAAGAAGGAGTTGATCACCACCATCTCCCCGGGCGTGCTGGTGACGGTGGACACGATGCGGCTGCAGGGCGTGGTCAGCTACGATCCGCAGCTGCAGTTCTACGCCTCCCAGAGCGACCAGAACGGCATCAACCATAACTTCAATGGCCAGATGCTGTTGACGCTGGTGCCGGACACATTCTTCCTGGACCTGCGCGGCAGCGCGGCCGTTCAGGCGGCGAATGGCGGCTTCAGCCCGAGCGGTAATGACGTTCTGTCCCGCGGGCAGGAGGTGCAGACCAGCAGCTTCCAGATCTCGCCTTACGCGATTCATCGCTTCGGCGGGCTGGCGACGGTGCAGGTCGGATATGCCCTGCAGCATGTCTCGCAGGATTCCATCGGCAGCCAGGTGAATGTGCCGTTGCTGCCGGGCGTGCCGCGCAACTTCTCCGATCAGCGGTTCACCGCGAACGAGATCTATGGCGTCGTCCGCACCGGAGAGGATTTCGGCAGGGTAGCGCTGGAAGGTCGGGGACAGGCCACCGAATACGATGGCACGGGCGTGCTGGACAACGCCTACCGCCGCCTCATCGCCGTCGAAGGGCGTTATGCCATCAACCGGTATATCTCCCTGCTCGGCGAGATCGGCTACGAGGCACAGCGCTATTCCGGCTTCCCGCCCTTCGAGATCTCGGAAGCCCTCTGGTCCGTCGGCACCAAGCTGACCTTGTCCGAGGACAGCTCGGTCACGGTCCGCTACGGCCACCATGGCGGCTTCAACTCGGCGCGGGTCGATGCGGCCCTGGCGTTGGGCGGGCGCACCCGCCTCTACGCCAACTATGCGGAGGAGCTGACGACGGGCAGCCAGCGCGTGGCGGACCTGCTTTCCACCACCTCGCTGGACGCGCTGGGCAATCCGGTCGATACCGCGACCGGGGCCCCGGTTCTTCTGCCCTTCGCCAATGCGCTTCTGGGCGTGCAGACGAATCTGATGCGCGTTCGCTCGGCTTCCGCCTCGGTCAGCCAGGACTGGGGGCGTGATATCTTCACCCTCACGGCATTCCGGGAGGAGCGGGAGCCTGTTTCGGTCGAGATCGGCGGCTTCGCGGAGCGCTCGCGCGGCTCCTCTGCAAGCTTCTCCTGGTCGCATGAGCTGACACGGGAGACCTCGGCCTCCGCCTATGTGCAGTATGGCAAGTTCGACAACGTGAGCTTCGGCAGCGGCGATGTCTATTCGCTTGGGCTGACGCTCATCACGCGATTTACGCCGAACCTGGCCGGCACCCTGCAGTTCGTGACCAGCAGTCGTGGCGACGACGTCACGTCTGGCCGGGCCATCCAGAACACCATCATCGCCGGCCTGCGGCAGACCTTCTGAAGGGAGGCGCAGATGCAGCTCGATTACTACGGCTTCCGCGAGCCGCCATTCCAGATGACGCCGGATGCGCGGCTCTTCTTCGCGAGTAGCGTACACCGCCGCGCCTATGCCCATCTGATGTATGGGCTGGCGCAACGCGAGGGCTTCGTCATCGTCACGGGCGAGGTGGGGGCTGGCAAGACCACGCTGGTTGAACGCCTGTGTGGCGAACTGGACCCCAATGGCTTCGTCATCGCCCGGATCAGCACGACCCAGGTGTCCAGCGACGACGTGCTCCGTCTCGTGGCCGATGCCTTCGGCGTGCCGTCCGATGGCACCAAGGCGGCGCTGCTGCTGGGCATCACCCGTGCGCTGCGCGAAGGCAGCCGGCGGCACCTGCTGATCGTGGACGAGGCCCAGGCGCTGACGCTGCCGGCGCTGGAAGAGCTTCGCATGATCTCCAATGTCACGGGCCCCGGCCATGCGCCCCTGCAGACGATCCTGCTGGGCCAGCCGCAGTTGCGGCGCATCATGGCCAGCCCCGACCTGACGCAGCTGCGGCAGCGCGTGCTGGCCTCCTTCCATCTCGGCGCGCTCTCCAGCGAGGAGACGCGGGCCTATGTCGAGCACCGCATGCGCGCGGTGGGCTGGGACGGCCGCCCGAGCTGGGAGCCGGAGGCGCTGGAGATGGTGCATCGCCACAGCGGCGGCATCCCGCGCCAGATCAACCGCCTCTGCTCCCGTGTGCTGCTGGGCGGCGCGCTGGAGAGCAGCGACCTTCTGACCGCCGACCTTGTCGAGGCGACGGCGCTGGAACTGGAGGAGGACCTGGCGGGGCTGCCGGATGACGAGCTCACCGCTCCCCGCAGCGCCGTCAGCAATGATGCGCTGGAAGACCTGACGCAGCGCGTGGAGGCGCTGGAGCGCCTGATCGCGCGGCGGGAGCGGGTGTTCAACCGCATGTCCGAGCTCTTCGCCGCTGGTGAGAGGATGCGGGGATGACTCCGGTGCTACGCAATGCCATGAGCGTGGATGTGGAGGATTGGTTCCAGGTACAGGCCTTCGCGGGCATCATTAGCCGCGATGACTGGGACAATCTGGAATTGCGCGTGGTGGAGAATACCAGCCGCGTGCTCGACCAGATGGCGGCGGCCGGCGTCCATGCGACCTTCTTCACCCTGGGCTGGGTCGCGGAGCGGCACCCCGCGCTGATCCGCCGCATCGCCGCCGCCGGGCATGAAATCGCCAGCCATGGCTATGGGCATCAGCAGGTGCATCGCATCGGCGAGGTCGCTTTCCGCGCCGATATCCGCCGCGCCAAGCAGGTGCTGGAGGATGCCGCGGGCGTCCCGGTCGCCGGCTACCGCGCGCCCACTTTCTCGATCGGTGCGCGGTCCACGCCCTGGGCGCACCGGGTGCTGGCCGAGGAAGGGCATCTCTACAGCTCCTCCGTCTTCCCGATCCGCCACGATCTTTATGGCTCCCCCGATGCGCCGCGCGGCCCCTACCGTCCGTATCGGGATGGGGTGTTGGAAATTCCGATGACCACATTGCGCGCCTTCGGCCGCAACCTGCCCTGCGCGGGTGGTGGCTGGTTCCGCCTGATTCCCTATCCCATCTTCCGCACCGCTCTACGCCGGGTGAACCGGGTCGAGCAGCGGCCGGGCATCTTCTACTTCCATCCCTGGGAAGTCGATCCGGGTCAGCCGCGCATGAACCATGCCGGCCGTCTCTCGCGCTTTCGCCACTATACGGGCCTGGACACCATGTCCGCGCGGGTAGACCAGTTGCTGCGGGACTTCAGCTGGGGCCGGATGGACGAGGTCTTCGCCGCGGCCATCGGCGGCCCGGTGGTTGAGGAGAGGGCGGCGGCATGAGTCTGCGTCTCCGTCCGTTGGAAGCCGGCCAGGAAGGCGCCTGGGACGCATTCGTGCGCGCCCGGCCGGAGGCCACCTTCTTCCATCTCAGCCCCTGGCGCCATGTTATCGAGGATGCCTTCGGCCATAGCACCCATTACACGCTGGCGGAGCAGGACGGCGCCATTGTCGGCGTGCTGCCGCTGGCGCGGATGCGTACGCGGCTGTTCGGCGATGCGCTGATCTCGACACCGTTCTGCGTCTACGGTGGCCCTGTCGCCGTGACGCCGGAGGCCGAGGCGGCGCTGGAAGCGCATGCCATGGACCTGCTGCGCAAGACCGGGGCGGAGCATCTGGAATTCCGCCAGCTGCACGCGCCCTACCGGGACTGGGATGTGCGTCCGCCGCTGCATTACACCTTCCGGAAGCCGATCACCGGTGATGCCGAGAAGGACATGAAGGCCATCCCGCGCAAGCAGCGGGCGATGGTGCGGAAGGGCATCCAGAACGGCTTGCGTTCGGTCAGCAACAGCGACACCGGCGTACTCCACCGCGTCTATGCCGAGAGCGTGCACAACCTCGGCACCCCGGTCTTCCCGCGCAAGTATTTCGACCGGCTGGCGGCTGCTTTCCCGAACGAGCACGACGTCGTCACGGTTCTGCAGGAGGACCGCCCCGTTGCCTCGGTGCTCAACTTCTATTTCCGTGAGGAAGTGCTGCCTTACTATGGTGGCGGCACCACCCTGGCGCGAAAGGTTGCCGGCAACGACTTCATGTACTGGGAAGTGATGCGCCGCGCGGGATCGGAGCGTGGCTCCCGCCTCTATGACTTCGGCCGCAGCAAATCCGGCACCGGTGCTTTCGATTTCAAGAAGAACTGGGGCTTCGAGGCGCAGCCGCTGCATTACAGCTACCGTCTTCGCCCGGGCGCCAAGCTCTCCGAGCACAATCCATCCAATCCGAAATACAAGATGATGATAGCCGCCTGGAAGCGCCTGCCGCTGCCGGTGGCCAATATCCTGGGCCCGCCGATTGTGCGTGGGCTGGGGTAAGAGGAGATATCGCCATGCGCAGGCTTCTCTTCCTTTGCCACCGGATTCCCTATCCACCCGTGAAGGGCGACAAGATTCGTGCCTGGCATATGCTGGAGCAACTGTCGCGAAGCTGGGAAGTCGATCTGGGTTGCCTGGTGGATGATCCCGCCGATATGGAGCATCTGCCCGCGCTGCGGAGCCATTGTGCCGAAGTGCGCGGAGAGCCCACCGGCCCGCGCTGGCAGGCAGCCGCGCGCGCGCTGCTCCATTGCCGGCCGGGCGCACCGCTGACGCTCGGCTGGTTCCACAGCCCGGGGCTGAAGGCCTGGGTGGACCAGGGCCTTTCCGCCAACCGCTACGATGCCATCTTCGCCTATTCCGCGGCGATGGCGCCTTATGTCTCCGGCCCCGCCGCCCGGCGTCCGGGCATGCGCCGGGTGCTGGACATGGTGGATGTCGATTCCGAGAAATGGCGCGCCTATGCCAATGACGCCCATGCGCCGATGCGCCAGGTCTGGTCCCGTGAGGCGCGCACCCTCCTGAGCTTCGAGCGCCGGGCGGCAGTGAGCTTCGACCGCTGCCTGTTCGTCTCCCGCCAGGAGGCCGCGCGCTTCGCCGAGCTGGCGCCGGAGACGGCGCCTCATCTCGACTGGGTCGAGAATGGCGTGGACATGACGGTGTTCGACGCCGGCCGCAGCTATCCCAATCCCTATACCTCCGATGCGCCCGTGGCGGTCTTCACCGGAACCATGGACTACCGGCCGAATGTGGAAGCCGTCAGCTGGTTCGCGCGGGAGGTGATGCCGCGCCTTCGGGCCATGCCGGGCCGGGCGCCGGAGTTCTTCATCGTCGGCGCCAGTCCGGCCCCTGCCGTGCGTGCCCTGGCCGAGTTGCCGGGGGTGCATGTCACGGGATCTGTGCCGGATGTGCGGCCCTATCTGGCGCATGCCTCGGTGGCGGTCGCGCCGCTGCGCATCGCCCGAGGCATCCAGAACAAGGTGCTGGAAGCCATGGCCCTGGCCAAGCCGGTGGTGGCTTCGCCCGATGCCTTCGAAGGCATCCATGCCCAGCCCGGCCGCGACCTGCTGGTGGGGGACGGCGCGGCCGAGACCGCCCGGCTGGTGGCGGAAGTGCTGGCCGGCGCGCATCCAGGCCTGGGCGCCGCGGCGCTGCGGGCGGTGCGGGCCGGGCATGACTGGGCGGCCACGCTGCGGAAGCTGGATACCATCATGGACCCCGGCGCGAAGCCGGCGCCCTTTGGCCTGAGCGCGGTGGCATGAGCATAGCCCAGTCGACGGAGAGCGTGGCGTCCTGGCGTGGCACCACCTGGCCGATGGCCGTGGCGGTGCTGGGGGCGGGGCTGGCTGTGCTGGGCCTGGCCTTCTCGACGGAAGTGGCGGCGGCCGTCGATATCTGGGACCGCTCCACCGCCTATAACCACTGCTGGCTGGTGCTGCCCCTGGCGCTGTGGCTGGCCTGGGCGCGCCGCCACCGCCTGGCCGTGCTGCGGCCCGAGCCGACGCTGCTGGCCGCCGTGCCGGCGCTGGGCGCAGGGCTGGCTTGGCTGGCGGCAGAGCGGCTGGGTATCATGGAAGGCCGGCAACTGGCGGCCCTCTCCCTGACCATCTGCTTCATCCTGGCCGTGGTGGGCTGGCGTGTCGGCCGCGCCATGGCGGCGCCGCTGCTCTACCTGTTTTTCCTCGTGCCATTCGGCGCCTTCCTGACGCCTGTGCTGCAGAAGGTGACGGCCTGGTTCATCGTCGCAGGGCTGCAGCTGCTGCAAATCCCTCATTATGCGGACGACCTGATCATCGAGATCCCGGCCGGCACCTTCCTGGTGGCCGAAGCCTGCGCGGGGCTGCGCTTTATCATCGCGGCGCTCGCCTTCGGGGCGCTCTATGGCTTCGTGATGTTCCGGAGCCTGTCCCGGCGGCTGGCGGTGATGCTGCTGGCCATCGTTGTGCCGGTGGTGGCCAATGGCCTGCGCGCCCTCGGTATCGTGCTGCTCGGCCATCATCTCGGCAGCGCGCAGGCGGCGGCGGCCGACCATCTGGTCTATGGCTGGATTTTCTTCTCCATCGTCATCCTGCTGCTGGTCGCGGCCGGGTTGCCCTTCCGCGAGGACGGGCGCCCTGCGGATGTCGCGCCAGCCGACGCGGCGGTGGTTCGCCGGCTTCCGGCTGTGCGCGGCGCGGCGCTGGTGACGGCGGCGCTGATCTGTGGACTGGTGGCCTTGGCAGGACCTTCCCTGGCGATGGCCCTGAACCGCGCCAGCGTTACAGCGGAAGCCCGGCCGGCGCCGCTTTTCGCCCCGGCGGATTGCCAGGCTGTCGGGGCTGGCACGCTGCGTTGTGGCGATGGCACCCTGCAAGTCAACATCTCCGCCTTCTCCCCGCGCAGCACCTGGTCGCAGGTCGCCTCTGCCCGCTATGAGCTGGCCGGTGACGATGACGAGGCCCTGCTGCTGACTGTAAAAAATTCCGACGCTCTCTGGCAGCTACGCCAGGATCGTGACGCTGCGCGTATCGTCGCCAGCGCCGCCTGGCTGAATGGCGAGCCCGTTGGCGACGGTTTGCGTAGCCGCTTGGCGCAGGGCTGGAACAGCCTGCGTGGCGACAACGGACGGCCAGTGCTGGTCACGCTGCTCTGGCGTCCCGACAGTGCGCGGGATGGCACCGGCGCGGTACGTGACCGCAATTGGCTGCGAAAGGTGCTGGAAGAGAAGTCCATGGACCTCGGGCAGCAGGCGGCGGAACTTTCTCGCCCAGGCTGAACACCGCGTCGGCTCCCTTTATCCCGCTGAAACGCCCGCCGCATGCATCGCATGGGCGGGTTTTTTCAGACCATCTGTCCAATAATCTGACGCACGCCGCAGCCACTTGTCGGAAAACTTTACGGTCCGCGCGGCAGCGAACGCACCTCTCCTTTATGTTGTTGATTATGAAGGGAAAAAATCTTTGGCATGGAACATGCAATACATATGGCGACGAGCCGGACGGCGCGTCTAGGATAACGATGGGATATTCGTCATGCGTAATCTTCTGTTGGCGGGCATCGCGCTGATGGGCGTGGCCGGGATCCAGGTTTCCGCGGAAGCAGCGCCGCTTCTGGCAGCCCGCATCTATCAGGATGGCAACCTGATCACGAATTATAACTACCTCGGCGGCGATACGATCTCCGGCGGCGTCATCAGCGACACCAATGGTGACGGTGTGCTGTCCTTCTCGGGCAATACCTCGCTGTTCCAGTTCGTCTCTGTCTTCGCCTCCGGCGCGCCGGCCAACCCGGAGCCGACGATGGCCGGGCAGATGAACCAGATTTCGTCCAGCACCAATTTCTCCGGCACCCATACCCTGCGGCTGGAAATCACCCAGACTGATGTCTCCAGCGCCACTGCCGGTGGCCTGGCGGCGCAGCTGGCCAGCACGCTGACGGCGAACTTGCTGGCAGGCGTGAACCAGGTGGAGAGCGTGGTGCTGTCCAACTACGCCAGCGCCGGCAACATTGCCTTCGATATCACGGACGTGCTGCTGGCGACGACGACCGTCACCCCGTCCACCACGCCAGCCGACGCTCTGGGCACGGTCATCACCAACCTGTCCCTGCCGAACGAATTGTTCTCGCAGACCATGATCATCGAAGCCACCTTCACGGGCGGCGGGGCGACGATCAGCGCCAGCTCGCAGATCGTGGCGGTGCCGGAGCCGGCCTCCATCGCGCTGTTCAGCACGGGCCTGCTGGGCCTGGGCATGCTGGCGCGCACACGCCGCCGGAATTCCTGAGCATACCAGGCAGAGCGGCCGCGGCCGCTCCGCCACACTTCTCGTGGCGCCTGACACTGGGCGGTTATGACAGCGGCACCGGGCGATAGCCTGGTGCCGTGTCTGTTTCTGCCCTGCTCCCCAGCAGGTGTGACCTGCCGAAGTGTTCTAGCACTACCTGGGCATTTTGTTTGCGTATGATCTGATGGTGTGCGACGCCTCCTGCTGGAGGCGACGATGATGACGAGCATCCTTGGTGGTGGAGCAGATCTGGATCGCTGGCTAGCGCCGTTCCTGGAGGTTCTGGGGCGCAAGACCCGCCGCACCTGGGCACCGCTCTACCTGCGGGGTCTGCTCGGACCCGGCGAGCGCAAGAGCCTGCAGCCGATGGCCGCCCGGCTTGGCTTGGGCGGCCACGACCAGCTGCAGCACTTCATCGCCAGCCCCGCCTGGGATGATGCGCCGCTGTGGTCGGTGCTGGCGCAGCAGGCCGACAAGCTGGTCGGCGGTCCGCAGGCTTGGCTGGTGATCGATGACACGGCGCTGCCTAAGAAAGGCACGATGTCAGTCGGCGTGCTGCCGCAGTACTGCGGCCAACTCGGCAAGAAGGCCAATTGCCAATCGCTGGTGTCGCTCACCCTGGCACAGGGCGAGGTGCCTGTTCCGGTCGGTCTACGGCTGTTCCTGCCGGAGAAGTGGACCGATGACCCTGCACGCTGTGCCCAGGCAGGCGTGCCGGAGGCGGCGATGGCGCCGCGAACCAAGGCCGAAATCGCACTGGACGAACTCGACCGGCTGAGGGCGGCGGCGTGCGGTTCGGCACTGTGCTGGCCGATGCGGGCTATGGCGCAAGTGCGGCGTTCCGGCAGGGCCTGGATGCTCGGGATCTGCGCTGGGCGGTGGGCATCCCGCGCAACCAGAAGGTCTACAGCGCCGCCGTGCAGCTGGTGCCGCCGCAGGGACGGGCTCGTAAGCCAGTGCCGAACGAAGAGCCAGCAGAGGCGGAGAGGGTGTTGGCCTCGCAAACCTGGCGCCGCATCGCCTGGCGGCAGGGTACCAAGGGCGCATTGGCGGCCCGGTTCGCCGCGGCGCGCATCCGGGTGGGCGACGGCGCGGTTTGGGGCAACAACCGGCATCTGCCGGGTGATGAAGCCTGGCTGGTCGGCGAATGGCGCTCTAGCGGCGAGCGGAAGTACTATCTGAGCAACCTGTCCGCCGACACACCGCTGCGGGCGCTGGCGGCCACCATCAAAGGACGCTGGATCTGCGAACAGGCGCACCAGCAGCTGAAGCAGGAACTCGGGCTCGGCCACTTCGAGGGACGGTCCTGGACAGGCCTGCACCGACACGCGTTGATGAGCTGCATCGCCTGTGCCTACCTGCAGCACCTCCGCCTCGCCGCGCACCGCCGGACGAGGCGGGGGGAAAATGCGGCCCCCAATGCCGGGCCCGCCACCCTCACCAAGCCTGCCCGCCGTGCGACGCGCCATTCTCGACCGCCTGTTCAGCCATCTCGTCACGCCGATCCGATGTCCGCACTGCCGACGCAGGTTCCTGTCACCTCATCATAAAATGCCCAGGTAGTGATAGAGGTTGTTATGGACCTGCGGCCAGTTGAGCAGCCTGCTTGAGCATGATGCACGTGAAGGCGACGAGGTGCAGGTCGGCAAGGGTGCTGGCATAGCGCTCATAGTCCTTCACCAAACGGCGGAAGCGAGTAGCCCAAGCAAAGGAGCGTTCCACCACCCAGCGTCGCGGCAGCAGCACAAAGCCGCGCTTGGCCTCCGGCAGCTTGATCACCTCCAACTCGATGCCATGCGCCTTGGCAGCGTCGGCCGCCTTCTGGCCGGTATAGCCCTGGTCGACATAGGCCAGATCGACGCTCTGGCCCGTCGAGGCCTGCACGGCTTGGGCAAGCCGCCCAACCTCAGCGCGGTCGTCGGCACTGGCAGGCGTAACGTGCAGCGCCAGCAGATGCCCCAGCGTGTCCACCGCCAGGTGCAGCTTGGAACCCTTCTTGCGCTTGGCGCCATCGTAGCCCGCCCGCTCGCCGCTCTCTGGCGTGGAGCGCAAGGTCCGGCTGTCCAGGATGGCAGCGGTGGGCTGCGCCTTCCGTCCGGCAGCTAGCCGCAGCACGGTGCGGAGGTCCTCGGCCAGTGCCTCGAAGCAGCCTGCCGTCAGCCAGCGCTGCGTCTGCTGGTACACCGCCGCCCAGGGTGGCAGGTCATTCGGCATCCAGCGCCAGGGCGCGCCGGTCTTCACCACGTAGCGCAAGCCGTTGAACACTTCGCGCAGGGGATGCTCCCGCTGCCCAGCCTGCTCCGGCAAGAGCGTCAGATAGGGCGCGACCAGCGCCCATTCTTCATCAGATACATCGGATGGATACGGCTTGCGGGAACTCATGCCCCGCAACCTGGTCGTTACCAGCCCAGAGGTCCATAACAACCTCTAGTCCGAAAAAACGACGGATAGACCCGTGTAGCCAAGGCTACGGTTGGCAATTATGGCTGAATCCGTAACGAGTTTTGTAGAAAACTGTCGGCGTTCCTTACACATAAAAGAACCGTGAGGCGTAAAACCGTATAACTGACTGGAAAATAACAACGTTTTCAGTGGCACGGTACATGCTTTCCAAGAAGGCAGGCACGCCATCCAGGCCAGCCTGTCGATAGGAAGGAAATAGCGGATGCGTAAGATTCTGTTCGCGGCGGTCGCGCTGATGGGTATGACTGGCTTCCAGATCCAGGCAGAAGCCGCGCCGACCCTGTCGCTGCGCGTTTTTGAGGACGGTGTCGCGGTGCCGAGCCTTACGGCCACCTCTGATACTGGCGTTCTCAGCCTCGCGGGCGGCACGACTTACTTCTCGTTCGTCTCGGGTTTCGCCTCGGGCTCGCCGGCTAATCCCGTGCCGACCATGACGGGCCAGACGAACCAGATCTCCTCCAACACCAACTTCAGCGGCACGCATACGCTGCGGCTGGAATTCACCCAGACCGACCTGCCCAGCATCAGCGCCGGTGGCCTGACGGCGCAGCTGGCCAATACCCTGACGGCCAATCTGCTGGCCGCCCAGGGCATGGTTTCGGAGGTCACCATCTCCAACTACGCCAGCGCCAGCAACATCGCCTTCGACATCAGCGATATCCTGCTGGCCACGGCGACCTTCACCAGCCCGGCCGATGCCACCAGCGTCATCAACAGCGACCTGTCGCTGCCGAATGAGCTTTTCGCCATGACCATGGTGATCGAGGCCACCTTCACGGGCGGCGGCGCGACGCTCAGCGCCAGCTCGCAGATCGTGGCGGTGCCGGAGCCGGCCTCCATCGCGCTGTTCAGCACGGGCCTGCTGGGCCTGGGCATGCTGGCGCGCACCCGCCGCCGCAACTCCTGAATATCGGGCGGGATGGTGTGAGCCATCCCGCCACGCACGCGTCTCCGCCTCCCGCCAGGTTCCGGCCCAGGCAGGGCGGAGACAGGAAGGTTACGGGCCGGGCGCCATCGCCCGGCCCGTGCCATATGGGGCATCCGGATGGCGCGGGTGCCGCCGTGCCCGTCCACCTCCGCAGAGCCGCCATGAGCGGAGGTCTGGGGGGGTGGCCGAGAGGCGGGGGAGGGGGTAAACCGATCTCCCACCCCGACCAGGTATTCTGTGGGAATAGCGGCCGGGACCAGCCCCAACGTCACAAGAGGGACACCCGGAGATGCCTGCCTACCGCTCGCGTACGACTACCCACGGCCGCAACATGGCCGGTGCCCGTGGCCTCTGGCGTGCCACCGGCATGAAGGATTCCGATTTCGGCAAGCCGATCATCGCCATCGCCAATTCCTTCACCCAGTTCGTCCCGGGCCATGTCCACCTCAAGGACCTCGGCCAGATGGTGGCGCGGGAGATCGAGGCCGCGGGCGGTGTGGCCAAGGAATTCAACACCATCGCGGTGGATGACGGCATCGCCATGGGCCATGGCGGCATGCTCTATAGCCTGCCCTCGCGCGAGCTGATCGCCGACAGCGTCGAATACATGGTGAACGCGCATTGCGCCGATGCGCTGGTCTGCATCTCCAACTGCGACAAGATCACGCCGGGCATGCTGATGGCGGCGATGCGCCTCAACATCCCCACCGTCTTCGTCTCCGGCGGCCCGATGGAGGCCGGCAAGGTCGTGCATCGCGGCGTCAAGCGTGCGGTCGACCTGATCGACGCCATGGTCGCCGCGGCCGACAGCAGCGTGACGGATGAGGAGGTGAAGGTCATCGAGCGGTCGGCCTGCCCGACCTGCGGCTCCTGCTCCGGCATGTTCACGGCCAATTCCATGAACTGCCTGACCGAGGCGCTGGGCTTGGCGCTGCCGGGCAATGGCACGGTGCTCGCCACCCATGCCGACCGCAAGGGCCTGTTCCTGGAGGCCGGGCGGGTGATCGTGGACCTGGCGCGTCGCTACTATGAGCAGGATGATGCCACCGCCCTGCCGCGTTCCATCGCCAGCCTCGCGGCCTTCGAGAATGCGATGACGCTGGATATCGCCATGGGCGGCTCCACCAACACCGTGCTGCACCTGCTGGCCGCGGCGCAGGAGGGCGGGGTGGACTTCACCATGCGCGACATCGACCGCCTCTCCCGGCGCGTGCCGGTGCTCTGCAAGGTGGCGCCGGCCGTGGCGGATGTGCATGTCGAGGATGTGCACCGTGCCGGCGGCATCATGGGTATCCTGGGCGAGCTGGACCGCGCCGGGCTGATCAACACCGATTGCGCCACCGTGCATGCCGCGACGCTCAGCGAGGCCCTGGCCCGCTGGGATGTGCGGCGTACCGAGAGCCGCACGGCGCATGACTTCTTCCGCGCCGCGCCCGGCGGCATCCCGACCACCGAGGCCTTCAGCCAGTCCGCCCGCTGGGAGGAACTGGACCTGGATCGCGAGAAGGGCGTGATCCGCGACCTCGACCATGCCTTCTCCCGCGACGGCGGGCTGGCCGTGCTCTACGGCAACCTGGCCGAGGACGGCTGCATCGTGAAGACGGCGGGCGTGGATGCCAGCATCCTGACCTTCAGCGGCCCGGCCCGGCTCTTCGAGAGCCAGGACGCCGCCGTGGAGGGCATCCTGGGTGGCCGCGTGGTGGCGGGCGATATCGTGCTGATCCGCTACGAGGGGCCGAAGGGCGGCCCGGGCATGCAGGAGATGCTCTATCCGACCAGCTACCTGAAGTCGAAGGGCCTGGGGAAGGCCTGCGCCCTGGTGACGGATGGCCGCTTCTCCGGCGGCTCCTCCGGCCTTTCCATCGGCCATGTCTCGCCGGAGGCAGCCGAAGGCGGGACGATCGGGCTGGTGGAGGAAGGCGACCGGATCGAGATCGACATCCCCAACCGGGTGATCCGCCTCGCCGTGCCGGACGAGGAGTTGCAGCGCCGCCGCGCCGCCATGGAGCAGAAGGGCGAGACGGCCTGGCAGCCGGAGAACCGCGAGCGGCAGGTCTCGGCCGCGCTCCGGGCCTATGCGGCCCTGACCACCAGCGCCGCGCGCGGCGCGGTGCGCGACGTGGACCAACGCCGCCGGCGCTAACCAGCACCGCCGGCGCTGATACCGGCAAACAAAAGCCCGCCGCGCGGCCTGCGCGGCGGGCTGGCTTTTCAGCCGAAGGTCTGGAGCAGGTCGTCCACCTGCTCCGGCGTCAGTTCCCGCGGGCCCTGGCCGCGCAGCATCAGCGCCAGCTTGGCGGATTCCTCCAGTTCCTCCGCCGCATAGACCGCATCCACGAGGGTCTTGCCCGAGACGACGGGGCCATGATTGGCCAGCAGAATGGCGCGTGCCTCGCGGGCGGCGTCATGAATGTCCTGCTCCATGGCGGCATCGCCGGGGCGGTAGTAGCGGATCACCGGCAGCTTCCGCCCGACGCGCATGACGAAATAAGGCGTCAGCGGCGGGATGGGCGCCGTGTCCTCCGGCCCCGCCAGGCAGCCGATGGCGGTGGCATAGGTGGAGTGCAGATGCACCACGGCACCCGCCTCCGGCCGCGCGGTCAACACGGCGCGGTGCATGAAGACCTCCTTCGAGGGCTTGTCACCGCTGATGTGGTTCCAGCCCAGGTCGAGCTTGCTGATGCGCTCGGGTTTGAGCCGGCCCAGGGAGGAATTGGTCGGCGTCATCAGATAGCCGTCCGGCAGGCGCACGCTGATATTGCCGGCGCTGCCGACGGAATAGCCCCGCGCGAAGAGGCTGGCGCCGAGTTCGACGAGAAGGTCGCGCAGTTCGGACTCGGTCATGTTTCCATTCCATGCAGTGAGAACAGCGGCCGGGAGGCAGTAAGGGTGGGGCGCCGGAACACCGGCGCCCCGCCGGAGCGTCATCCGAAGATGGCGTTGAGCACCAGCAGCGTGACCAGGCTGGTGGCCCAGCCGATGGTGCTGGGGATCGACCAGGTCAGCATCTGATGCTTGGCGCTCTTCACGCCGAGGATGCGATTGATGACCCAGAAGTAGCTGTCGTTGAAGTAGCCGAAGACCATCGAGCCGATGCAGGCCGCCTGGGCCGCGAAGACCAGGTTCACATCCGGGATCTGCGCCAGGATGGGGGCCGAGATGGAGGCGCCGGTGATCATGGCCACCGTGCCGCTGCCCTGGATCAGGCGCACCAGCGTGGCGATGACGAAGGGGATCAGCACGGCCGGCAGCGGCAGGGTCGCCACCCACTGGCCGATATAGGTGCCCGTGCCGCTGTCGCGCAGCACCGCGCCCAGCGCGCCGCCGGCGCCCGTCACCAGCATGATGATGCCGGCGGCCTCGATGCCCTTCTCCAGCTCCGCCATCGTCTCGTGCTGGGTCAGATTCCGCGCCAGGCCATAGACGGCGATGATGACGCCCAGGCCCACCGCGATCACGGGATTGCCGATGAAGGCGCAGGCCTGCACCAACGGGCTGCTGGCTGAGGCACCGCCGGCGGTGACGATGCCGGAGACGACGGTGTTGACGAAGATCAGCAGGATCGGCACGGCGATCGGCAGCATGGACAGCCAGAGCGGCGGCAGCACCTTCTCGCGCGCCGTGGCATCCTGCTTGAACTGCTCGAAGGCGGCGGAGGTGGTCAGGGTATCGCCGGTCTCCCGCTGGATCATCGCCTCGATCCTCGGGCCCATGGCGCGGGCATAGAGGATGATGGTGAAGGTGGCGGGCAGCGTCAGCACCACGCCCCAGAAGATCATCAGCCCGATATCGACGCCGAAGATGCCGGCCGCGCCCAGCGGGCCCGGGGTCGGCGGCACGGCATGGTGCGTCAGCATCAGCCCGCCCGCCAGGGCGATGCCCAGCGTCAGGACGGAACGGCCGGTATTGCGTGCCAGCGCGCGCACCAGCGGGTTGAGGATGACGAAGGCGCTGTCGCAGAAGATGGGGATGGAGACGATGTAGCCGGTGGCCATCATTGCCCATTCCTCCTTCTTCTCACCGAGCCAGCGGACCAGGGTGATGGCCAGCTTCTCGGCGGCGCCGGAGATCTCCAGGATACGGCCCATCATCACGCCGAAGCCGATGACGAGGCCGATGGTCGAGAGGGTGGCGCCGAAGCCGGTGGTGATGGACTTCACCACGGCATCCGGGGCCATGCCGGCGGAGAGGCCGGCGATGGAGGCGGCGATCACCAGCGCCACGATGGCGTGGACCTTGGTACGCAGGACCAGGAAGATCAGCAGTATGATGCCAAAAACCAGGCCGACAATGGCCTGCGGCCCGACCGCTTGAGCGGCAGCGTTCATTGAAGTCTCCAGGCATTCTCAGAAGTGCCGCCAGACCGGGCGCCCGGCGGTATTGGACTCAGCGGACGAATTCGTCCTTGTACTGGCGCACTACGCTGTCGAAGTCGCTGTCGCGGGTGAAGCCCAGCGCCAGCGGGCGGGCGACATCGAACGCACCGGGCCAGGAGCAGACGATATCCATCACCCGCTGCTCCAGCTCATGGCTGACCAGGGCACGGGAGGCGGCGCCGCCGACCCGCTCCAGGCTCGCCAGCATCTCCGCCACCGTCACGCAGAGGCCCGGCAGGTTCAGCGTGCGCCACTGGCCGATCTTCGCGCTATCCACCGCGATGGCATGGACGAGGTTGGCTACCGCCGCGTCGGGGGAGGAGAGCCACATCCGCGTCTCCAGCGGCACCGGGCAATTGGCGGGGATGCCGGCCAGGGGCTCACGGATGATGCCGCTGGCGAAGGAGGAGGCGGCGGAATTCGGCTTGCCCGGCCGCACGACGATGGTCGGCAGGCGGCAGACCCGGCCATCGACGAAGCCCTTGCGGGAATAGTCGTTGACCAGGAATTCGCCGATCGCCTTCTGCGCGCCATAGGTGGAGGCCGGCATCAGCGCCATGCTCTCCGGTACCACCTCCGGCATCTCGCCGCCGAAGACGGCGAGCGAGCTGGTGAAGACGAAGCGCGGCGCGCGGCCGGTGGCGCGGGCGGCTTCCAGCAACGCACGGGTGCCGTCCACGTTCACCCGCATCGCCAGGTCGAAATCCTGCTCCGACCCGCCGCTCAGCACGGCCGCCAGGTGGTAGACGCCGACCGTATCGGGGGTGATGACGCTGCGCGCGAAAGCCGGGTCGGCGATATCGCCGGTCACGGAGGAGACGCGCGGGTCCTGCACGGGGCAGGGGACGAGATCGACGGAGACGATGCCGTCGAATGCCGGCACGCCGTCCTTGCCGCCGCCCTGCGCCAGCAGCGCGCGGATGACGCGGCTGCCCAGGAAGCCGGCGCCGCCGGTGACGATGATCTTCATGCGGATCTGCTCCTTATGAATCGCTGTCCGGCGTCGCGATGTGCAGGGCGATGCCCCGTTGCGCGATGGCGGCGCGGACATTCTCCGGCAGGCCGGAATCGGTGACGATGGCCGACAGCGCCTCCAGCGGCACGGCATTGAAGGTGCCGATGCGCCCATATTTACTGCTGTCGGTGACGAGGATGCTGCGCGCCGCGCTTTGCGCGATGGCGCGCTTCACGGCCACCTTGTTCTCCGAGGGCGTGGAGACGCCGCGCAGCCCGAAGGAGGAGGTGGAGATGAAGGCGATGTCGAAATTGAAGCGGCGGATGGCCTCGGCGGCCGGGTCACCGACACAGGACTGGTTCTCCCGCTCCACCGCGCCGCCGGTGTGATAGAGGGGGCAGCGCGCCTCCCGCGTCAGGAAGGCGGCAATGACGAAGTCATTGGTGACGACCGCGATATCCTCCCGGCCTGCCAGGCCACGCGCAATCTCCAGCGTCGTGGTGCCGGCATCGAGATAGATGACGGCGCCCGGCGGGATCAGCCCGAGCGCCAGCCCGCCGATCGCCACCTTCTCCGCATGCGCCATCGTTGCCTTGGTGACATGCGGTGGCTCGATGGAGATGCGCTGCGGCAGGCTGATGCCGCCGGCGACGGACATGACGCGCCCCTCGCGTTCCAGCTGCTGGATGTCCCGCCGCACGGTCATATGCGAGACGCCCAGCAGTTCCGTCAGCTCGGCGATGCCCAGCGCGCCACGCCCGGAGAGGCGGGCGACGATCAGGTTCTGCCGCTCGGCGGGGATCATGCCGCCCCTCAGCGCGCCTTGTAGGGGGCGAACCAGCCGAGGCCGGCCGTGGTCTCGCCGCGCGGATTGTATTCGCAGCCGATCCAGCCCTGGTAGCCGACGCGGTCCAGCACGCCGTAGAGATGCGGGTAGTTCAGCTCGCCCTCATCCGGCTCGTGCCGGTCCGGCACGGAGGCGATCTGCACATGGGCGAACTTGCCGGCCATCTTCTCGATCAGCTTCGTCAGGTCGCCGTCCATGATCTGGGCGTGATAGAGGTCGAGCTGAACGGCGACATTCGGCCGGCCGACCTTTTCCACCAGCGCCACGGCTTCCAGCTGATGCGCGATGAAATAGCCGGGCATGTTGCGGCTGTTGATCGGCTCCACCAGCAGGGTGATGCCTTCCGGCGTCAGGGCATCCGCGGCGAAGCGGAAATTCTCGATGAAGGCGGCCTCACAGGCGGCGCGGTCCATCCCCTCGGTGATGCCGGACATGGCATGCAGGGTCTTGCAGCCCAGCGCCTTGGCATAGGTCAGGGCGGTCGCGACATTGTCGCGGAATTCCTGCTCCCGGCCGGGAATGGCGGCCATGCCACGCTCGCCCGCCGCCCAGTCGCCGGGCGGCATGTTGAACAGCGCCTGGGTCAGCCCCGCTTCCTTCAGCCGGGCCGCCACCACTTCCGGCGGATGCTCGTAGGGAAAGAGGAACTCGACGGCCTGGAAGCCCGCCTTCGCCGCCGCGCCGAAGCGGTCGAGGAAGGGCAGCTCGGTGAACATCATCGAGAGATTGGCGGCGAAACGCGGCATCTGTTCGATCTCCTTCAGGCCGCCAGGTCCTGCGCTTCGAAGAAGAAGCGCTCCTGGCCGAAATTGCCGGACTTCAGGGCCAGCGAGAGCGGCTTGCCCACGGCGCGCACCCAGGGCACGCCCGGGGCGATCTGCGGGCCGATATGGAAGCCACCGATGCCCAGGGACTGGGTGACGATGCCCGAGGTCTCGCCACCGGCGACGATGAACTGGTCGAAGCCAGCCGCCTCCAGCTGCTTCGCCAGGGCGCCGAAGAGGCGCTCCACGGCCTCGCTGGCCTCGGCGGCGCCGAAGCGCTCCTGCAGTTCCTTCAGCTTCGCTGGCTCGGTGGTGGCATAGACCAGGGGGGCGAGGCCGTCCTTCGGCTGCGCCAGCACCCAGGCCGCCAGTTCCTCCGCATAGCCTTCGGCATCGGAGAGGCAGCGCTCCACCGAGACCGCCAGGGCAGGGGCGGATTGCCGGTACGCGGCCACCTGGGCATTGGTCATCTGCGAGCAGGAGCCGGAGAGCACGACGGCGCGGCCCCTGGCGGGACGGCCCTCGGCGGCGGCGGCGGCGGCATCGCCGGTGCCCGCCCAGGCGCGGGCCATGCCATCGGCGAGGCCGGAACCACCGGTGACCAGCTTCATATCGGCCACGGCCTGGCCCATCACCACCAGATGCGCGTCGTTCAGCGCATCCAGCACGGCATAGCGGAAGCCCTTGGCCTTCAGAGCCGCCAGGGCGGCGCGCACGGCGTCCGGCCCCTGGTCCATGACGGTGCTCGGCACATTGCCGGTCTTGCCCTGGGACTGCGCGTCCATCAGCCGCATCAGATTGGCATCCGTCATGGGCGTGACGGGGTGGTGGCGCATGCCGGATTCATCCAGCGGCACGCCGTTCACGAAGAGATAGCCGTTGTAGATGGTGCGGCCATTCACGGGCAGCACAGGGCAGATGACGGTGAAGTCCTCGCCCAGCGCCTCCAGCAGCGCATCCGTCACGGGCCCGATATTGCCCTTCGGGGTGCTGTCGAAGGTGGAGCAATACTTGAAGAAGAACTGCGGGCAGCCGCGCGCGCGCAGCCAGTCGAGCGAGGCCAGGCTCTGGGAGACTGCCTCCTCCACCGGGCAGGAACGGGTCTTCAGGCTGATGACGACGGCATCCACATCCACCTGCAGATCGGCCGGCGGCACGCCGTTCAACTGCACCGTGCGAAGCCCATTGGCCACCAGGAAGCCGGCGATGTCGGTGGCGCCGGTGAAGTCGTCGGCGATCACACCCAGGCGCATGCTCACTTCTCCTTCACGCCGGGCAGGCTGATGCCGGCGAATGTCTTGATCACGGCCGCATCATCCTCGCGTCCGAAGCCGGCATTGCTGGCATTGGCGAACATGGTGTAGGCGGTGCTGGCCAGCGGCAGCGGGAAATTGAGGGAGAGCGCCGTCTCCGTCACCAGCCGCAGGTCCTTCACGAAGATGTCCACCGCCGAATGGGGCGTGTAGTCGCCATCGACGACATGCTTCATGCGGTTCTCGAACATCCAGCTATTGCCGGCGGCGTTGGTCACCACCTCATACATGGTATCCAGCGGGATACCGGCGCGGGCGGCCAGCGCCATGGCCTCGGCCCCGGCGGCGATATGCACGCCGGCCAGGAGCTGATGGATGATCTTGACGGTGGCGCCGAGGCCGATCTCCTCGCCGATCTCATAGACCTTGCCGGCCACGGCATCGAGCACGGGCCGCAGCTGGTCGAAGGCGGCGCGCGGGCCGGCTGCCATGACAGTCATTTCCCCCGCGGCGGCCTTGGCGGCGCCGCCGGAGACCGGGGCGTCCAGCATCAGCAGGCCCATGGGCGCCAGCTCGGCGGCGATGGCGCGGGAGTCCTCGGCGGAGATGGTGGCGGAGACCATGATCCCCGTGCCCGGCCGCAGCTTTGCCGCCAGCCCCTCGGGGCCGAAGAGGACGGCCCGGCACTGCGCGGCATTCACCACCAGCAGCAGCACGGCATCCAATTCGCTGGCGAAGGCGCGGGCATCGGCGCCGGCGGCCTCGGCCCCGGCTTCCTTGAGCGCCTGACAGGCGGCGGGGTTCAGGTCGGCCCCGTAGGTGGCCAGGCCGGCTTTGACGCAGGATCGCGCCGCGCCCATCCCCATGGAGCCAAGGCCGACGACGCATACCCGATACTTGTTATCGCTCATGGGGCCAACCTCGATGTGAATTTTTGATCGCCGACTGGTGTGAAGGGCGGTTACGCCTATTTCCCCGCCAAGGAAAGACCATAATTGCACAAATTTTAACATAACGTATCGGAAGGACCGCGCGTGCGGTTGTTCCGGTTCCGGCTTGTTGCCGCCGAGACAGGATTGGAAGTGGGGCGTAATTTCCATGAAGGAACGATATCGGCGTCCACAAGGGCGCGGCCGGCAGGGAGAGTGCCGGCTGACAACGCCGCGTTCCGAGCGGGTCGTCAGTATTGAGCCATCCCTGGCCGGGCAGGGGATGGAAGCCGGGGGCAAGCCGCCGCCATGGCCGGGCGGCGGCTTCAGTCAGGCGTTCAGCGGGCCATCTTCACGCCGCGCAGGCGGATCAGTCCGTCCGGTATCTGTTCAAACCCCTCGATGCTGCGCTTCAGGCCGACGACGTTCTTGCTGCTCCAGAGATACATCAGGGGCAGGTCCTGGCGCTCGATCTCCCAGAACCTGGCGTAGAGGGCTCGGCGCTCCGCCGGGTCGGTCGGCAGGCGCGCCTGGTCCAGCAGCGCATCGGCCTCGGGGTTGCTCCAGCGGCCATAGTTGAAGGTGCCGCGGCTGTGCAGCAGCTGCCACATGTTGCCATCGGCATCGGCGCGGCCGGACCAGCCGATCATATAGGCCTGGAAGTCGCCCGCATAACCCGCCTGCAGGGAGGAGGCGAATTCCATCACCCGCAGCTTCACGTCGAAGCCGGCCTCGGCCGCCATGGCCTGGATGACCTCCGCGGCCTGCTGGATATCCGGGCTGTTGCTGGTGGTGATAGTCACCGGCACCGGCAGCTTCACGCCCGCCTGTTGCAGCAGCGCCTTGGCCCTCGCCAGGTCACGGGGGGGCGGCTGCAGTTCCTGGAAATACATGGGCGAGGAAGGCGGGTTGGCCTGGATGGTGGGCGTGTGCAGCCCGTCATAGACCACCTGGATCAGCGCCGTGCGGTCGATGGAGGCCTCGAAGGCCTGCCGCACCAGCCGGTTCTGGCCGATATCGGTCCTGGAATTCGGCCCGTTGTTGATGTTGAAGTTGATGCCGGTATAGGCCAGCCCGTCGCCGATCATGATCCGCAGCTTCGGGTCGTTGCGGATTTCCGGCACGTCGTTCGGGGTGATCTGCTCCACCAGGTCCAGGCTGCCGGCACGCAGATTGGCCGTGCGGACATTGGTGCTCGGCATGGGGCGGTAGACGACCTGGTCGAAATAGTAGTTCGCTGCATCCCAGTGGCCGGGATAGCGGCGCAGCGTGATGCGGTCCTGCGCCACGCGGCTGTCGAAGGCATAGGGGCCGGCGCAGACGGGCCGGGTGCCGAACTGGTTGCCCGCCGCCTCGGCCGCCTTGGGAGAGATCATGATTCCCGCGCGGTCCGTCAGCAGGGTCAGCAGGGGTGCATTGGGTGCCTTCAGCACGAGGCGGATCGTCAGCGGGTCGATGACCTCCACCGCCTGGATCGAGTTCACCTCGCCCACGCGCATGGAGCCGTTCAGCGTCAGGTCGCGGTTGATCTTGTATCTGACGGCCTCGGCATTGAAGGGCTCGCCGTCCTGGAAGGTGACATTCGGCCGCAGCCGGATGACCAGGCGGGTCGGGCTCTCATATTCCCAGCCCATGGCCAGCTGGGGCACCACATTCAGCTTGGCGTCGAGGTCGAAGAGCTTGTCGCACATCGCCGCGTAGACGATGCGACCGACATAGCTGGAGCCCAGCGTGGGATCGAGCAGGTCGGGGTCCTCGCGCATGCCGATATTGAGCGTGCCCTGCGCGTAAGCGGGAGCGGCGGCCAGCAGGGCGCAGGCGGCAAGGAGAAGGCGTCGCATCGGATGGTCTCCCCGGGGCTGAGGGTTCAGGCGGTAGAGGAGGATGACAGCGGCCGGCCGTCACGCGCGATGGCGGCCTCGATCACCGCGCGGTCCGTCTCGCCCCAGGGATCGGTGCTGCCGGCCAGATGGCGGCGGAACACGGCATAACGCTCCAGGCTGACGCGGTAGAGGCGGCGCAGCTCACCCAGAGGGTCGGGATGGTCGTCGGCGCGGATATCGAGATCGGGGTAGGGGTCGGCGGTGCAGATCTTCAGCCCGGCGCCCTGCCGGCCCCGCTTGTCGCCACCCGCGGCCTCGCCAGCTTCCATGGCCGTCAGCAGCCGCTCGGCCAGGCTCCCGCTGGCGCCGAGGAAACCATCCAGCGTGGCCTGCACCACGGCGGGGCCGGCCAGCATGTTGCCGGCCACCGAGACATCGACGCCCCGTACATGCCCGGCCCAGGTGATGCAATCCGGCCCGCTGTGCTGGGCGATCCGTCCCCGCGCGTCGATGACATGGAACTGCCGCTGGCTCCTGCCCGGGTCGCCTTCCATCAGCGCGTCGAGCACCTCCTGCGGTGCCTCGCCGGCGCGCAGCCGGGGCATGGCCTTCACGGCATACATGGGGTTGACCAGTGCCTGGGTCGCCAGGGCAGCGACGCCGCCCTCGACATGGATGCACAATCCGCCCACGGCGAAGAAACGGGAAGCCACGGCCGCGCCAAGCGCGCCGGTGGCAGGGTCCCTCACAAGAATCGACCAGGTCATGAATTCAAGCATCGCCCAGCGTGGCAGATGCCGCAAGGCAAACCCCTGCCGGCCCGGGACATGCCCGCCGATGACAACAATCAACGCGCCTGCCTTCCCTTCGGCTGCCAAACCGGATGCCACCCGGCGGCGAGGCCTCGGGTGGGCCCGCCAGAACGGGACGACGCCCATCGACAGGCGCGTGCCGGCAGTGTCTCCTGGCCAAACGCCATCAAGGGAGGGAAGATCATGGAATATCGTCATCTCGGCCGCACCGGCCTGTCCGTTTCGCCCCTCTGCCTGGGCACCATGATGTTCGGCGGCCAGACCGATGAGGCGACAGCGGCCCGCATCATCGACCGGGCGCGGGAACAGGGCGTCAACTTCATCGACACCGCCGACGTCTACAATGCCGGCCTGTCCGAGGAGATCACGGGACGCGCCATCCGCGCGCAGCGCGGCCACTGGGTGGTGGCGACGAAGCTGGCCAATCCGGTGGGAGCAGGGCCGAATGACCGCGGCCTCTCGCGCCGGCACTGCCAGATGGCGGCCGAAGCCAGCCTGCGCCGCCTGGGCCTGGACGCCATCGACATCCTGTATCTGCACAAGGAAGACCATGGCACGCCGCTGGCGGAGACCGTGCATGCCGTGGCGGACCTGATCCGTGCGGGCAAGATCCGCTACTTCGGCGTCTCCAACTACCGTGCCTGGCGGGTGACGGAGATCTGCCGCCTCTGCGACGAAGCCGGGATCGACCGGCCGGTGGTCAGCCAGCCCTACTACAACGCCCTCAACCGCATGCCGGAGGTCGAGCACCTGCCGGCCTGTGGTTATCTCGGCCTGGGCGTCGTGCCCTATAGCCCGCTGGCGCGCGGGGTACTGACGGGCAAATACGTCGTCGACGCCCCACCACCCGCCGATACGCGTGCGGGCCGCGCCGACAGGAGGATGCTGGAAACCGAGTGGCGCCCGGAAAGCCTGACCATCGCGCAGAAACTGCGCGCGCATGCTGAGGGACGAGGCATTACAGCCGGGCAGTTTGCGGTTTCCTGGGTGCTGAACAACAGGTTGGTGACGGCCTGCATCAGCGGCCCGCGTACCGAGGCGCAGTGGGAGGACTACGTTGGCGCCCTGTCCTATCACTTCACGGCCGAGGACGAGGCATTGGTCGACGGCCTGGTGCCGGCAGGACATCCCTCCACACCCGGCTACAACGATCCCGCCTATCCTCTGGAAGGCCGGCTCCCGCACAGCGATTGACAGCCCGGCCAGGATGCGGGCGCCCCCACTCCGGCCGATCCGTGGATGGACGCCATTCCGGGGTCTGGATGGCCTTATCCCTCGTGCCAGACGCTTCCGCCTTCCGGCCCCCAGTACCCCGTCCGGTTGCTCAGAGCAGCGCTTTGCGTCCGCTGGCGGCGGGCTCGCGGGGGTAACCTTCCCGCAGCACATCCACAGTCGCGGTAAAGACATATCCCAGGCCACGTTCCGTGCGGATCAGCGAGGGTTGAGATGGGTCCTTCTCCAACTTCCTCCGTAGCCTCAGGATGACAACATCGATGCTGCGGTCATAGATATCCTGGTCATTGCCGCGGCTGCCGGCCAAAAGCTGGTCCCGGCTGAGGATCTGCTGCGGCGTCCGCAGAAAGACGTGGAGGAGATTGAACTCCCCCCGTGTCAGCCGCATCGTTTCTCCGTCCGGGGCGATCAGGTGGCGGCGCTTCAGGTCCAGTTCCCAGCCCTGGAAGCGGTAGCGGAGATTGGCCTGGCGAGTGGCGATCCGGCGATCTGCGGCCTCTCCACGGCGCAGAATGACCCGCACCCGTGCCAGCAATTCACGTAGCCCGAAAGGCTTCGGAAGATAGTCATCCGCGCCGAGTTCCAGCCCGACGACCTTGTCGATTTCATCTGTACGGTGACCGGTGATGATGATCACCGGAGCACCCGTCAGAGGGCCGATACGGCGGAGCAGTTCCAGCCCATCCTCCTCGGCCAGCTGCAGATCAAGGATGATGAGATCGACTGGGTGCGCGCGGATGATGCGGACCATCTCGGCGCCGTTCGCGACTGCTGTTACCGTGAAGGCATGGCCTGTGAGGTAGTCCCGGATCATCTGCCGCATGGAGGCGTCGTCGTCGACGACGAGGATATGCGCGGGGATCATGGCCTATCTCCGGCCTGCGGCGCTGGGCTGCGGGCGATATACCGGTTCAGTAACTCACCGAGTGGGCGGAACTGGAGCGGCCTCGATACAATGCCGGCTATGCCGGCCCGTTTCCGCCGCCACGGTCCTGGATCGCCTTCTTCGGCCATGAGGACGATGGGGAGTTCAGGACGCAGATCACGGACCTGTCGCGTGAATGCCACGACGTCATCGGGCGAGGCGCCGCTCGCCGCCATGACCAGGTTGAAATCGTCTGGCGCAGCGCGCAGCCTTTCCCAGGCCGCAGCCGCACTTCCGGCTCCGACCGGCTCGTAGCCCAGCGCCGCAACCATCTCCTCGGCCAGAAGCAATTGTTGCTGGTCGGGCTCGACCAACAGAATCGCCTCACCCGCGCCCTTCGGCACGGCGCAATGGACGCTGCGGCGCGGGGCCACCGGCTCGGCCTCGGTCAGCGGCAGGTAGACGGAGAAGGTAGTGCCCTCGCCAAGGCGGCTCTGCACGTCGAGCGCGCCGCCGTGTCCCATGACGATGCCGTGGACGACGGCAAGCCCCAGCCCCGTGCCCTGGCCTGGACCCTTGGTGGTGAAGAAGGGTTCAAAGATGCGGGCCAGCAGCGTGGGTGGAATCCCGCTTCCGGTATCTGCCACCGCCAGGCGGAAATATGTGCCGGCGGCGAGCTCCCCGTGCGACAGCGTCGTTGCGTATGGGAGCAAGGCAGTGCTGCAAGACACCTTGACCACCCCCTCTTCGCCCATGGCCTGGGCGGCATTGTGCCCGAGATTCACGACGATCTGCCGCAGTCCCACCGCATCGCCGCTGATCACGGCTTCGGGCGCATCCATGGCCAGGGAAAGTGTGACATCGCGGGGAAGGGAAACCCGGATCATCTCCAAAGCCTCCTGCACTACCGGCTGCGGGCGCAGCGGTTCGCGCCGCCATGCGGGAGCACGGCTGAACGTCAGGATCTGGTCGACCACGGCCTTGGCATGGCCTCCGCTGCTCAGGATCTGCGACACGTAGCGATGCGCGGCGCCGCTCCGTCTCAGGGCGCCGAGCGCCAGCTCGGCATGGCCCAGCATTGAGCCAAGGGTGTTGTTGAACTCATGCGCGATGCCGCCTGCGAGCGTCCCGAGGGCTTCAAGGCGCTCCGCATGCGCGAGGCGCGTCCGGAGGGCCTCCTGTTCGGCTGCGGCTTCTTCCCGCGCGAAGGCTCCGCCGAAAAGATTGGCCAGTGTGTACAGGGCTGCGGCATGCCGGTTGCTGGAGGTCATGGCCGCGGCCGTATCCTCCAGGGAGAGCATGCCGCGGCTGCGCTGGGAGGGGCCAATCGTCACCGCCATCCAGGACTGCAGGCCAAGTCGCCGGAGAAGCGTTCTGGCTGGCCCTGGCTGCAGCCGGCCGACATCAGCGACGATGGCGACTCCGTGTTCATCCAGCGGCCAGTTGTCGAGAAGTTGCATGAGCTCCATCCCTGCTTCGCCAGGGGCGGCATTCTGACGAGCCCATTCATGATGGCCATTCACGCCCTCCGGCGCGTCCTTGAGGATAATGCGGACCCGGTCAATGCCGAAATGCTCGCCGATCTTGGCGAGAGCTGGGATGATGCATTCGCCGATCTTCCCCTGGGGTTGGTTCAGCAGGGCAGAGGATGTCTTCGCGACCAGTGTTTCGACAGCCAGCTGCTGACGAAGGTGCCGCGCTTGCCGTTCCAGGCGCAGGACAAGAAAGAGAGTGTATGCAGCCAGTGCGATGGCGGCACTGTACAGCGCCAGCCGGAACATCCTGGCACGTGCCGAGATCCGGCCGTAAGCCTGGAGATATGCCTCGTGGAACTGTTGTGCCGGTTGCACGACAGGCCCCTCCTGCAAGGCCTTGAGGCTGGCATTGACGGCTGGCAGGGCCGTGGCGATGACCCGCGCATGCGCGATCAGCGTCGCGTAGCGCTCAGCCTCCGGCAGGGTGGCGAGGTGACGGGCCGCCGTCATCACCTCTGCCGGCAGCGCACTCGGCGGGTCGCTGGTCAGGCGCAGCACACTGGTAGCCAGGCGGATGACCTCGGCGGCACCATCGGCCATTCCACCGCCGGGGCCAATGATCTCGCGCACCGCGCGTTCGAACACCCGTCGGGAATTCTGCACCAGCGCATTCTGGGTCTTGAATCGTTCCAGCCGGTCATTCTGCTCTTCAAGGGCGGAACGCAGCGCGGCGGTCTGGGTTCTTAGCTCCGGGACCTCGGAAGCGAGGAGTTCGGCCTGCCGGTCCAGCGTGCTGCTCATTGCCGAGAGCGGGTCATAATCGGACAGCAGGCCAGCACGTGCGCGCAGGACATCGCGCTGCAGCGACGCATTCATCAGGTCGATGGTGCGCAGGGCACCGAGTACCCGTTCATGCCGGATCTCGTCCGGCGTTCCGGCCCGCTGCAATAGAAAGGTCAATAACACCAGAACCGCGATGAATGATGACAGAAGCATGCGTCGCATGGTCAGCGGTCCTGACGGGCCGGCAAGGACCTCAGCGCCTCTCCGGCATAAGTGCCGGTCAGCGTCTGAAGAAAGGCCACGATCCGCGTGACCTCCTCCGGCAATAGTTCACGACCGAGCTGCCGCTGGCCCATCAACCGCACGGCCTCTCCGAGCAGCGGCTGCCGGCCGTCATGGAAGTAGGGCGCCGTCTCCGCGACATTTCGGAGGCTGGGCACCCGGAACAGGTAGCGGTCCTCCTCACGCCCCGTCAGCAGGAACCGGCCAAGATCGGCGGGTTGGCTGTCCTCGGTGGCTGGTTCGGCGGGCGGAAACACACCGAAGCGCTGGAACAGGTTTCCACCGATATTGCGTCCCTGATGACAGGCGATGCATCCGTAGTCGCGGAACAGGAGGAAGCCTTTCTTCGCGGCTTCGCCGATGGCGCCTTCATCCCCCCGCAGGTAACGGTCGAATGGTGCATCGGGCGTGACGAGGGAACGCTGGAACTGCACAAGCGCGTCCAGGATCGCCTCGCGCCGCGGCTCCTGTCCATAGGCGGCCCGGAAGCGGCGCTGGTAGTCGGCATCGACCTGAAGGCGTGGCAGGATCACTGACCAGCTGCCATCCATCAGGTCTGGATGCAACAGGACAGCTTCGCTCTGGCGCTGAAGATCGCGCTGGTTTCCGCGCCAGTTCATATAGGGATTGAGGGCCGCGTTGAAGATCGACGGGGTGTTGAAATCATGGCGCCGGCCGCTGGCGCCGACGGGCCGTTCAATGCCATCCGCGCCACCGTGGTCGAGCATGTGACAGGAGCTGCAGGACAGGGTGTGAGTCCCTGACAGGCGGGCATCTCTGAACAACATACTGCCAAGTTCTACTTTGCGTCCGTCGAGTTCCGGAAGCTGGATGGGCCTGATGGCCTGCTGCTCCGGATGGTCAGCCGGCACCGCCGGCGTCGCAAGAAGGAGACCGAGCATCAATACGCTATGACGCAAAGCGACCCAGCCAGGCCGGGCGGTCCATCGCTCGGTCATCCCATTTTCCCTCTCCAACCCGAAGCCCGCTCCGTGGGTCAGCGGCTGGCCTGGCCGGTGAAATTTCCTCCCGCTCCTGAGGATGGCGGGGGGGCGCGGCGTATCCTGCCGCCTATCCTATCGACGGGCGGCGGATGCCGCTATGCCGCACCTCAGCGGAAGGCCATGATGGATCCGAAAGTGGCAACAAATTACCTTGAAACTTCGCGGCGGGAGCACACGGCTGACGGCGCAGACGGCTCGGAACGGGTCCTGCCCGCTTTCAGATGGCGGTGAGCGTCGCCGCCGCGATCTCGGCGCGCATCCAGCGGTTCTCGGCGTCACGATGGCGCCTTTCGTGCCAGATCAGGCAGACCTCATATGGCGGCAGCTCCACCGGAACTTCCATGACCCGGAGCGGCAGCATCGCGGCCAGGCGTGTGGCGACGCGATGCGGCACCGTCAGCACCAGGTCCGTTTCAGCGATCATCATCGGCGCCGTCATCGCATTCGGCACCAGGACAGGGTCGCGGCCGGACAGCTGCAGGCGTGCCAGGCTGTCATAGATCTTGCCGAAGCCGTCCTCGGAACCGGGGGCGATGACGGCGTGGCGCAGCGCCGCGAAACTGTCCGGCGTCCAGGGCTGCGACAGCGCCGGATGGTCCTGTCGCAGCAGGCAGGCGAAGCGGTCTGAATACAGCTTGCGCCGATAGGTCCCGGACGGGGTGTCGTGGATCTGGCCGATGGCGAAATCGATCTCCCCCTGCTCCAGCCGCTTCAATGCCCCGGCTAAAGACGAGTCCACCACCACATCCAGATCCGGCGCGCGCTCCCGCGCCCGCGGCAGCAGGCGGGGCAGCAGCACCAGGGCCTGGTGGTCGGACATGGCCAGGGTGATCGTGGACCGGCATTCCCCAGGCAGGAAGCTGCGGCTGCCCAGCAGCTCACGGATCTGCGCCAGGATCGGCGGCAAGGCCTCGGCCAACCGTTCGGCCCGTGGTGTCGGCACCAGGCCGGCGGAACTGCGGACCAGGAGGTCGTCTTTGAGCATGCCGCGCAGCCGCGCCAGGGATCGGCTCATGGCTGGCTGGCTGAGGCCCACGCGCTGTCCGGCATGGGTGACGTTGCGGCACTCCAGCAGGGCATCCAGCGCCACGAGCAGGTTCAGGTCGAAAGCCGCCAGGTTGATATCGGCGCCGCCACGCGCGGCGCTGGTCGGGGCCGGACGGGACGTCGCAAGGCGGTTGGCCGGGTCGATCCGGCTCGCGGTATTAGACATCGATCCCCCATTTGGAAGCAGCGCCCCGAGAGGCACGGCCGGGTCTTTGCCGCCTGATTGTTAAGGCGTGATGTCATCTGACGGCTGCTTGGTTACGGCTGAAACAGACGCATGCCAGCATGCCGACATATTGAGTTTGCATGTGCCCCGGGGGTGCCGCCCGTCATAGCTGACGGCATCAGGGACCATTATCCGGATGGGTGCCGCGTGATCTCACTTTCCTCCGCCTATCATGCCTTGGCTGCCTCCAGCGCCGGCGCGGTGCGCCGGCACAATGAGGATGCCTTCCTCCTCCGCTCCGCCGATGGCCTCTGGGTGCTCTCGGATGGCATGGGCGGACATGCGCGCGGGGACCTCGCCAGCCGGCGCATCGTCGATGCCCTCTCTGCGGCCTGTCTGCCGGTGCCGATCACAGCGGTGGCCGTGCAGAGGCAGCTTGCCGCCGCCCATGTCGATCTGGTGGCCACTGCGGCGGCACTGGGCGGCGGGGCGGTGGTAGGCGGCACGGTGGTGGTGGCGCTGATCCATATGGGGCTGATCACCTGTCTCTGGGCCGGCGACAGCCGCCTGTACCGGCTGCGCGGCGATCGCCTGCTGCAACTCACCCGCGACCATTCCCGGGTGCAGGCATTCATCGATGCCGGGCTAGTGACGGCGCGGGAGGCCCGGCATCACCCGGCGGCGCATGTCATCACCCGCGCTGTCGGTGCGCCGCAGGGGCTTGAACTGGAGAGTATCCGGGAGCCTGTACAACCAGGGGACCTCTTCCTGCTCTGCAGCGATGGGTTGACCGGAGTGGTGGCGGAGGACGAAATCGCCGCCATCCTGGCGAGGCCGCCCGGTCCCGACCCTGTGGTGGCGCTGCTGGACCTGGCGCTGCGCCGTGGCGCCCCCGACAATGTGACGGCTGTCCTGTTGCGCGAGGCAGAGCCGGCGCGGCCTGGCGGTACCTGAAAAGCTGTTCGGATCGTTACTGCCGGCCAGCAGTTCAGGCTGAGGCTCCGGGCTGCCGGCGGAGGAAGGCCTTACGTTCCGCCGGCGCCTCGATATGCCGGGCCATTGCCTCCCACAGCGCCGCCAGGGTGGGCGCCTGCTGCGCGCCGCGCCGCACCAGCAGCCCGGCCACCGGGCCCAGATGCTGTGCCAATGCCTGCCGCAGCTGGTCCAGATCGGCCAGGGTCCAGGCGGCGGCCGGTGCCGGTTCGGCCGCAGCCAGTAGGTCGCCTGCCTCGCGGCTGAACCGGTCGCGGGCGTCGCCGCCCTCGATGGCGCGCGCCAGGCTGGCGCAGATGGCATCGCCGTCTTTTTCCCGCAGCGAGGCCTCCCGTATCAGATAGCCGGCGATCGGGCCGACATAGCGGGTCAGGACCTGCTGCAATTCGCGCAGCGTGCCCTGCGGCAGCGGTGTCGGCCCTGGCCGGCCACCGGCCGCCGGGACGGGTGCCAGACGTGTCTCCTCGGTATCCGAGCCGCCGGCCGGCAATGGCGCCGGCGGCGGCAGGCCAGGGCATTCGCGCAGCGCCGCCGCCATCTCGGCGGCGGATGCGAAGCGTGCTTCCCGGCTCTTGCTGAGCACCCGCGCGATGATGGCACGCAGGGCCTCCGGCAGGTCGGGGCCAGCCGGTGGAAGGGCGCGCGGTTTCGCGTGCAGCAGCGCCTGCATGATGCCGGATGGGGTTCCGGAACCGAAAGGCCGTTCCCCGGACAGCATCTCCTGCAACAGTACGCCGACCGAGAAAAGGTCGCTGCGCGCATCCGGCGCCTCTCCCCGGCACTGCTCGGGAGACATGTAGCTCGGCGTGCCTGCCGTGCCTGGGCCGTCGGTAGCCGAGGCCAGGTGGGCGATACCGAAATCCGACAGCCGCGCCCGCCCGTCGCGGCCCAGGAGAACGTTGGAGGGCTTGATGTCGCGATGGATCACGCCCTGCCCATGCGCCGCCTGCAACGCGTCCAGCAGTTGCACCGCGACGGCCACGGCGGTGCCGGTGGCAAGCCGCCCGCCTGCCCGCCGAAGCGCGCCCGCCAGGTCCTCCCCCTCCACATATTCCATGACCAGGAAGGGCTGGCCTTCATGTTGCGCGGCGTCGAAGAGGCCGACGATATGGGGATGCATGCAGCGCCCCGCCGCCCGCGCCTCGTCCCGGAAGAGCGCCAGGGCGGCGTCGCCATCCTGGCCGCCCAGAAGCGCCGGGTGGATCAGCTTGATGGCGACGGCGCGGTCGATGACCGGATCATGCGCCCGGTAGACCAGGCCCATGCCGCCGCGCCCGAGCAGGGCGCGGACCTGATAGCGGCCGATGCAGGCGGGCATCTCGCCCATGGCTGCTTACCCTTCCAGCAGCCTCATCGCGTTGGCGAAGCTGCGGCGCATGCGGTTGAAGGATTCGGTGAGGGAGGCGATCTCGTCCTGTCCGGAGACCGGCAGTTCCGGCGCGGCGATGTTGCCCAGGCTGACCTCGTTGGCCGCCGCCGAGATGCGGCGGACGCGGCGGATGATCATCCAGTGCAGCAGCAGGTTCAGCAGTGCCGTCATCATCAGGAACACGAGGCAGAGGCCCAGCATCACGGTCTGGAACGTGCGCGCCGCGCGCTCCAGCGCCACGCGCATGGGAACGGAGACGATCTGCGCGCCCACCGTCTCCCCAAGCTTCCAGCCGAAGCCATTCTCGGGGCCATAGAGGTCGACCATGGCCGCCGGCGCTGCTTGCGGCGTCGAATGGCACTCCAGGCAGGCGCGGTCCTCAATCCGGATGGGGCGGGAGACGGAGAGGATCGGCCCGACAGGCGAGGGACGCTGGCTGATGTGCTCAGGCAGCGTCGGATTGGCGCGGAACAGGGTGATGATCTCGGCCTGCCAGTCGGTGGGCCGGCTGGCCGGGTTGGTCGGGTTGAGCGCCGGCATGCGTACGCTGTAGTCCGGGAACAGCTTCTGCAAGGCGCTGAAATTGGTATGCGCGGCCCAGAAGGGAACGGATTGCGGCAGGAACTGCCGGCGGGACTGATCCGCCAGCAGCGGCGCGATCTCACGCGCCGTGTAGTCGCTGAGGACGCTGGCCTGTCCGGCCATGACGCTGGCCTGCTGCAGCACCTCGCGCAGCGCGTCCCGCTGCGCCAGGCGGTAGGAGAGCAGGCCGGCGATCACCAGCCCGGCCAGGAAAGTGACCCCCATCGCCAGATTGAACTTCATCCGAAGCCCCATCAGGTCGCTTCCGCTGGCTGGGTGGCCAGCAGGCGGCGCGCCTGCTCCGGCGTCAGTACGCCTGTGGGCGCGGCGCCCGCCTCGCGCTGGTAGCGGCGGATGGCCACACGTGCGCGATGCCCGAAAATCCCGTCCAGCGGGCCGTCGTAGTAGCCGAGGCGCTGCAACACGCCCTGTACGAAGCGGCGCTGCGCGGGGCTGATCGGCAGCTCGCGCTGTGGCTTGCCGACGTCCGGGGACGGCGGTTCCGGGGGCGGCGGCGGCGGCGGCACGGCTTCCTCAGCCGGTGCCGGCTCGGGTGCCGGCTCTTGGGGCGGAGCGGCGGCCAGGGCCCGTGCCGGGCCGGCAGCGGTCCGGGCCGGCTGGTCATCGGTTGGCGGATGCAGGGCCAGTGTCAGGCCAGACAGTGGACCGAGATGCTGGCGCAAGGCCACTGACAGGCTGGCCAGGGGCATCTCCGCATCCGGTGCCAGGGTGGCGTCGAGGCTGCCGGCCAGAGGCGCGGGACCGGCTTCGGGTGCCGCGGCCGGCAGGGCCACAGCGGCGGTCGTCCGGCCACCGGCCCGGCCAAGCCCCTGCAGCCAGACGGCCGTGTCCCCAGCCGGCCCGGGCATGGCATCGAGCAGCATCAGCGCCTCCCCCCCGTTCGGTTGATCCAGGGCGTCGGTCAGGTGGCCCAGGAGGATGCCCTGGCTGATCGCGTCGGATGGCCGTTGCACCCGGGCCGAGACCGGCAACAGGAAGGGCCGGCCTTCGAAGGCCACTGCCCGGGCGCAGACATAGGCCACCGCCTCCGCGCCCGGCGCCTGGGCCAGCGCCTGCGAGAAGGCGCGGAAGGTGGCGGCCATCTGGCCATGGCTGAGGTCCTGGCGCAGGAACACCGTGTAGCCCCGCGCCTCCATCGCCTGCGCCACCAGCCGGGCGGAGGTGGCGCAGGCGGGCAGGGGCGGGGCGTCGGTATAGGCGCTATTGCCGATCACCAGCGCCAGGCGCGGCGGCGGGGCGGCGTGGGCAATGGGAGGCAACCAACCCAGCACCATGGCGGCGGCCATCAGGCGGCATCTTGTCACGACGTCAAGCTCCTGCGCGCGATGCGGAATCTGTTGCCGCCCATTAATCTCCCGCGCCCCGGCCGATGCATGCGGATCTGCCATGCCGGGATACCGGCGCGGGATGCATCCCCCTTTCGCCGAGGAACAGGGGTTCAGGCGTCGCGGTCCCACTCGGCTGCTTCGGGCGCTGCCGGCGCGGCCACGGACCAGCCATGGCGCTGCCAGGCGCCGTCAAGCAGCGCGGCGAAGGCGGCGGGGGGAACCAGGCCATGGGTCAATGCGACCCCCGGCGCCAGATGCGGCGCGCCTGCGGTGCACCAGAGGCCGCGCGCGCCAGCAGGGCGCGTGACCGGGCCAGCGGGTTCGCCCAGCGCCGCCGGCGCGGCCGAAAGGGCGGGCAAGGGAAGCCAATGTCCCGCGCCGCCTGCTTCCCAGGGCGGCAGCATGCAGGGGGCGGCGGCGGGGGAAGGCAGGCGCTCGCCCAGCCGCAGCGGATCGAAGCCGCCATCCAGTGCGCGCAGCGCCCGCGCCTCGGCAGCGGCGAACCAGGCGCCGCTGCCTGCCAGCAGGGCCAGCGGATCGGCCTCGGCAGGGATCTGCCGGCCCAGCATCAGGGGAAAGCAGCGGCCCACCGCGTCCATGCTCGGCATCAGCACCCCGATCAGCGGCAGCGGGCCGCAGACGCCTTCGGTCAGGGCGAAACGCCAGAGCGGCGCGGCGCGGTAGCGGTCCTCCCATGCAGCCCCCAGCCGCGCCTGGCTGGCCGCAAGCGCCTGCTGCAGCCAGTCATCCCAGCGAGCGATGACGGCTGGCGGCAGGCCCGCGCCGACGAAGTCAGACCGCGCCGGCACCTTGCCGTGATAGCCGGCCGGCGCCGCCGGCCAGGAGATGGCCGGGGTGCTCACAGGGCCTGCGGGCAGCGGAAGCCGGCCAGCAGGCCGCGCACGAAGGGGTTCATCGCGCCATCCGTCGTCAGCGTGAACGCCGCCTGGTGGGGCCCCGCCGTGACCCGCAGTTCCAGCGAGTCCGGGCCCTGGGAGCGAAGCACGGCGCGGTCGAGCAGGCGGAAGAGCGCCCAGCCGCCGCGCTCGCTGGCGACCGCGACCGCCCCCTGCGGCCCCAGAACGGTGATGGCGGCAGCGCCGCTTCCCTCCGCGCCAGGCCAGCGGATCCGCCGGGCCTCGGCATCGCCGGGTCGGTATTCAAGCCGGCGGCCGTCCAGTTCCACGACGACCGCCTGGATCGCCGGGTCGGCCTGGATCAGCGCCAGCGAGAAGCCGAAGGAAGGTCGGCTGCCGCCGTCCTGGAACAGGCTGTCGCGGATGGCGGCGGCACGTTCGAACTGCGCGAGGGCAGGGCGCGACAGGCGCAGTTCACCTGGGCCGCCGGACCGCGGCGCCCAGGGGCTGCGGCCGGTCTCGACCAGCCCTTTCAGGTTGTCGCTGAAGAAACTGTCGATCGACCCGTCACGGCCGAACAGCCGCCCGAAGTCGCCCAGTGGAATCTCGGCCGCCGTGCCGGGAATGAAGGGATAGCGCCCCTGGGTCAGCCGCTGGCAGGCCTGGCCCGGGCCAGCGCGCCACAACTCGCCAAGCTGCTGCCGGGCATCGCTGGCGGAGAAGTCGGCGCCGGTGCGGCCGATGCCCAGAATCCACTGGTCGATCGGCGGGGGCAGGCCGGCAGCACGGCGCTCGATCTGGGAGAGGGCGGCAGCAGCCTGGGCGCTTTGCCGGGCGGGATCGCTGGTGCCGCCCTGCAGATCGCTGAGGGAGCGGTAGAGGCGGTCCAGGTCGCGGATGGCGTCGTCGATCGGCGCCTGCGCACCGGCCTGGCTATCGGGCGGCACCTCGACCAGTTGCCGCAGCGACCGGAAGCGTTCGGCGGTGTAGCGGGCAGCGAGACCCTCCGGCGTGTCAGCGGCGGGCAGCATGGCGGGCTGCGCCGGCGTGGTGCCGGGCTCGGCGGGCGGCAGGCCCAGCGTCGTCTCCCGCGCCACGCTCGCCAGCAGCAGGCGGATGGGGGAGGTCGGCGCGGCCAGGATGTTCAGCACCCGCAGCACTTCCCCGATATCCCGGACCGGCACCACGGCGATATCGCCGAGCAGCCGGTCCCAGTGCAGGCTGAATTCCTGCAGGTAGATCGCTGTGGCATCCTGCCGGAGCTGGCGAACCGTCGCCGCCCGCGCCGCGGGGCCCGTGTCGGCATCCGCCTGGGGCGGGATGACCACCCAGCGGTCCTCGGCCTGGGCCTGGGCCATGGCGGGCAGCAGGCGCAGGAAGGTCTCGCGGAAGCCGGCCTGGGTGAAGAGACCTGGGATGCCGGCAACCAGCGGCTGGCCGGAGCGCCTCCGCAGCGCCGCCTCGGCGCCGGGGCCAGCGAAATCCGCCAGACGCCACGCGGGCAGCCGCGCCGCCTCGGGGCTGGCGAGAATACCGTTGAATACCAGCCGGGGCAACGAGGCCTTCTGCAACGTGGCCCGCACCTGCTCGATCAGCGGTCCATTGAGGCCGATGCTGGTCAGCGGGCCTTCAAGCAGCGTATCCAGGTGCTGCTGCAACGCCTGGAGGGTATCGGCCTGGTCCTCGCCCGGGAAGGCCGCCTGCCAATCCGCCAGCATCCAGCCGCGCACCACCTGCGGCCGCAGCGGCCCCTGCTGCCCCAGCATCAGATAAACCTTGAAGGGCTCATGGAGCGCCACCGGGTCATCCTGCTGGCGCGTCAGCACGGCCTCCAGCCGCAGCAGCAGCCGTGGCAACAGGATGGCGTTGAGGGCGCGGCGATAGGCCACCCCGGCCTCGGCGGCCAGCTTGGCATGCTGGTCGAGGCCCAGCAGCAGCCCGCCCCCGGCCCCCGCATCCCGGGCCAGCCCCACCGAAAGGCCGCGCAGCCGCGCCAGCAGCGGCAGCACCGGACGCGGATCGTCGCTGTCCACCCGTTCCAGCGTCAGGGCCTGCGCCTGGGTGGTGAAGCCGGCCGCCTCGGTCCGCACGGCCTCCACCAGGCGGGCGTTGCGGAAGAAGCCCATCGCCTCGAGGGCGCCGCCGGCGATCAGCAGCAGGCCTGCCGCGCCCATCAGCGCCAGCCGCAGCCGGGCCTGGCGGCGCGCGGCGGCCGGGTTGTGCATGACCAGCCCGGCTTCGGGGAAGATCACGTCTCGCAGCAACTGGCGCAGGAAGTAGCTGCGCCGTTGCCCGGCGAAGGCGGCCGGCGGGCGGCTCGTGAGGGCGAAGCTGCGGGCCAGGGCCTCCGTCACGCGGTCGAGTGGTGTGCCGGCCTGGGTGCCGCTGACGAAGTAGACGCCACGCAGCAGCAACGGATCCTCAAAGGAATTGGGGGCGAAGGTTTCCGACAGGAACTGCTGCACCAGCCCCCGGAGGCTCGCGACCTGCTGCGGAAAGCCAAACATCATGGCCCGGCGCTGCATGTCGCCCTCGCGTTGCAGGCGCTCTGGCAGCCGCTCGTCCAGCCGCCGCACCAGCGCGTCGAACTCGCTGCCGAAATCGGCGACGCGACCGTCCTCAGGCTCCGGCTCCTCATGCGGGAAGGTGATGCCCCAGACGGCGCCGCGACCTTCCTGACCAAGGTCGTCAAAGAATTCCACGAAACCGGCGACGAGGTCGAACTTGGTCAGCAGTACATAGATCGGCAGCCGCAGCCCCAGTTCGCCGTAGACCTCGCTGATACGCTGCCGGACGCGGCGTGCATGCTCCTGCCGCAGTGCCTCCGGCGCGGCGGTCAGGGCGTCGATGCCGATGGCGACGATGATGCCGTTGAGGGGCTGGCGGCGGCGGTGGCGGCGCAGCAGGCGCAGGAAGCCCAGCCACGCCGCCTTGTCCTGATCGGCGGCGCTGTCCTGCGTCATGTAGCGGCCGGCGGTGTCGATCAGCACGGCATCGTCGGTGAACCACCAGTCGCAGTTGCGCGTACCGCCGATGCCATTCAGCGCCGCCTTGCCGAAATGCCCCGCCAGCGGGAAGGTCAGGCCGGATTCGGTGATGGCGGTGGTCTTGCCTGAGCCGGGCGGGCCGATCACCACGTACCAGGGCAGCTGGTAGAGCCAGCGCCGCCCCCCGGCGCCGGCGAAACGCCGCTTGCGCAGGACCTGCAGCGCCGCCCGGAAACGCTGGGTGACGAGCTGCATCTCCTGCCGCACGGCGGCATCCTCCGCCGGTACGGCCTTGCCGGCCTGACCCAGCCCACCCAGTGCGTCGGTGATGCGGTTCTGAACGGCGAAATTGATCTGCTGCCGTACCATCAGGATGGCGCTCAGGCCCACCGGCAGCAGCGATACCGCCACGACCCGGCCTGCCACGCTCTCAAGCGGGGCCGTGCCCCAGATGCTCACTGCCGGACCCCAGACCAGGATCAACGCGGCCAGAACCGCCATGCCGAGCAGGATAAAGGACAGCTTCGGTAGCAGGGTGGTTTTCAGGTTCTGCATCTGCGCCCCGGAACTCAGACTGGCTTGTTGATCAGGAATTCAATCCGCCGGTTCTGCCGCCGCCCTTCCTCAGTCTCGTTCGGGGCGACTGGCTCGGCGGCTCCACGGCCTTCGACACGCAGGCGGTCAGGCCGCTGCATGTGGCTGCCGGTGATCCGGGCGGCTGCCTGGGCCCGCGCCAGGGAGAGCTGGAAGTTAGAGGGAAAGGCGACGGAGCGGATCGGCGCCGAGTCCGTATGGCCGGTGATCAGGACATCGCCGGGCTGGTCGTTCAGAGCCTCGCCGATGCGCTCGAACAGCGGGACGAAATCCGCCTCCACCGTGGCCCTGGCGGAGGCGAAGATGCCGGCGCCACGGATGGTCACGGCGATGTTCTGCGCCGTCTCCGTGACGGTGACGAGGCCTTCGCGGATCTCCGGCTCCAGGAAGCTGCGGATCGCGGCGCTGTCACGTGGCGGCGGGGGCGGTGGCGGCGGGGCGACGCGGGAAAGGCCGATGGCGCCACGCGGCGGCAGGTTGCCCAGTTCGGCAAAGGCGATGTCGGATCGCGCGTTCAGCGCCAGCAGCAGGCCGCCGTGCAGCAGTGCCAGGCCGCCCAGCGTGACCACGACCACCAGCCAGCCCGGCACCGCCGCGCCCAGCCGGCGCTCGGCCGCCACGCCGCGCCAGCGTGGGGAGAGGTCGCGCTCGAAGCTACCGCGCGCGGCGCGGATCAGCCCGTGGAGATCCTCCCGCAGCGCCGCCAGTTCCGTGGCACCCCGCGGGCTCAGCCGCAGCCGGCCCTCGAAGCCGAGGCTGAGGCAGCAGTAGAGCAGCTCCAGCAGGTCGACATGCAGGGCGGGCTCGCGCTTCAGCTGCGCCAACAGATCGAAGAAGCGGTCGCCGCCCCAGGTCTCGCTGAACAGGGTGCTGACGATGCCGCGGCGGGTCCAGAGGCTGCGGCTGCCCCAGGGAGTGTTCAGCACGACATCATCGATGGTGGCGGAGAGCGCGTAGCGGGCGGCGCGGACAGAGCGTGGCGCCAGGCCCAGCGGCACGATACGGCGCTCGAAGGCCTCGATCTCCGCCAGCACCCGGTCGCGCAGGCCGTCGACGTCGGCATGGCCCAGACTCTGCCGCAACTGCACGCAGAGCGTCAGGAGTGGCGCCGCAGCGACCACCAGCGGGCAGAGCCGGCCGGGCGAGATGTCGTTCCAGAATGGATCGGCCCTGGCCGGGACCGGCCGCAGGCGACCGCCGGGGTTCAGCAGCGTGGCCGCAGCCGTGGCGGGCTCAGGCATGATGCCGGGCGTGATGATGGTCTCATCATCCGGCATGGCCACTTCCCTCCCGCGACGGGCTGTTTCCGGCCGCAGCGTCGCCAGGGGCCCGCACCGGATCGGTGCCGAGGAGGGCGAGCATATCCCCGTCCAGGCCGGAGACGACCTGTTGATAAACCTGCTGGTAGGCGGCCCAGCGGGCGGCATCTCGCGCGAAGGGCAGGGGTCTGGCCCAGAGAGGCGGGGACGCCACGATCGCCTCCGGCGCCAGCCGGTCGCAGAGACTGCCCAGCGCGGTCTGCATGCTGGAAAGCAGTGCGAGTTGATGCGACCGGATGCCCTCGAAACCCTGCCGCACGGCGTCCTCCCCATCCAGGAAACCGGGCGCATCCGGAGCCAGCAGCAATGGCAGCGCCTCGCGTGGTTCGGCAGCGAATTTGAGCGGATTGTTGTCGGAGCGGCCGATCATCGTGCGCTCCAGCCCGAATTCCTGCTTCGCTAGGCTGCGGATCGCCATCAGCGCGTGCATCTCCGCCACCATGCAGGCCAGCAGACGGCCGGCCCGCGCCATCAAAGCCGCAGGATCAGTGACCTGGCGCGGCTCAAGGCCGCAGGCCGCCAGGAAGGCAGCCACGGCGGCCTGTTCCTGGCCGGGCTCCCGGGCCGGCTGCGGTGCTGGAACGGGTGCCGGATCGGGCGGCGCGGGTGCCTCCGCCTCCTCCGGTGCTGGCGGGGGCGACCAGGCGCGCAGCTCTCCGACGAGATCCCAGTCATCTGGGATGGCCTCGCCCATGACGCGGGGCTGCACGAAAAGGCCGACCTCGGCCGGCACGTGATCAGCGAAGGCCGCGGGCTCCACCGGTGGCAGCGTGGCGGGGCGGGCGGGGGGGAAGAGTGCGGAAGGCTCCTCGGGCTCCGCCAGCGCGAGGGGCTCGGGCGCCTCATCCCATCCGTCCGGGGGAGCGGGTGGCGGCGCCAGCTCTGCCCCGGTGGCAACCACGGTGATTGTGACCTGCCCCAGCCGGATGACATCTCCAGGCCCTACCGGCACCGGGGCAGCAGGTCCGACCGGCTCTGCCGCGCCATTGAGGAAGGTGCCGTTCCGGCTGTGGTCGATCAGCCGGAAGGAGCCGTCCAGCAGCGCCAGCTCACAATGGCACTTAGAGATCGTCCGACTCTCATCCGGCAGCACCAGGTCGTTCTCGACGCCCCGGCCGATGGTCACGCCGCCCCCCGCCTCGAACAGTCCCGGCGGCTCGCCTGTGCCTTCCACGCGCAGCACCAGGCCCATGGTCACTGCCCCCGGATGGCCCATAGCGCCATCTCCAGATTGGGGAACTCGCCGGCCACATGCAGCGCCAGCGCGCTCGCGGTTCGCATCTCCCGCCATAGCGGGCTTTGCTGGTCTATCTCGAAATAGGTGACGCCCACGTGGAAGGGAATCTGGCGCGGCGCCACAGGAAGCGCCGTGATGCCGATGCCCGGCAGCGCCACATTGACCAGCTCCTTCAGCTTCTCCGCCGGGCCGATCTTGATCTGTGACGGCAGCTCCCGCCGCAGCCGCTCTGCCCGCACATCCGCCCGCACCGCCAGCACGAAGGCGGCGCTTGCATAAAGGGTGCGGTCGGCCACTTCCGCGACATGCACGCCGTATTTGTGCTGCCGGAGCGGGATCGGCACCGCCGACTGCTCCAGCACCATGCTGAGCGACGCCCGGATGGACCGCAGCAGCGGCTGGAAGCTGCGCGCCAGGTCATCATGGCGGTAGGGCTCGAAGGGCGGCGGCCTCTTCTCTGCCCGCGCGAAGGTCGCCAGTTCGCCGGCCAGTTCGGCCGAGAGGGCGAACAACGTCTCCGGATGCACCAGGGCCGAGGCGCCGAGATGCGTGAAGCGCGGTTCTTGACGGTTGATGGCCTGCAGGAGCAGGAAATCGGCGATTTCCGCCACGCCGCGCGTGCCGGATTGCGCCACGCGCGCGGCCAGTGCCTCCGCCCGGTGTCGCAGCAGGCCGGTGACCTCAGTGATAATGTTGGACAGGACGCAGGAAGCGGCGCAATCCAGCATCGGCGGGATATACGCCTCGTCCAGTACCGCCTGCCGGTCTCCCCGCAACTCCACCAGCCGCGTCACAGGGAGGCAGGTGAAGCCGGCGCGGTCGGCCTCCTGCGGCAGCAGCCGGAAGTTGTGGCGGGCAACCTCAATGGCGGCGCCTTCACGCTCGCCGGCATTGATGTCAGTCAGCATCCGCTCGGCGACACCATGACGCACCGGCACATCGGCATGGCTGCGAGCATCGGTATCGATCGCGCCGGCCTGCGAGAGCGGCAGCGCCAGATAGACCACGCTGTCCCGCAGCTGTTCCGGTACCGCGAAGGGGGCGGGCGGGTCCGCGTCCTCGGGAATGCTGAAGGGCGTGCCATCCTCCAGAACGCCGCTGGCGCTTTCGACGGCGATCCGGCCGAGCGACAGCATCTCCCGGTTCAACCGTAACTCGGTGAAGCCCCAGCCATAGCCACGCAACGCGGCGGTGCGGCTTCGTACCAGCTTTTCAACGTAACGGTCGTTCTGCTGGAAATGCTGGGGGCGGAGAAAGAGCCCCTCCGACCAGACCACCCTATTGTCCCACGACATTCTGCGCCGCTCCGTCTGCGCCCATTGCCCGCCGCTGGCTGAACTGGACAGCAGCTGGCCTGGAGCAGTGTGGCGGCAAAGAGACGGGTGGCATCATGCGCTGTTGGCATCACGGCATGCGCCGGCGGAACCGCGCCGCCTGGAATGGTCGCATACCAACCGTGCATTGGGCGGATCGAGGCAGCGGGGACACTCTGCCTCGCGTCGAAACCAGCGGACCGACAGTGAACCAGGGGCCTGGCGTCATGAACGTGTTGGACACGGAGCAGTTGCTGATGCCTGTGGCCGGGGAAGATCCCTGCGGTGAGGCGCTTGATTACGACCTGCAGTTCATGGCGCTGGAAATTGCCGCACAGGGCGGGGGTACCGTCGATGCACCCGAGGCGCCGGACTGGGACGAGGTGGCGAGGACCGGACAGGAACTGGCTGCGCGCAGCAAGGACCTGCGGATCGGGGTGATGCTGGCGCGCGCGGCGCTGAACCGTTCCGGATTCGCAGGTCTTCATGAAGGCCTGACGCTGCTGCTGGGTTACGTCACGCAATTCTGGGACGCCGTCCACCCGCGCCCCGATGCTGAGGACAGTGACGACCAGACGGTCCGGGTGAATACGCTGGCGAATCTGTGCGACAGCGACGGCTTTCTGGCGGATATCCGGCGGGTGCCGCTGGCGCGGTCGCGCCTGTTTGGCACCGTGACATTCCGTGACTGGGTTGAGGCGCAGCGCGCCAGAACAGGATCGGACGACCTGTCGCGTGCCTTCCAGGATACGGACCCACAGGCGCTGCGCGACATCAGAAACCATCTGCGGTCCTGCCACTTGGTGACTACCGCGCTGGGCAAGGCTGTCCGCGCCAGGGTGGAGGCAAGCGAGGCAACCCGGATGGACCCGCTGCTCAACTTGCTGGAGCAGATGCAGGAGCTGCTGGACGCGCAACAGCAGGACCTGCCCGAAGCCACGGAAGCCGCGCCTGTCACGCTGCCCGAGGCCGCCCTGCCAGGCGGCGAGATCCGTAGCCGGCAGGATGTCATCCGCAGTATCGACCGGATCTGCCAGTGGTATGCCGCGCATGAGCCCGGCAGTCCGGTGCCGCTGTTGCTGGAGCGGGCGCGGCGGCTGGTATCGAAGGATTTCATGAGCCTGCTGCTGGATCTGGCCCCTCAGGGTGCCGCGCAGTTCCGCAGTATCGCCGGCATGGCGGAAACGCCGTGATGACGCCAGGCACTACCCCCAACATGCGCCGCACCGGCGCGATCATACCAGAAGGATGGCCGCAATGAGCAGTTCCAGCAGCCAGAAATTCATCGCGCGCAACCGCGCCCCGCGCGTGCAGATCGAATATGATGTCGAGCTGTACGGCTCCGAGAAGAAGGTGCAACTACCCTTCGTGGTGGGGGTGATGGCGGATCTGGCAGGCGATCCGGTGGAACCGCCGCCTCCGGTGTCCGATCGCAAGATGCTCGAGATCGATGTCGATAACTTCGACGCGCGTATGCAGTCGATGAAGCCGCGCGTTGCCATGCGCGTGCCTAATACCCTGACCGGCGAGGGTGAGCTTCCGGTCGACCTGACCTTCGAGAGCATGGAGGACTTCTCACCAGCGGCGGTGGCCGGCAAGGTGGATAGTCTGGCGCAACTGCTGGAGGTCAGGACGCAGCTGGCCAACCTGCTGACCTACATGGACGGCAAGAGTGGCGCCGAGGAGCTGCTGGGCCGGCTGCTGGCCAATCCTGCGCTGCTTGAAGTCCTGGGGAAGGCGCCGCGGAAGGAAGATCCGGTGGGCGGCTCGCCGGGCGCGGAGGAAGGAGCATGAGCCTGACCTCGGCCAGCAGCAAATCCACGGCGCGCGACAACATGATCGCGGCTGACGATTTCTCGGTCCTGCTGCAACGGGAGTTCCGCCCACACTCGGAGCAGGCGCGGAATGCCGTGGAACGCGCCGTGCGCACCCTGGCGCAGCAGGCGTTGCATGAGACGTCGCTGATCGGCGAGGATGTGATTGATACCATCCAGTCGATGATCGCCGCCATCGACCAGAAGCTCACCAGGCAGATCAACCAGATCATTCATCATGAGAAGTTTCAGTCGCTGGAATCTGCTTGGCGCGGTCTGCACCACCTCGTTTTCAATACGGAGACGGACGAGACATTGAAGATCCGGGTCATGCCGATCTCCAAGAGGGAACTGTCGCGGACGCTGCGTAAATACAAGGGGGTTGCCTGGGATCAGAGCCCCTTGTTCAAGAAGATCTATGAGGAGGAGTATGGCCAGATCGGCGGTGAGCCTTATGGCTGCCTGATCGGGGACTATTCCTTCGACCATACGCCTCCGGATGTTGAACTTCTGGCCGCCATCGGGCAGATCGCCGCCGCCAGCCACGCGCCTTTCATATCGGCGGCCTCACCGCATCTGCTGCGGATGGACAGCTGGCAGGAACTGGCGAATCCCCGTGACATCACCAAGATCTTCACCACCCCGGAGCATGCGGCGTGGCGTTCCTTCCGCGAGAGCGAGAATGCCCGCTACGTTGCCCTTGCCCTGCCGCGGACACTAGGGCGTCTGCCATACGGCGCGGCCACCAATCCCGTCGACGCCTTCGCCTTCGAGGAGGATGCGGACGGCACCGACAGCAGTAAGTACCTCTGGACCAATGCCGCGTATGCCATGGGCGCAAACATCACACGCTCCTTCAAGCACTATGGCTGGTTCTCGCGCATCCGTGGCATGGAATCCGGCGGAATGGTCGAGGGACTGCCGGTGCATACCTTCCCGAGCGACGACGGCGGTGTCGACCTGAAGTGCCCGACCGAGATCGCCATTAGTGACCGTCGAGAGGCTGAACTGTCGAAGAACGGTCTTCTGCCACTGCTGCATCGCAAGAACACTGATGCCGCGGTGTTCATTGGCGCGCAGACCGTCAGTAAACCGGCCCGATACACCGACCCCGATGCCACGGCGAATGCCGAGTTGAGTGCGCGTCTTCCCTATATCTTCGCCGTATGCCGTTTTGCGCATTACCTAAAATGCATGGTTCGGGACAAGATTGGCAGCTTCAAGGAGCGTGCCGAGGTGGAGCAGTGGCTCAACCTGTGGATCAAGAACTACATCCTTGCTTCACCGGAACTTGCCAGCGAGGACAGCAAAGCGCAGAAGCCGCTCGTCTCGGCCGAGGTGAAGGTCGAAGAAGTGGAAGATAATCCCGGCTACTACAATGCCAGCTTCTTCCTTCGGCCTCACTACCAACTGGAGGGGCTTTCCGTCTCGCTGCGGCTTGTTTCGCGCCTGCCGTCCGCGCCACAGATCTGAGCGGGAATTCCTGCTTTAACTTTATTCATTCTAGAGGATTACCATGGCATTTGATGCTGTTCTCCACTTCACCAGGCCATCTAAGGATAGCGTTCATCCTCAAGGTGAATCCCTCATCATTCCTAACGGCATTACACTTGCCGATGAATGGAGCTTCTCGTTGGAGAATAAGCTTCATATCGGCCCGCATACGAGTGGCGCTGGTGCCGGGAAGGCGGAGTTTGAAGTCTTTACTATCAAGAAGAAGGTAGATACTTCCTCGCCACACCTTTATGTGGCCTGTGGACGCGGCTGTCATTTCAATGCAGTCGAACTGAAGCTCTTCCGTGCCAGTGGCGCCGACACGAATACAGCGACTTCAAACCTGTTTCTGCAATGGACGTTCAACATGATGGCAGTCGAGAAGGTTGAGTGGTCCTACAGCGATCCGGTTCCGGAGGAGACAGTGACCTTCCGGTTCGGCGCCTGCAAAGTCAGTTATAGCAAGCAGGACCAGACGGGCACGATGGGGACTCCGAAAGAGGGAGTCTGGAACCAGATTGCCAACTCATCTAGCTTTGACCAGCTGACGTAAATCCCGTCTGCAGTACGAATACTCTGGAAGAGCTCTGGCATTCTCCGCAGGAAGATGGTGATGATTCAGTCCTTCAACCAGGATCTGGTGCAACCGTCTTTGCTCGATCGTCTTACCGACCTGCATCCGCAACATGCAACGGATAGCGGTAGCGAACGTGTTCTTTCCGTGCGCCGCCTGAGGGAAGCCATTCTGCGGGACGTGACATGGTTGCTCAACACGAGCCACTTGGATTCAGTGGTGGATCTGCGGGCCTTCCCGCAGATCGCCGCCAGCACGTTGAACTATGGGGTTGCGACGTTGCATGGCCATAGCATGGAAGGCGTGGATCTCAATTTGCTTCGGCAGATGATCGTGACCAGCCTGCGGCGTTTCGAGCCGAGACTTCTGCCCGGCAGCCTGCATGTCGAAGCTCTGGATCAAGGGCGACGTCCCGGCTCGCTGCATTTCCGCATCGAGGCGGACCTTTGGGCAGAGCCCGTGCCGCTGCGGATGATCATGCGTACTGAGCTTGACCAGGAGCTGGATGCGATCCGCGTTGTGGAAGCGCGGGCTGAGAGCCTCTGATGGACCGGCAGTTCCTGCGGCTTTACAATGACGAGCTGGCTTACATGCGGGACATGGGTGCGGAGTTCGCCCGGGCCTTTCCCAAGATCGCCGGCAGACTTGGAATGGAGGGCGACGAGGTCGCGGACCCCTATGTGGAGCGGCTGATCGAGTCCTTCGCCTTCATGGCGGCGCGGGTTCAGCACAAGCTGCAGGCACGCTTTCCGGCCTTCACGCAGCATCTCCTGGAACAGGTCTATCCGCACTTCCTGGCCCCGGTGCCATCCATGGCCATGCTGCGTTTCATGCCGGACCCGCAGGCGGGGCGGCTGGACAAGGGTTTCCTCATCCCGCGTGGAACACGGTTGTTCAGCCAGCTGGCTCCAGGCACGATGACGCATTGCGAGTTCCGCACCGCGCAGGATGTGCGGATCTGGCCACTCACGATCAGCCATGTGGATTACTACGCCGTGCCTAGCCAGGTATCCGCTCTGGCCCTGCCAGACGGTGCGGCGCGCGCGGCGCTTCGTGTCCGTCTGAAGACGACCAACGGCGTCAGCTTCGATCGTCTGGCTTTGCGTGTGCTGACGCTGCATTGCCTGGGGGCTGGCGGCATCGGCGCGGCCACGGCCGAGCATTTGCTGACGGACTGCATTGACATCGTGGCGCGCCCGACGGAGCGGCCCTTCCCCTGGCAGGAGAGGATCGCGCCGGCCGCGCTGCGCCAGGTTGGCCTGGAGCCTGAGGCGGCACTCCTGCCACAGGTGCCGCGCTCCTTCGACGGCTATCGCCTGCTGCAGGAGTATTTTTCACTGCCGCAGCGCGGTCTCTTTGTCGAACTGAGCGGGCTCGCCGACTCGGTTGCGCGTTCCTCCGGCGATGAGATGGAGATCATCTTCGTGTTCCGCCGGGCGGAGCCGCGGCTGGAGCGGCAACTAGGGCCGCAGAATTTCGCTCTCTTCGCCACGCCAGCGATCAATCTGTTCGAAAGGCAAGCGGACCGCATCCAGCTGAGCGACCGCCACTATGAGCATCATGTGGTGCTGGACCGGCTGCGCGGGCTTGACCTGGAGCTGCACTCGATCCTGGACATGGAGGGAGTCGGTGAAGGTGAAGCAACGGAGCCGGTGGAGTTCCGCCCCTTCTACAATCTCCGGGAGCACGGCCGGCGCGGGACCCATCAGAGTTACTACACGCTGCGCCGGGAGCAGCGGATGCTCTCGGAGCAGCAGCGCCTCAACGGCTCGCGGAGCGGCTATATCGGCAGCGAGGCTTTCGTCTCCTTGGTGGACAGCTCGGCGGCCCCTTATCCTGATACGATCCGGCATCTCGCCATCCGCTGCCTCTGCTCCAACCGCGACCTGCCGCTGCTCCTGCAGCCAGGCCGGGACGAGACGGACTTCACGCTGGAGATCGGGGCCCCGGTTACCGCCGTCCGCTGCATCGGCGTGCCGAGCCGGCCGCTTCCCTCGCCCGCCCAGGGGGATGTCGGCTGGAAGCTCGTCAGCCATCTCTCCCTGAACTATCTCTCGATCACCGGCTCGGACGAGGAAGAGGCCCAGGGTGCCGAGGCCCTGAGGGAGCTGCTGCGCCTGTATGTGGATGCGGAGGATGTCGCGGCGCTGCGGCAGATCGACGGCATCCGCTCCATCCGCTCCCGTCCGGTGGTCCGGCGGCTGCCGGGACGTGGGCAGAGCGCGGTGGCGCGTGGTGTGGAAATCACGGTGACGCTGGATGAGGCGGCTTTCGAGGGTCTTGGCATCTTTCCGCTCGGTTCCGTTCTCAGCCACTTCTTCGCCAAATACGTCTCCGTCAATTCCTTCACCGAGACGGTTCTGGCCAGCCTGCAGCGCGGCGAGATCCGCCGCTGGCCGATGATGCTCGGCCTGCGGGCCATCGTCTGATGGCAGATAGCCTTCGCGCCGTGCTGGAGGCGCTGGCGGCGGAGCCGGAAGGCTCCGACCTGTTCCAGGCGCTGCGCCGCATCGACGCGCAATGCCCGGACCGGCCGCGGCTCGGCGAGTCGGCGCGCCCGGCACGGGACGTCATCCGAATTGGCCAGCAGCCGACCCTGGCCTTCGCCCCACGTGCCATCGCCGCGCTTGAACTGGCCGAGCCGGATGGGCCTGCGCGGCTGCTCACCTATGGCTTCGGCATGTTCGGGCCGAATGGCCCTCTGCCGACGCACCTCACCGAATATGTCTTCTCGCGGATGCACCATGCCGGCGATCATACGCTGGCGCGCTTCGCCGATATCTTCCACCACCGCATGGCCTCGTTGTTCTTCCGCGCCTGGGCGGAGAGCGAGCCGACGGTCAGCCATGACCGTCCGGGGGAGGACCGCTTCGCCACCCAGCTCGGCGCGCTGGCGGGCTTCGGCATGCCCTCGCTGCGCGGGCGGGACGCGATGCCCGACCTCGTCAAGTTGCACTTCACCGGCCGCCTTGCCAGCCACGCCCGCAATGCCGAGGGACTGGAAGCGATCCTGGGCGACTTCTTCTCCGCTCCCGTGCGCCTTCGTGAATTCGCGCCGCAATGGGTCCAGCTGCCGAGGGAGGCGCTCTGCCAGCTTGGCCGCAACCCGCAGAATGGGCGGCTCGGCAGCACGGCCATGGTCGGCGCGCGGCTGAAGGTCCATCACCACCGCTTCCGCGTCATCGCCGGGCCACTGAGCCTCAGTGCCTATGAGCGCCTGCTCCCGGGTGCGCCGGGCCTCTCGCTGCTGGGGCGGATCATCCGCAACTATCTCGGTGACGAGCTGGCCTGGGAGGTCAACCTGGTCCTGCACCGGGATGAGGTGCCGCAGCTGCGGCTGGGCCAGGCCGGGCGCCTCGGCTGGACCGGCTGGCTGGGGCGGCGGCGTTCACCCGGCCATGCCGATGACCTCACGACCATGCCGGCGGACGCGCCCTCTCGCGCAGCGAATGCGCAGGCCGCCACATCCTGGAGCTCCCCATGACAGGCATCAGCCGTCAGAGCCTTTTCGGCAGGCTCAACCCCACCTGCTTCCGCAGCCTGGAGGCAGCGACCGCCCATTGCAAGCTTCTGGGACACAGCTATGTGGAACTGGTCCACTGGCTGCAGCAGCTCATGGAACTGCCGGATTCGGATATCCGGCGCATCCTGGCGGCATACGAAGTGGATGCGGGGCGCCTTGGCCATGACGTGACACGGGCGCTGGACCGGCTGCCGCGCGGCGCCACCTTCGTCTCCGACCTTTCCGAGCATGTCGAGGTCGCGGCCCAGGAGGCGTGGCTCGTCGCCAGCCTGGCGCATGGGGCCGGGCAAATCCGGTCGGGCCATCTGCTGGAAGCCTGCCTTTCCAGCCGCGCGCTGTCGCATGTCCTGCTCGGTATCTCCGCCGAATTCAGCAAGCTGCGGCCGGAGCGGCTGCGCGATGAATTCGACCGCATCCTCCAGGGCTCGCCAGAGGTAGACGCGGCAGGTCCGGTCGCCGTGCCACAAGCCAGCGGCGCCCAGGCGGAAGTGCTGGCGCGCTACACCGTGGATCTGACGGAGAGTGCGCGGGCCGGCAAGCTTGACCCGGTGATCGGGCGGGACGCGGAGATGCGCCGGCTGATCGACGTGCTGATGCGGCGGCGGCAGAACAACCCGGTGCTGACCGGCGAGGCCGGCGTGGGCAAGACCGCGGTTGTCGAAGGGCTGGCGTTGAAGATCGCGGCCGGGGAGGTGCCACCGTCGCTACGGGACGTGTCGCTGCTGGCGCTCGATATCAGCCTGCTCCAGGCCGGCGCTGGCGTGAAAGGTGAATTCGAACAGCGGTTGAGCAAGCTGGTGGAGGCGGTGCAGGCAGCGCCGCGCCCGGTGATCCTTTTCATGGACGAACTCCACATGCTTGTGGGCGCCGGCGGGCAGGAAGGCACGGGCGATGCCGCCAACCTGCTGAAGCCTGCCCTGGCGCGGGGTGCGCTGCGGACCATCGGCGCCACCACCTGGGCCGAGTACCGGCGTCATATCGAGCAGGATGCGGCGCTGAGCCGGCGCTTCCAGCCGATTCCGGTCGCCGAGCCCGACAACGCACTGGCCATGACCATGATGCGGCGGATGGTGGCGTCCCTGGAGCGCCACCATGAGGTGGAGATCCTGGACGAGGCGGTGGAGGCCGCTGTCATCCTGTCCCGCCGCTATATTCCCGCCAGGCAGTTGCCGGACAAGGCGCTCAGCCTGCTCGACACCGCCTGCGCCCGCGTCGCCAACAGTCAGCACGCGCGGCCTGACCCGGTGGCGCACCAGCAGCGGCAACTGGATGCGCTCGGGCTGGAGCAGGAGATCCTGGCGCGGGAGGAGGCGGAAGGCACCGGCAGGCGCCAGCGCCGCGACGAGGTGGAGGCGGCGATCACCACGGCTCGCGCCGAACTGGCGCGCCTGGAAGCATGCTGGCAGCGGGACCTGGAGCGGGTGGGGTGCCTGCGTCGGGCCCGCGCCGCCCGGCGCGCGGGCGAGGCGTCCGACGCGCCACCTCCGCCCGGCAGCGCGGATGCGCCGCCCCTGGTCCTGGACCGGGTGGACCGGCAGGCCGTCGCAGCCATCGTGCAGGACTGGACCGGCATTCCCACGGGCCGGCTCCTGAAGGATGAAGCAGCGACCCTGCTGTCTCTCCCGGCGATGCTCTCCGCCCGGGTGATCGGACAGGATCAGGCGCTGGAGGCCATCGCGCGGCGGGTGCAGACCAGCCGGGCGGGGCTGGAGGACCCGGCCAAGCCGATCGGCGTCTTCCTGCTCTGCGGCCCCTCCGGAGTTGGCAAGACCGAGACCGCGCTGGCATTGGCCGAAGCGCTGGTGGGCGGCGAGAGTAACCTCATCACCATCAACATGAGCGAGTTCCAGGAGGCGCATACCGTCTCCTCGTTGAAGGGGGCGCCGCCGGGCTATGTCGGGCACGGCCAGGGCGGCGTGCTGACCGAGGCGGTGCGCCGCCGTCCCCATGCCGTCATCCTGCTCGACGAGGTCGAGAAGGCGCATCCCGACGTCCACAAGCTGTTCTTCCAGGTCTTCGACAAGGGCGTGATGGAGGATGGCGAGGGACGGCGTATCGACTTCCGCAACACGCTCATCCTGCTGACCTCCAATATAGGCAGCGAAGAGATCACCCGCCTCTGCCGGCCGCAGGGGGAGGGCGCCAGCCCGGCGCAGCCCGAGGCCGCGGCGCTGGAAGCGGCGCTGCACCGGCCGCTGCGTCAGGTCTTCCCCCCGGCGCTGCTGGGACGGATGGTGGTGCTGCCATACTACCCTCTGAGCGACGCCGTACTGGAGCGGGTCGTCCGCCTGCAGCTTGGCCGTATCGCCGAGCGGATGATGCAGGCGCATGATTTGCCCTTCACCTATAGCGACGGGGTGGTGGCGCTGATCGCCGCGCGCGCACGGCAGGTGGACAGCGGCGGGCGGATGATCGACGCCATCCTGACTGGCACGGTACTGCCCACGATCAGCCGGCACATCCTGACGCATCAGGGCACGAGCCATGCACCGGGCGCCGTGCGGCTCGATGTGCGGCACGGCGAGGTCGCCTATGACTTCGGCGAGGCCGCGTCCCAGGCCGCGGTGGCCTGAAGCAGCGCGGGGAGCGGGCCTATGTCTTTCGCCGATGCGCCGCAGGCGCCCCCCATCGCCTCGTTGCTGCGCGACAACCGCTTCGCCGCCATCACCTCAGCCGCCTTCGCGCTCCATGACGTCAGGCTTCGTTGGCTGAAGGGCAGCGAGCGCCTGGGCGAGCCTTTCCGTTACGAGGCGAAGATCGCCAGCCGTGACCCGATCCGCAACTTCGCTCGCGTGCCCGGACAGGAGATCACGGTCGGCTTCAAACTACAGGACGACGGCACCCGTTTCCTGCACGGGATCGTCACACGGCTGGAATATCTCGGGCTGGACGAAACGCGGCAGCCACATTACGCGGTCGAGATCCGCCCCTGGCTGGCGGGGCTGGCCCATCGCCGCAACAGCCGGATCTTCCAGAACAAGACCAGCCTGCAGATCGTCACCACCATCTTTCGCGAACATCGTGGCGGTTTCAAAGACCGCACCAACGGGCGCCTGCCGCGACGCGAGTATTGCGTGCAGTATGACGAGACGGATCTGGATTTCGTCACCCGGCTGATGCAGCAGGACGGGATCTACTACTACTTCGAGCATGCCGAGGGCCGGCATGACCTCGTGCTTGTCGATACCGTGGCGAGCCATCCGGCCGCCAGTCCCGATACGGTGGAGACCCATCTGAACCTGAAGGATTTCCGTTATCTGGACGACATCATCTGGCACTGGCGGGAGGCCGTGGATCTCGTTCCCTTCAAGGTGGTGCTGGATGATTACGACGAAGGGAAGCCGGCGGCGCAGCTGATGGCCCTGGCACCCGTCGCGCCAGTGGCCACCGGCGGCATCCCGACGCTCAGCAGCACTTCGGCCACGCCTTCGCGGCGGGGTGGCGGCGGCAGGATCGGCACCACCGAGGCCCATACCATGCCAGGCAGCGGCATGCTCCTCAGCGAGGTCTATACCTATCCCGGCGGTTACCAGGAACGGCGCGACGGTGATTTCTACGCCACCATTCGCGCTGAGGAGATCGCCTGCCGCGCCTATCGCGTGCAACTGGAGGGAAGTGCGCGCCAGGTCACCACCGGTTCCGTCTTCAAGGCCGCCAATCCCTTCGACATCGCCGACAAGGCCATGGCGCCGGCGCCCACGGAGCGATTCCTGGCCATCGCCACCGAAATCGAGGTGATCGGCGACCTCGGCGAAGGGTCCGGGCATGATGACAGCGCACCGCAACTCTACCGCAGCACCATCGAGGCCATGCCGGCGATCACGCAGTTCCGCCCGCCACGGAGCATGCCGAGCCCGATGGCCGGTGGGCCGCAAACGGCGATTGTGGTCGGCCGCCCAGGGGAGAGCATCACGACCGATGTTCTTGGCCGCATCAAGGTGCAGTTCTTCTGGGACCGCGAGGGCAGGCGGGACGACAATAGCTCCTGCTGGATCAGGGTGGCGCAGAGCTGGGCCGGCAGCGGCTTCGGCGGGCTGGTCACGCCGCGCGTGGGGCAGGAGGTGGTGGTGAACTTTCTCCATGGCGACTACGACCAGCCGCTGGTGGTCGGCGCCGTCTACAACGGCAACAATCCTCCCCCCGAGAACCTGCCGGACCATGCCACGCGCTCCAGCTTCCACACACGAACCGACGATGGCGGCACCCGTGGTTATAACCAGCTCCGTTTCGAGGACCGGGCGGGAGCCGAGCATGTGTTCCTGCGTGCCCAACGCAACCACAGCGTCGATGTCGAGCGCCTGCTTTCCCTCCAGTCCGGGGTGAGCGCCATCGTCTCGGCGAGGGAGGCCGTGATGCTCGAAAGTGCGTCCGTGCCTGGCACGTCGTATGGCAGCCATATCGAGGTGACGCCGCAGGGGATCGCGTTGCGCGTGACCGCCCCCGGACGTGAGCAGTGCATCCTGATCGGGGCAGAGGGAATCACCGTACAGGGCCACGACATCAGGCTTATCTCGTTCGGCAAGCTCCTCGTCTCTCCCATTCCCATCCCTCATCCCCCTCAACTGCTCCCGGCGGTGCTGGCGGCGATCAAGCGGATGTCACTCCTGGTTCAGCGGCGCCGTACCTCGGAGATTCAGGAACAGCTTCGCGACCAGCAGTAAGGCCGCGGACCCTCTTCACCCACAGGAGCTTTCTGCCTTCCTTCGGAGGGCGTGAGGACCATAGCCGTTCTTGATACCGGAATGACAAATGCGGATTCGAGAAGCGGTGCGCCTCGAGCCATGCTGCCAACCAGATACACGGCGTTGCCGCGGTGTATGGCTGGTCATGTCCAGCCGCAGTGGCTCAGGGGACGTAATGATACTGACAACCTACGAGACGGAATCCTTTGTCGAGATCGACGGTTCCATGATGCGGGTGCTGCAGGCTGGCAGGGGAGAGCCAATTCTGCTCGGGCACAGCTATCTCTGGGATGCCGAGATGTGGCGCCCCCAGATGGAGGCTTTGTCTAGCCAGTACCGCGTCATCGTCCCGGAGCTTTGGGGGCATGGCGGGTCCGGCGTGCTTCCCTCATCGACCGTCGACCTGGTCGGCCTCGCGCGGCAGCACCTGCTCCTGATGGATCATCTGGGGATCGAACGCTTTGCCATCGCAGGCTTGTCCGCCGGCGGGATGTGGGGCGTGGAGCTCGCCCTTCTGGCGCCGGAGCGCGTGAGCGCCATCGCGCTCCTCGACACCTTTATCGGGCCGGAGCCTGAGGTGACGCGCGGACGCTATTTCAAGATGTTCGAGGCGATCGAGGCTTGCTCGGCTTTTCCAGCCGCCGTGCTGGACGCCGTCGTGCCGATATTCTTCGCGCCTGACGTCACGGAGCGCCGGCCGGATCTTCCATCCGCCTTTCGACAGAAGTGCGCCGACTGGGAACGCTCACGCCTGCTGAGCAGCGTGGTACCACTCGGGCGGATGATCTTCAGCCGCAGGAGCCTGCTGGGTGAGCTGCATGCGCTGCACTGCCCGCGGCTGGTGATGGTGGGCAGCCATGACCAGCCGCGCCCCCCGCAGGAAGCGGCTGTCATGGCTGCGGCGATGGGCTGCGAAGTCGTGGAAGTGCCAGGCGCCGGCCATATCTCGTCCCTGGAGGCGCCGGAGGTGGTGACGGCACAGCTTCTCAGCTTCCTGAACGGCGCGACGGTGGCTTAGGCGGTAATGGGGACACAAGACAATGCCATTGACCTGAAGCCGCTCCAGACCCCGGCGCGCACTGGCGCAACCACCCGCAAGACCGAAGCAGCCAGTTTGTGTTCTTGACCCACCCCCAAGCGGGCCGCCGAGGCGATCGGGCGTGCTGTCCAGGGCACCAGCCGTTCCATGCGCCGAGATTCCCCTCGCCGCTTCACAGACCATGCCAATCGCACCGTCACCCAGGACGCGCGTCCCATGCACAACAAGTCGAAGCGCCGCCGGGAGTGCATACTGAACGCCGTCGGATCCGGAGTTCCTTAGATCGTCGGCATAGTGCCGCCATCAATCGTGAACTCGGCACCATGAATGGCGGCCGCCCGTTCAGAGGCGATGAAGGCGATCAGCTCAGCAACTTCATCAGGCTGTGCCGGACGCCCGATCGGAATGCCGCCAAGGGCATCAAGGATGCTCTGACGTGCCGCTTCCTCATCCCCGTCCATGCCGACGGCAATCCGCTTCACCAAGGCGTCCGCCGCGGAAGTGTAGATCCAGCCGGGAGAAACCACGTTTACACGGATGCCCTTTGGTCCGACTTCCTTTGAAAGAGCCTTGCTATAGGCGACCAGGGCGGCCTTCGCCGCAGCATAGGCGGTTGTGGAATCGTGTAGAGGAAGCCTGCGCTGGATCGAGGCGGTGTGAACGATCGAACCCGAAGCAGATTCGATCATGCCGGGAATAAGCGCCCGATCGAGCCGCACCGCACTCAGCAGATTCAGGTTCAGTTCATCCGCCCAGTGGTGATCTCCGAGTACGGCGAAACCTCCGGCGGGCGCTGTCGATCCACCCAGAACATGGGCGATGATGTCGATACGACCCAAGCGTTCCTTCGCTGCCTGGGCAAAGAGTGAAATTCCTTCCGCCGTGCTGAGATCGGCTTGCACGAAGGATCCAGCTGGAATGGAATCCGGGCGGGAAGATCGTGCCGCGGTAATAACTTTTGCTCCTCCAGCCAGGAACCGCCGGAAGGTTGCCGCACCCGCACCTTTGGTGCCAGCAGTCACGACAACAGCCTTTCCACTAAACTCGGTAGAGTCGATGTGTGCCATTATGCAGCCCTCATTCGAGTGATGCTGCGCTCATTCAACTTGGTGGAGATTGGGAGTGTGTCTTGATCCGACATGAAGGCGATAGGCGCCTGTGCTGTCACATGACTGAAGTCGCGATTACAGCAGATGGGATGGATGCTGCCACACTTGTGCTGATCATCAGGCCCGGCGGTATCGGTGGCGAGGAAAGGCAGCACAGTGCCGCGATATCCTCCGGCTGGTTCGGCCTGGGGGAAGTTCATGAAATCTCCATCGGTTTGTATACTCAAAGGCGTTGATTCAGGTAGACTTGGCCTTAAGTTCTCCACGTGACAAGTACGCACAAAATGGTAAGGTGCTCACCGATGGGTAAGCGTCCCGACTACACTCCAGCCACGGCGGCGCGAGGCGTGCAGAACGCGCTGCGCATCCTCGAAGGGCGCTGGAAGCTTGTTATCCTGTTCCAGCTGTTCGGTGGAAAGACCCTTCGTTTTTCCGAGTTGGAACGGTCGATACCTGGCATTTCGCAGAAGATGCTGGTCCAACAACTGCGCCAGCTGGAGAAGGACGGCGTGGTCAGCCGCATGGTCTACCCTGAGGTTCCGCCACGGGTCGAGTACCGGCTGACCAACTGGGGGCAGGCCATCTGCCCCGCGCTGGACTCGCTCTTGATCTGGGCAGAGGCGGCGCCAGAAGAAGCACGGCTACGCCTGCTGGAAGAGGAGGCGGCGCCTCCCTTTGATGCCGGTCATGTGTGTGATTCATTGGAGGCGGCAACCAGCTCAGAACAGGATCTCCACTGAAGCATCCAGGATGTAGCCGACGCCACGCTCGGTCTTGATCAAGATACTGTCGGAAGAATTGGCGCTGATCTTGCGCCTCAGACGCAATATGTGAACGTCTACGCTGCGGTCAAAGATATCTTCATTGGCTCTCATCCCCCGCATCAGATGCGCGCGAGAGAGCGGCCGACCCGGCGCTTCGAGCAGTGCTACCAGCAGCGCGTATTCTGTCTTGGTCAGATCAATGGTCTTGCCGGATGGGCTCTTCAGGATTCTGGTGCAATGATGCAGCTCCCACCCATCGAACCGATAGCCGCCGTTTTGCCGAACCGCGGTTGACTGCCGCCGACCCATCTCCTGGCGCCGCAGAATGGCGCGTGCGCGTGCCAGCATTTCGCGAAGGTCGAGCGGTTCTCTCAGGATATCATCCGCGCCAAGCTCCAGCGCGATGATGCGATCCGCATCGTTCTGGCCCTCTCCTGTAATCAGGATCACGGGAACGTCCGAGCGCGATCGAATCTGGCGCAGCATGCCGAAGGTGTCGAATTGCTCCAGCCGGGAATCCAGGATAACCAGACTGAACTGATTGCGTTGCAGATAACGCAACACATCGCCGGCCGTGGAGCGGAAGGCGATGCATTGATGTGTGAGGTAAGTCAGAACTGTGCTGCGCGCACCGGGGTTACCATCGACCACAAGCACGCGCCCAAGGCGGCAGGGCCATTCGGGTGGCGCCGGCGCCACTTCTGATTGTGCTACATTCGTCAATGGGTACATGGGACAGACGTTCTGGTCCAAGCGGCGGGCAGGACGATGCCGTGTCACTGCGTCCAGTCGGATGGACTGCGCAATCTCCGGATCTTCCTTGCGGATTTCGTTGTTCGCCGAGATCCCGGAGTAGACCGAGGGCCCCGTCTGGTTGACCATGACTATAGGCCGTGCACTTTACGGAGCATGTGCGCTGCCTGTTCTCCAATGATGGCGCAGGGCGCCTGCGTATTTCCTGTCGTTACCCGTGGCATGATGGAGCCGTCCGCCACGCGCAGAGCGTCGATCCCGTAGACCTTGAGTGAGGCGTCAACCACAGACATCTCATCGTGCCCCATTTTGGCTGTGCAGGTCTGGTGCCAATAGGTGACGGCAGAGTCGCGGATATAGGTCTCGAGCGCCTCGCCCTTGAGGTTCCCGGGCATGGTTTCGCCACGAACGAAGGGACGGAACGCCTGCGCATTGCCCAGTTCGCGGCATAGCTCAACGCAGGCGAGGGCCGTCTTCATGTCTGCCGGATCAGACATCATGTCTGCGTCGATGGTGATGGGCGCTGTCGGATCGGCGCTCTGCAAGCGCAGGCGGCCGCAGCTCGTCGGCTGCGCAAGTCCGGCGAACATCGTCCAGCCATGCTCCGGAACGCCAAGGGCCGCTGTCCGCTCACTCGGGACCGGGAACTCGACCTGGCAGAAGAGCAGGTCGGGGGCGTCAAGTTCGGGGCGGCTCTTCCAGTAGAGCGTCGCCTCGCTGCCGTTGTTCCGCGGAGCGATAGGTTCCGCATACTCCCAGAGGCAGCCGAAGGATACATGGTCCTGGAGATTCTGCCCTACGCCGGGAAGGTGCTGCACCACAGGGATGCCAAATCGATTCAACTCCGTACGGTCGCCGATACCCGAGTGCATCAGCACTTTGGGCGTATGTATGGCGCCCAGCGATAGCACGACCTCTGCGCGCGCTGAGATCGTCAGGATCTGACCATCATGAAGCACCTCGACGCCGGTGGCCCGCCGGCCATCAAGCACCACGCGGCGCACAAGAGTGTCGGTCAGGACCGTCAGGTTGGGGCGGTCCAGCCAAGGATGGACATAGGCACGGTAGAGCGAGTTGCGCCGGCCGTCGCGGATCAGCAAATCGGTAATGGCCGCGCCTCCGGGCTCCTCCATCATCCGGCCGTTTGGATGCTCGAAGGTAGGAATGCCAAGCTCGCGCGCGGCGTCGAGCATCGCAAATGCGATAGGACTCGGATCGGGTGCAGGCTGAACCCAGACCGGTCCTGAGTTTCCACGGAAGTCGGGATCTGGCGCGCCCTGCCAGTTCTCGATTCGGCGGTAGATGTCGAGTACGTTACTGTAGCTCCAGGCAGCGTCGTCTGCCTCCGAAGCAAAGAAGTCCCAGTCGGCTCGATGCCCACGAGCCCAAAGCATGACGTTGACGCTCGATCCGCCGCCCAGAACCTTGCCCATCGACATCGCCAGAGTACGACCGTTGAGATGCGGGTTGGGTTGCGCTTGGAATCCCCAATCCGACTGACTGCCCAGATTGCCGACCCACTGGGCCGGGTTCAGCACAGTCTCCACCTCGTCGCTGCCGCCTGCCTCGATCAGCAGAACCTGGGTATCCGGGTTCTCGGCCAAGCGCCGGGCGACGACCGAGCCGGACGCACCAGCCCCACAGACAATGAAGTCATAGCGAGACTTTAGCCGGGTTCTCAGCCGCGCCTGATTCTCATGTGCCCGGATGGAAAGATCCTTGTCCTCGGGCTGAGTGGTCTGGCTCATTGTCTTGGTCTCTCTGGTGTAAAGAAAGGGAGTTTCTAGAACGCGAGAATCAGTTGACGCCGTGGACTTCTATAGAACCAAGATCAGAAGGTGGAATCAAAAACATGCTATGATGAACTACACCGCGTTGGTTTCGGCTTTGAGCTTCATCTTCCGTCCGCTGCGTGGAAGCTGGATTTCGAGGCTCCTGATCGGCGAGATCAACAGCGCCTCAGGGAATCTTTGTAGGCCGAGACGTCAATTTTATCATTTTGTCAGGTGTCCATTGTTGAGCGCTTTGGGACAGAGAGGGTGCTGGTTTAGCGGAGGCTCTGGCGCATCTGAAAGATGACGAGACTGCGCGCAGCGCCATCGCCTTCTTGCGCGAGGCAGCCAAGGCCTTTCCCTTCCGCCTCACCCACGAGCTGACCGACAACGGCAGTTGCTTCACACCCGTTTTTGCCAAGGTGTGCGCTGAGCCCGGCGCGGCGTATCGCCACACCCGGCGGTTGGACGCATACGTCCAACCGCCGCAGACAAATGGCATGGTGGAGAGATTCAACGGAGCATGGTGGAGAGTTCAACGGACGGGTGGGCAGCGAGGTGCTGGGCATCGCCATCTGGTCCCATGCCCAGCTCGAGCAGCTGCTCCGAGGCTTCAACGCCGCCTACAACGCCCGCCGCCAGCGCGTCCTCGACGGCAGGACGCCCGGCCAGGTTGTCAAGGAACGCCTCCGGGCGCGACGAAAGCTCGCCCGCCGCAAACCCGAAACACCTGAAGGTCGAGCCGGACCAGAGGACATCGCCCGCGCACGCCTCATTGCTGAGGACGCCAAGGAGGTCTCACAACCGGGCAGAGGCGAGCGGATACTGAGAGATCCGCCCGCCTGCTTTTGGCATGGCCCGGGTCGGGTGCCGCCAGGATCAGCCTGCTTTGCGCGATGCCGATTTCGCGGCCTGGTCGATCACGTCTGCTACGGCCTTCGGCTGGGTCATGAAGACCGCGTGGCTGGCCTGGACCTCGGTGACTTTCGCGCCGATACGGCTTGCCATGTGGCGCAGCATGCGAAGGTCGAATGCCTTATCGTCGGTCGCAATCACCGCCCAGCTTGGCTTGCTTCTCCAGGCTGCCTGGGAAAGTTTGGTGCCGAAGGCGGACATGGCGATCGGAACCTGCGAATCGCGCATGAAGGCCGCGTCCGCGTCGCTCGCATCGGCTGCGAAGCCAGCCTTGAAGTTTTCTGCTTTGATGAAGCCGAACCCGTCATCACGCGTGTCGATAACAAATTCGGGCGGGGCTACGAAGCCCTCATATTGCTGGGCGGTGTTTTCATCCTGGTCGGGTGAGAGAGCTGAAACATAGACAAGGGCTACGACCTTCGGGTCGGCGCCTGCTTCCGTGATGACAGTGCCCCCCCAGCTGTGGCCAACGAGGACAACCGGACCGTCCTGCCGTTCGAGTACCCGCTTGGTTGAGGCGACGTCGTCGGCGAGGGAGGTGAGCGGGTTCTGCACGATGCTGACGCGGTAGCCACGGGCGATCAGATCGTTATACACGCCGCGCCAACCTGAGCCGTCGGCGAAGGCGCCGTGCACCAGCACCACGTTCCGGACCGGCTGCGACGAGGAGGTCTGGCTGGTTGGTTGTGCCTGTGCGGCGCTGGCGATGCCTGCCGCGGCGCTGGCGGCGATAAGTTCGCGTCGTGTCATGGCAAATCCTTTCTTGGGGAATAGAGGGTGCAGGCAGCGGCGCTCAGGCCTGGATGAAGGCAAGGAGGTCTGGGTTCACGACATCAGCCTGCGTCGTGCACATGCCATGTGAGAAATTTTCGTAGACCTTGAGAGTCGATTTTTTCAGAAGCTTCGCCGAAAGCCTCGCGGAGGCGGCGATTGGCACGATCTGATCGTCACCGCCGTGCATCACCAGTGCCGGCACGTCAATGGCCTTCAGATCCTCGGTGAAATCGGTTTCCGAGAAGGCCTTGATTCCCTCGTAATGCGCCTTGGCGCCACCCATCATGCCCTGGCGCCACCAGTTTTGGACCGCGCCTTGCGCGACCTGCACGCCCGGCCGGTTGAAGCCGTAGAAGGGGCCGCTGGCGACGTCGAGGTAGAACTGCGCGCGGTTGGCGGCGAGCTGCTGGCGAAAGTTGTCGAAGACCTCGATCGGAAGGCCGCCGGGATAGGCTTCGGTTCGCGCCATGATGGGCGGTACCGCGCCGATCAGGACGAGCTTCGACACGCGCCCTTGCACATGGCCATGTCGGGCTACATAGCGTGCCGCCTCGCCGCCGCCAGTGGAGTGGCCGATATGGACAGCGTTCCTGAGGTCGAGATGCGCTACGACCGCGGCGACATCAGCGGCGTAATGGTCCATGTCATGCCCCTCGCCAACCTGCGCGGAGCGGCCATGGCCGCGCCGGTCATGGGCGACGACGCGATAGCCTTTGTTCAGGAAGTAGAGCAGCTGGGCATCCCAGTCATCTGCGCTGAGTGGCCAGCCGTGGTGGAAGACAAGGGGCTGGGCGTCCTTGGGGCCCCAATCCTTGTAGAATATCTGCGTGCCGTCTGGCGTTGTGACCGTGTTCATCATCCTGCTCCCTTCGGACTGGTTGACTGGCGGAGTGTGGGGTCGGCTTGGGCCGCCATCTCGCTCGGCGAGCGTGCCGCGTCAGTGACGGCAGCCGGACCCGCTCCACGGAGGAGGCATCGCCGGTCGGAACAGTTGTGCAAGGCCGGCTCTCCCTTGCCCGGATCCGCCGCTGCCGACGTCGTTCGCCGTGAAAATCATGCAGGAATGCCGCGGCGTCATGGTGGTGCCGACAAAAACATCCAAATTTTTCCAGCCTGCGCGGTTCAGACCTCGTCCACGCTGGCGAGCAGAACGGTGATCTCGACATCCCCACGTATCATCCTGCAGTAAGGGCATGCATCACGGGCGGCGCGCAGCAGGCGCTCGGCGATCCCGCGGGGCAGGGAGGGGAGGTGGCAGCGTAGCTCGACCGAAATGGCGTGGTAGTCGGAATCGCCATGCCCTAGGCTGACGGATGCCGTCACGCGGAGCGGTTCGATCACGCAGCCGATCTGCCGCGCCTCGAGATCGAGAGCACTCCCGAAGCTCGCGCCCAGAGCGACCGCCAGGAGCTGCTCGGGGTTGGTGCCGGTTCCGCTGCCACCGAGTTCCCGGGGATCGGCGAGTGTGAGGCACGACACCCCGCCGATCCCCGTCGCCTGGCCGCCTCGGCCGCCTTCGACGTCGACTGCGGCCGTGTAAAAAGTTTTCAAGTCGCACCTTTCCGTTGTGCCCGTGCTTGGGGTGGGTCGGCCGGGCCCTCCGAGTGTAATCTCCCTCGCCGCCGGATGATGGCTGCCGCCGCATGGCGGGGCCGAGCAAAGAAATGCAAAATTCCCCAAAGGAGTGAGGAGCTCAGCTATGTTCGACGTCGCGAAAGCCTTCGCCTTTGGACCTTATCGCCTTGTCCCGGAGCGACGCATCCTTGCTGCTGAAGGGAGGGAGGTGCCGATCCGTGGGCGCGCCTTCGACCTGCTCCTCGCCCTGGTGGAGCGGCGGGACCGCGTCGTTTCCAAGGATGAGCTGCTGGACCTGGTCTGGCCCGGCCGCGTCGTGGAGGAGGGCAATCTCACTGTTCATATCGCCGCCCTGCGCAAGCTTCTCGGCAGCGGCATCATCGCGACCCTGTCAGGCCGGGGGTACCGGTTCGTCGCCTCTGTTGCCGAAGTGCCGGCCGAGAGCCCGCGGCATCCCGGGCCCACTCCGCCCCCCGCACCGGCCGATACGGGGGAGGCGGGCGAGGCCGGGTCCTGGCGAGGAGATCTGCCGCGCCCGCTGACGAAGTTGATCGGCCGGGACGCCGATCTCGAACAGGTGGAAGCGCGGCTCCGCGAAACGCGCCTCGTCACGGTGGTGGGCGCCGGAGGAGTAGGCAAGACGAGGCTCGCGCTGGCCGTCGCCGACCGCGCCTGCCAAGGCTACCTGGATGGCGTCTGGCTTGCCGATCTCGGCCCGGTGGAGGACTCGCGCCTCGTCATGGCGACGATCGGCTCGGCCCTCGGCATCGACATCGGCGGCGGGGAGGTGCTGCGCGTGGTGGTCTCCTGGCTGGCCTGCAGGCGCGGACTGCTCGTGCTTGACGGATGCGAGCACCTGCTGCATGCGGCGGCCGATGCTGCCGAGGCGGTCCTGCGAAGCTGCCCCGGCATCACCATCCTGTCAACCAGCCGGGAGCCCCTCCGGGCTGAGGGCGAGGGGTTGCACCGGTTGCAGCCGCTGGACGCGGCGGCGCCCGAAGTTGCCATCACGGCCGACAGGCTTGGCGACTACCCGGCCAGCGAACTCTTCATCGAACGCGCCCGCGCGGTGCTCGGCAGGTTCGTGCCGGGCGATGCCGACGCGCGGGAGATCATGGAGATCTGTCGGCGGCTGGACGGCATCCCGCTCGCCATCGAACTCGCGGCCCCCGCGCTGCAGGCGCTGACCCTGACGGAACTCCGTGAAAGGTTGGAGCGGCGCTTCGGCCTGCTCACGGCGGGACGGCGAACGGCACTCGCGCGGCAACAGACGCTGAGGGCCACCATCGGCTGGAGCCTCGACCTGCTTGAGCCGACGGAGCGTATGCTTCTCCTGCGCCTATCGGCATTCGCGGGCAACTGGACTTCGGAATCAGCCTCCTTCGTGGTGGGGGGCGCGTTGGGGGAGGATGAGGTCTGCGGCTTGATCGCCACGCTGGTGGACAAGTCGCTGGTGCAGGCGGATCTGGCAGGGGTTCAGGCACGTTACCGCCTGCTGGACTCTACGCGCTATTACGCCGCGGAGCGCCTGTCTGCGTCCGACCTGGTGGAGGTGAGGGGCCGTCTGGTGCGGTGGCTGGCAAAGGCATATGAACGGGCCGAGGCGGACTGGCCGTTCATGGCGGATGACGACTGGTTCGCGCTCTATGCGCCCGAGATCGAAAATCTCCGGACAAGCCTGGCCTGGGCTTTCGGGCCGAATGGCGATGAGCGCCTCGGGGTGGAGCTGGCGAGCCTGACCGAGCATGTCTGGGGCGAGCTCTCACTGACAAGCGAGTTGCACGACTGGTTTGATCTGGCGATCTCCAGGATCAACGAGGGGACCCCGCCCGACGTCGCTGGCCGGCTGTGGCTCGGCCGCTGCGGGTGGCTGGCGCCCGGGGGCGTTCAGGCGCTCGACGCGTCGCGCCGGGCCGTCGCGCTGCTCCGCGCCGCCGGCAGCCGGATCGACCTCGGGCGGGCGCTATGGCGGCAGGCCTGGCAGCACATCGTCACAGGGGCTCTTGCCGCCGCCGCGCCACTCCTCGAAGAGGCAGGTGGGCTGTTGCGCGAAGGGAGGGAGAGCAAGGCTCTCGTGTCCTGGCTGAGGGTGCGGGCCGTGGCCCGCTCCCGCGGCGGCGAGCCCGATGCCGCCCGCGCTGACCTGGAGGAGGCACTCTCCATGGCCCGTCGCCTCCGAAGCCCACGTGACATCGCCCTGACCTTGGGAGGTATCGCTGAGGTCCAGTTCGCGGCGGGCCGGGTCAGCGAAGCTGTCGCGGTCGCACAGGAGGCACTGGCCTCGCTCGGGCCGGTTCGGGTCCGCTCCGCCTGGGTACAGCATATTGGCGGGGCCATAGCGTCCTACCTTCTGGCGGAGGGCGACATTGCCCGCGCGCGCCCGATCGTCGCGGAGCGGTTGGCCGCTGCCCGGATCATGGGTTTGCAGCATGAGGTGACCGTCAACCTGGAAAGCCTGGGGCTGATCGCGGCGGCCGAGGGCAACCTCGCTACGGCAGGGCGTCTCTTCGGCTATGTCCGCTCCTGCCATGCACAGAGGGGAACCGTGCGGAGTGCTGGCTCGCAGGCTGTCCACGAGCGGTTCCTCGCGCTGCTATGCCAGCGCCTGGCGCCCGGTGAGCTGGACCTTCTCGCGGCGCAGGGGGCCAGTCTTCTGGAGGAGGAGATCGTGGCCGAGGCCTTCGCTGTCGCGCTGCACTTGTAATTCGGCACCGGCGATGTTTCGCTGCGCTGGCCAACACGGGACGGCCAAGGGAAAGACCAAGACGCCTGGCGGGCCTTCCTTAGGACGTGCTGAGGTATCCTTTTTTCGACCACACTTGGCGGCGCATAGGGGTCGGTCAGCATCTCTGCTCACCGGTAATCATTGCCACTCGCATCGTCATGAACGCCAACTGTAATGGCGGCTCGAAGCCCCCCGTCCGAAGGCGAGGCAGCACAGCCTCGGCACTTGGGAAGAAGGGCGTCCGGGCTGTTTGCGCTGCACGGGTGGGCGCAGCCGTCCCGGATGCAGCAGAAATACCGGGAATGGTTACAGCCGTAGCTTCAGTGTGTGACGGTCAGCGTCCTGTCATCGACCTGGGCGATACAGGAACCGCTAACTTAGAGTGTGCTGGTGCATTCGGTTCAATCTTCCCGGGCATCATTCGGTATCTTCGCCCACATGGACGATTCGGGGATCATCGGTCGCGCAGCAGTTCGAAGATCGTCTACGGCTCATTGAGGCCTATGAGGAAGCCGGCTTCCGTGGATATCACCCGGCCGAGCATCACGGCACGCGCCATGGGCTGGCTGCCTCGCCCAATCTCTTTCTCGCGGCAGCTGCCCAGCGCAAGAGCCGGATCCGGCTTGGCCCCATGGTCATGTTGCTGAACCTCTGTCATCCGCTGCGGGCCTTCGAGGAATTCTGCAAGCTCGATCATCTCAGCCTTGGGCGGCTGGATCTCGGGATCGGGCGCGGCGGCGTGCCGATGGAGTCGGAATTCTTCGGCGTTACGCGCGATCTGGCTGAGGACCGGTATGAGGCTGCGGCCCTCCTGATGCGCATGATCCTCATCGCCCGTGACGATGCCGAGGCACGACGCATCGCGGCACCCGCCTTCGCCCGCTGGCACGACACGTTCGTCGAACTCTGGCGGCGCTTCGACATGCCTGCTCCCTATCGCCTGTCCTGCGATATCGATGATACGATGGCAGGAGGCTCTTGCATCATCGGTTCGGCTGCCCGGCGGCAAGCGGCCTTACGTCGGCCACGCCTGGGGCGGGAGCCCCTGTCAGCCCAGATGCCTTCATCCCAAAGCATCCGACGGGCAGTCCGCGGACGGCCGGACGTGGTTTGCAGTGCCGGCAGGCCGAGGCCGCCGGCGAGAAGCGGGCGGCGTGACAGGCGTCGTATCTTGTGCGTTTTTCCCGTCTCGATGATAAAGTCAGATAATTGACCTTTACGGGTCGTCTTATGGGCGGCCGGACGGAGGGGGCTTGGCGCGCCCTCTCCGGTGCCGCAAACAGGGGTGCATGATGAAGACCTCACCCGCCGCGAGCCTTCGGGGTGTTGTGGACCTGAACCGCAGTGCGGTTCCGCGTTACCTGCAGCTGGCCACCCTGTTCCGCAGCCGCATCGCCTCCGGCGCGTGGCGCAGCGGGCAGCAGATTCCGACGGTGGAGGAACTGGCGGCCGAGTGCGGCGTGGCGCGCGCCACCATCCGGCAGGCGCTGGGGCAGCTGGAGGGGGAGGGGCTGATCGAGCGCTTCCGCGCCAAGGGCACCTTCGTGCGCAGCCAGGGGCAGAACCGCCTGTGGTGCGAGGTGCAGACCGACTGGTCCGGCCTGCTGCGCTCCCGGGAAGGGGCGGAGATCGAGATCCTGGGCAGCGAGGGCGGCGCCATGCCGCCGGTGATGCCCACCGACCTCGGCAGCGCGGCGGCCAGCTACCGCCATGTCCGGCGGCGCCATTGGCGCGACGGCCAGCCCTTCCTGCTGGCCGATGTCTACCTGGATGAGCAACTCTGGCCGAAGGTCAAGGCGGAGGACCTGCACAGCCGCACGGCGCTGAACCTGGTGGCCAGCCTGCCGGGCGTGACGATCGCCGATGCCCGCCAGACCCTGACCATCAGCACGGCGGATGTGGAAGTGGCGGAGCGGCTGAAGATGCCGCTGAACGCGCCGGTGGCCCATGTGCGGCGCGTCGCCATCGAACAGGACGGACGCGTCATCCTGGTGGCGGACGGCATCTACCGCGGCGACATGGTCCGCATCGACATCAAGCTGGCGACCGGCAGAGCCGAGGGCTGAAGCATTCTGCCGCAGATGCCGGGTCAGGATCAGCAGGGCGCCTGCCCCAGGTAGAAGCGGGCCGTGGAGCTTTGGCTTCCATAAGCCGCGAAGGTTCCTGGTCCCCTGGCATGGTCCCTGGCGCTGGCAGCGCCAGGGGCCATGACGGGTGCTGCCCAGCGGCAGCCAGGCCGTGTGCCGCACGGCACAGCCGGGGGCGCAGGCAAGGGCCTTTCAATCCTGCATCCGGCCCGCCGAGCCCAGGGCGCGGCATACCGGTTGCCATGTCGCGGACAGCCCGCCGGCCCATCGCAGTCGTAACCCGGAACAGATCTCTCTTCCCGCAACCGAGCGGCTCCAGTGACGTTGCCGGTTCGGGAGGCCATCGGCCATCAGGATACGGCTTGCCGGCCAGCCGACAGATCTGCAGTGCTACCGGGGGAGAGCGGCGCCATGAATGTTTTTCACCGCCAGGTGGTGGGAGCCGGTAAGGATGCGCTGGCGGCCCGCTACCGCGACACGCGTACCTGGACAGATAGGTTGACGGCGCCGCTGTCGCCCGAGGATCAGGTCGTGCAGTCCATGCCCGATGCCAGTCCTGCCAAGTGGCACCGTGCGCATACCACTTGGTTCTTCGAAACCTTTCTGCTGCTGCCCTTCCTGCCCGGCTATCGCCGCGTGCGGGAAGAATACGCTTTCCTGTTCAACTCTTACTACGAGGCTGCCGGGCCGCGATATGCCCGCCCGAAGCGGGGGATGCTGACACGGCCCTCCTGCGAGGAGGTGGGGGAGTACCGCACGGCCGTGGACGAGGCCATGGCGGGTTTGCTGCGCGATCCGCCGGCCGAGGTTCCGGCGCTGCTCGAACTCGGATTGCAGCATGAGAAGCAGCATCAGGAACTGCTGCTGACCGACATCCTCCATGCCCTCAGCGCCAATCCGCTGCGGCCGGCTTATGACGCCGCATGGCAGCCGCCACCCGCCACGGCCGGCCCGGCCCGGATGCTCGACGGCCCGGCCGGCGTCGTAGATATCGGCCATGACGGGGACAGCTTCGCGTTCGATAACGAGACGCCACGGCACCCGACCTATCTCTCGCCCTATCGCATCGCCGATCGCCTGGTGACCAACGGGGAATGGCTGGCCTTCATGCAGGACGGCGGCTACCGACAGCCGCTGCTCTGGATGAGCGAGGGCTGGGCCATGTGCCAGGCCGAAGGCTGGGAGGCGCCGCTCTACTGGGAGGAGCGCGACGGCCAGTGGATGCAGTTCGGCCTCGGCGGGCTTCGTGCCCTGGAGCCGGAGCAGCCGGTCTGCCATATCTCGTGGTACGAGGCCGACGCCTTCTCCCGCTGGGCCGGCAAGCGCCTGCCCACGGAACAGGAATGGGAGGCGGCGGCCACCGCCCTGCCGGACTTTGCCGATGCGGACAGCATCTGCTGGCAATGGACCGGCAGCGCCTATCGCCCCTATCCCGGCTTCCGGCCCTGGGCTGGGGCGGTCGGCGAATACAACGGCAAGTTCATGATCAACCAGATGGTGCTGCGCGGCGGCTCGCTGGCGACGCCCCCGGAGCATACGCGCCCGAGCTACCGGAACTTCTTCGCGCCCGGGGCGCGCTGGCAGTTCAGCGGCTTGCGGCTGGCGGAAGACGTAGCATGAATGGCGCCTTGTCCCGCGACCCGGCCGAGGCGCAGCGCGCCGCCCTGGTGGCCGATGCCCTGGCCGGCCTTTCCGCCGCCCGCAAGACGCTGCCCTGCAAGTGGCTCTACGACGCCGAAGGCACGCGGCTCTTCGAGGCGATCACCGGCCTGCCGGAATACTACCCGACGCGGACCGAGGTTGGGATTCTGGAGGAATGTGGGCCGGAGATCGCCCGCGCGGTCGGGCCCGGTGCGGCGGTGGTGGAGTTCGGCCCGGGTGACGGTGCCAAGGCCGTGCAGTTGCTCCGGCAGTTGAACGCCCCGGCGGTCTACCTGCCTGTGGACATCGCGCCGGAATGGCTCGCCGCCGCGGCCTCCCGCGTCGCGGAGGCCTTCCCCACGCTGCGCGTGCGCCCGGTGGTAGCCGATTTCACCTGCCCTTTCGACCTCGCCGGGCGGGCCGAGGGCAGCACCACGCATCTCGGCTTCTTTCCTGGCTCAACCATCGGGAATTTTGAGCCGGCGGAAGCCATCGCCTTCCTGCGCCGCGCCCGCACCAGCCTGAGGGCCGGGGCGCGCATGCTGCTGGGTGCCGATCTGGTGAAGGAAATCCCGGTGCTGCGGGCAGCCTATGACGATGCCGCCGGGGTAACGGCGGCTTTCAACCTGAACCTGCTGACTCGCCTCAACTGCGAGGCAGGCGCGGATTTCGACGTTCACGCCTTCCGGCATGAGGCGCGCTGGAACGCCGTGGCCAGCAGGATCGAGATGCATCTGGTGGCGCGGCATGCCCAGTCCGTGCGGTTGGCCGGCCGCGTCTTTCGCTTCGAAGCCGGAGAAAGCATCCACACCGAGAGCAGCCATAAATATCGCCTTGACCAGCTCCGCGCCCTGGCGGATGCCGCCGAATGGCGGATAGCCGCCACCTGGACTGACTCTGGCGACATGTTCTCCGTCTCGCTGCTGGAGAGCTGACGGTACGCACCGGAATGGACGCGAAGGGCTACTTACAGTGGGCAGCGCATATCGTCTCCCCAGTAGCGGCAGGTGGCGACAGCGGGGCCGTAGCGCACCGGACCGGGCAGGATGCCGGTATCCCGCCACCCCGGCCGGTGAGCAACCCTCCACTCGTCCAGCCGAAGTCAACAGCGGCGCTGCGGGCAGGTCCGCCGTGATGTATCGACGTCCGCTCCTATCGCCGCGTGAAGGCCGGGGCGGGTTGACGCGGGCGCGGACCGCAAGCTGCTGCTGCTCGAACCAAGCCACGCTCGCTCACGGCGAGAGCGCGGCTATGCGGGCTTTTGCCATGTCGAATGATGCCCTGATCGCCTCCAACTCCTCTTTCGTCATGGCTGCCGGACCGCCCGTGTCGCCCGTCACTCTTCCCAGCCTGGTGGCGGCAAGCGGACCCGCCGAGGCCAGGGTCGGCTCCTTCCCCGCGGCCTCCAGCGCGGCTTCCAGCGCGTCCTTGAGCGCCCGGACGAGGATAGTGGGGGGCGCGCGCAGCGAGGTTATGGCGTCCTGCTCCGCCTTCAGTGCCTCGATGCGGCTCTCTTTTTCTTTGATGCGGCCGTCCGCTTGTTCGATGACATCTATGATCGCTCTATAATTTTCTTCCGCTTTCATGTGAGCCATCAAAGTCTTAAGGTCTTCCACTATCTTATTCGCTTCGGCAATTTTCGCTCTGTGCCTTTCCGAGCCTTCGGCGTCGCTCGGCTTTGCCTCCTTCATCAATAGTTTCAGCTCCTTACGCGCATTACCGTACTCTTCGGATACCCGGATTTTCTCGCCGTTATCATCGACCGTGTATTCGTCTTTTGCCTTCTTGTATTCCTTCTTTATTTTCGTGGATTCCTTGATGGACACTTCGCACTTCTCGATGTCTATTTGCAGTTCAGGAAGCTTCTTCTGCGCCTCCACCGAGTCAAGAAGCGTCATCAGCAGGTCCACTCGGGCCTGAAGGTCGAGGCGGGCGGCGATCGCCTCCATGATCCGGTTCAGTGCGAGGGTGTCGCTTTCCTTTGGTGAGTCACCCCAGCCATTCACCACCTCCGCGATCGCCGGGCCCTTCAGTATGGCGGCGGCACCCTCGCGATAAGGCAGCTTGCCGACGCTGCGCTTGATCGTCGCCACTGCGGCGTCAATGGCGTCGGTGTCCGTTGTGTTTTGGCAGTCTAGCTGCAACGCGGCCTCGGCACGTTGGCGCAGGATTCCTTGCTGCGCTTCCGGGCTCAGCTGGTCGAGGCCGTTCTCGATCAAGAGATCAGCAAGCGTGGCAAAGGACTTCATCCCTTCGTCATGCTTGAACAACCTTGCGCTCGTCAGCGCACAGCTTGCGACGATGTTCGGAAGCTTAGACGCCTCCATGCCCTGCGGTGCGACGCCGATCGCGCGCTCCGTCCGCCAGCCGCGCTGGATGTTGGCATGCAGCAGGTTGCTGTCGGTCTCCGCGACCAGCGGCGTTCCGGCCTCCGCCGCCTTCCGCCGTGCCGCCACATCGTCCAGACGCAGCCCGTCATCGACCAGCGCCCCCGTGTAACGGGTCACCAGGGCGAGTTGCACGCCGAGCCGCTTATCCGCCGGCAGATCGAAACCGGGCGGCAGCGAACCATTACCGAGGCTGTCAAGCAGCGACAACAACAGGTCGTTGATGGCGTTCGGATTGTCCTCCGTAAGCACGCGCCTGACGTCGCCAGCGACCGGGGCGCCTTCGTCCAGGCCGATCTTGGCCTTGTCATCGAACATGCCCGGTTCGTATTCCACCTGATCGCGGCTGATTGCACCCGCTGCCAGCAGCTTCGCCACGATGTCGATCCGCCACCGCGCTTCCGCCTTGGGGTCGGTTCTGTCCACGGCGCGCAGGCGGTCTGCAAGTTCGCGGCAGGCCATGGTGGCGGCATCCCCGGCGATCTCCGCGAGACGTTCCGGCGTCACGAGGGTGGGGGACCTGGCATGCTCTCCGATCAGGCGCAACGGGGCGAAGAACTTCTCCGTCAGCTCGGCCTCGCTCTCCTGGCCGACGGCGATGCGCACACCTTTAGGGAAGGGCAGGCAGCTCGAATTCTGGAAGCCGAAGCTGAAGCGGTTCTCCAAGCCCATGTCTTGCAGCAGCGTTCCCGGCTCGATCTTGCCGGCCGGACTGCCGAACTGAATCTGATCGTCGGGGATCGCCAAGAAAGGAAGACCCTCGGCATACAGGAATCTCTCGCCGCCCAGATCGCCCAGAATCTTGCGCACGAAATCAGCGTTCTTGGCCGCGCGGGCCAGCATCGGGCGTTCCATCTCATCCTCATGGGTGACGAAATGGACAACCAGTTGCGCCTCATCGCCGTCCATCACCTTTTCCGCGTCCTGCGTTTCTTTCAGGCTGGTGGCGAGCCCGTCCCGTGTCGGCCCGGCCTTGCCGATGAGGCTGACACCGCCGGCCATCGCCTTGCCGCTGCCGAGGCTCGGAAACTTCTGATAGCTCTTGCACAGCACGATCTGGAGCGATCCCTCGGCAAGTTTCTCGTCGAAGGCCTTGATGATCTGCTCCAGCTCGGCTTCCTGCTCCGCGCCCTTCTCGACGGTGATGTCGATGATGGCTATGGACGGGTTTTCGGGCGTGGCAGGCAAAGGAGGCGCATCGAGACGGGCGTTGATGCCGTCTATCAGGGCCTGAACATCCCATTCCTGCTTGGCACCAGGCGTCATCTGCTGCGTCGGCGTGGACGGATTGAGCGTGCCCATGATCAGGGGGCCCACGCTGTCGATCGCGTCCTCGCCGAACATGTTGGTCTGGACCTCGAAGTAGTTCGCGCCGCGTTTCTTGCGGTTCGCCTTCGTCATGGACTCCATGAGGTTCACCTTACCGCCGCGATCTCCAAGCGCCGCCTTGGCCGCAAGGGTGGCAGACGCCATCGTGTCCATGCCGCTGGAGAGCAGGAAGGTATCGACGGTGACGCCCTCCTCCTCCAGCGTATTCAGCGTCGGTGCGCGCCGCGCGAGGGCACCGGCCGCGGCTGCCTGGTAGCTCGCCAGCGTGTACGGCTTGGCCACGGCGAGCGCCAGGTAGACCTCATCGACCAGAAGGTCGAACAGGCGCGAGAAGCGCGGGATGTCGTCCATGTAGGACGGCATGGTCGCCATGAGCTGCTCGATCTGCTTGAGCGCCGCCGCGATCAGCCTGTTGTGCCTGCATTTCTCGGCGCGCTCCGGGGAAACCGAGTCTAGCGCCCTCTCAAGCCCCCTCACCATCTTCGCCGCGGCGCCAGCGATGGTCTCCATCGGGTGATCACGAGGCAGCGCCTCCAGGCGCGTGAGGTTCTCGGACGCGGCGAGCGCTTTGGATTGGGCGTCCGTATCGGCATCCTCATCCCGCAGCCTGGTATCCTCGAGTGGATCGGATCCCTCTGGGAAGAGCAAGCGGACGATCTTGTAGGTCGAGGGCGTGGCGCCTGTGCCGGGCAGCAGGTTGCCCGACAAGGCTTTGCGCCGATTCTCCTCCTTTCTCCCGAACGGCGGATCAATGATCAGGGCGTGGAACCCCTCCCGAACGAAGTGGCAGCTCGCTTTGTGGTCGTCGCCGAGCACCTTCGTGCCATCGGGCGCCGTCCAGTCCGCACCGCCGACGGCCGTGAGCTTGTCCAAGACCCTGCCCGAATTGACGAAGAACACGCGGTTCTCGTCGTACTCTGGCAACTCGGGACCTTTGTATTTCTCATAGACCTTCCGGAACGCTGTTTCGACCGGCTTGTCCTTCTTATCGTGCAAGTCAAGCTCGTCGCGGCTGTAAGGCGAGCTGAAATCGCTGTCGATGCGAATTCCGGCGCGGTCTGCCGCCGGCGTGAGGTCGGTGATCGTGCGCAGGCCGTAGGTGATGACCAGGGGGTGCTTGTCGCCGGCGATGCTGGCGAGTTCTTTCTGGCGAGCGCGCGAGGTGGCGACGCCGGAGATCTGGTCGAACGTGGCGGTGCGGTCGATGGCCCACCGATTCCGCATGCGGTCGGCGATCGACCGCGCCAGCGGCTTGGCGAGCGTGGCATCAGCGTGCTGGGGGGTATCAACGCCTTGCAGGTCCCCGGCCGCGCTGCGCACGCTGCGCACGCTGCGCGGCACCGGAGAGTGCTCGGGCAGCGGGTTGTAGCCCCACCTCACTATCCATTCCTTGATATCCACGTCACTGGGCATGCCAGCTTCCTCCAGCGAGACGGCAGCACGGGGCGTGCGCCTGGATCAAATGGCCCGCAGCGCGTCCTGGACGTCGGCGATAGCATCCGCGAGCGGCACACGCAGCGCGACGGCGATGCCCCAGGGGTTGGCTTCGCACGCCGCGAGTGCGGTCGCATCGTCGTGCAGCAAAGCGGACGCCGTGCTCAGCAGCGCCTCGACACGGCGCCGCAACGGCGCCGGATCGCTCCCCGCCGCCGCCATCGTTGCGGCGAGTGCGGCAAGGGCATTGTCCAGCGCGTCCGGTAGACGTGTGACGATGCCATCAATGCGGTCGGCGATGTCGTGCAGGTCGGGGTCCTCTTGTTGGCGCAACACTCCTGTTAGTGCGTTGAGACCGTCGATGGAGCGCAGGCGCGCCGTCGCCCAGCGTCGCCGGGCTGCCTCCAATCCGTCGACGGCGCGGCCGACCGTGCCTTCGGGCATCGCCGCCGCCACGTCCCTGGCGCGGGCCTGTGCGGCGGAGTTGGCGATGGCCTTGCTGGCTCCATCCAGGAGCCGCAGCGCGCGGTCGGCGGCACCCCCTCCGAGCTCGGCACGGGCCGTCGCGAGAACCGTCTCGATCCGTGCCGCCAGATCGGCGTCGCGCTGCCGCAGCGCAGGGAGGTCCGCCATGACGCTGTCCATCAGGTCCATGACGGCCGCGGCGGCCGGATCCCCGGCAGCCGGTCGCGGGAATCTGACGCCGAGCACCTCGCTCAGCCAACGTTTCTTCTCCAGCATGTTACTCACTGCAGCCGGCATAGTTTCGTTCCCGGGATCAGATGGGGGGTGATCATGCTATTGAGTCCGACGACAGGCCTGTTGCATCCTTCGACTTCCCTCTGCGCGACTACACGGCCTTGGATTCAACGTTCCGTGCAAAGCGAAAGAGCATGGAGTTGAACTCATCCGCCGCGTGCCAGAAGGCGGCATGACCAACGCCACTCAGGCGGTGGCACCTCCCTTGCCAAAGCCTCGCATGGGCAGCGCCATCGATATAATCCAGCTTGATCAAGGGATCGCCATCGCCATTGATGACGGCAACGGGCACCGAAGTGTTCTCAAGCGCGAGGCGCTGGTCAACTCCATATCCCGCTCGTGCGGCCTCAAAGAGGCGTTGCCGGCAATGTCCATCAGCGCGGCGTATGGCATCGCGCAGAAATGGCTCAACCGGCTCTCCGAACATCATGCGTGCAAAATCATCGATCTCTGCTTCGGACAGATCCCTGCGGCCTGCCAGGCCTGTTTGGGGCAGGGCAACAAATCCCTCTGCCATGCCACCGTGCCGGTCTGGCGGCGTGCCGGTGATGATGAGTCCTTTCACTCCATTGAAGCGAGAGAGCATCTCGATGCCGATGTGCCCACCCAGCGACCACCCCATGCGGATGACTTCGCCGATATCAAGCACCGTCAGGAGTTCAATGATGCTATCTGCGAGTCCCGGCCGCGTGTAACCGTTAACGGGGTCAGGCGCGTCATCTGACTGACCGTGCCCTGGCAGGTCGATGGCAATGAGACGGTGGCTTTCGGCAAGCGTGCTTTGGGTCTGCCGGAGGAAGACGCCGCGGCAGGAGGAGTTACCGTGAATCAGCAGAATCGGCGTTCCATTTCCACGATGATCCTCAACAGCTATCGAGCCATACGGCGTGACAACTTTGAATAGCAACTGGATCTGGTCACCGATTGTTCCTCTGCCCTCCCGGTCATATCTAAAGAACCGTCAGGATGTGGCTGGGTACGGTCACGGCGCACCTGCAGCATGGCTACGCGGCTTGGAGCGAAGCGGCGCTGCGCAGGTTTGCCAGCATGGCAGAAATCTGCCCGAGCGTCGCAATTGCTGTATCGCGCAGGCCGGCACCGTCGGCGAAGGGCGCCTCGTCCAGCAGGCGAAGCATGGGGTCGCTTTCCACCAGGGCTGTGCGGTCGGCGACCATCTTCTCGGCCGATGCGACGGCGGCTTCGCGGCCTTCTCTGATGCCTGAGGCAATATCGGCGATGAGGTGGTCGAGATCGCCGGTAACCAGCCTGGATACGGCGGCATCGGGATCATTCCAGGTGCCGCCGAGGGCCCCGACGCTGTAGTCTTGGTCCACCTCCTTCAGCTCCGCATCGGCTTTCAGCTTAAGGGACTCCAGAGAGGCCGTGGCTTCGTTCTGCATGATGGACCAGCGTGTCGCGATGCGCGCAGCGAGGGCCGCCAGAGCCTGTTCCTGCGTTTGCCGGGCTGATGGCTGCAACCCGAGCGCCACCGCGATCCCCTTATCCGTGCGGAAAAGGCCCTGCATGTTCTTGCGCACCTTCTCCGCCTGCTGAAGCAGCGCCGTTCCGGTCAGCCCCTCCTGCCACATGCTGCCGACATGCTCACGCAGCTTCGCCTTGCTGTATCCAGCCAGGTCGAAGGGGAAAGGCTTCAATTCGGCAAGAGTGAGGGCCTCGTGATAGAGCAGGTCGGTCAGTTCTTCGGCGGTCATCGGCCCATCCGCGATGTCCTCCAGCCGGATCAGCCGCTTGGTTCCGGCATCTCTGGCCCGGGATGGGCGGCCCGCACCGCGTTTCGCCTTCTTTTCCGGCGCCTCATTAGTGATCAGCGTCCGCAGATTGTCCGTATAGGACAGCATCAGCAGCAGCCGGACGCTGAGATTCTCCAGCGTTCTTTCCTGCTCGCCGGGAGGGGCTGCTGCGACCGCGCTTTCCAGCCAGTTCGAGATCTTGTCTGCGATATCTTGCCCTTCAGCCTCAACTGCGAGACCGATTTTCGGCGCCAGCTGTTGGACGTGATCGGAGATGCGGGCGGCTTGGCTTGCGACGCCCGCCGCCAGACCGGGCGTCAACCCTGGGCCGTCCGGCTCAGCACCCACCGCTTCTGTTGACGCCTCCTCCGCCGCTTCTGTGGTGCTGGCCGTAGCTGGTTCCTCGGCCGGTGCGGTGGCCGCCTGATCAGGAGCCGCAGCCTCCAGCTCTGCGGGCGGCGTGTCCTGCAGGACGACTTCCTCGCTGTCCTCCCCCCCATCCGCCTGGTCCTGGGCCCGGCGTAGCGCCTCCTCGGAGACGGCGCGCAAGGCTTCCTCTTCGGCTGGCATGGTCGAAGCCAGGGCGGCGTCTGCATCGGTCTGCTCGCGGACCGAAACGCTGCTCCAGGCTGGCTTCAACTTGAAGCCCCGTACGAAGTAGTCGCGCAGCAGGCGAGGCGCTTGGCCGGCATTGCCCCGGCAGCGGATGATCAGCGTCTCACCTTCGAGCTGCAGAAATCCGGTGGCAGCGATCTTGGGCGCAGGCTTGCCGTTCGGCTTGATGTCGCCCTTCCATTCGCTGCTCTTGAGCTCGTTGCCCAATCCTCCCGGGCTCGCCGTGCGCTTGACGTGCAGCAGCGGGACATTCGACGTGAGCCATCCGCAGCCGAAGCCGATTGCCGCCTCTTTTCCCTTCGTGGCAAGGATTAGCTTGAGATACCGGGTCGCATTCGCACGGTTGTGGATCAAGGGCATTGCAGAAATCCTCGGAGCATGCGGAGGCCATATCCAGCTGGTGCCAATGGTCGCGTCCCGCGTGGTGACGGGGCTGCTCCCCGCCGGGCATCCTGGCAGGAGGTGTGGCGCGCCTGGCCCCGAATCTGAGAAACTATTGTGACCGAAGAAGCCAACTCTGGCCCCAGTCTGCGGCTTCACGGCATGCGGTCATTCCATAACATCCTGCTGATATGCTCCAGCGGGCACTGTCATTCTGCACGCCCCTCTGAGGCACCGCGAATGCACAGTTGATATGGCACGATCCGTGTCCCGTGCCGGTCAGCCTCGCTCGATTGGTGGTGCCTCGGTGCCAGGGCGGGATGCGCGGCCCCGGCTAGGCAGCCTGGACAAGTGGTGGCGAGGTCGGGCGGCCAGGTGAGCAGTGGGCGCCATTCGCGGGAGCCCAAGTGACAAACGGAGCAGCACGACCGCGTCTGGCCGAAAGAAGGATCGTTGTCTTCAGCATATGCCTGTCACCCCTACCCCAATTCGGACGTGAAGGCCGCACCATGCTTGGCTACGGGGCTGAACCATTTGGCTCCTCACATTCCTGCGGAGAAGCGACGTCTTCCAAACCCCAGATCATCGCCCAGAAAGCCATCGCAGCAAACATAGATAGCGCCGTTCCGGCGCCTGCACTGTCCAGTACGGCCCCGAAGACCGGCGCGCCTATGGCCTGTCCGACTGCGATTGCCAGAAACGGGATACCAAGCCCAAGGCCAGGCCGGTCCGGCAGGAGAAAGGTCCCCCGGATCAACAAAACGCCGCTGGACACGATGTAGGCGGCTCCAAACAGAGACATCGCCGCCAATGCGAGCAGTGGCGCCGATGCCGCGACCACGAGCATGCCGTAGCAAAGAGCCATTCCAAGAAGTGCCAGACGATGGACCGGACCGATCCCGAAGCGCTTCACCAGGATGCCGGTCGAAGAGCCAACAAGTCCGCCGAAGCCGAGCATGATCCAGGCGAACGCGACATGCCATTCCGACAAGCTGAGTTCGGCACGCAGCAGGTCGGCACCGAACGTCCAGACCGCGGTGCTCGATGCACCCATCAGGGAGGCGGCCGCGCATAAGCTCACAAGCCCAGGCCTTGCCAGGTGCTGCGAGGCTCCCTCATCCACCTTCTGCCCAGACGAAATGGCTGGCAGGGCGAATCGCAGCCAGGTCGTCACTGCGGCGCCGATCAGGGCGAACAGCACATACAGCTCGCGCCAGGCTGCCGTGAAAGCTGTTGCCGCGATGCCGGAAAGCACGATTCCTGCCGCCGTTCCTGCATTGATCATCCCATTCGCCTTCGCGCGGTTGTGCTCGTCAAATCGGCGCGCAACAGCCAAGGCAAGCGGTGGCGAGGTTAGCCCCGTGCTGAGCCCGGCGAGCGCCATGGCGGCTGCCAGCACCGGCACAGACGAAGCCAGGGCGACAAGTCCCATGCCAAGTGTCGCGGCAAGCCCTGCGAGCATGGCCATGTTCCGCTCCCCGAGTCTCGATCCGGCCGCGGAGGCAAGGACGATGCCGATGCAATACGTCGCGAAGGCGCCGCCGCCGATCCATCCGGCAGCCGTCGAACTGAGTGCCAGGTCCTCCCGGATCTGCGGCAGAAGAAGACCGTAAGCGAACCGGCCCAGCCCGTAGGACAAGGCCGTCAGCGCGAAGGCCGCGGCGACGAGGTTGCGGCCGCCTTTCATGCTGCATCCCGCCGTGCGGCGTTGATCAGCGAGGCCGCCGCAGCCGCGGCCTCGTCGACGACCGCCAGGTCAGCGACACTGGCTGCCGCTGTCGCGCCCTCGAACAGGAGCCAGATCTGCGTCGCGAGCCTGTTGTCGTTCCGCCCCATGACTGCCGCAACGCGAGCGTCGATGATACGGCAAAACTCGTCCTTCTGGCGGCGCACGAGAGCAACGATCTCTTCATTGGCCCCCGAATACTCGGCACGGGCGCGCAGAAGCATGCACCCCCGCGCGCCATGCTGCTCCAGCCAATGCCGCAGCGTGTCAAACAGGGTGGTAACCGCGTCGGCACTGCCAGATGCGGCTTCGAGACGCTCCTTGAAGCAACGGTGCCGGTCCTCAAGAACGGCCAGGACCAAATCGTCCTTGGAGCCGAAATGCTTGTAGAGCGTGCGGGTGGAAGCGCCCGATGGCGCCAGTACCTTGTCAACGCTGGTGCCTCGGAAGCCTTCGGCCTCAAAAGCATCCGCAGCGCCAGAAACAATCTCTGCCCGCTTGTCTATCGCTGTCATGTAAAGGAGACGTTTTACATCAGAGGTGGTTTCCGGAGAATCAGAGGGGGTTCAGGTCGCTCCGGAACGCGGATAGTGAGTTCCTCGCGACGATTGGCTGGATCTTGACCACTCCAGATACTCGGCACTCCACACAAGCTTCCTGAGGCCGTAGCCGGGCAGAAGGCCGACGGGATAAGCGGCGACATCTTTGATCATCAGGATTCGGGTCATCCGGAGCCGGGGTTCCCGCCCATGGCCACCGACGGGACCGGCACAGGTTGACGTGCCGCAACTTCAGTCTGGCCTTCGGCGCCGGGTTGTAGGCGAGGCCGATATCCAGCAGCCCCTCTGGCGACCCGAAGGCATCGGCCGAGAAGCCCCGACTTGAACCCGGATGCCGGATGTGCCGCCAGGAAGGCGTGGACTGGCTGGGAGACGAAGTGGCTGAGGCAGCCTCTGCCTATTCCTGTCCCTGACTGCGCGTCCCGCACCGCGTCAAGCTTGCCACTCATGGACGCGGCGCCCTCCTGGCGCTTCCTCGAAGGAGTCCCTGATGGTTGGACCAGATGTCTGTCCGTGACGGCAGGGGGCGGAACCAGGGAACGCCCCGGCGCCTGAACAGGGGCAGCCCGATTTCGACCGCAGCTTCGCCAGGTAGCGGCTGATGGCAGCGGGATCGACTTTCATGACCCCGCCGCTGTCCGGATGCTGCCGTTCCTGACCACGCAGCACATCGCCCCGGCATGTCGCTCATCCAGCACGTCAGGCCACCATCCATCGACTTTGCGGCAAGAGGCCAGGCTCGACGCGCTGTTGATTCCGTCGGGGCGGTTCCTTAGCATGCTCGTAATCATCGCGATTGCAGAACGCAGCGCCACGTCAGTTATCGGGCTTCACCCCTCTGATGAGCAGGTAGAGAATGCAACGTCGGTCCTTCCTCGCGGTCACTGCGGGTTCGCTTGCCAGCCTGTCCCGCCCCGCCCTGGCGCAGGCACAACGGAATACGCTCCGCTTCGTGCCGCAGAGCGACCTGACGGTCATCGACCCGGTTTTCACCACTGCCTATGTCACGCGTAATCATGCCCTGCTGATCTGGGACCAGCTTTACGGCCTCGACAGCAACCTGCGTCCGCAGCCGCAGATGGTGGAGGGCCATACGGTCGAGGATGATGGCAGGCTCTGGACCTTCACTCTCAGGCCGGGCCTGAAGTTCCATGACGGCGAACCCGTGCGGGGCCGGGACTGCGTGGCCTCCATCCGCCGCTGGGCCGAACGCAACGCGGAGGGCGGAACCTTGATGTCCCGCGTCGCGGAGATCACCGCGCCCGCCGACGACCGCTTCGTGATCCGCCTCCAGAAGCCCTATCCGGGCATCCTGAGCGCCCTGGCGCGCCTCGGCCCCCCGGCGCTGATGATCATGCCGGAGCGGCTGGCACAGACCCCCTCCAGCGAGCAGATCAAGGAACTGATCGGCTCCGGCCCCTTCCGCTGGAAGGCGGATGAGAGGATCGTGGGCGCCAAGGTGGTCTACGAGAAGAACCGGGACTACGTGCCTCGCCCCGGTGGCACCACGAGCTGGGCGGCAGGCCCGAAGGTCACGCATGTGGACCGCGTCGAATGGATGGTGATGCCCGACCCCGGCACGGCCATGAGCGCGCTTCAGAACGGCGAGGTCGACTGGTGGGAAAACCCGCCCAACGACCTGCTGCCGCTGCTGGAGGGATCGCGCAGCCTGAAGGCGCGGCGCAGCAGCCCTCTCGGCATCGTCGGCACCGGCATCTTCAATCACCTGCACCCGCCCTTCAACAACCCGGAAATCCGCCGGATCGTGATGGAGGCCTTCTCGCAGGAGGACTGCATGGCGGCTGTCGCCGGGGAGCCCAGCATGTGGCGCGCCGGTGTCGGCGTGTTCCCGCCGGACACCCCGATGGCCAACGACGCCGGGATGGCCGCAATCACGGGCCCGCGCGACCTGGAGGCCTCGAAGAAGGCGCTCCTGGCCGCCGGATACAAGGGTGAGCGGGTCGTGCTGATGGCGGCCACCGACAACCCAGCGCTGGCTGCGCTGGGCGAAGTGGCCAATGACGTGCTGCGGCGCATCGGAATGAACGTGGATTACGTGGTCTCGGACTGGGGCACGCTGGTTCAGCGCCGCTCCAGCAAGGCCGCGCCCGAGGCGGGCGGCTGGAACATGTTCCACACCACCTGGTACGGGCTGGATCTGATCAATCCCGGGGTCAGCCAGATGCTGCGCGCCGCCGGTGGCCAGACCTATTTTGGCTGGCCCGATATTCCCGAACTCGAAGCGCTGCGAAACGCCTGGATCGATTCGTCCGAGCCTGAGGATCAGCTGCGGCTGGCGCGGGAGATCCAGGCTGTCGCATTGAAGCAGGCCGTCTACATCCCCACTGGTCAGTACTTCAACATGACCGCATATTCGGCGAAGCTGGCGGACGTGCCTGAAGGCCTCCACGCCTTCTGGGGCGCCCGCTTCGCCTGACCGGGCGGGCGCCGCCGATCCGGCGCCCTTTCCCTTCCTTTACGCTAGCCAGAGGCGGCCTCGCTGCAGCGAGGCCGCAAAGGATTGCCCATGCGCATTGCCATCGTCCAGGTCTCGCACGAGACCAACACCTTCTCCAGCGAACTGACCGACCAGGCCGCCTTCAGCATCCGGTCCTGGATCGAGGGGGCGGAGATCCTCCGCCGCCATCGTGGGGTGCGGGACTACATTGGTGGCATGATCGACGAGGCGGAGGCCCTTGGCGGCATCGAGCTGTTGCCGACCTTCGCGGCCATCACCAGCCCCTCCGGCTATATCCGTGCCGAGACCTGGTCCGAGATCAAGCGCAGGGTGCTGGCAGGACTGAAGGCGGTCGCGCCCGTCGATGCCATCTGCCTCGAACTCCATGGCGCGGGGATCGCTGAGAGCACCGGCGATATCGAAGGCGACCTGCTGCGGACACTGCGGCTGGAATTCGGCGCCGCCCTGCCAATCGCCGCGACACTGGACCTGCACGGCAACATCACCGAACGGATGATCGACAACGCGGACATGCTGTTCGGCGTCAAGGAATATCCGCACATCGATATGTATGACCGGGGTCGGGACGCCATCCGCAACCTGGATCTGATGGTACGTGGCGTGTTGAAGCCCAGCATGGCCCTGACGCGGCTGCCGATGGTCATCCCGACCACCACCACCTTCCATGGCCCACTGAAGGCGGTGAATGCCCGCTGCGCGGAATGGGAGGCAAAGCCCGGCATCGTCCACTGCGCGGCCTATCACGGCTTCCCTTATGGAGATTCACCCGCCACCTGCGTCTCCGTCATTGCCATCGCTGACAATGATGAGGCCCTGGCGCAGCAGGCCACGCGGGACGTCGCCGATTTCATCTGGAACCAGCGCGATGCCTTCGCAGTGTCCCTGCCTGGCGCCGCCGAAGGCTTGGAGACGGCCCTGGCCTGCCCGGAGTCACCGGTCATCGTCAACGAGACCTCCGACAATCCTGGCGCGGGCGCCCCGGGCGACGGCACCTGGCTGCTGGCCGAGATGTTGCGCCGGAACGTCGCGGGCACCTGCTTCGCCCATCTGGCGGATGCCGAGGTGGTGGCCGCCGCTCACCAGGCCGGTGAGGGTGCCCGCATCCGGGTCCGGCTCGGTGGCAAGGTGGACGCGCTGCACGGCGCGCCACTGGATGTCGAGGCTGAAGTCGTGATGAACACCCGCTGCCGCTTCATCGCCAGCACTCCGATGGGCAAGGGTGGCGAGCGGGACTATGGCCTGTCCACGCGGCTCCGCATCGGCAATGTCGACGTCATCGTGACGGAGCTGAAGTCGCAGTTGCTGGATGATGAAATGCTCAAGCTGCACGGCATGCCGATGGATCGCTACAAGGTCATCGCCATCAAGTCGAGCCAGCACTTCCGCGCCTTCTTCGAGACGGCCGCAGCGCGTATCGTGACGGTGGATACGCCGGGCATCTCCACCTTCAACTTCGACAACTTCACCTTCAGGACGTCCGTGAAGTATCTCTATCCACTGGCGCACTGAAGCGCCTTCGAGCCGTTCTACCACCTCCCCGGCCGGGCAAGACGGGAAGCGCGTCAAGCTCAGTGGGAGCTGCGGTGCTGGCATCGCGGGGAGGGCCGTCCAGGCCTCCCCGAGTAGTTTGGATGCGGGAATTGGATCGGCGTGGCAGCGGATGCTGCCGTGGCCCGATATTCCCGCATCTGATCATCGGCGCGGTCACTGGCGTCGGTCCTAGCCAGGACTCCCCGGACTTCACGCCCGCCCTGCGGCAAGCCGCGGCCATCATAGCTTTGGACACGGTGCTGGCTGATGCAGGGCATGACGCCGAGCACAACCATCGCCTCTGCCGGGACGAACTCGACATCAAACGCAGCATCATCGCCCTGAACCGCCGCAACTTCGGGCGGCGCTGGCCAAAGACGCTCCAGAGGGGAACCCTCCACAAGCACTTTTCCCGCGCTCATTATCACCAGCGTTGGCACATCGAGAGCGGGTTCAGCTAACATAAACGCCGCCCCGCCGCCGGCTCACCGCGCTTTCATTAAGGTCCGCAAGGCGCGGAGCGGGCGCGTGACACGCCAGGAGGTTGAAGCCCGCAGGGCCGCCACTTCGGCCTCTGCTGCCTCTGCGCGTAACCGTTGCCGCGCCTCTTTCGGCGTCTCCGTCATCGCCTCAAGGCTGGGTGCGTTCATGCCTGGCTTGAGGCGCAAGAGGAGGTCCGAGACGGATCTATGCACAAGCACGTTGTCGTGGACGAAGGCAACGGAATCCGTCACTGGAACCGTCGTTCCGTCACGCTCGATGCTCATCGCATCGAAGTTGACGCGGAGGGCTTCGGCGAAGGCGAGGGGGCTGAAGCTATGAGCGACCCGCAGCAGCCAGGAATTAAACTCCATCAGGACCGGCGGGCGGAACCGCTCCAGGAATCGAGGGCCGCCAGCCAGGGCACGGGGCTCGAAACCCTCGATATCCATTTTCACGAAGTCGACGCGCTCGACCTTCGCAGTGTCGAAGAGGTAATCATCAAGGGTAACCACTGGCACTATCAGCGTGGTGTCAGGTGGTGCGAGGTGCTCGTCCGTAATGGCGTGAGAGCCGACCCCGGAGTCGAAAAACCGTACCTCCCCCGGGGCGTCTCCCACGGCCAAATTAACGACCGTGCAATTCGTGATGCCGTTCTCTACGAGTGTCGCGCGGATCAGCGCCGCCATTCTTGGCACCGCCTCGAAGGCATAAACGTGCCCATCCGGGCAAAGCAGCGAGAGCAGGACGGCCGTGAGACCGATATTGGCCCCGATATCGAGGCAAACGCCGTCTCTCGGCACGTTGGCGCGGACATATGGCTCGAGCCCCGGAAGGTCGAGATAAAACTCCTGCAGGCGCCGGAAATAATCCTCTTCCGGATCTCCATGAAAACGGATGGTTCTTCCTGCCATCTGCACTTCGGCGATACCGCCACTCATCAAGCCGGGCAGTTCATCAGGCATGGCGAGGCTTCTCTCACTTGTGCACATTCATTACGATAGGCGAGCAACAGCGCCAGCGGTAGTCTGATAAGCTGTGACTGGCGTGTTCAACCGGCCGACGGCCGGTAGTTGCCGCAATCAGCCGCCAGCGCCGCTGTCGACCGTCACCCATTGCCTTGAACAACCGGATCAAGCTGTGCATCTGTGACGGTCGTGCGGGCGCATGTCGATTTAACGGCGGCCTTGGACGCCGCTGGCTACGCGAGAGCGGCTGGGGCTCACAGCCGCCCTCATTGAGGTCTCGCACCCTCGCGCCGAATGCAGGGCTTGGCACACGAAGCGGTTCAGCGGCCTCGATCTGCAATCCCAGGAGGGGCGTTTAGCCAAGCTGGCGCTGCTGGCCATTGAAGGCGCGCTCCTCCTAAGCGCTTTCGGTTTGATGGTTTCAATGACGAGGAGTGGAGCGGCGTTCAGGAAGGCCTGCACGCGCTCCTCGACGGCACGCTCTGAGCGAGGCGGGTTGATGGGATGGGGTTATCTTGTGCCGGCGGGCCTGTTGGCCTCAAGCTGGCCCAACTGCTTGCAACCCGCTGGCCTGGCATTGCGATCGCTGCCGCCGTCATGGCGCAGCTCCAGATCCCGATTGGGACAGCTTACGCGGTCTGGACCGGCATTGGAGCGGCCGGCACCCACTCCGCTGCCATTGAAGCACCCCAGGAGAGATCAGGCCGGTCGTAAAACGACTGGTGGTTGTGGAAGAGCAAGACTAACCTCTGTGTCACCAAGAATGGCTCAGGAGCAAGCCGCCGATGGCGCAGGATAAGACGGCCAATCTGACGCCGCTGCTGCTGAATGATGAGATGCTGGACCTGGTGACCGGCGGGCTGAGCAGGGCCGGGGCCAGTATCGAATCCATTGAAGCCGCCGGGCCGTCTCCGCCTTTGGCCATTGACGCCGCTTCCGATAGCGATGCCACTGCTGCCGCGGACGCTCTGGGGACGCCGCAGTCCGGCGGTGCCTCCACGCTGTATGATATCCAAGACTTCATGGCGCAGTTCCAGACGCTTGCGCAGGAGTGCCGGAACGCGGCCAGGGAGGCTCGGGAGGCAGAGCTGCGGACGCAGGTGGACGCCTTGCGGGCTGCTGCCGATGAGATAAAGAATGCCGCGCAGCAGCGGTTCGAAGCAGCCTTGGTGAGCGGCGCGATGCAGATAGCCGGTGGCGCCATGGTCTCGGGAAGCGGGTTGCAGGCGAGGGGGGAACATCCTCCGTCCGAGGGACTTCTGGCCGGGGCAGACCGCTTGGCCGACGGGCCCGCCATGGGCCTGCCCGCAAGCATAAGCGGTAGCGTCATACGGACGGCAGGGCGCAAGGATAGCTGAGTATGATGCGCCGGGGTCTGTGGCCAATGCCGGGGCCACTGATACCGCCGTCCCGAACACCGACGACATCATGCAGCGGATGACGGACGTGATCCGCGAAACCCCCGCTAAGCTTGATGCAGTTGAGCAGTCGCGCGCCGTCCAGTGCGTGACGGACTGATCGCGAGTGCCGCGCACAGGCCATCCCCGGCTTGCGCCGGCCTCATCGCCGCTGCTTCGCCGGAAGGCCGGCCCGCGCTCAGTTCCTGCCAGAGCTCAGCCAGGACAGCGCCTTCGCAGCGGCGCCCTCAGGTAGATAATGCCCGCCCTCGAACTCCTCGTAGCGCAGCGGATAGCCACCCTGGCGCAGACGCGCCACCAGCGGCCTGCTGCAACGGTCAATCGGTAAAACGTTATCATTCAGGCCATGCGAGACGAAGATGCGCGGGCGGCCATGGAAGGCAGGCGCCGCGATGAAGCCGGGCGAAAAGGCCAGTACCCAGCGGAACAATGCCCCGTTCACCAGGCCGAGGGAGAGGGCATAGGAGGCGCCGTCCGAAAAGCCGCCGATGGCCAGCCGCCCTGGGTCCACCGCGATGGTGGCGAAGGTCCTGCGGAGCGCGGCATCCAGAAAGGCCACATCCGGCCCCAGCCCGCCCAGCACGACATCCCAAGTCGGCCCGCGAGACTCCGGCAGCAGAAGCGCCACGCCCGCCTGCCGCGCCTGCGGCTCCAGCAGCCGCAGCATGCCCGCCGCATTGCCCCCGGCGCCGTGCAGCAGGACCAGCAGCGGCATCGGGGCCTCGGTGCCCGCCGGAATCATCAGCAGCCCGTCGCGCTCGCGCCCCTGGCCGCTTCCCATGCCCAGGGGGTGCAGGCCCGGCCCCGGCGTTTTGGACGGCGGCATTCCGGGCCGCGCCCAGATCAATCCCTGCCGCGCCGCAAGCGACAGTTCTCCCACCCCGCCCCCGGTTTCTTCCATGACGGCACCTTTCCCCAACCGCCATATAACGCCTGCCACAGGCACGAATTCTTCAGTTTGTCACAGGGTTGTCGGAAAGGTGGTCATCCTGACCGCTGAGGAAGGGGCCAGCCCCGGGCCGCCTAGCTGGCGACCCGGCCGAAGATCGCGCGCATCAGGGCATAGAGCGTGCCACCGGCCAGGAAGCCGACGATGGTGCCGTTGATCCGCACGAATTGCAGGTCCCGGCCGACACGCAGCTCGATCTTGTCCACCACCGTGGCCGTGTCCCAGTTTCCCACCACCTGGGCGATGAAGCCGGAGATCCGGTCCTGCGCCCGGGGCAGCATGCCGCGCAGCATCCGCTCCACCAACCCGTTCACGCGTGCCCGGGCGCTTTCATCCTGCTCCAGCAGCCTGCCCAGATTGCTCAGCAGGCCGGAAAGCAGCGTCACGGTCCGCCCGTCAGCCCGCGCGGCGTCGGCGGCCAGGGAGTTCTTCAGCCGGTCCCAGACATCCATCAGCCAGGCATTCACGGTCGGATGCGCCATGGCCTCCCGCATCGCCCGGCCGATGGTGGCGGCGCGCTCCGGGTCGTTCTCCAGCTTGTCGATCTCGGTCAGCAGCCAGGCCTCGAAGGCGGCGCGGATCTCGCTGTCGTCGGGCTCGATCTTTTCCAGCTCCTGGTTCAGCGAACCCAGCACGCGACGCGCCACGGCGGCACCGGCGAGCCAGCCCACCAGCGCGCCGCCTTCCGTCCGCACGCGGGCCTGGATGGCCTCGCGCAGGCTCTCCTCCTTGCTGGCCAGAAGCAGGCGCACCTGTTGCAGTGCCAGCCCGAAGACCTCCTGGTGCTGCCCGCCGGCCATCAGCGTCCGCAGCAGCCGCGCCAGCATCCGCGCCGCCGCGGGGCCGGAGACGATGCGGGGCAGGATTCGCACCAGCAGCCGCCGTGCCCGCCCATCCTCCAGGGAGAGCAGCAGGCGCGGCAGGCTGGAGGCCAGGGCCTCGGCCGCCGGGCGGGTGGTGGCCGGGTCCTCCAGCAGGCGGCGCAGGATGGCGGCCACGTCGATTCGGGCGAGCACCCGGCTGACCTCGGCCTCGGTAAAGACGTGGTTCGCCACGAAACGGCCCAGGCCGCGCCCCAGCCGCTCCTTCTGCTGCGGGATGATGGCGGTATGGGGGATGGGCAGGCCCAGCGGGTGGCGGAACAACGCCGTAACCGCGAACCAGTCCGCCAGCCCGCCTACCAGCCCGGCCTTGGAGGCCGCCTGCAACAGGTCGGTGGCATAGCCCGGCGGCAGCCAATAGGCGCCCAGCATCAGCGCGGCCATCAGCACCAGCAATCCGCCGGCAAAGGCGCGGTAGCGGCGGAGGTTGCGCCGCAGCGCGACCTCCGGGTCCTGTGGGTGGGCGGGGGGAGGGGGCGGGGGGGTGGCATCCATCGCCTGGGAGGCTAGCGGCAAATTCATACCCCAGAAACCGCGCGGGCCCGTCCCCCGTTGCCCTGTTACTCATCGCCGCACGGAGAGCAGGGATGTGGCGGATCATGCTTGCACCGGGCCGATGTGATGTTATGACATAACAGAGATGAGCCCGACCCGACCCTTCCTGCCGCAAGACCCGCTGGCGCTGGCCGCCGGCACCGGCGCGCGCCTGGTGCTGGCCATGCTGCTGCTGGCGCTGCTCTGGGGCGGCGTGTTCTGGGCGCTCGGCGCATGATGGACATCCGGCTGGACAACCTGACGCTGAGCCACGGGCGCCGCCCGGCGGTGCATCACGTCTCCGGCCATTTCGCGCCAGGCAGCCTGACGGCCATCGTCGGCCCCAATGGCGCCGGCAAATCCACCCTGCTGCGCGCCATTGCCGGGCTGCACCGCCCGGATGGGGGGCGGCTGCTGGCGCCGCGTGACTCCATGGCCCTGCTGCCACAGGCGGCGGCGGTCGACCGCAGCTTTCCGATCTCCTGTCTCGATGTGGTGCAGCTGGGTCATTGGTCCCGTGCCGGCGCCTTCCGCGCCATCCGCCCGGCCGAGCGCGCCCGTGCGCTGGAGGCCCTGGCCGCGGTCGGGCTGGAAGGTTTTGCGGGCCGCCCGATCGGCAGCCTCTCTGTCGGGCAGTTCCAGCGCGTGCTCTTCGCCCGGCTGCTGGTGCAGGACGCGCCGGTCATCCTGCTGGATGAGCCGTTCAACGCCCTCGATGCCCGCACCATCACCGACCTGCTGGGCCTGGTGCGCCGCTGGCACGGGGAAGGCCGCACCGTCATCGCCGTGCTGCACGACCTGGACATGGTGCAGCGGGAATTCCCGCAGACGCTGCTCCTGGCCCGCGAGGCCATCGCCTGGGGACCGACGCCTGAGGCGCTCTCCCCCGGCAACCGCCTGCGCGCGCGCATGATGGCCGAGGCCTGGATGGACGAAGCCGGAACCTGCACGCGCGACGCAGCGTGATGTGGCTGGCTGATCTGCTCTGGGGCCCCTTCGTCGAGTTCGGCTTCCTGCGCCGGGCGATGGTGGGCTGCCTCGCGCTCTCCCTCGCCGCGCCGCCGCTGGGCGTCTTCCTGATGCTGCGGCGCATGAGCCTGACGGCCGACGTGCTGGCCCACGGCATCCTGCCCGGCATCGCCGCCGGCTTCCTGGTGGCGGGGCTCTCCGTCACGGCCATGTCCATCGGTGGCCTGGTTGCCGGGCTGGTGGTGGCGCTGGGTGCCGGCGCCATCTCCCGCGCCACGGGGGGGCGGGAGGATGCGGCCCTGGCCGCGCTCTATCTGGTGGCGCTGGCGCTCGGCGTGACCCTGATCTCGACCCGCGCCGGCTCGGTGGAACTGTCACACCTGCTGTTCGGCAGCGTGCTGGGGGTGGATGACCCCGCACTCTTCATGATGGCGGGCGTCTCCAGCGTGACGCTGCTGGCGTTGGCCTTCGCCTGGCGGCCGCTGGTAGTGGAATGCTTCGACCCCTCCTTCGCCGCCGCGGCGGGGGTTCGGGGCGGGGTCTGGCACATGCTCTTCCTCGGCCTGGTGGTCCTGAACGTGCTGGCCGCCTTCCAGGCGCTGGGCACGCTGATGGCAGTGGGGCTGATGATGCTGCCGGCCGTGGCCGCCAGGCACTGGGGCCGCAGCGTCGGCGGCATGGCCTATGCGGCGGTGGGGATCGCGCTGCTCTCCAGCGTGGCGGGGCTGCTGCTCTCCTATCATCTGGACCTGCCCAGCGGCCCGGCCATCGTGCTGGTGGCGGGTGCTGCCTGGGTCTTCTCGCTGCTGGCGGGGCCGGTGGACGGGCTGCTTGCGCGCTGGCGGAGACGGGCGCATCTGGCTGGATGAAGGGCGACGTCCCGCCGCCCGCACACCAGGGATTCCCGCATGGAACAGCGCGCATTAGGCAAGACCGGCTTCTCGGTCGCGCCACTCTGCTTTGGTGGCAATGTCTTCGGCTGGACGGTGGATGAGGCACAGTCCTTCAAGCTGCTGGACGCCTTCGTGGCGGGCGGCGGCAACTTCATCGATACCGCCGATGTCTATTCGCAGTGGAAGCCCGGCAACCAGGGCGGCGAATCGGAGACCATCATCGGCAACTGGCTCGCCGCGCGCGGTGGCCGCGACAAGGTGGTGATCGCCACCAAGACCGGCGCCGAGCTGACGAATGGCGGCAAGGGCCTGAATCGCCAACGCGTGCTGCGGCAGGTCGAGGCCTCGCTGAAGCGCCTGCGTACCGACCATATCGACCTCTACTACTCCCACCGGGACGATACCGAGACCCCGATGGAAGAGGTGCTGGAGACCTACGACTCGCTGATCAGGGCGGGCAAGGTGCGGGCCATCGGCGCCTCCAACTTCACGGCCGCGCGGCTGGAGGAGGCGCTCACCACCGCCGATACCACGGGCATGCCGCGCTACTCGGTGCTGCAGCCGCTCTACAACCTCTATGACCGGGAGTTCGAGGGCGCGCTGCAGGATCTCTGCGTGACGGAGGGCGTGGCCGTCGCGCCCTACTACACGCTGGCCGCCGGCTTCCTCACCGGCAAATACCGCAGCGAGGCCGACCTCTCGAAGAGCCCGCGCGGCGCCAAGATCGGCGCTACCTACCTGAACCCCCGCGGGCTGAAGCTGCTGGCGGCGATGGACCAGGTGGCGGCGCGGCTCAACGTGAAGCCCTCCCAGGTGGCGGTGGCCTGGCTGGCGGCGCGGCCCGCCGTGGTGGCGCCGATCGCCAGCGCCACCTCGCTGGCGCAGCTGGAGGAGCTGCTCGCCGCCGTGCGGCTGAAGCTGGACGCCGATGCCATGGCCACGCTGGACGCCGCCGGCGCCTGAGGCATTGCGCGGGGCAGGGGCGTGGCGTCATGTTGCGCCGCACCCTGCCCCGAGGCCCCCATGCCCGCTGCCCTGCACGCCCTGGAAGACAGCCTCCGCCGGCAGCTGGAGTATCTGGACTATCCCGCGCATGACTGGGTGCCTCCCGCCGCCGATGGCGTGCTGGATGTCGCCATCATCGGTGGCGGGCAGACCGGACTGGCCACGGCCTTCGCCCTGCGGCGGCAGAAAGTGGCCAATACCGCTGTCTTCGACCGCGCCCCGCCCGGTGGCACCGGGGTCTGGACCACCTTCGCGCGCATGCGGACCCTGCGGACGCCCAAGCATGTCACGGGGCCCGATCTCGGCATCCCCGCCCTGACGCCGCGCGCCTTTTTCGAGGCGCGGGATGGCGAGGAGGCCTGGGCCCGCCTGCACAAGATTGGCCGGCAGGATTGGCAGCATTACCTGGACTGGTATGCGAGCGTGCTGGATTTGCCGCTGCGCCACCAGCATGAACTGACGCGCATCGAGGGCGAGGGCGCGCTGCTGCGCCTGCATTTCGCCACGCCGGAAGGCGAGGTGGTGCTGCGCGCCCGCCGCCTCGTGCTGGCCACGGGCATGGACGGTTCCGGCGCCTGGGTCACGCCCCCGCCCTTCGACGCCCTGCCGGCGGAAAAGGTGCTGCATACGGCGCAGGAGATCGATTTCGCGGCGCTGGCCGGCAAGCGGCTGCTGGTGGTGGGCGCGGGCGCCTCGGCCTTCGACAATCTGGCCACGGCCCTGGAAGCCGGCGCCGCGGGGGCGAGGATGCTGGTGCGGCGCGCCCGCATGCCGCGCATCAACCCCTTCCGCTGGATGGAGCAGGCGGGTTTCCTGGGGCAGCACCATGGCCTGCCGGATCTGCTGAAGTGGCGCTTCATCCGCCACATCTTCGAGTTGAACCAGCCGCCGCCACAGGAAAGCTGGGACCGCGTGGCGCAGGACCCGCGCTTCTCCATCACCATGGGCGCGCCAGTGCAGGGCGCGCGCTTGGCGGGGGATGAGGTGGAACTGGATACCCCGCGCGGCAGCTTCCGCGCCGATGCGGTGATCCTCGGCACCGGCAGCACCTTCGACCTGGGGCTGCGGCCGGAACTGGCACCCTTCGCTTCCAGTATCCGCCTCTGGGGCGATGCCTTCACGCCGCCACCGGGGGAGGAGAGCGCGCTTTGCGCCGCCTCGCCCTATCTGTCCGATGATTTCTCCTTCCAGGAGAAGGAGCCAGGCAGGATGCCCTGGCTCTCCCGCATCCACTGCATCACCTATGCGGCGACGCTTTCCATGGGCCTCTCGGGCGCCAGCATCAGCGGCATGAAATACGGCGTGCCACGCCTCGCCGACGGCATCTGCCGTGCGCTGTGGCGGGAGGATGCGGAGAAGCATCTGGCGGCCCTGCGCGCCTATGACGTGCGGGAACTGACCTCCCTGATCCCCGGGGAGCTGGCGGAGGAATCCATCCGGTGAGCAAGCCTTCCGCCCTGACCACCCATGTGCTGGACACCGCCGCCGGCGTCCCCGCCGCCGGGGTGGCGGTGGAACTCTGGCGCATGCTGCCTGAGCCGGTGCGGGTGACGCGCGCCATCACCAATGCCGATGGCCGCACCGACGCGCCGCTGCTCTCGCCAGCGGATTTCGTCCCCGGGCGCTACGAGCTGCGCTTCGCCATCGGCGCCTATTTCCGCGCGCGCGGGCAGGCCACTGGTTTCCTGGACGTGGTGGCGCTGAATGTCGGGCTGGAGGAAGGGCAGGGGCACTACCACGTGCCGCTGCTCTGCTCCCCCTGGTCCTATTCGACCTATCGCGGCTCGTAGGGCGAGGGGTCGTTCAGTTCCGGCGGCGGGTCCGCCGTCGGGTCACGGGCGATCAGCCCGGCATCATTCTCGCTGAACTTGCCAACACGGGCGGGAACGGGCCAGCAGGCCAGTTCCTCCGGTGGGCTGGGCTGCAGGAAATCCTGCAATTCCTCGGGCGAGGCCTCCTCCTCCCCCAGCCAGGCGGGCCAGAGCTCGGGCGGCAGGATCACGGGCATGCGGTGATGCACCAGCGCCTGCTTCGCATTGGCCTCGGTGGTGATGATGGAGAAGGTGCGCAGCCATTGCCCGTCCGGCTGCTGCCAGCCTTCCCAGATGCCTGCCAGCGCCATGGGCTCGCCCGAGGCCAGGGCCACGGCATAGGGCTGCTTCCGCGCCCCTTCCTGCCGCCACTCATAGAAGCCATCCGCCGGCACCAGGCATCGCCGCTTGGCGAAGGCATCGCGGAAGGAGGGCTTCTCGGCGATGCCTTCCGCCCGCGCATTCATCAGTTTGGCGGCGCCGGACGTATCCTTGGCCCAGCGCGGCACCAGCCCCCAGCGCAGCACGCCCAGATGCCTGGCGCCGTCCAGCGGATTGCGCCGGACCACCAGGGAATCCTGCGTCGGCGCGACATTGTAGGACGCCGGATGGTTGGGCAGCGCGCCCTGCGTCTCGAAGTAGGTCGCCAACCCCGCCGGGTCGCGTTGCAGGAAGAAGCGACCGCACATCGGCTCAGTCCACGATGAAAAGGGTGCAGCCGGTCTCGGTAACGGAGCGATGCGCCGCGTCGCCAAAATCCGAGACCATGTAGCTCATCCCCGCCGTCAGCTCATGCCGGCGCCCGTCCTTCAACTCGCTGACCAGCGCGCCGGAGACGACGTGGATGATATGCCCCCGGTCACACCAGTGGTCCGCCACATAGCCCGGCGAGTATTCCACCAGCCGCACGCGGATGTCGCCGATCATGCGGGTCCGCCACAGCGCGAAGCCGGATTCGCCCGGGTGGCGCGTGGGCTCCACCGCCGTCCAGTCGACGGCGGTGAAGGGAAGGGCCGGGATCTTCACCGCGGCAGCAGCCGCTCGGCCAGCGTCGCGAAGTAGCTGGCGCCGATGGGAAGGATCTCGTCGTTGAAGTCGTATCTGGGGTGGTGCACCTGCGGGTCGGTCCCGCTCCGGCCGCCGCCCAGCATCAGATAGGAGCCGGGCTTCTCGTTCAGCATGAAGCTGAAATCCTCTCCGCCCATGGTCGGCTTTTCCATGAAGACGACACGGGATTCGCCCACCACGGCCGCCGCCGCCTGCTTGGCCAGCTCGGTCGAGGCCTCCTCATTCACCGTCGCCGGATAGAGGCGGGTGAAGGTGACATCGGCCCCGGCGCCGAAAGCGGTGGCGATGCCGGTGGCGAGGTCGCGCACCTTCTGCTCCAGCAGGTCGCCGATCTCGGGCTTGAACCAGCGCGCGGTGCCCTGCATCAGCACCGTCTCCGGGATGACGTTGTGGGTATGGCCGCCCTTGATATGGCCGATGGTGACGACGCCGGATTCCAGCGGCTCCACATTCCGGGCCACGATGCTCTGGAAGGCTGAGACGATCTGCGAGGCGATGACGATGGGGTCGTTGCCATTATTCGGCATGGCGCCATGCGCGCCCTTGCCGGTGATGGTGATGTCGATATTGCCAACCGCCGCCATCACGGGCCCGACGCGCCAGAGGAACTCGCCCGCCTTGTGGCCGGGCCAGTTGTGGATGCCGAAGACGCGGTCCATCGGGAAGCGCTGGAAGATGCCTTCCTCCACCATCACCCGGCCGCCGCCGAAATTCTCCTCGGCCGGCTGGAACAGCAGATAGACCGTGCCGGCGAAGTTGCGCGTCTCGGCCAGGTAGCGGGCGGCGCCCAGCAGCATGGTGGTATGGCCGTCATGGCCGCAGGCATGCATCTTGCCCGGCGTCAGGGAGGCATAGGGGACGCCGGATTCCTCCAGGATCGGCAGCGCGTCCATGTCCGCGCGAAGGCCGATGGCGCCGCCGGGGGCGCTGCCGCGGATGACGCCGACCACGCCGGTCTTGGCGATGCCGGTGATGACCTCATCCACCCCGAATTCCCGCAGCTTGTCGGCCACGATGCCACTGGTCCGCACTTCCTCGAAGGCCAGCTCGGGGTGCTGGTGGAAGTCGCGGCGCCAGCCGGTCATCTCGTCATGGAAGTCGGCGATACGGTTCAATACGGGCATGAAGGCCATCCTGCGGAACGGTTGGTCACATGGTTGGAGCGGCGCCGGCAGACTGGCAAGGGGTGGCGGTGACAAACTGTCGCAATGGCTTCCAGCACGGCCAGGCCCGGGCCATCTGTTGACCGATGATCCGCCGCCTCCTGCTGACCCTGCTGCTTCTGGCGCCCCTGGCCCTGGTAGGGGGCTATCTGGGCGGCGTGCTGCGCCTGCCGCCTGAATGGGACCCTCGCGCGCCGCTGGATTTCCGCGCCGAGCCCAACCTGATGACCCGGTGGAAGCTGGCGCGGATCAAGATACAGCCGGAAGCCTGCTTCGCCGCCTTCGCGGCTTCCGGCCTCAGCCCGCAGCGGCTGCCGGACCGGGAGGCGGCGGAGGGCTGCCCGCTGGTGGATACCATGCGGCTGGAAGGGGAGAGCGCGGTGCTCAGCCCCGCCCGCCCGGTGGTGACCTGCCCGGTGGCGGCCGCCTGGCTGATGTTCGAGCGCCATGCCCTTCAGCCGGCGGCGCGGGCGCATTTCGACAGCCACGTCACGGGCGTGCGGCACCTCGGCAGCTTCGCCTGCCGCAATGTCTATGGCCGCGCCGCCGGGCGCCGCAGCCAGCATGCCAGCGCCAATGCCATCGACATCGCCGGCTTCACCCTGGCCAATGGACGGGAGGTGCGATTGCCCCGGGACTGGGGTGGGGAGGACGCCCCCGCCGCCTTCCTGCGGGATGTGCGGGATGGCGCCTGCCGCTTCTTCGGCGCCGTGCTGGGGCCGGAGTACAACGCCGCGCACCGGGACCATTTCCACATGGAGCAGGGGCGGTGGCGGCGGTGCAGTTAAGTGGCGCCGGCTTCGGCGTCCAGATTGCCGGCATCCCGCTGGCTGCCCGGATGTCAGCAGGATGCGCCGGCGCTGAGAGCGCCCTTCCCGATGGATGAACCTGCCCATTGGAGGTCCAGGCTACGGGGGCAGGTTGATGTCCTGCGGCCAACGTCAGGTAATGGTGACGTTGTCACGTTTCAGGTTTGGGCAGGCTTTGGAATCTGGGTGAATAGACCCGTCTTGACGTGTTTCTCCATGTCCGGCGGATATGTGAGGAAAAATTTCATGACTCGTCGGACCTCATCTCCGGAGGGTTTTGGTCCTCCCAGAACGGTTGCCCTCGTAACGATGGAACCGATCTCCCATATCTCATTTGCCCGAGCTCTCAGTGCTTCAGGATCCTCCTTTTGCGTTGGACACATGACCGGATTTTTGTAGGCGCCCAGAATATCCATCTCGAAGCCGGATATCACGGTTTCAAGAATATTTTTCTTTAAATCGTCTATTGACTGCACATCCGCTCCATTTAGCGGGGTATTTTTATTGTCTTCCAAATATATATTTATGATAGAGGCAGCTAAATCATGAGCTTCCTTATTGATGCGCGAAGGATCTTTAATTTCGATATTGCCAAAATTTCTCAAATCTTCAAGATTTTTAATCTTTTCAATCCGCTTTATAACTGATTCGCTTGAAGCATTGATGGTGCTGTTTTCCCAGCTGCTTCCAGCCCAAAGATTGTTTGGATTGCTGTTCATGGCATACGCGGCCATGAGCAGAGCGCGTTCCGGGTCCCTTTTTTGTATTCGGATTGGTTCGTCAAGTATATTCCTTTTTTCGCCGGTCGTAGGATCGAATGATTTCCTTATATGGTCCGGTAAACCTTCCAGATCTTTTTTTAATTCGTCTATTGTGTATTTATTTTCAAGGCCGTCATTTGGATCCATCAAATTACTGTTTATAAAAGAACGGATGTTATGCCATGCAATAACATGACGGCGAGCCTGGCTTGGTTTTATCTCGACGTATCTCTGCGTCTCTTCGGCGAAATCAGGCCGTCCAGACAGGGCATTGTTTCTTATCTGTAAGTCGCCCATGCCACTGGGGCCATTAGGGCGTTTTCCCTTGCAGCCCTTATCAATCCATTGAATTGTATCAAATAACGCTTTAAATGCGCCAGATTTTAGTATTTTGGTGTCGTTTATAAGACCTTGCAGCTGAATTTTTATTTCCGGAGTCTCGTCAGATCGGACCATTATGTCAGTATGCTCTCCGGGGATTTCATCCAGAGCTTTTTTTGCGCCTTCGAAGAGAATTTTGAAATCGTCATCCCAACGTCCATCCCAACCTTCGGACGCTTCCGCTTTTGCTTTATAGATGTGCAAACTACTCTCGATACTTTCGAAAATCGTCTCATTTGAATAATAAATGTTATTGCCCTTGTTGCGCTTCGAGGCACGCAGGACGGTGTCAACCTTTTCTGATTCCTTATGCTTGCGCTTTGCTGGCATTTTGTACCTCGTCGAGTAACTGCTTCAGCGTTGTGCTCAGCAGGCTGTGGCTGGAAAATTCAATATCGATTTCGTTCATGACCTCTTCCGCCTCGCTCAGGCCACTGGCATCCAAGACTTCCTGATAGCCGCTGATGATTTGAGCGACCGCCTGCAACCGCATGGCGTCAGGCTGATTCCCGGCGGCGCCGATGGCGTCATGCAGGGCGCGGCCGAATTGAGGAATGCGATCAGCATAGCCGTGCACCACTTTCTCGACCTGCGTGAAGCGAGGGTCCTGCTGCACTTCGTCAAGCCCGAGGAAGGCCTGGATGCCCGCGGCAACATTCTCCTCCGCCTCCGTCAGCGCCTTGTCCCAGCGGGGGATGAACGTGTGGAGTGGCACCGCTTTGTCGGAGGCAGCGGTACCGCGGCCAGGTATTCGGATCCCGGCCACCTGCTGTAGCCACTCAAGAGCCGCTACCCTGTCTTCTGTCATGCGGCTTGCCCCATTGGCAGATTTTGCGGTCTGTCTCCCGCCATTTTTGTGAGTTCCTTATGGCGTCGGGCATTCTTGCTGACTGGTGGCATCCGATGCGCGTTCGGTGCCGCCCCTCCCGCGGGGCTGGAGGAGGAGCTATCCCGGGGTCTTGCCATCGGACTGCGGTGCATCTTAGGGATCACAGGGCGACACATGAGGCGAGGCTTTCCCACCCGAAGCACGGCCCCCTGCAAGTCGATGCTGAGGCAACCGGCCCGCTGCGGGTTCCTTGTGGCGATCCCCTGCGGGAGCGGGTCCGGTATGGGTGCTGCCGGGCAGGCTCCCGCGGCCCCGGGTGCGGTGGGCGGCACCCGAGCGATTTCTCACCTCGCCGGGAACCCTGACTGGGCCTGCCTTTCCGGATAACCGGATCTGGCAGCAGGCACCCTTCCGGTGCCCGCCAGTTGGCCTCAAACATACCGCTGTATCTCCACACCATGATCAGGCTGGCTCACCTCGCTGCCGATGCCTTCTTGAATGCAGAGGAGTTTGCCGTTTCAGCCGGCGATGCGGTTATGCGGTTTTGGTATAGTGAAGCGAGTGCCAGGAGGATGGCTGATCCGCCGCCGCCCCCTGCTGCCCGGTCACTCGCGCCTTCCCCGCCAGACAGGGCCTCACCCGCCGTTCACCTTTCGGGGCAGCGGCAGCGCCGCCACCCGCGCGGCGGCTTCCCGGCTGCTCATGCCTCTGTCAGAATATGGATCGCGCGGTTGGCGGTCAGGTCGCGCGAGGCCTCCCCATAGGCCACCATATGCGGCGCGACGGCATGGGCCTTCAGCGCCTCCGGGCTGGCCCATTTCTCGACGACCACGAAGGTATCCGACCCCAGCGGCGCCTGCGCCCCGCCGAAGCCCGGGGCGTCGATGACGGGGGCGTATTCGATGCAGCCATCCTCGGCCCGCACGGCCGGGACATTGGCGCGGAAGAGCTTCAGCAGCGCCTCCCGCTGGCCGGGCTTCGCGGTGATGACGGCGATGACATGGATCACGGTCTGTCCTTTCCGGGGAGGGTTCAGGCGGCCTGACGCGCCTGGGCGGCGCCGCGCACCAGGTCTGCCGCCTTCTCGCCGATCATGATGCAGGCGGCATTGGTATTGCCGGAGACGACGGTCGGCATGATGGAGGCATCCGCCACCCGCAGCCCCTCGATACCCCGCACGCGCAGTTCGGGGTCCACCACCGCGCCGGCATCGCCGCCCATGCGGCAGGTGCTGGTGGGGTGGAAGATGGTGGTGCCGGCGCGGCGGGCATGGGCCAGCAGCCCTTCGTCACCCTGGCATTCCGGCCCGGGGAAGTATTCGGCCGAGATCCATTCGCGCAGCGCCCTGGTCTCCGCCACGCGGCGGATCAGCTTCAGCCCCTCCACCATGCAGCGGCGGTCCAGCTCGGTGCTCATGTAGTTGGCGCGGATCACAGCCGGCAGCGCGGGATCGGGCCCCGAAAGGGTGATGGTGCCGCGGCTTTCCGGCCGAAGCTGGCAGGTGCTGATGGTGAAGCCGGAGAAGGCATGCAGCCCGCCGCCAGGTTTGTCGGCCGAGAAGGGGATGAAGTGGAACTGCGTGTCCGGGGAGGCGCTCTCCGGCAGCACGCGGGCAAACAGGCCCGCCACCCCGGCGCTGATGGTCAGCGGCCCCGTGCGCCGGAAGGCGAATTGCGCGCCGATGCCGAGGCGGCCGATCAGGCTGGCCATATGGTCGTTCAGCGTGACCTTCCGGCTGCAACGGAAGACCATGCGCGCCTGGAAATGGTCCTGCAGGTTGCGCCCGACCTGCGGCAGGTCGTGCTGGGACGTGATGCCCTGGTCCCGCAACTCCTCTGCCGGCCCGATGCCGGAGAGCATCAGCAGGCGCGGGGAGGCGATGGCGCCGCCGCAAAGGATCACCTCCCGCGCCGCGCGGATGCTGCGTGGCACGCCAGCGTGGCGGAAGGCGACGCCGGTGGCGCGGCGGCCCTCCAGCAGGACGCGCTCGGCCGCCGCATCCGTCACCACCACCAGGTTCCGCCGCCTGCGCGCCGGGCGCAGATAGGCGGTGGCGGCGCTGCACCGCCAGCCGCCGCGTGCCGTTACCTGGAAGGGGCCGACGCCTTCCTGGCTGGCGCCGTTGAAGTCGTCGTTCCGCGGCAGGCCGATCTCCTGCCCGGCGGCGATGAAGGCATCGGTCAGCGGGCTCCGCAGCCCGAGGTCGCTGACCGCCAGCGGCCCGCCGGTGCCGTGGTATGCGTCGCCGCCGCGCTGCTGGTCCTCCCCCCGCCGGAAATAGGGCAGCACGTCGGCGAAGGACCAGCCGGTACAGCCAAGCTGCCGCCAATGGTCGAAATCCTCCTGCTGGCCGCGCACATAAAGCAGCCCGTTGATGGCGGAGGACCCGCCCAGCACCCGCCCGCGTGGCCAGGCGATCCGGCGCCCTTCCAGTTCAGGCTCCGGTTCTGTCATCAGATTCCAGGAGAGGGTGGGGTGGTACATGGTCTTGGCATAGCCGATCGGCACATGCAGCCACGGGTTCATGGCCTTGCCACCGGCCTCCAGCAGTACCACGCGCACCGAGGGATCCTCGGACAGCCGTGCCGCCAGGGCGCAGCCGGCCGAGCCGGCGCCAACGACCACGTAATCCGCGCTCTCGGGAAGGTTGCCCATATCCCTGCTTCCTCCACCTTGTATCGTTGATGGAAGCCTAAGCCCATCCGCCGCGCCGCGCCTAGCCGGCCTTCGAGCGGTATGTGCCTGTCCCTGGCCCATCACCCAGGAAAAGCGCCTGACCCCATGGAGGACGCTTCGACGGGAATCCGGCCCAGGTGCCCTGATCGACGCTGGCGGGGCCAGAAGCGTGGTCAGGCGGTGGACGGCCATACAGAGTCCAACGCCTGTGCGGTCGAATTTCGATTTCCCGGCGAGGTGCGCGCATGTCTGGATGACGTGTCTGCGCAAGAGGCTCCATATCCACACTCAATGTCGCTGTGCCGCTGTTCTACTGGTTATACATGGGCCTTGAGCTGAAGGCCGCGGCTAGCCGCCTCTATCTGCTCGATGCCTGTCTGCAGGAGTTGGCGCTGCGCTGACGGCCCGCCGCGAGTCCGCATCAGCCCCGAACTTGTCCTGCGATTGCGGGGACAGATCTGTGGATCACCAAATGGACAGGATGTGCGGGCAGCGGATGCTGCAGGACCAGGGCAGCCGAGCCGTGCCTATGCCGGAAGCACGCCAACCCGTAGCACCGTCGGGCGGGTTGGCGCGGTTCATGAAGGTTCCAAATAGCGGAATGGCCCTGCGACGGGGCGGTTGCCGGACGCCCGCACGAGGCATTGCCCGATCCCTGTCGCATCCATCATCCAGAGAAGTCCGGCGGCCTGTCCAGCTTGGATCTGTGCGGCATGCTTGCCTCGATTTCCGGCGAGGTAGATAGTTTTGCCATCAAAACGCCGGGCAGAACCGGCATCCGATGGAGGGAGGACCGAATGGCTGAGATCCGCCGCAGGCTCGCCGTCAGAGCCGGGCTGTTGTTCGGGTTGTTGCTGGTGCTTGGTACACCGCAAGCCCGTGCCGCCAGCTACCCGGAGCCGAAGCAAGGCGAGTGGATCGCCAGGGACTTCCGCTTCCACACCGGGGAGGTGATGCCGGAACTGCGCCTCGCCTATACCACGATCGGCGAGCCAACCGGCCAGCCGGTACTGGTGCTGCACGGCACCGCCGGCTCTGCTGCCAGCGTGTTAACGGCTCCCTTCGCTGAGCCGCTGTTCGGGCCGGGTGGCGCGCTGGATGCGCAAAAGTACTTCATCATTATTCCCGATTCGATTGGCGCCGGCCGCTCCTCCAAACCATCCGACGGGCTGCGCGCCCGCTTTCCGGAGTACAACTATGAAGACATGGTGCTGGCACAATATCGGTTGGTGACCGAGGGCCTGCGGATTCCGCACCTCAGGCTGGTACTGGGTAATTCGATGGGAGGGATGCACGCCTGGCTCTGGGGCACGACCTATCCGCAGATGGCCGATGCGCTGGTCCCGATGGCGTCGCAGCCAACCGAGATGTCCAGCCGGAACTGGATGCTGCGCCGGATGATCATCGACGCCGTGCGCAAGGATCCGGAGTGGAAGGGCGGCGACTACACAACCCAGCCGCGCGCCGTGCAGGTGGCCAATGCCTTCTTCGGCATCGCCACCAGCGGCGGCACCCTGGCCTTTCAGGCGCAGGCACCGACGCGGGAGGCTGCTGACAAGTTGCTGGATGCCCGCCTGGCCACGCCCCTGTCGGGCGATGCCAACGACGTGATGTATCAATGGAACGCCTCGCGCGACTACAACCCGCAAGGCCTGGAACGCATCCAGGTGCCGGTGCTCGCGATCAACTCCGCCGATGATGAGCGTAACCCGCCCGAGACCGGATTGATGGAGCAGGCACTGGCAAAGATGCCGAGGGCGCGCCTGTACCTGATCCCGGCCAGTACCGAAACGCGGGGGCATGGCACCACCGGCTTCGCCCGCTTCTGGGCTGCCGAGTTGCAGCGGTTTCTGGCTGATCTTCCTGAACCGGGCGCCCGGTAGCCTGGCCGGAGATGCTGATCGCGCCGGGCACCTCCGCTTTTCGGTGCACGGCGCGATGCCAGCCGGGCCAATGACCCGCGCCGCCCTCAGCGCCGGCGGCGGCGGCCTGCCTGACGCTTGGCCTGAGCCTTAGGCTTTGCTTTCGCCGGAGTGATGAGAATTGGCTCGGCTGTAGGGATGCCCTCTATCCCGGCATAACGCTGGAGCGTCGCGCCGGCGGCGAGGTGCGGATAGGTCTGAGCGCCTGTCGGCCAGGTCCTCGCGAAGGCGGCTACCTCGGCATGATCCTGTCCGCGGATGGTCTGGACGAGGAAGGACGCCGCCTGCGCCGGCCGCAGCCGCTGCTGACGCAGCAGGTGAAGATGCCATTCGCGGGCGCGCAGGGGGCACCAATCCACCAGGGCTTCCTGCAAGGCGAGGCGTACCTCAGCCGGCAGTTCCTCGTACGCCCGGTAGGGGTCGCCTTTGAGCTTGCTGTAGGGCTTGGTCGCCATGCTGTTATCCATGGCCGTGTTCTACTGAAGGGGCGCCTGTGACGGTAGGCCCTCGGCGTCGCCGGCTGATGCTTATCGTGCCGATGAGCCTCTATGTTCGATTCCGGCTGCCCACCGCGCCTTGGCAGCGCACGCCGGGGTATCAATCCCCAGCGAAGGCATGGGCGGAAGCGGTCGCCGGTGTGACTTCGGCGCAGCTGGACCGATAAGACCTGAAGAACCAGCGGCCTGCGGCGCCGGACGCGAAAGCGATGTTCTGGGCTGAATGTCCGAGCGGCCGGAACAGGCTTCGGGAGCTGGTGGCATGGATGAGATGCTCCCATCCGGGCCTGTCCGCCGCGAGCAGGGCTGGTCAAGGAGCCGCCTCATCGGCGTTCGCCTGATTCAGCCTGTCCAACGCGGCAGGCTGCGAGGCTTGCTGCCCCGCCGCTTTCCTGATCGTTCTTGAAGAAGGGCTGGTTAGTTGACCCGCACTGGGGAGGGGGCACTGACCGCCTCGGCTGAAGCGGAGCCGCTGCCGCGGCCCTGCTCATACCGGATCACCGGCTGGCCGTCCTGGTTGTCCACGATGACAGCGATCCCGCTGCCCCAGCCTTGGCCGGTCTCACCACGATACGCGATGACGGGCTGGCCATTCTGGTTGTCGACGATCACCGGCGTGCCGTTGGAGATGCCGGCGACATGCGGCTGCGATGCCATGAACTGTTCAATATTGGTATCGCCGCCCTCGGCGAGTGCCACACCGGAGAAGGAGGCCAGCAGGGCGGCGGAAAGGAGGAGCTTGCGGAACATGATGGCGGGTCTTTCGGATCTGGTTAAGCGGCCTGTGCCGCTCTGTTGGAAAGCAATATGGATCTATCGTGCGCGACTGACCAATCGGTACAACGAATACCCAACATCAGGCAAAGTGATCGTGCGCGATGGAATCCCGCCATTTTGCCTGACGAGGGGACCAAAGGTGTCAGTTCTTCCTCAGCGCTGGACGGCACTACCTGCCTCGACGGTCAGGCTCTGCCTTCCTCTGACGGTCATCTCGCGGCGGGGTGGTCCAGGCAGTCCCGGGAGGGGCCGCGCTTGCGCCATCTGCGGATAGTATCGCTGCTCATCCCGAAGTGGCGGCCAGTCTTGGTCTGAGCGACAGAGGCGTGTGGGCGATAGCAGCCACGGGGCTGCGGCTCTGGGTGTCGGAGAACTGGGCGGATATCAACCTGCTGAAGATCCTGGCAGGAGACAACTCCCCCGATCGCACTTTCGGGCGGGTGTTCCTGGGTGCCTGGAAACTCCGACCGCCCATCGCCGCACGGCCTTTATGAGCTGCATCATCGCCTCAGGCCCTGACATGTCCTTGCTGACACAGCCGGTTCACCGGCTTTGGACGGTGCATGCCGCTCTTTGTGGGGCTTCGGGGTGATGCAGGCGCTGAACGGGTTCTGAGCCAGGCAGGCCCGTTCCTGCCACCGCCTCCGCTGACCAAGAACAGTGAATCAGCTTAGCGCCTCAGCCACGAAGGCTCTCCAAGTGTCCATAGGTCGTCGATGCCTGCGGCGCTTGCCGCAGAGTTGCGTCTTGGTTCGATCGTCTGCAGCCGATCGCGACGGGTGCATCAGCCGGCGGCGGGCACAGGAGTATTCAGAAGTTGCTGCTCCCACAGGAAGGCGATGCCACTTGCGCCGCCATGATCGGCCAGCACGGAAGCCATGCCGTCCAGGGTTTCCGTCCGGGCCCAGTCCCGTTGCCATTCGGCGGAGATGGCCATCCAGGTCATGGGATTAGCGCCGGCATTGACCATGCGCAGCACGGCCATATCGTGGGCTTCCTTGGAAACGCCGCCTGAGGCATCGGTGGCGATGGTCACCTCGAAGCCTTCTGCGAGCGCCTGGATCACGGGCATGGCCAGGCAGATCTCGGTCCAGAGCCCGGCGATGATCAGCTGTTTGCGGCCTGCGGCGCGGACGGCGTCGACAACACGCTGGTCCTCCCAGGTGTTGATCGTCGTGCGATCTATAGGTTCCTGCTCGGGGAACAGGTTTTGGAGCTGAGGGATGAGCTTCCCGCCGCGTTCAGCCAGGACGGTGGTCAGCAGGGTTGGCACCCCGAAGACGGTAGCCATCTTCGCCAGACCGACGGTGTTGTTGATGACCATCGTCGGCTCGTGGCTGTGCAGATTCGCGATCTGGAACGCCTGATGATCGATCAACAGGACAATCGAATCTTTCGGGCGAAGCAAAGCGCCGAGGCCAGTGCGGGCGTTCATGAAGAATGTCCTCATCCAGGCTGTAAGAAGAAGGTGACGCGTTGCTGTGCCGTGGTCCATTTGGCTTTGCGTATTGCCGGATTATACGTCGGTATGGGTTCGCTCGCCGCGGCGGTGAGCGCACCGACTTCTCCCTCCGAGGCCCCCGTGAACCCTGCCGCCTGGCGTGACATTACGGTTACGCTTTTCGACTGCCTCTGAAGCGGTGGTTGATCTTGCTGCGGAGATCTGTCGATGGCGGGCACTGCGACCGAAAGGGCGCTGGAGTCCTGAGCGTTGTCGCTTCGCGAGGCCGAAGCGCGCATCTCCCGGGAAGTGGCTTCACGACCGAGGCTACCATGGCGTCTGACGTGATCAAGCGGGCCACCGCCGCGGGCGCGTCCATTGGTTGGGCGGCCGTGGCCGATAGCGTTAAGGCATCGGCGACATCGGGATGGCGCTCCGCCGCACAGCCATCCGCCTTGCGCGACTGCGGACCTGGCCTGTCTCCATCATCGCCTGGTTACTCTGGCGAAGAGCGCACCGAGCCGCCGCGCAAGGCACTCACGTCAGAAGAAAACGCAGCTGCAATAACAATAATAAGCGCCTGGACCAAAAACCGGGGGCACCGAGCGGCGCAGGGCCGGTCAGCCCTTGCCGAAGGTGCGCGCCAGCCCAGCAGCCAGCGATAGTGGCTCCACGCCCAGTTCGGCCCGCATGGGGGCGATGTCGAAGGCCTTGTCCTCCGTCAGGCGGCGCAGCTCGGCGGCGCGCACCGTGGGCAGGCCCGGCAGCAGCCGGGTGAGGGGGGAGAGCGCCAGCAGCGGCGCCAGCGGCACCGGCACCACCGGCGGGACCCGTACCCCCGCCGCCGCGCAGACAGCAGCGATGAAGTCGGCATAACGCAGCGGCTCCGGCCCGGCGATGACCAGGGCATGCGGCCCGTCCCAGTCCCGCGCGAGGGCGGCCAGCAGGCAGGCGGTGACGTCATCCTGGTGGATGGGCTGCACCAGCGCGCGGCCGCCGCCGGGCAGGGGGGCCAGGGGCAGGCGCCGCATCAGGGCGGCCAGGCGCTGCACGTTGTCCTCGCCTTGGGCACCATAGATCATGGTGGGGTGCAGGATGACGCCATGCCGCCCGCTGGCCAGCAGCGCGGCCTCCCCCGCGCGGACGCCGTCGCCATGCCCGTCCGCCCAGCGGGAGAAGCGGCGCGTGCTGCCCATCAGCACGATGCGCGCATCCTCCGGCGCGGCGGCCAGGATGGCGGGAGCATGGCGGGCATGGGCACAGCTGGCGATGGAGCCCGCGCCTGCCAGCGCCCGGCGCAGGGCGGGTTCATCATGCAGGTCGGCCAGCATGGGGGTGCCGGGCAGGCCCGTGGCGGCCCAGCGCGCGGCATCCCGCACCACGGGGGTGAAGGCGATTCCCTCCCGCGCCAGGGCCCGGCAGAACGCGGCGCCTGAACGGCCGGAGGCGCCGATCACGGCCACGGGAAGACGCATATCCTGGGCTCTCCGCATGCTGCTGTTCCTCCGCCGGCCTCAAGCGGGTGCCTATGCCAGCGCCGCCCGGCCCCGGCAATTCCGGGCCTTCAGACCATGTGGTAACTCGATACCACAAGCTTTTTCTTGACTCCCGGGGCGAGGGAGGCGATACCCCGGCCACTCGAAGTAACGACATCTGGATTAACATGCTCTCCACGCAGACCCGCTCGCTGAAGCCGGCGGAGGTCAAGAAGGACTGGGTGCTGATCGATGCGGAGGGCCTTGTGCTCGGCCGTCTCGCGGCACTCGTGGCCACTCGCCTCCGCGGCAAGCACAAGCCGCAGTTCACGCCGCATGTCGATTGTGGCGACCACGTCGTCATCGTCAACGCCGACAAGGTGAAGGTCACCGGTAACAAGGCCGAGCAGTCGGTCTTCTACTGGCACACCGGCTACCCCGGCGGCATCAAGGAGCGCACGGTGCGTGAGCGGCTGGAAGGCCGTTTCCCCGAGCGCGTCGTCGAGAAGGCCGTGGAGCGTATGATCACGCGCGGCCCGCTTGGCCGGAAGCAGATGAAGAACCTGCACGTCTATGCTGGTGCCGAGCACCCGCATGCCGGCGCGCAGCCGACCGCGCTGGACGTCGCCGCCCTCAACCGCAAGAACAAGGTGGGCTGAGGCCATGAGCGAGCAGACGACCGCCACCTCTCTCTCCGAGCTGAAGAACCTGGTTGCCGGTACCCCGGCCGCCGGCGCCGAGGAAGCGCCGCGCGAGCCGAAGAAGGACCAGTTCGGCCGCTCCTATGCCACCGGCCGCCGCAAGAACGCGATTGCCCGCGTCTGGGTGAAGCCCGGCAAGGGCAACATCGAGATCAACGGCCGCGCCGCGGGCAAGTATTTTGCCCGCCCGGTGCTGCGCATGCTGATCACGCAGCCTTTCCTGGTTGCCGACCGCTACCAGCAGTTCGACGTGTATTGCACGGTGACCGGCGGCGGCCTTTCCGGCCAGGCCGGCGCAGTGCGCCACGGCATCAGCCGCGCTCTGACCAACTTCGAGCCGGGCCTGCGCAGCATCCTGAAGAAGGCCGGCTTCCTGACGCGTGACCCCCGCGTGGTCGAGCGCAAGAAGTACGGCAAGGCGAAGGCGCGACGTTCCTTCCAGTTCAGCAAGCGCTGACGCTGGGCGGGCCGGCGTCCACGCCGGCCTGCTGCCAACAGGCTGTTTCATCGGGAAGGGCGGGTCCGCAAGGGCCCGCCCTTTCTGTTTTCGGATTTCTGCTAAACTCACCCCTAACAGGAGAGACCAGATGGCCAAGGGCGCGATTCCCACGATCTTCATCGACGGCGAGGCCGGCACTACGGGCCTCGGCATCCGTGAGCGGCTGGCGGCCATTCCCGGCGTCGCGGTGCGCTCGATCGACCCCGGGCGCCGCAAGGACCCGGAAGCTAAGCGCGCCCTGATGGCCGAGGTCGATCTGGTGGTCCTCTGCCTGCCCGATGCGGCCTCGAAGGAAAGCGCCGCCATGGCGGCCTCGCTCGGTGCCGATGCGCCGAAGCTGCTGGACGCCTCCACCGCCTTCCGCGTGAACCCGGACTGGGTCTATGGCGTGCCGGAACTGGCGCCGGGGCAGGCGGAGAAGATCGCGGCCGCCGCGCGCGTCTCCAACCCCGGCTGTTACCCCACCGGCGGCATCCTGCTCCTGCGCCCGCTGGTCGAGGCCGGGCTGCTGCCCGCCGACTATCCCGTCACCGTCAATGCTGTCTCCGGCTATTCGGGCGGCGGCAAGGCGATGATCGAGCAGTTCGAGGAAGGCGAGCACCCGGCCTTCGAGCTATATGGCCTGGGTCTGGAGCACAAGCATGTGCCGGAGTTGCAGACTTATTCGAAGCTGACACGCCGGCCGATCTTCGTGCCCAGTGTCGGTGACTACCGGCAGGGCATGCTGGTCTCCATCCCGCTGCACCTGGACCTGCTGAACGGCAAGCCCACACCCCAGGCGCTGCATGATGCGCTGGAGGCTTATTACGCCGGCTCCGCATGGGTGAAGGTGCTGCCCCCGACGGCCGACAGCAAGCTGGAGCCCGAGGCGCTGAACGACACCAATACGCTGGAACTCCGCGTTTACGGCAATGCCGCGCGTGGGCAGGCGGTGCTGGTGGCGCGGCTGGACAATCTGGGGAAGGGGGCCTCGGGCGCCGCCGTGCAGAATATCGGGCTGATGCTGGGCGTGGATGTCACGGCCCGCCAGACCGAGGCGGCGTGAGGGCAGATGTCGCCGATCTTTCCCTTTGAGGGCCGCCTGCCGAGCATCGACCCCACCGCCTTCGTGGCCCCCACGGCGGCGGTGATCGGCGATGTGGAGCTGGGGCCGGATTCCAGCGTCTGGTATCATTGCGTGCTGCGGGGCGATACGCATCCCATCCGCGTCGGCGCGCGCAGCAATATCCAGGACGGCACCATCGTCCATGTCGCGGCCGGCACCCTGCCGGCCCTGATCGGGGATGACGTGACCATCGGCCACGCCTGCATCATCCATGCCTGCACCCTGAAGAACCATGCCTTCGTCGGCATGGGCGCCACGGTGCTGGATGGGGCGGTGATCGAGGAAGGTGGCATGCTCGGCGCCGGCGGGCTCCTGTCGCCCGGCAAGCGGATCGGGCCGAACGAGTTGTGGCTGGGCGCCCCCGCCCGCTTCGTCAGGGTCATGAGCGCAGAGGAGCGAGCCAAATGGGACCGGAACGCCGTCCACTACGCGGAACTGGGCAAGCGGCACCGCACCTCCCTGGCCGGCCGCGCGCTGCCCGGCTGAGGCGGGGGGCGGGGTTACTGGTGCTGCTGGCCCTGGCCGGCTGCACCACCTCGCCGCCGCCGCTGGTGCTGCCGCCGGCTGCCGCCAGCCTGGATCCCGACCCCGTGCGCGCCGCCATTCGCGGCGCGCAGGCGGCCTTCGCCGATCCCGCCGCCCTGGCCGGCCGGCCTCGCGAGGCAGCCGTCGCCGTGGCGCAGCTGGAGTTCCTGTCCGTGGAGATCATGGCCGGGCGCACCAGCATCGATCTCTCCGGCATCATCGGCCCGGCACTGGAGGCCGCGCGGCATGAGGTGCGCGGCCAGCTCGGCATTCCGGATTCCGCGCCACCCCAGGCCGTGATCGACGCCCTTCTGGCCGAGCCGCCCGCGCTGGCGCAGCCCGCCATCTTCACCCTGGGGCCGGAGGAGACGCTGCGGCGCCTTTCCAGCCTGCCGCGCCTGCCGCAGGCCAATGCCGCGACCCTGGCCGCGCGGACCGATATGGAATTCGGCCCCATGGACATCGACACGGCGCGGTGACGCGGCTCGCGCGTCGGGCCATGCTGCGGCCGTCTCAACCGCCCAGCCTGCCCGGAGTCCTCATGCGCCAGAAGTCCTTCCTTTCCGCCCTGGCCCTGTCCGCCCTGCTGTTCGGGGGCTGCGCGGAGCTGCGTACTCCGCGTGCCAGCCAGCCGCTGCCCACCGCGCTGCTGCCCCCCCGTGTGGAACCGCTGCGTGCTGCCACCCGCATGGCCGCCGCCGATTTCGCCGACCAGGGCAGCCGCTTGCAGGGCCATCCGGCCGAGACAGCGCGGGCCATCGGCCGGCTGGAATGGCTGACGGCGACGCTTTCCACCGACCCGCGCTACGCCGCGCTGCCACAGGGGGTGGCCATGTCCCTGCGCGGCGCGGCGGCCGAGACCCGCGCGGCCCTGGGCATCGTGCCGGATGCGCCCCCGGCGCGGGTGACGGCGGTGCTGACCGAGACCGCCAGCGCGCTGGACCGTGGAGCCGATCCTTCCTTCCCGGCTGATCTCTTCCCCGCCGGGCCGGAGCGCAGCATGCAGCGGCTGCGCGCGCCGGGGCCCTTCCCGCAGGCTGGCATCGCGACCGGGCAGGCCGCCGAGGCCATCGCTGCCCTGGACCGTGACGGCGGCTGGAACAGAGGCGCCGGCCAGACCGGCTTCTGAGTCCCGGTCACGGCCCGTTAAGGTAATCAGGCGCATCCTCCTCCACGTGTCGAGACGGAGGAGGGGACAATGGGTCTGCGGTACAACTCAATCAGAACCAGGATCGCCCTGGCTATCCTTGCGGCGAGCCTGGGCGCGTCGGCCCTGCTCTTCGGTTTGAACGCCATGCAGCGGGCCGAATCCGCCCGGCATGAGGTGGAGCAGGCGGTCCTCCAGGGCCGGGCCGCCGTCCGCAGCGCCATGGAGGAAGAGAGGCGCCTGGCCGCCGGGCTGGCCGGCGCGCTGGCGCAGAATCCGCAGATCATCGCCGCCGCCCTCTCCGGTGACCGCGCGGTGCTGGAGACGCAGATGAAGCCGGTGCAGGCGATGCTGTCACGGCAGTTCGGCCGAATGATCCTGGTGGTGTCCCGGCAGCCCGGCGTCGTTCTCTATCGCGCGCATGATCCCGCCGCCTTCGGCGACGAATACGCCAGCCGCCGCAGCACGGTGCGGGAAACCTACCGCACCGGCCAGTCCGTGCAGGGGATGGAACCCGGCCGGGACAATGTCAGCACCTTCGCGGGCGCGCCGATCCTGGGCCCGGATGGCAAGGTGGCCGCCGTGCTCGACCTGGGCCTGGCGATCAGCGATACCCTGGCCGCGCGGGTGAAATCGGCCAGCCTGGCGGATGTCACCTTCTTCCAGAAGCAGGGAGAAAGGCTGGTCTCCATCGGTTCCACCCTGGGCGGGCGTCCGATCATCGAGATGGCGCGGCTCAACGCCGCGCTGGAGTCGCCCACGCAGGCCGAGGCCGAACTGAACGGCGAGCGCCACATCGCCGTCGCCGAGCCGCTGCTGAGCATGGATGGCACGGTGATGGGCGTGATGGAGTTGGGGATCAACCTCGAGTCCCGACTGAGCCGGGCTGAAGCCGCGGACCGCCAGGCCCTGCTGGCCACCCTCCTGGCCGCGGTGCTGGCGCTGCTGGCCGGGTGGCTGATGGCATCCCGCCTCGCCCTCCCGCTGCAGGCCCTGGCCGAGGCCGCGCGCGCCCTGGCCGGCGGCAGCACCGGCACCGCCGTGCCGGGGCAGACGCGGAAGGACGAGATTGGCGAGGTGGCCCAGGCCGTGGAGGTGCTGCGCCTGGGTTCGCAGGAGGCCGAGGCCCTGCGCGCCGCCCAGGCCGAGAGCCGTGCCGCCGCCGAGCGCGAGCGGCGCGAGGCCACCCTGGCCCTCGCGGGAGAGCTGGAGCGCTCCGTCGGCGCGGTCGGAGAGGATCTGGCGCGCAGCGCGGCCCGCTTGCAGCAGCAGGCCCAGGGGCTGGCCGGCAATATCGGCCTGGCCGGGGAGCGGGGGGAAGGTGCCGCGCGTGGCGCCGATGCGGCTTCCGGCAATGTGCAGACAGTGGCCGCGGCGGCCGAGGAGCTTTCCGCCTCCATTGCCGAGATCACCCGGCAGGTGGCCGATTCCGCCGGCGTCGCCCGCCGTGCGCTGGAGCGCAGCCAGGCCGCCAATGCCACGGTGCAGGGGCTTTCCGACAGCTCCCAGCGCATCGGCGACGTGGTGCGGCTGATCGGCGATATCGCCGGGCAGACCAACCTGCTGGCGCTGAACGCCACCATCGAGGCCGCACGGGCCGGGGAGGCCGGCAAGGGTTTCGCCGTGGTGGCCAGCGAGGTGAAGTCCCTGGCGGCGCAGACGGCCCGGGCCACCGAGGAGATCGGCAGCCAGATCGCCACCATGCAGGAAGTGGCGCATGGCGCGGCGGAGGCGATCGGCGCCATCGCCGGCGTCATCGCGGAGATGGACCATATCGCCGGCAGCATCGCCGCCGCGGTGGAGGAGCAGGGCGCCGCGACGCGCGAGATCGCCCGCAACGTGCAGGAAGCCGCCATGGGTACAGGACGGGTGACGGAGGCGGTGCGGGCCGTCAGCCATGCGACCGGGGAGGCAGCCGCGGCCGCCAATGGCCTGCATGAACTGGGCGATGAGCTGGCACGGCATGGCACCGCCCTGCGTGGGGAGTTGCAGGGCCTGCTTTCCAGCCTGCGGGCAGGCTGAGCCGGCTTCACGATTTCGCTTCCCGGCCCTCTGGTGTTCCGGCCCCTTTGTCGGCAGGTTGGGCGGACCTGAAGACCGATGGAGCCGGGACCAATGAAAAGACGCCATTTCCTGTCCGGTGCCGCCGCCCTGCCTTTCGCGGGCGGCGTCTCCCTCGCGCGCCCCGCCCTGGCGCAAGGTGCCGCGGCGCATACCCTGCGCTTCATCCCGCAGGCGGATGTGACGGTCCTGGACCCCTTGGGCACCACCGCCTATCCCACGCGCAACCACGGCCATATGTGCTGGGATACGCTTTACGGCATCGACGAGAATTTCGTGCCGCATCCGCAGCTGGCCGAAGGCCATGTGGTGGAGGATGACGGCAAGCGCTGGGTCTTCACGCTGCGCGAGGGCCCGACCTTCCATGATGGCGAGAAGATCCGCGCGCAGGATGCCGTGGCCTCGATCAAGCGCTGGATGGCGCGCGACACCATGGGCCAGACCCTGGCCGCGCGGATGGACGAGATCCGCGTCCTGGACGACCGCCGCTTCGAGATCCGCCTGAAGCGTCCCTTCGGCCTGATGCTGGACGCGCTGGGCAAGGCTTCCTCCTATCCCTGCTTCATCTACCCTGAGCGCTTCGCCAACCAGGACCCGACCAAGCCCTTCACCGAGGTCGTCGGCTCCGGCCCCTATCGCTTCGTGGCGGATGAGCGGGTCTCGGGCGCGCAGATCGTCTATCGCCGCTTCGACAAGTATGTGCCGACGCCCGTGGGCAAGCCCAGCATGGTCGCCGGCCCTAAGATCGCCGAATTCGAGCGGATGGAATGGAAGGTCATCCCCGACCCCGCCACCTCCGCCGGCGCCATCCAGGCTGGCGAGGCCGATTTCTGGGAGGTTGTGCCGCCCGACCTGAACGCCTTGCTGGGGCGTTCGCGCAACGTGGTTCTGGAGCGGATCGACACCGCCGGCACCTGCGCCAATCTGCGCCTTAACCACCTGCATCCGCCCTTCAATGACCCGGTGGTGCGCCGGGCGCTGCTGAAGGCGGTGGAGCAATCCGACTTCATGGCTTCCGTCGCTGGTGACGAGAAGAACTGGCGCACGGGCGTCGGCTGCTTCCCGGTCGCCAGCCCTCTCGCCTCGGATGAGGGGCTTGCCGTGCTGACCTCCCCGCGCGACATCGCCGGGGCGAAGGCCGAGATCGCGGCGGCGGGCAAGGGCGGCGCCAAGGTGGTCGCGCTGCATGCGACGGACGTGGCCAACCAGAACGCGCTGATGGCCGTGGGTGTCGACATGTTCCAGAAGGTCGGCTTCGATACCGAGGACGCGACATCCGACTGGGGCACGCTGCTGCAGCGCCGCCAGAACAGGAACCCGCCGAGCCAGGGTGGCTGGAGCGCGCTGATCGCACTGTTCAGCGGCATGGAGTTCAACAACCCCGCGGGCCATGTGCTGCTGCGTACGAATGGCGACAATGCCTGGTTCGGCTGGCCGAATTCGGAGAAGATCGAGGCGCTGCGGGAATCCTGGTTCGATGCGCCGGACATGGCCGCGCAGAAGGAGATCGGCCGGCAGATCCAGGCACAGTTCTTCCAGGACGTGCCTTACATTCCGCTTGGCCAGTATTTCGTGAACAGCGCCTATCGCAAGGGGCTGACGAATATCCGTGCGGGCATTCCGCTGCCGATCAACGTGAAGCGGGGCTGAGGCCCATCTGGATGGCGGGCGGGCAAGCCCGGCCCGCCATCTCCTTCCTTTCCTGCCTGCAACGGCCGATCTCAGGCCGCGTTTGAACTCCGCGCTTCTCGCTGCCGGAGTGGTATGCCAAGTCCTGACCAAGCCATCGTCTTCGCCATTCTGGCCGCGATGGTTGTGTTATTCATCTGGAACCGGTTCCGCTACGATCTCGTGGCCTTGCTGGGTCTGCTGGTCGCCCTGGCCTGCGGTGTCGTCCCGGCCGACAAGGCGTTTATCGGCTTCAGCGACCAGATCGTCGTCATCATCGCTTCCGCCCTGGTCCTCAGTGCTGCGGTCGGCAAGTCCAGCCTGACGGGGCGTATGGTCCGGCGGGTCGAGCCGCGGCTGCGGAGCACCAGCGCGCGCGTCGGCGCGCTGGCCACGGCGGTGACGCTCCTCTCCACCCTCATGAAGAATATCGGCGCGCTCGCCATCCTGCTGCCGGTCGCGATCCAGGTGGGGCGGCGCAGCGGCACCCCGGCCTCGGCGCTGCTGATGCCCATGGCCTTCGGCTCCCTGGCCGGCGGGCTCGTCACCATGATCGGCACCTCGCCCAATATCATCGTCGCCCGCATCCGCGGCGAGATCACGGGCGAGCCCTTCGGCATGTTCGACTTCACGCCCGTGGGCGTTGGTATTGTCGTCGCCACGCTCGTCTACCTTCCCATCGCCTGGCGGCTGCTGCCGCGCGGGCGGCGGGACCAGGCCTCGGCGCCCGAGGTCTTCGAGGTCGCGCCCTATCTGTCCGAGGCCGTGCTGCCGGCCGAAAGCCCGATGGCCAACAAGACGGTGGCGGAGCTGGAGGCGCTGGGGGAGGGCGATGTCGCCGTCACGGCCATCACGCGGGAGGGCGGTCGCCGCTACATCCCGGCCGGGCACTGGACACTTTTCCCCGACGACCTGCTGACCTTGCGAAGCGAGCCGCGCGCGCTGAAGGATTTCATCGCCGAGGCCGGCCTCCAGCTGAGTGGCGCCACCAAGCCGCCGGTCAAGGATCTCTCCACCGCCGATGTGACGCTGATGGAGGTGGTGGTCATGCCGGAATCCCTGTTGGTCGGGCAGTCCCCCCAGCGGTTGCGGCTGCGGGAGGCGCATGGCGTCAACCTCCTGGCCATTTCCCGGCGGGGAGAGCCGGTTGCGGCTCGCCTGAGCCGCGTGCGGTTCCGCGCCGGCGATGTGCTGGCGCTGCAAGGCGATGCGGGGCAGATGCCGGAGACGCTGCGGGAGCTGGGGTGCCTGCCGCTGATGGACCGCTCGGTCGGACTCGGCGCGCCGCGCAAGGATATCCTGCCTTTCGTGCTGCTGGCCCTGGCCATGGGGGCGGTGGCCTTCAACCTGCTGCCGGTAACAGTCGCCTTCTTCGCTGCTGCCGTGTTGGCGGTGCTACTGCGGATCCTTACCTTGCAGGAGGCGTATCAGGCGATCGATGTACCCATCCTGGTGCTGCTCGCCTGCCTCATTCCCATTAGCGATGCCGTCAATACCACTGGCGGAGCGGAGTTGATCGCGGGCTGGCTGGCCAAGGTCGCCGTCACCCTGCCGCCGACCGGCGCGATGGCGCTGGTGCTGCTGGCGGCGATGCTGCTGACGCCCTTCCTGAACAACGCGGCGACGGCGCTGATCATGGCGCCCATCGCGGCCAGCATGGCCAGCCAGCTGGGCCTGAGGCCGGACCCTTTCCTGATGGCGGTGGCCATCGGCTGCGCCAGCGACTTCCTGACCCCCATCGGGCACCAGTGCAACACGCTGGTCCTCGGCCCGGGCGGCTACCGCTTCGGCGATTACTGGCGGTTGGGCCTGCCGCTTTCGCTCCTCATCGTCGTCATCTCGACTCTGTTGATTCCAGTCTTCTGGCCACTCAGATAATGCTGATCGTTAACTCGGAAAGAAACTATGCAAAATCCCAAACAAATCTCGAGGAGTGACAGGATGCTAAAAGAAAAATCTTGTGCCGATTGACGATGAGGTCCATGTTGATCGCGTCAGTCTCGTTTGTTACGGCCTTTCTCCTCGCTCATGATGAGCTTCGAGCCTTAGGATCCCGCCACGCTCGAAGTTGATCCGGTTTGCAGCGTGCAATCCGGTTTTTTGTCATGAATGGAAAATTATCATGCCCATCGGCACTGTTAAGTGGTTCAACGCGACCAAGGGCTTCGGCTTCATCCAGCCCGAAGACGGCAGCAAGGACGTCTTCCTGCATATTTCCGATGTCCAGCGCGCCGGCATGGATGCTCCTCGTGAGGGCGACCGCCTCTCCTACGAGTTGCAGCAAGGCCAGCAGGGCAAGACCTCGGCCACTGCGCTGAAGGCGGTCTGAACGGCTGCGGGCGGCGTCTTTCGCCGCCCATCCGCGGGCGGGCGTGGGGATGCCAAGGCACCCCCTGCCTCCATTGCCCGAACCCGCTGGGCGCGGTCAAACTCCGCGCCCTGTTTCGCCCTGGCGCCTTGCGCCGGGCCAGTATCGCGCCAGGCACGCCCAGGCCAAATATCGCCGGGCAGGCGCCAAATACGAAAGAAAGAAAAAAATGATGAACTTCAATGTAAATCATGATCCAGGCCGGTCCCAGCCGGCGACCGCAGCCGTCCTGATGCCGTCCCGGCGCGAGGCCGAGCCTGCGGGCCTGACGCGGGAAGAAATTCGCCGGATCGTGCTCGACGTCCTGGGATAAGCTTCCCTGGTGTGGCCGGGTCCTGCGGGCCGCCTGGCCGCCTGCCCCTGGGCCTGGGGCGCCGCAACAGCCCGTGAGGACATGCCATGCCGCAGCACAGCTTCAACATCGGTCAGAGGCTTGAGTTCGTCTCGGACCGGATGAGCCCGAGCGCCCCCCGCGGGACCTATACCATCACCCGGCTGCTGCCAAATGATGGCATGGACCGTGAATACCGCATCAAGCACGACCATGACGGTCATGAGCGTGTGGTGCGGGAGAGCCAGCTGCGGCTTCCCCCTGGCCTCTGAGCCGGGGAAGGCCTGCTAGCAGGACTCTGGCAGGAAGGTCCGGCTGGGCGCCACGAATTCATCCTGCGCCGCCACCGTCAGGATTTCGCGCGACCCGGCTTCCGAGGTGCGGCGCAGCAGCCCGTAGATCGAGGATGCCGCCGCCGCCGCCGCCGCCGCCACTGAACCCGTCCTGATCCGGTGGAACAGGAAGAGCGCGGCGATGGCATCGCCCGCGCCATTGACGGACAGCGGCAGCATGGGTGTGCGCACCCGGTGGAAGGCCCCGCCCTCCGCCGCCAGCAGTTCGATCTGATCCTCCGGCGTCTCCGCCACCTTCAGGGATGTCACCAGCACGGCGCGCGGCCCGGTACCGGCCATGCGCTGCTGAAGCGCCGTGACCGCCGTTTTGGCCTCGGCCAGGGTGGTCACGGGCATTCCGGACATGTGCTCCAGCTCGAACTGATTGGGCGTGATCAGGTCGGCGGCGGCCAGGGCGCGGTCCCGCATGAACTCGGGGATGCCGGGGCGCACGAAGACCCCGCGCCCGACATCGCCGATCACGGGGTCGCAGCAATAGAGCGCATGAGGATTGAACGCCTTCACCCGTGCCGCCGCATCCAGGATGGCCTCACCGATAGCAGCATCGCCCATGTAACCGGAGAGGACGGCATCGCAGCGGGGCAGGGCGCCCCGGTCCTCGATCCCTTGCACGAGGTCGCGCACCAACTCAGCCCCGAAGACCTGGCCGCGCCAGGAGCCGTAGCCGGTGTGGTTGGAGAACTGGACCGTGTTCACCGCCCAGACCTCCGCCCCCAGTCGCTGTAGCGGAAAGACGGCGGAGGCATTTCCCACATGCCCATAGGCGACCCATGACTGGATGGAGAGGATGTTCATGCCTGGCGCTTTCCTCGTCTACGGGCGTGGAAGGTCTAGGATCGCCGGGGGCAAGGGTCAATCCGGGCGAAACCGGGCCACTGCGCTTGCGCCGGTGGGCGGGGGCAGGCTAGAAGCGGCGCTTCGCGCGGCCGGTCGGCATCGGCTGCTCCATTGTCATGGAAAGTTCACCGGCATGAAGTCCGATATCCATCCCGACTACCACGAGATCAACGTCATCATGACGGATGGCACGACGTACAAGACGCGCTCCTGCATGGGCAAGGCGGGCGATACGTTGCGCCTGGATATCGACCCGAAGTCGCACCCCGCCTGGACCGGTCAGCAGCGCATCATGGATACCGGTGGGCAGATCGCCAAGTTCAACAAGAAGTTCGCTGGCATCGGTGCGCGCAAGAAGGCCTGAGCCTTCGCCGCCCTCACGGCAGCAGAAAATCGGAACGCCGCCTCCCTTGAATGGGGGGCGGCGTTTTCCATATGTGGTCCCGCCAGCGGTGCCCGATGTGGGGCCGCCGGCGCGGTCGGATGGACCAGGGGTTGCCCGAATGGGGACCCGATGGAAGCCCGGCCGCCCCAGCAACGGACCCTTGCTTGTCTGAGGAGGTTCTGATGATGACGACTTTTGACCCGGCCCCCCTGTTCCGTTCCGCCATCGGCTTCGACCGCCTGTCCCGTCTGGTGGACAGCGCCCGCGCCGCGTCGGAGGGGCCTGCCTATCCCCCTTACAACATCGAGAAGACGGGTGACGACGACTACGTGCTGACCATGGCCGTCGCCGGCTTTGGCCCCGAGAACCTGGAGATCACGGCGCATGAAAATGTCCTGACCATCTCCGGCAAGGCGGACCAGACGGCGTCGGACCAGGAGCGCCGCTTCCTGCACCGCGGCATCGCCGGCCGCGCCTTCGAGCGCCGCTTCGTGCTCGCCGACCACATCCAGGTGCAGGGCGCCGATATGGCGAACGGTCTGCTGCATGTGTCGCTGAAGCGCGAGGTGCCGGAGGCGCTGAAGCCCCGCCGCATCACCATCGGCGACAGCCAGCCGGCTGCACGCCAGGTGATCGAGGGCAATGGCCAGCAGGCGCTCGCCGCCTAACACTTCAGGCCTTGCCTGAGAAACGGATGGCCGGGGTGACGACACCCCGGCCATTTTCTGCACGCCCCCCGCTTGTGCCGCCGCCGCCGCATGGCGAAGCTGGCTGCACCATGACCATTTCGCCGACCACCCGTGTGGTGCTGGCCCTGGGTGGGGCACAGACCCTGGCCTGGGCTTCCTCCTATTACCTGCCAGCGATCCTGGCACGCCCGATGGCGGCCTCGCTGGGGCTGTCCACCGCCACGGTCTTTGGCTTCTTCTCCGCATCGTTGCTGCTGGCGGCGCTGCTTGGCCCCTGGGCCGGGCGGGTCGTGGACCGGCGCGGCGGCCGGGTGGTGCTGCTGGCCTCCAACCTGCTCTTCGCAGCCGGGCTGGCGATGCTGGCGGCGGCGCAGGGGCCGGTGACGTTGGGCCTGGGCTGGGCCTTGATGGGCTGCGGCATGGCGACCGGCCTCTATGAGGCTGCCTTCGCCACCCTCGCCGGGCTTTTCGGCGCCGCGGCGAAGACTCCGATCACTGGCATCACCCTCATCGCCGGCTTCGCCTCCACTCTGGGCTGGCCGCTCTCGACGGTCATGGAGGCGGAGTTCGGCTGGCGCGGCGCCTGCCTCGGCTGGGCGCTGCTGCATCTGCTGGTGGGGCTGCCCCTGCAACTCTGGCTCGTGCCGGCCGCGCCGCCGCCCAGTGTCTCCGCCCCGCCGGCTGTCGGGACGCCGCAGCCACCGGCGCCTTCCCATGCCATGGCCGTGCTGATTCTCTTCTCCGCCGCCGTCACTCTGGTTGCGGGGGCCATCGGCGCGCATCTGCCGGCGCTGCTGCAACTCTCCGGCACGACTCCGGAGCAGGCCCTGCTGGCGGCGTCGCTGGTCGGGCCGGCGCAGGTGGGGGCGCGGCTGCTGCAGTTCGGCGCGCTGGGCGGGCTGCACCCGCTGGTCCTGGCGCGCGCCGCCTGTCTCGCGCAGGTTGTGGGCGGGCTTGCGCTGCTGCTGCTGGGTGCCCCGGCGGCGATTGCCTTCGTGCTGCTTTTCGGCGCCGGGAACGGGATTCATACCATCGCCCGGGGCACGTTGCCCCTGGCCATCTTCGGCCCGGCTGGCTACGGCGCGCGGCAGGGCCTCATCGCTGCGCCCGGGCGGGTCATGCAGGCCGGCGCGCCGGTGGGCTTCGGCTTGCTGCTCACGGCCTTCGGGGCCGGGGCGGTCTGGGCACTGGTGGGGCTCAGCCTCTCCGCGCTGCTGGCGCTGTTCCTGCTGCGCGCGGGGCCGCGATGACGGATGCTGCTCTCTTCGCACTTGCGTAAAGGGGAAGAGACGCCCATATGAGCCCTGCCGGAGCAATCCGGCCGCGTCCTGGTCGCGTGAGCGGCCCGCCCCATACAAGCAGGGCGGCCATGGCCAGGACCTCCGGGTAGCCCAGAAGCGCCGGACCCTATCTTTTCCTTGGTACGACCCATCCACGCGGGGCGTCCTGACCCGCAACCCACCGGTGCGGCCGTCATGGCGCGCCGGAACTGGATGACGTATGACCGATTTTGCTTCGCTTGGCCTTGCCGAGCCCATCCTCCGCGCTCTGACGCAGGAGGGCTATACGACCCCGACCCCGATCCAGGCCCAGGCGATTCCGCATGTGCTGGCCGGCCGCGACCTGCTGGGCATCGCCCAGACGGGCACCGGCAAGACCGCCGCCTTCGCCCTGCCGATCCTGCACCACCTGGCCGACCGCAAGTCGCCGGCGCCGCGTGGTGGCTGCCGCGCGCTGATCCTCTCGCCCACGCGGGAACTGGCCTCGCAGATCCATGACAATATCCGCGCCTATGGCCGCTTCCTGGGCCTGACCACCGCCGTCATCTTCGGCGGCGTGGGTGCGCGTCCGCAGGTGGACGCGCTGCGCCGTGGCGTCGATATCCTGGTGGCCACCCCGGGCCGTCTGCAGGACCATGTGCAGACCGGCGCCGCGAAGCTGCAGGGCACCGAGATCCTGGTGCTGGACGAGGCCGACCAGATGCTGGACCGCGGCTTCTGGCCGGCGGTGAAGCGTCTTTCCTCGGTGATGTCGAAGAACCGGCAGACGCTGTTCTTCAGCGCCACCATGCCGACTGAGATCGCCAAGATCGCCGGCGAGATGCTGAAGGACCCGGCCAAGGTCTCCGTGACGCCGGTGGCCTCCACCGCCGAGCGGATCGAGCAGCGGCTGATCCATATCGACGCCAGCCAGAAGCGCGTGCTGCTCTCCGAGATGCTGCGCGGGCCCGGCATCGGCCGCGCCCTGATCTTCGCGCGCACCAAGCATGGCGCCGACCGCGTGGCGAAGCACCTGAATGCCGACGGCATCAATGCCCATGCCATCCATGGCGACCGCAGCCAGGGGCAGCGTGAGCGGGCGCTGGCCGATTTCCGCAGCGGCCGCGCCGCGATCCTGGTGGCGACCGATATCGCCAGCCGTGGCATCGACGTCGATGGCGTGACGCATGTCTTCCAGTTCGACCTGCCGGATACGCCCGAGGCCTATGTCCACCGCATCGGCCGCACCGCCCGCGCGGGTGCCAGCGGCGAGGCCATTACCTTCTGCGCGCCGGATGAGGTGGCGAAGCTGAAGGCGGTGGAGAAGCTGATCGCCATGAAGATCCCCGCCGAGGACCGCCGCAGCGATGCCGGCAGGGCCGAGGCCGCCGCCACCATGCCGAAGCCGGCGCAGCGCGGCCGGGGCGGGCGGCCGGGCGGTGGGGCCGGTGGCCCGCCGCGCCAGGGTCAGGGTGCGCCCCGCCAGGGCGCGCCGCGTGGTGGCAATGGCCCGGGCCGCGGTGGCCCGCCGCGCGGGGCTCCGCGCGGCGCCGAGGGCCAGCGCAAGGACCGCGCCTGGCGCGAAGGCGACTTCCGCGAACAGCGGTAAGGAATGACGGAAAACCCGGGGGCATCGCTGCCCCCGGGTTTTTTTGTGTTCAGGCGGTCGCCATGACCTTCACGTAGCTGCCGGGCGCATCCTCCAGCGCCGGCAGCTTGCCATCCCCGGGCACCCGTGCCGGCACGCGGGCCTTGTCCAGCCCGGAAACCCAGCGATTCCAGTCCGGCCACCAGGAGCCCGCCAGTTCCGTGGCATTGCCGAACCACTCGTCGGGGGAGGAGGGCAGGCCGCTCGAGATCCAGTGGCTGTATTTGCCGGATTCCGGCGGGTTCGCCACGCCGGCGATGTGGCCCGAGGCCGCCAGCACGAAGCGCACCGGCCCGCCATAGATCTGCGTGGCGCGGTAGGTGCTCTTCCAGGGCGCGATGTGATCCTCCCTCGTCGAGAGGATGTAGGTCGGCAGCTTGATCTTCCGCAGGTCCAGCGCGGTGCCGCCCAGCTCGATGGCGCCCGGCTTCACCAGGTCATTCTGCTGATACATGCGGCGCAGGTAGAAACTGTGCATGGCCGCCGGCATGCGCGTGCTGTCGGCATTCCAGTACAGCAGGTCGAAGGGGAAGGGTTCCTGGCCCAGTAGGTAGTTCTGCACCACGAAGGACCAGATCAGGTCATTGGCCCGCAGCATGTTGAAGGTGGTGGCCATCTCCTGCCCCTCCAGGTAGCCGCGCTTCTGCATGCGGTCCTCGATGGACTTCAGCTGCTCCTCGTCGATGAAGACGGCCAGCTCGCCTGCCTCCTCGAAATCCACCATGGTCGTGAAGAAGGTGGCGGATTTGATGCGCGTCTCTCGCTTCGCCGCCATCCGCGCCAGCGTGGCCGAGAGCAGCGTGCCGCCCAGGCAATAGCCGATGGCGTTGACGGATTTCTCGCCGGTCGCCTGCTCGATCGCCTCCAGGGCGGCATAGGGCCCCTGGAACATGTAGTCCTCGAAGCTCTTCTGGGCGAGTTGCTCGTCCGGGTTGACCCAGGAGATGACGAAGACGGTATGGCCCTGCGACACCGCCCAGCGCACGAAGCTGTTCTTGGGGCGCAGGTCCAGGATGTAGAACTTGTTGATCCAGGGCGGGATGATCAGCAGCGGCCGCTTCAGCACCGTCTCCGTGACCGGGCTGTACTGGATCAGCTGCATCAGCTCGTTCTGATAGACCACCTTGCCCGGGGAGACGGCGATATTCTCCCCGATGGTGAACTTGCTGTCATCCGTCATGCGGATCTTCAGCTTGCCCTTACCGCGCTCCAGGTCGGACAACAGGTTCTGCAGGCCGCGCAGCAGGTTCTCGCCGCCCGTCTCGGCGGTGCGGCGCAGTACCTCCGGGTTGGTCATCAGGAAGTTGGACGGGCTCATCGCGTCGACGAACTGGCGCATATAGAAATCCAGCTTCTGCGCCGTCTTCGGCTCCAGGTCGTCCGCCGCATGGACCACATTGGTGACATAGCGGGCGGAGAGCAGATAGGACTGCTTGATGAAGTCGAAGACCTCGTTATCTCGCCAGGCCTCGTCCTTGAAGCGCCGGTCCTTGCTGTCCTCGGCGATGACGGGCTGCACTTCCTCGCCCCACATCCGGCGGGCCGTGTTCTGCCAGAGCGTCAGGTAGTCCTGCCAGAAGCCCAGCTGAGCCTGCACCAGCCGGGCGGGGTTCGTCATCAGCCGCGTCGTCATCTCCAGGAAGGCGGAGCCGAGATGCAGCGGGTCGGGGCCGGGCACGCCATTCTCCCCGGCATTGAGGGTCTGACGGTTCAGGAAGTCGGTGACGATACGGTGTCCGCGCTCCGCCACATCCGCCATGGTGCGGGTGACCACATCCGGGTCGGGGAGCCGGAAGCCGACCGGATTGCCGTCGGCCTGATCCCCCTGGGGCGGGTTCGTGCCGGGCTTCTGCGGCGTATTCGCGTCCTTGGCCATGGCCTCTCCTGCCTTCCGCGCGTGCCGCGCTGTCATTCTGGCCGCCGATCCGGGCGCCGGCGGATCAGTAAGTTAACTCCGTTCCCCTGCGGGCGGATGCCCCGTGACTCTGCCGGACTTTCACCGGGACCGGATTTCGGGGTAACCCTCTGCCGCAGGTCGTGGAGGTGGTCCATGGGCCGGTGCGCGGAACGGGACGTCAGCATGCGGTACGGTAGAGGCCAGGGCAGGGGCTATCAAGCGGTGCTGCGCCATCTGCTGGCGCTTCCCCTGTTGCTACCCCTGACGGCATGCGTGGGGGAGGGGCCGGTGGCGTTCTTCCGCTCCATCACCGGCGACCCGCTGGGCGGGCGCGCACCGCCCCCGGGCCTCGATTCCGAGGGATATCCCAATCTGGCCTCGGTGCCGCCGCCCCCGGCGCGCGGCGCAGCCTCGGCGCGGGAGGAACTGACCCGTGCCCTGGCCGATGCCCGCGCGCAGTCCCAGCAGCCCTTGACCCCCGGTGCTCCGGTGCCGCCCCCGCCGCCAGGCCTGGACAGCGATGTGCCGGTCCAGCCGCCGCCGCCGCCGCGCCTGGCCGCGGCGCCACGCATCGCCCCCGGCACCGAGCTGCCGGTGCCCACCCTCGGCGCCGTGCCGGCCGTCCCATCGATTCCCGGTGTCGGGGAGCCGTCCGTCCCGGCGCCCGATGCCCTACCCGCCGACCCCGGCGAGGCCCCGGCGCCGCCCCCGGCCGAGATGCTGGCTCCGCCGCCCCCGGCACCGCGCCTCTGACCTGCTCTGGCCCCTGGTTTTCATGGGCCGTGATCTGCTCTACGCCCACCTGCAACGACATCTCTGGACCGCGTGCCATGACTGAGGAATTCCACCGCATCCGCCGCCTGCCACCCTACGTCTTCGCGGAGGTGAACCAGGCGAAGGCCAAGGCCAGGGCGGTTGCAGAGGACATCGTGGACCTCGGCATGGGCAATCCCGACAGCCCGACGCCGCCGCATATCGTGGCCAAGCTGATCGAAGCGGTGCAGAACCCGAATACCCATGGCTATTCGGCCAGCAAGGGAATCCCCGGCCTGCGCCGGGCCCTGGCGGGCTATTACGCCCGGCGCTTCAACGTGGAGCTGGACCCGGAGACGGAAGTGGTCGCCACCCTCGGCTCGAAGGAAGGGCTGGCCAATCTGGCGGCGGCCATCTCCTCGCCCGGCGACACCATCCTGGTGCCGAACCCCTCCTACCCGATCCACCAGTTCGGCTTCATCATCGCCGGCGCTTCCGTCCGCTCCATCCCGCATACGCCGGATGAGGCGATGCTGGTGGCGCTGGACCGCGCCGTTCGCCATTCCGTGCCGAAGCCGACCGCGCTGATCGTGAACTTCCCGTCCAACCCGACGGGGCTGATGGCCGACCTCGACTTCTATCGGGAGCTGGTCGCCTTCGCGAGGAAGCACGAGATCTACATCCTCTCCGACCTCGCCTATGCCGAACTTTATTATGGCGACCGCGTGCCGCCCTCGATCCTGCAGGTGCCGGGGGCCAAGGATGTGGCGGTGGAATTCACCTCCATGTCCAAGACCTACAACATGGCCGGCTGGCGCATGGGCTTCGCGGCCGGGAACCCCAAGCTGATCGCGGCGCTGACGCGGGTGAAGTCCTACCTCGACTACGGCGCCTTCACGCCGATCCAGGTGGCCTCCGTCGCCGCGCTGAACGGGCCGCAGGACTGCATCGAGGATATGCGCAGGCTCTACCGCGAAAGGCGGGACGTGCTGGTGAAGGGGCTGAAGCAGGCCGGCTGGGACGTGCCCGTGCCGGAGGCCGGCATGTTCGTCTGGGCGCAGATCCCGGAGAAGTTCCGCGACCTCGGCAGCGTCGAGTTCAGCAAGCTGCTGCTGGCCCGCGCCAAGGTGGCGGTGGCGCCGGGCCTGGGCTTCGGCGAGCACGGCGATACCCATGTGCGGATCGCCATGGTCGAGAATACGCAGCGCATCCGGCAGGCGCTGCGTGGTATCCGTGGCTTCCTGCAGGGGGATAACGCCGGTCCTGCCCTGGAAGCCGCCGCTGAAGGAATGAAGGCATGACCCGTCCCCTCGCCATTGGTGTCGCCGGCCTGGGGACCGTCGGCGCCGGCGTCCTGAAGCTGCTGCGCGACAACGCCGAGCTGATCGCCGCCCGCGCCGGGCGCCCCATCGTCGTTACCGCCGTGGCCGCGCGCGACCGCAACCGCGACCGCGGCGTGCCGCTGGACGGGATGCGCTGGTACGAGGACCCCGTGCGCCTCGCCGCCGACGAGAAGGTCGATGTGGTGGTGGAGCTGATCGGCGGCTCCAGCGGCCCGGCGCGGGAGCTGGTGGAGGCCGCGCTGGCCGCCCGCAAGCCCGTGGTTACCGCCAACAAAGCGCTGCTGGCCCTGCACGGTGCCGCCCTGGCCGAGAAGGCTGAGGCGGCCGACGTTCCCCTGGCCTTCGAGGCCGCGGTGGCCGGTGGCATCCCCGCCATCAAGGGGCTGCGCGAGGGGCTGGCCGCCAACAACATCGCCCGCGTCACCGGCATCCTGAACGGCACCTGCAACTACATCCTGACCTGCATGCGGGACCAGGGCCGCGAATTCGCCGATGTGCTGGCCGAGGCTCAGAAGCTCGGCTATGCCGAGGCCGATCCCTCCTTCGACATCGACGGCATCGACGCCGCGCATAAGCTGGCCATCCTGGCGGCGCTGGCCTTCGGCCGGCCGGTCGATTTCGGCAGCGTGCATGTCGAGGGCATCCGCAACGTCACCGCGCTCGACATCAAGCTGGCCGAGGAACTGGGCTATCGCATCAAGCTGCTGGGCATCGCCCAGGCGGTGGAAGGCGGCGTCTCCACCCGCGTCCATCCCTGCATGGTGCCGGTGAGCCACCCCATCGCGGTAGTGGACGGCGTCTATAATGCCGTGGTCGCCGAGGGCGACTTCGTCGGCCGCGTGGTGCTGGAAGGGCGCGGCGCGGGCGCCGGCCCCACGGCCAGCGCCGTGGTCGCCGACCTGATCGACATCGCGCGGGAGCGTTCCACCCCAGTCTGGGGCGCGGCCACCACGGCCCTGTCGCAGAAATCCGCCGTTCCGATGGACCGGCATGTCGGCGCCTATTACCTTCGCCTGATGGTGCTGGACCGGCCCGGCGTGGTGGCCGAGATTACCGGCGTGCTGAGGGACCACCGCATCAGCCTGGAGAGCATGATCCAGCGCGGCCGGGCCCCGGGAGAGGCAGTGCCCATCGTGCTGACCACGCATGATTGCCAGGAGGCTTCCATGCGCGGTGCCCTGGAGCGCATCGCGGGTCTGGATTCGGTGCTGGAGCCCCCGGCGCTGATCCGCATCGAAACGCTCTGACCGACGTTAGCCAAGCTTAAGCCTGAACAGGAGCCACCATGCGCGATCCCGTCCCTGCCGACCGCAACCTCGCCCTTGAACTGGTGCGCGTGACCGAGGCGGCCGCCCTGGCCGCCAGCCGCTGGATCGGGCGCGGGGACAAGAACGCCGCCGACGGCGCGGCGGTGGATGCCATGCGCAAGGCCTTCGATACCGTGGATATCGAGGGCACCGTCGTCATCGGCGAGGGTGAGATGGACGAGGCGCCGATGCTCTATATCGGCGAGAAGATCGGCCATGGCGGCCCCAAGGTCGATATCGCCGTCGATCCCCTGGAAGGCACCAATATCTGCGCCACCGGCGGGCCGAACAGCATCGCCACCCTGGCGGTGGCCGAGCATGGGGGCTTCCTGCACGCGCCCGATATCTACATGGACAAGATTGCGGTCGGCCCCGGCCTGCCGGCTGGCGTGGTGCATCTGGAGGCCAGCGCGGCCGAGAACCTGCGCGAACTGGCGCGGGCCAAGAAGTGCGAGATCAACGACCTCGTCGTCTGCACGCTGGGCCGTGACCGCCACAAGCACATCATCGACGCCTGCCGTGCGGCGGGAGCCCGCATCATGCTGATCCCGGACGGCGATGTCGCCGGCGTCATCGCCGTGTCGCAGCCGGAAGCGGGGGTGGATCTCTATCTCGGCTCCGGTGGCGCGCCGGAGGGCGTGCTGGCGGCCGCGGCGCTGCGCTGCATCGGCGGTCAGATGCAGGGGCGGCTGCTCTATGAGGATGAAAGCCAGATCGCCCGCGCCAGGGAGATGGGCATCACCGACCCCAACAAGATCTTCTCGGTCGAGGAGATGGCGAAGGGCAATGTGATGTTCGCCGCCACCGGCGTCACCTCCGGACCGATGCTGAAGGGCGTGCGCCGCACCGCCAATGCGGCCTTCACCCATTCCATCATCATGCGCAGCAAGACCGGGACGGTGCGCTACATCGAGGCGCATCACAACTTTGCCCTGAAGCCGAGCGCCTTTGTCGGCTGATCTTCTCACGACGGACGCGGCGGCACCGGTTCTCGGTGTCAGCCGCAGCGCCACGGGGCGGCGTTGGGTGTGGCGGCAGGCCGATCAGCGGATCGGCCTGGCCATCGCGCAGCGCCTGGCCCTGCCCGAGCTGCTCGGCCAGCTGCTCTCCGCCCGCGGCATCGGCATCGACCAGGCAAAGGACTTCCTGGAGCCGACGCTGCGGGCGCTGATGCCCGACCCTTCCACCCTGATCGACATGGACGCCGCCGCCGACAGGCTGGCCCATGCCATCCGCACGGGGGAGCAGGTGGCGGTCTTCGGCGACTACGACGTGGATGGCGCCTGTTCCGCGGCCCTGATGCTGCGCTTCCTGCGCGGGCTGGGCTGCAAGGTGCGCGCCTATGTGCCGGACCGGCTGAAGGAGGGCTACGGCCCGAACCCCACCGCCATCGCCGCGCTCTGCGACGAAGGCGCGACGCTGATCGTCTGCGTCGACTGCGGCATCGCGGCTCATGCGGCGCTGGATGCCGCGCGGGGCCGTGCCGATGTGGTGGTGCTGGACCACCATAAATCCGAAGGCCCGGTGCCCACCGTGGCCGCTGCCGTGAACCCGAACCGGCTCGATTGCGGCTCGGGCCTGCGTCATCTCTGCGCCGCCGCCGTGGCCTTCATGGCCGCTGTGGCGACGCTGCGCACCCTGCGCAAATCCGGCTATTTTGCCGCCGGGCGCGAGCCGGACCTGCGGGAGCTGCTGGATCTCGTGGCCCTGGCCACGGTCTGCGACGTGATGCCACTGACCGGCCTGAACCGTGCCTTCGTGGCGCAGGGGCTGAAGATCATGGCGCGTGGTGACCGACCCGGCCTGGCCGCGCTGCTGGAAGTGGCCCAGGCCAAGGACGCCCCTTCGGCCTATACGCTGGGCTATCTGCTGGGGCCGCGCATCAATGCCTCCGGCCGCATCGGCGAGCCCGACCTGGGCGTGCGGCTGCTGACCTGCGACGACCCCATCGCCGCGCGCGAGATGGCCGAGCGCCTGGACGCCGTGAACCGCCGCCGCCAGGAGGTGGAGAGCGAGGTCCTCTCCGCCGCCTTCGCCGAGGCCGAGCGGCAGCATGCCGAGGGCCTGCCGGTGCTGCTGATCGCGGGGGAGGGCTGGCATCCCGGCGTCGTCGGCATCGTCGCCGGCCGGGTGAAGGAGCGCTTCAACCGCCCGGCCTGCGTGGCTGGCGTGGCGGAGGGCCTGGCCAAGGGTTCCGGGCGCTCGGTGCCCGGGGTGGACCTGGGGAGCGCCGTCATCGCCGCCCGCCAGATGGGGCTGCTGGAGACCGGCGGTGGCCATGCCATGGCCGCCGGCTTCTCCTTCCGCATGGAGCGGCGGGCGGAGGTGCATGCCTTCCTGGCCGAGCGCCTGGCCCATGCCTCCGACCTTCCCGGCGCCGCCGACCTGATGCTGGATGCCGCGCTGATGGTGCCCGCCGCCACGCCCTCCCTCGCGGAGGAAGTGGGACGCCTGGGCCCCTTCGGCCCGGGCAATGAGGAGCCTTCCTTCGTCTTCCCACGCGTCCGGATCGGGCGGGCCGACCGGGTGGGGCGGGAGGGCGGCACGGTGCGCGCCTTCATCCAGGGCGAGGGCGGGGGCCGCATGAAGGCCATCTGCTTCCGCGCCAAGGACGGCCCGCTGGCGGAGCTCTTGCTGGGCAGCGGTGGCGCGCCGGTGCATCTCTGCGGGGCCTTGCGGGCCGAAAGCTGGAACGGCGAAGTCTCGGCCAGCCTGCATGTGCAGGATGCGGCACCGGCGGCGTAAAAAACCGACCGATTCTGTGTCGGCGGGGGGCTAGACGCACTCCGCCTGATACAGTAGTAACCGGCCCGCCGCGCATGACGCGGACAGAGACTGTGTCCCCATCGTCTAGAGGCCTAGGACACCAGCCTTTCACGTTGGTAACACGGGTTCGAATCCCGTTGGGGATGCCATTCAACAAGACCAAAGGGTTAGCGCCCTTTGGTCTTATTTTTTTGCGGCTTCTGTTGGACTGTTGGATGCCTGTTGGATAACGGCGCTCCCGCGCTTTGGCTGCTGCGCGCCCGGTCGATCCTGCGAAGCGGTTGGGGCTGGCTCCTCCCTCAATCAGCTCGAGCATCGCGGCAAACTGTCCCTCCAACGCCTCCTGTGCCTGCCGCGCCAGCGGATAGTGGTCCACGCAACGCAGCTAGACGTCCAGGTCGGCATCGCTGGTGTGGCCGGTCAGGGCGCGGATCGCGCGGTTTTCAAAGCCCGGCAGCTTCAGAGCGGCCGGCACGGTGGCGCGAAGGCCCTGGAGGGTGGACCTTGGCAGCTTGAGGATGCCCAGCAGCCGGGCTCAGCGTCTCCTGAGCGTTGGCGGTAGTCCACGGCTCGCCGCGCGGGGTCGGAAAAAGGCGCGCTTAGTTCTTCCTCTTCATTGCCGCCAGCGCTCGGGCTAAGCTCGGCGTGACGTGAAGCAGCAGATCCTCGCTGGTCTTCGCCTGCTTGAGCCGCAGCATCTGGCGCTCCTCATCATATTGATCCGGGGCGAAGCTGGTCACATCGCCACCCCGCTGGGCGGTCAGGAGATAGCCGGTCAGTAAGGACCGGCGGTAGTCGGCTTGGCTACCCCTGGCCAACTGCTTGTAATCCGCGCTCCCAAGATATGAGGTAATTGCGTCGTCTACCGTGTGACGGCCGCTGCCAGGCCGCTCTCTTGCTTCTAAAGCTGTCCCGGGTCCGGTCGTAGGCTGCCAGAAAGGCCGCGCTACCTTCGGGCTGGGGGACATGAGCGGGCGAGGAACGCTCTATGCAGACATCACCGTGGATGGTACCTGCGGCGCCATGACCCGGGCGGCGCTCAACAGCTTCCTCCAGCGGCGAGGCACCGAGGGCCGGGCCGTGCTGCGGGAGGTGGTGAAGTCCTTCCAGGCCGGCCACTACCTGTCCCTGGCTGAGGGCGGCCCGAGCCAAGAGGCCTTCGTCTATGGCTGGATGCGGAGCCGCATACTTGGGCTGGGTTAGCGTCGTGTCTTAGCCGGTGACAGTCTTGAGCTGTACATCCTCCGCAGTTCTTGCGCCAGCCACCAGGAGCGCCATCGTCTTCGTCAGAACCGCCAATGTTGCTCGAACGTCAACATCCTCTCCTCGCTCTATGCGGGAACAGATGTCGGCCAGCACCCGTTCTGCAGACGCCAAGTCCTCAACAGAGCTAACGTTTTTGAGGGGGGCGGCTTCTGGAAGGAAAGGCTGCATCGCTTTCCTGATAGTAAGTGCCCTATTTCGTGTCAACTCCGAACTGTTTTTTCTCCTTCCTTGAAATTGATTTGATGAGAGACCTCAACTACACCGCTCAGTAGCGGAGGTGATATCCGGCCCAAACGGGTGTATGAGAGTCGCGACGTTACTCGATCTGTTCCCTCCAGAAAATGGTGGCCCTGTGGAATCAAATAATTTATCAATCCAGGACCAATTTCCTCTCTTGGGAAGTGAAGGATTTTCTCTCCCTGAATTGGTTGGCATGGATATTCTGAAGATTACTGATGCGGATAGTGCTAGAAATCTTAAGAATTATGGGATCAATATTGAATTGATTGATCCGTCACCGCGAGCGCGAGGCAAAACCAGAGTTACGTTCTACGTAAGCAAAAATTCGAAGCGGAACCTCAGCGTAAAGATCGCTGAGCACGCGCATGAAAATCATGTATTTATTGACGGCACTCATGGATTTACTGGTCGTTTGCTTCTCGCTGGACAAGGAAATCGCTTGTACGACATGGGAAGCGATAGAGATAATCTGGCATTGATTTCCTTCCACGGAAGCTCAGCGGTTTTGTACTGGGGGCGCGGCTCAACGACGAACGGCCTTTACACCGAATTGCGGCGGCAGGGTGACGGGGTGCTGGTTGGCGAGGACTGCATGTTCGCCACCGAAATCGTGCTTCGCCCAACCGATATGCATGCGGTGTTCGATCTGAATACTGGGCGGGTGATCAACAATCCCACAGAGCCGAACCCGCCCATCATCCTGTACCCCCATGTCTGGCTGGGGCAGCGAGTGACCGTGCTGAAAGGCGTTACCATCGGTCCCGGCGCCATCGTTGGCGCGTCGGCCCTTGTCACTAAGGATGTGCCGCCCAGTACCGCAGTCGGTGGCAACCCGGCCAGGATGATCACAGAGGATGTGACCTGGACGCGCGCCTCCGAACCGAAGCCGGAGGAAATTGCGCGGGTCACCGAGTACGTGAAGAGGCTCACGTACCTCTACTCTCAGGCCAAAGAGGCCTGACAACGCGGGCCTTTGTTGTGATGCTAGGTAGGGGCCTCATTTAGATCCACTCGCTGACGGCGGCGATCAGCGCGAGTGCGGCCAGGTAATTCTGGGCGAGGCGGTCGTAGCGGGTGGCGACGCGCCGCCAGTTCTTGAGACGGCAGAACAGGCGCTCGATCTGGTTGCGGCGCCGATAGGCGCGCCGGTCGAGTGGATAGGGCTTGGTGCGGGTTGCGGTGGAAGGGATGACGGCCTTGATGCGGCGCTCCTTGAGCCAGCGCCGCAGGCTTTCGGCGTCATAAGCCTTGTCTGCGATGAGGCACTTCGGTGCGGCCACGGCCCCGAGCAGTGGCAGCGCCATGCTGATGTCGGCGATATTGCCCGGCGTCAGCGCGAAAGCGACCGGTCGGCCATGATCATCGGCCAGGCAATGGATTTTCGAGGTGCGGCCGCCGCGCGAGCGTCCAACCGCTTGCGTCCACTCCCCCCTTGTCCGCCCGCCGCCGAGCGGTGCGCCTTCACGTGGGAGGCGTCCAGGCTGAGTTCCTGAGGCACCTCACCCGAGGCGGCCATCTTCGCGAACAGGCGCTGCCACAGGCCGCGTCCGGACCATCTGGACCCCTCGAATTACCGGCCGCTGCGCGGGCGGGCGAGCAGGATCGTTGCCTCAGGCTGTGACATACCCTTGCTGACGCCGCCAGGTCACCGGCTTTGGACGGCGAGTGCCGCCCTTGGTGGGGGCTACGAGGTTATGCGGGCGCAGTTCGGGTGCTGAGCCACGCCAAGCGGGTGAAGTTATAGGCGAGATTGGCCATGCCGATCTTCACCTGTGCCCGAGCGATGCCGATGGTGCGGACGAACAGCCTCATACGGTGCTTCTGGGCGGCGAAGACGTGCTCGATGCCCGAGCGGATCCGGGCGCGTGTGGCATTGGCCTTCGCCTGTTGTTCGGAGAGCTGGCGCCGCGGCGGACGGCGGAACTGGATCCTCTCGGACAGGCCGCGCTGCTCCAGCACTTTCAGATTGCGCTTGGTGCGGTAGGCCGTGTCCGCCCAAACGCGGCTGGCCGTGTTCTCGGGATCCAGCAGGACGGGAAAGCTGCGACTGTCGTGCTGAGCGGCATCGGTGACCGTCCAGCGGCGGATCAATCCATGCCGCCGGTCGATGCCGATATGGCTCTTGTAACCGAAGATGGGCACCGCGATCTGGATGACCTGGCGCTGATTGCCTTCTGGCTTGGGCTTGGCTTTACCGCGCTTGAGCGTCCACCGGGCATCCCGATCCTTCTGCGCCCTCTTGGCACGGGACCAGCCCTCTGGCGTGCCGCCCTCCCGGATGGTGGCCTTCTCCTCGATGGTGAGTTTCTGGCGCGGCGCGGCGATGATCGTGGCATCGATGATCTGCCCGCCCATGGCGAGAAAACCTTTGGCCGCCAGCACCTCGTCAAAGCGGCGGAACAGCCCCTCCATGGCACCCGCCTGCTTGAGCTGCTCGCGATACAGCCAGATCGTCTTGGCATCGGGCACCACCTGGTGCAGGGCAAGCCCCACGAAGCGCATGAAGGACAGCCGGTCGCGCAGTTGGAACTCGGCCTGCTCGTCGGAGAGGCTGTAGAGCGCCTGCAACACCAGGATGCGGAACATCAGCACCGCATCATAGGGCGGGCGTCCGCCGCGGCTGCGGTCCGAGCGCGCCAGCGCCGCATCCAGCACGGGACGGAAAATCTCGAAGTCGACCACCTTCGAAAGGCGCTCCAGTGGGTCGCCCGCCGCAGAAAGCGCGGCATACCGCTCATCCACATCGAAGAAGCCCGGCTGATCCGCCATCGCCACTGCCTCCGCTGATGACCTCAGTGAATCAGCTCAGCGCGTCAACAGCGAGGTTTTTCGAAGTGTCCATCTGTTGAAGCGGTTGTAGATGGTAGTCGGCGGACCATAAGCCGCAGGCACATCGCGCCAACGGCAACCGGTCTTGAGCACGTGCGGGATGCCGCTGATCACCCGCCGGTCATCCACGCGGGGCTTGCCTGGCCTGCCGCGCGGCAGGTGTGGCTCAATGGCAGCCCAAGCCTCATCCGACAGCCAGAACAACCGCGCCATCTCAGCCTCCTGAGCCGTTCAAACCCGTTCAGGAGATAAAACACCAGCAGCGCCAATAAGTTGTATGGGTTTTCTACCTAGGGTCAGGACCCATAAACAGGGTTGAGCCACAGAGCGCTGCGTGATTCTCTCTTGGCCAAGACAGCGGTCTGCGCGCTCAATGAGCACGGCAAGATCGTGAGGGAGGCGCAGGTTGCCAGCGATCCGGCGGTGATCGCGCAGTTCACGGGCAGCTTGGACGGCGAAGTGACCATGATGGGTCTTGAGGCCGGGCCTTTGTCGCAGTGGCTGCATCGCGGCCTCAGCGAGGCTGGCGCAGATGTCGTTCTTATGGAGACCCGTCAGGTCAAAGGGGCCTTGCAGGCGATGCCGATCAAGACCGATCGGCGCGATGCCGAGGGCATCGCGCGGCTGCTCCACCTGGGCTGGTTCAGGCCGGTGCACTGCAAATCCGTCTCGGCCCAGGAAGTCCGTGCCTTACTTGGCGCGCGCAAAGCCATCCAGCAGAGCATGATCGCGATCGAGTTGTCGCTGCGCGGCTTGTTGAGGAACTTCGGACTCCAGGTAGGGCAGATCTCGCGCGGTCGCTTTGAGGTCCGGGTTCGCGAGCTGGTTGAGGGCAATGCCATGCTGGAAGCTGCCTCGGCTCCGATGCTCCGGGCGCGCGACGGCCTACGCCAGGAACTGGCCGGGCTCGAGCGTGTGGTTCGGGTGCTGGCCAAGGATGATCCCATCTGCTGCCGCATGATGACCATGCCGGGCGTCGGCGCCGTGGTCGCCTTGACCTTTCGTTCGGCCGTCGATGATCCGTCCCGGTTCCACCTCGTCCAAGAAGGTTGATCCATGGGTTGGCCTGACGCCATCGCGCCATCAATCCGGCGAACGCGATGTCACAGGCGGCATCACGCGGGCCGGGGATGCCAATCTCCGACGAGCCTTGTGCCAGGCGGCCACCGTGTTGATGCATCGGGGCCCCGCATCCTGGCTCAGAAGCTGGGCTGTCCAAGTGCGGCAGCGGCGAGGCATCAAACGGGCGATGGTGGCCTTGGCACGGCGGATCGGGACGATCCTTCACCGGATGTGGGGCGATGGCACAGATTTCCGTCTGGATGCCGCGCCAGGGCACGTTGGCGTATGATCGCCAAGGTGAAGGCCGCAAGCTGCCACTGATGTCTGCCTGAACGTAGACTTTCGAGGTCCCCACCGGGACGGGGTTCCGATGACGCCGTGGTCAGGACTGTCGCCGACCCAAAGTCGAGCACGCCTATGAGATGGGCGCATCGGACCCTCAATTGGACCAGCATCATGTTGGCAGCCATCGCGCTGACCACGGACCGAAGCATAAACCCGAGGTGATCTCAGGTGAGGGAATTCGCTGAGCAGCAGCAGTGATCAGGACCTAGCGTCATCAGGAAGCCGCGGCACAGCTTGCACACGCGGACCCCACCACGCGCCATTCTCGGCTTGACGAAGGATGCCCCGTTACTGAAGCGGCCCTTATTCGGTCAGGGCACAGGACCGGCTCCGCAGAGCTTGGCACGATGGACGCCAGACACGCAAATATGCCTAGCTTATGGTTCCTCTAACGACCTGTATTTTGAAGGTTATGCATCCCAGGGTTGAGGTAAAAAAATGTTGCGCTTCCATAGTGGATCCATACCTGCTACTTAATAAACAACCCTGGGTGGCATATAATTTCCCATAGGTAATTGGGGGTCCATGGAATGAGTACCTCGTTGTACGCCGTGCCTGTCAGATTTCTTGACGATGCAGTCGAGCAGATTGGGGCTGTGTTCGATGAGGGGACACGCCACACGCGAGTTCTGGCGCTGTGCATGATGGCCCGCACCGTTAAGGCCTATCCTGCCGGGGAGCTACAGGACTGGGCCGAGGACCGCCTCGCGGCGCTGATCGGCCAGCTGGACCTGACGGCGGATGAGTTGGAACTGGTGCGCTACTTCAGGACGTAGCGAACGCGCCGGGCTCATATGCGTGTCCCTTTCGCCGCATCAGCCCTTTGTTCCGGTACCGCGCCAAGCGCTCCGCGGCTACGGTCCTCCACGCCACTCCTTCGCCAGACCGCTGGTGTTTCATGCCATCGGCGACAAGCTCAGATGCCGGGTGATCCAGCCTATAGGCGATTACCGCGAATGAAAGTTCAGGAACGCGGCTTCGAGCTTCTGATGCGCTTCATCCGGTTCGATGAAGCCGCCATCCACCACGCCATTGCGCCAGCCGTGCCAGTAGGATCGTGAGACCTGCTGGACGTCGCATGGCAGGCCCTGGATGCCGTCCATATACCCGCAAAGGACGTCTCCCTCATCGAGGGAATAGAAGTCCGACAGGGTTTCAACAGGTTGGAAGAACTGCACGGCTGAACTCTGTTCTCATGGGGTTCATGGCCTGGGGGAGCAACCTGCGCCTGCGCGCGCCCGATGCTGCGGGCAAGGGTATGTCGTGGCATTTCGCTGACGGAAGAGATCCGCGCTGCCGCGCCATCAGGCGAGCGGTTCCCGTCAGCATCCTTCGCCACAGCCATAGTAAACACTGTGAACCACGCCCGGAGCGTCGGGTTGAACTCGCCTGTCCTGCGGCGTGGAGCCATTTCGCAGGAGATCTATGGTGCCGTCTTCTTCTTCCACGACCCCGCTTGTTCACACTACCGCAGCAGCACAACACGCCCATCTGGGCGTCAGGCCCGCATTGGCCAGGCAGCCGCTCAGCAAGCCCACACAGTACTACGCGCGACTCGCCCTTGCGGATGAGGTGAGGCGAGATGCTTACAAGCTTCGATACCTCTGCTACCTAAACGCGGGGCATATACAACCGAATAGCTCGGGGCTGTTCAAGGACAAGTACGACGAGTTGCCGAACGCTAGCACCATTGTCATCTATGACCATGAAACCCCGCTTGCTTCGGTCCGGACCTGCCTCCTCGCCCGCGGCTCCGACCTTATTTCGCCAGCACTGGACACTTACCCGGAGGAGGTGGAGGCGCTGCTGAATGCGGACCCTGCCAACCCCTTCGCCGGGCGTGGCATCGAGGTCACGCGGTTGGTCCGCAGCCCGGAGGCCGAGAACAACCAGGGTCTCGTTTTCCTCCTCTACCGTATGGCCGGTTATATCGCGCTCTGCGCGCACAGCCAGATCCATCTGGCCTGCGTCCGCACCAACCACGCACCATTCTATCGCCGGCTTGGTTATCAAGCGGTGTCTGAGCCGCGTGCCTATCCCGGACTGACGTGTAAGATGCAGCTCATGGCCAGCGACCGGCAACGCTACGACAAACTGCGGCAGAAGGTTCCCGTGATGGACCCGCTGGGCGGCACGACCGGCAACCTGAATGGCTTTTTCGGGGGGGAGCCTGTCGCGCTCTCTCTGGCCTGACCATGAACAACATCGGGGATTCCATGTTGCCCGTCCTTATCATCGCGGCCGCGGCGGCGGCGCTTGGCTCCTTCGCCTGGGGCCTGCGGCGCCATTTCCGCGCGGAAGGCGGGATGCCGCCAGGAATGCGCGCGCTGACCCTCGCCAGCAGCGCCGCCACCCTGTTGTTCCTGTTCCTCGTCCTCAGCCATGGCGTCGGCATGCGCGGGGGAATGGTGTCCATCGCCGCCTCGGCCGGCGCGACGGCGCTCTTCTGGTGGGCCGTCCAGGCCACGAAGCATAGCCCGCCCCATCTCGCCCATACCGGCGATACGCCGCAGATGCTGCATGAAGCCGGGCCCTTTGCCTATGTCCGGCACCCTTTCTACCTGTCGTACTGCATCTTCTGGCTTGGTGCGGCGGTCGCCGCCGGCGGCCTTCAATGGATCGCCGCAGTCGGGCTCATCGGCTGGTACTATGCGACGGCGCGCGCCGAGGAGGCACGCTTCTCTCAATCTCCGATGGCCGCGTCCTATGCCGGGTATCAGCGCCGGACCGGCATGCTCCTGCCACGCATCGCGCAGGTATGGCGGCGTTGAAAAACCGGCCCTCCTTCTCCACCCTGGCCAACCGGGCCAGGGCGGCCCTGCGTACGCTCTCCCAACCCGGGCGGCTGTCCCCGGAGCAGGGGGTGGCGCTGCGGCGCGAGCAGGCGGGCCTGTTGTTCTTCCTGTCGCTGCTCTTTCCCGTCGCCGGCATCATCAACTGCGTCTTCATCTCTGCGCATTTCCGGCCGCTGGAACGCCCGCTGATACTCATCAGCGCCGCGCTGGTCGTCCTGTTCTACGGCGCGATCTTCCGCTCCGCGCTGCGTTGGAAGAAGGACGCCGATGACTTCGGCTTCCTGCGGCGGGCGAGGGGACTTTTTATCGGCCTGGGCTTCAGCTGGGGCAGCGTCATCAACCTCCTCGCCTTCTACGGCGAGCCGAACCAGATGGCGCTGATCCTGGCCCTGGCCTGCGGCGTCGTCTCCACGCCCATCATCAGCGTTCCGCTGTCGGTGGCATTCGGCTTCTTCATACCGGATGCCATCCTCTCGGTGATCGCCGTGACCTTCACGATGACGCAGCCCGACCCGGTGGCGACCATCGCCTTCATGTCCTTCACGCTCTACGCCGCGGGCGGCATCCTCTGCACGAACTGGACTTTCAACGGGCGAGCAGAGGCGCGGGCGGCGTTGCAGCGGGAGATCACGACGGTGAAGGTCTTCCTGCGCGAATACCGGGAAGGCTCGCCCGACTGGCTGTGGGAAACCGACGCGAAGGGCTACCTCCGCTTCGTTCCCGCCAATCTGGCGAGTTCCACCGGCCTGGAGGAACGGAGCCTCCTCGGCAAGCGGCTGCCGGACCTGCTGCGGCCTGAGTCCGGTGGCGGGAGAGCGGAGGAGCACCGCCTGCCCGACCTGGCAGACTGCTTCCGCCGGCAACTCGCCTTCCGGGACATGGTCACGACGCTGGCCGGGGGCGGGCAGACGCGCTGGTTCGCGCTCACGGGCCATCCTGTCTTCGACACCAAGGGCAGGCTGACAGGCTTCCGCGGCATCGGCCGCGACATCACGGAGCGCTATGAGGCGGACAGGAAGCTGGCCTTCATGGCGAACCATGACGGGCTGACGGGCCTGCTGAACCGCAAGGCCTTTGTCAGCCTCGTGGAGCAGGCCTGCCTGGAGGGGCGTCCCTTCGCCCTCGCCAGCATCGACCTCGATGACTTCAAGGGCAAGAACGACAGCTATGGCCACCATATCGGCGACGCCCTGCTGATCTCGGTCGCGGAGCGCATCCAGGCTGTGATCCGTTCTGGCGACGCGGCTGGGCGGCTTGGTGGCGATGAGTTCGCTGTGCTGCTTTATGACCTGGACGCGGAGCAGGGGCATGATGTGGCGACGCGGCTGGCCAAGGCCATCTCCCAGCCCACCAGGATCAATGACCTGACGATCGTGCCGGGGGCGAGCCTCGGCGTCAGCGCCTCCGAGGGCGTCGGTGACGATGCGCCGCGTATGCTGATGCTCACCGACCTGGCCCTCTACAAGGCCAAGGAGCAGGGCAAGGGGACTGCCTGCCTGTTCGAGCCATGGATGGAGCAGGAGTACCGCAAGAGACTGCTTCAGGAGGTCGAGCTCAGCCAGGCTATCAAGCAGGGCCAGATCACGGTGGCCTACCAGCCGATCGTCGACATCATGACCGGCCAGGTCATCTGCGCCGAGGCGCTCGCCCGCTGGCGGCACCCGATTCGCGGGACCATCCCGCCCAACATCTTCGTCGAGACGGCGGAGAGATGCGGCCTGATCGACCAGCTTGGCGAGTTGATCCTGCGGGCGGCCTGCCAGGACGCGGTGGAATGGGAGGCGCCGATCCAGGTCAACGTCAACCTGTCTCCCGGCCAGCTCGACAGCGGCCAGCTGCCGGCCATCGTCTCCCGCATCCTCGGCGAGACCGGGCTGGAACCCGGGCGGCTGGCGCTCGAGATTACGGAGACGCTGCTGCTGAACTTTTCACCATCCTCCCTGCAGCAGCTCCAGACGCTACGCGCCAACGGGATCAAGCTGGTGCTCGATGATTTCGGCACCGGCTATTCATCCCTGAGCTATCTTCTCAGCATCGAGGTGGATGGAATCAAGATCGACCGCAGCTTCACGAAGCGGCTGCCGGACCCGAAGGTCGCCGCCATCTACCGCACGATCACGCGGCTGGCGGCGGACCTGAACGCCTATGTCGTCGCCGAAGGTATCGAGGAGCCGGAGCAGCTCGAATGGCTCCGGCGGAATGGTATCCATTTCGGGCAGGGATACCTGCTGGGCCGCCCGCAGGAATCCATGCCGGTCCGGCGCGCGGCGTATCTCACCTGACCCGCCGGCCTCCGGCCAGACTCAGAACCGGTAGGTCAGCCCGACGCTCAGGACGACCGGGTTTGGCGTGACGGAGACCTGCACGGGGTAAGGCGCCACCGGATGCGGCACCATGCCCTTGGCGCGGAATTTCAGCCACACCTTCCGCGCATCCGCGTACAGCGCGAGGTTGCGTGTCAGCCCGTATTCGAAGCCGGCCTGCAGGACGGGCCCGTAGGCGTTCCGGACATGCAGGCCCGGCAGGGAACCGCCGCTGGTGTTGAAGATGGCGGTATAGTCGATGCCGGCCCCCACATAGGGATCGAAGCGGCTGAACTGCAGCGGGTGGTATTGCATGCCCAGCATGACAGAGCCGTAGGTGACCTTGCTTACCGTGCCGAAGCTCTCGAAGGCGTTGCGCCCCTCCAGCGCCACCGTTGGCGGCAGGCCGCTCAGGACGGATACGCTCCAGGACGGCGCGAACCGCCACCCGGCTTCCAGCAGGACGGCGGACTGTCCGCCGAACGCGATCTTCGCGTCATCGATGCGGGCGCCGTGCACCGATGCGCGGCCGCTGGTTTCATACTGCAGCAGGCCATAGCCCAGCCGCAGGAAGAAATGTTCCCCTTCGGCGGCTTCAGCCGGAACTTCCTGCGCCAGGGCCTGCCAGGAAAAGCCGCAGATCGCCAAGGCAACGGACAGGACACGCGGGATTTCCCGCACCACTCTAACTTCTGGTGTCATCGCCTGTCCTGCCGAGCCTAAGCTTTGTTCAATACAGGCGCCCTTCTAGCCGATTCATGCGGCGACACGAGTCCCTTTCCGGCATCGGCATGCAAACTGGCCTGGATCGGCCGCCCACCGCCAAGGGCGTTTCAACGTCGTCCGGCCTTCTTCATGTCATATCCTGTCCCGCGGCTCGTCCGGCACGGCCGACATCACCAGGTCGCGGATCGCTGTCATCGTCTCCGCCCCCAGGTCGCGGGCGCTGTCCGGCAGCATCTGGTCGGCGGTCTCGAAGATCGCCAGCAGCTCTGTTCTCGAAAGCACGCCCTTCATCGCGAGCGTCCCCATCAGCGCGCCCAGCACGGCCGTGAAAGTATGACCTTGCTGCAGTTCGGCGGGCAGTTCGTCGGACATCTCTTCCTCCAAGGGGCCATTTCCCTGCTTCCATGTGGCTGGGCAGGAGGAGTTCGGCAACGCCCCGCCGCCACCCCGTCGAAACTCAGCCGTGCCGGAATCTCCGTCCCGCGACCTGCGGGCGGCATCTTGCGCGCCGGTCTTTTCCCGAACTTCTGCGAGGCGCAAGTTTTCCGACGAAAACTTCGTCTAACGGCAAAGATTTAGCTATTAATGAGACAAAATGACAAGTTATAGATGATTCGTTTCTAATGCGTGCGGGCCGCCGTGTTGCGCTGGTCGGTGGCGCATTCACCGGTTCGGAAGATCGGGGTGGGCATGGACAAGGTTGCTGAGAAGCTGCTGCAGGCCGCGCGGAACGACATGGAGTATCTGGAGAGGCTCATCGCGGCCTTGCCGGAGGGTGGACCATCCTGTTCCGTGACGGCGCTGATCAGACAGGCCCGTGCGCTGATCAGCTTGCTGGAATTCGGCGCCGCGGACTGAGCCCCGCCCGGCTCCACCGGATGCCGGCGCGTCGGTGGAGGGCAAGGGGGCGGCGCGGCCGATGCCGGGCGGCGTGACGGCATGTCATCCCCATGTTCCCCCGTAATCCCCGCTTTTCCGCCCTGGCGGGCCGGGGCGCCCGCCGCCAGACTTCGGGCAACAGTGTTTCGGAGGGCTTGCGATGGATCAGCGGCAGACCGGCATTCGCGTGATGCTTCAGGGGGCGGATGACGTGGCGGTGGAAGCCGCCGCCGATGAGCTGAAGCAGCGCCTGGGCGCCCGCTTCTCCGTGGTGACGCGCAAGCGGCGGCGGGAAGGCGGCGATCTCGTCATCACCGCCACCATGCTGGCCAGCGCCACCGCGAATGTGGACGCGGCGGCGACCGACCTGATCGACCTCATCTACGCCAGCCAGGCACGCGAGGGCCGCGAGCCCGGCCAGGCAGCAGCGCGGAGCTGAGCGGGAAGGGGCCGCGAACCGGCGGAAAACCGCCGTTAAGTCCATCCATCAACATGCCATCCACGCGGTGATCCACAGGCCTGTCCCCGAGATCTGGGGATATCTCCAGCCTCAGGCCGCGTCCGACAGCGGGTAGATCCCGGCCGGCGCGTGGCGGAAGCGGAAGGAGCGGATCTCCAGCGCCGCGGGGCCGGGCGCGTCCACGTCGATCATGCGTGGCAGGAGGGAGGAGAAGGCCGCGCGGAAGTGGTTCTTCGCCTTCACGCAGAGCAGGCCCGGCTGCGTCACATCCACCCGGTGCAGGTCGAAGAAGCCGGGGTCGCTGGGCGAGACGCAGCGCGAGGTGACGATCACCCGCACCTGGCCGATGCGGATCACGGCCGTCGGGCCCAGTTCCACCATCATGCCGCCGAGCACCGGGCCACGGTTGCGGAAGCGGCCGTTGGTCAGCAGGTCCACGGTGCCGGAGAAAGGCACGGGCGCCCCATAGTCGCGCGTCAGCCGCGCACCGAAATGGCCGGAGAGCGGAGCCCCGGAACCCGCCGTTTGAGCCCGCTGCACCAGCCCGGGGTCACAATAGAAGGCGACCACGGTGGGCAACTGCGGCTGGCAGTCCAGCACGGCACGGATCAGCTCCGGCGTGTCGCCGATGCCGCCGGAATAGGGGTTGTCCCCCGCATCGACGATGGCGGTGGGCAGGGGGCCGCCGGAGAGAGCCTGCCGCAACCCTTCCGCCGCGCTGGGCAGGCTGATGAAGAAGGCATCGCGCCGCGCTTCGTATTCCCGCAGCAGCGAGGCCGCCGTGCTTTCCGCCAGCGCCGCATCGGCATCCGCGAAGACCATGACGCTGCCCCCGGCCGATGGCGTGTCGCCATAGCTGAAACCACCGAAGATGCTGCAATCCAGCACGCCCGGCAGGGCCTCTGCCGCGCGGGCGGCGGCCTCCATCTCCGCCATCGGGCCGGTGGCGGTCCGCATGTTGATGCTGGGCAGGATGGCGTTGAGCTTGGCGATGCGGCCCACCGGGCGGATGCGGCCCTCCACCGCCTCCCGCAGCAGGTCCACCGCGCGGCGGCCGGTGGAGCGCATATCCACATGGGGATGCGTCCGGTAGGCCGTGCCGATATCGATCAGCGAGGCGATCTCCGGGTGCATATTGGCATGCAGGTCGAAGCTGGCCGCCAGCTTCGCCTCCGGCCCGATGGCCTGGCGCACGCGCCGGATCAGTTCCAGATCGGCCAGCGGCAGTTCCTCCACCACAAGTGCGCCGTGCAGCGAGAGGTAGACGGCATCGAAGCCGCCATCCTTCAGTCCGCCGGTGATTTCCGCGCAGACCTGCTCGAAGACCTCGCGCCGCATCAGGCCGCTGGGCATCGCCGCGGCCTGGCGCAGGAAGACCGCCTCCCAGCCCGGATGCGCGCTGAGGAAATCCAGCGCGCCGCCGATCTCGGTCTCGGTATCGCCGTAGACTTCCCGCGCGGCCTTGCCGGCCACCCATTCGGAGGCGAGGAAATCCTCCATCTCCGTCGGCACCGGGCTGAAGGAATTGCCCTCGTGCCAGAGGCGGGCGATGGCCAGCCGGGTCATGCCCGCGCCTCCCGCCGCAGGGTGGAGGTGACGCGGTCGACCGCCTGGCCCATGGCATCGACGATGATGTCGATCTCCTCCTCGGTGGCGGTATAGGGCGGGGCCAGCAGGGCATGGTCGCCATGCAGCCCATCGGCCGTGCCGCCGCCGGGGTAGCAGAGCACGCCGGCGGCCAGCGCCGCGTCACGGATCAGCAGGTTCACCTGCAAACCCGGGTCGAAGCAGGTCTTGCCGTCGCGGTTGGCCACCAGCTCGATGGCCTGGAACAGCCCGCGCCCGCGGATGTCGCCGACATGCGGGTGCTGGCCCAGCCGTGCCTCCAGCCCCTGCCGCAGACGCTCGCCCAGTGCCTGCACCCGTGGCAGCAGCCCTTCCTCCCGGATCACATGCTGTACTTCCAGCGCGGCGGCGCAGGCGATGGGATGCGCGACATAGGTATGGCCGTGCTTGAAACTGCCGGAACCGTCGCGGATGGCATCCAGGATCGGGCTGGCGATCAACAGTCCGCCGATGGGCTGGAAGCCGCCGCCCAGCCCCTTGGCGATGGTCTGGATATCCGGGGCGATCCCTTCCTGCTCCCAGGCATGCAGCGTGCCGGTACGGCCCATGCCGCACATCACCTCGTCCAGGATCAGCAGCGCGCCATGACGGTCGCAGACGTCCCGCACCGCGCGGAAATAGCCGGCGGGGGCAGGGGCACAGCCCAGCGTGGCACCCACCACCGGCTCGGCGATGAAGGCCGCGACAGTATCCGGGCCGAGACGCTGGAACTCGGCTTCCAGTTCTGCGGCGAGGCGGGCGGCATAGGCCGCCTCGCTCTCTCCGGCCTGCTGGCCGCGATAGGCATAGGCGGGCGAGACATGGCTGAAGGCCTCGGCCAGCAGCGGCGCATAGGGTGCCCGGCGCTGCGCGTTGCCGCCCACCGCCAGCGCGCCCAGCGTATTGCCGTGATAGCTCTGCCGCCGCGCGATGAAGTGCTGCCGCTGGTCCTGCCCACGCTCCAGGAAATACTGCCGCGCCAGCTTCAGCGCCGCCTCCATGGCCTCCGAGCCGCTGGAGACGAAATAGGCGCCGGCCAGCCCGCCGGGCTCATGCCCCACCAGCACCTCCGCCAGTTCCTCGGCGGCGGCGTTGGAGAAGGCGCCGGAATGCACGTAGTCCAGCTGCCCGGCCTGGCGGCGGATGGCCTCCACCACGCGCGGATGCCCGTGGCCGAGGCAGGAAACCGCCGCTCCGCCGCAGGCATCCAGTAGTCGGCGGCCCCCGGCCTCGGTGATCCAGGAGCCCTGGGCCGAGGCCGCGACGGGCGGCGCGCTGCGCGAGCTGCGGTGCAGGATGCGTGTCATGCCTGGGAATCCTCGTTGGGAAGATATTGGGAGAGGGCGGCCAGCCGGTCCTCGGCCTCGTGCAGCCGCGCCAGCGCGGCATCGCCGCCCAGCAGGAAGGAGGCGGCGACCAGCGCCTGGGCCGTGGCCAGGGCGCCGGTCAGGCTGGGGAAGAAGCCGGGCGCGGCGGCGGCCTCGAAGGGCAGGAAATGATCGGCACCCTCGCAGGTCGGCGCGTCGCCACAGTCGGCGATCGCGACGATGACGCAGCCGGCCTCGCGCGCCGCCCGCGCCGCCTGCAAGCTGGTGCGGGAATAGGGGGCGAAGGTGACGAGCAGCACCACATCCTTCGGCTGGAAGGCGCCGAGGTCGAGATCCTCCGGCCGGTCGCCGCCCACCAGCCGCACCGCGTGAGGGCGGAACAGGCTGAGCTGATAATGCAGCAGATTCGCGACGGCGCGGCAGGAGCGGAAGCCCACGACCCAGATGCTCGGCGCGAGGTGCAGCGCCTCGGCCGCATGGCCGATGCGCTCGCCATCCAGGCGGGTGAGGCCGGCGGCATCGGCGGCCAGCATGTCCCCCGCCATGGCGGCGGCCGGGTCGGGCGTGGCGGGCCGTCCCTGGCGGATGCGCTTGCTGAAGGGGCCACCGGTCGCAAGCCTGGCCTGGCGGTGCGCCTCGATCAACGCGTCCCGCAGCGCGTCCCAGCCGGCATAGCCCAGTGCCTGCGCCAGCCGCGTGAAGCTGGCGGGCTGCGCCCCGGCGGCCGCCGCCAGTTCGCGCATCGAGCGGGTGGCGGCGTCGAAATCATGCCGGGCGATGTAGCGGGCGACTTCCTGCAATCTGGGCGGCAGGTCAGGCAGGGCGCGCCGCAACAGATCCAGGGGGGATGGAGGGGTCATGAAATAAATGTTGCACGCAACATGTGTTGCTGCAACGGATGTATCATATCGATATGACCGCATTCAGGGAAAACAGTATGACCAGTCGCCGCGCCCTTCTGGCCACACCCTTCGTCGCCGGCCTGGCCTCCCTGGCCGGGGCTTCGCCATCTCAGGCGCAGGAAAGCTTCCCCGCTCATCCCGTCCGTCTGGTGGTGCCCTTCACCCCCGGCGGCGCCGTCGATCTGACAGGGCGCCTGCTGGCGGAGATGCTGCCGCCGATCCTGGGCCAGAGCCTGATCGTTGAGAACCGTGGCGGCGCCGGCGGCAATCTTGGCGGAGACAACGTCGCTAAATCCCCGAAGGACGGCTACTCGCTGCTGCTGGGCACCGCGACCATCCTGGCGGCGAACAAGTTCCTCTTTCGCCGGTCGATGTCCTTCGACCCCGTGACCGATCTGGCGCCCATCTGCCGCGTCGCCACTGGCACGGTGCTGCTGGTGGTGAAGGCTGACCGGCCCTGGAAGGACTTCGCGGAACTGATCGCCGCGGCCAAGGAGAAGCCGGGGCGGATCACCATGGCCTCCTCGGGCACCGGCGCCGTCAGCCATCTGTCGCTGGCGGCGCTGAACCGCGCGGCGGGGGTGGAGATCACGCATGTGCCTTATCGCGGTGGCGCGCCCGCGATCCAGGATCTGCTGGCCGGCAATGTCGACATGATGTTCGACGTCATCCCGGCGCTGATGCCGCATGTGCGGGAGGGGCGGCTGCGGGCCCTGGCGGTCGGCAGCGCCGGGCGCGTGACCTATGTGCCGGAACTGCGCGAGGTTCCCGGCATGCAGGAGCTGCTGCCGAATTCCGGGATCGACTCCCAGTCCTGGTATGCTGTCATGGCGCCTGCGGGCACGCCCCAGGATCGTATTGCCGTCCTGCACCGTGCCATCCGGCAGGTGGCGGAGTCCGATGCCTTCCGCGCCAAGATGGAGCCCCTGGGCTTCGCCCCGGTCTGGGACGAGTCTCCGGCAGCCTTCGGCGAGTATCTGCGCGCGCAGGAGCAGGTCTGGAAAGGTCTGGTCGAAGTCTCCGGCGCCACGCTGGACTGACGTGAACCGAGCCGGGCGGCGTGAAATCCGCCCGGCTTCCCTGAAGTCTCTTCAGGAGGCTGACCTGTCATCGGTGATGTTCGCGCCCTCCTCGCAGGCAAATCGGAGGTGCGGCGGAAGGGGGGAAAGCCGTCGCGCTTCCTCCGCATTCCTGTTGAGGCCTGAGGCCGCAGCGCCTTCAAGGCCGCGCCACGAAACGAAGCCTCTCCTTTGGCTTTCTACAACCGGGTGCAACGTCATGTGGCCTGGCGATCAGCCTCCCGCAGTCACTCCCAGCGCGAGGAAATAGGAAAATATGCAGTCACGGCCAGGATAGCTTGTAATCCTTTATTTACGTTCCACGTTCTGTCTACACTCCAGGAATGTAAAGAAAGGCGACGCCATGAGCGGTTCGTCAACCGACCTATCCGTTGAGATACTCGACGACGCCGTCGAACACATCGTTGAGGTCTTCAGGGAGGGGGATAAAACAACCAAGCTCCTCTCCCTCTGCATGATGGCTCATGCCGTGTCCCATTATCCGGAAGGAGAAATCCAGGATTGGGCTGAGGATCGCTTGTCTTCGCTGATGGCGGAACTCGAACTCTCCGCCGATGATCTCGAACTGATCCGATACTTCCGGGCGGCCTGACACAGTCCGCCAAGGCCTGCCTGGGTCGTCCTCCTGACTTGGCATGAGGCGGCGGGGAGATCAACGCCATGTCCCGGCGCGGCTTCAACCCCGGCCTGGGAAAGCCATGTCCTCTCGCGCATAGTCGGACCCTTGGCCATAACGGCAGGGCGGCAGAGCGGCGAACGGGTGTCCCTTCATCCACGCGGCACGCGCCTCGCCCGGCTCTGCCCTCGGACCCGAATGCGAGTGACGCCTCATGAAGAAACTGGTCAATGATCCTCGGCGGGTCGTCCGGCAGATGCTGGAAGGCTTCGTCGATCTCAGCCCGCAACAGGCGCTGCTGGAGGGGGAGGATGTGGTCCTCCGCGCCGGCCTCCAGTCCCCGGCGGAACGGCCCGTGGCCGTCATCTCCGGCGGCGGCAGCGGGCATGAGCCTGCCCATGCCGGCTATGTCGGTGCGGGCATGCTGACGGCCGCCGTGGCCGGGGATGTCTTCACTTCCCCCAGCGTCGACGCCGTGCTGGCGGCAATTCGCGCCGCGGCCGGCCCGCGTGGCGCGGTGCTGGTGGCCAAGAACTATACCGGAGACCGGCTGAATTTCGGCCTTGCGGCGGAACTGGCGACGGCCGAGGGCATACCGACCCGCATGGTGATCGTGGCCGATGACGTGGCGCTGCGGGAAACGGTGGAACATGGGCGGCGCCGCGGCATCGCCGGCACCGTGCTGGTGCATAAGGTCGCCGGCGCGGCGGCGGCGGCGGGACTGCCGCTGGATGCCGTGGCGGCGGAGGCGCGGGCGACCAGCCAGGCGCTTGGCAGCATGGGCGTGGCGCTCGGTGCCTGCACCGTGCCCGCCGCCGGCAAGCCCGGCTTCGCGCTGGGCGGCGATGAGATCGAGCTGGGCCTGGGCATCCATGGCGAGCAGGGCGTGCGCCGCGCCTCCATCCAGGCCGCCGACGCCATCGTGGATACGATCCTGCAGGCCATCATCGACGATGCCGGGCTGACGGGGGGCGAGCGGGTCGCGCTGCTCGTCAACGGGCTGGGTGGCACGCCGCCGATGGAACTGGCTATCGTCGCGCGCCGGGCGCTGGAAGTGCTGCGCGGACAGGGCATCCTGGTGGAGCGCGCCTGGGCCGGCAATTTCATGACAGCCCTGGAAATGCCAGGATGTTCGTTGACCCTGTTGCGTGTCGATGACGCCCGCCTGGCGCGGCTCGACGCGCCGGCCGATGCGCCGGCCTGGCCCGGCCCCGGCAGGATCGTCCCTCGCCGGCTGGTGCGGGTGCCGGCAGTGGCGCCGCCTTGGCGGGAGGCAGCGGCGCCCGGCCCGCTCTCCGCCGCGCTGCGCGCCGCCGCCCTTGCGGCGGCCGATGCGCTCCAGGCGGCGGAGGCGGAACTGACGGAGCTGGACAGCCACGCCGGGGATGGCGATCTCGGCATCAGCATGGCGCGCGGTGCCGCGGCCATCCGCGCATTGCCCGACGGCGCCTGGGCCACGCCGGCCGCCGCGCTCACCGCCATGGGCGAAAGCCTGCGCCGCGCCATCGGTGGCAGCTCCGGCCCATTCTATGCCACGGCGCTGTTGCGGGCCGCGCGGCGGCTGGAGGGGACATCGCCGGATGCTGTGGCCTGGGCCGAGGCCTTTACCGATGCCGTCGCGTCCATCGGTGAGTTGGGTGGCGCCAGGCCGGGCGACCGCACCATGCTGGATGCGCTGCACCCGGCGGCCGAGGCCTTCACCGACGCCATCCGGCAGGGCCGTCCCACCGCTGAATCCTGGCGTGCCGCACTGCGTGCGGCGGAAGAGGGCGCGGCGGCGACCGCCTCCATGCGCCCGCGCCTGGGACGCGCCGCTTACCTCGGCGACCGCGCGCTGGGCGAGCCGGATGCCGGCGCAAGCGCTGTGCTGGTCTGGATGCGCGCCATCGCCACCCACCTCGGCTGAGCCGCCATGCACCGCCAGGCATGCCTGGCGGTGCATGCCCTCAGGCGCATAAGCCGGGCGCCGCCCGCCGTCTTCCGGTAAGCATTCATCTTCCAGCGGTGCGTGACATTGGCGGCAGTGATTGTTCCAAGGCCTCCGTGTCTCCTTGGGCCTCGTTGCTTGCCGCGCCGGGATATGTGGGCCGGAAGGGTAGCGGCATGGGATGGGGACGGGGCGAAACGCAAGAAACCCCGGCCATGAATGGCCGGGGTCCCGGAAGTCTCCTTGATTTCCTCGGTGCCCGCCCGTAACGGCGGGTGCCGAGGAGATCCGGTCGTCTCAGGCCGGGACGGCTTCAGCCATCCAGGGCAGCGGTGCCATGGCCCGGTAAGGGGGGAGGGAGGCCCAGGCGGACTTCTCCATCGTCATCTCTTCACCGGCCAGATAAACAATGGCCACATCGCCCTCGTAATGCATCAGGCACGCCGCCTGACCCGCATAGACGCGAACCCAGCATTCCTCAATCATCGCACCGCCTCCGCTAACCGCGGTGCAACTTGGCTTCCAAGCGCCTCATTTGCAACATATTTGCGTTCCGTGAAATTCGTTGCAACACTCCTTCGAAACGTGGCTGAAAATGCTGCTTTCGAATTTGTGATGAGCCGCTTGGTCATCCAGATGAAACTATTGCGGGTAATCGGTTGGGTTGTAAAAAAGCTTGGACAGACTAGACGCACCCGGCTCAGCTGCCGCTTTCTGTCCAAATTGTCAGTCTTGCCGAGCCCCGTGACAGCCACTGCCGCTGTCGCGCATCGCACAGGCATCCCCGTCGCCCCGACCGGAGAATCGGCTGTCCGAGAGGCGCCGATACTGAATGGCAAGCAAATACCTGGGCGTCTTGGCGTTCACGATAAGAATGTCGCCAAATAAAGGTTAGTCACCCAACAGGAATGGCAGCTTCTTCATCGCCACCGCAGTATAGGCGCAGGGAATGCCCGATTCCGGGCCTGTATCGCACTTGGTTGGTCCGTTCGCGACATCGGATCTGGCCAGAAAGCTGAGCAGCCGGATCCCTCCTCATTGCGGAGGCCTGCTGGGCTTGCATGGATAACCAGGCTTGCCTGGAAGGTCGCCCTCTCCCCTGCCAGCCATGCCGCAGCATTGCCCTTGAGTGGTTCATGCCCAGGGCCGCGCCAGGGCTGGCGGTGCCGGGGTTCCGGTAGAATTGGTCATGCGTCAGACCGGCCGATGGCCCAGGAGGCGCCCGCCCGAAGCGGCTGGCGAGCCCGCCAAGTTCACAGCCTGGCGAGCCTGATTGACGGCTGGAGCGAGAGGGGCAGACTGACCGTGCCAGCGGCGCTGTCCGAATGCGCCGCCGAGCATGAGAGGGACGTCCATATGCCGCAGACAGCGGTCTATCCTGATCTTTCCGGGCGCAGTGTCTTTATCACCGGTGGCGGCAGCGGCATCGGCGCCGCCCTGACGCGTGCCTTCGCGCAGCAGGGCAGCAGGGTCGCATTCGTGGATATCGCGGAGGAGGAAAGCACGGCTCTGGTCCGGCAGGTCGCCGATGAAGGTGTGGAGCACACCCCCCTCTTCATCCGTTGCGACCTGCGCGACATCGCGGCTCTGCGGGCCTCGGTGGAGCAGGCGCGGGAGGCGCATGGCGATATCACCGTGCTGCTCAACAACGCCGCCAACGACCAGCGCCACAAGCCGGAGGAGGTGACGCCGGAATACTGGGATGAACGGATGGCCATCAACCAGCGCCCGATGTTCTTCACCGCGCAGGCCATCATCCCGATGATGCAACGCTCCGGTGGCGGGGCGATCGTAAACTTCGGTTCCGTCAGCTGGAAGCTTCGCCAGGGCGGCATGCCGGCCTACACCATGGCCAAGGCTTCCGTGCACGGCCTCACCCGTGGCCTCGCGCGCGACTATGGCAAGCAGAACATCCGGGTAAATACGCTCGTGCCGGGCTGGGTCATGACCAGACGGCAGCTGACACTCTGGGTGACGCCGGAAGCGGAGAAGGAGATCGATGCCGGCCAGTGCCTCGCCGGGCGGGTCATGCCGGAGAATATCGCTGATATGGCGCTCTTCCTCTCCTCCAGGGCCTCGGCGATGTGCTCGGCCCAGGAGTTCGTGGTCGATGGTGGCTGGACCTGAAACGGGACGATGGTCAGAAGTTAATCTTTAACATGACTGAATCGTGAGCGCCTGAGCCTCTGCTTCCATGTCCGCGAGAAGCTCTGCTAGCCTTCCGGCGGCAGCCGTGAAGGCTGGCAGAAGGCCCGAAGATAACCAGGGCCAAGAGGAAATCAGGAGAAAGCATGAAACGGCGCACCCTGCTTGCCGCCCCGGCAGCGCTTGCCTTTGCCGCCGCACCCGGCGCCCTGCGCGCACAGGATAAGAAGACGCTGGCTTTCGTCGTCAACGTCTCTGCCGATTTCTGGACCATCGCCCGCCGCGGGATCGAGAAGGCGAACCGCGAGCATCCCGAATTCAACATGGAAATGATCGTGCCCGGCCAGGCCAGCGCCGCCGAGCAGCGCCGCATCGTCGATGAGCTGCTGGCCCGTCGCGTCGCGGGAATCGCCATCTCCGCCATCAACCCCGGCAATTCCACGGATATGCTGAACCGCGCCGCCGCTCAGGCGGTGCTCTTCACGACGGATAGCGACGCACCGGCCAGCAACCGCGTCGTCTATATCGGCACCGACAACGTGGCCGCCGGACGCGAGGCCGGTGCGCAGATGAAGAAGGCCCTGCCGCAGGGCGGCAAGGCCATGCTCTTCGTCGGCACCATGGATGCCGACAATGCGCGCGAGCGCGTGCAGGGCATCCGTGAGGCCCTTCAGGGCGGAAATATCGAGATCGTCGATATTCGCACGGATGAATCCGACATCGCCCGCGCGAAGCGCAACGTCGAGGACACACTGGCCCGCTACGCTGATATCGACCTTCTGGTGGGTCTCTGGGCCTATAATACGCCGCAGATCTATCAGGCGGTGAAGGGCGCCGAGAAGGAAGGGCGCGTGAAAATCGTCGGCTTCGACGAGGATGCGCTGACGCTGCGCGGCGTCTCCGACGGCACGGTCTATTCCACCGTGGTGCAGCAGCCTTACGAATTCGGCTACCAGAGCATGATCGGCATGATCAAATACATGAACAATGATCGTGGCTTCATCCCCGCCGACAAGCGCATCATCATCCCGACCCGCATCATCGACAAATCCAATGTCGAGGAATTCTCCAAGCAGATGCGGGAACTGCTGCGCGGCCGGTAATGAATATGGCCATGACGGCGACGCCGAACCCTCCGCTGCTGGAGCTGGAGGGGATCGGCAAGAGCTATCCGGGTGTTCGCGCGCTGGATGAGGTTGGCCTGCGGCTGCATGCCGGGGAGGTTCTGGGACTGGTCGGCGAGAATGGCGCCGGCAAGTCCACCTTGATGAAGGTGCTGGGCGGCGTGGTGGCGCCCAGCGAGGGGCGCATCCGCATCGATGGCCGGGACCATGCCGGACTGACGGTGGCGGAGGCCACGGCCGCCGGCATCGCCTTCGTGCATCAGGAGTTGAACCTCTTCGACAACCTCGATGTCGCCGCCAATGTCCTGTTCGGGCGGGAGCCGCTGCGGGGCGGTCTGCTGCGGCTGCTGGACCGGGCGGCGGCGCGGCGGCAGGTGGCCCCGCTGCTGGAGCAGCTGGGCGCCGATTTCGGCCCCGACGCCCCCGTGGCCGAACTTTCCATCGCCCAGCGGCAGCTGGTCGAGATCGCCCGCGCCCTGGCGGCCAGGGCGCGCATCATCATCCTGGACGAGCCCACCTCCTCGCTCACCCTGTCGGAGACGGCGCGGCTGCTCTCCCTGGTGCATGAGCTGCGCGCCAAGGGCACGGGCATCATCTACATCACCCATCGCCTGGGCGAGATCGTGGACTGCGCCGACCGCGTGGTCTGCCTGCGGGACGGCCGCATGGTGGGCGAGCTGGCGCGTCACGAGATCAACCATGGCGCCATGATCCGGCTGATGATCGGGCGCGACCTGCGCTCGCTCTACATCCCGCCCGCCAGCGCGCCGGGGGAGGGTGGACTAGAGCTGCGCGGGGTGCGCAGCGCAGCCTTCCCGGCCAGCGCCGTGGACCTGCGGATCCGCCCCGGAGAGATCCTGGGGCTGGCAGGGCTGGTCGGCTCCGGCCGCACATCGCTCGCGCGCACGGTCTTCGGCATCGACCCCATGCAGGGCGGCGAGATCTGGCTGGACGGCAGGACCGTCGCCATCCGCTCGCCCTCGGATGCCGTGGCCGCCGGCATCTACCTGGTGCCGGAGGATCGCAAGCTGGCCGGGCTGGTGCTGGACCTCTCGATCGAGCAGAATATCACTCTCGCCAGCCTGGCTTCCTTCGCGCGTTTCGGGCTGGTGAACCGGACGAAAGAGCAGGTGACGTCCGAGCGGCAGCGCCAGTCCTTGCGGATCAAGACGCCTTCCGTGGCGGTCAAGGCCGGCACGCTGTCCGGCGGCAACCAGCAGAAGGTGGTGCTGGGCAAATGGCTCAGCATGTCCCCGCGCGTGATTCTGTTCGATGAGCCGACGCGCGGCATCGATGTCGGCGCCAAGGGCGAGATCTATGCGCTGATGCGCCAGCTCTCCGATTCCGGCGTCGCCATCCTGATGATCTCCTCGGACATGGAGGAGGTGATCGGCGTCAGCGACCGGATCGCGGTGATGCATGAGGGCCGTGTCAGCGGGGTGCTGGAGCGGCAGGGATTCAGCGAGCAGGCGGTGCTGCGGCTGGCCATCGGCCACAACGAGGAACATGACGCCGAGGGCAGGCATGCCGGCGCGGAGACGACGCATCCATGAGCAAGAAGGAACTGGGCCTCGGCATCCTGCTGATCGTCATCGGCGGGATCACGGCGGCGCTCAACCCGCTCTTCCTGTCCGGCGTGAACCTGCTGAACATGGCCAATCTGATCGGCCTCTTCGGCGTCTTCAGCATCGGCCAGGGCATCATCATCATCACCGGGGGCATCGACCTCTCCGTCGGCTCCATGTTCGCGCTGCTGGGCGTGATCTTCGTGGACCTGCTGGTGAACTACGAGCTCCCCTGGCCGCTGGCGGTGCTGATCGTGCTGTGCGCCGGGCTGGGGCTGGGCCTGCTGCACGGGTTGCTGGTGACGAAGCTGCGGCTGCAGCCCTTCGTGGTGACGCTCTGCGGGCTGCTGATCTATCGCGGCATCGCCCGCTACTACTCGCAGGACGGCACCATGGGCTTCGGCTATGCCGGGGACCTGGACACCCTCACCTGGCTGGCCTCGGGCCGCAGCTTCGGGGTGCCCAACCCCTTCATCATCCTGCTGGTGGTAGCGGCCTGCATGGCGGTGGTGCTGCACCGCTCGGTCTTCGGCCGCTACCTCTACGCCGTCGGGCGGAACGAGGAAGCGGCGCGCCATTCCGGAATCCGCACCAATGCCGTCATCGCCGGTGCCTATCTGATCGGTGGCGGGCTGGCGGGCCTCTCGACGGTGCTGCTGGTCTTCTATACCAGCTCCGTCTCCCCCTCCTCCTTCGGCAATTTCTACGAGCTTTACGCCATCGCGGCGGCGGTGCTCGGCGGATGCTCGCTGCGGGGCGGGGAGGGCAGCATCCTCGGCATCGTGCTGGGCACGGTGCTGCTGCAGATCCTTCAGAACCTCGTGAATATCCTGGGCATCCCATCCTCGCTGAACTTCGCGGTGATGGGCAGCGTCATCCTGCTGGGCGTCATCGCCGACCAGCAGCTCAGCCGGCGCAAGCAGATGGCGGCGCTCAGCCGCAGTAGCCCGGCGGTGGCACCCGCCCCGGCGGAGTGAGGCAAAGGGGGGCAGGGCGGAACCTGCCCCCCCTCCTGTTTCAGTTCCCCGTCTTCTCGATACCCCAGAAGACCGGCACCGTCGTCGCCCGCACGCCCTGCACATTGCTGCGGAAGGCGGCGCGGCTGCGGAACTGCCCGGCCGGAATATAGGGCAGGCTCTGATAGGCCTGGCGCTGGATGTCATCCACCAGCGCGCGGCGCTTCGCCGGGTCCTGCTCCTGCCACCAGGTGCGGCGCAGCTCCTCCAGCTTCTCGTCGCAGGGCCAGCCCGCCAGCCCGCCCGTGCAGGGTGAGGCGAGATAGAGGCTGGAGAGCGGATCGCCGCCATCCAGCACGTTGCCCACGGTGATGAAGAGGTTCCAGCCGCCCTGCGCCACCGGATCCCGCTTGTTGCGGCGGGCGGTCAGGGTGGCGAAGTCGGTGGTCACGGTATCCATCTTCAGCCCGATCTTGCTGAAGGCCTCGGCCATCACCAGCGTGGCCGCGTGGTTGGTGGTCAGGTCCGCCGCATCCAGGAAGACGATGGGGCGGCCGTCATAGCCGGCCTCCTTCAGCAGCGCGCGCGCGGCCTCAGGGTCCGGGCGGTCGAGACCCTCTGTGCCGGCGGCGCTTTCCAGCGGCGTGCCGCAGTAGAAGAAGGCGTTGCAGCGCTCCACCCGATCCTCCGGCGGCAGGCCGGCGGCATCCAGCACGTCACGCTGATTGATGACGCGCAGCAGCGCCTGGCGCGCGCGCGGGTCGTTGAAAGGCGGTTGCTGGGCATTCATCCGCAGCCAGACCTGGGAGCCGATGGGATCGATCGCCGCGAGGCTGACGTTCCGCATCTTCTCCAGCGCCGGGATCATGTCCGGCGGCGGCAGCTCCCAGAAATCGATCTCGCCCGTGCTCAGCGCACCCAGGGCGGTGGAGGGATCGGGCATGGAGAGCCATTCGATCCGGTCCACCTTCGGGGTCTTGGCGCCGGCCAGCCCGTCTGGCGCCTCGCTGCGCGCGCGATACTCCGGATTGCGCTCATAGATGGCGCGGTTGCCGACCTGCCACTGGTCACGGCGGAAGATGAAGGGGCCGGAGCCGACGGCGCTGGTGATCTGCTCGGTCGCCGGGGTCTGCGCCACGGCCTCCGGCATGATGAAGAGCGCGCTGGCCGTCGGCCGCGCCAGCGCCTGCTTCACCAGCGCGAAGGGGCGGGAGAGGGTGATGGTGAAGGTCTTGTCGTCCACCACCTCCATCGATCCCGTGGCGGCGGCGAGCGCCCGGCCCACCACGTCGCGCTGCGCCCAGCGGCGGATGGAGGCCACGGCATCGGCGGCGCGCACGGGGTTGCCGTCATGGAAGCGCAGGCCGTCGCGCAGCGTGAAGCGCCACTGGCGGCCGTCGGCCGAGACCTCCTCGCTCTCCAGCATCTGCCGCTGCGGCTCGCCCTTGGTGTCGAGGGCGTAGAGCTGGTCATAGACCATGAAGCCGTGGTTGCGGGCGAAGGTGGCGGTCGAGGCCACCGGGTCGATGGAGGCGAGGTCGTTGCGCAGCACGACGCGCAACGTGCTCTGTGCCTGCGCCGGCACCGCCGATGCCAGCAGGGACACCGCGAGACAGGAGGCGGTGAGGGCTGCCCGGAGCGTGAAGCGGGTCGCCCGGCCGGAAGGCTGTCTGGACATGATCGGCAAGTTCTCCCCAGTTTCTTCGACCCAAGCTTTCTTGAAGCGGTCGATTTGCATTCAAATCCATTAGCGCGGGCCGTCAGACAAGTCATCGCCGATCCATGGACTGGCCCCGTCCGCATGGTGCCGGCGCCATGGTGTGGTCCCGTGCCCTTCTTCGCGGGGGGGTTGCGGTAGGACGGGTGGCGCAACATGCTGTGCGCGGAGGTAACTGTGCCAAGACTCAAGACACTACTGCTGGGCGCCGCCGGGGCGATCGTCCTGGCTGGCGCCGGCTTCGCCGCGCTGGCCTGGAAGCCCGCCCTGGACCCCGTGACGCCACCGACGCGCGAGAGCTTCCCGCCCGAACTGATCCGGCGCGGCGCGGAACTGGCGGCGATCGGCGATTGCAACACCTGCCACACCGCGCCGGGCGGCAAGGTCTTCGCCGGTGGGCTGGCCCTGCCGACGCCCTTTGGCACCGTCTATTCCACCAATATCACTCCGGACCTGGAGACAGGGATCGGCCGCTGGTCGGAAGCCGCCTTCCAGCGCGCGATGCGCGAGGGCGTGGACCGCGAGGGCAGCCACCTCTACCCGGCTTTCCCCTACGACCACTTCACCCTCGTCACCGAGGCCGACAACCGCGCCATCTATGCCTATCTGATGACGCGCGAGCCGGTGCGGGCCGAGACGCCGGCCAATGAACTGGTCTTCCCGCTGGGCTTCCGGCCGCTGCTGGCGGGGTGGAAGCTGCTCTTCCTGAAGGAGGGTCCGAGGCCGGAGCTCGAGGCCGACCACGGCGCCTATCTGGCGGAGGGCCTCGGCCATTGCGGCGCCTGCCACTCGCCGCGCAATGCCCTGGGCGCCGTGCAGCATGACCGCGCCCTCTCGGGCGGGGAGGCGGAGGGCTGGTACGCCTATGCCGTCGACCAATCCTCCCCGGCGCCGCAGCCCTGGACGGAGGAAAGCCTCTTTCACTACCTCCGCCACGGCTGGGAGGCCTCGCATGGCATCGCCCGTGGCCCGATGGCGCCCGTGGTGGCTAATCTGGCCTGGGTGCCGGAGGAGGACGTGCGCGCCATCGCCGGCTATGTGGCGCGGCGGATGGGACATGGCGTGACGCCGGCCACTGTGACGGCCCCCACCACCCCCACGCCCGGCCCCGGCACCAGCCCCATCATGGCCGACAGCCAGTCAGTGCCCCCGGTGCCCGGGCAGGATGCCGGGCGCGCCGTCTATGCCAGCGCCTGCGCCAGCTGCCACGAGGCCGGCCGGCCACTGCCCTTCGGCGGCATGCACCTGAAGGGCAGCACCGCCCCGCACGGCCCCAATCCACGCAACCTCATCAATGTCGTGCTGGACGGCCTGCCCGCCGCCGAGGGTGAGCGCGCGCCGATCATGCCGGGTTTCCGCGCAGTCTTGACCGATCAGCAGATCGTCGAGCTGCTAGGCTATATCCGCGCCGCCTTCACGGACCAGCAGCCCTGGACGGGGGTGGAAGCTTTGGTGCGCGAGGTGCGGCGGGGCCATACGACCTCGGCGGCCCGGCCCACCGATGCCGTGCAGTCCGCCCCCGCCGACCCGACCCAGTGAGGCCTGCCATGGTGAATCTCAAGGTAAACGGCCAGCAGCATTCGCTGGATATCGACCCGGAAACGCCGCTGCTCTACGCGCTGCGGGATGAGCTGGGGCTGCACGCGGCCAAATACGGCTGCGGCCTCGGCCAATGCGGCTCCTGCACGGTGATGGTGGATGGGGAGGCGGTCTTCTCCTGCGTCTCCCCTGTGCTGCTGCTCGAGGGGCGGGAGATCACGACCCTGGAGGGCCTCGGCACCGCCGAGGCGCCCGGCGCCCTGCAACGCGCCTTCATCGAGGAGCAGGCGGCCCAGTGCGGCTACTGCATCCCCGGCATGATGATGCGTGCCCAGGCCCTGCTGCGCGCCAACCCGAACCCGACGGATGACGAGATCCGCGCGAACCTGCAGACCAACCTCTGCCGCTGCGGCACGCATGTGCGGATCCTGAAGGCCGTCCGCCGGGCCGCCGGGCTGATGCAGCGGGCCGATGCCAGTCCCACCTCCGCCACGGGAGCGGTGCGATGAGTGCCGAACTCTCCCGCCGCGGGCTTCTCGGCGTCGGCGGGGCGCTGGTGCTGGGCTTCACCCTGCCGCTGCGCGCGCAGGAAGCCGCGCAGCCCGGCACGCCGCCCGCCAAGGCCCCGCCGCTGCCGGGAAGCCTGAAGACCACGCCTGAGCTGGATGCCTGGCTGCGGATCGATGCCCAGGGCGACGTCACGCTCTTCACCGGCAAGGTGGAGCTGGGGCAGGGCGTCAAGACAGCGGTGATGCAGATCGCGGCGGAGGAGCTGGAGGTGCCGATGGAGCGCATCCAGCTCGTCAGCGGCGATACCGGTCGTACGCCCAATGAGGGCTATACCGCCGGCAGCCAGTCCATGCAGGAAAGCGGCACCGCCATCCGCCACGCGGCCGCGCAGGTGCGGGAGCTGCTGATCGGCCGCGCCGCCGAGCAGCTGGGCCTGGAGGCCGGAAGCCTGCGCGCCGAACAGGGCGCCGTCATCGCCGCCGATGGCCGCCGCGTCAGCTTCGGGGAGCTGGTGACAGGGCTGGACCTGCATGTGAAGGCCCAGCCGGAATCCAAGCTGAAGGCGCCCGCACAGTTCCGGGTGATGGGGCAGCCCGTGCCGCGCGTGGATATCCCCGCCAAGGTCACGGGTGGCGCCGCTTATGTGCAGGACATGCGGCCCGAGGGCATGCTCCATGCCCGCGTGGTGCGCCCGCCCGCGCCGGGCGCGCGGCTCGCCCTGCTGGACAGCACCGCCGCCGAGGCCCTGCCGGGCGTGCTGGGCGTGGTGCGGGACGGCAGCTTCCTGGCCGTGGTGGCGGAGCGCGAATGGCAGGCCATCAAGGCCATGCGTGCCCTGGCCGCCGGCGCGCGCTGGGAAGGCGGGCCTAACCTGCCCGAGCAGAGCGACCTCTTCGCCGCCATGCGTGCCCTGCCGACCCAGAGCTATTCCATCCTGGACAAGAACGCGCCTGTCCCCGGCACGGTGAAGGAGCTGCGCGCCACCTATACGCGCCAGTACCAGGCGCATGGCTCCATCGGCCCCTCATGCGCCCTGGCGCAGTTCCAGGACGGGGTGATGACGGTCTGGACGCATAGCCAGGGCGTCTATCCCTTGCGCGGCGCCCTTTCCGAGATGCTGCGGATGCCGGCGGAGCAGGTGCGCTGCATCCATGTCGAGGGCTCCGGCTGCTACGGCCATAACGGCGCCGACGACGTGGCGGCGGATGCCGTGCTGATCGCGCGCGCCATGCCCGGCCGCCCCATCCGCCTGCAATGGATGCGGGAGCAGGAACAGGGCTGGGAGCCGCTCTCCCCCGCCATGATCACCGAGGCCGCCGGAAAGCTGGACGCTGACGGGCGGATCATCAACTGGGACTACGGCGTCTGGAGCAATACGCATAACACCCGCCCCGGCCCGGCGGGCAACCTGCTGGCCGGGCAGCTTTTGGCCGAGCCCTTCAAGCCCGCGGCGCCCAGGCCCGCGCCGCAGCCGGCGGGGGCTGGCGACCGCAATGCCATCCCGCTCTACACCTTCCCCAACGCCCAGGTGATGCACCACTTCATCCCGCAGATGCCGCTGCGCGTCTCGGCCCTGCGGGGACTTGGTGCCTTCATGAACGTCTTCAGCATCGAGAGTTTCATGGACGAGCTGGCGGATGCCGCCGGCGCCGACCCCGTGGAGTTCCGCCTGCGGCACCTGGAGGATGAGCGGGGCCGCGCCGTCATCCAGCTGGCGGCGGAGAAGTTCGGCTGGGGCAAGGGCAAGCCGGCGCCGGGCATCGGCCATGGCTTCGGCTTCGCGCGCTACAAGAACTACGCCGCCTATTGCGCCGTGGCGGCCGAGGTGACGGTGGAGCGCGAGACCGGACGCGTGCGGCCGCTGCGCATCGTGGCGGCGGTGGATGCCGGGGAGGTCGTCAACCCTGACGGGCTTCGCAACCAGGTGGAAGGCGCCATCATCCAATCCACCAGCTGGACGCTCTATGAGTCCGTGGGCTTCACGCCGAACGGCCTGACCAGCGTGGACTGGTCCACCTACCCGATGATGCGCTTCAACGCCGTGCCCCGGCAGATGGATGTGCATGTGATCGACCGGCCCGGCACGCCGTTCCTGGGCGCGGGGGAGACGGGGCAGGGGCCCGCGGCGGCGGCCATCGGCAATGCCGTGGCGCGTGCCGCCGGCCAACGCCTGCGCGACTTGCCGATGACGCGGGAGAAGATCAAGGCCGCCATCGGCATCTGATCTCACGGGTGGTCCGGGCATATGGCCCGGGCCACCGGTTGACGCCGGCCCGGCGGCTGGCGACCTTCCCCGGATGACCGCACCACCTTTCCGCACACGCGCTGACCTGCGGGAGGATCTGGCGCGCCTCGGCCTCGAGGCGGGCGGGATGGTGATGGTGCATGCCGCCATGCGCCAGGTGGGGCGGCTGCTAAACGGACCGGATGCCCTGATCGGCGCGCTCCGGGACGCGGTGGGCCCCGGTGGCACCATCCTCGCCTATACCGACTGGGATGCGGCCTATGACGAACTTCTGGACGGGCAGGGGCGCGTCCCGCCGGCATGGCGCCCGCATATCCCGCCTTTCGACCCCGCATCCTCCCGCGCCAGCCGGGAGAACGGCGTGCTGGCGGAATTCATCCGCACCACGCCTGGCGCCCGCCGCAGCGGCAATCCCGGTGCATCCGTCGCCGCCATCGGCACGCGCGCCGGCTGGGTGACGGAGGCGCATCCGCTGGACTACGGCTATGGCGAAGCTTCGCCCTTCGCGAAGCTGGTGGAGGCGGGCGGCAAGATCCTGATGGTCGCTGCGCCGCCCGATACCATCACGCTGCTGCATCTGGCCGAGCACCGGGCGCGCATCCCCGGCAAGCGCATCCGCCGGTATGAGGTGCCCTTCGCCATCCCTGGCGGAGTGTGCTGGCGCATGCTGGAGGAATTCGAGACATCCCTGCCGGTCGTGCCGGGCCTGGATGATGATTATTTCGCCACCATCCTGCGGGATTTCCTGGCCGGCGGGCAGGGCGCGCGGGGGCTGGTCGGCGCGGCGCCGTCAATGCTGCTGGATGCCGCGGCCATCTGCGCCTTCGCGGTATCCTGGCTGGAGCGCCACGCCAGCGGGGCGTGAGCCAGCACGTCATCCATGGCGCGGACCGAACGGTAATCCTGGCCAAAGCTGCTCCAGCTGGCGCATGCTGCCCGCTGGCCAGAACCACCGACGGCGCGACAGCGGTTCCATGCCGCCTGTCCAGCGGAGGGCGCATGAAAGAGTTCGACGCCATCATCATCGGGGCCGGGCAGGCGGGGCCCTCGCTCGCCGGGCGGCTGACCGCCGCCGGCATGAACGTCGCCCTGGTGGAACGCAAGTTCCTCGGCGGCACCTGCGTCAATACCGGCTGCATGCCGACCAAGGCGCTGGTGGCCAGTGCCCGCGCCGCGCATGTGGCGCGCAACGCCGCCCGCTGGGGCGTCTCGGCCGGGCCGGTCGCCATCGACATGCCGGCGGTCCAGGCGCGGGCCGAGACCGTCACCCTCAATGCCCGCGGCAACCTGGAGACATGGCTGGGCGGGATGGAGCGGCTGACCCTGTTGCGCGGCCATGCCTGCTTCGAGGCCCCGCAGGTGATCCGCGTGGGGGAGGAGCGGCTGACCGCCCCGCGCCTCTTCCTGAATGTCGGTGCCCGCCCCACCATGCCGGAGATGCCGGGCCTGGACCGGATCACGCCGCTGGACAGTTCAGGCATCCTGCGGCTGGAGGTGGTGCCGGAGCATCTGGTGGTGATCGGCGGCAGCTATATCGGGCTGGAATACGCGCAGATGCACCGCCGCTTCGGCGCCGAGGTGACGGTGATCGAGCGTGGCACCGCCCTGGTCCCCCGCGAGGACCCTGATATCTCCGCGATGATCCGCGAGATCCTGGAGGCGGACGGCATCACCATCCATACCGGTGCCGAGGATGTCAGCTTCACCCCGCGCGGCTCCGGCGCGCTGGTGCGGGTGGGCGGGGCGGAGATCGCGGCCTCCCATGTGCTGGTGGCCACGGGGCGGCGGCCGAATACCGATGATCTCGGGCTGGAGGCCGCCGGGGTCGCGCTGGATGCGCGCGGCTTTGTGGTGGTGGATGACGGGCTGGCCAGCAGCGTGCCGGGCATCTGGGCGCTGGGCGACTGCAACGGGCGCGGCGCCTTCACCCACACCGCCTACAACGACTTCGAGATCGTCGCCGCCAATCTGCTGGATGGCGAGGCGCGGCGCGTCAGCGACCGCATCCCCGCCTATGCGCTTTATATCGACCCGCCTCTGGGCCGGGTGGGCATGACCGAGGCGCAGGCCCGCGCCACCGGCCGGCCCCTGCTGGTCTCCAGCCGGCCGATGGCGCGCGTCGGCCGCGCGGTGGAGCGTGGCGAGACGCAGGGCGTCATGAAGGTGGTGGCCGATGCCGAGACACTGCACATCCTCGGCGCCGCCATCCTGGGGGTGGAGGGGGACGAGGCGATCCACGGCATCCTGGATGCCATGCATGCCGGCACGCCCTATCCGGTGCTGCGCTGGGCGGTGCCGATCCATCCCACCGTATCGGAACTGATCCCGACCGTGCTGGGCGACCTGCGGCCGGCGCCGCATCCATGAAGGCGCGTGTGGTCGACGGATGCGGCGGGGCGTCGTAAGCATCCTGCTCGCCTAGCCGTTCCGGAGCCATGCTGGCCGCGCATCCGCCGTGGCCCCACGCCAAGGGGCGGCGCCTTCGCAGAGGATGCCAGCAGGAATGCCCCAGCCCGCCGGAGAGCAGACGCGCGCCACGCCCGGAGCAGATGGTGCCAAGGGAGGGGTTCCGCTCTGGATCATCGCCCTCGGCACCACGCTGGGGATGCAGACAGTGGCCTCCTTCCTCAGCCAGAGCCTGCCGGTCATCGCGCCGCTGCTGACGGCGGGTGCCGGGCTGGCGCCGGAGCGGATCGGCAACCTCTCCTCCCTCAATTCGCTGGGCACGGTGCTCTTCCTGCTCTTCGGCGGGCCGCTGCTGGCGCGGCTGGGACCGGTGCGGATGCTCCAGATCGGTGCGCTGACGGCGGTGGCGGGGCTGGTTGTCGCGGCCTCCGGCTGGTGGCCGCTGCTGCTGCTGGGCGCGCTGCTGATGGGCGTGGGATACGGACCCTCGCCCCCGGCCGGCAGCCGCATCCTGGCCGCCAGCGCCCCGCCGGGGCACCGCACGCTGATCTTCTCTATCAAGCAGGCGGGCGCCCCGGCGGGCGGCGCGCTGGCCGGACTGCTAGTGGCGCCCGTCGCCGCGCAATGGGGCTGGGCGGCGGGGCTGCTGGTGCCGGTCGCGGTCGGGCTGGCCGCTACTGCCATCATCGCCCCCGCCCGCGCCCGGCTGGATACGGAGCGCGAGCCCGGCCGCGACATCAGCCTCGCCGCCCTGTTCAACTGGCGGACGGTCATCCAGCCCTATGTGATGCTGAAGGCCAACCCGGTGCTGCTGACCGTCACGGTGCTGGCCTTTTCCTTCGCCATCGTGCAGGGCTCGCTCTTCTCCTTCTCCGTCACCTATCTCGTGACGGAGCGGCAGATGCCGCTGCACCTGGCGGGGCTGGTCTATGCCGGCATGCAACTCGCGGGTGTCTTCGCCCGCATCTTCCTGGGCTGGCTGGCGGACCGCACGGGCAGGCCCACGCATAACCTGACGGCCCAGGCCTTCATCGCCGCCGGCATGGTGCTGGCCTTCAGCGCCCTGCCGGTGCAGCCGCCGATCCTGCTAGCGGTGGCGGTGGCGGTGGCCACCGGCTTCTTCGCCGCCAGTTGGAACGGCATCTACCTGGCCGAGGTCGCGCGCCTCTCGCCCCCCGGCCGGATCAGCGAGGTCACCTCCAGCAGCACCGTCGTCACCTTCCTCGGCTATATCTCCGGCCCCTCCATCTTCTCCGTGCTGGTCACCTGGACCGGCGGCTACCAGGTGCCCTTCCTCTTCATCGCCGGGCAATTGGCGGTGATGGCGGTGATCCAGGTCATCGTGCTGCTGCGCAGGGGGCGGGCAGGGGCCTGAAGCGGCGGAACCTGAGGCTTCCCGGCGCGTTCCTGGCATGGACAACGGGGTCGCCGAAAGGCCCTACCATCAGAGGAGGCCAGGAAATGCCGGAAAATACGCGGAACAAGTCCCAAGGCGCGGATCACAAGGCGCATGCGCGCCAGGAGGGGACGGGCAAGCCGGGAGAGGTCGATGCGGAGCGCGGCTCCCGCGAAGGCATCCGGCGCTCGGCCGAGGTGAAGTCGGGCGAGCTGCCGGAGCAGGCGGACAAGCCGGCGCACAAGGCGCCCTGACCTCCGTCAGGCATCCCCGGCCGCGGTATAGACGACCATCCTGAGTTCAGAGCCACCTTCGACCGAGAAGGTGGCATGCTGGAACTCAAGCACGCCGTGCCGGGGATGGCGCAGGCGCTTCATGCCATCGCCGACCGGCCGGACCTCCTGGCGCGGCCACCATTTCGCGAAATCGGCGCTGCGGGCAGCCAGTTCCGCCACCAGCGCAGCGAAGCCGGGGTCGCCGTCGGCGCGGGCGAAGTCCAGGCGGAATTTCTCCAGTGTCCCCCGTGCGTCCTCCTCCCAGCTCGCCATGCGCTGCTGAAATCCGGACGAGGTGAAGATGAGGTGGAGGATATTCCGCTCATCCTCCGGCAGGGCTGCGAAATCACCCAGGATCTCAATGGCCGGCGCATTCCAGGCGACCACGTCCCAGCGCCGGGTCATGACACAGGCTGGCATGTGCAGGCTGGCGAGGATGCGCCGCACGGCATCGGGCAGGCGGGTCTCCTGCGGTGGCCGGTGCGGTGGTGGCCGCTGCTGCGCCAGGGTGAAGAGATGGCTGCGCTCGGTGGCGTTGAGGCGGAAGGCCCGGCTCAGGCGCTCCAGGAAATCGGCCGAGACCTGGATGTCGCGCCCCTGCTCGAACCAGGTGTACCAGGTGATCCCGACCCCGGCGAGCTGCGCCACCTCGTCGCGCCGCAGGCCCGGCGTGCGGCGCCGGGCCCCGCGCTGCAGGCCGACATCCTCCGGTGCCAGGCAGGCGCGGCGATCGCGGATGAAGTCCGCCACGGCCCGGCGGGCCTCGATGCGGGCAAGCTTGTTCATGACCTCAGCCTGTTACCGCTGGTAATGGGATAAGAACTCTTCTGGAAATAGGATGAGTTCTCCCGATCCTGCCGCAAGCGGCTCCGGCCGGCAATCGATCACAGGAGGCAGGACATGACGGGTATCACGGGCAAGGTCATCGCCATCACTGGCGCCAGCAGCGGCATCGGCGCCGCCACGGCCATGCTTCTGGCGGAACGTGGCGCGAAGCTGGTCCTGGGCGCGCGGCGGGCCGGGCCGCTGGAGGCGCTGGAGGCCAGCATCCGGCAGGCGGGCGGCGTAGCCATCAGCCTGCCCACCGATGTCCGGCGGCGGGATGATCTGGCCGCGCTGGTCGCGGCCGCGCGGCAGCAGTTCGGCCGGCCGGATGTGATGATCAGCAATGCCGGGGCCGGGCCGATCTCGCCGGTGGACGACCTGCGTGTCGAGGATTGGGAGGAGATGATCGCGGTGAACTTCCGTGGCGTGCTTCATGGCGTGGCGGCCGCGCTGCCGCTCTTCCGCGCGCAGCAGAGCGGGCATTTCGTCCATGTCCTCTCCACCGCCGGGCTGAAGATCGTGCCGATGCAATCGGTCTATGCCGCCACCAAGAACGCTGCCCGCACCTTCAGCGAAGGACTGCGCCAGGAGGCCGGCGAGACGCTGCGCGTCACCATGATCTCGCCGGGTATGGTGCGGACGCGCTTCACGGATTCCATGACGGACCCGCGCATCAGGGCCCGGATGGACGAGGCGATGGAGCAGATGGGGCTGCCGCCCGAGGCGGTCGCGCGCAGCATTGCCTTCGCTATCGAGCAGCCGGATGATGTCGATGTCAGCGAGATCGTCATCCGACCGACGGCGCAGGCCTAGTACCCTGGCTGGTTCCCGCCACTGAAGCCTTGGCACCTCCGCCACCTCTGGCTAACCTGTCCCTGTTGTTCCTGGGGTGCCCGCCTGACGCGGGCTGAGACGGCTCTGCCGAACCCATTGAACCTGATCCGGGTCATGCCGGCGGAGGGATGGAAAACAGCAGCCTCCCCAGGCTGCCGCCCCAGGTCATCCTGCCGCCGCATGCCCCCACCGGGAGGGCTTCGTCTTGGGTGCGGAAAGCAGGGCCGGCAGGCCGCCGGAGGTTCTCGTGGTCGGTGCCGGCGTGGCGGGGCTGGTGACGGCGACCGTTCTGGCCGGGCGCGGCGCGGCGGTCACGCTCATCGACCGCGCGGACCCCGCCACGCGGGCGTCCCACTTCGCCGGCGGCATGCTGGCCCCCTGGTGCGAGGCCGCCGATGCGTCACCGGCATTGATCGCGCCAGGCATCGCTGCCATCGACTGGTGGGCGGCCCATGCCCCTGGCACCAGCCGGCAGGGCAGCCTGGTGCTGGCCGCCCCGCGCGACCTGGGCGAGCTGAACCGCTTCTCCCGGCGCACCACCGGCCACCGGCCCTGCGACGCCGGACAGATCGCGGCGCTGGAGCCCGATCTGGCGGGGCGCTTCGGCCAGGGCCTCTTCTTCCCGGAAGAAGCGCATCTGGACCCCCGCGCCGCGCTGGCCACGCTGGCAGACAAGCTGCGGCAGCGCGGCGTCGCCTTCCGCGTGGCCGAGGCAACGGAGCGGGATCACGAGGGCTTCGACCATGTCATCGACTGCCGCGGCCATGCGGCGGCGCCCGTGCTGCCGGACCTGCGCGGCGTGCGGGGAGAGATGCTGGTGCTGCGCTGCCCTGGCGTGACGCTGCATCGCCCCGTGCGACTGCTGCATCCGCGCATCCCCCTCTACATCGTGCCGCGCGGTGACGGGCGCTTCATGGTCGGCGCCACCATGATCGAAAGCGCGGACCGGCGTGCCGTCACAGCCCGCTCGGCCATGGAGCTGCTGAACGCCGCCTATGCCCTGCATCCCGGTTTCGCGGAGGCCGAGATTCTGGAAATGGGCAGCAATATCCGCCCGGCCTTCCCCGACAACATGCCCGCGCTCCGGCGGCAAGGCCGCGTGCTGCATATCAACGGCATGTATCGCCACGGCTTCCTGCTCTCGCCCAGCCTCGCGCAACGCGCGGCTGCCACCATCCTTGGCGAGAACACCCCCAGCACCGAAGAGGCAGCATGACCATCATCGTCAATGGCAAGGCCAGGACCGTGACCTCCACCGATCTGGCCGGGATTCTGGAGGAACTGGGCTATTCCGGCGCCCGCGTCGCCACGGCCCATGGCGGTGAATTCGTCCCCGCCTCCCACCGCGCCGCCTGCCGGTTGCGGGATGGCGACAGGGTCGAGATCCTCGCGCCGATGCAGGGGGGCTGAGCCGATGCGCGTCTATGGGGTCGAACTCTCCTCCCGCCTGCTGCTGGGCACGGCGCTCTATCCGTCCCCCGCCATCATGGCCGAGGCGATCCGCGCTTCCGAAGCCGCCGTCGTCACCGTCTCCCTGCGGCGGGAGGGCGGGCAGGACGAGGCAGGCGGCGGGGCCGGGCAGCGCTTCTGGGACCTGGTGCGCGGCCTCGGGCTGCGGGTGCTGCCGAATACGGCGGGCTGCCATTCCGTGAAGGAGGCTGTGCTGACGGCGCAGATGGCGCGCGAGGTCTTCGGCACTTCCTGGATCAAGCTGGAGGTGATCGGCAATGCCGATACGTTGCAACCCGATGTCTTCGGGCTGGTGGAGGCGGCGCGCATCCTCTCCGCCGACGGCTTCCAGGTCTTTCCCTACACGACCGAGGATCTGGTCGTCGCCGGCCGGCTGCTGGACGCGGGCTGCGAGGTGCTGATGCCCTGGGGCGCGCCCATCGGTTCCGGGCGGGGGCTCAACAATCCCTATGCCCTGCGCTCCATGCGCGCGCATTTCCCGGATGTGCCGCTGATCGTCGATGCGGGCATCGGGCTGCCCTCCCACGCGGCGGCTGCCATGGAACTGGGCTATGACGGCGTGCTGCTGAACACGGCGGTCGCCAGGGCGGGCGACCCCATCGCCATGGCCCGTGCTATGGCCCGCGCGGTGGAGGCCGGGCGGCTGGCCCATGAGGCCGACCCGATGGAGGCGCGCGACATGGCGGCACCCTCCACGCCCGTTATGGGCATGGCGGTCTTCTCGTGATGCCGCTGCCCTCCCGCTTCTACCCGGTGGTGCCCGACCTGGGCTGGGTGCGGCGCCTCGTGCCGGGCGCGAAGCTCATCCAGCTGCGCCTGAAGGACCTGCCGGAAGCCGAGATCCGCCGGCAGGCGGCGGAGGCGGCGGCGATCTGCCGGGCCCATGGCGCGCTGCTGGTGCTGAACGACTACTGGCGCATCGCCATCGATCTGCGCCTCGACGCCCTGCATCTCGGGCAGGAGGATCTGGCGGAGGCCGACCTGCCGGCCATCCGCGCCGCCGGGCTGCGCCTGGGCATCAGCACCCATTCCCATGAGGAACTGGAGACCGCGCTGGCCGCCGGGCCCGATTACGTGGCGCTCGGCCCCGTCTATCCCACGACGCTGAAGATCATGCCCTGGGCGCCCCAGGGGCTGGAGCGGATCGCCGAGTGGAAGCGGCGCATCGGCGCCCTTCCGCTGGTGGCCATCGGCGGCATCACGCTGGACCGCGCGCTGGGCTGCATCCAGGCCGGCGCGGATAGCGTGGCCGTCGTCTCCGACGTCACCGGCCATGCCGCGCCGGAGCAGCGGGCGCGGGACTGGATCGCCGCCCTCGACACCGCCGCCCGCTGAGGGCGGCGGGGCCGCTCCGGCCTCAGGCTATGGCTTCCGCCGGCTGGCGCAGATGCTGGCGGGAGCGCATCAGCGGCTGGATGCGCTCGCCGAAGGCATCGATGCCCGCGCGGAAGTCATCGAAGGTCAGCATCACGCCACCCAGCCCCGGCACCTCCGCCAATTCGTCCAGCATGCGCGCGACGGCGGCATAGGAGCCGATCAGCCGGCCGATATTCAGGTTGATGGCGCCTTCCGGCAGGGCATATTGCCGCACATTGGTATCATTGCCCGAGCGCGTGTCGGCGGAGGTCTGCTGCGCCATCCAGGCGATGGCCTCGTGGTCGGCTCCGGCCTTGTAGTGCTCCCACTTCGCCATCGCGGCCTCGTCCGTTTCATCGGCGATGATCATGAAGAGGGCGAGGGAGGCGACATCGCGCCCGGTCTTCGCCGCCGCCTGGAGCACCCGCTCCGTCATGGCGGTCACGGCCTTGGGCGTGTTCATCCCCTGGCCGATGCAGAAATTGTAGTCGGCGTATTTCGCCATGAATTCCAGCCCGGCCTGGCTCTGCCCGGCGCAGACCATCCGGATGCCCTGCCGCGGCAGCGGGCTGAGGCGGCAGTCGTCCATCTGGAAGAACTCGCCCTTGAAGTCGGACTGCCCCGTGGACCAGAGCTGCCGCAGGATCTCCGCATATTCGGAAAGATGCTCGTAGCGGCGCCTGAAATGCTCATCGCCGGGCCAGAGGCCCATCTGGGAATATTCCGGCCGCTGCCATCCCGTGATCAGGTTCACGCCGAAGCGTCCGGGGGCGATGGAATCGATGGTCACGGCCATGCGGGCCATGATGGCCGGCGGCAGCACGAGCGAAGGCGCGGTGGCGAAGAGCTTGATGCGCTCCGTCACGGCCGCCAGCCCTGCCATCAGGGTGAAGGATTCCAGGTTATGGTCCCAGAACTCCGTCTTGCCGCCGAAGCCCCGCAGCTTGATCATGGAGAGCAGGAGATCGAGCCCGTAATGCTCGGCCTTCTGCGCCACATACTTGTTCAGCTCGAAGCTCGGCTTGTATTGCGGGGCGTTGGTGGAGATCAGCCAGCCGTTATTGCCGATTGGGATGAAAACGCCGATTTCCATGCCACGGTGCTCCTGTCGGACGTGAAGGCCGATGATGGCTCCTGCAAGGATCGTTCCATCAGCGCCAGTCGCGGCTGCCCTGCCGCTGCACCGGGCGTTCCAGGCGGTGCAGCCCGTCCAGCAGGTCGGAGCGGTCGGCCAGCCGGCGCGCGATCAGGTGCAGAATGGGCACTTCCGCGTCATCCTGCCGCTCCAGCCGCCCTTCCACCAGCATCAGCCGGGCGCCCAGCACGGCAGCGCGGCAGGTCTCGGTCACGGCGGGGTAGAGCACCAGGTTCACCGTGCCGAATTCATCCTCCAGCGTGAAGAAGACCACGCCCTTGGCGCTGCCGGGCCTTTGCCGCACCAGCACCAGCCCGGCCAGCCGCACCCGCTGCCCCTGGCCCATGGCGGACAGGGCGCGGCTGTCGGCGCAGCCCAGCGCCGCCAGCCGTGGGCGCAGCAGGGCCAGCGGGTGGTCGCGCAGGGTCAGGCCGGTGGCGCCGAAATCCAGGATCGTTTCCTCCCCGGCCGTGGCGGCGGGCAGGCTGGGCCGCGCCTCGGCGGCGGCGAAGAGGGGCAGGGGCAGGGGCGGTGGCGGCGCGCGGTCCAGCCCGGCGGCGGCCCAGAGCGCCTGGCGCCGGTTCAGGCCCATGCCGCGAAAGGCATCGGCAGCGGCCAGGGCCTCGACCGCGCGGCGGTCCAGCCGCGCCCGGCGGATCAGGCCCGCGAAGTCCGGGCAGGGGCGGGCTTCCAGCAGCGCCCTGGCGGCCCCGGCATCCAGGCCGGAGACCAGCCGCAGGCCGAGGCGCAGCGCCAGCCGCCCTTTATCCTGCTCCAGCGTGCAGTCCCATTCGCTGGCCAGCACGTCGATGGGGTGGATGGGCACGCCATTCTCCGCAGCGTCCCGCACGATTTGCGCCGGGGCATAGAAGCCCATGGGCTGGCTGTTCAGCAGCGCGCAGGCGAAGACCGCCGGATGGTGCCGCTTGATCCAGGCAGAGGTATAGACGAGCTGCGCGAAGGAGGCCGCATGGCTTTCCGGAAAGCCGTAGCTGCCGAAGCCCTCGATCTGCCTGAAGCAGCGTTCGGCGAAGTCGCGTGAATAGCCGTTGCGCTCCATGCCCCGCAGAAAGGGTTCCTTGAAGGCCGGCACGTCGCCAGTGTGGCGGAAGGTGGCCATGGCGCGGCGCAGCGCATCGGCCTGGGAATTGCTGAAGCCGGCGCCGACGATGGCGATCTGCATCGCCTGTTCCTGGAACAGCGGCACGCCCAGGGTGCGCTTCAGCACGCTCTCCAGTTCTGGGCTTTCATAGGTGACGAGCGACGGGTCGTCCCGCCGCCGCAGATAGGGATGCACCATGTCGCCCTGGATCGGCCCCGGCCGCACGATGGCGACTTCGATGACCAGATCGTAGAACCGGCGCGGGCGCAGGCGCGGCAGCATGTTCATCTGCGCGCGGCTTTCCACCTGGAAGACGCCCAGGCTCTCCCCGCGCGAGAGCATGAGGTAGGTGGCCTCGTCATCCTGCGGAATGTCGCGCAGCCCATGGCGCGGCCCGCCATGCCGCGCGATCAGCGCCAGCCCGCGCCGCAGGCAGCTCAGCATGCCCAGGCCCAGCACATCGACCTTCAGCATCCGCAGCGCCTCGATATCGTCCTTGTCCCATTCCAGCGTGTGGCGGTCCTGCATCGCCGCCTTCGTCACTACCGCCAGCTCCGTCAGCGGGCCGCGCGTGATGACGAAGCCGCCAACATGCGTGGCCAGATGCCGTGGGAAACCTTGCAATTCCTCCGCCAGGTCCATCGCCATGCCCAGCCGCGCATCGCCCTCGGGGTCCAGCCCCTGTTCCCGCGCCAGGTCCCGCAGGCTGCCGTCACGGTTCCAGGTGCCCTGGGCCAGCCGCGCGGTGATATCCTCCGACAGCCCCATCGCCTTGCCCACCTCGCGGATGGCGCTGCGGCCGCGATAGCGGATCAGCGTGGCGCAGATGGCGGCGCGGTCGCGGCCATAGCGGTCGTAGATGTGCTGGATCACCTCCTCCCGCCGCTCATGCTCGAAATCGACATCGATATCCGGCGGCTCGTCGCGCGCCTCGCTGATGAAGCGCTCGAACAGCAGGTCATGCTTGTCCGGCGGCACGGCGGTGATGCCGAGCACATAGCAGATGGCCGAATTGGCCGCCGAGCCGCGCCCCTGGCAAAGGATCTCGCGGGACTGGGCGAAGCGCACGATCTCATGCACCGTCAGGAAATAGGGCGCGTAGCCCAGCTTCCCCACCAGCCGCAGCTCATGCGCGATCTGCCGTGCCACCTTCTCCGGCACGCCATCAGGCCAGTGCCGCGCGGCGGCGGCCTGCACGCGGTATTCCAAAGCCTCCTGCGCCGAAAGGCCAGGTTCCAGAATCTCTTCCGGATATTCGTAGCGCAGTTCCCGCAGGCTGAAGCGGCAGGCGGCGAGGATGTCGGTGCTGGCTTCCACCGCATCCTCCAGCCCGGCGAAGAGGCGGCGCATCTCGGCCTCGGGCTTCAGATGCGCCTCGGCATTCTGCGTGGCCTCCAGGCCCAGCGCGTCGATCGTGGTGCCCAGGCGGATGGCCGCCAGCACATCCGCCAGCCGCCGTCGCTCCGGCTGGTGGAAGCGCACCCCGCCCGCCGCCAGCAGGCGCGACCGCGCCGCCCCGGCCATCTCCGCCAGCCGCCGCAGCCGCAGCCGGTCATCGCCGCCGAAGCGATGTGCGGCGGCGCAGAACAGCGGCATGGCGAGGCCGCGTCGCATCGCCGCGGCATCCTGCCGCAGCCGCGAGGCGAAAGCCTCGTCCGGCACCTCCGGGGCGAGCAGCGCCATCACCTGCCCCTCGGCGGCGGCCAGCAGGGCCTCGCGGGCGATGCGTTCCTCGCCCTTTTCCGCCACCATCCGCGCTTCGGAGAGCAGGCGCGTCAGCCGGCCATAGGCGGCGCGGCCGGTGGGCCAGACGAGGTATTCCCGCCCATCCTCCAGCGCCACGCGGCAGCCGACCACGAAGGGCAGGCGGATATCCTTGTGTTCCGCCGCCACCATGGCGCGCACCACGCCCGCCAGGGAATTGCGGTCGGCGATGCCGATGGCCGCATGCCCCAGCAGCTTCGCCGTCAGCACCAGCTCATGCGGATGCGAGGCGCCTTCGAGGAAGGTGAAGTTGGACATCGCGCCCAGTTCGGCGAACCCATGGCCGCGCCTCATGCAAAGATGCCGTGCAGGAACCAGCGCGGCGAGGCTTCCGGCAGTCCCGCGCGGCAGACCCAGAGCCGCGTGCCGTCCATGCATTCCACGCGGTAATAGTCGCGCACCGGCCGGTCCGGACGGTCGCGCCACCATTCCGGCTCGAACCGCTCCGGTCCCTCGGCGGCGCGGATATCGATCCAGCCTCCGCGCCAGTGGATGCAGCGTGGCGGTGCATCCGGCAGCACGGCGATCACCTGGATCTGCTCCGGCTTCCGCAGCAGGCGCAGGGGACGGGGGCGGGCAGCCCAGCCTTCCGGTGTGGTGAAAGTGGCGAAGGGGTCCACTTTCATGACTGCGCGCTCCGGCCAGTGGCTGGCGCGTGGGGCCAGGCGCCAGACCGGCAGGCGCTGGCCCAGCCGGTCGATCAGCTGCGCCAGCGCGGCGGCATCGGCGGCGGGCACGGCGCCGGCTGACATCCCCGCCTGCAACGCCGCCAGCGGTTCCGTCGCCTCGGCCAGCAGTTCCAGCCGCTCGAAGCCTAAGCGGGGTTCCAGCGCGTCCAGCCTGCCTTCCAGCAGCTTCGCCAGATGCCCCGGGTCGCGGCTGGGCTGACCCAGGCCCAGCACGATCTCCTGCATCGTGGCGTCGCCACGATGGGCGCGCAGCACCAGCCGGCGCAGCCCGCGCCCGGCCTCCCGCAACCGGCGGCAGAGGCGCGGCAGCAGGCGCGACAGCACGGCGTCGATACCGGCGCGGGTGACCAAAGGTTCCAGCATCTCCCGCGAGAGATGGAAATCCGGCGGCGGGCGCAGGCTGGGGAAGGGGGCGGCGACCTGGCCTAGCATGCGGTCGAGCGCCAGGATCAGCGCCGGGCCGACGCGGCGGGCCAGTGGCGCGCGGGGCTGCGCCAGCAGGTCGCCCAGACATTCCAGCCCCAGCCGGCGCAGTGCCGCCAGCAGCGGTGCTTCCAGCCGCAGGGCGGCCAGGGGCAGCGGTGCCAGGGCCGCTTCCTCCTGCCCGGTGGCGGCGATGCTGCCGGGGGCGGCGCGTGCCAGGGCGGCAGCCAGCGGCGCGGTTCCGGCGATGCCCGCCTGCGCGGCATGGCCCAACTGCGCCAGCCCCGCCAGGGCACGGTCGCGCAGCGCCGCCTCGGAGCCGAAGACCCGCTCCATGCCCGTGATGTCCAGCAGCAGGCCCTGCGGCGGGTCCAACGCCACCAGCGGCGTGAAGCGCAGCGTCCAGAGGCCCAGTGTCTCCAGCCGCCGCGCCTCGGCGGCGGGGTCCTCCGGCCGAGGCTGCACGGCGGGGGCAATGGCGCGGGCATCGGCCAGATTCTGCCGGGGCGCGATGCCCAGCGCCGCGGCCCGCGCATCCACCGCCACCACCTGCCGGCGCGGCCCCTCGGCGCGCCAAACCAGCACGGGTCCATCGGCCGGCCCCGTGGCCTCGACCGGCAGCAGGGGCAGGTGCAGCGCCAGGAAGCGGCGTCCTTCCACTGGCCCCATGGCCACCTGGGGTAGCGGTGCCGGTGCCTCAGGTTCCGGCGGTGTCAGGCGCGGCGGGTGGCAAAAGCGGCGCCTCATCCGGCCCGCCGGCGGCCTGGCAGCGTGGCGGGGGGAGCCGCTTCCTCCAGCAGCCGGGCCTCTTCGCGCCAGCGCAGCGCCCAGTCGCCACCGGCGCCACCCCGGCTCCGCAGCAACTCCACCCGCCAATGCGGCTCGTCCTGCACCAGGGCGGGAAGCGGGGCGATCCGCCAGCGCGTCAGCGCCACGGTGGGGCCCGGGGCGGCGCTGTCCGACCGCAGCAGGATGCCCATCGCCCCACCGGCCTCCGCCGCCAGCATCAGCCGCCGCCCGGCGGTCAGGCCGATCCGGGGCGCGATCAGCAGCGCGGCCGAGACGGCGCGGCAGCGCAGCGCCTCCTCCATGGCCCAGAGGGCCTCGGCCTGCCGTGCCGCGCGCACCAGCAGCAGGCGGCACGGGTCCAGCCCGAAGCGCAACAGCCCCGGCGGCCAGGCCTCGGGCTCCGGCGCGATCCAGAGCACGGTGCCGCCGCTGCGCGCCAGGGCTAGCGCCGCGAAGCCCAGCGCGGCACCGCCCACCCCATCCGCCGCCAGCACCTCATGCAGCGCGGCGCGCGCCAGCCCGCCCGCCGGCAGCGCCCCGTCCAGCGCGGCGCAGAGCGGCACCGCACCCGCCTGTCGGCCGACTTGTTCCAGTCCGCCGAGCTTGCGGCGCAGCTCAGCCAGCAGGGCCGAGCGGTCAGGGGAGGGGGGCGGGATATCCATAGTTCACTATTTGTTCTCACACTTGCCCGGCCTAGCACAAGCCTGATCCATCACTTGGCCATGCCGTACGCCGGAATGATCGTGGAAAAGGGCTGTGCCGGTCCTCCCCATGGGGAAAAGGGCCGGCACGGCACGCCTTTTTGCCGGGGTGCGGCGCCTCAGCGGCGGCGGGCAACCGCCATGAGGGCGCCGCCCAGCGCCGCGAATGCCAGGGACATGAAGGGGCGCTCCCGAATCGCTCCCGCCACGGCGCTGCCGGCGCGGCTGATGTTATCGAGGCCCTGATGCACATAGCCCTCGGCGCGTTCCGCGCCCGCATCGATACGGCCGGCGGCATCCTCAGCCAGGCGGTGGGCGGTTTCCTCAAAGCGGCTGTAACCGTCCTGCATGCTGCTCTGGGTCTCGGTCTCCATGTCAGATGACCTGATACCGGATGCGGGGGTGTCGGAGGCAGCGGCCCCGGATGCGGTGGTGCCGGATGAGGATGTTCCGGATGGGCCCGTCTCGGAATGACTCATGAACGAACTCCCTGGAAGCTGATACGTGGGAATGAACCTACGGAAAGAGGCGGAGTTGCGGTGGCATACGGATGCATGACGGCGGCAGCACAGCAGTTGTGCCATGGGTGGCATTGTCTGCCCCCCTGCCGATACGATAGCGGGCGAGAAGAGAACGCCGGTCTCGCAACCGGCGCCATTTCTGCGCCGCTCAGGCGTGGTGAGGGAGAGACATGGTGATGAATCGCCGGCAGGTTCTAACGGGTTTGGGCGTCGCGGCACTGGGCATGGCGGCGGCGGGCAAGGCGCGGGCGCAGGCATGGCCCAGCCGCCCCATCAAGCTGGTGATCCCCTTCGCCCCTGGCGGCGGCGCCGATACCACCGGCCGCATCGTGGCCGAGGCGCTGGGCAAGGAACTGGGCCAGACCATCGTGGTCGAGAACCGCGGCGGCGCCGGCGGCAATGTGGGCGCGGCCGCCGTGGCCAATGCGCCGGCCGATGGCTACACGCTGCTCTACGGCACGCCAGGGCCGCTCATCACCAATCCGATCCTGATGTCGGACATGCCCTATGACGCGCAGAAGGATTTCGCGCCGGTCAGCCTGCTAACGCGCGGCACCTATCTGCTGGCCGCCAATGCCAGCCTGCCGGTGAAAAACCTCGCCGACCTCATCAGGCTGGGCAAGGAAAAGCCGGGCAGCCTGACCTTCTCCTCCTCCGGCATCGGTGCCGGCAGCCATCTGGCGGGGGAGCTGCTGGCGGTGCAGGCCGGGCTGCAGTTGGTGCATGTGCCCTATCGCGGCAGCGGGCCTTCCATCCAGGACGTGGCGGCGGGCCGCGTCTCCTTCACCATCGACACGCCCGCGATCATGGTGCCGCTGATCGATGCCGGAAAGCTGCGTCCCATCGCCGTCAGCGCCGCGGCGCGGACGAAGGAGATGCCGGACATCCCGACGATCGGCGAGACGGTGCCGGGCTTCGATGTGACGGTCGTCAACTACGTCGTCGCCCGGGCAGGCACGCCGCAGCCGATCATCGACCGGCTGAATGCCGCCATCAATACGGTGCTGCGCAACCCGGAGGTGATGCGCCGCGTCGCCCAGGCCGGCGCCGGCGATGCGTCCGGCAGCACTCCGGAGGAACTGGGCCAGATCCTGAAGTCTGAATCCGACAAGTGGCGCGCGGTGATCCAGCGCGCGAATATCCGTATCGATTGAGGTGGCGCTGCCATGGATGACGAAGCCTTCCGCGCGGAAGTCCGCGAATTCTGCCTGACGCGCTGCCCGCCGGAGATCCGCGCGCTGATGGCGCGCGGCGGCAAGCTCGGCCGCAAGGAATGGAGCACCTGGCAGCGTATCCTCTTCGAGCGCGGCTGGGGCGCGCCGAACTGGCCGGTGGAATATGGCGGCACCGGCTGGACCATGCGCCAGCGCCATATCTTCGATGAGGTGCTGGCCGAGTGCGACTGCCCGCCGCAGTATCACCACGGGCTGCGCCACCTGGCCCCCGTGCTGATCGCCTACGGGTCGGAGGAGCAGAAGGCGAAATATCTGCCGGGCATCCTGGATGGCAGCGTCTGGTGGTGCCAGGGCTATTCGGAGCCCGATGCCGGCTCCGACCTCGCCTCCCTCAAGACCCGCGCGGTCCGGGACGGCGACGACTACATCGTGGATGGCACCAAGATCTGGACCAGCCACGCGCAGGAAGCGGACATGATGTATACGCTCGTCCGCACCTCGCAGGAGCCGAAGAAGCAGCAGGGCATCTCGCTGCTGCTCATCCCGCTGGACAGCCCGGGCATCAGCATCACGCCCATCCGCACCATCGACAACTGGCACCATGTCAACCAGGTCTTCCTGGACGGCGTGCGCGTGCCTGTCTCCGCCCGCGTGGGCGAGGAAGGGCAGGGCTGGGGCTACGGCAAGTTCCTGCTGCAGCATGAGCGCCTGGGCGTCGCCAATACCGAGCCGGTGGTGCGCCTGCTGGCCCGCACCCGCAAGCTGGTGGAGGAGATGCCGGCCACCGACCCGCGCCGGGCGGAGCTGCGTCAGCGCCTGCTGCGCGCCGAGGCCGAGGTGATGGCCATGCGCGACCTGGGCCGCCGCGCGCTGGAGGACATCATGCATGGCCGCCCGCTGGGCAATGTCTCCTCCGTCATGAAGCTCATCGGCTCCAACCTCATGCAGGCGCTGGAGGAAATCGCGCTGGACGCCACCGGGCGCCGGCTGGCCTTCGGCTTCCGCGATCTCGAGGCCGAGGGCGGCAAGAGCGCCCGGCCCGGCATCGAGTGGCTGCAGAATTTCCTCTACGGCCGTGCGCGCACCATCTATGGCGGCAGCAACGAGGTTCAGAAGAACCTGCTGGCCCGCACCCTGTTCGGGAACTGATCCATGCCCTTCACGGCCACCCCGCTGCTGCCGGGCGACCTGCTCGACTCCGCCCGCAAATTCGCCATCGCCGCCGATGCCCGCACCGCCGAACTGGCCGGGGTGCGGGAGCGTGACGCGCATGTCGCCCAGCTCTGGCAGCAGGCCACAGAGCTGGGCTGGCCCGCCATCGCCGTGCCCGAGGACCAGGGCGGCGTCGGCGGCGGCCTCGCCGATCTCGCCGCGCTGGTCGAAGGCGCGGCGGGCGCGGCGCTGCCCCTGCCGCTGATTCCAGCCTGCGCCGTCGCGCCGGCCCTGCTGGAAGCGGCGGGCGAGGCGGGCCATGAAAGCCTGACCGGCATCGCCGAGGGCAGTCTGCGCGTGGTGCCCGTGCTGTCGGAGGATGCCCCCGGCCTGCGCGCGGTGCGGGAGGGCGATTCCTGGCGCCTTTCCGGCCAGATCTCCGGTGCGCCGCGCCTGCCGGGCCTGACGCATCTGCTGGTGGCCTGCGCGGCCGAGAACGGCACCGCCCTGCTGCTGCTGCCCGCCGATGCGCCCGGCCTGATGCTGCGCCAGCATGAACGGCTGGATGGCCAGCCCAGCCTGGATGCCACCTGCGAGGGCGCGCCCGCCACGCTGCTGGCACAAGGCGAGGCCGTGGATGCCGCGCTGGCCCGCGCGCGCGATGCCGCCGCCTTCCTGATCTCCGTCGAGGCCGTGGCCGCCATGGGCGCGGCGCTGGAGCAGACCATCGGCTACCTGAACACGCGCGTGCAGTTCGCCCAGCCGCTCTCCGCCTTCCAGGCGCTGCGCCACCGCACCGTCGACCTCTACGTGCAGATGGAGACGGCGCGTGCCCTGGTGCGCCACCTGCTGGAGCAGGTCGAGGCCGGCACGCCCTGGTCGGGGCGGGAAGTCTCGCTGAGCAAGTTGCAGATCGGCCTCATCGCCCGCGCTTTCGCCAAGGAGGCCATCCATCTGCATGGCGGCATGGGCATGACGGAGGAGCTGGGCGCCGTGCGCCTGGCCAAGCGGCTGCTGCTCGTGGAGTTCGAATACGGCGACAGCGCCGCCCGCGCCGAGGCCCTGCTGGCCGCCTGAGCCGTCAGGCCGCCGGCCCTGGCGCCTGCGCCAGGGCGGCGGCCCAAAAGGCCTCGACACCAGCGGATTGCCGGTGTCGAGGCCGGAATAGCCGGATCTCGACCGGGATGGCCTGCCCGGCGCCGGCCTCCACCAGCCGGCCTTCCGCCAGATCCTCCGCCACCAGGCTGCGCGGCAGCCAGGCCAGCCCATGCCCCTGGCTGGCCATGGTCCGCAGCGCCGCCGCCAGCGGCGCGGTGAAGACCGGGTCGGCCGACCGTACCGCCGGCCAGGCAGCCGCCAGGATGCGCCCCAGCCCCGATGCCTCGCTATAGGCCAGCAGCCGCGTGGCGGTGGCGGCCCCGCCCGGCAGGGTCCAGCGTGCATTCCCCACCTCGTCCGGCGCGGAGACCGGCACCAGATCATCCCGCCCTACCGCAAGGCTGCGGAAAGCGCCGGAGGCCAGGGGCGTCTCCAGGGCCGGATGCATGTGGCAGAGCAGCAGGTCCACCTCGCCACCCAGCAGCAGCTTCTCGCAGGCCGCCATGCTGTCGGAGACGAGGTTGAGCGCGCCCATCGCCTCCAGCGGCGCCACGGCGCGCACCCAGCCGGGAAAGAAGGTGAAGGACAGCGCATGGGTGGCGGCGATGGACAGCGCCGCCTGCGCCCGCCCCGCCGCGCGCAGGGCGCCGCGCCGCGCCAGATGGATGTCGCGCACCAGCGCCTCGGCATGCGCCAGCAGGTATTCGCCTGCCGCGTTCAGCGCCACGCCCTGCGGCGCCCGCACCACCAGCGGCGTGCCGATCCAAGCCTCCAGCGCACGGATGCGCCGGCTAAAGGCGGGCTGCGTCACGTTCCGCGCCTCCGCCGCCCGCGAGAAGTTGCGGAACGCGGCTAGGGCCAGGAAGTCTTCCAGCCAGGTCAGCTCCATGGGCGATGCCGGATCGGCATGATGCGGGATGTTCTTGGCATTGGAGGAGACATCGCGCGCAGCCTATCAGCACATCATGCCGCGCGACAGCGGCCCGGAACCGCCCCTGTAAGGGAATGCCGAATGCGCATCACCGATGTCCGCGAGATCACCCAGCCGATCTCGTCGCCCATCCGCAACGCCTATATCGACTTCACCAAGATGACCGTCAGCCTGGTGGCGGTGGTGACGGATGTGGTGCGGGATGGCCGGCCGGTGGTGGGCTATGGCTTCAACTCCAATGGCCGCTACGGCCAGGGCGGGCTGATCCGCGAGCGCTTCCGCGACCGCATCCTGGAAGCCGACCCGCAGAGCCTGCTGGATCCGGCGCGGGACAATATCGACCCAGCCCGCGTCTGGGCGGCTATGATGAGGAACGAGAAGCCCGGCGGGCATGGGGAGCGCTCGGTCGCCGTGGGGACCATCGACATGGCGGTCTGGGATGCCGTGGCCAAGATCGAGCGGAAGCCGCTCTTCCGCCTGCTGGCCGAGCGGCACGGGCTGGAGGCCAATCCGCGAGTCTTCGTCTATGCCGCCGGCGGTTACTACTACCCGGGCAAGGACAACTCCGCGCTACGGGCGGAAATGCGAAGCTACCTCGACCGTGGCTACAACGTGGTGAAGATGAAGATCGGCGGTGCCGACATCGCCGAGGACCGGGCGCGGATCGAGGCGGTGCTGGCCGAGATCGGCGGCGATGCCCAGCTGGCCGTCGATGCGAATGGCCGCTTCGACCTGGAGACCGCCATCGCCTATGCCAAGATGCTGCGGGACTATCCGCTCTTCTGGTACGAGGAGGCCGGCGACCCGCTGGACTACGCCTTGCAGGCCTCGCTGGCGGAGTTCTACCCGGCTCCGATGGCGACCGGCGAGAACCTCTTCTCCCACCAGGATGCGCGTAACCTCCTGCGCTATGGCGGGATGCGGCCGGATAGGGATTGGCTGCAATTCGACTGCGCGCTCTCCTATGGGCTCGTCGAGTATCTCCGCACGCTGGACGTGCTGCGGCAGGCGGGCTGGTCGCCCTCACGCTGCATCCCGCATGGCGGGCACCAGATGTCGCTGAACATCGCCGCGGGTCTCGGCCTCGGCGGCAATGAGAGCTATCCCGACCTCTTCCAGCCCTATGGCGGCTTCCCCGACGGGGTGAGGGTGGAGCAGGGGCATATCACCATGCCCGAGCTGCCGGGCATCGGCTTCGAGGGCAAGTCCGACCTGATCCGCGTCATGCGAGATCTGGCTGCCTGAGCGACCGGCGGGGGGATGGGCCAGGGCCTGTCCCCCACCGGCTGTCATGTTGCGTAATCGGGTTCCTCGCGGTCCAGGACCCGGCGCCAGGCATTCAGGTGCAGCCGGGCATCGATCTTGTCGCCCCAGGCACCATGCCAATTACGACGCAGGCGGTCAGGCAGGGTATGCATCGGCAGGCCGGTGGACATGGCGGTCATCTGATACATCGCCGTACGCTCGGCGATGAAGCATTCGTCGAAGGCGTCGTGCACCGTCGGGCCCACCACGGTCACGCCATGCCCACGCATGACCATCACGGATTTGTTACACATCAGCCGCGCGATCCGGTCTCCTTCCTCGTTCTGATGCACCGGCTCGTCGCCTTCGTGGTCGTAGACCACGCGGTCGTTCAGCAGCAGGTTGTTGTGGTGGGAAAGATGCAGCTCCGCATCCCGCAACAGCGAAAGCGCCGTCAGCCAGCGTGGGTGGACATGCACCACGCATTTCGCTTCCGGGTTCTGCACATGGATACGGGCGTGGATATGGAAGGCGACCTTGCGTAACTCGCCACTTCCTTGCAGGACCTTGCCATCCAGATCGCAAACGATCAGGTCGCTGGCTTTCAGTTCCTGGAACAGATAGCCGCGCGGGTTGATCAGGAAGCGCGGCGGTCCGTCGCCCGGCAGCATCAGCGAATTATGGTTGCCGATCTGCTCGTTCCAGCCTTCCCGTGCGGCGACGCGGAACACCGCGGCCATATCACGGCGCAATTCCCATTCCTGCGCCTCGGCCTCGCTGTTGCTGAGGGCTTCGATCACGGCGGCCATCGCTACCTCCCGGGGTTGCCGGGCGCAGCATCGCATGGCCGCCTGCCTGACTTCCACAAGTCATGCGTCATGCGCGATGATCGCCACGGGGTCTCCCGCACGCACCCGGCCGGCGAAGCGCACGCACCACAGGAGGCCCGAGCTGCCGTAGGGGAGCGGGATGGCATCCCGTCCCGGCTCCTCCGTCAGGTGCAGCCGGCCGGCGAGGGCGCCCGCTTCCACAGTGGTGCCGAGAGGATCGGCGGCTTCCCAGATGCCGTCACGCGGTGCGAAGACATAATCCGAGAAATCCGGCACCGTCATGCGGCGGGAAGGGCCGTATGGCCCCGCCTCGGGCTGGCCGGGCAGCACGCCGGCATGGCGCAGCACGTTCAGTGCGCCGCGCCGGGTGATGGCGAGATTGTCAGGGTTCAGCCGCCCGCCGCCGCCAAGCTCGGAGGACAGCGCGACGATGCCGCGCCGTTCCGCGGCGGCCAGCAGGGTCGGGCCGGCATTCACCTCGCGCAGCACCATGGTGATGGGGGCGCCGAAGGCGTCGGCCATGTCCAGTGTTCGCCGCATCATCTCCGGGTCATCCAGCACATGTCCCACCGCGCAGGGCAGGATGTCCATGCCCGTCCCGCCGGAATGCAGGTCCATCTGGAAGTCGCAGAGCGGCAGCAGCACGCTGTCGACGAAATGCGCGAGAACCTGGGCGAAAGTGCCGAAAGGGTCGCCGGGAAAGCAGCGGTTGAAGTCGCGGCCGTCGATGGGCGACAGGCGCTTGCCGACGGCGCAGGCGGGATAATGCATTGCGGGCAGCAGGATGACGCGCCCTTGCACCTCCTCCACCCGCAGGCCGCGCGCAAGGTCCAGCAGCGCCACCTGGCCCTCATATTCGTCGCCGTGATTGCCGGCGGTCAGCAGCACGGTCGGGCCGCTGCCATTGGCGATGGACACGATCGGCACAAGCTCGGTGCCCCAGCCGCTGTCGTCGCGGGAGCGGGGAACCCGAAGGTGCCCGACCTGCCGGCCATTTCCGCCAAGATCCAACTCCGCCACGACCGGACTTGCCGCCATCGAGCCTCTCCCGAAAAGGATTGATTGATGCAAACTACAAACGAAGGCTAGCATCCCATGCAGAAGATGGGAGAGGGCTCGACCATGCTGACGCGACGGGATTTTGGCCTCGCTGCGGGTGGATTGGCGGTTCTTCCGGGCCTGGCGCGGCCCGCGCTGGCGCAACGCGCCGGCGGAGACATCGTGATGGCCCAGCAGGCCCAGCCGCCAACGCTGGACGCGCAGGTCACGACGGCACAGGCCGCGCGCAACATCTCTCTCCATCTCTATGAAACCCTCTATGCGCGCGACGAGGCTGGAAACCCCGTGCCGGACCTGGCCGAGGGCGTGGACATCTCCCCCGACGGGCTGGCCTATCGCTTCGCCTTGCGGGAAGCGCGCTTCCACAACGGCAAGCCGATGACCTCGGCCGATGTGAAGGCCAGCCTGCTGCGCTACGGCCGCGTCGGCGGCTCGGCCTTCATCATGCAGCCAGTCGATGCCATCGAGACGCCGGACGCCCGCACGGTGGTGGTGCGCATGAAGGCGCCTTCTCCGGGCTTCATTGCCGGCATTTCCTCCCCCCGCGCGCCCTGCGCCATCATGCCGGAGGATGAGGCGGGCAAGGAAGCCAACAAGAACGAGGCGATTGGCACCGGCCCCTACCGCTTCGTGGAATACCGGCCCGACAGCCATGTGCGGCTGGCGCGTTTCGGCGACTATGTGCAGAACCGTGCCTATCAGGGCATGGACGGCTTTGCCGGCCGCAAGGTCCCAAATGTCGAGAACATCACCATCCGCTTCGTCGCCGAGGGCGGCGCGCGCACCGCCGGGTTGCAGGCGGGCGAGATGCATATCCTGGAAGCCATCGCGGTGCCGGCGGCGGAGCGGCTGCGCTCCGATTCCTCGCTGAAGATGCATGAGATGATGCCCTGGTCCTTCCAGACCCTCATGTTCAACATGGCGCAGCCGCCGATGGACAATCCGGCCTTCCGCCGCGCCCTGCAGGCGGCTCTGGACCTGGAGGAGATCATGGCGATCTCCACCGACGGCCTCTACCGCATGACGCATGGATGGCAGCATCCCGGCACCACCCACTTCGCTGGGGATGTCGGCAAGGAGCTGTACAACATCAACAACAAGGACCGCGCGAAGGCCCTGCTGCGGGAAGTGAACTACAAGGGCGAGGAGATCATCCTCCTCGGTGACAGCAGCTTCAAGAACCACAACGATACCATTGTCACGGCGGCCGAGCAGTTGCGCGGCATCGGCATCAATGCGCGCGTGAACATCACGGACTGGCCGACCGCCTTCAGCCAGCGCACGCAGCGCAGCGGCTGGCATGTCTGGGCACTGATGCTGGGCATCGAGCCCTATGAGGGGCCCTACGGCGTCGTCGGCTTCTTCTCCGGCCATGCGCCGGTGCAGCATGTGCGGGACGAGGTGATCGAGGATTGCCAGCGCCGGCTGGCGACGGGGCTGAAGGAGGAAGAGCGCAAGCAGGCCGTGGCCGATTTCCAGAAGCGCATGTACGACGAGGCCATCGCCATCAAATGCGGCGATGTCGGCATCGTGCAGGCCACGCGGGCGCAGGTGCGCGACTACAAGCCCTATCGCATTCCCCGCATGTGGGGGGTGTCGCTCGGCTAGTCCGGCATGTGGAGGTATGCGGCAGGGCGGTTGCTGGCGGCCCTGCCGGTGCTGCTGATCGTCTCGCTGATGTCCTTCGCCATCGTCTGGATCGTGCCGGGCGACGTGGCCTCGGAAATGGCCGGCCCGACCGCGACCGCCGAGGAACTGGCGCAGCTGCGGGACCGGCTGGGCCTGAACAAGCCATGGCCGGAGCAGCTTCTTGGCTGGTACGGCGCGCTGGCGGTGGGGGATCTCGGCCAGAGCATCCTGCTGCGCCAGGGCGTCGGTGCCGCCATCCTGGAACGGCTGCCGGTGACGCTCTCCCTGACCTTCCTGGCCCTGGCCATCGCCCTGGTCCTCGGCACGGCGCTGGGGGTGCTGGCTGCCGTGCGGGCGGGGCAGGGGGCGGACAGGCTGGCCATGGGCGCGTCGCTGATCGGCTTCTCGCTGCCCGATTTCTGGCTGGGGCTGGTGCTGATGTATGTGCTGGCGGTGCAACTGGCCTGGCTGCCCACCGGCGGTTTCGTGCCCTTCAGCCAGGACCCGCTGGGCTGGCTGCGCTTCATGGTGCTGCCGGCTGGCACCCTGGCCCTGTCCCAGATGGGCCTCTTCGCCCGCATGACCCGCGCCGCCATGCTGGAAGTGCTGCGCCAGGACTATGTGCGGACGGCGCGCGCCAAGGGCATGCCGGGCTGGGTGGTCATCGGCAAGCACGCCTTTCGCAATGCACTGATCCCCGTGGTCACGGTGGCCGGCATCGCCTCCGGCGTGCTGCTGGGCGGCGCGGTGGTGATCGAGCAGGTCTTCAGCCTGCCTGGGGTGGGGCGGCTGATCATCGGCGCCATCCAGCGGCGGGACTATCCGGTGATCCAGGGCGGGCTGCTGCTGACCGCGACCATCTTCGTCCTCGTCAACCTGGCGGTGGACCTGCTCTACGCCTGGCTCGACCCAAGGATCCGCCATGGCCGTGGCTAGGCGGGTGCCGGGCACATGGTCCCGGCTGCTGGCGCATCCCTCCTTCCGCTGGGGCCTGCTGCTCTTCGGGCTGGTCGTGCTCTGCGGGCTGATGGCCTCCTGGGTCTCGCCCTATGACCCGCTGCGGAACAATTTCCGCGCCCGTCTGGTGGCGCCGGGGGAGGCGCATTGGCTGGGCACCGACCGCTTCGGGCGCGATATCCTCAGCCGCACGCTCCATGGCGCGCAGGTCTCGCTGCGCATCGGGCTGGCGGTGGCCGGCGTCACAGCCCTGGTCGGTGGCGCGGTAGGCGCGCTGGCGGGCTTCGCGCGGCGGCTGGACGGGCCGCTGATGCGCCTGATGGATGCGCTGATGGCCTTCCCGGCGGTGCTGCTGGCCATCGCCCTGGCGGCGGCGCTGGGGCCTTCCGAGATCAACGCCATCCTGGCGCTGAGCATCGCCTATGTGCCGCGCACCGCCCGCGTCATGCGCGCGGGCGTGATGGTGGTGCGGGAATTTCCCTTCGTGGAAGGCGCGCAGGCCATCGGCGCTTCCTCCACCCGCGTGCTGCTGCGGCATGTGCTGCCGAATGCGCTGGCGCCGCTGGTGGTGCAGCAGACCTATGTCTTCGCCCTCGCGGTGCTGGCGGAAGCGGTGCTCTCCTTCCTCGGTGTCGGCCCGCCGCCGCCGACGCCGACGCTGGGCGGCATCATCTCGGAAGGGCGCGACTATATCCAGGAAGCGCCCTGGATCTCGATCGTGCCGGGCATCGGCATCGCGCTGACGGTGCTGGGGCTGAACCTGATGGGGGATGGCCTGCGCGACGCCCTGGACCCCCGGCTGCGGGACGCCGTGCGATGACCACGCCGCTGCTCTCCGTGCGGGATCTCTCCGTCAGCTTCGGCCCGCTGCGGGTGCTGGAGGGCCTGTCCTTCGACCTGGCGCAGGGCGAGGTGATGGGCGTCGTCGGGGAAAGCGGCAGCGGTAAATCCATGACGGCGCTGGCCATCATGGGCCTGCTGCCGCGCGGCGGGCGCGTCGCCGCCGGGCGCGCGGTGCTGGAAGGGCAGGAGGTCACCGCGTTGCCGGAGCGCGACCTGCAGCGCCTGCGCGGCGCCCGCATGGCGATGATCTTCCAGGAGCCCATGACCAGCCTGAACCCGGTGCTGACGGTGGGGGAACAGGTGGCGGAGGTGCTGCGCCAGCATCGCGGCATGAACCGCCGCGCCGCCCATGCCGAGGCGATAAACCTGCTGCGGCTGGTCGAGATCCCGGCTGCCGAGCGGCGGGTGGATGACTATCCGCACCAGCTTTCCGGCGGCCAGCGTCAGCGCGCCATGATCGCGATCGCGCTGGCCTGCCGCCCCAGGCTGCTGATCGCGGATGAGCCGACCACGGCGCTGGATGCCACGGTTCAGGCGGGGATCCTCGATCTGCTGCGCGGATTGCAGCGGGAATTTGGGATGGCCGTGCTGCTGATCACCCATGACCTCGGCGTCGTCGCCGATTTCGCCGACCGGGTGGTGGTGATGTATGCCGGGCGGATCGCGGAAGCGGGGCCTTCAGCCGCCCTTTTCGCATCGCCACGGCATCCCTATACCCAGGCGCTTCTGGCTGCCATCCCGCGCCTCAGCGGGCCGATCGCCGACCTGCCTTCCATTCCCGGCGTGGTGCCCGGCCCCATGGACTTCCCGGCCGGATGCCGCTTCGCCCCACGCTGCCCCTATGCCCACCGGGAATGCACCCTGGCGCCGCCGCCCCTGGTGCCCCTGCCGGGTGGCGTCAAGGCCGCCTGCATCCTGCACCTGGAGGGTGCCCTGTGACGGAAGCGCCGCTGATCGAGGCGCGTGGCCTCCACAAGACCTTTCCCGGCGGCGTGCATGCCGTGGACGGCGTGGACCTTCAGCTTCGCGCCGGGGAGACGCTAGGGCTGGTGGGCGAATCCGGCTGCGGCAAATCGACCATGGCCCGCCTGCTGCTGCGGTTGATCGAGCCGGACGAAGGCGAGCTGCGCTTCCGGGGCGAGGATCTGCGCGCCGCCGGCGTGGCGCGCCTGCGCCAGTTGCGACGCGATATGGGGATCATTTTCCAGGACCCCTTTGGCAGCCTCAACCCGCGTATGACGGTATCCCAGCTGCTGGCGGAACCGCTGGTGGTGCATGGCATTGGCAACCGCGCCGCGCGGGCGGCACGCGTGGCGGAGCTGCTGACACTGGTCGGGCTGCTACCGGAGCACGCGGCACGCTACCCGCATGAGTTCAGCGGCGGGCAGAGGCAGCGGATCGCCATCGCGCGTGCCCTGGCCAGCGGGCCGGCGCTGCTGGTCTGCGACGAGCCGACCAGCGCGCTCGATGTTTCCATCCAGGCGCAGGTGCTGAACCTGCTCGGCGCCTTGCAACGCCAGCTGGGCCTGGGCGTGCTGTTCGTCAGCCACAACCTGGCGGCGGTGCGGCATCTCGCTCCTCGGGTGGCGGTGATGTACCTGGGCCGGGTGGTGGAGCAGGCGCCGCGGGAGGCGATCTTCTCCCATCCTCAGCATCCCTATACGCAGGCGCTGCTCTCGGCCGTGGTGGATCCCGGCATGCCGGCTCGGCGGAGGATCGTCCTGCGGGGGGATGTGCCCAGCCCCGCTGACCCGCCCAGCGGCTGCGGCTTCCGCACCCGCTGCCTGCGTGCGCAGCCGCGCTGCGCCGAGGAAAAGCCACCCCTGGCGGAACAGGGGCCATGGCACCATGCCGCCTGTCATTTCCCCGGCCCGATCACGGCCGTCGAACTGGAACGGGCAGGGGCTATGCAGCCAGGGCCCGGCGCGGGGGCGTGACCCTGCAAGCCCGGAGGCGACGGCAAAAGCCCACGCTCAGACGCCCGCGGAAACCGCCGCGCTGCCGTCTGATATCGCGCTGATCGTATTGGGGAAATGGCGGATGGGGTGGGATTCGAACCCACGATACCCTTTTGAGGTATACACACTTTCCAGGCGTGCGCCTTCGACCGCTCGGCCACCCATCCGGGGTAGGGCCGGGGGTATAGCAGGCCATTTCACCAGGGCAAGCGGCCCTGCGCCGGAAAATGTGCCCGAAACCCGGTTTGGCCCGCTTTTTTTCACCCTGCCCGATGCCGCAGCCACTTCCGCGGCCGCTCACGCCCCCAGGACCGGGGTTTTTTTCCGAATCGGACGGCCTTTGCGGGAGTCATTGCGGAGCCCCAGCAGGGTGGCGCGTCGAGATGCGCGCAAAACGCAGGGGGGACACGCGATTCTTTCGGCCTGAAAGTCCCGATTTTTCTTGAGGTATGGGGGGTATTGCCCCATATCCGGCCCCGTTGACCCGATCGATGTCCGATCAACCCGGTCATCTGCTGGTGGAAGGAGCCCGCAACATGGACTCTCTCGTCTCTCCGCTGGGGATGGTCTCGGAGCACCCGAGCGAAGCCCAGACTTTCGATGCCGCTGAGGCGAAGGACTACTTCGTCGAACGCGACGGTGTCCGCTTCGCGGGTACGCACCTGATCGTGGACCTGTGGGGTGCCACCAACCTGGATGACCCCGCGCATATCGATTCCGTGCTGCGTGAAGCCGCGATCGAGACCGGCGCCACCATCCTGCATGGCCACTTCCACCACTTCTCCCCGAATGGTGGCGTGAGCGGCGTGCTGGTGCTGGCCGAGAGCCATGTCTCGATCCACACTTGGCCCGAGCGTTCCTATGCCGCGCTGGACATCTTCGTCTGCGGCATCTGCAACCCGTATCTCGCGGTGCCCGTGCTGAAGAAGGGCTTCCTGCCCGAGCGCGTGCAGCTCGCCGAGCACAAGCGCGGCCTGATCGGCTAACAACAGAGTTTTACGTGACGTGATGGGGGGGCGGGGTCCATGACCCCGCCCTCTTTTCGTGCATCTGCAAAGGATCCACATCATGCCGACCGATTCCTGGGTGAATGAGACCCTCTACCCCGAATGGGGCCAGCGCTTCATGGTCAAGCGCGAGCTCGCCCGCGTGCAGAGCGACTTCCAGGACATCATGATCTTCGAGAGCTACACGCATGGCCGCGTGCTGATGCTCGACGGCGTCGTGCAGATCACCGAGGGCGACGAGTTCGTCTACCAGGAGATGCTGACGCATGTGCCGCTGCTGGCGCATGGCGATGCCAAGCGCGTGCTGATCATCGGCGCGGGTGACGGTGGCGTGCTGAAGCGCGTGCTGCAGCATAAGAATGTCGAGAAGGCCGTGATGGTCGAGATCGACGGCGAGGTGATCCGCCTGGCCAAGGAGTTCATGCCCTCCATCGCCGGCGACGCCTGGAACGACCCGCGCGCCGAGGTTCTGGTGGCCGACGGCATCGACTACGTCCGCAAGGCTGCTGACGGCAGCTTCGATGTTGTCATCGTCGACAGCACCGATCCGATCGGCGTGGGCGAGGTGCTCTTCACCGACGAGTTCTACGCCAATGTCGCGCGCCTGCTCTCGGAGAAGGGCGTGCTCGTGAACCAGGGCGGCGTGCCGGCCATGCAGGCCGACGAGTTGCAGGACACCTCCCTGCGCCGCGCCAAGTCCTTCAGCGACAATTTCGCCTATGTCGTGGCGGTGCCGACCTATGTTGGCGGCTTCATGACGCTGGGCTGGTCGGCCAAGGATGTATCCCTGCGTCAGGTGGATACCGCCACCATCCGCGCCCGTGCCGAGGCCGCGGGCATCCTGGGCCAGACCCAATACTGGACGCCGGAGATCCACACCGGCTCCTTCAACCTGCCGCCCTATATCGCCAAGCACCTGCCGGCGAAGGGCTGAAGCCTGCGGGAGGGCGGTGCCACGGCGCCGCCCTCATCGCCGCAGCGCGGCGGAGAGCCGTTCCAGCCGCGCCAGCAGCCCGGCCATGGCCGGGCGCAGCGCCTGCCCTTCGGCGGTTGGCAGCATCAGGGCGGCGCCGCAGAGGCGCGTCATCTCCTCCTCCAGTCCGCCCAGGTCCAGGGTGCGGCCGGAATCGGCCAGGGCGATGGCCACAGCCAGGGTGGAATCCATCCGGTCGATGCTGGCGAGGACGGCCTGTCGCGGCGCTGCTGTCATGGCTCCGCAGATTAGCCACCCGCCACTTACCGAAATCCTACCGCGCCAGTGCCGCTTGACCCTTCCTTCACCTCCACCGGCCAGAATGCCTGGGACGGCGAAGCGCGGCAGGGAGGCTGGCGATGAGGATGGAACAGGCGCTGCGGCTGGCGGCGAGCCGAGCGCCGCAGCCCGAGGATATGTTGTCCCTGGCTGGACGGTTGGCCGGTTGCGGCGGCACGTGGTCACCGCCGCCCGGCCCAGCCGCGCCGCGCGCATCCGGCGGGGACGGCCCGGCTGCGGAAAACAGGCGCATCCTCCGCGCCTGCCACGGCCTGCTTGCCAGAACGATCGCGATGCTGGAATGAATCGGCTGGTTATCACGAAATCGTGAGTTATGCTGCTGTCCATGAAGCGGTGGCATGTCCTCTGGTGGCGATTCCGGCGCGCCGGAAATTCCGTGGCCCTGGCGATGCTGGATGGGCTGCCGGAGGCAGCGGCACTGCTGGATGTCTCTGGCCATGTGGTAGCCGCGAATCCAGTCCTGCGGGCGGCACTGGGCCCCGCCCAGCCGATACGCCGGGGATGGCCGGGGGAGCGGCTTTTCGCGGCCTCCGCCCGCGCGGATTTCGCCGGCTGGCTGGCACGGGGGGGCGGCCAGTTGCGGGAACTGCGCCTCGCCGCGCCACAGGGCATGCCGGAACCGCTTGTGGCCGCGCGCCGCATTCCGTTGCCATCAGGCGATTCGCTGCTGCTGCTGCACGACCTCGTGCCCCGACAGGCCGCGGCCGAGGCCGACCGCCTGCAGACCCTGGGTGCCCTGGCCGGCGGCATCGCGCATGACTTCAACAACCTGCTGACGGTGGTGCTGGGCGCCAGCGAGGATGCGCTGCGCCTCACCGGTCCGGCGCCGGACCCGTCCCTGGCCGCCGAGCTGGCGCAGATCCGCCAGGCCGCCGGGCGAGGGGCACTGCTGGTGAAGCAATTGCTGGCCTATGCCCAGCAGCAGGTGCTGGCACCCCGGCTGGTGCCGCTGAACGAGGTGGTGGAGGGAATCGCCGCCCTGCTGCGAACCACCGGCCAGCGCCAGGGCATCACGCTGGAACTGGTATTGGATGAGCCGGGACGGCTGGTGCGGATCGACCCCTCGCAGCTGGACCGGGTCGTGATGAACCTCGCCATGAATGCCCGGCAGGCCATGCCGGATGGCGGGCGGCTGCGGCTTTCCACCGGGCGGGCGGTGTTGCTTTCGCCACAGGCAGGGGTGCCGGACACGGTGCCGCCGGGGCGGTGGACGGTGCTGGAAGTGGCGGATACGGGCCAGGGCATCGCGCCGGAGGCTCTGCCGCGCATTTTCGAGCCCTTCTTCACCACCCGCATGGACCAGGGTGGCACCGGGCTGGGGCTGGCCACCGTGCATGGCATCGTGCGGCAGTCCGGTGGCTTCCTGGTGGTGGAGAGCCAACCCGGCCAGGGTAGCTGCTTCCGTATCCTCCTGCCGCGCGTGGAGGAGGCCGAACCATCCGCGCCGCCTGCTGAGCTGGAAGCGCCGCCCCCGCCGACGTCACGCCCTGCCGGGCCGGTGCTGCTGGTAGAGGATGAGGCGCCGCTGCGCCGCCTGGCCGAACGCGCCCTGAGCCGTGCCGGGCACGAGGTCGTGGTGGCCGAGGATGCCGAGCAGGCGCTGGCCCTGGCGGAGGAAGGCCTGGCGCCGAGCTTGCTGGTTTCGGATGTAGCCATGCCCGGCATGGATGGGGTGGCGCTGGCACGTGCGTTGCGGCGGCGATGGCCGGGGCTGCCCGTGCTGCTGGTCAGTGGCTATGCCAATACGGTTGTTGAGGCCGAGCTGGAGCAGGAAGGTTTCTGCTTCCTCTCCAAGCCCTATGGTCCGGCCGAGCTGGTGGCCGCCGTGGGGCTGCAATTCGTACCAGCCTGAGAGCAGGAAACGCTTGCGAAAGGCGTCAAAAGTGAACATATAGCGAACACGCGCGAGGGGTGCGGTGGGCGCTTGTAGAGAGCGAAAACCACGTCATCATTGATCGCGATTTCGTGAACACGCAGGTGGTGCTTGTTGCCGCTGCCTGGGCGGGTTCATACCACGGTTCACCATCACGGCCTCTGCCAGAAGGGCTTGCTACCATGGACAAGAACAAGGCGCTGGACGCCGCGCTCAGCCAGATCGAACGGGCCTTCGGCAAGGGCTCCATCATGCGGATGGGTGCCAAGCATGGCACCGACGAAGTGGAGGTGATCCCGACCGGCTCGCTGGGCCTGGATCTGGCGCTGGGCATCGGTGGCCTGCCGAAGGGCCGCATCGTCGAGATCTACGGGCCGGAATCCTCGGGCAAGACGACGCTGGCGCTGCATGCCATCGCCGAGGCGCAGAAGCGCGGCGGCACCTGCGCCTTCATCGACGCCGAGCATGCGCTGGACCCCGGCTATGCCCGCAAGCTGGGCGTGGACGTGGACAACCTGCTGATCAGCCAGCCTGATGCTGGCGAGCAGGCGCTGGAGATCGCGGATACGCTGGTGCGCTCCGGCGCCGTGGACGTGCTGGTGGTCGATTCCGTCGCCGCCCTGGTGCCGCGCGCCGAGCTGGAAGGCGAGATGGGCGACAGCCATGTCGGCCTGCATGCGCGCCTGATGTCGCAGGCGCTGCGCAAGCTGACGGGCACTGTCTCCCGCTCCAACTGCCTTCTGATCTTCCTGAACCAGATCCGCCTGAAGATCGGCGTGATGTTCGGCAATCCGGAGACGACGACGGGCGGCAATGCGCTGAAGTTCTACGCCTCCGTGCGCCTGGAGATCCGCCGCATCGGCCAGATCAAGGACCGTGAGAACGTGGTGGGCAACCAGACCCGCGTGAAGGTGGTGAAGAACAAGATGGCGCCGCCGTTCCGGCAGGTAGAGTTCGACATCATGTATGGCGAGGGCGTCTCCAAGGTCGGTGAGTTGATCGACCTGGGCGTGAAGGCCGGCGTGGTGGAGAAGTCCGGCGCCTGGTTCAGCTGCGACAACCAGCGCATCGGCCAGGGGCGGGAGAACGCCAAGCAGTTCCTGCGCGACAACCCCACCATGGCGGACAGCATCGAGCAGCGCATCCGTGCCCAGGCCGGCCTGGTGGCCGAGGCCATGATGACCAGCCCGGATGCCGAGGATACCGCGGACGCCGCCGCGGCCGAGTAACGGCGCTGGCGCCGATATGGAAAGGGGGGCAGCGATGCCCCCCTTTTTTCATGCGCGGATCAGCGCCCCAGCAATTGCCGCAGCAGGTCGCCGGCATTGGGGCGGCGCTGCTCCGGGCCTGGCCGCGCCTCGGCCGCTGGCATGGGGCCGCTACGGCCGCCGCGCGCGACGGAGAGTTGTTGCGCGCAGTCGGGCAGGCCGCCGCTGCCACGCCCGATCAGGGATTCAGCCAGCTGACCCAGCGCCGCGATATCCGATTCCTTCTGCCGCGCCGCCAGATCCGCCAGGATGCCAGCCGCCGCCTGCGCCGCGCCGCCCTGGTCCAGGCGATAGCCGGGCTTGGCAAAGCTTCCCGTCACCCGCACCGGGGCGCTGAGGCCCACCCCGCCCAGCCGCACCTGTGGCAGCAGCCGCAGGTTCAGCCGCTCCTCGCCCAGGTCGATCTCGCCGCTGCCGGCGACATTGCCCAGCCCGCTTTCCAGCAGCATGGCCTGCGGCCGTGCCACGCCTTCCCGCAATGCCAGGCGTAGCGCCAGGCAGCGCAGCGCCGTGCTGCCTTCACCGGATTCGCCCTGCACCAGCAGGCGGCGCAGGTCGCCCAGAAGGCGGTCCAGCAGGGCATTGCTGACCTGGCCATTGACGACCGCCAGGCCGATGGAACCATCCAGCGATCCGGCCACCGCCTGTAGGTCATGACCCGCGCCGGTCAGGTTGGCCTCCAGTTCGAGCTGCCCGCTGCTTTGGGAGGGAAGGCGATAGCTCTGCAGCAGCGGCCGTAATTCGATTCCCTCGCCCTCCTGCCGCGCCGTCAGGTGGAATCGCGGGGGCAAGGCGGTGGAATCGGCGCGCAGGATCAATGAGAGCCGCCCGCCCGGAATGCCGAGCGATACCGGGTCCAGCGTCAATTGCCCGTCGGCCAGCCTCAAGGTCACGCGCTGGTCGCGATAGAGAACGCCGCCTGCCGTGAGGTCGCCCACCCGTAGCTGCAGATCCGCGTCGGCCGCGCCCATCCAGCCCACCGGTAGCGGCAGCGGCGGGATCAACCGGCGCGTTTCGGGCCCGGCGGCGGCCGGTGCCTGTGGGGCGGCGGGCACCGGGGGCGTGGCGGGCATGGGCGGCGGCACGTCGGGCGAGGTGGTAGGGGCCGGCGGCAGCGGGCGCACCTTCAGCAGCGCATCCAGATCCAGGCGCGGCGCCGACAGCCGGGCGGTCAGCCGCTGGCGCGGGGCGCTGTAATCCAGGGCCGCTTCGCCATCCACGACCAGGTCGCGCGATTGCAGCCGCATGTCGCTGACACCCAGCCGTGTCTCGTCATGCCGGAGGCGTGTCTCCAGCCGCAGGTCATGCAGCAGCGGCGTCGTCAGCGAGAAGGCGCGCAGCAGCGGCGCCGTATCGGCCGCCTGCAACGCCAGTTCAGCCTCCAGCTGGCGATGACCACGGCCGGAGAGAACGCCCTCGGCGCTGGCCGATATGCCTTCGCCCCGCACGGCCAAGCCGACCGGCCAGGGTTCGGCGGAAAGCAGCACCGGCAGCGGGGGCAGGGTGGCCGCCACCTGCCAGGGCACGTCGTTCATCACGACCGTCGCCTTCGCCTGAGCTGGTTCGTCAGGGGCGGCAACGAAGAGCGTGGCAGGGCCGAATTCCAGGCCCGGCACCTCGGAGGAAAGGTCGCCCTCCGCCAGGTGCGCGTGCAGGCTCAGCAGCTGCGGCCGCCCCCCTGGCCCGGAATCCGCTGCTTCGGCCTGGATCTCCAGCCCGCTCATCGGCGGCAGCGGGCGGCGCAGGAAGGCGTTCAGCCGGTCGGAGCGGTCGATATCGGCATCCAGCGAGACGCGCCAGCCAGCCGCGGCCTCGGGCCGGGTTATGGCGCCTTGCAGGGAGACGCGCATCCCTGCCGCCGTCAGTGAGGCGCGCAGCGGCCATTCCGCCGGCGTGGCGGCCGTGCCCAGCAGGCGTGGCAGCGGCCCGGCCTCGCCCTCCGCCTGCAGCGGCACGCCGCGCAGCAAGAGCCGCCCGGTGAACGCGATCGGCGCCGAAGGTTCCTTTGCCCGCAGGGAGAGGTCCTGGACCTCCAGCATCTCGGCCCGCGCGGCGCCGGGGCCGCGCCAGGAGAGGCGGCCGTCACGGATGTCGATGGCGGCGATGGAAAGCTGCAACGGCTCCTCCATGCCCCCCGGAGCCTGCGCCCCTGCGGGGCGCGCCGGCGCGTCCCGCAGGGGTGGAGCGAAGATCCAGTTGCCCTGCCCCTCGGCATCGCGCTCCAGCAGCAGGTCGGGCCCGATCAGCGTCACCTGCTGGAAGTCCAGCCGCCGGGAGAACAGCGGCAGCAGGGCCAGTTTCGCCTCCACCCGCCGCGCCGTCAGCATGTCCGGGCGGCTGCCGCCGGGCGCGTTGGAGAGGGCCACGCCTTCCAGCGTCACCGTCGGCACCAGGGAGAGCTTCAGCCCGATCGGGCCCGAAAGGGTGAGCTTCCGCCCTGTCTCTTCCTGCACGGCGGCGATCAGCCGGGGCCGTAGTGCCTCATCCCGCAGCAGGAAGCGCAGCGCGCCATAGCCGGTGGCTGGCACCGCCAGCACCACGGCCAGGACGATCAGGGCGCGGCGGCCGCGCCGGGGACGGGGCGGGGCCATGGGGTCAGCTCGTGCGCTTCGGCGCCGTGTTGCGTGGCTTGCTGAAGCCGAGGGTGGCGAAGCTCTCCAGCATATGCGGCGGCAGCGGCGCCGTGACCTCCAGCCGCCCGCCATCGGGATGCGGGATGGACAGGCGCCGGGCATGCAGGTGCAGGTTGTTCGACATGCCCTCCAGATGCGCGGCCTGGCCACCGTATTTGCCGTCGCCCAGGATCGGGCAGCCCAGGGCGCTGGCGCAATGGACGCGCAGCTGATGGGTGCGGCCGGTCAGCGGCCGCAGTTCCAGCCAGGTGGCATGGCGGCGGGCGACATCCATGGTGGAGAATTCGGTCACCGCGAAGGCGCCTTCCTTCCCCTGGGCCGGCACCACGCGTTCTCCCTGCGGGCCACCGCCCTGCTTGGCCAGCGGCATGTCGATGCGGCCGCCCTCGTATTGCGGCTGGCCGACGACGATGGCCCAGTAGGTCTTCTCTACATCGCGGCCCCGGAATGCGGCGGCCAGGAAACGGGCGGCGCGCTGGTCCCGCGCCAGCAGGATGACGCCGGAGGTGTCGCGGTCCAGCCGGTGCACCAGGCGCGGCCGTTCCTCATGCCCGAAGCGCAGCGCGTCCAGCATCCCGTCCAGGTGCTTCTTGATGTTGGGGCCGCCCTGCACGGCCAAGCCGTGCGGCTTGTCCAGCGCGATGATGGATTCGTCCGTGTACAGGATCATCCGCTCCAGCGCCTTGGCATCCTCGGGCGAGACCTCGCGCGACTTCGGCGCGGCATCGGGCGCTGGGCCTTCGGGAAGCGGCGGGATGCGGATTTCCTGGCCGCGTTCGAGGCGGGTATTGGCTTCGGCGCGATGGCCGTCGACGCGGATCTGTCCGGTGCGTAGCAGCTTCTGCAGCGCACCCTGGGTGAGCTGCGGAAAATAGCGGCGAAACCAGCGGTCCAGCCGGGAATCGGCGTCCGCCGCATGCACAGTGCGGTGCTGGATGGTCATGGGCGCGGAGTAGCCGGACTAAGGCGGCGCGTCGAGGCACATTCGCTTGACAAATATGAATTAATTCCTTGCCGCCTTACTTCCTTACCGGCGTTCGGGAGCGGGATGGTGCGGACGGCGAAGATAGCCAGCAAGAACCAACTGACCTTGCCGAAAGCCCTCGTCGGGGCCCTGAGCTACCCGACGCATTTCCGCGTGCAGGTGTATGACGATGTCCTGTTGCTCTGGCCGGAGAGGCTGGTCTGCGCCACGCAGTTCGAGGGTGCCGGCATGGCGAAGCCTGCTGCCAAGCCTATCTGAAAGCAAAGGAAAATATTCCGAAAGCGTTCCTAAGCCGGAGCGCGGCGCCAAATATGGTGACGATCGGGGCACCGGCCTGTCGAGAAAAGCTTCAGCGGTACGTTACGTTAGCTTTACAATGCTGCGACCAGATCAGGCCCCGCGGCGGTGCCTGAGCCTTGACGGGATGCGCGGGGATGCGGGCTCTGTTGCCGGGACTTGCTGCGCTGATCCTGCTGGCCAGCGCGCCGGCATGGGCCGAGACCGCCGATATCGCGCGCTTCGGCGCCTGGAAGGCCTATGGCGGCACCTCGGAGAGTGGCACACCCCTGTGCGGCGCAGCGGTGCAGGGGCGGGGCCGCTCCCTGCACCTGAAATACTTCCTGAACCAGCCAGGGCTGGTGGTGCATGTCTTCAAGCGCAGCTGGCGGATTCCGCAGGGGGTGGACGTGCCGGTGCGGCTCTGGATCGACGGCCATGAAGGCTGGGTGGCCAGCGCCACACCGCTGCCCGGCGGCACAGGCATCCAGTTCCGCTTCGGCACCGATCTGCTGGAGGAGTTCGAGGCACTGTTCCGCGCGGGGCGGATGATGCGCCTGCACTTCCTGGACGGGGATGAGGAGCCCTGGGAGGCCGACCTGCAGGGCAGCGACCGCGTCGCCTCGGCCTTCGTCCGCTGCATGGATGTCATCGCCGGACAGGCCCCGACCCAGCCTTACGCGCGGGGCAGCCCGGTGCCGGACAGCGCCCCCGCCAGGCCCTTTCTGCCCCGCCTGCCGGAAAACCCGCCACCCCGCCGCGCCAACGGGCCGCTGCGGCTCTGATCGGCTATTCCGGCGCGCGGCCCCGCGTGGTTTGCTGCGCCGGAGCCAGGAGTGCCGCCATGTATCTGCCCCCAGCCTTCCGCGAGGACGACACCGCCGCGATCCATAACGTCATCCGCGCCGCGCGTCTGGCCCAGCTGGTGACGGCCACGGCCGAGGGTCTGATGGCGACGCCGCTGCCGCTGTTGCTGGAGGCCGGGGAGGGTGAGCAGGGCGTCCTCTATGGCCATCTGGCCCGCCCCAATCCGCAATGGAAGGCGCCGGTGCTGGGGGAGGCCATGGCGATCTTCATGGGGCCGGAGGCCTATGTCTCGCCCGGCTGGTACGCAGCCAAGCAGGAGCACGGGAAGGTCGTGCCGACCTGGAACTATGTCGCCGTGCATGCCTATGGGCCGGTGGAATTCTTCGAGGAGCCGGAGCGGCTCCTGCGGATCGTGACGCGGCTGACCGAGAAGCACGAGGCCGGGCGCGCCGAGCCATGGGCCGTGGGCGACGCGCCGGAATCCTTCATCCGCGCGCATCTGCGCGGCATCGTCGGGCTGCGGATGCCGGTCACGCGCCTGGAGGGCAAGCGCAAGATGAGCCAGAACCGCAGCGAGGCCGACCGCGCCGGCGTGGCCGCCGGGCTGGCGGCCAGCCAGGACCCGGCGGACCGGGCGGTGGCGCCGCTGATCCCGCGCTGAGCCCTCAGGCCAGGCTGCGGCCCAGCGCGAAGGCCAGCGCGAAGGCCGCCAGCCCGCCCACCAGCGTCAGCCCGAGATAGCCCGCTGCCAGGGCGGGATGGCGCAGAAAGAGCGTGCCGATATCGAGCGAAAAGGCGGAGAAGGTGGTGAAGCCGCCGAGGAAGCCGGTCATCGCCAGCAGCCGCGCCTCCTGCGACAGCGGCATGCCGCCCAGCATCAGCCCGCCCAACAGGCCGATGGCGGCGCTGCCGGCGACATTCACCGCCAGCGTTCCCCAGGGCAGGGCGGCGCCGAACCAGGCGCCGCACCAGACGCCGACGGCATAGCGCAGCAGCGAGCCGGCGGCGCCACCCGCCGCGACCAGCGCCAGGAGCTTCGGGGCGAAGGGATTCATGCGCGGCAGAGTGGCGCGCGGGCGGGAGGAGCGAAAGGGGGCCGCCCCCCCGAACGACTTCCTTCCCGGGCCGTCGCGCGCGCATGCTGCCCGGGGCTGGCCTCAGGCGGCGCCCAGGAGGCCGGCGGCGCGGAGCACGGGCAGAGGAACATACGCCGATGCACAGCGACATCCTGATCGTCGGCGCGGGGCCGACGGGGCTGGTTCTGGCGCTCTGGCTCATGAAGCAGGGGGTCAGGCCCCGCATCGTGGACAGCAGCAGCGGCCCTGGCACCACCTCCCGCGCCATGGGCGTCCAGGCCCGCACGCTGGAGCTTTACCGGCAGCTGGACCTGGCGGAGGCTGTGGTCGCGGCGGGGCACCGCAATCCCGGCATCAACCTCTGGGTCCGGGGGCGGCGGAGGGCGCATCTCTCCTTCGGCTCGGCCGGGGCGGCGGTGACGCCATACCCGTTCCTGCTGGTCTATCCGCAGGACCGGCATGAACAGCTGCTGGTGGCGTGGCTGGCGGCGATGGGCGTCACGGTCGAGCGGCGGACGGAGCTGCTGGGCTTCGAGGAGCGGGGAGACCATGTCCTCGCCCGCCTGCGCGGCCCCGGCGGCGAGGAACAGTTCTGCGAGGCGCGGTATCTAGCGGGCTGCGATGGCGCGCGCTCACCGGTGCGCCACCAGCTGGGCGCCGGATTCGAGGGCGGCACCTATCGGCAGCTTTTCTATGTGGCGGATGTCGAGACCAGCGGCCTGACGCCCCCGGACGAAATCCATGTCTGCCTCGACAGCGCGGATTTCGTGGTGCTTCTCGCCTATGGCGGCACCGGCCAGGCGCGGCTGATCGGCACCGTGCGCGACGAGCGGGCCGGGCGGGCGGAGACGCTGGGCTTCGGGGATGTCAGCGACCAGGCCATCCGTGGCCTGGGGCTGCGGATCGGCAGGGTGAACTGGTTCTCCACCTATCGCGTGCATCACCGCGTGACGGACCGCTTCCGGCGGGGCCGCGTCTTCCTGCTGGGGGATGCGGCCCATGTGCACAGCCCGGCCGGCGGGCAGGGCATGAACACCGGGATCGGCGACGCCATCAACCTGGCCTGGAAGCTGGTGGCGGTGCTGAAGGGCGAGGCCGCCGAGGGCCTGCTCGACAGCTATGAGACGGAGCGGCTGGGGTTTGCCCATCGGCTGGTCAGGACCACGGACCGCGTCTTCAGCACCATCACCGCTGAGGGGCGCCTCGCCAATCTGCTGCGGAGCCGGGTCGCGCCGCTAATCGCCTCGGCGGCCTACCGGGTCGGGCCGGCGCGGGAATTCCTGTTCCGCGTGATCTCCCAAACCAAGCTGCATTATCGGGAAAGCCCGCTGAGCGACGGGTTGGCCGGCCGGGTAAGGGGTGGCGACCGGCTGCCCTGGGTTTCTCTGGACGGTGCCGAGAATTACGCCCCGCTGTCCGATATCGGCTGGCAGGTCCATGTCTATGGCCATGCCGGCGCGGCGCTGCGGGACTGGTGCGGGGCGCGGGGCATGCCGCTGCATGTCCAGGACTGGCATCCACGCCATGGCGAGGCAGGACTGGCCCGCGATGCGGCCTATCTGCTGCGGCCCGATACCTATGTCGCCCTGGCCGACCCGGCGGCCGACCCGGCCAGGCTCGCCCGATATTTCAGCGAGCATGCGTTCATTCCTGGCCGGGGCGGCTAGCGGCGGGGAGGCTGCCGGCCCGGGCCTTCAGCCCGAATCGCGGTCCCGTCGCTTCGCCTTCAGGCCCGCCCAGTAGTCCAGCCGCCGCCGCACGTCGCGCTCGAAGCCGCGCTCGTTGGGAGCATAGAACGCATTGCCGGCGAGTTCGTCCGGCAGGAACTGCTGACCGGCATAGGCGTCCGGATAATCGTGGTCGTATTGGTAGCCCTCGTGGCGACCCATCTGCTTCATCAGCTTGGTCGGCGCATTCAGGATCCGCATGGGCGGGGCGACATGGTCGCTGCGCTGGGCGGCGGCCATGGCGGCGTTCCAGCCCATGTAGCTGGCATTCGACTTGGGGGCGGTGGCGACGTAGTTGATGGCCTGCGCCAGGAAGAGCCGCCCTTCCGGCCAGCCGATGCGGTCGAAGGCCTGCCATGCCGTCATCACCTGCACCATGGCCTGCGGGTCCGCCATGCCGACATCCTCCGAGGCGGCGCAGGCGAGGCGGCGGAAGACGGCTTCCGGGCTTTCCCCCGCATGGATCATGCGGGCGGCGTAGTAGAGCGCGGCATGGGGGTCGGAACCCCGCAGCGACTTATGGAAGGCGCTGAGCAGGTCGTAATGCCCGTCGCCGGCCTTGTCGTGGCTGGGCATGCGGCGCTGGAGCAGTTGGCCCATATCCGCGACGGTCAGGTTCTCGCCCTCGGCGAGGGCGAAAATCTGCTCGGCCATGTTGAGCATGTAGCGGCCATCGCCGCCGGCCATGTCCACCAGTGCCTCCCGCGCCTCCGGGGCCAGGGGGAGGGGGCGGCCCACCAGCGCCTCGGCCCGGTTCAGCAGGACGCGCAGGGCATCCGAATTCAGGGCGTTGAGGATGAAAACGCGGACGCGGGAGAGGATGGCGCCGTTCAGCTCGAAGGAGGGGTTCTCCGTCGTGGCGCCGACCAGGACGATGGTGCCGTCCTCGATATAAGGCAGGAAGGCATCCTGCTGGGCACGGTTGAAGCGGTGGATCTCGTCCACGAAGAGCAGGGTGCCGCGGCCGGAGATGCGGCGGCCCTTTGCGGCCTCGAAGACCTTGCGGAGATCGGCCACGCCGCCCTGGATGGCGGAGACGGCCTCGAAATGCAGGTCGGTGGCGCCGGCCAGCAGGCGGGCGATGGTGGTCTTGCCGGTGCCGGGCGGCCCCCAGAGCACCATGGAGGATATGGTCCGCGCCGCCACCATCCGCGCCAGCGCGCCCTGGGGACCCAGCAGGTGGTCCTGGCCCGTGACCTCGTCGAGCGAGGTCGGGCGCAGGCGGTCGGCGAGGGGGCGAGGGGCCTGATCGTCGAAGAGGCCGGGAGAGGGCTGTGGCATGGTGCTCCATATATAGGCGCATAGGGCCGGGCCTTCCCACCACCGGCCCGGCGCGCTAGGTGGAGCGGCGAATTTCCCTTGTGGATTTCCCTCTGGGCGGGCGAACGGCGGACGATGACCAGCAGCAACGATATCCGGGCTACCTTCCTCGATTATTTCGCCCGTAATGGCCATACGGTGGTGGAATCCTCGCCGCTGGTGCCGCGCAACGACCCGACGCTGATGTTCACCAACAGCGGCATGGTGCAGTTCAAGAACGTCTTCACGGGGCAGGAGAAGCGGCCTTACACCCGCGCCACCAGCGCCCAGAAGAGCGTGCGCGCCGGCGGCAAGCACAACGACCTGGACAATGTCGGCTATACCGCCCGGCACCACACCTTCTTTGAAATGCTGGGGAATTTCTCCTTCGGCGACTACTTCAAGGAAGAGGCGATCACCCATGCCTGGACCCTGCTGACCAAGGATTTCGCTCTCCCCAAGGAGAAGCTGCTGGTCACGGTCTATTCCGAGGACGAGGACGCCGCTGCGCTGTGGCGCAAGATCGCGGGCCTGCCGGACGACAAGATCATCCGCATTCCGACCTCCGACAATTTCTGGCGCATGGGCGATACCGGCCCCTGCGGCCCCTGCTCCGAGATCTTCTACGACCACGGCCCCTCCATCCCCGGCGGCCCCCCAGGCAGCCCCGACGAGGATGGCGACCGGTTCATCGAGATCTGGAACCTGGTCTTCATGCAGTATCTGGAGGAGCCGGCGGGGACCCGTAACCCGCTGCCGCATCCCTCGATCGATACCGGCATGGGGCTGGAGCGCTTCGCCGCCATCCTGCAGGGCAAGCACGACAACTACGACATCGACATCTTCCGCGCGCTGATCCTGGCCAGCGCGGAGGCCACCGGGCAGGCCCCGGACGGGCCCTTCAAGGTGTCGCACCGCGTGGTGGCGGACCACCTGCGCTCCGGCGCCTTCCTGATCGCCGATGGCGTGATGCCCTCCAATGAAGGCCGCGGCTACGTGCTGCGCCGCATCCTGCGCCGCGCGATGCGCCACGCGCATATGATGGGCGCCAAGGAGCCGCTGCTCTATCGCCTGCTGCCCACCCTGGTGCGCCAAATGGGCGCCGCCTATCCGGAGCTCGTGCGCGCGGAGAGCCTGATCAGCGAGACGCTGAAGCTGGAGGAGAACCGCTTCCGCAGCCTGCTGGAGCGCGGCCTCGGCATGCTGGCTGAGGAGACGGCGAAGCTGGGCGAGAAGGGCACACTGCCGGGTGACGTGGCCTTCAAGCTCTATGACACCTATGGCTTCCCGCTGGACCTGACGCAGGACGCGCTTCGCGCCGAGGGCCGCAGCGTGGACGTGGAGGGCTTCGAGGCCGCCATGGCGGAGCAGCGCAAGCGCGCCCGCGCCGCCTGGGCCGGCTCGGGCGAGGCAGCGACCGAGACGGTGTGGTTCGACCTCAAGGAGAAGCTCGGCCAGGCCAGCGAATTCCTGGGCTATTCCACAGAAAGCGCCGAGGGCGAGATCCTTGCCATCGTCGCCGGCGGCCAGCCGGTGGAGAAGGCGGCGGCCGGCACGGAAGTCGGCGTGGTGCTGAACCAGACGCCCTTCTATGCCGAGAGCGGCGGTCAGGTGGGCGATTCCGGCACCATCACCGGCCCCAACGGGCTGCGGATCGCGGTGAAGGATACGCAGAAGAAGCTGGGCCTCTTCGTGCATCTGGGCACGGTGGAAGCGGGCGAGGCGGCCGTCGGCCAGCCGGTGCAGGCGGAGGTGGCGCATGAGCGCCGTGGCGCCATCCGCGCCCACCATTCCGCGACGCACCTGCTGCATGAGGCGCTGCGCCGCCGCCTGGGCAACCACGTGGCGCAGAAGGGTTCGCTGAATGCGCCGGACCGGCTGCGCTTCGACGTGTCCCAGCCGACGCCGATGACGGGTGAGGACCTCGCCTGGGTCGAGGCCGAGGTGAACAACCGGATCCGCGAGAATGCCGAGGTGACGACCCGCCTGATGACGCCGGAAGCGGCCGTCGAGGCCGGCGCCACCGCGTTGTTCGGCGAGAAGTACGGCGACGAGGTGCGCGTGGTCGGCATGGGCTTCGATGCCGATGCCACGGCGAAGCACGGCGTCTATTCGCTGGAACTGTGCGGCGGCACGCATGTGAAGCGCACGGGCGATATCGGGCTCTTCAAGATCGTCTCTGAGGGCGCGGTCTCGGCCGGCGTGCGGCGTGTGGAGGCCGTGACCGGCGCCGCGGCGCTGGAGCTGGTGGAGAACGAGCAGAAGGTGCTGCGCGAGGCCGCCGGGCTGCTGAAGGCCCGCCCGGCCGAACTGCCGGCGCGCATCGCGACCCTGCTGGAAGAGCGCCGCAAGCTGGAGCGCGAGATGTCCGAGCTGCGCCGCCAGATGGCGATGGGCGGCAGCGCGGCGGCGGCGGAAGAGGTGGGCGGCGTCCGCCTGGCCGCGCGCAACCTGGGCGAGATCCCGCCCAAGGACCTGCGCGGCGTGGCGGAGGCCCTGCTGAAGCAGGATGCCGCCGATGTGGTGGCGCTGGTCTCCACCGCCGATGGCAAGGCCTCCATCGTGGTCGGCGTCGGTGCCGGCGCGGCGGGCAAGGCGGATGCCGTGGCGCTGGTGCGCGCGGCGGCGGCGGCGGTGGGCGGCCAGGGCGGCGGCGGCAAGCCGCATATGGCCCAGGCCGGCGGCCCCGACGCGACCAGGGCAGACGACGCGCTGGCGGCCATTCGCGCCGCGCTGGCGGCGTGAGGCCCCGCGCGCGGGAGCTCGGCCTGCGCCCCGGGCAATTCGCCCCGGGGCCGCTGAACGCCATCACCGATGTGGCGGGCGTGCTGGTCGGGCAGGTGACGCGGATCGAGGGCGAGGGCATCCGTACCGGTGTCACCGCCATCCTCCCGCATGGCGGCAACCCCTATGTCGAGCGCGTGCCGGCGGGGCTGGCGGTCATCAACGGCTTCGGCAAGCTGGCCGGCGCCACCCAGTTGCAGGAGCTGGGGGAGCTGGAGACGCCCATCGTGCTGACCAATACCCTCGCCGTCGGGCGGGCGGTGGAGGCGGTGGTCGACTGGACCTTGGCCCGCAATCCCGAGGCACGTTCGGTCAACGCCGTTGTGGGCGAGACCAATGACGGCCGGCTGAACGACATCCGCGCGCGGGGCGTGACGGGGGAGGATGTGCTGGCGGCGCTGGACTCCGCCACCTCCGGCCCGGTCGATGAGGGCAGCGTCGGCGCCGGCACGGGCACCATGGCTTTCGGCTGGAAGGGCGGGATCGGCACATCCTCCCGCGTCCTGCCGCCGGCACTGGGGGGCTTCACCCTGGGCGCGCTGGTGCAGAGCAACTATGGCGGCGTGCTGCTGATGGATGGGCTGCCGGTGGGGCAGGCGCTGGGGCGCTTCTACCTGCGGGAACACGCGGACGGGGGCGATGCCGATGGCTCGGTGATGGTGGTGATCGCCACCGACGCCCCATTGTCCGACCGCAACCTGCAACGCCTGGCCATGCGCGCCACGGCCGGGCTGGCACGGACCGGCGCGGCCTTCTCGGACGGCTCGGGCGATTACGCCATCGCGTTTTCCACACACGAGGGCGTGTGCCGAGGCGCCGGATACCGCGCCGGCCAGGGGGCGCTGCCGGACTGGCCGAATGACCGAATGTCGCCACTCTTCGTCGCGGTGGCCGAGGCGGTGGAGGAGGCGGTGCTGAATTCTCTGCTGCGCGCGACGACGATCGAAAGCCGCGACCCGGCCAATGGCCGCAGGCGCCGGGGCGAGGCGATCGATATCGAGGCCGTGCAGGCCCTGCTGGCGCAGCGGGGCTGAAGATGGCGGGCCAGGGCTTACCGGTTTTTGATCGGAGCCCTGGCTATTGTGGCGGCCAGGGCCTTCCTCCACATAAGGTGGGATGGTGGTAGAGCCGAATTCAGTTCCACAACCCACGGGCGGTCCGCCCGCGGTCGCGCACGCCGCCTGGGTGGCGGCGCGGCACGATATCCTTGAGGCCTTCAAGGCTGGCGAGCACCTCGTCGCGCTCCTTGGACCTCCGGGCATCGGCAAGAGCCGGTTGCTGCTGGAGGTAGAGGAGGCCCTCCGTTCCCCCGAGCGCCGCGTGCTGCGGCTGGAGAACGGAGACTGGGTGGAGGCGGCGTCCGCGCCCCAGTTGCTTCTGGTGGACGAGGCGGACCGGATGGACGAGGGCCGGCTGCGCCAGTTGGCGCAGCGGGGCGTGGGCTTCACGCTCCTGGCGGGCCTGCCAGCCCTGGATGAGCGGCTGGAGGGGCTGCCCTGCCGGCGCGTCCAGCTTGGCCCCATGCCGATACGGGACATCCCGGCCTATGTCGCCGCCCGGATGGCCGAGGTGGAGCTGCAGCCGGGCCGGCTGGCGCCCGGCACCGTCGAGGCGCTGGCGGAAGCCGCCGGCGGCGTGCCGCGCCTGTTGAACCTGCTGATCGGCACCAGCTTCTTCGTCGCGGATATGGCGGCCGCCGAGACCGTGCGGCCGGAGCATGTGCGCGAGGCTGCCGCCCTGCGGAGCGAGATGTTCGAGGATGAGGACGGGGTCGGGCCGGCCGCTGTCCTGCCAGGCATCGACGAAGCGTCCATGGAGGCCGGGCCGCCCGCGCCGCCGCTCGCTTCGCCGCCGTTCGCGCCGCCGCCAGTCGCGCCGCCGCCAGTCGCGCCGCCTCCGGCCGAGGCACCGCACGCCGAGCCGCCCCCCGCCGCGCCGCCTGTGGCGGAGCATCCCGTTCCGCCGGCCCCGCCGGCGGCGCCACCTCCCTCCCTGGCGCGGCTGCAGGCGCCGCCCGCGCCGCCGCCGGCCGGGCTTCTCCCATCCGCGCCACCGGCCAGGGCCGCGCGGCGGGCCCGCCGGATGGCGCTGCTGGGGCTGATCGTGCTGCTGGCCGGTGGCGCGCTGGCCTGGGCGGCCTTCCGGGACCACGGAGCCCCGCCGCCGGAGGAGGCACCTATGGCCATGATCCCGGCGGTTGACCCCGCCGCCAGCCCCGCCGCGCCGGAGCTCGCGCCGCCGGACGAGGCCACCGCTGTCGCCACGGCCGAAGCTCCTGTGCCACCCGGGAGCAGCGAGGCACCGGCAGACCCCGCGGCCCCCAGGGCGAACCTGCCGACCGGAGCGATGGTGCGCGTCATCATCACCTATCCCCGTGGCGCCGCCGGGGCGTCCAACCGGGCCACGGCCCTGGCCGGGGAACTGGAACGCGCGGGACTGGCCGCCAGCGCGCCATTCCCGGTCTCCCAGCCTCCGGCCGCGCCGCAGCTGAATTATTTCTTCCGCGAGGACCGTGAGGCCGCCCTGAAGGTGCAGCAGGTCGGCGCGGCGCAGCTCGGGCAGGCGCAGCCGCGCCTGGGCTCCGTGACCAGCGCGCTGCCGCGCCCCGGCGCCATCGAGCTTGGCCTTCCCGCCGCGGCTGCCGCAGGCGGTGCCCCGGCCGCCGCCACGGCCCCGACCGAGGATGCCGGACAGGCCATTGCGCCGGCCCCCGCCACCCTCACTGGTCCCGCCGATGACGCCGTGGTGCTGGCCGAAGTGGCGCGGCGTGGTTTCGTCCTTTCCTGGCGGCCGGCGCTCGAGGTGCGCTCCTTTGTCGAGGTGGTGGGCCTGGAGCCGGATGGGAGCGCGCGGGAGGTCTTCGCCGGCTATTCCGAGGCGGCGGACCAGCAGGCGGTGCGCCTGAGCCAGCCCGGCCGCTACGCCTGGCGGGTGCTGAGCGTTTCACGCGAGGCGCAGCGTTACAGCGCCAGTCCCTGGCACTTCCTCCAGATCGAGGCTTCGCCGTGACCCGGATTCCGCTGCTCCTGCTCTCCGTCAGCCTTGGCCTGGCCGCCTGTCAGGCGGCGCCCCTGCCGGCCCCGGTGCGGTATGCGCCGCGCCCCCCGGCCAAGCCGGCGCCGGAACCGAGCGAGGTGGAGGGTTCCTGGTTCTTCCGGGTGCTAGGCGACCGCTGCACGGCGCGCGTGGCGCACCGGGACATGGTGCTGGACCTGACGGCCGGACCCGCGAAGCGCGTGGGCTTCACCGTCAGCGCGCCGGGCCGTGGCTTGCCGGCCAGCCGTTCCGTGCGGCTGCATTTCCGGAGCGACGGCGGCCGCTGGCAGCTCCCCGGCCGCACCGATGGCAGCCGCGTCGCCTCTGCCTCCATGCCGCTCAACACGACCGGCGAGGGGCGGATCCGCGACCTGCTGGGCGGCGGCACGCTGCGTGTCCAGGGTTCCGGCGTCTCGGTCCCAGTGCTGGCGCTGCCGGATGCCGGCGTCTCCGGGCGTGACTGGTACGGCTGCCTCGCGCGGCTGCAGGAGGAGGGGGCGCCCGCTGCCGGGAAGGCCGCCGAGCCGGAGACGGCCTCCGCCCCGGCGGAGTAGAGCGCCCGGCCCCTACATGATGCTGGGTTTGGCCACCGGGGCGCTACGGGCGCCGGTGGATGCCTCAGCCAAGGGCAGGTCGCTGTCCCAGAGCCGGGCGATGAAGCGCCGCCCATTGACCGCCGCCGATTCGGCCGAGGTCAGCCAGACCGCTGGCGGACCCATGATGGCGGGATCGAGCAGGTTTCCGTCGGCGCCGCGCCGGCTGGGGCCCGCGGGCAACAGCTCGGTATTGGCCGCGCCGCCGGGCAGCAGCACGTTCACCGTGACGCCCGTCCCCTCCACATCCTGCGCCCAGCAGCGGGAGGCCGCCTCCAGCCCCGCCTTGCTGGGGCCGTAGGGAGCGTAGCCGCGCCGGACCATGGTCTGGTCGCTGGTGGAGATATTGACGATTCGGCCGTCCCGCTGCGCCAGCAGATGCGGCATGGCCGCCGCCGCCATGTTGAAGGCGCCGTTGAGGTTGATGTCCATGATGAGTGCCCAGGTCTCCGGCGGCACCGTCCAGAAGGGAACGGGGTCGGTGGTGAAGCGCTCGCTGACCAGCCGCATGCCGCGCCCGGCATTGTTGATGACGGCATGCAGCGCGCCGAACCGCTCCAGCGCCGCCGCCACCACCCGCGCGCAATCCGCGGGGCGCGTGACATCGGCTGTCAGCGCCAGGAGCCGGTCCGGGCCATGGGTGGCATCGGCCCATGCCGCCATGGCCTCCAGCTCCGCGCCGGAGCGCGCGCCCGTGACGACGACGCGGCCGCCCGCCGCCAGTAGTGCCTCCGCCATGGCGCGGCCCAACCCGCGCCCGCCGCCCGTCACGATGGCCACCCGGTCCTGCAACATCATCGATCCCCCTTGCATTCAGCGGGAGGGTCCAGCAAGGCCTGAGAGGGCGCAAGCCCGGGGCCGGAGAAATTGGACCGACAATGTCGAACGCGGCGGAACGCGCCTACCACATCATCCGCCAACGCATCATGGATGGCAGCTTCCCGCCCGGGTCGCCATTGCGGGAGACCCTGCTGGCCAGCGAGATCGGCGTCAGCCGCACGCCCATTCGTGACGCGCTGCGGCGGCTGCTGGCCGACGGGCTGGTGGACAGCACGCGGAACTACGGCACCTTCGTCGCCGAGATCAGCCAGGAGGACGTGCAGGAGGTCTGGCAGCTGCGGGCGATGCTGGAGGGCTTCGCCGCGCGCCGTGCCGCGCTCCGCATCACGGAGGAGGAACTGGCGGAGCTGCGCCGGCTGGCCGACGCCATGGAGGCGCTGGACGGGCCCGACGAGCGGCGCATCGCCCGTTTCGCCACGCTGAACACGGAGTTCCACGCCGTCATGATCCGCGCCGCGCGGTCCCGCCGGCTGGAGGGGATGCTGGGGCGGGCCATCCAGGTGCCGCTGGTGCTGCTGAAGCAGTACCGGATGCATGAATGGGTGAATATCGACCGTTCCAACCGCTACCACCGGGAGATCATCGACGCCCTGGCCGCCCGCAACGCCGAATGGGCGGGGCTGGTGGTCAGCGCGCATCTGAACAGCACGCGCCCCGCCAGCCTCGTGGCGGAGATCGAGCGGTCCGAAAATATTGTACACAATGAAGGCAAGGCCAGGGGCTGAACGACGCTGATTTCAGCAGGCCGGCGACAACCTTCGGGCAAAAATGCACGGTGCAAGCCATTTGGTACGTGCAATGGGCTGCGGAGTTGTACACAATGGTCGGGGATTTCGCCGCCGTGGGGGCTTTGACGGCAGCCCTGTGGTTCCGTGCCGGCACAGTGGTGCCCTGGCTTCGGGCGCGCGGGCTGGCGGGGTCCGGATGATACCGTCGGTCGAGAAGGTGCAGCACCGTGGCGAATGATCTGGCTTCTCCCTCCCTGAAGGCCGCTGGCCGGGTGGCCCCGGTTTTGGTGGCCGGCGCTGGCCCGGTCGGCCTGGTGGCCGCCGCCGCGCTGGCGGAGGAGGGCATCCCGGTCACCATCGTCGAGGCTGAGCGCGACCTGCCGGACGGGCTGCGGGCCTCCACCTTCCATCCGCCCACGCTGGACATGCTGGACCGCTTCGGCATCTCCTCCATCCTGGTGGAGCAGGGGCTGATCTGCCCCCAGTGGCAGTTCCGGGACCGGCGCGACGGCCCGGTGGCGACCTTCGACCTGACGCTGCTGAAGGGCGAGACCAACCACCCCTACCGCCTGCAATGCGAGCAGTGGCGCCTGACGCGCCTGCTGCGCGACCGCCTGGCGACCAACCCGGCCGTGAACTTTATCTATGACGCCCGCGCCGTGGATGCGACGCAGGACGCGGATGGCGTGACGCTGGTGGTGGAGCGCGCGGACGGCACGCAGGAATCGCTGAAGGGTTCCTGGCTGATCGGCGCCGACGGCGCGCGCAGCGCCGTCCGCAAGGCCATGAACATCGGCTTCGACGGGCAGACGATTCCAGAACTCTACCTGACCTGCTCGACGACCTTCCAATATCAGGAGGCGATGGAGGGCCTCACCAACATCGCCTATATCTCCGACCCCGACGAATGGTTCGTGCTGCTGCGGACCCGCAGCGTCTGGCGCCTGCTGCTGCCGACGGATGCGAATGAGCCGGAAGAGGTGATGCTGTCCGACAAGCGCATCCAGCAGCGCATGCAGGAAGTGCTGCCGAAGAGCGGGGATTACGAAATCAAGCACCGCACCGCCTACCGCGTGCATGAGCGCGTGGCGGAGCGTTATGTCACGGGGCGCGTGCTGCTGGCGGGCGACGCCGCGCATGTGAACAACCCGCTTGGTGGAATGGGCATGAACGGCGGCATCCACGATGCTTTCAACCTGGCCGAGAAGCTGACGCGCGTCTGGAAGGGCGAGAACGCCGCGCTGCTAGGCCGCTATGAGCGGCAGCGGCGCAAGGTGGCCCTGGACGTGGTGCAGCAGCAGGCCCTGCGGAATCGCGCGACGCTGAACCAGCGCGACCCCGAAGTGCGTCGTGCCGCGCTCGATGATCTGCGTTCCGTGGCGAATGATCCTGTCCGTCACAAGGACTACCTGATGAAGACTTCCATGATTGCTTCGCTGCGTGCACTGGACGAAGTGGCCTGAAAAAATTCGGGGCGGAGCCTTCCGGCTTCGCCCCGATCCGCGAGGGTAACCGGGCCGCCACGGTATTTCCGTGGCGGCCTTTCCCGTGCCTCAGTTGGCGCTAGCGCCGGATGCCTTGATGACATCCCGATACTTCATGGTTTCAGCCTGCATGAAAGCGGCGAAGTTCTCACGGGTCGGGCTGCTGCGGGGCACGGAGCCCAGCATGCTCAGTTTCTGGCGAACCTGATCATCCGCGATTGCCGCGACAACGGCCTGGTGCAGCTTGTCGAGAATCGGGTCCGGCACGCCCGCGGGGGTGACCACGCCGAACCAGCCGGTGGAGGTGATGTCGACGCCGGCTTCAACAAGAGTCGGAAGCTCGGGGAAAGCGTCGAGGCGCTGCGTGCCGGTCACGGCCAGAGCCTTCATGCGGCCGGACTTTACCATTTCCGCCACGGCGGAGATGGACTGGAACACCACCTGCGTGCGGCCTTCCATAAGATCCGTGTTGAGTTGGCCCGAATTCGTATAAGGCACATGCTGCATGTCGATGCCGGTGGCCAGGGCGAACTGCGCGCCGGCCAGATGCTGGGAGGAGCCAGCGCCGACCGAGCCGAAATCGATCGAGCCGCGCTTCTTCCCGTATGCGATGAACTCGGCGACGGTGTCGGCAGGGGTGGAGACCGGCACCACCATGATGTTCGGCACCAGCACCATCAACGACACGGCCGCGAAGTCGCGGTCCGGGTTGAAGGGCATGTCCTTATAGATCCACTTGTTGACCGCGTTGCTGGCGATCGAGCTGAGGCCGAGCGTATAGCCATCCGGCGCCGACTGGGCGACCGCAGTCATGCCGATATTGGTGCCGGCGCCTGGGCGGTCGTCGATGACGATGGTCTGGCCAAGGATGGCGCTGACCCGTTCCATGACGATGCGCGCCGTAACGGAGCCGGCGCCGCCGGCGGGGCCGGGATTAATGAAGCGGATGGTCCGGGACGGCCAGGCAGGCTGGGCCCGCAAAACCGCAGGCGCTGACAGCAGGGGCAGGGCCGCGAGCAGAGCGCGGCGGCGGAGCGGAAATGCGAGAGGCATTGTCTGGACCTCAATGTTTTTGGTGGTTCGCATGATGCATGAGCCATGCCAGAATGCCTATGACCGAATGACAGCGACCGGCGAGATTCGGATGGGTGTCGTTCCATCAAGGAGTGTTCGAGAATGCCTGACGCACAGGGCTGGCGCGCCAAGTTCGGCGTGCTGGGGCCGTCCACCAACACGATCGTGCAGCCGGATTTCGACGACATGCGGCCGCATGGCGTGACGAACCACTACAGCCGCATTTTCACGCCCAATGCCAATGCCATCAGCAACGAGACCTTCCGGGCCGGTGCTGAGGTCATCGCCGGCAATACGCTGGATGCCGTCCGTAGCGTCATGACCTGCAAGCCGGACCATCTGGTGATGGGCATGTCGGCCGTGACCTTCTTCGACGGTGCCAAGGGTGCCGACCGCTTCGTGAAGGAGGTCGAGGAAGAATCGGGCCTGCGCATCAGCGTTGGCAGCCACGCCTGCACGGCGGCGCTCAACCGCTACGGCAATATCCGCCGCCTCGCCGTGCTGTCCCCGTACTGGCCGTCGATGAACACCGAAGTCACGCGCTACTTTGGCGATATGGGCTTCAGCGTTGTGCGGGACATCGCGCTGCAATGCCCGTCCTGGATCGCGATCGCCGAGGTGTCCAGCGAGCGGCTCCGGGAGACCATCCTCAAGCTGGACGGTGACGATGTCGATGCCATCGTGCAGGTCGGCACCAACCTCTCCATGGTGAAGCTTGCGGCGGCGGCGGAACTCTGGCTGGGCAAGCCGGTGGTCGCCATTAATACCGCGACCTACTGGCACGCGCTGCGCGCCAACAACATCAACGACCAGATGGACGGCTTCGGGCGTCTGCTGTCGGAATTCTGAACATGCCGCGGAGGCTTTCCTCTCCGCCCGGAGGCGTGACATGAGTGAGCTGGATATCTACAGCAAGCAGGGCATGGGCGCCTCGGTCGGCATGGGCCTGAGCCCGGCGCTGGTGATCGTCGATTTCGTCGAGGGATTCACGGACCCGGAGCATTTCGGCGGCGGCAATATCAAGCCGGCCATCGCGCGTACGGTGCCGCTGCTGGCGCATGCGCGGGCCCGTGGCTGGCCGGTGGCGCATACTCGCGTGGTCTATGCCGACGACGGCTCCGATGCCGGTGCCTTCACGCGCAAGTCTCCGGGGCTGCTCAAGCTGACCGAGACGAGCCCGCTGAGCCAGATCGTGCCGGAACTGACCCCGGCGCCGGGGGAACTGGTGATCCGCAAGCGCCAGGCTTCCGCTTTCTTCGGGACGGAACTCGTCGGCTGGCTGCTGTGGAAGCGGGTGGATACGCTGCTGGTGGTAGGCTGCACCACCTCCGGCTGCGTGCGCGCGACGGTGGTGGATGCGGTGGCCCATAACCTCCGCACCATCGTCGTCACGGACTGCGTCGGTGACCGCGCGATCGGCCCGCACGAGGCGAACCTCTTCGATATGGGGCAGAAATACGCTGACCTGATGAATAGCGAGGCAGTGATGGCCGCGGCCTGACAACCGCGCCACGACACGACGGGGCGCGGCAGCCGTGCCACCGCGCCCCGTTGCGAACAGGCGGCTCAGGCCGCCGTGAACCAGCCGTCCACGCGCGCGGCATGTTCGCTGACATACCAGTCGACGACCGCGTCAATGTCCTTCTCCTGCGCCGCCAGCATCGCCTTCTGCAATTCATCCAGCGGCATGTTCATGCGGGAGAGGAAAGCCGCGACCTGTGGCCGGTCCTTACCGAGCCCCAGACGGCCAGCAGCGACGATGTCTTCCTCCTCGCCCATGCCCAGCTTCGGGTCATCGAGGTAGCGGATGTCGAACTTGTTGAACATCCAGTGCGGATTCCAGGCCGAGAAGACAATCCAGTCCTTGGCGCGGATGGAACGCTGCAACATGGTCAGCATCCCGGCCTCGCCGGACTCCTGCACGGAGTAGTCGAGCCCATAGGCCTTCACAGTCTCATGCACGAGCCGCGTCATGCCCGCGCCGGGCTCGATGGTCTGGATGCGGCCGCCCATCTTGCCGCGCACCTCAGCCTTCGCCAGGTCGGCGATGCTGGCGACCTCCTCCTCCGGTACATAGGACGGCACGGCGAGGCCCATCTTGCCGGTGTAGAGCTTGCCGAGCCGCTCAACCTTGCCCTCGGCCCGCGCCCAGTAATCGCGATGCGTCTTGGGCAGCCAGCACATCAGCACGGCATCCAGATCCCCGCGCATGATGCCCTGATAGAGCGGCGCGACATCGGTCTGCACCAGCACGACCTTGGTCTTCAGCCGGTCCTGGATCAGCCGTGCCGCCAGCTTGGTGATGAATTCGGCATCGGTCCAGGGCGCGTAGCCCAGCTTCACTGGCTTGGCGGGTTGCGCCTGGAGGGTGCCGGTGGCCAGGGCCGTGGCCAGGCCGGCGGTCAGACCAAGGAATTCGCGCTTCTTGAGCGTCATGCAGACTCCTGCGTGTTGAGCGGGGGAATAGGACATCAGCCGGGTCGGGTGTGCGGGGACCGCGCAGGCAAGGATGTCCTGCGGAGAGGAAGGGAAGGAACAGGTCCCGCGGATGTCGGCGCCCAGGCGGCCAGTGGGGCGCCGCGACGGCCGGGGAGGAAGACCCCCGGCCATGGCGGGCTGACGTGGATCAGCCCTGGGCGAACCAGCCGTTCACGCGTTCGGCGTGCTGCTCGATATACTGGGCGACGGCGGTGTCGTAATCCTTCTCCTGCGCCACCAGCATCGCGCTTTCCAGCTCGTTCAGCGGCAGGTTCAGGCGGGAGAGGAAGGCGGCGATCTCCGGGCGGTCCTTGCCCAGGCCGGGGCGGCCGAGGCCGACGACTTCTTCTTCCCCGCCCAGTGCCTGCTTGGGGTCGGCCAGGTAGCGCAGCTCATACTTGCCGAACATCCAGTGCGGGCTCCAGGCCGTGGCCACCACCCACTGGTCGCGACGCAGGGCGCGGTCGATCATGCTGAGCATGGCGGCCTCGCTGGATTCCTGCAGCGTGTAGTCGTCAAGACCATAAGCCTTGACGGCTTCGTTGGAGAGGCGCGTCAGGCCCGCGCCGGGCTCGATGCCCTGGATGCGACCGCCGAACTTGCTTCGCACTTCCGGCTTGGCCAGGTCGGCGATGGAGGCGACCTCGCTCTCCGGCACATATGCCGGCACCACCCAGCCCAGCTTGGCACCGCCATAGAGCGTGCCCAGACGCTCGGCCTTGCCATCCACGCGCTTCCAGTAGTCGGCATGGGTCTGCGGCAGCCAGCACATCAGCATGGCATCGACATCGCCGCGCGTGATGCCTTGGTAGAGCGGCGCGACATCGGTCTGCACCAGCACGACCCTGGTCTTCAGCCGGTCCTGGATCAGCCGGGCGGCCAGCTTGGTGACGAATTCGGCATCGGCCCAGGCGGCGAAGCCGAGCTTGATGGGCTTCGCCGCCTGGGCATGCGCCACGCCGGTGGCGAAGGCGGCGGCCAGGCCGGCGGACACGCCGAGGAATTCACGCTTCTTGAGCAGCATGGCGGTCCCTTTCGGAAATGAGGGGAGGGAGGGGGCGGTACGGGTCAAGCCTCGAGCGCCGCTTTGTCGCGGCGCCCGGCGAAGAGCTGGCGCAGGCTGAAACCTGAGCCCTTCTGCCCGAAGCTCTGGGTGATGCGGTCCAGCAGCACGGCCAGCACGACGACGGCGAGGCCGCCTTCGAAGCCCGTGCCCACATCCAGCCGCTGGATGCCGGTCAGCACCGTATTGCCCAGCCCGCCCGCGCCGATCATGGAGGCGATGACGACCATGGAGAGCGAGAGCATGATGGTCTGGTTGATGCCGGCCATGATGGAGGGCAGGGCATTCGGGATCTGCACCTTCATCAGCAGCTGCGTGGGCGTGCAGCCGAAGGCGAGGCCAGCCTCGATGAACTCCGCATGCACCTGGCGGATGCCGAGATTGGTCAGGCGTACCACCGGCGGCATGGCGAAGATGACGGTGGCGATGGTGCCGGGCACCGCGCCCAGGCCAAAGAACATGGCGGCCGGGATCAGGTAGACGAAGGCCGGCATGGTCTGCATCAGGTCCAGCGCCGGGCGCGCCACCATCTGCACCGCCTTGCTGCGCGCCATGGCGATGCCCAGAGGCACGCCGATGACGATGGCGATGACGGTCGCGGCCAGGACGAGGGAGAGCGTTTCCATCATCCGGCCCCAGAGGCCCATGCCGGCGATCAGCAGCAGGGCGGCCAGCGCGAAGACCGCGAACTTCCAGCCGACCCGCCAGAGCGCGAGCAGGACGACGATGGCGATGGCGGCCGGCATCGGCAGCATCTGCAACCCGGCCTGGATGCCGTCGGTCACGAAGCCGATGGTGGCCGCGATGACATCCAGTGCGGGCGTGAAATGATCGAGGATATAGTTGACGACGGCATCGGCGGCGTCGCCGATACCCAGATCGATATCTTGCATGATGATCTCCCCGCTCAGTTGCCGGAGCGATCGAGCGACATGAGCAAAGCGGATTTGCTGATGGAGCCGAGATAGCGGTGGTTCTCATCCACCACCGGCACCGGGAAGGGGCTCTGCGCCACCCGCCCCATGACATCGGACAGGGTGTCCGCCGCCGCGATCGGCTGCACATCCGGCAGGAAGGCGCTGTGATAGGGGTCGGCCACGCCGTTGCGCACGGCGCGGGCGAGCGCCTCGGCGCTGATCATGCCGTGATACTTCTTGTCCCGGCCGACGACGATGGCGATGTCGCGGTCGTGGCGGCGCATCCGGTCCAGCGCGGCATGCACCGTCATGCCCCGGCGCTCGATCAGCGTCACCTGCGTCTCCCGCGCGATATCGCCGGCGCGGAAGACCTGGCTGACATCGACATTGCGGAAGAAGGAACGGACATAGTCGTTGGCCGGGCTGGTGACGATCTCGTCCGGCGTGCCGACCTGCACCACCACGCCATGCTGCATGATGGCGATGCGGTCGCCGATCCGCATGGCCTCGTCGAGATCGTGGCTGACGAAGACGATGGTGCGGCTGTGCTCGGATTGCAGGCGCAGCAACTCGTCCTGCATTTCCGTGCGGATCAGCGGATCGAGCGCCGAGAAGGCCTCGTCCATCAACAGCACGCTGGGCTCGCCCGCCAGGGCGCGGGCGAGCCCGACGCGCTGCTTCATGCCGCCGGAAAGCTGGTCGGGGCGGCTGTCGGCATAGGTGGCCAGGCCAACGCCTTGCAGCGCCGCCAGGGCCTTGGCGTGGCGCTCGGCCTCCGGCACTCCGGCCACTTCCAGGCCGAAGGAGGCATTGTCCAGCACCGTGCGGTTGGGCAGCAGGGCGAAGGACTGGAAGACCATGCTCATGTCGCGCCGGCGCAGCTCGATCAGCTCGCGCTTCGACATCTTCGTGATGTCCTGGCCGTCGAACAGGATCTCGCCCGCGCTGGGCTCGATCAGGCGGTTGATGAGGCGGAGCAGGGTTGATTTGCCGGAGCCGGAGAGGCCCATGATCACGAAGATCTCGCCAGCATGGATGTCGAAGCTGGCATTGTTCACGCCGACGGTGCAGCCGGTCTTGGCGTGGATCTCATCCTTGCCATGGCCCTCATGGACCATGCGTACCGCTGCTTCGGGATGGTCGCCGAAGACCTTGAAGACGTTGCGGAGGGCGATTTTAACGGAAGGCTGGGCGATATCCTCGCCCGATGCGGCGGCCGGAACGACGCTCCCGGGGGAGGTCTTGGCGGCAATGCCGCCGGTCGTCTCAATATCCATGTGCATGCAATGCGGTCTGCCCTCCGCCGGGCGGGGGCACACACCTCCATGATGTTTCTTCTCAGGCGGCGGGCACTGGCGAATGAGCGCGGCCGGAAACGGCTGTGCCCCAAAAAAGCCACAATAATGTGCCGCCACCGGGCGGTTGACGGATCACTACCGCAATATGGATGGGCTGTCTACCCGCGTCTCAATATCATGGAAGCTGCCGCTGAGGCAGGATCAGATGCCGCAGTGTGGTGCTAAACAGAAAAACCGGATGTGTCATCTCAAATCGGCGAAGGGGATGATACTTTCTGCTTCCTGCCGAAGGCTTGCAGGACAGCATTATGGGATGACTAAGGTTTTACTGATGATGATGGCCAGGTGGCGGCGAATCATCTTGTCATGGTCTCCGCCGCTCTCGCAGCCAGGGTTGGCCCGCCGGGGAGAGGCGGGGCCGGCATCCGGCCCCGCCCTTGATCCTGCCGTCAGAAGCGGTAGCGGAGGCCCACGCCGAAGATCCAGGGATCGAGGTCGGCACGCGCGCCGATGGCGCCGCTGTTCACGGCCGCATGGGGCTGCAGGAACAGCTTCTTGGCGTCCAGGTTGACGGACCAGCGCGGGTTGAGCTCGTAGTCCATGCCCACATTCAGGGCCCAGCCCCAGCTGTTCTTGACATCCACCTTCTCCACCGGCGCGGTGCGGCTGCCGCCTTCGCCATAGAAAAGGGTGTAGTTCACGCCGAGGCCGACATAGGGGCTGAACCGGGAGGCCGGCAGCGGGTGGAACTGCAGCGTCAGCGTCGGCGGCAGTGCCCAGACATGGCCCAGATCGACATCCCCGATGGCGGAGCCGCGCACCTTCAGGTCATGCCGCGTGGTGGCGGCGATCAGGTTCAGCGACATATAGGGGCTGGCGAACCAGGTGAGGTCGAGCTGCGGCACATAGCTGTTGCCGGCATCCGGCTTGCCGCCGATGGCGTCGACGCGGCCGCCCTTCTCCGGCAGGACGCCAATGGCGCTGAAGCCCAGGACGAGGTCACCCGCCTGCTTGCCGCGCACCGGCTCCTGCGCCTGGGCGGCGAGGGGCGCGGTCAGCATGGTTGCCGCCAGCGCCAGGGTCGATGCGATCCGGTAGGTCTTGTTCATCGTCTCTCTCATCATGAAGCGGCAAAGCCACCGCTTGCATGGAGACGCATAGGGCGCCTTTTCGCGTCAGTCTTTGATCAGGATCATACCGCTGCGGAATGTCGCTGTGCCGCCGGGGCCAGATAGGCGTCGAAGCAGGCCGCGACCTGACGCACGAAGCGCCGCCCGCGCGGCGTGACCCGCAGCATCGCGCCATCAAGCCGCGCCAGGCCCTGCTGAAGCAGAGGCTCCATGCGATGCAGCGAATCGCGAAGGATCATTTCTGCCGCTGCATCCATTGACACCACGGCGTTGAGGTCGAGCGCGAAGTCGCACATCAGGCGTTCGATCAGCAGGGCGCGCAGCCGGTCCTCCGCGGTCACGGCGGCGCCGCGCACCACCGGCAGATGACCGCCGAGGATCTGCTCGCGGTAACGGCGTTCATCCAGCTCGTTGCCGGCGAAGCCGCCGGGAAGCTGGCCGATGGCGGAGGTGCCGAGGCCCAGCAGGACCGGCGCGCAGTCCGTGGTATAACCCTGGAAGTTGCGGCGCAGGGTGCCCTCGCGCGCTGCGGCGGTCAGCGGGTCCTCCGGCCGCGCGAAATGATCCAGGCCCAGGGCTTCGTAGCCCAGTTCGCACAGGATGGACTCTGCGCGTTCCGCCTGTTCCAGCCGCGCGGTGACGCCGGGCAGCAGGCTGGCATCGATCGCTTTCTGGTGCGGCCGCATCCAGGCCACATGCGCGTAGCCGAAGACGGCGACACGGTCTGCGCCCAGTTCCCCCGCGAAGCGCGTGCTGGCCTCCACATGCGCGGTGGTCTGGCCGGGCAGGCCATACATCAGGTCGATATTGATACCGGCGATCCCGGCCTCGCGCAGCCGCCGTACCGCCAGTGCCACAAGTTCCTTGGGCTGGGGGCGGCCGATGCGCGCCTGCACCTCCGGCGCGATGTCCTGCACGCCGAGGCTGGCGCGGGTGAAGCCCATCTCGCCCAGGGCCGCCGCCATGCCGGCATCCAGCACGCGCGGGTCCAGCTCGATGGCGAGTTCCGCGTCATCGCGGAGATGGAAGCGGCGGCGCAGCACATCCAGCAGCGCGCGCAGCCCCTCCGCGCCGAGCGCGGTGGGCGTGCCGCCGCCGAGATGCAGATGGGAGACGCCGGCATGTGGCGGCAGCGCATCCGCCAGCAACCCGGCTTCTGCTAGCAGGGCTTCCGCGTAGTTGGCGATGCGGGTGGCCGAACGGGTAGGGCGGGTATGGCAGGCGCAGTAGAGGCAGAGATCCCGGCAGAAGGGGATATGCACGTAGAGGGAAAGCGTGTCGCCGGGAGCGATGCCTTCGCGCAGCCAGACGCGGTAATCCGTTTCCAGCACAGGGCCGAATTGCGCCGCGGTGGGGTAGCTGGTGTAGCGGGGCACCCGCGCCTCGGCGAGGGCCAGCAGGCTGCGGTCCTGGACCGCGTCATTCCATTCGTCCATCGCCCGATGCTGCGCCCGCAGCACCGGAGGCGCCTTGATCCAGCGCAACGGCGGCATGTTTGATTGACCGGTGTCAATGCCGCCCATGCCCCGTGCCGCTAACGATGATGCGGCAGGAGGAGCAATGATGGTGGAAACAGCGCAGCAGGAGGGCCGGGTCTTGCGGCTCTGTGACGGCTGGCGGGACGAGTTCGAGCAACGGGTCCGCGTCCTGGCCGAGGAACATGCGGCGCTGCGGAACCTGTGCGACCGGCTGGAGCGGATCGCGGATGACCTGCCGCGCCAGCCGGCCGCGGAGGAGCGGCAGGCGGTGATCCGGGATCTGCAATCGCTGATGGGCCGGCATCAGCAGCGCGAGGATGCCTTCCTGTCGTCGCTGCTGCGCGGCCAGGGAAGCACGCCGCTGGAGCGTGGCCTGCTGGCGCGTATCCGGTGGCATCACGCGCAGGACGAGATGCATGCGCGGGACCTGAGCTGTGCGCTGCAGGCCGCCCGGCCGGAAGGATTCCCGATCGGAGCCGAGGCGATGGGCTATATGCTTCGCTGCTTTTTCGACGGCTGCCGCCGCGCCATGGCCTTCGAGGAGCTGGCTATCCTGGTGCTGGCGCGGCAGCGTCTCTCCGGCCGCGCGGCCGGCATCCTGATCCAGTCCCTGGGCAGCCTGCAGGAGCCCTGAGGCCGCCGCGCCGGCCGCTCAGGCGGCCTCGGCCCGTTCCTCCAGCGCATCGCGGTCGAGGATGGTCACCAGGCGACCGGAGGGCAGGTCGATCAGCCCGGCGCGCTTCAGCCGCGTCATCTGGCGGCTGACGGTCTCGATCGTCAGACCCAGCACATCCGCCATCTGCGCGCGGGTCAGCGGCAGATCGAAGGTGACCGGCGTCCCCGGGCGGCTCTCCGGCTTCCCCAGGTGCAGCGCCATGTCGAGCAGGAAGCTCGCCACCTTCTCCTCGGCCGTCTTGCGGCCCAGCATCAGCATGCGGTTGCGGGCCTCGTCCAGCGCCGCCAGCGTGCGCCGCAGCAGCAGCCGCTCCATCCGGCTGTGCTCCTCCAGCGCTTCCTCGAAGGGTTTGCGGGGGAAGACGCAAAGCTCGGCATCGGTCAGTGCCGTGACGGTGTGCTCGGCCTGCTCGGAGAAGGGACGGCCGACAAAATCGGCGGGGTAGAGCAGGCCGACGATCTGCTCCCGCCCATCCGGCAGGGTGGCGCTGAGCTTCAGCACCCCCTCGAGGAGGTTGGCGCAGAGCGCAGCCTCGTCCCCTGCCCAGAGCAGCGTCTGGCCACGTTCCAGCTTGCGGTTATGGCCGATGCTGTTGAGGCTGCTCAGTTCCTCGTCGCTCAGGCTGCTGCAGAGAGACTGGTCGCGAACCTTACAGTCGTTGCATGGACGCGAAATATCGAACACCCCCCCCGGCTGATCGGCCCGCCATTATAGCGGGGCAAGGGGGGCGTGTCTTGAAGATCGGACCCGCCGGCAGCGCATGGCGGGGTGGCCGCGGCGGCCGGGGCCGCCGCGGCGCGGGAGGTCAGTGGGAGGCGGGATGCGCCTCGTCATCCTCCTGCGGCAGGTGGAACTCGTGCCAGATGCCGTTCAGCACGCCGAAGCTCACCGCCAGGCCGAGGCCCAGTATCCAGGCGAAATACCACATGGTCCTGTCTCCTCAGTAGAAGTGGGGGTTCTCGGCGACGTCGCGGCTGGTCACGCGGCCCCAGAGCACCCGGTAGACCCAGGCGGTATAGGCCAGGATCAGCGGCAGGAAGACCACGGTGACCACCAGCATGATGAACAGCGTGCGGTGGGAGGAGGAGGCGTTCCAGACCGTCAGGCTGGAGGCCGGGTCCACCGAGCTGGGCAGGATGAAGGGGAACATCGACAGCCCGACCGTGCTGATGATGCCGAGGGTCGAGAGGGAGGAACCGGCGAAGGCCGGCACTTCCCAGCCCGCGCGGATGCCCAGCAGCGCCAGGGCGGCGCCGCCGAAGCCCAGCGCCGGGGCGATCATCATCCAGGGATAGGTCTGGTAGTTGGCCAGCCAGGCGCCGGCCGCGGCGACGGTGCCGGAGCGCAGCGGGTTGGAGGGGCCGGCCGGGTCCACCGCGCTGGTCAGCTGGAAGCCCATGTCGCCATAGGCCACGAAGGCCCAGCCCGCGGCGAAGAGCAGCAGCGAGAGCACGGCCGCCACGGTGCCGAAGGCGCGGGCGCGGTCATGCACCGGGCCGCGCTCGACCTTGATGCTCAGGAAGGCCGCGCCGTGCAGCACGATCATGGCCACCGAGAGCAGGCCGCAGAGCAGGGTGAAGGGGGTGAAGAGGCCAAGGAAATGGCCGTCGTAGAAGGCCCGCAGGTCGCTGTTCAGCCAGAAGGGCACGCCCTGCAGCACATTGCCGACCGCCACGCCGAAGACCAGGGCGGGGACGAAGCCGCCGATGAACAGCGCCCAGTCCCAGCGCGCGCGCCAGGCGGCATCGGGCTTCTTGGAGCGGTACTTGAAGCCCACGGGGCGCAGGATCAGTGCCGCCAGGACCACGAACATCGCGAGGTAGAAGCCGGAGAAGCTGACGGCATAGACGAAGGGCCAGGCGGCGAAGATGGCGCCGCCGCCCAGGATGAACCAGACCTGGTTGCCTTCCCAGGTCGGGCCCACGGTGTTGATCACCATCCGCCGCTCCACATCCGTGCGGGCGACGAAGGGCAGCATGGCGGCGACGCCGAGGTCCCAGCCATCAGTGAGGGCGAAACCGATGAGCAGCACGCCCATCAGCCCCCACCAGATCAGCCGCAGGCCGGCGTAGTCGAAGGGGAAATCCATGACCCGTCCTCCTTCAGGCGGTCATCGGCGTCGCGGGCAGCGCGCCGGGTTCGGGCTGCGGATCCTCATGCGCCGCGAAGGGGCCGCGGCGCACGGTGCGCAGGATCAGGCCCACCTCGATCACCGCCAGCGTGCCGTAGATCACGGTGAAGCCGATCAGAGTGATCCAGAGCGAGGTGCGGGAGAGGGAGGAGACGCCCAGGAAGGTGGGCAGCACACCCTCGATGGCCCAGGGCTGGCGGCCCATCTCGGCGATGATCCAGCCCAGCTCGGCCGCGATCCAGGGCAGCGGGATGGCGGCCACGCAGAGCCACAGGAACCAGCGCTGGTCGAAGCGGCGCATCGAGCAGAGCAGGAAGGCCGTGGCGAAGAGCGCGATCATGGCGAAGCCGATCATGGCCATGATGCGGAAGCTCCAGAACATCAGCGGCACGTTCGGCACGGTGTCCCAGGCCGCCAGCTCGATCTGCTCGGGCGTGGCGTCACGCGGGTCTTCCACGTAGTTCTTCAGCAGCAGCCCGTAGCCGAGGTTGCGGCCATGCTGCGCGAAGACGGCGCGGGCTTCCTGGTCCTCGGGGTTCTGCTTCAGCACTTCCACCGCGCCATAGGCCTGCTGGCCGGAGGCGATGCGTTCCTGCGCCAGCAGCACCAGCTCGGACATGCCCGTCACCTCCTTGTCGAGGCTGCGGGTGGCGATGACGCCCAGCACCCAGGGGATGTTCACGGCGTATTCGGTGCGCCGGTCCTGGAGGTTGGGCATGCCGAAGAGCGTCAGCCCGGCGGGCGCAGGCTCGGTGTGCCAGGCAGCCTCGATGGCGGCCAGCTTCATCTTCTGGTTGTCGGTCAGCGCGTAGCCGGACTCATCGCCCAGCACCACGACGGAGAGGGAGGAGGCGAGGCCGAAGGCCGCCGCCACCGCCATGGAGCGCCGCGCGAAGCCGACATGCCGGCCCTTCAGCAGGTAGAAGGCGGAGATGCCCAGCACCATGACGGAGGCGATGACATAGCCGGCGCTGACGGTATGCACGAATTTCGCCTGGGCGATGGGGTTCAGCAGCACCGCCGCGAAATCCACCACTTCCATGCGCATGGTCTCGGGGTTGAATTCGGCGCCCACGGGGTTCTGCATCCAGCCATTGGCGACCAGGATCCAGAGCGCGGAGAGGTTGGTACCCAGCGCCACCATGAAGGTGGCGAAGAGGTGGCCGAGCTTGCTCAGCCGGTCCCAGCCGAAGAACATCAGCCCGACGAAGGTGGCCTCCAGGAAGAAGGCCATCAGCCCCTCGATCGCGAGGGGGGCGCCGAAGATGTCGCCGACATAGTGCGAGAAGTAGGACCAGTTCGTGCCGAACTGGAACTCCATCGTCAGTCCGGTGGCGACGCCGAGCACGAAGTTGATGCCGAAGATCGTGCCCCAGAACTGCGTGATGGTGCGCCAGATCTGGCGCCCCGTCATCACGTAGACGCTCTCCATGATGACGAGCATGAAGGCGAGCCCCAGGGTCAGGGGCACGAAAAGGAAGTGATACAGCGCTGTCAGCGCGAACTGTAGTCGTGATAGGTCGACGACACCGGGATCCATGGCTTGCTCCGCCGTTGCAGCGCCGCACCGGACAAGGGCGCGGTTTGCTCGGCGCGCTTGTTACGTGCAGTTGCCCGGCACCGCCTTGACCTTGATCAAGGCATTGCGAGGCCGCCGCGCCTATGTCTCCGCCATGTCCCAGCCCACCCCCGACAAGCAGACCACCGCCCGGCGCCGCGCCTGGCTCCGGACCGCATCGCGCGAGGGGGGACGCTGGAACGCCGTGGCTTCCGGCCTGCTCTGCCTGGACGGGCTGGCGGCCATCGGCTTCGCCGCCGCGCTGGCCTATGGGCTGAATGCCCTGGCGGCGGTGCCGGAGCAGGGGCTGGCGCCATTGGTGCCCTGGCTGCTGCTGGGCCTGGGCGCGGCGCTGGCGCGGGGGCTGCTGGGCAAGCTTTCGATCCGCGCCGGGGCGGAGGCCGCGCGGCGCGCCAAGACGGCGCTGCGCCGCCGGGTGGTGGTGGCCAGCCTCGCCATCCCGCCGGGGCAGCGGCCGGCCACCGGCGCCCTGCTGCATGCCTCGGTGGATGAGGTGGAGGCGCTGGACGGCTACCTCGCCCGCTTCCTGCCGGCCCGGCACGCTGCGGCGCTGGTGCCCTTCATCATCCTGCTGGCGGCGGCCTGGGCCAGTCCGGTCAGTGCTGCCATCCTGCTCTTCACGCTGCTGCCCTTCGTCCTGGCATTGGCCCTGGCCGGCGGCGCGGCGGCGGATGCGCAGCGGCGGCAGTTCTCAGCCCTCTCGCGCCTGTCCGAACTCTTCGCCGACCGCGTGCGCGCGCTGCCGGTGCTGCTGGCCTTCGGGGCCGAGGAGCGGGAGGCCGGCCGGCTGGGCCGCGCGGCCGATGAGCTGCGGCGGCGCACCGTGGGCGTGCTCCGCATCGCCTTCCTCTCCTCCGGCGCGCTGGAATTCTTCGCCGCGCTCTCCGTGGCGCTGGTAGCGGTCTATGCCGGCTTCAACCTGCTGGGCCTGCTGCCTTTCCCGGTGCCGGAGAAGCTGGACCTGACCCGCGCCTTTTTCGTGCTGGCGCTGGCGCCGGAATTCTACGCGCCCATGCGCCGCCTGGCCGCCGCCTATCACGAGAAGCAGGCGGCCGAGGTGGCGGCCGACCGGCTGATGGTGCTGGAGGATCTCGCCCGCGCCCCCACTGGCGCGGCGCCGGTCCTGGACCGGGCGCCCGAGATACTCTTCCAGGGCGTGACCGTCCGTTATCCCGGCGAGGACCGGCCGGCCCTGTCCGATTTCAATCTGCATGTCCGCCCTGGGCAGGTGGTGGCGCTGATGGGCCCCAGCGGCGCCGGCAAGAGCACCGTGCTGAACCTGCTGCTGGGCCTGGCGCCGTTGACGGAGGGCGAGGTGCTGGTGGACGGGCTGGCGCTTTCCGAGGCCGGGTCCTTCGCGCCGTCCATTGCCTGGATGGGGCAGGCGCCGCTGATCATCCCCGGCAGCCTGGGCGAGAATATCGCCCTGGCCCGGCGCGACGCACCGCTAGAGGCCTTGGCCGAGGCGGCCGAGCAGGCCGGGCTGGGCGCGCTGCTGCGCGGGAGGCAGGGAGGGCTGGACGCGCGGCTGGATGAGCGCGGCAGCGGGCTTTCGGGTGGCGAGCGGCGGCGGATCGCGCTGGCGCGGGCCCTGCTGAAGCCGGCACCCATCCTGCTGCTGGACGAGCCCACCGCGCACCTGGACGCCGCCGCCGAGGTCGCGCTGATCGAGACGATCCGCCGCGCCGCCTGGGAGGGCCGCCGCACCACCCTGATCGCCACGCATTCCGAACGGCTGGCCGCCATGGCCGATGCCGTCATCCGACTGGATTGACGCCAGATGTCCACGCCGCTTCGCCATATCCTCGCCGCCGAATGCGCGCGCCAGCGGCCGCGCCTGATCCTGGCCGGCCTCTTCGCCGCGCTGGTCTCCATCGCCTCCGTGGTGCTGCTGGGGCTTTCCGGCTGGTTCATCACCGCCGCCGCGCTGGCGGGCCTGGCCGGGCAGGCCGCCGTCATGGCCTTCAACTACATGCTGCCCAGCGCCGTCATCCGCCTGCTGGCCATCATCCGCACCGGTAGCCGCTATGGCGAGCGGCTGGTGGGGCATGACGCGGCGCTGCGGGCGCTGGCGCGGCTGCGCCCGGCGCTGTTCCGGGGGCTGGCGGCTTCGCCCCCCGCCACCGCGCTGGCCCTCTCCACCGGAGAGGCGACGGCGCGGCTGGTGGGCGATGTGGACGCGCTGGAAGCCGACCTGGTGCGGCGCTCCGCCCGCTGGGGGATGCTGGCTTCGCTGCTTTCGGGCGTGGCGCTGCTGCTGCTGGCGGGCGTCGGGCCGGCCCTGGCCGCCGCGCTGGCGCTGGCGCTGGCGGTGGCGGGCGCGTGGCGGCTTTCCCTGCGGCTGGAGGAACGGGGGCGGGAGGCCCAGCGCGCCGCCGGCCGGCTGAAGGACGAGCTGGCCATGCTGCTCTCCGCCGCGCCGGAACTGCGGGCCTATGGGCTGGAGGGATGGGCCGCGGATCGCGCGGCGAGCCGCAGCGGCGACCTGGCCCTGGCGCAGCGGCAAGCGACGGCCGGCTCCGGCTGGTTCGAGCTGCTGCAGGCCGGGATGACCGGCACGGCGGCGGTGGCGGCCCTGGCATTGTCGGACCCGGCCAACCTGCCGATGGCGGCGCTGGCCGCCCTGGGCGCGGCCATGACCGTGGACGGCGCCGCCGGCTTCATCCGCGCGCTGGAGCGTCGGGGCAGCGTGCGGGAGGCCGAGGCACGGCTGGAGACCATGCTGCGGCCGGACGAGGCGGCGGAGCAGGTGCCGGGCCGGACGATGGCCTACCCGCCTTCCATCGGCCTGAAGGCGCCGGCCGCCTTCCTGCGGCCAGGCACGGTGGCGGGGCTGGTCGGCCCTTCCGGCTGCGGCAAGACGAGCCTGCTGGAGACCCTGCTGCATCTGCGCGAACCCAGCCCCGGACAGGTCTGCCTGGGCGGCATGGACCTGGCGGAGTTGCACGCCGGGGCCGCCCGCCGCTGCTTCTCCCTGGCGCCGCAGGACGCGGCGCTGCTGGCGGGCAGCGTGCGGGACAACCTGCTGCTCGCGGCGCCCGAGGCCGACGAGGCGGAGATGTGGCGCGCGCTGCGCGACGTGGCGCTGGAGGAGCGGGTGGCGCGGCTGCCCGGCGGCCTGGACTGCTGGCTGGGCGAGAATGGCGCGCGCCTCTCGGGCGGGGAACGCCGCCGGCTGGTACTGGCCCGCGCCCTGCTGCGCCCCGCGCCCTGGCTGCTGCTGGATGAGCCGACGGAGGGGCTGGATACCGCGACCGAGACGCTGGTCCTGCAACGGCTCCGGGCGCGGCTGGCCAAGGAGGGGCGTGGCGCGCTGATCGTCACGCACCGGGCCGCGGCGCTGGAGATCTGCGACACGGTGGTCCGCTTCGACCCGGCCATGCCCGCCGGCCGGACGGCACAGGCGGAGCTGGTCGGCGCGGGTTGAGCGGGGTCCGCCGGAAGGGAAGCGCCTAGCGGATCTGGTGGTACTGCCGGAACCACTCGACGAAGCGCCGCAGACCTTCCTCCAGCGGCGTGCGGGGCGCGAAGCCGATGGCGGCGCGGAGGGCGGAGACATCGGCCCAGGTGCGCTCCACATCGCCGGGCTGCATCGGCAGGTCGCGCCGGTTCGCCTTGCGGCCCGTCAGCTTCTCCAGGATCGCCAGGAAATCATCCACCTTCACCGGCGTGTCATTGCCGATGTTGAAGATGCGGTGCGGCGTGGCGGGGGCGACGCGGCCGGGTTCGTCAGGCTCGGCGGGCGGGCGCGTGGCCAGGAGGGCGATGGCCTCGACGATCTCGTCGATATAGGTGAAGTCGCGCCAGAGCTGGCCGTGGTTGAAGACCGTGATCGGCGCGCCGGAGAACAGCGCCTTCGTGAAGCTCCAATAGGCCATGTCCGGCCGGCCCAGCGGGCCATAGACCGTGAAGAAGCGCAGGCCCGTGGCGGGGATACGGTAGAGATGGGCATAAGTCTGCGCCATCAGCTCATTCGCGCGCTTGGTGGCGGCGTAGAGGGAGACCGGCTGCTCCACCGCGTCCCGCTCGCTGAAGGGCACCTTGGTATTGGCGCCATAGACCGAGGAGGAGGAGGCATAGACGAGGTGACGCACCGGCGTCTCCCGCGCGGCCTCCAGCACCTCCAGGAAGCCATCGAGATTGGCGGCGGCATAGGCGCGCGGATTCTCGATGGAATAGCGCACGCCGGCCTGTGCCGCGAGATGCACGACATAGTCCGGCTTCGCACCGCGCCAAAGGCCGGAGAGCGCGCCGGCTTCGGAAAGCTCCAGCTGATGGAAGGAGAATTGCGGATTCGGCCGCAGCCCGTCCAGCCGCGCCTGCTTCAGCGCGGGGTCGTAGTAGGGGTTGAGGTTGTCGCAGCCGGTGACGCGCGCGCCCTCGGCCAGCAGGCGGTGGCACAGATGGGCGCCGATGAAGCCCGCCGCTCCGGTGACCAGCACATGCGCACCTGAAAGGGATGTCATCTCGCTCACTCCGGCCTCACGCTTGCGAAGTTCAGGTTTTCCAGGAAGGCCAGCCGGGCGAGGTGGTCGTCCTGCCGGCACAGCATGAAGCCGCGCAGCCCGATGCCGAGGCGCCTGGCCTCGCCCTGCCGCAGAGCGTGGAGCCCTTCGCCGCTGTCGATTTCCGCTTCCAGCACATGGGCGGCGGTGGCGGGCAGGTCGAAGACGCAGGTGGCGCTCTCCTCCGCCCGGAAGGGCAGCGTGAACAGCGTGGCCGGACCCCCGTCGCTGCTGAAGCGCAGCCCGATCTCCATGGCCCGGGCGGGGGCCTCCATCTCCAGGTAGAGGCGCAGCGGCGCGCCGGCGGCCCCGTCCGGCAGCGGCAGGCGCAGGGTGGCGATGCCGGCGGCGCAGGAGACGCCCCAATCCTCCTGCGGGTACCAGCCCGGGCCTTCCCGCACCAGGTCGGCCATCACGGGTTCCAGCGCCAGCTCGGTATTGTCCTGGCGTTGCAGGCCGTAGCGGCGGCCGAGTTCCAGCGCCACGCGGTCCAGCGCCGGCTGCGCCGGGCGGGCGGCCAGAGCACCCAGCGCCTCCAGCGCGTGGTCCCGCACGGCGTCCCAGCTGCGCGGGCGGCCCTTCTGCCGCGCCACTGCCTCCCGCGCCGCGCGGTAGTCTGGGTCCAGCATCAGCCGTTCCAGCGTGGCGGTCAGTTCCGGCAGGCTCTGCGGGGCGAAATAGAGGGCAGCATCGCCACCGGCCTCAGTCAGCGCCGAATGCGCGGGGGTGACGACGATCTTGCCATGCGCCAGCGCCTCAGTGATCGGCAGGCCCCAGCCTTCGTAGTAGCTGTTATAGACGGTGAAGGCGCAGCGGTCGTAGAGCGCGTCCAGCTCCTGATCCGAGACCTGCGGCATCAGCAGCACATGGCCCTGCAGTTCCGGTGCGTTGCGCAGCAGGTTCATCGCCGCCTCGGCATGCCAGCCGGGCTTGCCGACGCAGACCAGCCGCGGCACCGCCTGCGGCCCGTGCTTGCGGATCAGGTTCAGCCAGCCCGTGAAGACCAGCAGGTGGTTCTTGCGGCTCTCCAGCGTGGCCACGAACAGGGCGAAGCTCTCGCCCTCCCGGATCTGGCGCAACGCGGCGAGGCTGGTCTCCGCCGCCGGGCCGGGAGGCGGGAGCAGCCCGCGCGGATCGGCATCCAGCCGCACCACATGGGCAGGCGGGGTGGTGCCGGGCAGCAATGCCTCGATGAAGCGCTCGGTATCGCGGCGCGTATTCTCGGAATTGCAGAGCAGCCCATGGGCATGCAGGCTCAGCGCGCCGAACCAGCGCACATAGTCCTGCACCAGCGGCTTCAGGCAGTGTTCCGGCACGATCAACGGCACGCAGTCATGCACGAAGGGCACGTAGCGCAGCCCGCTCTCCCGCTGCGCCATCCGCAGCACGCGGAAGTAATCCGGCATGCTCCAGGAATTGCCGAGATTGACCAGCAGCGCATCGCGCGGGAACCGCAGCGGCGGCATGTTGTTCACGCGCCGCCGCATGGCGTCGCGCAGCCGCGTCCAGTCGCCATCGGCGGGGTCGGAGCCGGAGGCGGCGAGGTTGCAGAGCCGCAGGAAGCCGTTGCGGTCCACCGCCCGCCAGCAGCGTTCCCGCAGGTCGAAGCAGGCGAGGGTGATGCCCATGCCCGCCGGCGCCCCGGCCAGGGCGCGGGAGACGATGCCGATCTGCACGCGCTGGATGCCCGTGGGCGTGCGGCGGTCGTTGAAGTAGAGAAGGACATCCGTGATGTCGAAGACGAGGTTGATCTGGGTCTTCGCCACAGGCTCGGCCGGCAGGCTCCAGCCAGGTTCGTCGCCCGCCAGCACCGCGCGGTCGGCGGCCTCGACCTCCGGCCCCGTCAGCCATTCGGCGGTGGCATCGGCCTCGCGCCGGGCGTCGCGGTTGCCGGGCGCCATGGCGGCAGCACGGGCATAGGTGCGGGCGGCATCCCGCCAGCGGCCCAGCACCTTCAGGGCATGGCCGATCTGCACCTGCAGGTCGGCATCCTCGGGCGCATGGACCTCGGCATCGCGGTAGCGGGCCAGGGCCTCGGCCACATGGCCGGCTTCCTTCAGGCAATGGCCTTCCTGGACCAGGATCTGCCAGGCATCCGGACGCAGGATCACGAACTGGCGATAAGCCTCGGCCGCCGCCAGCCAGTCGCGCGCGGCGCGGTGGCTGTCCGCCACTTGCAGCAGCGAATCCGGATCTATGAGGGAAGAGGCCATGCCGTGGTCAGCACCCGTTTGCCGGAGGAGCAGGAGCCGACTGGTAGAACAGGGGCGGGACGGGCGCAACGCCGGCCCGGGGCCGCCCAGGGGCGCCCGGCCATCTCATTCCCGGTGGGAGACGATCTCCACGATCGTGTCGCCGGGCTGCAGGCTGCGGATTTCCGGGTCGGAGAAGCTGAAATACCGGTCCTTCCGGTACACCCGCACCCCCAGGCCGGTCTGGATCGCCGTCAATGGCCGGCCGACCTCGTCCGGCGTCACCTGCCGTTCGCGCAGCGAGATGCTGCCGCCGGCGGAGGCCAGGTCCGCGAGGTAGGCGGCGATATGCCGGCCGTTGGTGGAGCCCGCCAGCAGCAGTCCCGCGAAGCTGGCGGGATTGATGACGGTATCCGCGCCGGCCTGCCGGGCCAGTGGCTCGTTGTCCTCGGCGCGGATGACCACGCTGATCGGTACATGCGGCGCCAGCCGGCGGGCCGTCAGCACGATCAGGACCGAGGTATCGTCCCGCCCGGCGGAGACGATCAGCGAGGCGGCGCGGTTGATCTGCACCGCCTCCAGCGTGGCATTGCGGGTGGCGTCGCCCTCCAGCACCGCCAGGCCGCGCGCGGCGGCGGCTTCCAACGCCAGGGTGCGGGGGTCGACGACGACGATGGAATCCGGGGAGGTGCCACGCCGCAGCAGCTCGCTCACGGCCTCCGCCCCGCTGGTGCCATGCCCCGCCACCACGGTATGGCCGCGCAGGTTCCGCTGGATCATGCCCATGCGCCATTTCTCCCAGAGATGTCTCAGAACGAAGTCATAGGCGGTGCCCAGGAAGATCAGCCACAGGAAGAGGCGGATCGGAGTCAGCAGGAGGGCGTCGAAGAGCCGCGCGCGCGTCGTGACCGGGACGATGTCGCCATAGCCCACCGTGGTGATGGTGATCATGGTGAAATAGATGATGTCGGCGAAGCTGACCTCGCCGTCGACATTGTCCCTCAACCCGCTCCGGTCGATCCATTGGATGGCGACGGCGATGGCGATGAGGACCAGCACCAGCAGGATGCGCCAGAGCAGGGATACCCAGACCGGGGCCCGGCTGTTTCGCCGCAGATGCAGGAAAGGGCGGCGGCGGCGCGAGGGGAGAAGCATCGGCTATTCCTACCGCATCCCCGCATGCGCGGGCAGATCCTGTATCCGGCCTCAGCAGGTCCGGGCGGCGCGCCAGATCCTGTCGAGGCCGTCCTGGCGGCCCAGCAGCGGGTCGGCCTCCGGCACCGGCACGGCGGTGATGGCGCGCAGCACCGCCGCGTGCTCGGCCGGGTCGCCGCGGCGGATGTCGTAATCGGCGCCGCCGGGATAGGCGCCGACGACCAGCAGGTCGGGGCTCTGACCCATGTTGCGATGCGCGACCCCGGCGGGGATGACGGCCACATCGCCCGCCCGCAGCGGCACCGTCTGGCCGGAGGGGCCGCCGAAGGCGACCTGCACCTCACCGGCGGCGATGCCGATCACCTCATGCGCGATGCTGTGGAAGTGGTGGTAGTCGAAGATGCCGTCGCGCCAGGCGTTGGACCAGCCATTGGCGGCGAAGGCCCTTTCCATGGCCGCCGCCTCCGGTGGCAGCGCGGCGCGGTAGAGCAGCAGCGGGAGGGGCGAGTTGGGGAAGCGTCCGTCATCGGTGAAGAGCAGCGTCTCGGGCAGGGCCATGCCGGGATAACGCCGTGGCGGCGGGGCGGATGCGGGCGCTAGGCGCGCCGGTAGGTCAGCCCCCGTGCCAGCCAGCAGCCGACCTCCACCTCCGTCACCCGGCCGGCGCCATTCCGGCGGAAGGCCAGGGTCCAGTCGCCGGGCGGGGCGTGATCCAGGGCGCGTGGGCAGGGCAGGGCCCAGAGGTCGGCCGCGATGGGGTCCAGCAACTCCATCCGCCCCTGGCCCAGGAAGCCGGAAAAGGCCCCATAGAGCGCGCCGCCGGCATCCTCGACCGTCAGCTCGGCCTCCAGTTCGGCGCAGCGATAGCGGCCGGCGGCATCCAGCGCCGGGGCGCCGGTGGCGGGGATGAGACGGCTGGACTGGTTCTCCTGCGGGCGCTCCATCCAGAGCCCGTCCCCGGCGGGGCGCAGGCGGGTGCGGGCGGGGCCGGCGGCGGTGCCATTGGCCTGCAGGTCCAGCTTCTCCGGCGAATGGCCGTAGCGCAGCAGAACCTGGCCCTCCGGCAGGGCCTCCACCCGCGCGGAGAGGCCGGTCTCCGGCTCGACATAGGCGCCGGTCCAGGTGGGTGCGGGCAGGCCGGCCGTGGTGGCCGGGGGCAGGTCTTCATCCAGGGCCGCGGCCAGCAACCGCAGCGCCGCCGCATGGGGGTCCGAGAGGTGGTTGAACAGCACCACCACCGAAAGCCGCTCGGAAGGCATATGCAGGCGCTGGCTGCGCCAGCCGCGCAGCGCGCCGCCATGGCCGGTGACGGGCCGGCCCAGCACGGTGCCGCGGCTGAGGCCGAAGCCATAGCTGGCGGGATTGCCATCGGCGAAGGCGGTGGGGGCGGAGAGGCGGTTGTAGAGGCCCTCCGGCTCGTCCCGCGTCGCGTCGATGAAGCGCTCCCAGGCGATCATGTCGTCCAGGCTGGCGCCGATGCCGGCGTCGCCGGTCCAGAGGATGCGGTTCTCGGCGGCACGGAAGCCGCCGGCCTGGCTGCCCTCGTAGCCTTCGGTGCCATCGGGCATCGCGCGGGTATCGGCGGCCAGCAGGGCGGTCTCCATGCCGGCGCGGGCAAAGATCCGCTCGCGCAGCAATTCACCGAAGCCGCGCCCCAGCCGCTCCTGCAGGATGTCGCTGATGAGGCGGAAATTCTGGTTCACATAGGAATAGCGCGTGCCCGGCGCGAAATGCAGGCGGCGTGTGCCGGCAATCAGCCGCGCCGCCTCCGGGTCGCCGAAGGGGGCCTCGACCGGCGAGCCGTGCAGCATGGCGACGGCCCAGTAGTCCCGCAGGCCGGACTGGTTGTGGCAGAGATGCAGCAGGCCGGGCGGGGCATCCTCCAGCAGCGGCAGGCGGGCGCGGAGATCGGCGTCCAGCACCGAGGGATCGGCGAAGCTGTCCAGCAGGAGGCCGCAGGTGAACTGCTTGCTGATGGAGCAGATGCGGAAGAGCGTCCGAGGCGTGAAGGGAATGCGGCGTTCGGCATTGGCCCAACCCCAGCCATGGCGCAGCAGCACCTCGCCCTGCCGCAGCACCGCCACCGCGCCACCCGGACCGGGAAAGGCCTGTGGAAGCGATTGGAGGCAGCGGTCGAGACGCGTGGAGAGGCTGGACATGGCACCCAGTCTCCGGCCCATCAGCAGGGCCGTAAAGAGCTTCGGCGTGACATTCCTGTAAATTTCGCGACGTATATGTAACGTCAAACGAATTTTTACACGTCCCGGAAAATGATGCTGATGATCATCGTTAACGCACTATAAATATTTGATTTTTTAGGCTGGCACGGCTGTTGCTCCAGGCTGCACCACAGTAATTCTGAGTGGAGGTGCCGATGTCTGTCGGTCTGAAGAAAGCCCTTGTTGCCGCGGTCGCTGCTGGAACGTTGAGCCTGGGCACGATCGGTATGGCTGAGGCCGCTGCGGTCCAAACCAGCCGCGCCACCTGGGAGGCAGCCGCCGGCGCCTTCACCGAGACGACGAATTTCAACGGGGATGACTTCACCACCACCTCAAGCCTCTCCCTGCTGGGTAATACGGCGCTTGGCTTCAGCGCCCCGGTGCAAAAGCGCACGGTGGGCACAAGCTGGTCCAGCTGGTCAGGTGGCTATACCGGCACCGTCTTCGCCTATTTTGGCGATACGCTTTCCGTCAATCTCGGTGCCGACCTCACCGGGTTCGGGCTGGAGATCGAGCCGAATGCCTTTGGCATCTATGTCGTCGATGTCCTGCTGGACGATGGCACCAAGATCTCCCAGTCCATCGATGGCATGGGTGGGGCGAAGTTCTTCGGCTGGCTGGGGGATGATGTCCTCGGCTTCACCATCCACGCCGCCGCCGGCGCGAACGGCTTCGCCTTTGGCCGCTTCGTGGAAGGATCGGCCAAGCCGGAGCCGGTGCCGGAGCCGGCCTCGCTGATGCTGTTCAGCATCGCGCTGCTCGGCCTCGGCGTTATCTACGCCAAGCGGCGCCGCTAAGGGCGCGGGCGCGCTTAGGCCTCGCGCATCGCCAGCGGGGCCGCCCCGCGCAGCACGGCCTCGGCATCCCGGGTCCAGCCGGACTCGTCATGAAGCACCAAGCCGGGATGCAGGTGGTCGGGCTGGCGGCCATGCCTGCGCGCCTGCACCAGCACGCGCCGCGCCGGCTGCCCCGCGCGCGGCCAGAGCGGCAGCAGGGAGACGCCGCCGCAGCGGGCACCGCGCAGGGCAATGGCGGCCTCGGCGAAGCGGGCGGCGGGCAGCACGAAGGTCAGAGTGCCTTTATGCGCCAGCGGTGCCGCCAGGGCATCGGCCCAGTCCTCCAGCCCCGGACCGGTGCCGGCATGAGTGGCGCCGGCACGAAGCCGGGTGGGCGGCGCGGTGCCGCCGGGCCAGTAGGGGGGGTTGGCGAAGGCATGGTCCGGGCGCGGCTGGCCGCGCAGCAGGGCGGGGTCGGCGATATCGCCCTCCAGCACCGTTACCCGGTCCGCCCAGCCATTCAGCGCCGCATTATGCCGGGCCAGCTCCGCCAGATCAGGCTCGCGTTCCACCGCCAGCACACGCAGATCAGGCATGCGAGCCAGGAGGCAGAGGAAGACGGCGCCGCTGCCGCAGCCCCCTTCCAGCACCGTCTGCCCGGGCCTGGCGGGGATGGCGGCGGCCAGCAGTACTGCGTCCAGCCCGGCGCGCAGCCCCTGGCGCGGCTGGCACAGCTTCACCCGGCCGCCGAGCAGCGTGTCCTCGGTCGCCTCGCCCGGGGCGATGATCGTCGGCAGCCGCATAGCCTCGGCAACTCCTTGATGTGATTTCAGAAACCAGGCCCTGGACGCTGGCTTGCTGGCGGGGACCCCGCTGGCTATGGTGCCCGCGCAGCGAAGAGGTCAATGCCCGCGTGAGTTCCCCCGCCGTACAAGCCCCGTCCACCACCGGGGAGGATGCGCTGACCGCACTGGTCGCCCTGGTGCGGGAGGATCTGGATGCCTGCAACCGGCAGATCCTGGCGCGGATGCAGAGCCCGGTGCAGCTGATCCCGCAACTGGCCGCGCATCTGATCGCGGCCGGCGGCAAACGCCTGCGGCCCTTGCTGACGCTGGCGGCGGCACGGATGTGCGGCTATCGCGGCGACCGGCATGTGCGGCTCGCCGCCTGCGTCGAGTTCATCCATACCGCCACGCTGCTGCATGACGACGTGGTGGATGAGAGCGACCTGCGGCGCGGGCGGGCCAGCGCCAATGCCGTCTTCGGCAACCAGGCCAGCGTGCTGGTGGGCGATTTCCTGTTCGCCCGCAGCTTCGAGCTGATGGTGGAGGACGGCTCCCTGGAGGTGCTCCGCATCCTCTGCGGTGCCTCCGCCACCATCGCCGAGGGCGAGGTGCTGCAGCTGGTCATCCAGAACGACACCGCCTCGACCGAGGCGCAGTATCTGGACGTGATCGAGGGTAAGACCGCCGCGCTCTTCGCCGCCGCCACGCGCGTCGGCGCCGTGGTGGCCGACCGCCCGCAATGCGAGGCCGAGGCGCTGGACAGCTACGGCCGCAACCTCGGCATCGCCTTCCAGCTGGTGGATGACGCGCTGGATTATTCGGCCGAGCAGGCGACGCTGGGCAAGACGGTGGGCGACGACTTCCGCGAGGGCAAGATCACCCTGCCGGTGCTGCTGGCCTTTCAGCGCGGCGATGCGGAGGAGAAGACCTTCTGGCGCCGCGTGCTGGAGGAGCGTCAGCAGGAGGAGGAAGCGGATCTCCGGCACGCCCTCTCCCTGATGGAGAAGCATGACGCTCTGGCTGATACCATCGCCCGCGCGCGGGAATACGGCGCCACGGCCATCGCCGCGCTACGGGACTTCCCCGACAATGCGGAGAAGCGCGCGCTGGCGGCAGTGGTGGAATTCTGCATCGCCCGCGCGCGGTAGCCCGGGACGGCGATACCGGTCCACACATGAAAAGCCCCGGCACTGGTCCGGGGCTTTCCTGTTTCAGGGGCGGCGGCGGGATGCCGCCGGACCGTCAGACGCGCGGATGCGGGATGCCGCCCGGCGCCAGCGGGTCGCTGATGGAGCCGGCGACAGGAGTGGGGTTACGGGTCACGCTGTCGCGGTCCGTCGCCACGTCATCCTTGTAGCCATCCCAGCCGCTGGCGCGGTAATCGGCCTCGCGGTTGCGGATATCGACCGGGTTGTGCCGCGCCAGGATGCTCTCGGCTTCCGCCGCGCGGGCATCATTGGTCCGCACCGTCACCAGGCTGCCACCCCGGCGCACGCCTTCGGCATAGATGGGGGCATCGGCCTCGCTGACGCCGAGGCCGGTCAGGCTGCCCACCAGGCCTCCCGCCAGCGCGCCGGCACCCGCGCCGGTCAGCGCCGCCACCAGCGCGCCGGCCGCGACGATTGGGCCGATGCCGGGGATGGCGATGGCACCCAGGCCGGCCGCTAGGCCAGCGCCGCCGCCGACCAGGGTGCCCAGCGTGGCGCCGATGCCGGTGCCGGACGTGGTCTTGTCGGCCGCGTCGTGATGCGTGGCGGTCGTATCCGTCAGGCCGGTGTTGTCGGCATTGCTCGCGACGATGCCGAGATCGTCATGTGAGAAGCCAGCCGCTTCCAGATCGCGCACCGCGGCGAGCGCGTGCTCGCGGGTGTCGAACATCCGGGTGATGATCTTGTCCTGCATGGAGTTCTGCCTTTTCTGAAAGGGGTCGCGGGTGGCGGAGCGGGCGCGCCTCAGCGCGCCGCGCTATCCCCGGTGACCACCTTGCCCTGGAAATCGAGGCCGACACTGGCCTCCGTGCCGTTACGCATGGCGCGGCCGCGCCACACGCCCTGGTCGTCCTTCCGCAGCTCCTTCACATCGGTGTAGCCGGCTTCCTCGATGCGGCGGCGCGCCTGGCTCTCGGTGAAGCTGTTGGCGCCGGCGGCGGGGGTCGTCGTGGTCGGCGGGCGGCTGTCGCTGCCGGTGGCGCCGGTATTATTGGTCGTGCCCATCGGCGTGCCGGTGGCCGGCGGGTTCATGCCGGGCGCGGTGGTGGTGCCTGTGCCAGTGCCGGGAGTGGCCGGGGCCATGGTGCCCTGGCTTGGCGCGGCGCCCGTCGTGCCCTGTTGAGACTGCGCCATGGCAGCCGGGGCGACGAGAAGGGCGGCGGCAAGTGCAATGGTCGTCGTGCTGGCTCGCATACTGGTCTCCCTGTTCTTGCCGGCGAATAGAAGCGCCGGATGTGCCAGGGTAATGCTTGGAACCCGCTTGCGTTTTCATCTGAGACGATGGAAAATATTATAAATCTGCTAAGTTGTAGTTTTTGCTGCTCCGCTTCAGCTTGGGTTACCAAGCCTGTCCCAGGCATAGCTCCATGTGGCCTGGCTGCGGGATCTTCAGGCGTCAGGAATGGGGCAGTGCCTGTCTTGCCTGCCCCAATTCCCCTGATGCCGGGGGGAGCGGCTCCCGCGCCCCCCCGTTCCCCGCTCTCAGCCGCGGCCCACGAAGGGCATCTGGGTCGCCATGATCGTCATGAACTGCACATTGGCGTCCAGCGGCAGGGAGGCCATGTGCAGCACGGCCTCACCGACATGGCGCACATTCATGCGCGGCTCCACCATCATCGTGCCATTGGCCTGCGGCACGCCCTTGGACATGCGCTCCGTCATCTCGGTGGCGGCATTGCCGACGTCGATCTGGCCGCAGGCGATGTCCCACTGGCGGCCGTCCAGGCTCAGCGACTTGGTCAGGCCGGTGATGGCATGCTTGGTCGCCGTATAGGGCGCCGAGAAGGGCCGCGGCGCATGGGCGCTGATGGAGCCGTTGTTGATGATGCGGCCGCCGCGCGGGTTCTGGTGCTTCATCATGCGATAGGCCGCCTGGGCGCAGAGGAAGGCGCCGTTCAGGTTGGCGGCCACGGTGCCGAACCAGTCCTCCAGCGCGATCTCGTCGAAATCCACGGCGGGGCTGCCACGGCCCGCATTGTTGAAGAGCAGGTCGCAGCGGCCCCACTTCTGCTGCACGGCCCGGAACAATGCATCGACCGAGGCAGGGTCGCCCACATCGGTCGGCACGGCCAGGCAGCGGGCACCGTCCGGCCCGGCGGCCTCGATGGTGGCCTGCAAGGCATCGGCCCGGCGGCCGGCCAGCGCGACGCTCCAGCCCGCGCCCAGCAGCGCCAGCGCGGCGGCGCGGCCGATGCCGCTGCCGGCGCCCGTGACGACGGCGATCTTGCTTTCAGTCATGTGGTTCTGTCTCCCTATGGCGGTTCCCGCGACAACCTGCGGCGCCGCAGGGGCGCAGGCAAGTCGCGCACCGCCTACCAGGGGCAGGGTGGCAGCCGCAGCGCGTGTTCCAGGCGGTGGGACAGCAGCAATCCCTCTCCCGCGCGGGGCTTCCAGCGGCCGGGGGCGGCATCCAGCCCCAGCTCCTGGCGGAAGGCAGGACCCAGGCCCTGCACCAGCAACTGGGCGAAACGGGGGTCGAACTGGGTGCCGGAGCAGGCTTCCACCTCGGCTAGGGCTTCGGCCACCGTCAGGCGCGGACGATAGGCGCGGCCCGGCTCGATCATGGCGACGAAGGCATCCGCCACGGAGACGGCGCGCGCTAGCGGCGAGAGCATCTTGCCCGGCCGGCCGCTGGGATAGCCGCCGCCGTTCCAGCGCTCATGATGATCCCGCGCGACGAGGATCACCTCCTCCGGGAACCGGAGCGCGGCCAGGGTCTCGGCGCCCGTCACCGGATGGGCGCGGATGGCTTCCAGTTCCGGCCGGCTCAGGCCACGGGGCGCGCTGAGCAGCGAAGCCGGCAGGAAAAGCTTGCCGAGGTCGTGCATCAACCCCGTCGCCACGATCAGCGCCGGGTCCCCCAGCGTCGTGCCGGCGCAACTGGACATGGCCAGCAGCACGGTGGCGACGCGAATGGAGTGATCGGCGCTGGGCGCGTGGTGCCGGCGCAATGCCGCCAGGAGCCGGAGACTCTGGCGGGAGAGATCGCTATCGGCGACCGAAGCGGGGATGTCGGTCTGCGGTATCCGTTCCAGGGTCGGATAGGGAACGGTGGCCGACATTACCATACCAGGCGATAGCCGCGCCCGCGCACCGCGGTGATCTGGATGCGTCCGCCGGAGACCTGTTGCAGCTTCTGCCGCAGGGAGGAAGCGAACTGGTCCACGCCGCGCTGCTGCGGTTGCAGGGCATAGCCCAGTACCTGCTGGGCCACGATCTCGCGGTCTGCCACCCGGTCCGGCGCCTGGAGCATGATGCTCAGCAGCCCGGCCTCGGCCCCCGTCAGGCGGCGTTCCACGCCATCCCGCCCCAGCAGGCGCTGGCGATTGGGGTCCAGCACCACGCCGGCGGCTTCCAGCAACTCGCCGCCGGTCTGCTCCGGTTCATCCAGCCGGCGCAGGACGGCGCGGACACGGGCGGTCATTTCCCGCATCGAGAAAGGCTTGGTCAGGAAGTCATCCGCGCCAAGCTCCAGGCCCAGCACGCGGTCGACCTCCGAGTCCCGGCCGCTGAGGATGACGATGCCGCGGTCCCGGCGGCCGGCCAGCTCCCGGACCATGTTCAGGCCATTGCCGTCCGGCAGTTCGAGGTCGATCAGAACGACGCGGGCGCTGGAGAGGCCGACGGCGCGGGCGGCGCTCATGCTGCCGGCGATCTGCACGGAGAAGCCATCCCGCTCCAGCGCACGGCCGAGGGTCTCGGCCAGGGCTTGGTCGTCCTCGACGAGCAGCAAAGCGGTTCTCCCGCCCGCCTGGCCCGGGAGATGATCCTGGGACGGCAGGGGCATGGCTGCCGAAGGTGCGGACAGGGTGTCCATGAAGGAAATGATAGCGAAGCTGCGCGGTTACACCAACCCCTGCGTGTGCTCCGCCCCAAATTTCAGCGTGATATGTGCGGGCGAGGTATCCAGCAGTTGCCTCAGCTGGTGCGCCAGCACCGCGCCGTTGAGCGGCTTGGCGAGCAGCGGCATGCCGTTCACCTCCTCCATCTCACGCAGGGCATAGCCGGAGATCAGCAGGACACGCATCGCCGGCAGCCGCTGCCGCAGCAATTGCGCCAGGCGTGGGCCACTGATGCCGCCGGGCAGGATGACGTCGGACAGCAGCAGGTCCGGGCGCAGCCCGTCATCCAGTGCCGCCAGCGCCTGGGGGCCGCCTTCCACCGCCGTGACCCGATAGCCCAGCGCGGAGACCTGCCGCGCCAGGGTCTGCCGCAGGGCGGCCTCGTCCTCCACCAGCAGCACGCTTTCATCGCCACGGGGCAGGGGAGGCTCGATGGCCTCGGGCACCGGCTCGGGCGTCCAGGCCTCGGGCAGTATCAGCGCGACATCGGTGCCCTGGCCGGGGATGCTGGTCAGCTGCAGGAGCCCCCGATTCTCCCGCGCGAAGCTGTTCACGCTGACCAGGCCCAGGCCCGCGCCATGATCGGCGCCCTTGGTGGAGAAGAAGGGCTCCAGCGCGTGTGCCATCACCTCCGGCGTCATGCCGGTTCCGGTATCGCTGACGGTCAGGCGCAGGAAGCGGCCGGGCCGTGCGTCCGGCACCTCCAGTAGCGCCCCCGCATCCAGCTCCACCGCCTCCAGCGTCAGCGTCAGCGTGCCGCCGTCCGGCATGGCATCGCGGGCATTGACGGCAAGATTGATGATGGCGTTCTCGGCCTGCTCGGGAACCAGGCGCAGGCGGGGAAGATCCTGCTGCATCTTCCGGACATCCAGGCGCACCTTGGCGCCGAGCAGCCGCCGCAGCAGCGGCATCAGGCGGTCCACCAGCTCCTCCGGCGCCACCTCGCGCGGCGTCACCTCCGGCTGATGGCCGGCGAAGGCCAGAAGCTGGCGCACAAGCGTGCGGCCGCGCTCGGCCGCGTCGCGGATCAGCACGGCGGCATGGCGGGCGCCGGGGTCGTGCTCCAGGTCCTCCTCCAGCATCTCGGCATTGCCGGCGACGACGGTGAGGAGGTTGTTGAAGTCGTGCGCGACACTGCCGGCCAGCCGGCCCACGGTCTCCATCCGCTGGCTCTGTCGCATCCGATACTGGTTGCGGCGGGCTTCCGTCACCTCCCGGAAGAAGACGGCCACGCCGTCGGCGGCGGGGAAGGCATAAGCCTCGAACCACCGCTGCGGCGCCTCCAGGTGCTGCTCAAACTCCAGCGGCTGGCCGCGCGAGGCGACGGTCTGCAGGTTTTCGAAGACCTCCAGTTCCGTCAGCTCGGGGTAGAGGTCCCAGATGGGCTGGCTGAGGACCTCCTCCCGCGTGCGCCCGGCCAGCCGCAGCGCGGCGGTATTGGCGTAGGTGATGCACCAGCTGGCGTCGAGCGCCACGAAACCGTCGCTGACGGCCTCCAGCAGGCGTTCCACCCGCTCCCGCGCGCTGCCGGCTTCCTCGGCGGCGCGATGGGCGGCGGCGATCAGCCCGCGGTTGCGGATGGCGATCTCCGCCAGCCGGGCGAATTGCGCCAGCATCGCCTCTTCATCGGCCTGGAAGCCTGCCTCGTCGCCCGGCGCGGCGGCCACGGATAGCGCGCCCAGGGGCTGTCCCTGCTCGTCCCGCAGGCCGATGCAGGCGCGGGCGGGCAGCCCGTCGGCGCCGGCGGGCCAGATGCGCGGCGCCGCCTCGGCGGCACGTTCGCGGTCGGTGGCCCAGCGCTCCAGCCTGTCCAGCATCGGGGCGGACAGTCCATGGCGTGGCGCGAGATTGATGACCTGCTGCTTGCTGGATTGTTCCTGCCGGTCGCCGTCATGCAGGGTGACGCAGGCGAAGGGGGCGCGCAGCGCCTCCCGCGTCAATTGGCTGACATGGCTGAGCAGGGCTGGCAATTCCGAGACGGCGGCGATGCCGGCGGAGCCGCGCGCCAGCTGTTCCAGACGCGTCGTCGCGGCGGCCTGGGCATCGAGGCGGCGCCGCGCCTCGCGTCCGACCAGCAGCATGCCGAGGCCGGCGGCGGCGATGGCCAGCAGGGTCAGGCTGCCGCCCATCCAGGCGCGGCGGGTCCATTGCACCATGGCGCTGTCGTCGCCCCGGCCGAAGGCGACAACCGCAGGGTAGCCCGGCACCGGCCGCCAAGCGGTGAAGCGGCGCTGGTTATCGATGGGGGAGACGACCCGGCCGTTCCAGCCCTGGTGGGGCTGCGGCCCGAGGGCGACGGTGGCGGCGTCTCGGAAGTCCTGGCCCACAGCCTCCGGCGGGGCGGCCGGGATGCGTGTCACCAGCCGGCCATCCTGGTCCAGGAGAGCGACGATGTGGTCGGCGCCCAGGTCCAGCTGGGCATAGAGCCCTTCCAGCAGCCGCAGCGGCAGCAGGGCCAGGACGACGCGGTCGTCGGGAAGAAGCTGCGTCAATGGCAGGACCGGCCCGTTGACACTGCGGAGTGGGGTGCCCAGCGTCAGTTGCCGCGACGCCGCCACCGCTGTCACCGCGCCGTGCTGGAGGCCGGCCAGCCGCCTGTGCCCGGCGGCGGTGGCGAATTCGATGCTGCCATCCGGCCTCAGCACCGCCAGCACCACGCCGTCCTGTAACGCGCTTTCCCGCGTCGCGAGGGCCAGGGAGACATCATCCGGCGGTGCCTGGCTGGCCATGAGCTGCGCGAGGCCCAGCACCGCCCGGTCCAGCCCACCCAGCAGCGCGCTGGCCTGGACGGCCATGGTATCGGCGAGCAGTCCGACCTCGCGCAGGGCCTGGCGTTCTGTCGCGGCGCGGTCCATGGCCAGGGACACGGTCACACCGCCGGCCAGAAGCAGCGCCGCCAAGCCGAGGGCGGCCGGGCCGAAGCGGCGGGAGAGAGAGGTGCTGCCCAACCAGCCTCGCCGGGCACCACGCCGTGCCGCCCAAGGCTGAATCATGGCGGCGGAATGTCTGACAGAGGGAGCCGTTCGTCGGCGGCGGCTGGCATTACGATCCTGACGATAAAGCCTTTGCTGCGGTTTTTGACGCCGGGGCGGCCATTCCACAAGGCGGGCGTGATACGCGGCCCTCCGCTCAACTGGTCAGCGGGAGCCGTTCCTCCAGGGCGATATGGGAGAGGACGGTCAGCGCCGCTGCGTAATAGTCCTGCGCCTCCGCCACACCCGGCAGGGCCACTGGCCCCGGGGTGGTCGCCGCCGCCAGACGGGCGATGGCGCGATGTGCCGTGCCGAGCGGATAGGGGGCTGGCCTGTCGCCTAAAAACTCGGTCCAGGCGGGCTGATAGGGATGGGCCGGCGTGGTCCAGAAATCGACGGCGGCGCGGGCCGCGGGCTCCAGTGACAGTCCTCCCCAGGCCAGGAAGAGCGGCACGCGCATGGCGTCATAGGAAAAGCGCGGCGCCCAGCCCGGCGCCGGGGAAGGGGGGCCGCCGTGCCGGGACAGGCGCAGCCAGTCCGCCGGCAGGCCCCAGCGGCCGAAGCGCGCATCCCGCAGCAGCGTCAGCCCATCCTCGTAGAGGTTCATCCAGGGGCCGCCCGACCGAGCGGTCCCGGCGAGGTCGGCGAGGGCGGGAAAGACATAGTAGGATGGGTTCACGACGACGGCGTCGCGATGCTCGAAGCCGAAGGAGGCTGGCAGCAGCAGGGTGCGGCCATCCACCTGGCGGACGCAGAGCCGGGCCAGGTCGGCGCAGATGGCGGAGGAAAGCTGCCGCAATTCCGGCCTTTGCCAACGGCGCGCCGCACGGGCCAGTGCCCAGGCGATGAAAAGGTCGCCGTCGCTGGCATTGTTGGTGTCCTCGACTGCTATCACGCGGTTGGGCACCCAGCGCCAGGCGTAGAGCGAGTCGCCGGAGCGGCGCAGGTTCCGCTGGGTCCAGGTCAGGAGGCGGTCGAAGGTGGCGCGGTCGTCATGCGCTTCCGCCATCAACATGGCCCAGCCCTGGCCCTCGGAATGGGAGATACCGCCGTTGCCGGTATCCACGACGCGGCCATTGGCTGCCACGAAGCGTTCGCGGAAGGCGATCCATTCGCCCAGGCACGGCCCCCGTCCCACGGTGGCGACATTCGTGCTGGGCAACTCCGCATGACCCGGCGTGCGGGCGGTGCTCCAGACCGCTGCCGCAGTCAGTCCCGCCAATCCCCGCCTCGTAAACCTGCCCACCATCGGATGGTCCTAATTAAGCGGTGTCGAAGGTTTCCGTTTCAGCTTCGCATATGTCAGGAAGATTTACACCCGTTCTGCACGGTTAGCGTGCAAAGCTTAATGAAGCACATGCTGTTTTCAGCCAAGATGTTTTGATTGTAGAAGCACTTCTTTCACAATTACGTGATCATGCGCCGCGGCGGAGCACCAGCAGAGGTAGCTCCTCCTCCCAGGATTCGAGGCCGAGGCTTTCTCCGGCATCGACCCGGCGACCGCTGAAGACGCAATGCCATTGCTCCCCGGCCCGCATCAGCGGCAGCCAGGTGCCGGCCCAGCTTCCCTTCGGGAAGGCAGGAGTGCCGGCACCGCCGAGCAGTGTGGCCGAACGCAGCGGCACCGCCATCAGCAACTGCCGACCCTCATGCTCCCGCAGGAAGGCGAGCACGGAGTCGGCGCGGGGCCCCACTGCCTCCAGCGGCTTGTAGCTGCCGTGGTGGAACAGTTCCGGCCATTCCGCCCGCAGCCGCAGCAACCGGTGGATGACGGCCTGCTTCACGCGCCCGTCCCGCCACTGTGGCAGCAGGGCAGCAGGGCTGGCATCGGTGTGCAGCGATGCCATGCGCGCCCCGAAATCGACGGGGCGGCGGTTGTCCGGGTCTACCAGGCTTTCATCCCAGTACTCGGTGCCCTGGTAGAGGTCCGGCACGCCCGGCGCGGTCAGGCGCAGCGCCACCTGCGCCAGACCTTTCACCGCCGCCGCGGGGGCGATGCGCTCTGCGAAGCCGGCGATGCCGCGCAACAGCTGTGGGGACGTCGTGATATCCAGCACCCCTTCCAGGAAGGTACGGGAAGCCGCCTCATATTCCTCGTCCGGCATGGACCAGCTTGAGCGGCGCTTCTCCTCCCGTATCGCTTTCTGCTGCCAGCCGGCCAGCCGCCCGATCCAGTCCTCGATACCCGCCCGGTCCTCCGGGTTGAGGTCCAGCGGCCAGGAGGCGGCCAGCATCTGGAAGAGCATGGCGGCATCGCCATCCTCGGGCGCCGGGCCGCTTTCCAGGAGGCGGCGCAGCGGGGTGCTGGCACCCATCCAGCCGCGCAGGGTGGCGGCCCATTCATCCGCGATCTCCGAGAGCGCGGCTAGGCGCATCCGCACGTCTTCGCCGCGCTTGTGGTCATGCGTGGCGGTCGCCAGCAGCGCGCCGGGGTGCTGTTCCAGCCGCCGGTGGCAGGCGGCGTGGAAGCTGTTGGGTGGGAGCGAGAACTGGCCGGGATGCGAGCCGACCTCGTTGCGGGAAAGCAGGCGGCCGTAGCGGTAGAAGGCGGTATCCTCGACCGATTTCGCGGCGGTGGGAGAGGAAAGCTGCTGGAAGCGCGTGCGGGCCACCAGCCGCAAACGGCGCTGCTCCGGCGGCAGGTGGCGCAGCGGCTCCTCGGCCAGCCAGAGATGCAGCAGCTCCAGCACGGGGTGGTCGGAGAGCGGCAGGTTGGCGCGTGCCGCGCCGATGGCGCGCAGCATGACCGTGGCATCCTGCGAGGTCGGGCGGCTGGCGCGGGCATAGATGCGGTAGACCGGGAAGTGGACCAGGATCTCGGTCAGCACCCGCCGGATGGTGGCCAGTGGCACGTCGCGCGTCATGATGCCGGCGCGCGCGATGCGGTGCAGGGCGCGGGCGCAGGCTTCCCGCTCGGCGGCCAGGTTGTCGCGCAGGATCTGCCGGCGTGCCAGGCGTTCCTCGGCCGGGAAGTCGCGCCCGCTGCCGGAGACGTCCCGCCAGAGCTGGGAGAGCGTGGCCTCGCCGGCAGGGTCGTGCAGCAGAGCGGAGACCTGATCCATGAAGTCGTAGCCGGTGGTGCCATCCACCTTCCAGTCGGCTGGCAGGGCCTCCCCGGGCGCCAGGATCTTCTCGACGACGATACAGGGCTCGACCCGCGGCGCCTCGGGCGGGCGATGGCGGGCCGCCGCGGCCATGCGGCGGCGCAGCTTGCGGCAATAGGCGCCGGGCTGGGACAGGCCATCCACATGGTCGATGCGGAGGCCGTCGATCAGCCCCTCCGCGTAAAGGCGCAGGATGACCTCGTGGGTTTCGTCGAAGACTTCGGGCACCTCGGCCCGCACCCCGGCGAGGCTTGTGACATCAAAGAAGCGGCGCCAGTTGATCTCCTCCGAAGCGAGCTTCCAGTGCGCCAGCCGGAAGTGCTGCCGCTCCAGCAGTTCATGCAACCTGGCGCGGCCGGATTCGCTGGAGGGATCGAAGGATTCGAGATCTGCGAGCGTCGCTTCCACATCCTCAGGACGGATGGGGAAGAGATTGTCGAAATAGTCCACGGCGAGGCCGGTCGGCCCCTTGCGGACCAGCTTCAACTCACCCTCCGTCAGTGCCTCCCCATATGGGCGGCCGAGGAAGGGGGCGAGCATCTTGCCGCGCAGTTCCGGGTCGTCGGACTGCCAGTCGATATCGAAGAACTGCGCGTAACGGCCCTCCGGGCCATGGGCCATGACATCCAGCCAGACCGGATTGTCGTCGCCGCCCACGCCCATATGGTTGGGGACGATATCCAGCAGCAGGCCCATGCCATGCTGCCGCAGCGCCGCCACCAGCCGCCGCAGGGCGGGCTCGCCCCCCAGTTCGGGATTCACATGCCGGTGGTCCGTGGTGTCGTAGCCATGCGTGGACCCGGCGCGGGCCTGCAGGATGGGCGAGGCATAAAGATGGCTGATGCCGAGTGAGGCCAGATAGGGCACCACCGGAATGGCATCATCCAGCGTGAAGCCTGAATGGAACTGCAGCCTCGCCGTCGAGCGCGGGATGCTAGTTATGGGCTGCGTCATGCCGGGACAAACTCCTCACCGCTGCTGCATGACGCGCCGTTGCTGCGCGGGTTGCAACGAAACGGTGTAAAGGCACGGCGCGCTACTCCGCGCGCCGGGCCCGGGCCAGGCCGCGCAGGCGGCGCTCCACCGCCGGGTCGGCCAGCATCCGGTCCACCGGCTGCGGGAAGCGGCGCCGCCAGTTGGGATGCTGGTCGGTGGTGCCGGGCAGGTTGGGCTGTTCCACCGCCGCCAGGGCATCCTCCAGCGGCAGCAGGGCCAGCTGGCAGGCGGCGCGGCCGATATGCGCGGCGGCGGCATCGGCTACCGTGGCGCCATCCTCCTTCTCCGGTAGCTCGCCCTGCGCCACGCCAGAGGCGCGGAAGGCGGACCATAGCGCGCGGCGCTCAGCCTGCCGGTTCTCCTCCTTCTCCAGCGGCTTCAGGTCCAGCTTCCGCCGCCACTCCATGTCGCGCCCCTCCCACCAGCCGGCGACGGTGGCGAGGTCGTGGGTGGAGGTCATGGAGACGGCGCCGGTTGTCCATTTCTGCGGCGCGGTGAAGCGCTTGCCCTGCTTCTCGAACCACAGCACGCGCATGCCGGCGAGGCCCGCCTTCTCCAGCCGGGGCCGGAACCCGGCGGGAACGGTGCCGAGATCCTCGCCGATGACGATGCCCTGGTTCAGGTGTGACTCCAGCGCCACCAGCCGCAGCATGTCCTCCAGCGGGTAGCGCAGATAGGCGCCGTCGCGGGGGCTGGCGCCCCCTGGCACCAGCCAGAGGCGGCGCAGGCCCAGCACATGGTCCAGCCGCACGCCGCCGGCATTGCGGAAGGCGGCGGCCAGCATTTCCCGGAACCCCGCGAAGCCGGACATGCGGAGCCCCTGTGGCGAGAAGCTGGTGATGCCCCAGCCCTGGCCGCGCGCGTTGAAGAGGTCCGGCGGCGCGCCGATCTCGACCTGCTGCAGGATCTCCGCCTGGCGGCTCCAGGCATCGCTGCCGCCGCCATCGACACCGACGGCGAGGTCGGCGATCAGGCCGATCCGCATGCCGCCCTGGCGCGCGGCGCGCTGCGCGGCGGCGAGGCCGCGATCGGCCAGCCATTGCAGGAAGGCGTGGTACTCGACCTCCGCCGCGTTCTCCTCGGCGAAGCTGGCAACGGCGGGGCTTTCGGGGTCGCGCAGCGCGGCCGGCCATTCGCGCCAGTGCCAGCGGCCATCGGCGAATTGCCGGGCGTGCAGCGCCTCGAAGACGGCGTGGCGTTGCAGGGAGGCGCCGCCCTCCGCCCGGAAGGCATCGAAAGCCTCGCGCGAGGACTGCGGCGCGCTGCGGGTGAAGGCTTCATAGGCATCGCGCAGCAGGGCGATCCGGGCGCGGGCGGTGGCGGGCCAGTCCACCAGCTCCAGCGCCTCCAGCCGCTCCAGTTCGGCGGCCAGCTCGGGCGGGGGGGCAAAGGGCTCGCCCAGGATGTCGCCGCGCGCCGCGTGCCGCACATCCAGCCGGGCGCGGGAGGAAGGGGCATAGGGGCTGAAGCGGCTCGGATCGGCCGAGAACTGCGCATGCACCGGGCTGATGGCGATGGCATCGGCCCCCAGCGCGGCCGCGGGACCGGCGAGGCCCTCCAACGCGGCATAGTCGCCCACGCCCTGGGGCGTGCCGCGCCGCAGGGAATAGATCTGCGCCGTTAGTCCCCAGGCGCGGCCTTCCGGGCAGGCGTCGGTGATGCGGTGGCCATGCTCGGGGGCCACCGCCAGCACCAGCTGCCGCGCGCCGCATTCCAGGGTGTAGTAGCCGGGCGTGGTGGGCGCGGTGATGCGGGCGCCGCCCGGCATGGCTTCGGCCTCGCCCTCGGCGCCGGTGCCATCGGCGGCTTCGATGCGGTAGCGGCCGGGGGCGATCCTCAGCGTGACGGGCGCGCCGGCCTCGGCCGTGACCAGGGGCGGGCGCAGCCCGCGCGTGGCCTGGCGATGCGCGGCCAGGCTTTCCTTCACCTGCGCGTCACTGGCGGCGGGCAGGCCCAGCGCGCCCAGCAGCACGCGCAGCGCATCGGGCTCCACCGTCATTGGCTTGCCGGCGGCATCGCGCCATTCGGCCATCAGCCCGGCGGCGCGCGCCAGGCTTCGCAGCGCGGCGTCACTCACCACAGGGTCTCGGCGATGCGGGTTTCGGTGGCCAGCCAGGCAATGGCGCCGAAGCCGCCCAGGCCCCTGGCTTCCAGCGCGGCCGCCAGCCCGCCGCGCGATTCGGCCAGCAGGGTGCCGGGGCCGGTGGGGCAGGGGACGGAATCCGGGCCGAACTGCGCGGCGATGGTCAGCACCGCGCCATCGCCCAGGCGCCACTGCACCCGCACGCCTCTCTCGCCCAGCGTCTCGGCGGCGAGCGAGGTGGTGCCATCCAGCCGCTGCGCCAGCCGCTCCCGCCGCTGGCGCAGCAGGGCGGCGACGAATTCCTCGACCTCGACGTGCCGGGGGTCCATGCGCTCGGCCGGGTCGGGGCGGCTCATGGTGAAGGTGGCGGGGTCGTTGGGGTCCGGGATCTTCTCCCGCCGCGCCGGGTCGGCGAAGGCGGGGAAGCGGGCGAATTCCTTCCGGCGCCCCTCCCGCACGGCTTCCGCCAGCCCATCATCGGTGAAGCCGGTGAAGAAGAGGAAGGGGCGCTTGCTGGCCCATTCGTCGCCCATGAAGAGCATGGGGATCTGCGGCGAGAGCAGCAGCAGCAGCAGCGCCGCCCGCACGCCCTCGGGCGGGGCAATCTGGGCGATGCGCTCGCCCATGGCGCGGTTGCCAACCTGGTCATGCGTCTGAAGCGCGTTGACGAAGGCGCTGGGCGGCAGATGGGCGCTGGGCTTGCCGCGCTGGTGGCCGAGATTCTTCGAGATCTGCCCCTGGTAGACGAAGCCGGAGGAGAGCGCGCGGGCCAGCTTGTCCGCCGTATCCTCGGCATAGTCGATGTAATAGGCGTCGTGCTCGCCGGTCAGCAGGACGTGCAGGCAATGGTGGAGGTCGTCGTTCCACTGCGCGTCGAAATGTGCTTCCAGCAGCATGGCGTCGTTGCGCTCGTTCTCCAGCACCAGATGCACATGGCGGCCCGCGGTGGCCTCGCGGATGCGGGCGGAGAGCTCGGGCAGGAAGCTGTCATCCTCGATGGCATGCACGGCATCCAGCCGCAGCCCATCGAAGCGGTATTCCGCCAGCCAGTAGAGCGCGTTCTCGATGAAGAAGTCGCGCACCTCGCGGCGGGTGAAGTCGATCGACTGGCCCCAGGGATTGGCCTTGTCCTGGTGGAAGAAGGCGGGGGCGATCGCGCCCCAGTAGTTACCGGAGGGGCCGAAGTGGTTGTAGACGACATCGAGCATGACCGAGAGGCCATGGCCATGCGCCGCGTCCACCAGTGCCTTCAGGTCGTCCGGCGTGCCGTAGGTCTCGTCCGGCGCATAGGGCAGCACGCCGTCATAGCCCCAGTTCCGCAGGCCGGCGAAGGCATTCACCGGCATCAGCTCGACGGTATTGACGCCCAGCGCCGCCAGCCGCGGCAGGTCGTCGATGATGCCGCGGAAACCGCCATAGAGACCGGCATGCAATTCATAGATGACGGCGCGCGGCCAGGGCTGGCCCTTCCAGTCCGGCTGCTGCCACTGATAGGCGCCGTGGTCCACCACCAAACTCCAGCCATCCACGTCGCCATGCTGGGCGCGGGAGGCAGGGTCCGGAACTTCCATCCCATCACCCAGGCGATAGCGGTAGCGGGCGCCGGGCGGGGCCTCGGCCTCCGCCTCCCACCAGCCATCCGCGCCCCGGTGCATGGGGATGTCGTCCTGCCCCTGACGCAGCAGCGTCAGGCTGTCCTGGCCAGGCGCCCAGAGGCGGAATCGGGCCTTGCCGCCGCCGGTGGGGATGGCCCCGAAGGAGAAGCTGGTGGTCATGCCGGGTCCGCATCCTCTTGCCCGACGAAGGCCACCAGCAGCCGGGCGGACTGCCGCTCCACACGCTCCGTCGCGCGTTGGACAACGCGCGCCTGGGCCTTGGGTTCCGCGCTGTCCAGCACCATCCGCCAGTGCGTGCCGCCGGGCAGTGCCGGCCGGGGCAGCGTGAAGAGGCGCGCCTCGGGCGAGCCGTTTACCAGCAGCAGCGTGACCTCCACGCCGCCCTCGACGGCGGCGGCGCGGCGCATGGCCAGCACGCGCCCTTCCGCGTCGCCCCAGACTTCCGGGCGCATGGCCGCCCCATGCTCGTCGAACCAGGCGAGATCGGCGACGCCGGGCAGCGGCATGTCCTGGCCGTGCAGGAAGCGGGCGCTACGCAGGGTGGGATGCGCGCGGCGCAGCGCGGCGGCCCGGGCGAAGAACTGCGAGAGCTCGATGCCGTCCTCGCTCGCCGCCATGCTCCAGTCAAACCAGGAGATGTCATTGTCCTGGCAATAGGCATTGTTGTTGCCCTGCTGCGTCCGGCCGAACTCATCCCCACCCAGCAGCATGGGCGTGCCGTGGCTGACCAGCAGCGTCATCAGCATGGCGCGCTTGATCCGCTCCCGCTGCGCCAGGATGACGATATCCCGGGTCGGGCCCTCCACGCCCCAGTTGGCGGAGAAATCCTCGTCATGGCCGTCGCGGTTGTGCTCGCCGTTGCGCAGGTTGTTCTTCTCGGTGAAGGAGACGAGGTCCTGCAGCGTAAAGCCGTCATGCGAGGAGACGAAGTTGATGCTGGCCCAGGGCCGGCGACGGCGGCGGTCGAACAGTTCGGATGAGCCGGCGAGGCGGGCGGCAAGATCGGGCCGCGCGCCGGCATCACCGCGCCAGAAACGGCGGATGTCGTCGCGGAAGCGATCGTTCCATTCCGAGAAGCCGGGCGGGTGGTTGCCGAGCTGATAGCCGCCCGGGCCGATATCCCAGGGCTCGGTGATGAGCTTCAGCCGCGACAGCACGGGGTCCTGCCGGATGGCGTCGAAGAAGCCGGAGCCGGGATCGAAGCCCGTGCCCTCCCGTCCCAGGGTGGTGCCGAGATCGAAGCGGAAGCCGTCGACGCGGAAGGAGGTGGCCCAATAGCGCAAGCTGTCCATCACCATCTGCAGCACCCGGGGGTGCGAGAGGTTGACGGTATTGCCGCAGCCGGTCTCGTCGATATAGCGCCGCTCGTCGCCGGGCCGCAGGCGGTAGTAGCTGGCATTGTCGATGCCGCGCCAGGAGAGGGTGGGGCCCATCTCATCGGCTTCGCAGGTGTGGTTGTAGACAACGTCCAGGATCACCTCCAGGCCCGCGGCATGCAGGCGGCGGATGGCGACGCGGATCTCATCCGTCGAGCCCTGGGAGAGGTAGCGTGGCTCCGGCGCGAAATAGGAGAGGGGGGAATAGCCCCAGTAGTTCCTCAGGCCCTTCTCCACCAGGAAACGGTCCTGCAGGAACGCCTGCACCGGCAGCAGTTCCACCGCCGTGACGCCGAGCTTCTGGAGGTGCTCGATGACCCGCGGGTCGGCCAGTGCCGCGAAGGTGCCGCGCTCCCGCGGCGCCAGGTCGTCGCGCAACACCGTGAGGCCGCGCAGATGCGTCTCGTAGATCAGCGTGCGGTCCCAGGGCACGGCGGGCGGGCGGTCGTCGCCCCAGTTGAAGGCGTCGTCCGTGACGATGGCCTTGGGCATGGCTGCCGCGGAATCCCGCCGGTCAAAGCTGAGGTCGGTGCGGCCGGTATGCGCGCGGTAGCCGTTGAGCGCATCCGTCCAGCGCAGGCTGCCCTGCAACTGCCGGGCGTAGGGGTCGAGCAGCAGCTTGTTGGGATTGAAGCGGTGCCCATGTTCCGGCCGGTACGGACCATAGGCGCGGTAGCCATAGATCAGGCCGGGCCGCACCTCCGGCAGATAGCCGTGGAAGACCTCGTCCGTGCATTCCGGAAGTTCGAGCCGCGCGACCTCCTTCCGGCCGGCGGCATCGAAGACGCAGAGTTCGACTTTCTCCGCATGGGCGGAGAAGAGGGCGAAATTCACCCCCAACCCGTCCCAGGTGGCCCCAAGTGGATCGGGCCTTCCCGGCAGAAGCCGGTCAGCAAGCAATGGCAAAACCGAATTACCCCGCAGGCGTCAGGATGATCGTGGCCAGCGGCGGCAGGGTCAGGGTCAGGGACGCCGGATGGCCATGGGAGGCTTCCTCGGCCCCCCGCACCAGGCCGCCATTGCCCAGATTGCTGCCACCGTAGATGGCGGCGTCGGAGTTGAAGATCTCCTTCCACTCGCCCGCCACGGGCACGCCGACGGTATAGCCTTCCCGCGGGACCGGCGTGAAGTTGCAGACCACCAGCACCGGCGTCTCGCCCTCCTCGCCCATGCGGATATAGGCGAAGACGCTGTTGGCGGCGTCATCGATGACCGACCAGGCGAAGCCTTCCGGCGAGCTGTCCCGCTGATACAGGGCGGGGATCTGCCGGTAGAGCCGGTTGAGGTCGCGCACCAGGCGCTGCACGCCGGCATGGCGCGGGTCGTCCAGCAGGTACCAGTCGAGGCCGCGGTCGTGGTTCCATTCCCGCTCCTGCGCGATCTCTCCGCCCATGAAGAGCAGCTTCTTGCCGGGATGGGTCCACATGAAGCCGAAATAGGCGCGGAGATTGGCGAATTTCTGCCATTCGTCGCCCGGCATCTTGCCGAGCAGGGAGCCTTTCCCGTGTACCACCTCGTCATGTGACAGCGGGAGCATGAACTTCTCGGAGAAGGCATAGACCAGGCCGAAGGTCATCTCGCCATGGTGGTGGCGGCGATAGAGCGGGTCGGTCTGCATGTAGTGGAGCGTGTCGTGCATCCACCCCATGTTCCATTTGAAGTCGAAGCCGAGCCCGCCCTCATCCGCCTTGCGGGTGACGCCCGGGAAGGCAGTGCTCTCCTCCGCGATCAGCAGGCGGTCCGGGCAGCGCTGCTGGATGACGCGGGAGAGTTCCTGCAGGAAGGCGATGCTCTCCAGATTCTCGCGCCCGCCATAGATGTTGGGCACCCATTCGCCTTCGTTGCGGCTGTAGTCGCGGTAGAGCATCGACGCCACGGCGTCGACGCGCAGCCCGTCCACGCCGTAGCGTTCCAGCCAGTGCAGCGCGCTGCCGATCAGCAGGTTCCGCACCTCCCGCCGGCCAAGATTGTAGATGAGGGTGTTCCAGTCCCTGTGGAAGCCTTCCTTCGGGTCGGAATGCTCGTAGAGCGGCGTGCCGTCGAACATGGCGAGGCCGTGCTGGTCGGACGGGAAATGCGCCGGCACCCAGTCCAGGATGACCCCGAGCCCCGCCTCATGGCAGCGCTGCACCATGCGGGCGAAATGCTCGGGGGGGCCGAAGGGCGCATGCGGCGCGAACTGCCCCAGCGGCTGGTAGCCCCAGGAGCCGCCGAAGGGATGCGCCATGATCGGCAGGAACTCGAGATGGGTGAAGCCCATCTCCACGGCATAGGGGATAAGCTTGTCGCCCAGCTCCTCCCACCCCAGCGCCATGTTGCCGTCGCCGCGCGCCCAGGATGAGGCGTGCACCTCATAGACCGAGATAGGCTCGACGACATGGTTGACCGGCCGGCTGCGGCGCGGCGGCACTGGGATGGCAGCGACATCGGCCACCACGGAGGCGGTGGCGGGCGGCGGTTCCACCTGCCAGGCGAAGGGGTCGGATTTCAGCGGCAGCAGATTGCCCTGCGGGCCCAGCAGCTCGTATTTGTAGACGGCGCCAGGGGCGAGGCGGGGGATGAACAATTCCCAGATCCCGGCCTCATACCGCTTCCGCATGGGGTTGCGGCGGCCGTCCCAGGAGTTGAAATCGCCGACCACCGAGACGCGCCGCGCATTCGGCGCCCAGACCGCGAAGCGGACGCCGGGGGCGCCGTCGATGGTCATGGGCTGGGCGCCAAGGCAGCTGGCGATATCCTGGTGCGTGCCTTCACTGAGCAGATAGAGGTCGAAGTCGCTTAGCAGCAGCCCGAAGGAATACGGGTCCTCCGTCTCCTGGATCTCGCCATTGCCCCAGTCGATGCGCAGCACATAGGGCCCGGGCGGGATCATGCCGGCGAAGAGCCCGGCCTCATGCACCGGGCGCAGCGTGGTGACCTGGTCGCCGCTGACGGCCTGCACGCCCATGGCACCGGGCATCATCACGCGCAGCTCCCGGCCATGCCCGGTCTCCTGCGGGCCCAGCACGGAAAAGGGGTCGCCATGGCGCGCCTCGACCAGGGCGGAAATGGCACCGGGGTCGAGATGCTGATCAGCCATGGTGAGCGTCCCTTTCGATGATACGGCGTCCCAGATCTTCCAGCCCTTGCAGCGGAATGCCGATCCAGCTTGGCCGGTTCGCGATCTCGTAGCAGACCTCGTACGCTGCTTTCTCGATCAGGAACAGGTGGAGCAGCGCGGATTCCGCCTCCGGCTGTGCCCAGCGCCGCGGCGCCGCGTCATGCACGGCGCGATAGGCCTCCAGGAATTCCTGGGCGGCACGGGTGCGGAAATTCTCCAGCATCGGCCCGCGCCGCTCCGCGGCAGCGCCGGAGGTGGCCGCCTGGCCTGTGCTGGCCGTCGCTACCGCGTAGTCGATGGAACGCAGCAGCCCAGCGACATCCCGCAGAGGAGAGGTCTTGGCGCGCCGCTGCTCCAGCGTCTTGGCGGGCTCGCCCTCGAAGTCGATGATATAGGCGTCGCCCTGCACCACCAGGACCTGGCCCAGATGGAAGTCGCCATGGATACGGGTGCGCAGCGCGCCGGGCGCGGCGGCTGCCAACCCGTCCAGCGCCGCCATCAGCTTTTCGCCGTTGCTGGCCAGCCAGGCGGCGCGGGCGGTATCCTCCTCCCGCTCCCAGGATCTGATCCGCGACAGGCCCTGAAGCGCCGCGGCGAGTTGCCTGCGCGCGCTCTCGGCCCAGCCGGAGACCTCCTCCTGCCCGGCCAGTTGCGGCGCGAAGGCATCGTCCTCCGAATCCTCGGCGAGCACGGCATGCATCTCGGCCAGGCGGCGGCCCAGCGCGGCCGCGAAGACGCTGTAGCCGGAGAAGGTGTCCTTCTGCTCCTCGGCCGAGGCCTCGGTCAGCGCCATGGACTCCACGGCGCGGTGCAGGAAGTTCAGGGTCCAGCCCCAGCCGTCGCCCTGGTTCCGCACGAAGCCCTGCACCACCACCAGGGTGCGCGGCGTGCCGTCCGGCGTGACGCGCACCACCTCGCCCAGCAGCGGCGCCGTCTGGGCGAAGCCGCGCTCGGTCAGGTAGCGGGTCATCTCCGTCTCCGGATTGATGCCCTCCGTCACGCGCCGCACCAGCTTCAGCACCGCGTTCTCGCCCAAGATCAGGGAGGAATTGGACTGCTCGGCGGAGAGACGGCGGATCTCCGCATCGCCTGGGATGGAGGAGAGGTCGAATTGCGAGGTCGGCAGGAAGCGGATCTCGCCCTGCTCCAGCGGGATGACCCTGCTTTCAGCCAGGTCGCGCAGCACGGCGAAGGGCATGGCATCCAGCGCGAAGGCGTCCGTCAGCAGGCCGATGCGGCGGCCGCGGCGGATGCGCGCCAGGGCGAGCTGCTGCGGCAGGGCCGCGCTGCTCTCATCTTCCCAGACCACGCCGAGGGGAAGGAAGTAGCGCGCGCGGCCGTCGCCGGCGGCGGCTTCCACCTCGGCCAGTATCATGTCGGCGGTTTCGGTCTTCAGCACTTCGGCGAAGGTCAGGACCGGTGCGGCATCGCTGCCCTTGCCGGAATACCAGCGTCGGCGGCCGAGATACTGCGGCAGGGCGTCATGCTCCAGCACGCGGCGGGGGGCGGGGGCCAGCACCTCCGTTAGACTGTTCCTCATGACGAGGGTGGAGAGTTCGGACATCGGCTCTGGGGCCGGTGTATGCCAGGTGGGCAAGGCAGCCTCCGTCGCCAAAAGGAACCAATAAAAGCCGTAATGCGGCAGCGTCAGCAGGTAGGTGAGCTGCCCGATCGGCGGGAAGGACGCGCCACCGATCAACTCCACCGGCACGCGGCCGGCGAAGGCCGAGAGGTCCAGCTCCACCGCCTGGGCGGTGCGGGAGAGGTTGCAGACGCAGAGGATGGTCTCGCCCTCGTATTCGCGGAGGAAGGCGAGGATCTTGCGGTTGCCGGGATAGAGATAGCCGAAGCTGCCGCGGCCGAAGGCCTTGTGGCGCTTTCGAACCGCCAGCATGCGCCGCATCCAGTTCAGCGGGGAATGCTGGTCGATGGCCTGCGCTTCGACATTGACCGCCTGGTAGCCGTAGATCGGGTCCATGATGGCGGGCAGCACCAGCGCCGCCGGATCGGCGCGGGAGAAGCCGCCATTGCGGTCGGGCGACCATTGCATGGGCGTGCGCACGCCGTCGCGGTCGCCGAGATGGATGTTGTCACCCATGCCGATCTCGTCCCCGTAGTAGATGACGGGCGTGCCGGGCATGGAGAGCAGCAGGCTGTTCATCAGCTCGATCCGCCGCCGGTCGCGCTCCAGCAGCGGCGCCAAGCGGCGACGGATGCCGAGATTGATGCGCGCGCGGCGGTCGGAGGCATAGGTCTCCCAGAGATAGTCACGTTCCTTGTCCGTCACCATCTCGAGCGTCAACTCGTCATGGTTCCGCAGGAAGATGGCCCACTGGCAGTTCTCAGGAATGGCCGGAGTCTGGCGCAGGATGTCCGTGATGGGGAAGCGGTCCTCCTGCGCCATCGCCATGTACATGCGCGGCATCAGGGGAAAGTGGAAGGCCATGTGGCATTCGTCGCCGTCGCCGAAATACTGCTGGGTATCCTCCGGCCATTGATTGGCCTCGGCCAGCAGCATGCGGTCCTTGGAATGCTCGTCCAGCGCCGCGCGGATGCGCTTCAGGATGACATGCGTGCCCGGCAGGTTCTCGTTATTGGTGCCGTCGCGCTCGATCAGATAGGGGATGGCATCCAGCCGCAGCCCGTCGATGCCGAGATCCAGCCAGAAGCGCATGACATTCAGCACTTCCTCCAGCACCGCCGGGTTGTCGAAGTTCAGGTCCGGCTGGTGGCTGTAGAAGCGATGCCAGAAATAGGCCTGGGCCACCGGGTCCCAGGTCCAGTTGGATTTCTCGGTGTCCAGGAAGATGATGCGCGTGCCTTCGTATTTCTGGTCGGTGTCGGACCAGACGTAGAAGTCGCGTTCCGGCGTTCCCGGCAGGGCGTTGCGGGCGCGCTGGAACCAGGGGTGCTGGTCGGAAGTGTGGTTGATGACCAGCTCGGTGATGACACGGATGCCGCGCGCATGCGCCTCCTCGATCAGGAGGCGGACATCATCCATCGTCCCGTATTCCGGGTGGACGGAGGTGTAGTCGGCGATGTCGTAGCCGTCGTCCCGGCGGGGCGAGGGGTAGAAGGGCAGCATCCAGATGGCATCGACGCCGAGTTCGGCGATATAGTCCAGCTTCTCGATCAGCCCGGGAATATCTCCGACGCCATCGTTGTTCTTGTCGAAGAAGGACTTGATGTGCAGCTGGTAGATGACCGCGTCCTTGTACCAGAGCGGATCTTCCGGCATGGCGTCGGTGACGGTGAGGATATTGGCGTCGGGCATGGTCAGGCCTTGTCGGCGGCGCGCAGGCGCCAGATGGCGAAGGGCAGTCCGGAATTGGGGTCGAGGCGGAGGTGGCGGTGTGTGCCTTCCCAGCGCTCCTCGTCGAAGCCGCCAGGCATCAGGTTCTCGACCGCCAGCGGGGCGCCGCCGGGCAGGCCCATCGCCCATTGCGGCAGTTCCATCCAGGTCTCCACCGCGTTGCGGGGGTCCATGGAGATGGCCACCAGCATGGCGTTCTCTCCCTCAGCCGTCTGCTTCACGAACAGCAGGATGTTCTCGTGCTGCGAGTTCAGGAAGGTGGTGCCGAGATGCGTGTGCAGCGCCGGATTTTCCCGGCGGATGCGGTTGAGCTCCGTGATCTCGGCCTTGATGTTGCCGGGGCGGTCGTAGTCCCAGACCTTGATCTCGTACTTCTCGCTGTCGAGGTACTCTTCCTTGCCCGGCTTTACCGGTGTGGCCTCGCACAGCTCGAAACCGTTATAGACGCCCCAGAGGCCGGAGAGCGTCGCGGCCAGCGCGGCGCGGATCAGGTGGCCGGGGCGGCCGGTCTGCTGCAGGAATTCCGGATTGATGTCCGGCGTGTTGACGAAGAAATGCGGGCGGAAGAAATCGCGCACCGGGGGCTGGTTCAGCTCCTGCAGATACTGCTGCAACTCCCACCGTGCGTTGCGCCAGGTGAAATAGGTATAGGACTGGCTGAAGCCGACTTTGGCCAGGCGATACATCACCTTGGGCCGCGTGAAGGCTTCCGAGAGGAAGACCACTTCCGGCGCGCGGGCACGCACCTCGCCGATCATCCATTCCCAGAAGGGCAGGGGCTTGGTGTGCGGGTTGTCCACGCGGAAGAGCTTCACGCCCTCCTTCACCCAGAAAAGCACGACATCGCGCAGCGCGATCCACAGCGCCGGCATGGAGGCGGGCTTGTAGAAATCGACGTTGACGATGTCTTCGTATTTCTTCGGTGGATTCTCGGCGTAGCGGATGGAGCCGTCCGGGCGCCAGTCGAACCAGTCCGGGTGGTCCTTCAGCCAGGGATGGTCCGGGGAGCACTGGATGGCGAAATCCAGCGCCAGTTCCATTCCGTTATCGGCCGCCGCCTTCACCAGCGCGCGGAAATCCTCCAGCGTGCCGAGTTCCGGGTGCAGCGCGTCATGGCCGCCGTCTTCGGAGCCGATGGCATAGGGGCTGCCTGGATCGCTGGGCTCCGCCGTCAGGCTGTTGTTGCGGCCCTTGCGGTTCTTCTGGCCGATCGGGTGGATCGGCGGGAAATAGAGCACGTCGAAGCCCATAGCGCGGATGGAGGGCAGGCGGGCGATCACGTCATGAAAGGTGCCGTGACGATCCGGGTCTCCGCTCTGCGAGCGTGGGAAGATTTCATACCAGGATGCGAATCCGGCCTCGCGGCGTTCCACCTCCAGCGGCAGCGGGGGCTCCTGGCGCACGCGGAAGGGACGCGCATCGGCGGCGCGCATGGCGGCGACGGTGCGCGGCAGGGTGAACAGCGCCACCGCCTGGTCATGCGTCGCGCCGGGCTCGTTCTCCAGCACCATGGCGAGGTCGCCGCCCTGGTCCGCCAGGCGCCCCGCGGCGGCCCGCAGCAGTTCCATTCCTTCCTGACGCTCCAGCGAGACATCGATGCCGGCGGCATGCTTCTTCGTGATCTCATCCACGAAGGCGGCATAGACATCGACCCAGGCTTCCACCGTGTAGAGGTGGCGGCCGATACGGTCGGGGACGAAGCTGGCCTGCCAGACATCGTTGCCGGCGGCCGTCATCGGAACCTCGCGCCAGGCATCCTCATCCGCGGGACGCCACAGCAGCCGGACGGCGATCTTGGTATGGCCGTCGGTGAAGACATCCGCTGTAACCGTCACCGCCTGTCCAACCGCCCGCTTCACGGCGAAGCGACCGGCATCCACGGCGGGGGCGATGTTCTCGATGGCGATACGCGGGGCCTCGGTCGCGTCCTCCGCGGCGGCGGTACCTTCCGGAAGTGGCAGGCGCACGGGCGAGGATTCATGAATGGGCACGATGCGAACCTCCGCGGGAGCCAGGAGCATACGGCCCCCGGTATCGAGCAGATCAGGCGGTAGGGTGCCGGGCCGGGACAGGAGCCCCAGTGTCTGGCTGGCTGCCAGCGGCCGCGGCCGGGTGAGGGAGGCATTGGCCACCACCAGGGCGCGGCCGGCCGCGCCCTGGCGCAGCAGCGCGACCGGCGCATGCGGCGCCGAGAGCAGGCGGCTGACCGTTCCCTGGGTGACTGCCGCAGACATGCGGCGTTCCTCGTTGGCGTGCCGGACCGCCTCGGTCAGATCGAGGCGCGGGGCGGTGCCCTCGGCGGGAAGCCGTGAGCCTCGGTGCACGTCGCCGACCTCCATCCCCGCCGGCAGAAGCCAGCCGGCGCCGGAAAAGGCGGCGAGACGTATGGCCCGGCGCAGTCCGCTCATGGCTTCCCGGCGGTCGCTCCAGCGGTTGGCCAGACGCTGGCCGCCCGGTAGTTCCGCCAGGGCCAGCAGAGGCAGACCGGCGGTCCATTCGGCGGCGCCCTGCTCCAGGACATCGGCCCATGGCAGCAGAGGTGCGGCGGCATCGAAGCCGGCTTCGGCCAGTCCCAGCTGGGGGCCGCTGACGCAGGCCACCAGCAACGCCTCGGGGCTGGCACCTTTCACGGCGGCCACGAGATTGTGAAGCACCTCGGGGCCGGTCCAGTCGGGCAGAAGGCAGAGAAAGCCTTCCACACCCTCCCCGGCAGCCTGGATCATCCGGCTTTCCCAGGTTTCCAGCCAGCGCTGCGCGTCGGGCGAGGCAGCCGGGCGGTGCAGTCCGGGGAAGCGCGGGTCAGGCGGCGCGGTGGGATCGGCGGCCCGCACCTCCGTCATCGGCATGGCCAGCAGCAGCCGTAGCCCGTGGCGCCGCGCCAGCCCGCTCATCCCGGGCAAGGGGTGGTCCAGGCAGAGGCTGTCGAAGCCCAGTTCCTTCGCCCGCCCGGCTGCCTGTTCCAGCATGGCGGGATCGGCGGGGGCGATGTGATAGATGGCGCCCGGCAGCAGCGGCGGGCGGGCAGGTGCGGCACCCCCGGCCTGGGTTTGCGGCGGCGTCATGTCCGGCACAGCCGGGCCGGGGAGGGACGGCAGCCATAGGGAATGGTCACGCTGATCCTCGTTTGCTCGCCATTATCTCTGGTGCGGCACGGCCCGGGGCTGGGCGTTCAGCGGCGTGGGCGCAGCAACCGGGCCGTCAGCGCCGAAACCGCCGTGACGACCACCGCCGAGAGGATCGGGTTGCTGGTGATGGGCCTGGTCAGCCGGTCGAAACGCGCCATGAAGGAAGTCCCGGCGGCGTGGGCGGGGGCTTCGTCTTCCTCCAGCATCGCTTCGTAGCGGTCGCCCGTGGCGCGCACCTGGCGGAAATGACGCTTCAGAAGCTGGCGCGCATCGGACGGCAGTTCTTCGGACAGCGCGTCGGCATAGGCGCTTTCCAGGATGGATTCACCACGCACCACCTCGCGCAGCACACGGGCGCGGCCACGGCCGAAGAGCTTGCCCTGCAGGTCCAGCACCACGCGATGCACGCCGCCGAGGGTGCTGCCCTCAGGCTGAGGCGTCACGCCGAGGCGCGTCAGAAGCTCGTCCAGCTCCTCCGCCATGTTGGCGCGTTTCTCAGCGAGTTCCGTGAACTCGATGCGGAGGAAACGATCGGAAGTCTGGCGGCGGCCGGTGTCATAGCCGCGCTGGCTGTCATGCAGATGCGCACCAAGCATTGCCAGAACTGCCTGCCGGCCGCTGGGGATGCCCTGTTCCATCCGCTTCTCTAGGCCAGAGACGATGGAGGCCGTCTTGGAATCCGTCATGGCGCTGTTCCCCTCGCTTCCTGGTCACGTCGGTCGCCGCGGCAGCTGCCGGCCGTGGCCCTGGCTGGGACAACGACGCAGAAGCGAAATCGTTGACGCGGCCGGAGCAGAAAAGCGGGGGCGTAACAGGGAGTGGCGCGCCGGCGGGGGCGAAGCCGCCGGAGTGGGATCAGTGGCGCGGCTTGTGAAGGATATCGGCCCGGCCGTACTGGCCCTCGGGCAGATCCTCATTGGCATCGGCGGGCACGGGCTTGTCGATCGGCTCGTTGCGCTCGGGGGTCTCGGGCGGCTGCGGCGTCGGCTCCGAAGGAGCCTCGGCCCGCTCGGGCGAGGAGCCCGAGGCGGGCTGGCCGGGCGGTCGCTTCACTTCCGGCGGATCGACACGGTCGTTCGGGCGCGCTTCGTTGGTATCCTGGCGGATGCCGGAAGGCGGGTTGTCGTTCACGGGCTTCATGGGTGGTTTCCTGGCTTGCCGGCCATCAGCCGGCGGCGAGGCGCAGCTTAGGCGGTCCGGACTGACCGGCCGGTGGCTGGCGCGGGAGATTGTCCACGTCCAGCACGGAGCGGGCCTCATTAGCCGGTGTACGGCGCATGAGGCGTTCGGCCAGCGCGGCGCGCAATGCGTAGGAAGGACTTTCTGCCTCGCCGCGCAGGGTCACGGATTTCGGCAGGCACGCGGAAGCCAACATTACCCTCAGATTCCCCCGATCGACCGCCGGGGGCCTACGGCCACCCGGCGCACTCAAAGCGAATGGGCCGGCGGCTGGCCCTGTTTTCTATTCAGCCGGCTTGTCGGCCGATGCGCGCAGGGCCTTCTGTTCCCGATTGCCCTGTGTGGCCTGGCCGCCTTTGCGCCCGGCCTGTGCCGCGAGTTCCCGATTACGGGAAAAGGAGCGGGATTCGGCCTGCACGCTTTGGCCGCCCTTCCGGCCTGCTTCAGCCGCTAGGGCCGGATCCTGAGCGAAACTACGCTTCGAGGCCGGCACGCTCTGGCCACCCTTCGAGGCGATGTCGCGCTGCTTCTCCCGGTCCATCGAAGCAAATCCTTGCTTGCCGCCGCCGCTACGGGTTGAAGCCATGATGATGGTCCTTTCCTGCTATTCCCCCGGCCGGAAGGCGGCCTGGTATTGGATAAACCGGTCGATCAAGGCCAAGTTCCCGCCATAAAACCACTTCCGGCCTGCCGTTCCGCGTTTCGTTCCCCCGAAAGCGGCATGACGGCCTGCCGTATCCCGGAACGCGGACGCGGCCATTGGGTTGCGGCCGGCGCAAAATTTTCTGCGGTCAGGTCCAGACTGCGACGAGGATCATCGCGACGACCGCCAGCGCCAGGGAAATGATGAGCACCCAGCGGACATGGCCCAGCGTCTTGCCCTGCCGCGCGTCGGTCGCGCTGATGGGCCGTTCCGGCATCGGGGCATGACGGTCCGTGGTGCGGGGCTGGACGGCGCCTTCCCGCGTGGTGGCATTGGGCCCGATGCCTTCCTGCGGCGCGCTGCGCGGCGCCTCGCTGGCCGGGTCGGGATTTGGGGTGCCGGCCGCTGGGGTGCCACTGGCCGGAACACGGGTGTCGGACATCGGTCGCATCCTCTCTGTGAATGAGGGGCTTTCCCTCGCGCGGGGTGCCCGGAGGGCGGCGTGTTGCCACCTGCTGCCAGGAAGAAGCCTGCCGCCCTGGTGAAGTTTCACCCGGCTCGCGGGGAAGCGGGGCGCGGAACTCCGGTTGCCTCCAGCGGTTTCTTCTCCGTGCATCGCTTGGGATGTAGGAGGATGCGCTGATGAGCACGAACCGGCCCCAGGGTTACATGCCCGCCGACGGGTCGGCCCCTTTGGCCCGCGACGAGACTCTGTCCCTGATCTCCGCCGACAAGGTTGGGGGTACCCCAGTGTTCGGTGCAGATGGTCATCGCCTCGGCACCATCGAGACGCTGATGATCGACAAGATCAGTGGCAGGGTGGAATACGCCGTCCTGTCCTTCGGCGGCATTCTCGGCATCGGGGCACGGCATTACCCGCTATCCTGGCAGCACCTGCACTACGACGATGCGCTGGGCGGCTACATCATCCCGCTGGTCGAGCAGCAGCTGTGCGAGGCGCCTTCCTTCGATCCGGGGGAAGCGGTGGATCTGGCGGACACCGCCTGGGGCGAAAGGGTCCACAGCTACTACGGGCCCTCGGTCTCCGGCACCCGGGTCGGGTTCTGAGGGTCGAGCTGCGCCGGCTCCAGCCGCCGGCGTTCCTCGGATGCGGGGGTGCGGTGGAAGCGCTCCCGCTTCGTCCCGGATTCCGATTCCTGCTCCAGCAGGTGGTAGAGCGCCATGCGCGCGCGGTGGACACGGCTTTTCACGGTGCCAACGGCGCAGTCGAGCACTTTCGCGACATCCTCGTAAGGCAGGCCTGAGCTGGCCACGAGGGTGAGGATGGAGCGGTGGTCTTCCGGAAGCTTGTGAAAGATCCGCTGGAAATCTGCCAGTTCCAGTCCTTCCTCCTGCCTGGCGGAGGTGGGAAGCTGCTCCATCTCCGCGTCGTCCATGTCACGGGTCTGGCGCCGCTTGGCGACGAACTCGTTCAGGAAGCGGTTGCGGAGGATGGTGAAGGCCCAGGCCTTGAAATTGGTGCCCGGCTGGAAGCGATCGGCCGAATGCATGATGCGGACCACGGTATCCTGCACCAGGTCATCCGCGTCGTGCCGGTTGCGGGTGAGTGACCGTGCATAGGCGCGGAGATCGGGGAGGCAGGCAACGATGTCGTTCTCTATCCAACTCGTCACAGGCCTGCTTTCCGCCACGGATATTGTTGAATTGGTGCTGTTACGAACGTCCGCTGATCGAGGGAGTTGCTGGCGCAGGCTGGTGCGAGGCCGTCAGGGCAGTGCCTGCAACCCCGTCTGATGCCGGATGTTGCCTTGAACGAAGACGGCCTGACAGGCAGGCCGCGCCAGCGGAATCAGGGAGTGCAGAGATGAGCGCCAACAAGCCGGGCAGCCAGCCAGGAACCCGAGGGCGGCAGGATGGCAAGCCCACCGAGGGCGATGCCGACCGGACCAAGGAGAGCGTCCTGGAGAAGTCGCTGGAGGATAGCTTCCCCGCCAGCGACCCGCCCTCCACCGGCAGCCCGAACAGCAGCATCGGCTGGGAGACGCCGGACGAGAAGAAGGACTGACGCCGTGCCCGCCGCGCCCTCAGTGAGAGAGTGTGGCGGGGAAGCGGATCTCGAAACAGGTGGGGTGCTCGGCGACCGCCAGCTCCCCTTCCAGCTGCTGGGCGCAGGAGCTCACCAGCAACATGCCGAAGCCGCGGTTCAGCACCGTATCCCGGTTCTCGATGCCCTGGCCGTCATCGCTGACGGCCAGGATGATTTCGTCACCATCCCGCCGCAGGATGACGCGCACCACCCCCGCCCGGCCGGCCGGAAAAGCATGCCGCAGGGCGTTGGAGACGAGTTCGGAGATCGCCAGCCCCAGGGGCAATGCGTATTCGCCGGGAAGCTCGATGCTCTCGGCTTCCACGACGATGCGGATATCGGCGCCGTCGATCTGCGCCTCACCCAGCCGGCCGCAGAGCTCACGGATGTAGCGGCTGAGCTCGACATGGCCGATATCACGGTTGCGATAGAGGCTCTCCTGCAGGGCCGACATGCCCTGGATACGCAAGACCGTCATGTTCAGGATCCGGCTGGCGATATCGTTACCAGCCTTCCGGGCCTGGAGGCGCAGGAGGCTGCCGACCAGCTGGAAGTTGTTCTTCACCCGGTGCGTCAGCTCATGCTGCAGCAGCTCCTGGCGCTTCATCTCGGCCCCGACTTCCTCCCGCATCAGGGCAAGCTCCTTCTCCTGGGCATCCCCCCGCGCCAGAAGAGCCCGCCCCGCCCGGCCGAGCAGGAGGCCGGTGGCGGCCAGCAGCAGCAGTACCGTCAGCCCCGGCGCCATGGCCAGCGGCGGGTTCAGCCCGCGGCCGGCGAGGCGCATGGCGTCGATGCCGGCGGCCAACAGCACCAGCAGCCCACCGGCGATGCCGCCGAAGCAGGAGGCCAGCACCGCCGCCGGCGCATAGAGTATGGGGGCCAGCGTGTCCGGCATGAGGGGCAGGGCGGCGCGGCAGGCCAGCGTCACTGCCAACATGCCCAGCGTCAGTACCAACCCACCCCGCATCGGCGACAGCCGCAGCGCCCGTTCCAGCCAGCCTTGCAAAAACGCTCCCATTTTCCGGTTGGCCACCGCCGACACGCGGCACCGGCGGCATTGCTGCGGTTGTTTCAGCAAAAGCGTGGCGCGCCGGCAAGCCCGGCCCAGGAGGGCGGGCTGTCATGATAGCTTCATCGAATTGCAATATAACGGTCGCTGGGGGCCCTTAGAAGGCCACCAGTCCGGAAGCCCAGTCCCGCGCCCCGCCGTGGACGCTGCCCGGCCGAGATGAACGGAGAGACCTGGTGAGCAACCGCCTTCTTGCCCTGGCCGCCGGCCTTGTGATCACCATCAGCATGACTTCCTCCGGCCATGCCCAACAGGCGACTATCACTGGTGCAGGCGCCAGCTTCCCGAATCCTCTCTACCAGAAATGGGCGGAGGCGGCGAAGGAGGGGACAGGTATCCAGCTCAACTACCAGTCCGTGGGTTCGGGCGCCGGCCAGTCGCAGATCCGGAACCGCACTGTCGATTTCGGCGCCTCCGACGCGCCCATGACGGCGGAGCAGCTTCAGGAAACGAAGCTGATGCAGTTCCCCTCCACCATGGGCAGCATTGTCGCGATCGTGAACATTCCGGGGGTGGAGAGCAACAGCCTGCGCCTGACCGGCGAGCTTCTCTCGGACATCTACCTCGGCAAGATCACCAAGTGGAACGACCCGAGGCTGGCGGAGCTGAACCCCGGCGTCCCGCTGCCGAACCTGGCCATTGCCCCGGTCTACCGGGCCGACGGTTCCGGCACGACCTTCGTCTGGGTCTCCTACCTCTCGGCCGTCTCGCCCGACTTCCAGAAGCGGGTGGGCGTGGGCACCTCGGTCCGGTGGCCGACCGGCGCGGGCGCGCGCGGCAATGAGGGCGTCGCCGGCACGGTCCGCAATGTTCGCGGCGCCATCGGCTATGTCGAATACGCCTACGCGCATAGCAACAACCTCGTCACCACCCAGCTGCGTAACAAGGCCGGCCAGTTCGTGACGCCGACGCCCGAGAGCTTCCAGGCCGCCGCCGCCAATGCCGACTGGAGCGTGCCGGACTTCGCGGCCACGGTGGTCGATACCCATGGCGAACAGTCCTGGCCGATCGTCACGCCGACCTTCATCCTGGTGCCGACCGATCCAAGGGACGCCACGCGCGCCCAGAACGTGATGAAGTTCTTCGACTGGGCGTATAAGAACGGTGACCAGATCGCGGCCTCGCTGGACTATGTCCCGCTGCCGGAAGCGGTGGAGAACGCGGTGCGCGCCGCCTGGGCCGAGCGGATCAGGGCGGATGGCAAGCCGGTCTGGCCGGCGAACTGAACCGAGCCTTCCCAGGACGGTTTCAGGGCGGACGGGGACCGGTTAGGTTGCCCGCCCGCCCGAACATGAACGAACCGGAGCCCCAGCCTTGCAGCAGGCCGCAACCCTGACCGCCGCGCCACTGGCGCGCGGCACCCGCCGCTCCGGCGCGCTGGGCGATGTTATCTTCGCCGCCGCCTGCAAGGGGGCGGGCATCTTTGTCCTGCTGCTGCTCGGCGCCATCATCGCCGGGCTCTTCATCGGCGGCTGGGATGCCTTCCGGACCTTCGGGCCCGCCTTCATCACCGGCACCGACTGGGACCCCGTGCAGGAGGTCTTCGGCGCCGGCGTCTCCATCTACGGCACCGTCGTCACCGCCGTCCTGGCGCTGGTCATGGCCGTGCCCGTGGCCTTCGGCATCGCCTTCTACCTGACCGAGCTGGCGCCCGTCTGGCTGCGCGGCCCGGTGGGCACGGCGGTGGAGCTGCTGGCGGCGGTGCCCTCCATCATCTATGGCATGTGGGGCTTCTTCCTGATCGTCCCCTTCATGTCGATGCACTTCCAGCCGGCGCTGATCGACACGGTGGGCGAATGGCCCGTGATCGGCGCGCTCTTCTCCGGCCCCCCCTTCGGCACCGGCATCTTCACCGCCTCCCTGATCCTGGCGATCATGGTCCTGCCCTTCATCGCCGCCGTAATGCGCGACGTCTTCAACACCGTACCGCCGGTCTACAAGGAGAGCGCCTATGGCCTGGGCTGCACGACCTGGGAGGTCGTGCGCAACGTGGTGCTGCCCTATACCCGCGTCTCCGTGGTCGGCGGCATCATGCTGGGCCTGGGGCGCGCGCTGGGCGAGACCATGGCGGTGACCTTCGTCATCGGCAATGCCAACCGCATCTCCACCAGCCTCTTCGGCCCGGGCAATACCATTGCCTCCCTGATCGCTCTGGAGTTCGGCGAGGCGACGATGGGCAGCCTGAAGCTCTCGGCCCTGCTGGGCCTGGGCTTCATCCTCTTCGTCATCTCCTTCATCGTGCTGGCGCTCTCGCGCCTGCTGCTGCGCCAGAGGGTGGCGAAATGAGCACCACCATGCACGCCCATCCCGTGCCCGGCCGGCCCAAGGACCCGCGTGCCTCGGCCGCGCTGGGCCGCCGCCGCCGCCGCGTCGACATGGCCATCCGCCTCGCCTGCTTCGCCGCCACGGCGGTCGGGCTGATCTTTCTGGTCTCCATCCTCGGCACGCTGCTGGTGAAGGGCTCCTCCGCCTTCTCCCTGCATGTCTTCACCGATGTCACGCGCCCGCCGGGCTCCAATGGCGGGCTGCTGAACGCCATCATCGGCAGCCTGATCCAGACCTTCATCGGGACCGCGATCGGCACGCCCATCGGGCTGCTGGTCGGCACCTACCTGGCGGAATACGCCAAGGGCTCGGCGCTGGGCCATGCGGTCCGCTTCGTCTCGGACATCCTGCTCTCGGCGCCCTCCATCCTCATCGGCCTCTTCGTCTATCAGCTGCTGGTGGTGCCCTTCGGCGGCTTCTCCGGCTGGGCGGGCGGCGTGGCGCTGGCCATCATCGTCATCCCCATCGTGGTCCGCACCACCGAGGACATGCTGCGCCTGCTGCCGGACACCCTGCGGGAGGCCGTGATCGGCCTGGGCGCGCCGAAGTGGAAGATGGTCACCCTGGTCTGCTGGCGCGCCGCCGCCTCGGGCATCATGACCGGCGTGTTGCTGGCGGTGGCCCGCGTGGCCGGTGAAACGGCGCCGCTGCTCTTCACCTCCCTCGGCAACCTCAACTGGTCAGTGAACCTCTCGGCGCCGATGTCCAGCCTGCCGCTGACCATCTACGCCTATGCGGGCTCCCCCTACGAGGACTGGATCGCGCTGGCCTGGGCCGGTGCGCTCATCATCACGCTCGGCGTGCTCGGGCTCAATATCGCGGCGCGCAGCCTGCTGCGCCGCCGGAAGTGAGGCACAACATGGACAGCACCACGACCCGCCCGGCGGCACCCACCATCACCGCGGCACGGCCGGCCGAAGCACTGGCCGAGGCCCGGCTGCAGGTTCGCGACCTGGATTTCTACTACGGCGCCAACAAGGCTTTGAAGGGGATCAACCTGGACCTGCCGGCGCGCCAGGTGACGGGCATGATCGGGCCCTCCGGCTGCGGCAAATCCACCCTGCTGCGGGTGCTGAACCGGATGTACAGCCTCTATCCCGGGCAGCGCGCCACGGGGCAGGTGCTGATGGACGGGCAGAACATCCTGGACGAAAGCATCGACATCAATGCCCTGCGCTCCCGCATCGGCATGGTGTTCCAGAAGCCGACACCCTTCCCGATGACGATCTACGAGAACATCGCCTTCGGCATCCGCCTGCATGAAAGCCTCTCGAAGTCCGAGATGGATGAACGGGTGGAATGGGCGCTGACCCGCGCCGCCATCTGGGGCGAGGTGAAGGACCGGCTGAACACCTCGGCCATGGGGCTGTCGGGCGGCCAGCAGCAGCGCCTCTGCATCGCCCGCACCATTGCCGTACGGCCGGAGGTGATCCTGCTGGATGAGCCGACCTCGGCTCTGGACCCCATCAGCACGATGCGGATCGAGGAGCTGATCGACGAGTTGAAGCGTGATTTCACCATCGTCATCGTCACCCACAACATGCAGCAGGCGGCGCGCTGCGCCGACCAGGTGGCCTTCTTCTACCTGGGCGAGCTGGTGGAGGTGGCGCCGGCGGAGCAGATGTTCACCGCGCCCCAGCAGCAGCGCACCCAGGACTACATCACCGGCCGGTTTGGCTGAGCCAGGAGACGGGACATGCCCAGCGAACAGTCCGAGCATATCGTGCGCTCCTATGAGGAGCAGCTGAAGAAGCTGCGGGAGATGGTGGCCCGCATGGGTGGGCTGGCCGAGCGCCAGGTGGCCGACTCCGCCTATGCGCTGATCCGCCGCGACACCGAGCTGGCGAAGCAGGTGATCGGCCGCGACGGCGAGATCGACCAGCTGGAGCGCGACATCGAGAACTTCTGCGTCCGGCTGCTGGCGCTGCGCCAGCCCATGGCGGGCGACCTGCGCTTCATCATCGCGGCCATGAAGGTCTCCAACGCCATCGAGCGGATCGGCGACTATGCCCGCAACTGCGCCAAGCGCGCCGTGGTGATCAGCCAGCAGCCGCAGATCGGCGGCTTCGGCGGCTTCCAGTATATGGCGCAGCTGGTGCAGCAGAACCTGAAGGAGGCGATCGACAGCCTGGTGAATCAGGATGCCGTCGCGGCCGAGAGGGTCTGGGCGGCCGATGCCAATGTGGACGAAGTCTATAACGGCATCTTCCGCGAGCTGCTGACGCATATGATGGAGGACCCGCGCAACATCACCTCCGCCACCCACCTGCTGTTCGTCGCGAAGAATTACGAGCGCATCGGCGACCACGCGACGAATATCGCGGAGACGGTCTACTACGCCGTGCGCGGCGGCGTGTTGCCGGAAGAAAGGCCGAAGGGCGATACCTCGCCCTTCGCCGTGGTCCCTCCGCGGGTCTGAGGCCGCAGCCATGGCGGAGATGAACCCTGCCGCGGCAGGCCGGCCAACCATCCTGGTGGTTGAGGACGAGGCCCCGCTGCTGACCCTGCTGCGCTACAACCTGGAAAAGCAGGGCTTCCGGGTCGAGGAGGCGACGGACGGGCAGGAGGCGCTGCTGCGCGTGGCCGAGGCCCCGCCCGACCTGATCCTGCTGGACTGGATGCTGCCGGCGATCTCCGGCCTCGAGGTCTGCCGCCAGCTGCGCCGGAAGGCGCCGACGCGGGACCTGCCGATCATCATGGTGACGGCCCGCACCGAGGACCAGGACGCCGTGCGCGCCCTGGACATGGGTGCCGACGACTATATCGCCAAGCCCTTCGTGATGGACGCGCTGATGGCGCGGATCCGGGCGCTGCTGCGGCGTTCCGCCGGGGTGGGGGCTAGGGGCGTGCTGGCCTGGCGGGACATCGCCATGGACCAGGACGCGCACCGCGTCACGCGCGCCGGGCGGGCGCTGCATCTGGGGCCGACGGAATACCGGTTGCTGGAATTCTTCCTGCAGCATCCCGGCCGCGTCTTCTCGCGGGAGCAGCTTCTGGACGGTGTCTGGGGCCGGGACATCCATGTGGAGCCCCGCACCGTGGACGTGCATATCCGCCGCCTGCGGAAGGTCGTGAATGGCGAGGGCGAGCTGGACGTGATCCGCACGGTACGCAGCGCCGGCTACGCGCTGGATGTGGAGCCGCATTGACCGCGGCTTCCCGGAGCGGAACGGGAAAGGGGGCCTCGCGGCCCCCTTTTTCGTCAGCGCCGGTTGATGGCAAAACTGCCCGGCCCGGCGGCGGCCAGGTAGAGGAAGACGAAGCAGTACAGGATCGCCGCGTCGCCGCCGTTCAGTAGCGGATAGAAGTTGCGGGGCGCATGGGCCATGAAATAGGCGAAGGCCATCTCGCCGGAGAGGATGAAGGCGACTGGGCGGGTATAGAGGCCCAGCAGTACCATCACGCCGCCGACCGCCTCCAGCACGCCGGCGACCCAGTAGAGCGTGAACATCGCCGGCAGCCCGCTTCCGGGCGGGGCGGGAAAGCCGAAGAGCTTCTGCGTGCCATGCTCGATGAAGAGCAGCGCTGCGACGATACGCAGCAGGGCCAGGGCATGTGGCGCCAGGCCGGCCGGGGTGAAAGATGCCATTGCTTGGGTCCTCGTGAGGATCAGGGGAGCCGGCCGGATTCCCCGCCCTGGCTTCGAATGGAAGAATGAGCCGCTGGTGTTTGTTATGGAACCGAATCGGAAGTCACGCTCGCGTCATGGACGCCAGGGCAGGGTTCCCGGCGGCAGGCGGCGGCCAAGCAGGCTGGCCAGCCCCATCAGCCCGGCCACCAGCAGCAGCGAGAGGCAGGAGACGGCGGCGGCCTGGGGCGATTGCCCGCCATCCTGCAGGTTGAAGATCAGCACGCCGAGCGTCTGCGTGCCCGGCCCGTGCAGCAGGCTGCTGACCGTCACCTCGTTCACCGCCAGCAGCATCACCAGCAGGGCGCCGGCGGCCAGGGCCGGCGCCAGGGGCGGCAGGTGGATGGCCCGCAGCCGCAGCAGCAACCCGGCGCCGAGGCCTCGCGCCGCCTCCTCCAGCGCCGGGTCCAGCCGCGCGGCAGCGGCGGCCACCGGGCGGAGCGCCAGGGTCTGGAAGCGTGCCAGATAGGCGAAGAGGATCAGCCCCAGCGTGCCATAGATCACCCCGCCTCCGGGCAGGCCGAGCACCAGCAGGATGGCGGCCACGGCCGTGCAGGCGCCGGGCAGGGCATAGGCCAGATCGGTCGCCATGGCTGTGGCGCGCACGGCGCGGTGCCGTAGCGCCAGCGCCACCGGCAGGGCGGCCAGCGACAGCACGATGGCCGCCGTGCCGGAGAGCAGCAGCGAATTGCCCAGCGCCGCGAGGGTATGCGCGCCGGGTGCCAGAGCGGCGGAGAAGTGTCGCAAGGTCAGGCTCTCCGCCGTCAGCGCCATGCCCATGGCGGGCACCAGGGCGGAGACCAGCAGCGAGGCCATCGGCCAGGCCAGCACCGCCGCCAGATAGAGGCCGAGCGGCAGCAGCAGCAGCCGGTCCAGGCCCGTGGCGGGCAGGGGGTCGAAGGCGCGGCCGGATTTCCAGCCGCCGCTGCGGCCGGCCAGGATCTGGGCCAGGAGCCCCGGCAGGGTCAGCGCCGCCAGCAGCAGGGAGAGAGCAGCAACCTCGGACAGCGCCGCCGGCCCGGTGGCCGAGAGCCGCTGCCAGATCAGCACCGTCAGCAGCGGGTAGCGGCCGGGGATGCCCAGCAGCGCGGCGATGCCGAAATTGCCGAGCGCGGAGATGAAGGCGAGCCCGGCGCCGGCGAGCAGCCCGGGCAGCAGCAGCGGCCAGATGGCCATGCGGAGCGCCCGCCCTGGGCTCGCGCCCAGGCCCCGCGCGGCGGAGAGCACCTCGCCCGGCAGGCGGCGCACCAGGGCGGCGAGCGCCAGGAAGACCAGAGGTGCCCCCTGCACGCCCAGCAGCAGGATGATGCCACCCGGCCCATAGAAGGGGTTCTGCGAACCCAGCGGCGGCGCCAGCCCCAGCGAGACCAGCAGGGGAGAGGCAGGGCCACTGGCCTGGATGAAGGCAAGGGCCATGATCTGCGGCGGCACCAGCAGCGGCAGGATGCAGAGGAAGATGAGCGTCCGCCGCGCCGGCACTTCCCGCAGCAGCAGCAGCCCCGCCTGGGCGCCGCCGATGGCCGTGGCCAGCAGCGCCGCGCCGCCGGCCACCAGCAGGCTACGCCCGGCGGCCTGCCAGATAGTGGCATCCTGCGTCAGGGTGGCGAGCGCCGGCCCGGCGGCCTCGGCCAGCAGGCGGGCTGTGGGGGCCAGGCCGACCGCCGCCAGCCAGGCGATGGCCAGCAGTGCCAGCAGGGGCGGCGGGGTCAGCCGGAAAAAGCGCGAGCTTGGCCGTGGCCCGGCGTCGCCGCGCCCGGGCACGGGGGCCGCCGGCACCGCCGGCAGCGGAGCGACGGCGGCCGGGGCTTCGCGGAGGCTACTGTCCGACAAGCTGGTTGAAGCGGCGCAGCGTCTCATCCGCCTCCGCCGCCGCGCGTGCATTATCGAGCGGGAGCAGCTTCACGCTCTTCGGGTCCGGGAAGCCGGGGGGCGGCGCCACATTCGGGTCGGCGGGCAGGAAGCCCTGGCTGGACGCCAATTCCTGACCTTCCTTCGACAGCAGGAACGAGATGAAAGCGGCGGCGGCCTGCGGGTTGCGGCTGTTCTTCAGGATGGCCGCGGGTTCCGTGATGGCGGAGACGCCATCCTCGGGAAAGATGAAGCGCACGGGCGCGCCCTTCGCGGCCTCGCGGATCGGCATGTAGTCCACGACGATGCCGAAGGCGCGCTCGCCCCCCGCCACGGCCTGCATGACGGCGCCATTGCCACCGCGCGGCTGGATGCCAGACCTGGCCAGCTTCTCCAGATAGTCCCAGCCCAGCCCGGCATTCTGCACCAGCGCCTGGATATGGATGACGGCGGCCCCGGAGACGGCGGGGGAGGGCATGGCCGTCAGGTTGCGCGCCTCGGGCCGCAGCAGGTCCGCCCAGGTCTTCGGCGTGAAGGGCGCGCGACTATTCATCACGATGCCCGTGGTCATCAGCTTGGTGCCGAAAAAGGTGCGGTCGGGGTCGTGCACGGCGGCGGGGGTGGCGCCGGTCTGCACCTCCGGGCTTGGCCGCAGCAGGCCTTCCTTCTTCAGCCCCTCGAAGGTCAGGCTGTCTGCCAGCAATAGGACATCAGCGCGCGGGCTGCCGGCGGCGATCTCGGCCCGCAGGCGGGGCAGGATCTGGCCAGTGCCGCCGCGGATCCAGTCCACCGTCACGCCCGGGTGGCGCTTGCGGAAGGCCTCCACGGTCGCCGCCGCGTCGGGCTCGAGCTGGCTGGTGTAGAGCACCAGGCTACCGGAGAGCGGTGCCTGCTGGGCTTGTCCCGTGGCCGGCAGCGCGGCCGTGGCGATGAGGGAGGCACCCAGGAGCAGGAAACTGGAGCGGCGCATGAGGTCGTGATCCCAGCCTGTCATGATTCCGGCGTCTCACTAGCGGGCAAGGGCCCCCAAGGGCAGGGGGCGAAGATGAAGATTCCATGATTGTAGACCATGGCAGAGTTCATGGCGCCGGATTTACAGCAGCCTGAGCCGATCCTATAGCGGAGAGGCGGCTGGCCCCGCCGGCCCCAGCAACAGCGAGGGAGAGGGCAAGTGGACGGCCAGGACGATATTCTGTTCGAGACGCTGGAGGGCGGCATCCGCCGCGTCACCTTCAACCGCCCCCAGGCACGCAATGCCTTCACCTTCGCCATGTATGAGCGGCTGGCCGCCTTCTGCGATGAGGTGGCGGAGGACAGGTCGGTCCGCGCCATCATCCTGACGGGTGCGGGGGAGAAGGCTTTCGCCTCCGGCACCGACATCAACCAGTTCCGCGCCTTCAAGACGCCCGAGGACGCGATTCAGTATGAAGAGCGGATCGGCCGGATCGTGTCGCGGCTGGAGGCCTGCCCGAAGCCGATCATCGCCGCCATCGCCGGCGCCTGCACTGGCGGCGGTGGGGCCATCGCGGCCTCCTGCGACATCCGTATCGGCGCCTCCAACGCGAAGTTCGGCTTCCCGATCGCGCGGACGCTGGGCAACATCCTTTCCATGGGGGCCTTCTCGCGCTTGGTGGCCCTGGTCGGGCCCTCCCGCGTCAAGGAAATGATCTTCACCGCCCGGCTGATCGAGGCCGAGGAAGCGAAGCAGATCGGCCTATTGCACGAGGTGGTGCCCGAAGTGGCGGACCTGCCCGCCCGGGCCGAGGCCCTGGCCCGCACCATCGCCGCCAATGCGCCCCTGACGCTGCGCGCCACCAAGGAGGCGATCGCCCGCCTGCGGCCGCAGATCAGCTCGGAGGAAGGGCGTGACCTGATCCTGATGTGCTACATGAGCCAGGATTTCCGTGAAGGCATGGACGCCTTCCTCAACAAGCGAAAGCCGGAGTGGAAGGGCGAATAGCCCGCCCTCCTGCCCCGAGAAGGCCGCCTGATGATTCCCCGACTTGGCCAACTGCCCGAGCCCGCCGCACCGACCGTCGCCTTTCTGGATGAGTTGCGGCTGCGGGGTTTCACCGGCGACATCGACACCGCCTTCGGCGGCCGGCTGGTCATGGCGACAGATAACTCGATCTACCAGCGCCAGCCGCAGGCCGTGGTCTATCCGCGGGATGTGGAGGATCTGCGGCGGATCGCCCGCGTCTCGGGCGATCCGCGTTTCGCGGGCGTGGCCTTCGCGCCGCGCGGCGGCGGCACCGGCACCAATGGCCAGTCGCTGACGGATGACATCGTCGTCGATGTCTCCCGCCACATGAACCGGCTGTTGGAGGTGAATGTGGAGGAGGGCTGGGTGCGCGCCGAGCCCGGCCTGGTGAAGGATGCGCTGAACGCCGCCATCCGGCAGCACAACCTCTTCTTCGCGCCAGAATGTTCCACCAGCAACCGCGCCACCATCGGCGGCATGGTCAGCACCGATGCCTGTGGCCAGGGCTCCTGCCTCTATGGCAAGACGCGGGACCATGTGCTGGCGCTGGATGTTGTGCTGCTGGACGGCACGCTCTGGCATTCGGCGCCGATGGACGAGACGGCGCTGCGGCAGGCGGCGGCGCGGCACGACATGGTGGGCGCCATCCACCGGGTGGTGGACGGTATCGCGCGGGAGCAGGCGCAGTTGATCGCCGAGCGCTTCCCGCCGCTGAACCGTTGCCTGACCGGCTATGACCTCGCGCATATCCGGGACGGGCAGGGGCGGTTCGACCTGAACTCCGTGCTCTGCGGCTCGGAAGGCACGCTGGCGATGATCGCCGAAGTGAAGCTGCGCGTGCTGCCGATCCCGAAACATTCCGCGCTGATCAACCTGCGTTACGACAGCTTCGATGCCGCGCTGCGCGATGCGCGGCGGCTGATGGTGCTGGGCGCAGCGTCGGTCGAGACCATCGATTCCAAGGTGCTGGGCCTGGCGCGCGGCGACGTGGTCTGGGAGGGCGTGCGCGACTTCTTCCCCGACGATCCGGAAGGCGCGGCCCCCGGCATCAACCTGATCGAGTTCGTCGGCGAGAGCACCGGGGAGGTGCAGGCGAAGCTGGCGGTGGTGGAGGGGCGGCTGGCCGATGAAGGCCGCAGCATGGGACGCCGCGGCCACACGGTTGCCTGGGATGCGGCGAACGAGCGCATCCAGTCCATGCGGAAGAAGGCCGTGGGCCTGCTGGGCAACATGCAGGGCGATGCCCGCCCCATCCCCTTCGTCGAGGACACCGCCGTCCCGCCGGAGAACCTGGCCGACTATATCGCCGAGTTCCGCGCGGCGCTGGACCGTCGCGGGCTGGCCTATGGCATGTTCGGCCATGTCGACGCAGGCGTGCTGCATGTGCGGCCGGCGATCGACATGAAGGCCGAGGGCGCGGAGCGGATGATCCGCGAGATTTCCGACGAGGTCTTCGCGCTGACCCGGAAATACAACGGCCTGCTCTGGGGCGAGCATGGCAAGGGCGTGCGGTCGGAATATGTGCCGGAGGTCTTCGGCCCGCTTTATGAATCCCTGCAGGCCATTAAGGCCGCCTTCGACCCGCGCAACCAACTGAACCCCGGCAAGATCGCCGCGCCGGATGGCGAGGCGCTGCTGGCCATCGACAAGGTGCCGACGCGCGGGCAACTGGACCGCACCATCCCCGCCGCCACGCGCGCCGCCTATGACGAGGCGCTGCACTGCAACGGCAATGGCGCCTGCTTCAACTACGACCCCGACGACGCCATGTGCCCCTCCTTCAAGGCGACGGGGGACCGGCGGCATTCGCCCAAGGGGCGCGCCTCGCTGTTCCGGGAATGGCTGCGGCGGCTGTCCGATGCGGGGGTGGACCCGGTGGCGGAGGCGCGGCGGATGCGTGCGGCCTCCCCCTGGGCCGGCGCCTTCACGCGCTTCGTCAATTCCCGCGATGGGGAGCAGGATTTCTCCCACGAGGTGAAGGACGCCATGGATGGCTGCCTCGCCTGCAAGTCCTGCTCCGGTCAGTGCCCCATCAAGGTGGATGTGCCGACCTTCCGCGCGAAGTTCCTGGAGCTGTACCACACGCGCTATGCGCGGCCGCTGAAGGACCACCTGATCGGCCGGTTGGAGACGATGCTGCCGCTGGGCGCGCGCTTCCACCGCGTGGCCAATGCGGTGATGGGCAGCAGCTTCGGCCGGGCCGCCGCGCGCCGGGTCGGGCTGGTGGATGCCCCGCTGTTTTCTGGCATCGACCTCTGGGCCGAGGCCACGAAGCGCGGCGTGCGGCGTGCGACGCCGGTGGACCTGCGCGCGATTCCCGCCGCCGACCGTGACCGGCACGTCGTGATCGTGCAGGACGCCTTCACGAGTTATTTTGAAACCGGTCTGGTGCTGGACCTGCTGGACGCGCTGCTGGCGATGGGCTTCACGCCCTGGCTGGCGCCCTACCGCCCCAACGGCAAGCCCTTGCATGTGCATGGCTTCCTCGGCCGCTTCGGGCGCCAGGCGGCGGAGAATGCGGTGATGCTGCGCGCGCTGGCCGATACCGGCGTGGAGCTGGTGGGGCTCGATCCCTCCATGACCCTGACCTACCGTGCCGAATATGTCGGCGCGCTCGGCGCGGAAGCGCCGAAGGTCAGGCTGCCGCAGGAATGGCTGGCCACCCGCCTCGCCTTGCTGCCGCGCCTGCCGGAGGCCGAACCGCTGCTGCTGCTGCCGCATTGCACCGAGCGCACGAATGCGGTGGCCAGCCTGAAGGACTGGCAGGCCGTCTTCTCGCATCTCGGTGCGCCGGTTCGTGTGCTCTCCTCCGGCTGCTGCGGCATGGCCGGCACCTATGGGCACGAGGCCGAGCACCGGGAGATCTCGGAGCGGCTCTATGACATGGGCTGGCGGCAGAAGGTCGCGGCGCATGGCGGGCGGCTCATGGTGACGGGTTATTCCTGCCGGTCGCAGATCAAGCGCTTCGATGGCCTGCGCCTCGACCATCCGATCCAGGCGCTGCTGCGCCGGCTGCGCCAGGTGCCAGCCGAGGCAGTGCTGGAAGACGTAGCCTGAAACAGGGGAAAACTGATGGACGCGGCGATCAAGGCGACACTCGAAGGCATTTCCACCGCCACACTGACGACGGTGCTGCTGAAGAAGGGACTCCGCAACGTGTGGATGCGCGGCACCAGGCCGTTGCGTGAGGGGCAGCCGCGCATCGTCGGCCGCGCCTTCACGCTGCGCTTCGTGCCGGCGCGCGAGGACCTGGCGACTCCGGAATCCTGGTCCTCCCCCATCTCCACCCGCGCCGCGATCGAGGCGATGCCGGAAGGCTGCGTGGCGGTAGTGGACGCCATGGGCGTGAAGGATGCCGGCATCTTCGGCGATATTCTCTGCGCCCGCATGGCCAAGCGCGGCGTCGCGGCGCTGGTCACGGATGGCGTGGTGCGCGACGTGGCGGGGGTGCTGGGCACGGGCCTGCCGGTCTGGTGCAGCGGCGCGGCGGCCCCGCCCTCGGTCGCCGGGCTGACCTTCGTGGCCTGGCAGCAGCCGATCGGCTGCGGCGGCGTGGCCGTCTTCCCGGATGATGTCGTGGTGGTGGACCAGGATGGCGCGGTGCTGATTCCGCAGGCGCTGCTGGAGCAGGTGACGGAAATGGCCGCCGAGCAGGAGCGGCAGGAGAACTGGATCATGGGCGAGGTGGAAGCGGGTGCTTCGCTACCCGGCCTCTATCCGCCCAACGCCGAGAACAAGGCCCGTTACGAGGCCAGCAAGAAAGCCAAGTAAAGCGGGACGGGCGGGCCGGAAGGGCCCGCCCGAACGGCCTCAGACCGCCTTCTTCAGATTCGGCGAGGCCTTGAAGCGCACCGTCTTGCCAGCCTTGATCTTCACCGGCTCACCCGTGCGGGGGTTCATGCCCTTGCGGGCCTTGGTCTTGCGCACGGTGAAGGTGCCGAAGCTCGGCAGGGTGAAGCCGCCCTTCTTCTTCATTTCCTTGACGATGGAGGCGACCAGGTCGGCCGCGGCCTGATTGGCGGCAACGCCCGTGCAGCCGATCGAGTCCTGGATGACCTGGGCAAGGAATGCTTTCGACATCGTGTGTGCGACTTTCTGTGTGGTTGAGGCGCTTTTTGACTGGCGCGGGAATTTCTCCTGCGCGGAGCTTTAGCAACACCGCGAAAGTATTTCCAGTCTTGCTCTCCTCCTTGCCGAGAAAGGCAGATGATGGGACGAAAGGCAATCGCGGCAGATTGTAAGCTTCAAGGTGGATCAAGGCATGTATGATGTCATCGTGGTTGGTGCCGGTTCGGCTGGCGCGCCTCTCGCGGCGCGGCTTTCGGAAGATCCCCGCCGGCGCGTGCTTTTGCTGGAGGCCGGGCGCGACTGGCGCGCGGCGGAGCTGCCTCATGTGCTGCGCTCACCCAACCCGATTCCAGGCATCCATGACCCCGCGCTGCAGGCGGCCTGGCAGTGGCCGGGGCTGAATTCCCGCCGCACGGCCACGCAGGATCCGAAGTTCTACTGGCGCGGCAAGGCGCTGGGCGGCAGCTCCCTGGTGAATGCGCAGATCGCCATCCGTGGCGTCGCCGCGGCCTTTGACCAATGGGCGGAACTGGGCTGCGAGGGCTGGTCGGCCGAGGAGATGCTGCCGGTCTGCGCGGCTTTCGAGGATGATCCGGAGATGGCAGGCCAGCCCTATCACGGTGCCGGCGGCCCGATTCCCGTCTATCGCGCGCCGCAGGAAAGCTGGGGCGCGGTGGACAAGGCGCTGCGCGACGCGGCCCTGGCGGCCGGCTATCCCTGGAACCCCGACCTGAACGCGCCGGAGGGGGAGGGCGTCTCCTGCTACCCCATCAACAGCCGTGACGGGAAGCGCGTCACCACGAACGACGCCTATCTGGAGCCGATTCGCAGCAGGGCCAACCTGGAGATTCGCGGCGATGCGCTCGTTGACCGCGTACTGCTGGAGGGGCGCAGCGTTCGGGGCGTGCGGGTGGCGCTGCCTGGGCAGGGCTGGGTGGAACTGACGGCGCGGCAGGTCGTGCTCTGCGCCGGTGCCATCCATTCCCCGGCCATCCTGATGCGTTCCGGCATCGGCGCGGGCGAGGCATTGCACGACAAGGGAATCGGGGTCGCAGTGGACCTGCCCGATGTCGGCCGCAACTTCATGGACCATCCGGTCGTGCGCGCCACGCTCTTCCTGAAGCCGGAGTTCCGTGCTGCCAGCAGCGATGCGCGCCACACCAACTGCTGTGTCACCTATAGTTCCGGCCTTGGCGGCGGCGGGCTGCGGGACATGATCCTGATCGGCTTCAACCACCGCACCCTCGTGCCCGTCGGAGAGCTGCCGCCGACCGGGGCCGTGGCGGCCGGGCTGTTCGACGCCTTCTCACGCGGCAGCGTGACGCTCGCCTCGGCGGAGCCGGAGCAGGACCCGGTGGTGGAGGAGAACATGCTGCATGACCCGCGCGACCGGCTGCGGATGCGCGACGCGGTCCGGCGGCTGGCGGTGCTCTCCGCCCAGCCCGCCATGGCCGGGATCGCTGAGCGAATCCGCTTCGGTGAGACCGATCTGGCGCTGGACCAGGCGGCGGCGTTGCCGGAGGGGGAATTGGATGCGCTGATGCTGGAACAGGCCGGCGATATCCAGCATGCCGCCGGCACCTGCCGGATGAGCGCCTGGGAGGACCCGCGCGGCGTCGTGGACCCGGATGCCTGCGTGAAGGGCGTGGAAGGGCTGCGGGTGGCCGATGCTTCCATCATGCCGGCGGATTGCCGTGCCAATACGCATTTCACCTGTGTGATGATCGGTGAGGCGGTGGCGAAGCGGATGATCGCGGGCTGAGCCCGTGAGACCCCCGCCCGGTTCCGGCCGGGCGGGGGTGGGCGTCGGTTCAGACTGCCACGGCGGAAGGCGCGCGTCCGGCCTTCCAGACCGCGAGGCGGGCCAGGGCCTCGTCCAGCACGGCGTCGTTCTTGCAGAAGGCGAAGCGGGCATAGTGCTTCGGCGCATCCGCCGAATTGTCGTAGAAGGCGGAGACGGGGATCGCCGTGACCTTCGCGGCCTCGGTGATATGGCGGCAGAAGGCCACGTCATCGCCCGAGAAGCCGAGCGGCGAGAAGTCGGCGGTGATGAAATAGCTGCCCTGGGCTGGCAGCACGCCGAAGCCCAGCTTCTCCAGCCCCGTGGCCAGCCGGTCCCGCTTGGCCTGCAACTCGGCGGAAAGGGTCTCGAAGTAGCTGTCGTCCTTGCGGAGCCCGACGGCCACCGCCCGCTGCAGGTTGGGCGGGGTGGTGAAGGTCAGCAGCTGATGTGCCTTGGCGACATTGGGGGCGAGGCTGGCGTCGCAGGTGACGTAGCCCACCTTCCAGCCCGTGAGGCTGAAGGTCTTGCCAGCGGAGCCGACGCGCATGCAGCGGGCGCGCATGCCCGGCAGGGTCATCAGCGGGATGTGCTTCCAGCCGTCGAAGGTCAGGTGCTCATAGACCTCGTCGCAGATGGCATAGGCATCGTGGCGCTGCAGCAGCTCGGCGATGAAAGCCAGCTCGGCGGCGGTGAAGACCTTGCTGGCGGGGTTCAGCGGCGTGTTCAGCAGCACCGCCTTGGTCTTGGGACCGAAGGCGGCGGAGAGGGCCTCGCGCGGCAGCTCCCATTTCGGCGGCGTCAGGCGCACCAGCTTCGGCACCGCGCCCAGCATCCGCACGACCGGAAGATAGGTGTCGTAGAGCGGCTCGAAGAGCACGACCTCGTCGCCGGGGTTCAGCACGGCCATCAGGCAGGCGGTCAGGGCCTCGGTGGCGCCGGAGGTGACGACGACCTCGCTGGCCGGGTCTATCTCCAGCCCATAGAAGCGGCGGTTCGCCTCGGCCACGGCTTGGCGCAGTTCCGGCAGGCCGGTCATGGGCGGATACTGGTTGCGGTTGTCCAGCAGCGCGTCGGCGGCGGCCTTCACGACATCCTCAGGCCCCTCGTAGTCGGGGAAGCCCTGACCCAGATTGATGGAGCCGTGCTGGACGGCCAGGGCCGACATGACGGTGAAGACGGTGGTGCCGGTGGCGGAGAGCAAGGCGTTCAACGGCTTCATGGCGTGCGGGCGCTGCCTTCATGACGTGGCTGGAGAAACCGGATCATGAGCGCCGGCCCGGTTCGATGCAACCGTCGCCCCGGAAGGCACTGCCCCTTTCCTGTGCATACTGCCAAATATAAGGGCGGTTTCTGCCGTGACTTCCGGCTTCACAGTGGAAAACCCTTTGAGACGGCATTGCCCCCCTGGCTCGCCCCGTGCGACACAGCAGGTCGAACCCGCCCGGGCGACCGGATGAACCTGCCGCCACGGTCGGGGCGGGACACCTGGGGGGAAGAGGACGGCCCCGGCCTTGCGGATCAAGGCTGTGGTCCGCGAATGGAGCCGATGAAGAAGATCGAGGCGATCATCAAGCCCTTCAAGCTCGACGAGGTGAAGGACGCGCTGCACGAGATCGGCCTGCAGGGTCTGACCGTGGTCGAGGCCAAGGGCTTCGGGCGGCAGAAGGGCCATACCGAGCTGTATCGCGGGGCCGAATACGTCGTCGATTTCCTGCCCAAGGTGAAGATCGAGGTCGTCTGCCCCGACGATCTGGCCGAGCGCGCCATCGAGGCCATCCAGGCCGCCGCCCGCACCGGGCGCATCGGGGACGGCAAGATCTTCGTCTCCGACGTGCTGGAGGTCATCCGCATCCGCACCGGCGAACGGGGCGAGGACGCGGTCTGAGCAGCGGCAAGCCCGCAGGATTTTCGCTGCCCGCACCGGGGGGTGGGGGTGGTGGTCAGAGGCTTCGCGCGCATCGCGGCGCGTGGGGCCTGAACGCGACGGAAGTGAATTCCGCCGCGCGGTTTTTGAGTTTTGAAGCGTATCTAGGGAACAGGACCACAGAGCATGGCCAAGAAGCCCGCAGCACCCGCCGCAGCGCCCAGCGCTGTCTCCAAGGTCATGGAGATGATCCGGGAGAACAGCGTCGAATACGTTGACTTCCGCTTCACTGACCCGAAGGGCAAGTGGCACCACACGGCCCAGCACGTCTCCACCGTCGAGGAGGAGATGTTCACGGACGGCATCATGTTCGATGGCTCCTCCATCGCCGGCTGGAAGGCGATCAACGAGTCCGACATGATCCTGATGCCGGATGCGGCCACGGCCTGCATGGACCCCTTCGCCGCCAAGCCGCAGCTGATCCTGATCTGCGACATCATCGAGCCCTCGACCGGCCAGTCCTATTCCCGCGACCCGCGCTCGACCGCCAAGAAGGCCGAGGCCTATGTGGCCTCCACCGGCATCGGTGACGCCGCGCTCTTCGGCGCCGAGGCCGAGTTCTTCATCTTCGACAACGTGAAGTTCGGCACGGGCGGCAACTACGGCCACTACTCCCTCGACAGCATCGAGGGCCCGGGCGCCAGCATGAAGGACTTCCCGGAAGGGAATATGGGCCACCGTCCGCTGGTGAAGGGCGGCTACTTCCCGGTGCCGCCGGTCGACAGCGAGAGCGACCTGCGCGCCGAGATGCTGTCCACCATGATCGAGATGGGCGTGGTCGGCGAGAAGCACCACCATGAGGTGGCGCAGTCCCAGCACGAGCTGGGCACCAAGTTCGGCCCGCTGGTGCAGCATGCAGATCACATGCAGATCTATAAGTATGTGATCCACAATGTCGCGCACAGCTACGGCAAGACCGCGACCTTCATGCCGAAGCCGATCTATGGCGACAACGGCTCGGGCATGCATGTCCACCAGTCCATCTGGAAGAACGGCAAGCCGCTCTTCGCGGGCAACGGCTATGCCGACCTGTCCAACGAGGCGCTGTACTACATCGGTGGCATCATCAAGCACGCGAAGGCGCTGAACGCCTTCACGAACCCCTCCACCAACTCCTACAAGCGCCTGATCCCGGGCTTCGAGGCGCCGGTGCTGCTGGCCTATTCGGCCCGCAACCGCTCGGCTTCCTGCCGCATCCCCTATGCGACAAACCCGAAGGCCAAGCGCGTCGAGGTCCGCTTCCCCGACCCGACCGCGAACCCCTACCTGGCCTTCGCCGCCATGCTGATGGCGGGCCTGGACGGCATCAAGAACAAGATCCACCCGGGCGAAGCCATGGACAAGGATCTGTACGACCTGCCGCCGGAAGAGCTGAAGGACATCCCGACCGTCTGCGGTTCGCTGCGCGAGGCGCTGGAGTCCCTGGCCGCCGACCACGAGTTCCTGCTGGCCGGCGACGTCTTCAGCAAGGACCAGATCGAGAGCTACATCGAGCTGAAGTGGCAGGACGTGTACAAGTTCGAGCACACGCCGCACCCGGTCGAGTTCGAGATGTACTACTCCGTCTGAAGCCGTCCAGCTTCGGCCCGGCTGTCCCGAAAGGGATGGCCGGAAGGAAACGCCCCGTGCATCGCGCGGGGCGTTTTTTTGTGAGGGGCGGCCCCTCATGCGCTGCCTGTTGTGGGGTGGCCCACGCGGCTTGTATCTTGCGTTACAAGACCAGGACATTCCGGGGATTATCGCTTTGGACCGCTTCTTCAGCCTCTCGGCGCGGGGGACTACGCCCCGCACCGAGATCATGGCCGGTTTGGCCACCTTCCTGACCATGGCCTATATCGTCGTGGTCAATCCGGGCATGATGGCCGCCGCCGGCATCGACCATGGCGCAGCCTTCGTCGCCACCTGCCTGGCCGCCGCCATCGGATCTGCCCTGATGGGTCTCCTGGCCAACTACCCCATCGCGCTGGCGCCGGGCATGGGGCTGAACGCCTATTTCGCCTTCGCCGTGGTGGGCGGCATGGGTGTGTCCTGGCAGGTCGGGCTTGGCGCGGTCTTCCTCTCGGGCCTCATCTTCTTTGCGGTGTCCGTCGCCGGCTTCCGGGAATGGCTGATCAACTCCATTCCCTTCTCCCTCAAGCTCGGCATCGCCGCCGGCATCGGCCTCTTCCTCGGCTTCATCGGCCTGCGGGGCATGGGGCTCGTGGCGGATAACCCCGCCACCCTGGTGCAGCTCGGCTCGCTGCAGGAAACCTCGACCCTGCTCTCCTGCATCGGCTTCGTGCTGATCGCGGGGCTGGTGGCGCGGGGTATCACGGGCGGCATCGTCATCGGCATCATCATCACGGCGCTGCTGGGCATCCCCTTCGGGCTGACCACCTTCCAGGGCATCGCCTCGCTGCCGCCCTCCCTGGCGCCGACCTTCATGCAGATGGACATCCAGGGCGCCATCAGCCTCGGCCTGCTCGGCATCGTCTTCACCTTCTTCATGGTGGATCTGCTGGACAATGCTGGCACGTTGATCGCCACCACCCACCGCGCAGGGCTGATGGACAAGGACGGCACCGTGCCGCGACTGGGCCGCGCGCTGATGGCGGATTCCGGTGGTGCCATGATCGGCGCCGCGCTCGGCACCTCCACCACCGTCTCTTATATCGAGAGCGCGGCGGGCGTGCAGGCCGGGGGGCGGACGGGCCTGACGGCGCTGACCGTCGCGGCGCTGTTTCTGCTGACGCTGTTTCTGGCGCCGCTGGCGACCTCCATCCCCGCCTTCGCCACGGCGCCGGCGCTGGTGCTGGTGGCCTGCCTGATGATGCAGGGGCTGCGGGACCTGGCCTGGGATGACACGACCGAATACCTGCCGGCCATCGTCACGGCCGTCACCATGCCCTTCAGCTTCTCCATCGCCACGGGCATCGGCCTCGGCTTCATCACCTATGCGCTGGTGAAGGTCGTCGCTGGCCGGGCAGCGCAGGTGCATGGCGCGGTCTGGCTGATCGCACTGCTCTCGGCCATCAAATTCTATCTAGGCGCCTGAAAGCGGAAGCGGCGCGGCCGTGACCGGGCCGCGCCGCTGGTGAAATAAGGCCTAAGGCGCTCAGTTCTCAGGCGCTTCGGCGAGTTCCAGAAGAGTCGCTCCGCTGCGCCGCACGCGGGCGATCTCATTGCTGCGGCAGCCGGTGCGGCCCATCAGGTTCTCACGCGAGTTGAGCACCTGCAGCTTGGCCTGCACACGGCAGACCAGCTTGTTGGCCACGCCGGGCCGGGCGCCATTCCAGGCACGAATGGCATCGGCCCAGTTGCCGGTGCGGTTATACTGCATCCGCAGATGTTTCGCGGCCCAGGTGGTCGCCTTGCCGGGATCGAGCGGCCAGTCGCTGCCCCTGGCATGCACTCGCGCATTGACCTGCATGCAGCCGGCCATCACGGATTGGCGCGCGCCGGCACCGTTCAGCAACTTCCGCGCCTGGGCGGTAGTTTCTGGATAGTAAGACCGGCCGCCAATGTTCAGGGCATTGGCGTGGAGCCCGGATTCAGCCAGTGCAACAGCGACCAGCAGCCCATCGGGCAGGTCGTGGGCAGCTTCTGCGGCCCGTGCGGCATCAAGGCAGGCGGATCGTGGTCCAGCTGCCTCGGCGGGCCTGGACATCAAGATGGGCGCGCCGAGAACAAGGGCCGTAGCGAGAGCCGCGATCGTCAGCCGGGGGAGCTGCTTCGACCGTGAGCTATTCGCATGACCCGTGCCCCGGAGCGGAAAGGCGCTCCGTGCGAATTTGCACGGGAACGCCGCGGGTCTGCGCCGATGCGAGGGCATCGGCCGGCTTGTCGCGGACGTCATGCCCGACCGGTAACACGCGAAAATTCTGGCGCAAAGCAAAAACTGCTCAGGCGGGCCATGACATGGCCAGATGATCATATAAGAATAAGCTTATATACAGTATGCCCTTTGAGCTTTCTGCAGCACTTGCTATTCGGCAACAACCAAAAGAAAATTTAAAGCATTCAATGCTTTGCGCCCGCCGCAGCGCGGTCGGATGTCTGGTTCTGATGTCGAGGCGGGATCCCATAAGGCGATGTCAAGGCCCGGTGGCCGAGTGGGCGAGAATCAGACAGCGGCACGGGGCCAGTCCTTCAGCACAGGCGCGACCTCATGCTGGCAGCCCAGGCGCCGCCTCTTATGGCGAGCCGGCACTGCCCTGCCGCGCAAGGGCTGTGCAATCTTGAACACCTTCTTCCGGGCCAGGAACTCCCGCCGACGCAGCGGGTGTAGGCCGGGCCGATCATCAACATCGCCTCGGCTCTCCGTTGCTGAGAGGATCCGGCGGCTCTTCGGCCTCTTCCCTTCCTTTTCGACAGGCAGGCGCTTCGCGCTGTCAGAATTCATGACGGCTTGAACTTCGCCGTAAGATCGGAAGCCGTCAAAATGACTGGATTTTAGGCAGATTATCTGCCTCATTTTAAAGAATTTTCCCGATATTGCTTGAATTGGTGGCAGAAATAGGGTATGGGCGCCTCAAAAATCTTCTGAAATCGGAACAGTCAGGGGGAATTCGGTCAACGATCCGGTTTCGCAAAAAAGACACGCAAACCGGCGTCGTGGAGTGAAGGGACTGGCTATGCTGCAGTACATGTGGATTTGTCGGCCCGTAGCCCGGGTCGTACGCCGAGCCGCAGGCACTGCCCGGCGGGTCGTGCGGCGTGCGGGACAAAGCGTGAAGAAAGGTGTTGGCGCGGCGGCACCGCAGGTTGCCCGGCGGGGCATCGGGGCGGCAACAGCCATCCCGCTTGGGGGGCTGGCCTGCTTGATGGTGCCGTTTATGCTGCCGATGGACGGCGAGACACCCCAGGAGCCAGCCGCCGTGGCTCGATCCGGCTGGACGCCCCCCTTTGCGCTGGACACCCTCCACACCGGGCAGGCGAGCGTCCTGGACGGCGTTACTTTGAATGGCGCGCCTTTACTCGGGGGCGGAGCGGACTTCGGGTGGCGGGATTTCGCCATGATGGCACTGCTTGATGCCGAAATAGCCGAAACGGTGCTGTTTCCGGGCGACCCCGGTCAAGAGCCGGGCAGGCCTGGCGGACCTGGCGGACCTGGTGGACCTGGTGGACCAAGTGGACTTGGCGGACCGGGCGAATCAGGTGGGCCGGGCGGAGCGGGCGGATCATCGGACGTGCCCACGCCGCCGACCGAGGTGCCGGAACCGGGCGTGTTGAGCCTCTTCCTGGCCGGCCTGGGTGGATTGTTCGTGGCGCGGCGCGCCGTCGCTAGAGCCAGCCTGGGCAGGGCATGGCCTGGTAAGCGTCCCGCAGCGCGACGGACCAAGCCTCCCGCAGATCACGGAAATACGGGTCTGCCTCGGTGACGCGCTGTTGCAGCCGGACCTCGTAGCGGCCGGCTTTATAGACCAGCAGGTCCAGCGGCAGCCCGACCGACAGGTTGGAACGCAGCGTGCTGTCCATGCTGACGAGGGTCAGCTTCACACCGTCCTCAAGGCTGGTCTGGTGGTTGAGGGCGCGGTCCAGGATCGGCTTGCCGTATTTGTGCTCGCCGATCTGCAGAAAGGGCGTATCGGGCGTGGCCTCGATGAAATTGCCGGCGGCATAGACGAGATAGAGCCGCACTGGCCCGCCGGCGATCTGGCCGCCGAGCATGATGGAAACATCGAAGCCGATACCGAGCGCCTTCAGGCTTGGCCCGTCCGAGGCATGGACCGCGCGGATCGCTGCCCCCACCAGTTGCGCGGCGCGGAACATGCTGGGGATGGTGAAGAGCGTGTGCTTCTCCCCCTCCAGCGCCACGCCCTCGCAGAGCCGGTTCCAGACCGCCTGGGTGATCGCGAGATTGCCGGCGGAGAGCAGGCAGAGCATCCGTTCGCCGGGCGAGGTGGCGGTGTGCATCTTGGAAAACGTGGAGATATTGTCGACGCCCGCATTGGTGCGGGTATCTGCCAGCATCACCAAGCCATCTTCCAGCCAGAGCCCGACGCAGTAGGTCATTCCTGCGGTGCCCCCAGATAGTGCCGCCCGATCTGCCGCCCCAGCTCGATATTGTGGTCGATGGTCTGGGTCAGGAAGTCGTGCAGCCCGGCATCGAGGATGCTGCCGATCTCGCCGGAGCGCATGCGCGCCTGCAGCGCCGCGGCCAGCCGGTGGCATTCGCCCTCGATGCCGCCGTTTTCCTTGGCTATCGCCTTCAGCACCGTCTCGACATTACTGTAGCAGGCCACCAGCGACCGGGGCAGTTCCGGTCGCAACAGCAGCAGCTCCGCCACCAGCCGGGGCTGCAACCGGGCATGATAGACATGCTGGTAGGCGCGCAGGGCAGAGACGGCGCGCAGTACCGCCTGCCACTGGGCGTAGTTGGCTGCATCGCCCGCGGCTTCCGGCGCGAAGGCGGCGTGGCGCACATCCAGCAGGCGCGCGGTATTGTCGGCGCGTTCCAGCATGGTGCCGAGGTGGACGAAACGCCAGGCATCGTCACGCAGCATGGTATCGGTGGCGGCGCCGTTGAACAGCAGGGCGCGGGAACGCACCCAGTCCAGGAAGCCCGGCAGGCGGTCGCCACTGATCACGCCGGCGTCCATGCGGCGGAACTCGATCCAGCTGTCGTTGATCGCTTCCCACATATCGACGGTCAGCGCGGAGCGGACGGCGCGGGCATTGCGCCGGGCCGCCTCCACACAGGCGCCGATGCCGCTGGGATTATCGAGATCCAGCGTCAGCCAATGCACCACCGCTTCCGGGGTCGGCTGGGCATGCTTGGCTCGGAAGGCGGATTCGGAGCCGGTGGCGATCAGCAACGCGCGCCATTCGTCGCCGGCGGAGAGGGGGCGCGCGAGCATGACCATGCGGGTGGTGGCGGCGAGGCCACGTGCGACATTGCCCGCGCGCTCGGAATAGCGGCCGAGCCAGAAGAGGTAGTCGGCAGTACGGGAGAGCATGGTGTCAGGCTTTCCCTCGCGGCTGGCTGCCCTGCGACTGCGACTGGCCCTGCTGTGACTGAGCGTCCTGAGGCTGGGCCGGGCCGGGCGCTGCTTCTGCCTCCGGCGAGGCGGGGGTGGACGGAGGCTCGCCGGACGGGTCCTCCAGCAGCACCCAGGTATCCTTGGTGCCGCCGCCCTGGCTGGAATTGACCACCAGCGAACCCGGCCGAAGGGCCACGCGCGTCAGCCCGCCCGCCACCATGCGAATGGTCCTGCCGAAGAGGATGAAGGGGCGCAGGTCCACATGGCGCGGGGCGATGCCATCCTCCCCCAGCGTCGGCACGGTGGAGAGGGCGAGGGTGGGCTGGGCGATGTAGTCGCCCGGCCGCGCCTTGATGCGCCCGGCGAAATCGGCGCGCTGCTCCTCGGTGGCGTGGGGCCCCACCAGCATGCCGTAGCCGCCGGAGCCGCGCGCCAGCTTCACCACCAGCTTGTCCAGATTGGCCAGCACGTAATCCTGGTCCGCCGGGCGCTCACACATGAAAGTCGGCACATTGGCCAGGATGGGCTCCTCCTTCAGATAGAAGCGCACCATCTCCGGCACATAGGGATAGACGGCCTTGTCATCTGCGATGCCGGTGCCCGGCGCATTGGCCAGGGCGACATTGCCGGCGCGATAGGCGGCCATCAGCCCCGGCACGCCCACGACGCTGTCGGCGCGGAAACACTCGGGGTCGAGGAAATCATCGTCGATACGGCGATAGATCACATCCACCCGCTGCGGCCCGGCGGTGGTTCGCATGAACACCACCTCGTCCTGCACGAAGAGGTCGGCGCCCTCCACCAGCTCGACGCCCATCTCATCGGCCAGGAAGGAGTGCTCGTAATAGGCACTGTTATAGGGGCCGGGGGTGAGCACCACGACGCGGGGCTCGCCTTCGCAGGAGGCGGGAGAGATGCTCTTCAGCGTCTCCAGCAGTTCCTCGGGGTAGTGGCTGACGGGGGCGATGCGGTGGCTGGCGCAAAGTTCGGGAAAGAGGCGGAACATCGCCTCCCGGTTCTCCAGCATGTAGGAGACGCCGGAAGGCGTGCGGCAGTTATCCTCCAGCACGGAGAAGGCGTCGGCCTCCGTGCGCACGAGGTCGATGCCGGAGATGACGGTCCAGACGCCGCCGGGCGGCGTGAAGCCCCGCATCTGCGGCAGGTAGCCCTCATTCTCCAGCACCAGCTCGCGCGGGATGCGGTTGGCCTTGATGATCTCCTGTGGCCCGTAGATATCGGTCAGGAAGGCGTTCAGCGCCCGCACGCGCTGCTCCAGGCCCTGGCAGAGATGCATCCACTCGGCATGGGAGAGGATTCGTGGAATGACGTCGAAGGGGATCAGCCGCTCGGGGTCGCCGCCTTCGGTATAGACGGCGAAGGTAACGCCGATGCGGCGGAACAGCACCTCGGCCTCCTTCCGCTTCTGTTCCAGCGCGGCTTCGCCATGGGCCGCGAGGAAGCGCGCCATTTCGGCGTAGGGGGGACGGATGGCGCCATCGGCGTGCATTTCGTCGAAGGCGGAGGACGTTCGATCTGCCACGGCTGGTTGCGTCTTCCTCTTCGCTGGCGCCGTCCGGGGGACGACAAGCCTTCCGGATAATTAACGTACCGACTTGAGCAAGGCTTAGGAGAGGGCGCAAGCGGCGCGCGCCGTCTCATCCACCGCGCCATCTCAGCCGGACGGGCATTCTGCCCACGCCGGCGCCAGCCTGCCCGTGCCCAGGGCGTCTGGATGGTTAATTGACAGATATCCGCGTCCTTGCCGACCCTGCACCTTCACAGAGGGTATCATCCTATGCTGCGCCGCCACCTGCTTGCCGTGCCCGCCTCCCTGGCCGCCGTGCCGGCATGGGCGGAGGGTGACGTGGATCTGCTGCTGGTCGTGGCCATCGACGCCTCCGGCAGCATCGACGAGGCGGAATTCCGGTTGCAGCGGGATGGCTGCGCCGAGGCCATCCAGCATGCCTCCGTCCTGGCGGCCATCCGCGGCGGCCCCATGGGGGCCATCGGCATCGCCATGGTGGAATGGGGCGCGCCGGGCGGGGCGGCGACGGTGGTGGACTGGCAGCGCGTGGATGGCCCGGCCAGCGCGGCGCGGGTGGCGGAGGCCTTCCGCGCGGCGCCACGTTCCCGCCAGAGTTGGAATGCCATCGGCGATGCCATCGACCATGCGGCGCGGCTGATCGCCGGCGCCCCCTTCCGGGCCGCGCGGAAGGTGATCGACGTCTCCGGCGACGCGCCGGATATGCGCGGCCTGCGCTCCGCGCCGGTGGCGCGGGATGACGCGGTGGAGGCCGGCATCAGCATCAATGCCCTGGCCATCCTGGGCGGCGTGCCCGGCCTGGCGGATGTCTTTGGGCGGGGGGTGATCGGCGGGCCCGGCGCCTTCGTGATGACCGCCGAGGGACGCCCCGACTTCGCCCGCGCCATGCGCGCCAAGCTGGTGCGGGAGATCGCCTGAACCAATGAGTGTATAGTGCGTTACGCTCACGTGCCGACTCCACCTCATCCCGAAACCTGGATCCGCGTCCTGCCGCAGGGTCTCTATTGCGAGCCGGGCGATTTCTTCGTCGATCCGCAGGCGGGCGTGCCGCGCGCGGTCATCAGCCATGGCCATTCCGACCACGCCCGCCCCGGCCATGACTCCGTGCTGGCGACGCCGGAGACGCTGGCCATCATGAACCTGCGGCTGGGCACGGCGGCCGCCGGGAGGGTGCAGCAGCCGCTGGCCTATGGCCGCGCCATCGAGCAGAACGGCGTACGGATCACGCTGCTGCCGGCGGGGCATGTGCTGGGCTCGGCGCAGGTGATGCTGGAATGGCAGGGCAGCCGCATCGTCGTCTCCGGTGACTACAAGCGCCAGCCGGACCCGACCTGCCGGCCCTTCGAGCCGGTGCCCTGCGACGTCTTCGTCACCGAGGCCACTTTCGCGCTGCCGGTCTTCCGGCATCCGCCCGCCCAGGTGGAAGTCCGGCGGCTGCTGGACAGCATGGCGCTCTTCCCGCAGCGGACGCATCTGGTGGGCTGCTACGCGCTGGGGAAGTGCCAGCGGCTGATCGCCGAGCTGCGGGCGGCGGGCTACGACCGGCCGATCTACCTGCATGGCGCCCAGGCCAATGTCTGCGCGCTGTACGAGCATTTCGGCGCGAAGCTGGGGGAATTGCTGCCGGTGCCACGGCCGACGCGGCGCGGCGAGACGGTGCTGCCCGGCGAGGTGGTGCTGGCGCCGCCCAGCGCCGATGCCAGCCCCTGGGCGCGGCGGCTCGCCGACCCTGTGACCTGCCTGGCGTCGGGCTGGATGCGGGTGCGGCAACGGGCCAAGGCGCGCGGCGTGGAACTGCCGCTGGTGGTCAGCGACCACGCCGACTGGCCCGACCTGCTGCAGACCATCGAGGAAGTCGGCGCGCCGGAGGTCTGGGTGACGCATGGGCGGGAGGAGGCCCTGATCCACGCCCTCGCGCAGCGGGGCGTGCGCGGGCGCGCGCTGCATCTGCTGGGGCGGGAGGAGGATGAGGTGGAGGCGGACCTGCCGTTGCAGGAGGTGGAGGCATGAGCCTTCCCGCTTTCGCCGACCTGCTGGAGCGGCTGATCTTCACCCCCGGCCGCAATGCCAAGCTGGCCCTGTTGCGGCGCTGGTTCGCCACCCAGCCGGACCCGGACCGGGGCGTCGGGCTGGCCGCCATCGCCGGGGAGCTGAGCTTCACCGCCGCCAAGCCGGCACTGATCCGGGACCTCGTGGCCAGCCGCACCGATCCCGTTCTGCTGGCGCTGAGCCATGACTATGTCGGCGACTTCGCCGAGACGGTGGCGCTGATCTGGCCAGAGCCCAAGCCGCGCCCCAATCGCCCGCCGCCCGCTCTCTCGGAAGTGGTGGAGACGCTGGAACTGGCCAACAAGGCCGATATCCCCGGCATTGTCGCGGAGTGGCTGGATGTGCTGGACGCCGGCGGGCGGCTGGCGCTGATCAAGCTGGTGACGGGCGGGCTGCGCGTGGGGGCCTCCGCCCGCCTCGCGCGGCAGGCGCTGGCTGACTGGGCCGGCAAGCCGGTGGAGGAGATCGAGGAACTCTGGCACGGCATCCCCGTACCCTATCTGCCGCTCTTCGCCTGGCTCGAGGGGCGTTCGCCGCGCCCGGACCCGCAGAACGTGCCGGTCTTCCGCCCGGCGATGCTGGCCCATGCGCTGGAGGAGGCGGATATCGCCATCCTGGACCACGCCGCCTACCGGGCGGAGTGGAAATGGGACGGGGTGCGGGTGCAGGTCTCGGCCGGGCCGGGCGGACGGCGGCTCTGGTCCCGCACGGGGGAAGACTACTCTGTCGCCTTTCCCGATGTCATGCAGTCGCTCGACTTTCACGCCGTGCTGGATGGAGAGCTGCTGGTGATACGGGGCGGCGAGGTCGCCCCCTTCGCAGAGTTGCAACAGCGCCTGAATCGCAAGGTGGTGGGTCCGAAGATGTTGCGGGACTACCCGGCCGGGCTTCGCCTCTATGACATCCTTTTCGAGAATGGGGAGGATCTGCGCCCGCTGCCCTTCGACACGCGCCGGACGCGGCTGGAGGCCTGGTTCGCGCGGATGAAGCCAAAGGCCATGGACCTTTCGCCGCAGATCGCCTTCGTCTCCCTGGACCAGCTTTCGGCGCTGCGGGACGGCGCGCGGGCCGCCGGGATCGAGGGGCTGATGCTGAAGCGCGGCGACGCGCCCTATGTCGCCGGGCGCCCCAAGGGCATGTGGTGGAAATGGAAGCGCGCGCCGCTCAGCGTCGATGTGGTGCTGATGTATGCCCAGCGCGGTCATGGCAGGCGCAGCAGCACCTATAGCGACTACACCTTCGGCCTCTGGCGCGAGGATGGGGCAGGGGGGCGGGAACTGGTGCCGGTGGGAAAGGCCTATTCCGGCTATACGGACCAGGAACTGGTCTGGCTGGACCGCTGGATCCGCAACCACACCATCGGCCGCTTCGGCCCGGTGCGGGAGGTGGAGAAGAGCCTGGTGCTGGAGGTCGTCTTCGACGCCGCCCAGCTCTCCAGCCGCCACAAGTCAGGGGTGGCCATGCGCTTTCCACGCATCGCCCGGCTGCGGACGGATAAGCCGGCGCTGGAGGCCGACCGGCTGGAGACCTTGCTGGCCATGGTGGAGAACCGTCCGGCCGAAGCTGGGGCCTGATTATTAAACGCTGTTCATCCAGCGAAATGGAACCTGAGCCGTTTTAGGGACGTTGGGCCTGCGGAACCGCGGCCGTCGCGGGCAAGAGGAGCAACGCCATGCTGAAATGGGCCCTGATCTGCCTCGTCATTTCCCTGGTCGCCGGCGCGCTGGGGTTCCGGGGGGTGTCCTCGGCCGCGGCATCGGCCGCCAAGGTGCTCTTCGCCATCTTCCTGATCCTCTGCATCGTCTTCCTGATCATGGCCTTCACGGCCGGGCAGCTGGTTTTCTGAGCGCGGGTGACAAGACTGCACGGAAGCTGAAGAGGGGCGGTTGACGCGGAGCCGCAACCGGCTTATTTCGCGGGCCTCGGCGGTGATCGCATCGCTGAGGTGCGTATGGCGGCCTTAGCTCAGTTGGTAGAGCGCCACGTTGTGGTCGTGGATGTCACGGGTTCGAGCCCCGTAGGTCGCCCATCCGCCCTTTTCCGATACTGATTCCCCGTGGTGCCCCAGGCTGATGCCCGGGGCTTTTTTATTGGCCGCGGCTCAGCGCCGCAGCCGGTCCAGCAGCATCAGCGCGCCCCCGGCGAGCAGCCCCCAGAAGGCCGCGCCGATCCCGAAGACGGAGAGGCCGGAAGCCGTGGTGACGAAGGTCGCCATGGCCGGCAGGCGGTTGCGTTCCTCCACCACCGCGCTGGTCAGCGCACCGCCGAGTGTGCCGAGCAGCGCCAGCCCCGCCACCGTCTGGATCAGCAGCGGCGGCGCCGCGGCGATGATGGCGGCGGCGAGGCCCGCGCCCAGCCCCAGGACCATATAGGCCGTGCCGCCGGCGGCCGAGGCCACCCAGCGCCGCGCGGGGTCGGGATGGGCGTCATGGCCCGCGCAGAGCGCGGCCGTGAGGGCGGCGAGGTTGAAGGGATGCGCGCCGAAGGGGGCGATCAGCAGGCTGGTGAGCCCGGTGGCGGTGAAGATCGGCCCGGGCGCGGGGCGGTAGCCATGGGCATGCAGCACTGCCAGCCCCGGCACGTTCTGCGAGGCCATGGTGACCAGGAAGAGCGGCAGCCCCAGCCCGATGGCGGCGGTGAGGCTGAACTGCGGCATGATGGGAGCGGGCCAGGAGATGGCCGCCATGCCGCCCGCCGGCAGCGGCGTGGTCATGAGGATGATGGCCCCGGCCACCAGCACCGCCACCGGCACGGCGAAGAGGCGCGCGAAGCGCCAGGTCAGCGCCCAGGCCAGGATCACCGGCAGCGCTAGGGTGGGCATGGCCCCGGCGGCGCGCACGGGTGCCAGGCAGATCTCGAAGAGGATGCCGGCCAGCATGGCGCTGGCCAGCGCGCTGGGGATGCCCGCCGCCGCGCGGCCGAAGGGTTTCCAGAGCCCCGCCGCCACGATCAGCGCGCCGGCAACCAGGAAGGCACCGATGGCGGCGGGAAAGCCGCCCTCCGGCATGGCGCTGGCGGCCAGCAGCGCGGAGCCCGGCGTGGACCAGGCGAGGGTGATGGGCATGCGCCAGCGTGCGCTGAGCCAGATGGCCAGCGCGCCCTGCGCCAGGCAGACGGCCAGCAGCGCGCCCGCGGCCTGGGCCGGCGTGGCACCGACCACCGTGTAGCCATGCAGCACCAGGGCGAAGGTGCTGGCGAAGCCCACCACGGCGGAGAGCACGCCGGCGAAGACCGGTTGCAGCAGGCCGGGGGAGGGTTCGGCTGGGGACATGGCAAGGCTTCCGCTTGGCAGGGCCGGCGAGCATATCCGAGGATGGCACCCGATCAATGTCAGAGCCCGGATACAGGCCGGCTGGCGGCTGTCACCGCTTCTTCATCAGGCTGTCATCGGCGTGAAGCGGCGGTCCCGTTTCTTCCGTGCGTCCGGCGGTGCCTCCTGGCGCCGTCCCTGAATGCGGAACGATACCATGACCAGAGACCGTCAGCCCGAAATCGAGGATATCGGCAGCAACCCCGCGCCGCGCGAGACCATCGGGGAACTGGTGGAGCGCCGCCTGTCCCGCCGTGCCGCCATGCGTGGCTTCTTCGGCGCGGCGGCGACGGCGGTGCTGGCGGACCAGCTGCTCGTTTCGGGCGGTCAGGCCCTGGCGGCGCAGGCCGGGCCTTCGAGCCTGAGCTTCAAGGAAGTGGCGCACCAGATGACGGCGCGGGACGCCGTGCCCGAAGGCTATGAGATCCAGACCGTGATCCGCTGGGGCGACGCGGTGCTGCCCGATGCGCCGGCCTTCGACCCGCTGCGCCAAACGGCCGAGGCCCAGGCGGCGCAGTTCGGTTACAACAACGACTACGTGGACTTCTTCCCGCTGCCGCGCGGCAGCAGCAACGCCAGCCACGGGCTGCTGGCCGTCAACCACGAATATGTCGACACGCAGCTCATGTTCCCGGACATGGGGGATGAAGACAGCGCCCGCCAGCGCAGCTCGCGCGAGCAGGCGCGGGTGGAGATGGCGGCGCATGGCATGTCCGTCGTCGAGATCCGCCGCGAGAACGGGCGCTGGGCGCCGGTGAAGGCCGGGCGCCTGAACCGCCGCATCACCGCCGATACGCCGATGCGCGTCAGCGGGCCCGCCGCCGGGCATGAGCGGATGCGGACCAGCGCCGACCCCACCGGGCGGCTGGTGCTGGGCACGCTGAACAACTGCGCCGGCGGCAATACGCCCTGGGGCACGGTGCTGACGGCGGAAGAGAACTTCAACCAGTATTTCGGCGGCGCCGCGGCGAAGACGGGCGCGCAGGCGGCTGCCTACAAGCGCTACGGCATCGTCGAGAAGTCCAGCTATTCCTGGACGAAATACGAGGACCGCTTCAACCTGGACAAGGAGCCGAACGAACCCAACCGCTTCGGCTGGATCGTCGAGTTCGACCCCTATGACCCCGAGAGCCGGCCGGTGAAGCGCACGGCGCTGGGCCGCTTCAAGCACGAGGGCTGCACCCATGCCGTCTCGGCCGACGGGCGCGTGGCCTTCTATTCCGGCGACGACGAGCGCTTCGACTATGTCTACAAGTTCGTCACCGCCCGGCCGTGGAACCCGAACGATCCCGCCGCCAACCGTGACCTTCTGGACGACGGCACGCTCTTCGTCGCCCGCTTCCATGAGGATGGCCGGGTGGAGTGGCTGCCGCTGGTGCATGGCCAGGGTCCGCTGACAGCCGAGAACGGCTTCGCCAGCCAGGCCGACGTGCTGATCGAGACGCGCCGCGCCGCCGATCTGCTGAAGGCCACGCCGATGGACCGGCCGGAGGATGTGCAGCCCAACCCCGTGAATGGCCGCGTCTATGTGATGCTGACCAACAACACCCGCCGCGGGCCGGAACAGGCCGACGCGTCCAACCCCCGCGCCGCCAACCGGCACGGCCATGTCATCGAGATCATCCCGCCCGGCGCCGGCACCGGCGCGGTGGACCATGCGTCGGCCGAAGGGCGCTGGGAGATCTTCCTGATGGCGGGCCGGCCCGGCGTGGATGCGGGCGCGCAGTACCACCAGGCCACCAGCAGCGAGGGCTGGCTCTCCTGCCCGGACAACTGCGCCTTCGACGCCAAGGGCCGCATCTGGATCTCGACCGACGGCGCGCCTGGAACCTCCAAGGTGGCGGATGGCCTCTACGCCGCCGATACCGACGGCGAGGGGCGGGCGCTGACCCGGCTCTTCTACCAGGCGCCGACCGGCGCGGAGGTCTGCGGCCCCTGCTTCACGCCGGATGATGAGACCATCTTCCTGGCCATCCAGCATCCCGGCGACGACAAGGGCAGCAGCTTCGCCAATCCCTCCACCCGCTGGCCGGATTTCCAGGAGGGGATGCCACCAAGGCCGGCGGTGATCGCCATCGTCAGGCGCGGGGGCGGCAAGATCGGCGCCTGAGGACCGAATCGGCGCGGCGGGGCGCTTGAACAGGGCCTGAGGCAGGGCAATCTCTTGCCTCATGCGCCTGTCTTCTTCCTCCCGCCTCGCCAGCCGGCTGCCTTCCGGGCCCGCCGCGGCACGGCGTGTCACCGGCTTCGTGCTGCTGGGTAGCTCCCTTTGGCTGGTCTCCATGATCGCCCTCGTAAGGGCGGTGATGGCTTTCTTCCAATGAAGCGCGAACGGCGCCAGGCCGGGCCCTCCGGCGGCCCCTGGAGCGGCCCCTGGCGGCAGGGGCCCTGGAGCGGTGCAGTGGACGGCGTCTGGGGTCGCAGGGACGGCACCCCGCCGGGGGAGGTCCCGGCGCCCGCGCCGGGCTGGGCCGCCTGGCTGACCCACTTGCGTGGCGCGCTGCTGGTGCTGCTGGCCCTGCCGCTGGCGCCCACGTTGCTTCTGAACCTGATCGGCGGCAGCCAGCGGCTGATCGCCGGCACGCTGCTCGGCCTCGGCGGGGTGGCGCTGGCGCTGCGGGCGCTGCGTGGCGGCCATGGGCGCAAGCGGGCCGCGCTCATGATGGGCGTCGGCACCGGCTTGCTGGCGGGCATGTCGGCGCAGGTGCCGCCGCTGGGCGCCGTCATCTTCGGCGGTATGGCTTGGCTGGGTACCGCGCTGCTCTATGAAGGCGTGCCGGAGCCTGAGCCGGTGGCCGCGCCGGCGCCACCGCCCCCGCCACCCGCACCGGACCCGCTGGCCATGCCGCGCGGGCGCCTCCTGGCGCTGGAGCCGGCGCCGGAACGGCTGCGCCCGGCCACGGCTTCCCTGCGGGAACTGCTGGACGAGATGGCGCGGCAGCCGGATGCGTTGCCGGAGGCGCGGCGCTTCCTGAACATTCAGCTCGATGGGCTGGAACGGATCGCCATCCGCCTGCGCGCGGGCGCCGAGCCGCCGGAGGCGCTGGATGTGCTGGTGGCGGAGATGGCGCGGGGCAGCGAGACGCTGCGCGGCCGACTGAGGGCGGCCGAGCGCGAGGCGCTGGAGATTCAAATCAAGGTGCTGTCGGAGCGGCTGCGCGAGGAGGGCTTTGCATGAGTGACGAACTGACCCGGGCGAATACCCCGCTGGCCGATGAGCGCGTGCGGGAGCTGGCACGGACCATCGAGCTTTCCGACCCCGGGACCATCCTGCGCTTCGGCGCGGAGGCGCAGAACCGCGCCGCCGCCGCGGCCGATGCCATGCTGGGCGCCGCCCGCAACCCGACGACGGGCGAGGCGGGGGAGGCGCTCTCCGGCCTGCTGGACACGCTGCGCGGCTTCGACGTGACGAAGCTGGCGGAGAAGCCGGGGCTGGTGAACCGGCTGCTGGGCCGTGGCCGCGCCGAGATCACGACCATCATGCACCGTTATGAGACCGTGCGGGGGCAGATCGAGGCGGTCGGCGACAAGCTGGACAACCACCGCACCAGGCTGCTGGAGGATGTCGAGCGGCTGGAGCGGCTCTATGGCGCGACGCTCGACTGGTTCCATGCCCTGGCCGAGCATATCGCCGCCGGCGAGACCGTGCTGGCCCGCACCGACAACGAGGTCATCCCCGCCGCCGCGCGGGAAGCCGAGGGCGCGCCCGGAACCCTGGCGGCGCAGAAGCTGGCCGATCTGCGCGCCGCGCGGGATGAGCTGGACCGGCGGGTGCACGACCTGCGCCTGACGCGGCAGGTGGCGATGCAGTCCCTCCCGGCGCTGCGGCTGATCCAGGAGAACGACAAGGCACTGGCCGCCAAGATCCATTCGGTGCTGGCGAATACCGTGCCGCTCTGGCGCACCCAGCTGGCGCAGGCCCTGGCCATCCAGCGGATGCGGGAGGCAGGCTCCGCCGTCCGTGCTGCAACCGACCTGACCAACAAGCTGCTGACTGCCAATGCCGAGACCTTGCGCGCCGCCAATGCCGAGGCTCGCGTGGAACTGGAGCGCGGGGTCTTCGATCTGGATGCGGTGAAGCAGGCCAATGCGGCGCTGGTCGCGACGCTGGAGGATACGCTCCGCATCGCCGCCGAGGGCCGCGCGACGCGGCAGAACGCCACCAAGGAACTGGCGCTGGCCGAGCAGCAGATCCGCAAGGCGCTGACCGATACGCGGGATACACGGCTGCGCGATGGCTGAAGCGGGAGCGAGGCGGGCTCGTCAAACTGTGACGGTTGGCATAAATTGCGCGTAAAGGGCTGAATGGCTGGTGCCGGCCCCGAGGGAGGGCCGTCCAGTCATGCCTGCCGACGCTGCGGAACTTCACCACGATGCGCCGCGCTTCGGTGCGCGCGAGGCTCCGCCTTTCATTCCGCCTTATCCGCCCCGCCACAGCCGGATACCGTCGGTGCTGGAGCTGCTGCGGCTGCTGCGGCGCTCCCTTCTGGATATCTGGCCCCGCGCGGCCTTCGAACGTGACTTCGTGCACCGCCGGGTGCTGCTGCGCGATGTCTTCATCTGCAACAGCCCGGCCACGGTGCAGGAAGCCTTCCTGGAACATGCCGCGACCTATGAGCGCAAGTCGCCGCAGATGCGGCACGCGCTGAAGCCGCTGCTGGGGGACGGTCTCTTCATCAGCGACGGGCCGCTCTGGAAGGAGCGGCGGCGGGTGGTGACGCCGGTGACGCATGTCTCGCGCCTGGCGGAACTTTGCCCGCCCATCACCGAGGCCGCCGCCGAGCGCGCGGAAGCCTGGGCGGCGCAGGACCCGGCTGCACCGATCGACATGCTGTCCGAGATGGGCCATCTGACCGCCGAGATCATCTGCCGCACCATCTTCGGCCGGCAACTGGGTGGGCAGGCGGCGGCCAGCGTGGTCAGCGCCTTCGCGGAATACCAGAGCGCGGTGGGGCAGACGGACCTGATCTCGCTGCTGGGCCTGCCGGACTGGATGCCACGCTGGCAACCGCCGCGCGCCCGCCGCGCCAGCAGGCGCATCGCGTCGGTGCTGGACAGGCTGATCGACAACGTGCTCTCGGCCCCCAGCGGCGAGGCCAGCCTCATCCGCTCCATGGCCGAGGGCGTGAACCCCGCCACCGGCCAGCGCATGGACCGGGAGGCCTTCCGCAACGAGGCCGCCGTGCTTTTCATGGCCGGGCACGAGACCACGGCCAATACCATGGCCTGGGCCTGGTACCTGCTGAGCCAGTGTCCTTATTCCGCCGCGCGGGTGGGGCAGGAGGCCGCGGCGCTGGGCAGCCCCGCCACCTTCGCCGACCTGCCGCGCCTGCCCTTCACCCGCGCGGTGGTGGAGGAAACGCTGCGCCTCTACCCGCCCGTGCCGCTGCTGGCGCGGGAAGCGGTGACGGAGGGTGAACTGGCCGGGCATCGGGTGCCCAAGGGCTCGCTGGTGATCGCCGTGCCCTGGCTGCTGCACCGCCATGCCAAGCTCTGGCAGGAGCCGGACGCCTTCCGCCCCGAGCGCTTCCTGCCGGGGGGCGAGGCGGCCATCAAGCCACGCTATGTCTGGATTCCCTTTGCCCTCGGGCCACGCGTCTGCACCGGGGCCGCCTTCGGGCTGACCGAGGCGGTGCTGTGCCTGGCCACGCTGGCCGCCCGCTTCGCGCCGAAGCTGGTGCCGGGGACGGAGGTTTACCCGGTCTGCCGCCTGACGCTACGCCCCGGCGACAGCCTGCCCATGCTGCTGGAGCGCCGCGCGAATGGCTGAGGAGCGGGTGCTGGACCGGCTGCTGCGGCAGGTGGACCGAGTGAAGGACATCGGGCTGCACGAGGGTATGCGGCTGCTGCCGACGCCGGTGGTCTCGGCGCTGGGCGCGCAACTGGCGATGCTGGGCAGCCATTTCCGCCAGCGGCGAATGGTGGAGAACGCGATGCGCGCACTCTCCTACCTGCGCCCGGAACTGGATGAGGCGGCCCGGCGGGATATGGCGCTGCTGTATCTGCGCAACATGGGCCGCGTCTTCTCCGAATTCTCCTGCCTGCACCGGGTGTGGGACGAAGGCCGCATCACCGTGGTGGGGGGGGAGAACATCACCGTCCCCAATGCCGTGCTGGCCCTCGTGCACACGGGCAACTGGGAAGCCGAGATCGCCGCCATTCGCGGCATCGGGCTGCGGATGCGCAGCATCTACCAGCCGCTGTCCAACAAGACCCAGATAGGCATCGCCATGCGGGTGCGGCGCTCGCTCGGTAACGATGCCATTCCGGGCGATGCCAAGGCGATGCGGGAGGCGCTGCGCGTGCTGGCGCGGGGCGACACCATGATCGGCCTTTACGTGGATGAGTATAAAGGCGGGCGGGTCAATGCGCCGGCCTTCGGGCGTCCGCCAGCGCCGCGTGGCAATATCTCGATGGCGGCGCGGCTGGCGGCGCGGGCCGGCGTGCCGGTGGTGCCGGCCTATATGCTGCGGGTGGGTGAGGCGGCGCGCTTCACCGCCCATTTCCTGCCGCCCATCACCCCCAGCGGCGATGCCGAGGCCGATCAGGCCGCCATCGAGGCGGTGCTCGAGCCCGTGGTGCGCCAGCACCTGGACCAGTGGCTGATGCTCTACGCCTTCCGGCCTGACCGCTGAACGATCCGGCCCGCCGCGCGTTGTACCGCCTGCCGCAGAAGCAGGGCCTGGCTATGGACGACGCGCGGATCTGGAGCTTCGAGGAAAGCCTGTGGGCCGCCGACGCGGAACACTACAGGGCCTCGATCGACGACGAGTGCCTGATGGTGGTGCCCCAGCCCCCCTTCGTGATGGGCGGGCAGCAGGCGGTGGAGGCGGTCTCCGCCACCCCGCGCTGGTCGAGCGTCGAACTCTCTGACCGGCAGGTGAGGCGGCCGCAGGAAGGGCTGATCGTCATCGCCTACCATGCGCGGGCGGAGCGGGAGGGGACGCAGCCCTATGAGGCGCATTGCACCTCGGTCTATCGCCGCCTGGCGCATGAGGACTGGCGGGTGGTGCAGCACCAGCAGACGCCAAGGCTGATGGCCCACCCGAAGGCCTGACCCGAACGGGGCGCGCCAGGCGCTCCCGCCGCCGTCAGTCCAGGATGCGGATCACCGCCTCGATTTCCACCGGCACGTTGGAGGGCAGCGAGCCCATGCCGACGGCGGAGCGAGCGTGGCGGCCACGCTCGCCCAGCACCTCGACGAGCAGCTTGGAGCAGGCGTCGATCACCTGCGGCTGCTGGCCGAAATCGGGCGTGGCATTGACCATGCCGAAGATCTTCAGGAACTCCACCTTCTCCAGGCTGCCGGCGGCGGCCTTGGCGACGGAGAGGATATTCAACGCGCAAAGCTCGGCGGCCTTCCGCGCCTCTTCCACCGTCAGCGCATCGCCCACCTTGCCGGTGGTCAGAGAGCCATCGGCATGGCGCGGCACCTGGCCGGAGATATAGGCAACATCGCCTACGCGCTTGAAGGGCACATAGGCGAAGAGCGGCTTGCCCAACACCGGCAGGGTGTGGCCGAGCGCGGCCAGGCGGGATTCAGCGTCATCCATGGTGGCGGTTATCCTTCTTAGGGCGCGGCCGCGCGGAGCGACCTGGACGAAGCCTTGGAAGGCGCCGTCATGAATGACCGCAACGCGATCATGCAGGTTGGAGACAGGGCGGAAAGGCCCCGGTCCAGCGGTGAGCCGCTGGACCGGTATTCCCCCGACCGGCCATGAGCCGGATCATCCCCCGATGATTCTGTTCGCCCCGCGCGTCGTTCGCGGGGCTGAGCTGGCCCAATTTAGGGGTAGAATTTCCGAATACGCAACGTTATTCCTTTTTAACGAATAAATTTTCATAGAACGCAATTTACGTGCTGGCCCGGCATCTCAGCCTGCGGCGATCGCCGGCTCGGAAAACAGCCCGGCCTCATTCCTGCCGAATGTAGCGGCTGCGGTCGATGCCATGCCGGGCCAGCTTGTCGTAGAAGGTCTTGCGCGGGATGCCGAGGAGGGCGAGCGTGTTGCGCACATCGCCGCCGTTGGCCTCCAGCGCCCGGGAGATCAGAGCGGCCTCGTAGCGTTCCATCCGCTCCGGCAGGCTGAAGGCGTCGCCTTCCTCGCGCGGGGCGGGGTCTTCCAGCGCTTCCAGCCCCAGCGCCACGCGCTCGGCGAAATGGGAGAGTTCGCGCACATTGCCGGGCCAGTCATGGCTCAGCAGGTGCCGCTCCACCGCGGGGGTCATCTCCGGCGCGGGGCGACGGAAGCGGATGGCGGCGCGGGCCAGGAAATGCGCGAAGAGCAGGGGGATGTCCCCCCGACGCTCCCGCAGCGGCGGGAGACGCAGCGTCACGACATTCAGGCGGTAGAACAGGTCCTCGCGGAACTCGCCGCGAGAGGCGGCCTCGGCCAGGTCGATCTTGCTGGCGGCCACCACGCGCAGGTCCAGCGCCCGGGTCTCATTGGTGCCGAGGGGGGTGATCTCCCGCGTCTCCAGCACCCGCAGCAGCTTCACCTGCAGGGAATGCGGCATGCTCTCGATCTCGTCGAGGAAGAGCGTGCCGCCGCTGGAATGCTCGACGCGGCCGACGCGCCTCTTGTGCGCTCCGGTGAAGGCGCCGGCCTCATGGCCGAATAATTCGCTCTCGATCACCGTCTCCGGCAGCGCGCCGCAATTGAGCGCGACGAAGGGCCGGCTGGTGCGGCGGCTCCAGCGATGCAGGGCGGAGGAGACAACCTCCTTGCCCGTGCCGGTCTCGCCCACCACCAGCACATCCACGTCGGCATCGGCGATATGGCGCAGCGTGCGGCGCAGGCGCTGCATGGCCGGGGTCTCGCCCAGCAGCAGCGCACCGTCTTCCCCGGCGGCGACGCATTCGCGCAGGCGGCGATTCTCCAGGACAAGCCTGCGTTTTTCCAGGGCGCGCCGGATGCTGGCCAGCAGCGCGCCGGGTTCGAAGGGCTTGGCAAGGAAGTCGTAGGCACCTTCCTTCATCGCCGCGACCGCCATGGGGATATCTCCATGGCCGGTGATCAGGATCACCGGCAGGTCGGCATCCATGGCATGCAGGCGGCGGAAGAGCTGGAAGCCGTCCATGCCGGCCATGCGGATGTCGCTGACCACCACGCCCTCGAAGCCCGCGTCGATGCGCGCCAGAGCCTCGGCGGCGGAGGCGAGGGGCAGGGGCTCCAACCCGTCCAGCTCCAGAGTCTGCGCATTGGCCTCGCGCAGCTCGGCGTCATCATCGACGAAGGCGACGCGGATGGGTGTCATGCGCTGGTCCTCCCCTGCGCTTCCGGCAGAACGATGGTGAAACACGCACCTTCCCCGGGCCTGCTCTCGGCCTCGATGCGCCCGCCGGCCTCCGTGACGATGTCGTTGCAGATGGCGAGGCCGAGGCCCAGCCCCTGCGGCTTGGCCGAGGAGAAGGGCATGAACAGCGACTGCCGGATCTCCGGCGGGATGCCCGGGCCATTGTCCCGGATGGCGATCCGCACCTCGCCGCCATCACGGGTGACGATGAGGTGGATGAGGGCGTCCGCCTGGCCCTCGAGCGCGTCCAGCGCATTCTGGATCAGGTTAATGAGCACCTGCTCCAGCCGCACCTGTCGGCCGATGATCCAGGGCTCGCGCTCCGGCAGCTCGCGCAGCAGCGGCACGCCCTGGTGCTCCAGTCGCGTGTGCAGCAGCATTGCCGCGCCTTCCACGGCCGCGGTGACGCTGACCGGGCCCGGCTCCGCCTCACCCTTGCGGGAGAAGGCGCGCAGTTCCGCCGTGATGCCGCCGATCCGCTCGGTCAGCCGGGCGATGATCTCCAGGTTGCTGCGTGCCCGCGCGGTCTCCCCGCGCGTCAGGAAGGTGACGGCATTGCCGGCATAGCTGCGGATGGCGGCGAGGGGCTGGTTGATCTCATGCGCCACGCCGGCCGCGACCTGGCCGAGCGTTGCCAGGCGGTTGGCCTGGCGCAGGACCTCCCGCGCATCCGCCAGCCGGGCCTCGGTGCGCTTGCGTTCGGCGATCTCGCTGGTCAGTTCCGCGGTGCGGGCGGCGACGCTGTCCTCCAGCCGCTGCCGCTCGGCCCGCTGCTCCGCAGCATGGCGGCGGGCGCGGCCGGCGCGCTGCACCAGGATGGTGGCGCCCGCCATGCCGAGCAGGGAGAGGCCGAAGACGGCATTGCGCCGCTGCGTCTCGGCATCGCGCAGCATCGGCTCAACCGGCGCGAGCAGCGTCAGCTGCCATGCTGCGGTGGGCACCGGCACCGTGGCACGCAGCATGGCGGTGGCGCCGGAGCTGCCCCCTTCGTCCAGCAGCACGGCATCCTGGTCCAGGCCGGTCAGGTTGGCGCGCAGGGGCAGGGGCGTCAGCGCGGCCTCGCCGAATTGCAGGCTGTCGCGGATCACCGCCTGCTGCGGGGCGGGCAGGGGGCGCTCGGTCTGGAAGCGCCAGCCGGAACGGTTGGCCAGCAGCAGGATGCCGCGGTCGTCGGTTACGTAAACGGGGCGGTTCGGGTCGCGCCAGGTATCCTCGACCGCACCGAACTCCACCTTGACCACCACGACGCCGAGGGGGGCCGAGGCCGTGCCCAGGCGACGGGCGATATAGAGGCCGGGGCGGCGGCTGACGGTGCCCATGGCGAATTGCTCGGCCGCGCCCGCGCGCATGGCGCCCTGGATATACTGGCGGAAGCGATATTCCTTGCCGACGAAGCTGCTCTCTTCCCGCCAGTTGCTGGCGGCGATGGCGATGCCTTCCAGATCCACGAGGTAGATGACATCGGCGCCTGTGCCGTCCCGCAGCCGCTCCAGCTTACGGTTGACCCTCAGCAGGATGTCGGGCCCGGGCTCGGCCAGGGCGGCGCTCAGCTCCGCGTCTTCAGCCAGCACGAACGGCAGGGAGCGTTGCTTCTCCAACTCACTGCGCAGCAGGGCGGCGTTGAGCGTGGCCGTGGAGAGGGAGCGTTGCTCCAGCTCCTCCCAGGCCTGACGGCGCGCGACCTGGCCTGCGCCCCATGCCAGGCAGGCGGCCAGCAGGACGCAGGCCATGACCAGGGCCAGCCAGGTCGCGGCTCTGCGATCGGCTCGCAGCCGTTTTGTCGAGAGAAGGAATGGAGCAGCCATTTGTGCGGAATACCACACAATCACCGCAAGGTGAGGGCGAAAATCCGCATGCTGCCTCGACGCTGAAAACCCGGGTCTTATGTAAGTTCTAGGTTTTCTCTCGCCCTGCGAAGTGGCACGGCGCTTGCGGATGAGGCAGCCGTAGCCGCCGGAACAGGCATTTTCGGGTCCTGGCGGATGGGTATGACAGGGCCGGCGCAGGATGCGGGCCCGGCTGGAGGGAACTAAATGGCGATGATCGCCCCCGCCTCGGCGGGCGCCCCACAGGGCAAGAAGAAGCTATGGCAGCACCTCTACTTCCAGGTGCTGCTGGCCATCGCGCTCGGCATTCTGCTGGGGCATTTCTGGCCTGACCAGGGTGCGGCGATGAAGCCGCTGGGCGATGCCTTCATCAAGCTGGTGAAGATGATCATCGCCCCCGTCATTTTCCTGACGGTCGCCACCGGCATCGCCGGCATGAGCGACCTGCAGAAGGTGGGGCGCGTCGCCGGCAAGGCGATGATCTACTTCCTCTGCTTCTCGACCCTGGCCCTGGTCATCGGCCTGGTCGTGGGCAACCTCCTGCAGCCCGGATACGGCCTGCACATCAACCCGGCCACGCTCGATTCCACGGCGGTGCAGGGCTACGCCGCCCAGGCGCATGAGCAGACCATCACCGCCTTCCTCATGAACATCATCCCCACCACGATCGTCAGCCCCTTCGTGACGGGCGACATCCTGCAGGTGCTGTTCTTCGCGGTGCTCTTCGGCATCTCGCTGGCGCTGGTGGGCGAGCGCGGCAAGCCCGTGCTGGACTTCCTCCAGGTCCTGACGGCGCCGATCTTCACGCTGGTCGGCATCCTGATGAAGGCGGCGCCCATCGGTGCCTTCGGCGCCATGGCCTTCACCATCGGCCGTTACGGCATCGGCTCGGTGGTCAACCTCGCCTTCCTGGTCGGCACCTTCTACATCACCTCGCTGCTCTTCGTGCTGGTCGTGCTGGGCGCGGTGGCGCGTTACAACGGCTTCAGCATCCTGGCGCTGATCCGCTACATCAAGGAAGAGCTGCTGCTCGTGCTCGGCACCTCCTCCTCGGAGGCCGCGCTGCCGACGCTGATGGAGAAGATGGAGCGCGCGGGCTGCAAGAAGTCCGTCGTCGGCCTCGTCATCCCGACCGGCTACAGCTTCAACCTGGACGGCACCAATATCTACATGACCCTGGCGGCGCTGTTCATCGCCCAGGCGACGGATACGCCGCTCTCGATCGGCGACCAGGTGCTGCTGCTGCTGGTGGCCATGCTCTCCTCCAAGGGCGCGGCCGGCATCACCGGGGCGGGCTTCATCACCCTGGCGGCCACGCTCTCCGTCGTGCCCTCCGTTCCCGTCGCGGGCATGGCGCTGATCCTCGGCATCGACCGCTTCATGTCCGAGTGCCGGGCACTGACCAACCTGGTCGGCAATGCCGTGGCGACGGTGGTCGTCGCGCGCTGGGAGAACGAGCTGGACCGCGAGCGGCTGGATGCCGCGATGGCGGGCCACCCGCTCTTCGACCCCACGGGCTCCGCCATCCCGGCCGAGGCCGACTAAGCAGCCTTCTTAGGGGGCGGGCGCGGCCTCCATGGCCGCGCCCGCCCGCCGCAGGCTGGGGTCGAAGGGGTTCAGCCGAGCCCCGATGGCAACAGCCTCCTGCCGCAGCGCGGCGGCGACACTGGCGCGCCGCGCCGCATCCAGCCGGTCCGTGGTGGTGCCGATGCTCAGCGCCGCCACGGCGCGCCCTTCGGCATCCAGCACCGGCACGCCCAGCCCAGCCATGCCCGGCAGAATGCCATGGGTGGCCGAGTAGCCTTCCCGCCGGATCCGCTCCAGCTCCTGCCGCAGGTGGCCTTCGTCCATCCCGCCGAATTCCTCGATGCGCGGCAGGTTATGGCGGATCACCTCATCCTGCTCCCCCGGCGGGAGATGGGCCAGGATGGCGCTGGAGCCCTGGCCGATGCCCAGCGGCACCCGCCCGCCGATATCCCCTGTGAAGGTCATGATCGGCAGCGGCCCGGCGCTACGGTCGATGCAGACCGCATCGAAGCCGTTGCGCACCAGCAGGAAGACCGTCTCCCCCAGTGATGCCGTCAGCCGCAGCAGGGCTGGGCGGGCGATGTCGCGCAGCCCACCGGCCTGGCCCGCGCGGGCGGCCAACTGAAACAGCGAGAGGCCGAGCCGATAGCGGCGCCGTTCCGCATCATGTTCCACGAAACCTTCCGCCACCAGCGCGCGCAGGATGCGGTGCGCGCTGGGGCGGGGGAGACCTGCCGCGTCAGCCAGTTCTGCCAGCCTCATTCCAAGGGCCTCGCCCTCCCCAAGCAGGCGGAGGAGGCGCAGCGCGCGGGGCAGGCTGCCGGCTTGGTCGGTCGTGGCATCGGTCATGGCGCCGCCCCCTTAGCGAACCCTTTTGGTTCCGTATAGTGGAATTTCTGTTTACCAAATGTCGCCAAGTGGAATTAGTTCTTGCGGCCTGGGCCGGAGAACGAAAGACTTCACGAAGGGCCTTGGCGGGGGGAGATGGAGAGGATGGAGCGTTGGCGCGTAGGAGTGGACTCTGGCGGCACCTTCACGGATGTCTGCCTGTTCGACGAGGAGAGTAGCCGCGTCGAGGTCTGGAAAGTCTCCTCGACGCCGGATGATCCGTCCCGCGGCATCGCCCAGGGGGTCGAGGAAGGCATGCGTCGCGTGCTGCCCGCGGCCGGCGACAGGCCCGCCGCGTCCGTCACCTATTTCGGCCATGGCACCACGGTTGCCACCAATGCGCTCATCCAGCATCGCGGCGTGCGGACCGGGCTCATCACCACCGACGGCTTCCGGGACCTGCTGGAGATCGGCCGGCAGAAGCGCCCGGACCTCTATGACATGCAGGCGGACAAGCCACCGGTGCTCGTCTCCCGCGACCTGCGGCAGGAGGTGCCGGAACGCGTGCGCCATGACGGGCGCGTGGAACTGCCGCTGGACGAGGAACGGATGCGCGAGGCCGCCCGCGCGCTGAAGCAGGCGGGGGTGAAGGCCGTCGCGGTCTCCTTCCTCTATGGCTTCATCCGGCCCGAGCACGAGATGCGCGCCGTCGAGATCCTGCGCGAGGAGATGCCGGAGGCCTTCATCAGCGCGGGCCATGAGATCGCACCGGAGTTCCGGGAATACGAGCGGCTCTCGACCGTGGTGCTGAATGCCTATCTGGGCCCGGTCATGCGGAGCTATATCGAGAAGCTGACGCCCCGCCTGGAAGCGCTCGGCATGACGGCCGCGCCGCATCTGACGCAGTCCAATGGCGGCGTCATCGGCTTCGCGGCGGCGGCGGGGCTGCCGGTGCGCACGGTGCTCTCCGGCCCCTCCACCGGCGTGGTGGGCGCGCAGGTCATCGGGCGGCTGGCGGGGTTCGAGGACCTGATCACCTTCGACATGGGCGGCACCAGCACCGATGTGGCTTTGCTGCAAGGCGGCCAGTGCCGCCTGACCAGCGAGGCCGTGGTGCATGGCTACCCCATCAAGGCGCCGATGCTGGACATTCACACCGTCGGCGCCGGCGGTGGCTCCATCGCCCATGTCGATGCCGGCGGGCTGCTGAAGGTGGGGCCGCGCAGCTGTGGCGCCTTTCCGGGGCCGGTCTGCTACGATCAGGGCAATACCGAGCCCGCCACCACGGACGCCAATGTGGTGTTGCAGACCCTGAACCCCACGCATCTACTGGGCGGGCGCATGGCCATCCGGCAGGATCTCGCCAGGGCCGCCATCCAGCGGCTGGCGGACCAGCTCGGCCTGGGGCTGATGGAGACGGCGCAGGGCATCCTCTCCGTCGTCACGGCCAATATGGCCCGCGCCATCCGCGTGATCTCGGTGCAGCGCGGGCATGACCCGCGCGATTTCACGCTGATGGCCTTTGGCGGTGGCGGCCCGCTGTATGCGGCGCGCCTGGCCAGGGAACTGGACATGAAGCGCGTCCTGGTGCCGCGCAACCCGGGCATCCTCTGCGCCATGGGTCTGCTGCTAACGGACCTGCGTGCCGATTTCGCCGCGACGAAGCTGCTGCCCCTGGCGCCGGAATCCATCGGCCCTGTCGCGGAGGGGTTCTCGACCCTGGTGGCACGGGCGGAGGAGTGGTTCGCGCATGAGGGAATCGCGCCCGGGAACCGCGTGCTCACCCGCACCGCCGACATGCGCTACAAGGGCCAGAACTACGAGTTGGCGGTGACGCTGCCGGAAGGCCCGGTCACCGCCGCCACGCTGGATGCGCTGGCCGGCGGCTTCGCCGAGTTGCACCGCCAGCGCTACGGCTTCGTCGCGGAGGGTGAGGCGGTGCAGATCGTCACGCTGCGGCTGGAAGCGACCGGGCTGGTGCCGAAGGCGGAACTGGCCCGCCATGCCGATGCCGGACCCGATGCATCAGGCGCCCGCACCGGGGAGCGCCCCGTCTGGTTCCCCGAGGCGCAGGATTTCGTCGCCACGCCCATCTACAGCCGTGACGGGCTGAAGCCCGGCAACCGCTTCGCGGGCCCCGCCATCGTCGAGCAGATGGACACCACCACCGTCGTGCCGCCCGGCATGACCGCGCGGGTCGATTCTTATCTCAACCTGATCCTGGAGGTCGCGGCATGAGCCAGGCTGTCGTCCGGCCCGCCTCGCCGGTCCTTGATCCCATCACTGTCGAGGTGATCGGCGCCGCGCTCTCCTCCATCGTCGAGGAGACGGGGGAGGCGCTGATCCGCGCCTCCTATTCCACGAATATCAAGGAGCGGCGGGACTGCTCCACTGCGCTCTTCAACGCGGCCGGGGAGACGCTCTGCCAGGCCGAGCACATCCCCATCCATCTCGGCAGCTTCATTGGCATCATCCCGCACATCATGCGGAAGCACCGGGTGGAGGATATGCGGCCCGGCGATGTCTTCGTCGGCAACGATGCCTATGAAGGCGGCGGCACGCATCTGCCGGATATCGTGCTGGCGGAGCCGATCTTCGTCGAGGGACGACTGGTTGCCTGGACGGTGAACCTCGCGCACCACTCCGACTTCGCCGACCGCGGGCACGCGCATATCTACCAGGAAGGACTGCGCATCCCGCCCGTCCGGCTCTACCGCGCCGGCGTGCTGCAGGAAGACGTGCAGAGCATGATCCTGCTGAACTGCCAGGTGCCGCATGAGCGCCTGTCGGACCTGCGGGCCCAGATGGCGGCCAACCGCGTCGGCGTGCAGCGCTTCCAGGCGCTGTGCGGGAAATACGGCGTGGAGACGGTGCTGGGCGCCGCGGACGCGCTGCTGGACTATGCCGAGCGCAAGATGCGCGCGGGCATCGCCGCCCTGCCGGATGGCTGCTGGCGCTTCGAGGATGTTTTCGACCCCATCGACCTGACGGTGAACATGCCCTTCGCCGTGGAAGTGACGGTGCGGGGCGACAGCATGGCGCTGGATTTCGAGGCGCCCGACCAGGTCCGCGCCGGCATCAACATGACCTATACGGCGCTGTTGGCGACGGTGTACTACATCATCAAATCGGTGGTGGACCCGACCATCCTGCCCAATGCCGGGCTGGCGCGGCCGCTGACGGTGACGGCGCGGGAAGGCAGCATCCTGAACTGCCTGCATCCGGCGGCGGTCAATGGCCGGCTCGGAGCCTGCCAGCGTGTCTCCGACCTCATCCTGGGCGCCCTGGCCCAGGCGGCACCGGAGAAGGTGACGGCCTGTTCCAATTCCGTCTGCACCGTCGCCAGCTTCATCGGCCAGCGGAAGGATGACGGCGCTCTCTGGGTCTATCTGGAGACGATGGGCGGCGGTTCCGGCGCCCGGCACAACAAGGACGGGCTGGATGGCGTGCATGTGCATACCACCAATACCTCCAACCTGCCGGTCGAGGCGCTGGAGATCGAATATCCGCTGACCCTGCTGCGCTACGAGCTGATCCAGGATTCTGGCGGCGACGGGCAGTATCGCGGCGGCATGGGCCTGCGCCGCGTCTACCGCGCGGATGAGGACTGCCTGGTGCGCGTCGATATCGGACGGCTGCGGTCCCATAGCTGGGGGCTGCAGGGCGGCGGGGCCGGCGCGCATGGCGCGGTGGAATGCGGCCCGGGCGTCACCTTCAACGGCAGCACCGCCAGCCTGAAGGCCGGGCAGTGGTTCGCCATCGTCAGCCCGGGGGCAGGGGGCTACGGCCCCGCCAGCGCGCGCCCGGCCGAGGCGGTGGCGCGGGATGTGGCGGAGGGCGTGATCAGCGCCACGCATGCCAGGCAAGCCTACGCCTACCAGAGCTGAACCCGACCGGACCGAGCAGAGGAGACTCAACCCATGCCTCCCGTGACTCTCTCCCGCCGCGCCATGATGGCCGGCGCCGCCGCCTTGCCCTTCCTGCGCCTGCCGGGTGCGCGTGCCGCGACGCCGGGGGTGCTGACCTTCGGCCTTTCCAGCTTCCCGCCGACCATCCAGCCCTGGGCCAATAGCGGCACGGCGGCGGCGACCATGAAGCTGCTGATGTATCGCGGCCTTTGCTCCTATGGCGAGGATGGCGCGCTGCGCGGGGAGCTGGCGGAAAGCTGGGCGCAGGACGGCAATACCGCCTGGGTCTTCAAGCTGCGGGACGCGAAGTTCCAGAACGGCCAGAAGGTCACCGCCCGCGACGTGAAATGGACGATCGAGCAGATCGCCGATCCCAACTCCACCGCCTTCTTCCGCGCCGAGATGCAGAATGTGGCGGAGGTGCAGACGCCTGACGACCGCACCGTGCGGATCGTGACCAAGGTGCCGGTGGCCACGCTGCCGAACATGATGGCCAGCTACCACCTGCCCATCATCTTCCATGGTTCCGAGCGGAACAGCCCCGTGGGCGCCGGCCCCTTCGTGCTGAAGGGGCAGGAGCGCGGCACGTCCTTGGATTTCGAGGCCAACCCCAATTTCTACAAGCCCGGCCTGCCGAAGCTGAAGGGAATCCGCGTCGTCGCCTACCAGGATGAGAATCTGCGCGTCTCGGCACTGCAATCGGGCGACCTGGACCTGATCGAATACGTCCCCTGGCAGGCCATGGACGCCATCTCCGGGAATCCGGCCCTGAAGCTGGACGCGGTGGACGGCGCCTTCATGTTCCTGGTCTTTAATGGCAGCAAGCCGCCCTTCAACGACGCCCGCGTGCGCCGCGCGGTGGCCCATGCCGTCCGGCGTGACGAGCTGGTGAAGGCTGCCTTCTTCGGCCGTGGTTCGCCGCTGATGCAACTGCCGATCGCGGATTCCAGCGCCTATTACAACGCGGAATACAAGAGCGCCTGGAACTACGACCCGGAGCTTTCGAAGAAGCTACTGGCTGAGGCTGGCCATGCCAACGGCCTCTCCTGCTCGCTGCTCTCCACCGCGCAGTACGGCATGCACAAGGACACGGCGGAGGTGGTGCAGAACCATCTGGCCGCCGTGGGCATCCAGGCGGAGCTGAACCTGCCGGACTGGGCCACCCGCGTCTCCATCGGCAATCGTGGCCAGTATGACTTCGCGGTGATGGGCACGGCGGCGGACAGCAACGATCCCGATGGCATCGCCAACTTCATCGATGGCAGCCTCTCGCCCTCCTATGTCCGCAGCTACGGGCTGAAGGTCGACCGTATCACCGAACTGCTGGCCGCCGGCCGCTCGGAATTCGATGCGGAGAAGCGGAAGGCCATCTACCGGGAGATGGAGGGCGTGGCGGTCGAGCAGGCGCCGATCGTCGGTCTGACCTGGCGCAGCCAGGGCTATGCGATGAAGAAGGACGTCTCGGGCTTCAAGAACCTGCCGGGCGCGCTGACCTTCTATTCCGGCCTGACTTTCGAGACCGCCTCCGTTGCGTGACCTTGCCGGACAGGTGGTGATGGTCTCCGGCGCCGCGCGCGGGATCGGGCGCGCGGTGACGGAGCGGCTGCTGGCGGCGGGCTGCCGGATCAGCGCGGGGGTGCGGGATACCTCCCGCGCGCCGGAAGGGACTGCCGCCTTCTCCTATGACGCGACGCGGCAGGGCAGCGCCGGCGCCTGGGTGCGGGCGACAGTGGAGCATTTCGGCCGCGTCGATGCGCTGATCAATGCCGCCGGCATCAATCCGCGCGCCACGCTGCTGGAGGGGCCGGACGAGGCTTTCCAGGATCTGTGGTCGGTCAATGCCATGGGGCCGATCCAGGTGATCCGCGCCGCATGGCCGCATCTGGTGGCGGCGGGCGAGGGGCGGGTGGTCAATATCGCCTCCCTCTCCGGCAAGCGGGTACGCAACGACAATCTCGGCTATGCCATGAGCAAATTCGCCCTGATGGCGCTGACGCAGGAGGTGCGGCGGCTGGGCTGGGAGCATGGCGTCCGCGCCACGGCGCTCTGCCCCGGCTTCGTCGATACCGACATGACCGCGCATGTGACGAAATGGCCGCGCGAGAAGATGACGCGACCCGAGGATCTAGCGATGCTGGTGGAGGTGCTGCTGCGGCTGCCCAATACCGCGACGGTGGCGGAACTGCTGGTGAACTGCCGGCACGAGGATACGCTGTGAAGCTGGCCCGCCTGCGCGACACCGACCGCGCGCCGCTGCGCCTGAATCTGGAAGGCCAGGAGATCTCCGCCCTGGAGGGCGACACGCTGCTGACGGCTCTGCTGGCCGGTGGCGCCGGGCATCTGCGGGAGAGCGAGTTCGGTGACGGGCACCGCGCGGGTTTCTGCCTGATGGGCGCCTGCCAGGATTGCTGGGTTTCGGTGGAGGGCCTGGGCCGGGTGCGCGCCTGCGCCACCCTGGCCCGTGACGGGATGCGGGTGCGGCGCGGATGAAAGTGGCTGTGGTGGGCGCCGGGCCGGCCGGCGTGCGGGCGGTGGAGGCGCTGCTGGCCTCCGGCATCCGCCCGGTCTGGATCGACGAGGCGATGGATGGCGGCGGCCGCATCTACCAGCGCCCGCCCCCCGGGCTGAAGCGCGACGCCAGAGCGCTGTATGGCTTCGAGGCCGGCAAGGCCACGGCCCTGCATGCTGCGTTGGATGCCGTCAGCCCGCGCGCCGACTGGCGGCCGGAGACGCTGGTTTGGAACATCCGCCCGGGTCAGAAGCAACTGCATACGCTGCATCGCGGCCGGCAGGGCGTGGTGGATTATGACGCCGCCATCCTCTGCACCGGGGCGATGGACCGGGTTGTGCCGGTGCGGGGCTGGACGCTGCCGGGCGTCACCACACTGGGCGGCGCGCAGATCGCGCTGAAATCCCAAGGCTGTGGCATCGGCCAGCGGGTGGCCTTCCTGGGCACGGGTCCGTTGCTCTGGCTGGTGGCCTATCAATACGCCAGGGCGGGGGCCGAAGTCGCGGCGGTACTGGACACCACTCCCTTCGCCACCAAGCTGGCCGCGACGCCGGGATTGCTTCGGGGGGCGGCGACCTTCGCCAAGGGGCTCTACTACATCGGCTGGCTGCGGGCGCATGGCGTGCGGATCGCGGAAGGCGTGACGCCACTGGCCATCGAAGGGCAGACCGAGGTCGGCGCCATCCACTGGCGCGACGCCGGTGGCCGGGAGCACCGCGCGGAATGCGACGCCGTGGGCCTGGGCTGGGGACTGAAGCCGGAGGCGCAGCTCGCGGACCTCGCCGGTGTGCCCTTCGACTTCGACGCCTTGCAGCACAACTGGGTGCCACGACGGGATGTCGCCGGCCGGACGCCGGTGGAAGGGATCTATCTGGCGGGCGACGGCAGCGGCATCGGCGGCGCCGAGGTGGCGGAACTGGGCGGTGTTCGTGCCGCCATGGCGCTGTTGGAGGATATCGGTCGGCGGCAGGATACCATGGTCCTGGACCGTCGCCTCGCCAGCCTCGCCCGCTTCCGCGCGGCGCTCGAAAGTGCCTTTCCTTTCCCGGCGCATCTGGCCGCCGGCCTGCCGGATGATGCACTCCTCTGCCGCTGCGAAGGGCTGACGGCGGGCGAGCTGCGCGCCACCACCGATGGCCCGGCCCTGCCGGCGCCCGAGGTGAATCGCGCCAAGGCCATCAGCCGCGCCGGCATGGGCCGATGCCAGGGCCGCGTCTGCGGGGCGGCGGCGGCCGAGATCCTGGCGGCGAAGCTGGGTTGTTCCGTGGCCGAGGTCGGTCGGCTGCGCGGGCAGGCACCGGTCAAACCGATCCCACTGACGGTTGCGCCATGAATGAGACACGCTTCGAGGTCCTGGTCGTCGGCGGCGGCGGCGCGGGCTGTTCCGCCGCCCTGCATCTCGCCCGGCGCGGCGTGAAGGTGGCGCTGCTGGAGCGCGGGCTGGTGGGCGGGCAGGCCTCCGGCGTCAACTACGGCGGGGTGCGGCAGCAGGGGCGCAACCCGGCGGAACTTCCCATTGCCCGCCGCTCCCGCGAGCTTTGGGGGCGGATGAAGGAACTGGCTGGGACGGAGGCCGAGTTCACCGTCACCGGTCATCTGAAGCTGGCACGCAGCGATGCCGAGGAAGCCGAGCTGGTCGCCTATCTGGATGTCGCGAAGGCGCATGGACTGCCGCTCCGCATGGTCGGGCGCAACGCCATCCATGACGAATATCCCTGGCTCGGGCCGCAGGTGGTGGCGGGATCCTTCGCGCCGGAGGATGGTTCGGCCAATCCGCGTCTGCTGGCGCCGGCCCTGGCCCGTGCCGCGCGGGATGCCGGCGCCACCATCCATGAGCGGATGGAGGTGCTGGAATACACCCATGACGGCACGCTGTTCCACCTGCATACCGTGGGCGGCCACGACTTTATCGCGCCGGTGCTGCTGAACCTCGCGGGCTTCTGGGGCGGACGCATCGCCGCGGCTTTCGGGGAACCGGTACCGGTGGAGCCGCTCAGTCCGAACATGCTGGTGACGGAGCCGATGCGCTACTTCATCGAGCCCAATCTCGGCGTGGTCGGCGGCAATGTCTATCTGCGGCAGATCCCGCGCGGCAATGTCATCATCGGCGCCGGCTATGGCGAAAGCCGCCCCGGGGCGCCGGGCGAGACCCCCTGGGCGCGGCCGCTGCCGGAAGCAACGCTGGCGGGCGCGCGCCTGGCCATCGCCCTGGTGCCGGCGCTGGAGGGCGCGCAGATCATCCGCTCCTGGACCGGCATCGACGGGCGGATGCCGGACCGCATCCCTGTCATCGGCCCCAGCAGCACCACGCCTGGCCTCTTCCATGCCTTCGGCTTCTCCGGCCATGGCTTCCAGCTCGGCCCGGCGATCGGCGCCATCATGAGCGAGCTGGTGCTGGACGGGCGTACAGACATCCCGCTGGAGGCTTTCCGTATCACCCGCTTTGCGATGCAGGGGGCGGAGGCGGACTAGCAGGCTGCATCCCCGAGGCGCGTCAGCCGTTGCAAGCTGTGCCGCAGCCGGAGAAAGCGCCATGCCGTCGCACCGCCACGCCCTCGAACTGCTCGCGCGCCTCGGCTATGCGGCGCGCGGGGTGGTCAACCTGATCATCGGGCTGCTGGCCTTCCTGGCCGCGCTGGGGCAGGGCGGGCAGACCACCGGCTCCAAGGGCGCTCTGCTCTCCCTGCTCAGTCATCCTTTCGGCGGCGTGCTGCTGGGGGTCGTGGCGCTGGGACTGTTCGGCTTCGCCCTCTGGCGTGGTTGCCAGTCCCTACTGGATGCCGACAGCAAGGGCCGCGGTGCCAAGGCCATGGTCGTGCGCGCCGGGCAGATGATCTCCGCCTTCACCTATGCCGGCCTTGGCATCTTCGCGGCGGCACTGATCATCGGCCGCGCCGTCGGCAGCACCGATGATGCACAGCAGGCACAGGACTGGAGCCGCTGGCTGATGGCGCATCCTTTCGGGGAGGTGCTGGTGGCATTGGCCGGGCTGGTGGTGGCGGGGGTCGGCGTCGGCATGCTGGTGCGGGCCCGGAAGGCGTCCTTCACGCGCCATCTGGAATGCCCGGAGCCGGCCGGAAGCTGGGTGGTGAAGCTCGGCCGCATCGGCTTCTCCGCGCGGGGTGTCGTGTTCCTGATCATCGGCGCCTTCCTGGTGATCGCGGCCTGGCAGTCGGACCCGGAGGAGGTGCGGGGGCTGAGCGGCGCGCTTCGGGCCTTGCAGGGGCAGCCCTTCGGCCGGGTGCTCTTCGGCATCGTGGCGCTGGGATTGGCGGCCTTCGGGATCTTCGAATTCGCCGAGGCCCGCTACCGGCGCATCCGCGCCCCCGGCTGAGGCTTCCCGCCACGGGATCGTTCCGCTACTGCGGGCAGGATGTATGAGGCGCCCTTCCTGGAGCATCTGCACCGCCTGCTGCGCGGCGCCCTGCCACGCTGGGGGCTGGCGGCGGATGCGCCGCTCTCGCTGCTGAACGTCTCGGAGAACGCCACCTTCCTGGCCGGGGAGGGCGCGGGCCGGCTGGTGCTGCGGGTCTATCGCAAGGGTTACCACCAGCCGGAGGAGATGGAATCCGAACTGGCCTGGATCGGTGCGCTGCGGGCGGCGGGGGTGGTGGAGACGCCCGCCCCCGTGCCGGCGCGGGATGGCAGGCTGTTGCAGGCGCTGGAGGATGGCGCCGCCACGCGCCACGCCGTGGCCTTCGCGCATATGGCGGGGCGGGAACCGGCGAGCGACCTGCCGCGCTGCTTCCGGCAACTGGGTGGCATCAGCGCCCGCCTGCATGCCCATGGCCGGGCCTGGGCGCCGCCTGCCGGCTTCACGCGCAAGCGCTGGGATCTCGGGACCATGTTGGGGCCCGATGGCCACTGGGGCGACTGGCGCGCCGCCACCGGGCTTGACGCCGATGGGGTGGCGCTGCTGGCGGATGTGGTGGAGGCGCTGCGGGGCATCCTCGCCCGCTATGGCGACGCACCCGAACGTTTCGGGCTGGTGCATGCCGACCTGCGCCTGACCAATCTGCTCGTGGAGGGCGAGCGGCTCGGCGTCATCGACTTCGATGACTGCGGCTTCTCATGGTATCTTTATGACTTCGCGGCCGCCGTAAGCTTCATGGAGGACGACCCGCTGGTGCCGGCACTGATGGCGGCCTGGGTCGACGGCTATCGCGCGGTGGCACCCCTGCCGGAGACGGAGGTGGCGCTGCTGCCGGCCTTCGTGATGCTGCGGCGGATGCTGCTGACGGCGTGGCTGGCGACCCATGCCGAGACGCCGACAGGGCAGGAACTGGGTGCCGGCTATACCGCCGGGACAGTGGCACTGGGCCGCGACTTCCTGCGGCGGCATCCTGGCATGATGGTTGCTTGAGCCTGGGTTCTCCGGGGCGTTCAGGTTTGGCGGGCGCTACAAGCTCTCTCGCCTTTCCGCCACGGGCCGTCCAAGCTGCGGAAGACTGAGCAGCCGCGCGTTTGAGGGGAGTTCCGCTTTGACGATTCCGCCACCCGTCCGCCTGGCCGCCGATATCGGCGGCACCTTCACCGATGTCGTGCTCGATATCGGCGGCGACCGGCGCACCCGCAAGGTGCTGACCACGCCTGCAGCGCCGGAGGAAGGGGTGCTGGAGGGTGTCTTGCTGGTACTGGAGGATGCGGGACTGCGCTTCTCCGACATCGATGTCTTTGTCCACGGCACCACCCTCGCCACCAACGCGATCATCGAGCGGCGCGGCGCGCGTACCGCGTTGATCGCGACTCAGGGATTCCGCGACGTGCTGGAGATCGGCACGGAAAGCCGTTATGACCAATATGACCTGACGCTGGAAAAGCCCGTGCCGCTGGTCCCGCGCGCCCTGCGCTTCACAGTGCCGGAGCGTGTGGATGCGGAAGGCATGATCCGACTGCCGCTGGATGAGGCAGCCGTGGCCGCCCTGGTGGCGGAACTGGAAAAGGCAGGGGTGCAGAGCGTCGCCTTCGCCTTCCTGCACGCCTACGCAAACCCGGTGCATGAGCAGCGCGCGGCGGCGGTGCTGAAGACGCTGATGCCAGGGCTTTCCATCACCATGGCGCATGAGGTCTGCCCGGAGGTGCGGGAATACGAACGCACCTCCACGGCCGTCGCCAATGCCTATGTGCAGCCGCTGATGGAAGGCTATCTGGGCCGGATGCGCGATGCGCTGCGGGCGCGGCAGTATCGTGGCGCGACCTATCTCGTGACATCCGGCGGCGGGCTGACGTCGCTGGAGACGGCGCAGAAGTTCCCGGTGCGTCTCGTGGAATCCGGGCCGGCCGGTGGTGCCATCTTCGCCGCGCAGATGGCGCTGCGGGCCAATGAACAGAAGGTGCTGTCCTTCGACATGGGCGGCACGACCGCGAAGATCTGCCTGATCGAGAATGGCGAGCCGGCGACCTCGCGTTTCTTCGAGGTGGACCGCACGGCCCGCTTCCTGAAGGGTTCGGGCCTGCCGCTGCGTATCCCCGTCATCGAGATGGTGGAGATCGGCGCGGGTGGCGGCTCCATCGCGCAGGTGGATGCCATGCAGCGCGTGACGGTGGGGCCGGAAAGCGCCTCCTCCGTGCCCGGCCCCGCCTGCTACGGGCGCGGCGGGGAGCGGCCGGCGGTGACGGACGCCGATGTGGCCATGGGACTGATCGCGCCGGAGGGATTCGCGGGCGGCAGCATGACGCTGCGGCCCGACCTCTCCCGCGATGCGCTGGGCCGGGAGATCGGGGAGAAGCTAGGCCTCTCGCCAGAGATGTCGGCTTACGCTGTCTATGAGATGGTCTGCGAGAACATGGCCAGCGCGGCCCGCGTGCATGCGGCGGAACGGGGGGCGGTGATCGGCCAGCACACCATGATCGCCTTCGGCGGCGCGGCGCCGCTGCACGCGGCGCGGGTGGCGGAGAAGGTGGGCGTCAGCCGCGTGCTGGTGCCGCCCAATGCCGGCGTCGGCTCCGCGGTCGGCTTCCTGGCGGCGCCCGTGGCCTATGAGATCGTCCGCTCCCGCCATGCACGGGTGGATGAGAGCTTCGACGGCGCCAGCGTCTCGGCGCTTTTCGCGGAGATGTCGGCGGCCGCGCGGGCGCTGGTGGAGCCGGGCGCACGCGGCGCCCCGCTGTTCGAGCGGCGGATGGCCTTCATGCGCTATGTGGGACAGGGGCATGAGATCACGGTGCTGCTGCCCAACCGCGACCTGACGGTGGCGGATGTGCCGGAGCTGCGCCGGATCTTCGAGGCCGAATATGCCGCGCAGTTCGCCCGCATCATCCCGTCCGCGGCGATCGAGGTGCTGAACTGGTCCGTGCTGGTCTCGACGGAAGCGAAGAAGCCGGAGGCCATGCCTGCCGTGGAACCGGCCCAGGCGCCGGAGCCCTCCGGCCTTCGCCTGATCTTCGACGGGCGCAGCGAGAGGCATGTGGAGGTGCCGGTCTATCAGCGCGCCGCCATGCCACCCGGAGCGGTCGTCCCTGGCCCAGTGGTGATCGCCGAGGACGAGACCACCACCTATGTCTCCGCCAGCTTTGACGCGCATATCGACGGCGCCGGCTGCATCGTGATGGAAAGGAAGGCGGCATGAGCACGCAACCCGGCCTGATCGACCTTCAGATCATGTGGAACCGCCTGATCGCCGTGGTGGGCGAGCAGGCGCAGGTGCTGATCCGCACCGCCTTCAGTCCGATCGTGCGGGAATGTGAGGATATCTCGGCAGGCGTCTTCGACCTGAAGGGGCGGATGCTGGCCCAGGCGGTGACCGGTACGCCCGGCCATATCAATTCCATGGCCGAGGCGGTGAAGCACTTCATCCGCCACTTCCCCATCGAGACGATGAAGGAAGGCGATGCCTATATCACCAACGACCCCTGGATGGGCACGGGGCACCTGAACGACTTCGTCATCACCACGCCCGCCTTCCACAAGGGCAAGCTGGTGGGGCTGTTTTCCTGCACCAGCCACCTGATGGACATCGGCGGCCTTGGCAACGGCCCCGAGGCCAGCGATGTCTTCATGGAGGGGCTCTACATCCCCATGCTGAAGCTCATCGACCAGGGGAAGGTCAATGAGACGCTGATGGCGATGATCCGAGCCAATACGCGGCTGCCGGTGGATACGGAGGGCGACACCTATTCGCTCGCCGCCTGCAACGATGTCGGCGTGCGCGCCCTCTCGGCCATGATGGACGAATTCGGCATCGATACGCTGGAGCCACTGGCGGAGCACATCATCACCCGGTCGCGCGAGGCGGTGCTGGCGGAAATCGCCAAGCTGCCCAAGGGCACCTGGCGGCATTCCATGATGGTCGACGGCTATGACCATCCGCTGACGCTGGAAGCGGCGCTGACGATTTCCGACGGCGGCATCCATGTCGATTTCACCGGCACGTCGGATGCGGCGAAGCGCGGCATCAACGTGCCCATCGCCTATACCACCGCCTATACCTGCTTTGGCCTGGGCTGCGTGGTGGCGGCGCATATCCCGAACAACGCGGGCTCCCTGGCTCCGCTGACCGTCTCGGCCCCGGCGGGCTGCATCCTGAACGCGCAGAAGCCGGCGCCCGTCTCGGCCCGCCACATCATCGGGCAGATGCTGCCGGACATGGTCTTCGGCTGCTTGCGGCAGGCCATTCCGGACCGCGTGCCGGCGGAGGGCACGTCCTGCATCTGGAACATCATCGTCCGGGGCGTGCGGCCGAGGATGGAAGGGCCGAACCACGGCTATGCCCTGGCCATCACCACCAATGGCGGCACCGGCGGCCGGCCGCGGCAGGACGGGCTTTCGGCCACCGCCTATCCTTCCGGCGTGCATGGGACACCGGTGGAGATCGCGGAGATCCAGTCGCCGCTGATGTTCTGGCGCAAGGAGTTCCGCCCGGATTCCGGCGGGGCCGGGCGCCAGCGCGGCGGCCTCGGCCAGATCATGGAAATCGAGAACCGCGACGACGCGCCCTTCGAGTTGCTCGCTTCCTTTGACCGCATCCAGTATCCGCCGCGCGGCCGGGATGGCGGCGCGGATGGGGCGGCGGGCTATGTCGGGCTGGGATCCGGGCAGGTGCTGCGGGGCAAGGGGTTGCAGGTCGTCCCCCCAGGGGAACGGTTGGTGGTGCTGACCCCCGGCGGCGGGGGGCTGGGTGACCCCACGGCACGCAATCCCGCCAGGGTCGCGGATGACCTGGGCAACGGGCTGATCTCCGCCGAGGCGGCGGCGCGGTACTATCGGATGGCGGCTGAATAGCGGCCTTCAGCTGGAGCCGGTGGGGTCCGGAACCACCGGCTCCACCGGCACATCCGGTCATCATGGCCGCCGCCGGCGGATGGACGCCTCTAAAAACCTCGCGGTTGACACGCTGAGCTGATTCAATGAGGTCAATCAGCGGAGGCAGTGGCGATGGCAGATCAGCCAGGCTTCTTCGATGTGGATGAGCGGTATGCAACGCTCTCTGCCGCGGGCGATCCGCTGGAGCGCCTTGCGGCAGTGGTCGACTTCGAGATCTTCCGCCCCGTACTGGATGCGGCGCTGAAGCGGTCAGATCGCGGCCGCGGCGGACGCCCACCGTATGATGCGGTGATGATGTTCCGCATCCTGGTGCTGCAGGCGCTCTACAGCCTCTCGGATGAGCAAGCAGAATTCCAGCTGCGGGACCGGCTGTCCTTCATGCGCTTTGCGGGTCTTGGCCTGCATCAGGCGGTGCCGGATGCCAAGACGATCTGGCTCTATCGCGAACAGCTCAAGCAGGCCGGTGCCATCGAGGGGCTGTTCCGCCGCTTTGATGAGGTGCTGGCGGCCAAGGGCTTTCTCGCCATGGGTGGGCAGATCATTGATGCCACCCTGATCGCCGCACCGCGCCAGCAGCTCACCATTGAGGAGAAAGCCACCATCCGCAACGGTGGCACGCCGGAAGGCTGGTCCCGTGCCAAGCGGGCGCAGAAGGACCGGGATGCGCGGTGGACGCTCAAGCGCGGCAGGACCAAGCCCAAACCAGAAGGCACGCAGCGCCAGGCCATCCAGATCGCGGTGCCCATCTTCGGCTACAAGAGCCATATCGGTATCGACCGGCGGCACGGGCTGATCCGCCGCTGGACAGTCACCGATGCCGCCCAGCATGACAGCCGCAGTTTTGTAGATCTGCTGGATCCCGAGAACACCGCCAGCCGCGTCTGGGCGGACACCGCCTACCGCACCAAGCGCAATCTGGAAGTGTTGGAGCGGCGCGGCCTGACCGAACGCATTCAGTTCCGCAGGCCACCGCGGCGTCAACTTTCCGAACAGCAGGCGAAGGCCAATGCCTTACGCGCCCGGATCCGCTCCGGCATCGAACATGTTTTCGCCGCCCAGAAGCACCGTATGAGGCTGTTCGTCCGCACGATCGGCATCGCACGGGCCCAGGTGAAGATCGGCATGGCCAATCTGGCCTATAACTTCGCCCGCCTCGCCTGGCTCAGCACCCGAGCTGCGCCCGCATAACCCCACCGCGCCCACGAAGAGCGGCACCCGCCGCCCAAAGCCGGTGACCCAGTCGGGTCAGCAGGGGCACGTCATGACCTGAGGCGACAACCCTGTTCACGAAACCAGCACAGCGACGGGTACTTCGAGGTGTCCGGATGCTCATGGCCGGGTGGCGTCGCGGAAGCGAAAGCCCTGTCCGCGCGACGTTGTGTTTTCACGTGCTGGACATAGATGGTGTCATGGGCCGTCGCGCTGTGGATATTGCTGCCTCCGATGCGGCTGGCAGGCGGCCTCGTGCCACTTCTGATGGGTGGCCGCGGCATGGCCTTACGATTTGGCCGCGTGGCGTGTCGTCACATGCACGGATGGCGCTGGTTTCAGTTTTCCGGCCCGGCTGCAGCCCGAAAGACAAGAAAAAATTTCAAGAATACAGCGTGGGTTTGATTACTAAAATACGTAGTCGGTTTCGAGAAACAATAGATAACAACTTCTTCCGAGACGGCGCGTTCACTCCTGGGTATTGATTTGGTGTTGCCGGCGATCTGCTTTGGTGGAACGCCGGTTTCTATAGGAAGGTGAAGCCATGAAGAAGTTTCTGATGCTGGGTGCTGGTATCGTGATGCTGGGCATGAGCGGCGTGGCTCTGGCCCAGGCGCCGACGCCGCCGGCTAATGCACCGGCGGCCCCGCAGGCTGAGGCCGAGCGCCCTGATCGCCCTGATCGCGCCGACCGTCACGATCGCTTCGGCCCAGGCGGGCGTGGCCCCGGGATGATGGGAATGCGCGGCCCTCATGGCCAGCGGGGCTTCGGCCCGCCGCCCTCCGATGCCGCGTCCTTCTCGATCAGGCACGGAGACACCAGCCTCCGCGTGCGCTGCGCCGAGGATGAATCCATGCAGGCCTGCGTGAATGCCGCTTCCGCTCTGCTGGACAAGGTCACCGCCTCCAGCACCGCGCGCTGAAGACTGGCGGGCGGGGCAACCGGGCCCCGCCCCCACACCCTTACGCCACGAGGATAGGCGGCCCCGCCCGGTCGCCTGGGGAGCATGCAGCATGGCCTAGCGGCCCAGCACGCCCTCCAGCCACCCGGCCCAGCCGAGCAGGGTGCGGTCCTCGCCATAAGGGGCCACAAGCTGCACCCCCACCGGCATTCCCGCCGCGCCCCGGCCAGCGGGAATGCTGATGCAGGGGGCGTGCAGCGCGGTCCAGAGCGCGTTGCAGATGGCGTCACCGGTCCAGCCGATCCCCTCGGGCGCCTCGTCCAGCGCGGCGGGGGTGAGGATGGCGTCGTATCCGGCCATGAAGTCCTTGAAGGCGGCGCGGGCGCTGGCGAAGGCCGCGCGAGCCTTGGCCAGGGCAGGGGCGGGCACGCCGGCCGCCCAGTCCAGATTCTGGGTCAGCACGGCGGAGATCTGCCGGGGATGCGTCATGCGTTCCCAGGCCAGGGCCTGCAGCGTCTCGGCGTTCATCACCACGGGATGCGCCTCGAACCCCGCCATGACGCCGGGCGGCAGTTCCAGCCGCGTGACGCGCGCCCCGGCCCGGCTGGCGGCATCCGCCACATCCTCCAGCAACCTGCGGGTGGCGGCAGGCAGGGCATCCCCGGCGGGGCCGATGCAGACGGCGAGGCGTGGCGCGGCGCCGGTGGCGCGCTGCGGGTCGCCCAGGTCCTGGCCCGTCAGCGCCTGGGCATAGAGCGCGCAATCCCCCACGCCGCGGCCGAAGACACCGATGGTATCGAGGCTTTCACTCATCACCTTCATGCCGGCACGGTGGATCAGGCCGAAGCTGGGCTTGAAGCCGGTGACGCCGCAGAAGGCCGCCGGCCGCAGCACGGAACCGCCGGTCTGCGTGCCGAGCGCCAGCGGGAAGAAGCCCGCCGCCACCCCCGCCGCCGAGCCGGAGGAGGAGCCGCCCGGCGTGCGCGAGGGGTTATGCGGGTTGGTGGTCGGGCCGGGATGGCGGGTGGCGAATTCCGTCGTCACCGTCTTGCCCATGATGATGCCGCCGGCCCGCCGCGTGGCCGCGACGGCATAGGAGTCGGCGCGCGGTTGGTGCCCCTGCCAGATCGGCGAGCCGTATTGCGAGGGCTGGTCCGCCGTATCCAGCACATCCTTCACCCCCACCGGCAGGCCGGCCAGAATGCCGGCGAGGGGGCGGGAGGCGGCGGCGCGGGCCAGGGCAGGATCGAAATGCACGAAGGCCCGCACCACCGGCTCCCGTTCCGCGATGCGGTCCAGGCAGGCTTCCAGCAGGGTTTCGGGGCGGAGGCTGCCGGCGTCGATACGCCGTGCGGCCTCGGTGGCGGAGAGGTCGGCGGGATTCGTGCTCATGCCGCGATGCTGCGTGTGGCGCGGCCGGAGGTCCAGTGTCCTGTTCAGCAGGCAGGCCGCCCGCTCGGTCTTTTGCTGGGTCGGGGTTAAGCTGGCGTGTGGATCGCTTCAGCGGGGGCTTGTCGGATGAGCGAAGAGGTCAGGATCGGGCCGGCATCGCAGGATGACCGCGCGGATTGGCTGGAGCTATGGGCGCAGTACTGCGCCTTTGGCGGCGCCGTATTGCCGCAGAACGTCACGGACACCACCTGGCGGCGCATCCTCGCGCCGCAGGAGCCGGTCCACTGCCTGCTGGCCCGCGACGCGTCCGGCAAGGCCGTCGGCTTCTGCAACTATGTCTGCCATCCCAATACCTGGAGCACGCAGACCGTCTGCTACCTCGAGGACCTTTTCGTGCATCCCGAGGCCCGCAGGATGGGCGTCGGCACGCGGCTGATCCAGGAACTTGCCGCGATCGGCCGCCGGGAGAACTGGCTGCGGATCTACTGGCACACCAAGACCGACAATCATCAGGCCCGCGCCGCCTATGACCGGATCGCTACGCGCACCGACCATCTGCGCTACGAGATCACTCTCTAGTGTCCTGATTCTGTAGTTCCTCCGATCTGCTGGGTGCGCTGGCAGAAGCGCTGTATGGCACCGAGGATGTCGTCGGCGGACTTGGTCCAGCGGAACGGTCTGGGATCGACGTTATGGGCTTCGATGAAGGCACGGATGTCGCGCTCGAGCGCCTGGGTGGAACGATGGATGCCGCGCCGGATCTGCTTGTCGGTGATGAGGGCGAAGAAGCGTTCGACCTGGTTGATCCAGGAGGCGCCGGTGGGCGTGAAATGGACATGCCAGCGCGGGCGCTTGAGCAGCCAGTCGCGGATCGGCTTGGTCTTGTGGGTGGCGTAGTTGTCCATCACGAGATGGACGTCGAGATCCTGGGGCACGGCTTTCTCCACCTGATCCAGGAACTTCCGGAACTCGGTGGAGCGGTGCTTAGGGTAGCAGTGGCCGATCACTGTCCCGGTCGCGATGTCGAGCGCTGCGAACAGCGAGGTAGTGCCGTGGCGGGTATAGTCGTGCGTGCGCCGCTCCGCCTGGCCGGGACGCATCGGCAGCAGGGGCTGGGTGCGGTCGAGCGCCTGGATCTGGGACTTCTCATCCACGCACAGCACCAGCGCGCGGTCCGGCGGTGCCAGGTAGAGCCCGACGATGTCGCGCACCTTCTCGACAAAGAGCGGGTCATTGGAGAGCTTGAAGGTCTCGCTCCGGTGCGGCTGCAGCCCGAAGGCCCGCCAGATGCGGTGGATGGTCGATGGCGCATACCCGACGGTCCGGGCCATGGAGCGCAGCGACCAATGCGTCGCACCTGGCGGCGTTGTTTCCAGCGTCAGCCGGATGGTATCGGCGATCGCGTCATCGCCGATCGTGCGCGGCGTGCCTGGTCTGGGCTCATCGAGCAACCCGTCCAGGCGATGCACGGCGAAGCGCCGACGCCACTTTGAAACCGTGTTGGCGTCCGCGCCGACCTCAGCGCTGATCGCCTTGTTCTCCAGACCCGCGGCGGCGGCCAACACAATGCGGGCCCGGCGCGCCATCGCCTGTCCGGTCTTGTGAGCCCGAGCCAGGGATTCCAGTTCCCGACGTTCGGCCTCACTCAGCCTAATCGTCACCGCCGGTTTGCCCATCGCGGCTCTCCCTACGATTACCTGCATGATCGTAGGAATTTCGCGATCAGGATACTAGCGATGCCGCCCGGGTTCAGCCCCGGGCGACGGGCGGGACGTAGTTCTCCAGATCCTCGGTGGCGATCTGCACCACACGGCCCAGCTCGGCCGAGCGGTAGAGCGCCATCAGCATCTGCACGACGGCCACGCCGTCATGGAAGGTTTCGGCCGGCATGGCGCCACGGCGGAAGGCCTCGACGAAGTGGTGGTTCTCCAGCGTGTAGCCATAGACACCGGCCTCGTCCTCCAGCACGGGCATCAGCCCCTGCTCGGCATTCTGCTTCTCGACCAGATCCTCGCCGGCGGAACCTTGCACAGCGCGGGAGAGGAAGACCTTCAGCCCCGTATTCAGCGATGAGAATTCCAGCGCGTATTCCGGCCCCAGCAGTTCCAGCGTGATCCGCAGGCCAGCACCGACATAGGCCCAGGATGTCGTGGCGTCGATCACCACGGGGTTGCCGTCAGGGTCCTCCAGCGTCAGCACCCCATGGGCGAAGTCCTCGGCGGGGCGGCGGGTGTAATCCACCTCGGCGCCCATGCGGCGCTTCAGATCCTCGGCATAGGCGGGGCGGCGCCACTTCACGGTGGCCAGGCTGGCATTGGCCGAGACCAGCTTCAGCGCATCACGTGGCTCGTCGGGCGCGGTCAGCAGGAAGCGCGCGACCTCCACGCTGTGGCACATCATGTCCGAGAGCACGCCGCCGCCCTGCTTCTCGCCCTGCCAGAACCAGGGCTCATGCGGGCCGGAATGCTCCTCGGCGGCGCGGGCGATATAGGGGCGGCCGGTGCCGGGCACGGCGCGGCGCCAGATGATGTCCTTGCCGCGCAGCACGGCGGTCGAGAAAAGCTGGTTTTCCAGATAGCCATGCAGCAGCCCGGCATCCTCGGCCAGCCGCAGCATCTCCCGCGCCTCGGCCAGCGTGCGGGCCAGCGGCTTCTCGCAGGCCACGGCGCGCAGGCCGGAGCGGCCGGAGGTGACGGCGGCGTGGATGGCGCGCATCGTTTCCAGCCGCGTGTTGTTGGGCGCGGCGATCCAGACCGCATCCACCGCGCCGGATTCCAGCATGGCCTCCAGCGAGGAGAAGGCAGCGCAATCGCCCAGCTCCATCTCCCGCGCACGGGCGGCGAAAGCCTCCCGCCGCTCGGCGCGCGGACTGAAGACGCCGGTGACGGCGACATTGCGTACGCCCACCAGCGCCTGCAGGTGGAAATGGGCGATGAAGCCGGAGCCGACGAAGCCGATGCGGAGGAGGGGAAGCACGCTCTGCGTCATCATCGGACTCCTTGCATCGTGCCGCGTCAGTCGCGGGGGTTCAGAAGATCGTTCAGCGCATCACCCAGCAGGTTGAAGCCGATCACCACCACCACGATGGCGAGGCCGGGCCAGACGGCCATCCAGGGCGCGTCCACCAGGAACTGCCGCGCCGAATCCAGCATGGAGCCCCAGGAGGGGTCGGGCGGTGGCTGGCCCAGGCCGAGGAAGGCCAGGCTGGCCTCGGCGAGCACAGCAATGGCGGTGGTCAGCGTCGCCTGGACGATGATGGGCGGCAGGATGTTCGGCAGGATGTGGAAGACCAGGATGCTGCCATGGCCCAGGCCCTGGGAGATGGAGGCGCTGACATAGTCCTCGGCGCGCACCGACAGCGTCTGCCCGCGCGCCAGGCGGATGAAGATGGGCATGGCGGAGATGCCGATGGCGATCATGGCATTCTCCAGCGAGGCGCCGAGGAAGGCCGCCAGCGCGATGGCCAGCACCAGGAAGGGACAGGCCAGCAGCGCATCCGTGACCTGGGAGATGGCCATATCCGTGAAGCCGCCGAAATAGCCGGCCAGCACGCCCAGCGGCACCCCCAGCAGCAGCGCGATGACGACCGAGATCAGCCCCGCCGCCAGCGAGGCCCGCGCGCCGTAGATGACGCGGGAGAGCACGTCGCGCCCGAGGTCGTCGGTGCCGAAGAGATGCGCGGCGCTGGGTGCCTCCCGCACCGCCATCCAGTCCGAGGCGTTGGGGTCGTAGGGCGCGATCAGCGGCGCCAGCAGGGCCAGCAGCACGAAGGCCAGCACGATCAGCCCGCCGCCGATGGCCGCGGGCTCCCGCAGCAGGCGCCGCCAGCCGGTGCGCGGCGGGGGTGGCGCCGCTTCTTCCAGGCTCGCGATATCGCTCATGCGCGCAGCCTCGGGTTCAGGGCCATGTAGAGAAGATCCGCCAGCAGCGTCATCAGCAGGAAGAAGGCGGCGGAGCACATCACCACCGCCTGCACCACGGCATAGTCGCGCGAGAAGACGCCATCGACGATCATCTTGCCGAAGCCGGGGATGCCGAAGACCTGCTCGGTCAGCACGGCACCGGAGAGGAGCTGGCCGAATTGCAGCGTGCCCAGCGTCACCACCGGGATCAGCCCGTTCCGCAGCGCGTGGCGCACCACCACGATCCGCTCCCGCAGCCCCTTGGCGCGGGCGGTGCGGACGAAATCCTGCTTCAGCACCGTCAGCATGGAGGAGCGGGTATGCCGCATCAGGATGGCGGCGGAGGCGGTGCCCAGCACCACGGCCGGCATGACCATGGTGCGGAGGTTGGCGACGGGGTCCTCGAAGAAAGGCACATATCCGCCCGAGGGCAGCAGGCCCAGGGACACCGAGAAGGCCAGGATCAGCATGATGCCCAGCCAGAAGGAGGGGATGGACAGCCCCGCCAGCCCTACGACGCTGACGAGGTAATCCGCGAGCGAACCCCGGCGCAGCGCCGCCAGCACGCCCAGCGGAATGCCCAGCGCCACGGCCAGCAGCATGGAGAGGAAGGCGAGCTCGAAGGTGACGGGCAGCTTCTCCAGCACCATGCGCCCGATGGGCAACTGGGTGCGGACGGAGATGCCGAGGTCGCCCTGCAGGAAGGCCTTCAGCCAGGCCCAGTACTGCACGGGCAGCGGCTGGTCGAACTGATACTTGGCTCGGAGGAAGGCGATGACCTGGGGGTTCTGCTCCTCGCCCGCCAGGGCCACCGCCGGGTCGCCCGGCAGCAGGCGCTGCAAGGCGAAGACCAGCACCGAGACCACCAGCAGCGTCACGATCGCCGCCAGCAGCCGGCGCAGCAGAAGCCTGCCCATGTCCCCGCGCCGCCGCCGTCAGCGCGCCGGGGCGACGCCGGTCAGGCGCAGCAGCCCGTCCGGATAGACGGTGATGCCCGTGACATTCGCCCGCGCGCCGACGAACCAGTTGGGGTGATAGAGCGGGATGCTCGGCAGGTCAGCCAGATACATGCCGCTTGCCTGCTCATAGAGCGCCTTGCGCTTCGCGGTGTCCGTCTCCGCCCGCGCCTGGTCCAGCACGCCCTGGAGCGCACGGTTGCAGTATTTGTTCACGTTCTGCCCGCCCTCGCAGGAGAAGAAGGCGTAAAGCGTGCCATCCGGGTCTCCGCGGCCGCTCCAGTTGCCGATATAGGCCTCGAAGTTGCCGGCGAGGTAGCGCTGGATGGCCGTGGTGGTCTCCAGCGGCACCAGCTTGATGTCGAAGCCGGCTTCCTTGGCCATGGACTGGATGATCTGCGCGACGCGCGCATCGGTCGGCGCATTCTCGAAGGTCAGTTCCACCGGCACCGTCGTCACGCCCGCCTGCGCCAGCAGCGCCTTGGCCGCCGCCACGTCCCGCGCGGGCATGGGGTGCTGCGTGGAGCGGAAGGGGTCGCTCAGCGGCAGCATCTGGTTATCGGGCGCGTTTTCTCCGCCAAAGGCCACGCGGTTGATGACGTTGCGGTCCAGCGCCAGTTCCAGCGCCTTCCGCAGCCGGGCGTCCTTGACGATGGGCGCACTGGCGCGGTCGGTGCCGCCGACATTGATCATGAGATGCGAGACGCCGAGGCCGGAAGCGGTGTGCAGCCCGAGGTTCCTGTCCTCCCGAACCGTCTTCAGGTCGGTCGGCGCCAGGCGCTCCGCCACATCCAGGTCGCCGGCGCGGAGGCGGGAGAGGCGGACGGTGGTGTCGGGGATGAAGGCATAGGTGACGGCGTCGTAGCCATGCCGGGCGGCGTCATAATGGCCCTGGTACTTGGTCAGGCGGATGATGTCGCGCGCCCGGCGCTCGGCGAAGCGGTAGGGGCCGGCGCAGACGGGGTTGGCCGCGAAATCCGGTTTCGCGGCGGCGGCGGGGGAGACCATCATGCCCGCGCGGTCGCTGAGCACGGAGAGCAGCGGGGCGAATGGCGCCTTCAGCACCAGCCGCACCTTGTCCGGCGCGATCACCTCCACACCCGAGACCGGCGACAACTCCGCCTTGCGGCGGCTGTCCGGCATGGTCTGCATGCGCTCGATGTTGAACTTCACTGCCTCGGCATCGAAGGGCGTGCCGTCATGGAAGGTGACGCCCTGGCGCAGGGTGAAGGTGATGCCACGACCGTCGGGCGCCACCTCCCAGCTTTGCGCCAGCTGCGGCACGATGCTCAGGTCGGGACCGATATCCACGAGCTTGTCGCAGAGCGCGGCGAAGACAAAGCGGCCGGCATAGGTGCCGCTGGTGGCGGGGTCGAGTGCATCCGGGTCATCCTGGATGCCGACGCGCAGCGTGCTGCCCTGCGCGGCGGCGGGACCCGGCGCCTGCGCGACAAGCGCGGTGATGGCCAGCCCGGCCATAAGTGCCAGAGAGCGTCGCTGCTGCATCCAGAGGGTCCTCCGTCGGGATCGCTCGCCCGAGCGATGCTGCATGGCAGTCATGCATGCGTGAGCGAGTTTGTAAAGCATCTGGACGAAATGCGAGGAGTTCTGGGTTTTCAGGCGGTGCCTTCGGACGGTCCTCGTTGACATCATCAGAGTTCCAGCACAGCTTCGTCCACGATCCTGACGAAATACCGGGGAAGATGACCCTGACTTCTCAGCCAGCCTCGGTCGCGCGGCAGCTTTCGGTCCGCTCCATCATGGAAACCCTGTTGCGCCAGGGCCCGGTCTCGCGCGCGGAGCTGGCGCGGCTCACCGGCCTCTCCAAGCAGACGGCAACCGAGGTAGTGCGTGTGCTGGAAAGCGGTGGCTGGATTCGTCCCGATGGCCAGACTCAGGGCGCGCTTGGCCGCAGCGCGGTGACCTATACACTGGAAACCCGCGCCGCCTTCGTGGCGGGCATCGACCTCGGCGGCACCAAGATCCGCCTGGCGCTGGCCGACCTGGCAGGTACCGTGGTGGGGGAAGCGGTGGAGCCCACCGACCGCCGGGGCGGGGAGCATGTCATCACGCAGATCGGCGCCCTGACCGACCGCGTGGCGGCGCAGGCGGACATGCCGGCGGGTGCCTTGCGTGGCGCGACCCTGGGTTGCCCCGGCGTGCTGGAGCCCGCCACGGGGGCTGTGACCATCGCACCGAACATTCCGGGCTTCGACCGTCTGGATGTCCTGCGCGTGCTGGAGGAACGGCTGGGTTGCCCGGTCAGCGTCGAGAACGACGTCAACCTCGCCGCCAAGGGTGAGCAGTGGCAGGGCTGCTGCCAGGATGTGCGGGATTTCGCCTTCATCGCCCTGGGCACGGGCGTCGGCATGGGTATTGTCGCCAATGGGCAGCTGCTGCGCGGCGCCGGCGGCGCGGCAGGGGAAATCGCCTATCTGCCGCTGGGCGGCGATCCTTTCGACAGCCGCGGCTACCGCTATGGCACACTGGAAACCGCCCTGAGCAGCGAGGCGCTGCTTGGCCGCTATCGGGGCTTCGGTGGCACGGGGGCCCAGGATGTGCGCGGCATCTTCGACTGCCTGGGCGAAGGCGATGCCGCCGCCGCCGCGACGATGGACGAGGCCGCGCGGCTGCTGGTGCAGGCACTGATGGCTGTGCGCGCGCTGCTGGACCCTGCCCGGATCGTGCTGGGCGGCAGCGTCGGCGCGCGGGTGGAACTGGCGGAGCGGGTGCGCGCCCTGGCCGCGCGCTACATGCGCTCTCCCATGCCGATCGACACCAGTGCCCTGGGCAGCCGCGCGGCGGTGGTGGGTGCCGTGGGCATGGCGCTGACGCGGCTGCATGCGGGGCTCTTCGGTCTTTCGGACCTGCCACACGATTCCCGCCTGCCGGCGGCCCCGGCCCTTCCGGTGCCCGCATGAGCGGCCTGCCGCGCCTGGTGGTGCGACCGGATGCGGCGGCCGTGGCGCGGCTGGCCGCCGGCCGCATCGCAGCCCGGCTGCGGGAGGCGCCGGACATGGTGCTGGGCCTGGCCACCGGCGGCACCATGCTGCCGGTCTACGACGCCCTGGTCGCGCTGCACCGCGCGGGCCAGGCGCCATTGCAGCAGGCCAGCAGCTTCAACCTTGATGAATATGTCGGCCTGCCGCCCGATCACCCATCCTCCTATGCCTGGTTCATGCGGGAAGCGTTGTTCCGCCATGTGGGGATGGATACCGCCCGCGCGCATCTGCCTGACGGGATGGCGCCCGATCCGCAGGCCGAGGCGGATCGCTACGAAGCCGGCATCGCCGCCGCGGGCGGTATCGCGCTGCAACTGCTGGGGCTGGGCCGCAACGGGCATATCGGCTTCAACGAACCCGGCTCTTCCTTCGCCTCCCGCAGCCGGGTGGTGAGGCTGGCTGCGCATACCCGTGCCGACAACCAGCGCTTCTTCCCCGCCGGGGAGGCAGTGCCGGAGCGCGCCATCACCATGGGTATCGCCACCATCCTGGAGGCGCGGGAGATCCTGCTGGTCGTCACCGGCGCCGCCAAGGCGCCAACGCTGGGCCGCGCCCTGCTGCAGCCGCCTGCGGAGGATTGCCCCGCCTCAGCCCTTCAGACGCATGGCGCGGTGACCGTGCTGTGCGACGAGGCCGCCGCCGTGGCCCTGCCGGCGGAAATGCGGGAGCGGGGGATGCGCGAGGATGCGTGAGACCCAGACCGAGCGTGGAGAGGCTCCCATGGCCAGTCCACTGGTTGAACTGCGCGACCTGAGCCTGGCGCTGCCGGGCGGCGCCGACCGCGCGCTCGGCGTCAGCGGCGTTTCCTTCCGGCTCGAGAAGGGGGAAATCCTCTGCCTCGTCGGCGAATCCGGCTCGGGCAAGTCGCTCTGCGCCCAGGCCCTGATGGGACTGCTGCCGCGCAGCATCCGCCCGGCCGGCGGCAGGGTGGAATTCGAGGGGCGCGACCTGCTGTCGCTGGATGCTGAGGGATGGCGGGAGTTGCGCGGCCGCCGCATCGCCATGATCTTTCAGGAGCCGATGACGGCGCTGAACCCGGTGATGCGCGTGGGCGAGCAGATCGCCGAGATGTTCGAGGCGCATGGCCTGCTGACCCCGCGCGCGCGCCGCGAACGCGCGCTGGAACTGGCGCGGGAGGTCGGACTACCGGACCCGGAGCGCCTGCTGCGTGCCTATCCGCACCAGCTCTCAGGCGGACAGCGGCAGCGGGTGATGATTGCCATGGCGCTGGCGCTGGAACCGGCGCTGCTGATCGCCGATGAGCCGACCACGGCACTGGATGTCACGACCCAGGCGCAGATCCTGCGGCTGATCGCGCAGCTGCAGCGGCGGCATGGCATGGGCATCGTCTTCATCACCCATGATTTCGGCGTGGTGCGGGAGATCGCCGACCGGGTCGTGGTGCTGCGGAAGGGCGTGGCGGTGGAGCAGGGGCCCGCCGCCAAGGTGCTGGAGGCGCCCTGCCATCCCTATACCCGCGCGCTGCTGGATGCCGTGCCCTCGCTGGAGCCGCCGCCGCGCCCCCGGCGCGCGGAGCAGCGCGCGGGCTGCGTCGTCACCGGGCTGTGCAAGACCTATATCGCCCGAGGCGGATGGCTGGCGCCGCCGCGCATCGTGCCCGCTGTGCAGAATGTGACCTTCAGCATCGCCCGCGGCGAGACGCTGGGGCTGGTGGGGGAATCCGGCTCGGGTAAGTCTACGGTGGCGAGGCTGCTGACGCGGCTGTCCGAGCCGGATGCGGGGCATGTGGATATCGGCGGCGCGGATTTCGGCACCGCCCATGGCCGCGCGCTGCGCGAGATGCGCCGCCGCGTGCAGATGGTCTTCCAGGACCCCTTCGCCTCCCTGAACCCGCGCCGCAAGGTGGGCCACAGCATTTCAGACGGGCTGGTGGCCGCCGGGATGCCCCGCGCGGCGGCGCTGGAGCGCGCGCGGCAACTGCTGGAGCGCGTGGGGCTGGAGGCGAGGGTCGCCGGCCGCTACCCGCATGAATTCTCAGGCGGCCAGCGCCAGCGCATCGGCATCGCCCGCGCCCTGGCGCTGGAGCCGGAGGTGCTGGTGGCGGATGAGCCGGTCTCGGCGCTGGATGTCTCCGTGCAGAAGCAGGTTCTGGAACTGCTGGAGGAACTGAAGCAGCAGTTGCAACTGGCCGTGCTCTTCATCACGCATGACCTGCATGTGGCGGCGCAGGTCTGCGACCGGATCGCCGTGATGCAGCGCGGCCGTATCATCGAGATCGGCCCGGCGGCGGAGCTGCTGAAGTCGCCACGCGAGGCCTATACACGGCAGCTCCTGGACGCCATTCCCGGCCGCGCCACCCACGCCGCCGGCTGAGGGTCAGGCGGCGGCGGATACCGGCTCCGGCATCACCCGCGCGACGAACCCGCTTTCCGGTGCCGCCGGGATGCGGGAGAGGCGGATGCTGAGGTCCTGCGGCGGCACGGTGTAGTGCATGCCGCCGGCCAGCAGCCGCACGGCCTGCTCGATCAGCGCGATGGTGATCCATTCGCCGGGGCAGCGGTGTCCCTGCATGAACTCCCCGGCCCCCTGCGGGATCAGCGTATAGGGATTGCCTGCCCAGCCGCGGAAACGCTCCGGCCGGAACTGCGCGGGATCGGGCCAGAGGCGCGGGTCGTGGTTGGTGCCGTAGAGGTCGAGCAGAACCCAGTCGCCCTCGGCGAAGCGGTGGCCGGACCAGTCGAAGGACCGCCGCACCCTGCCGCCGACGACGGGGAAGAAGGGATAGAAGCGCCGCACCTCCTGCACGAAGGGCGTCAGGTCGGTCTCGTCTTCCGCAAGGCGCTGCCGCCAGTCCGGATACTCGTGCAGCGCCAGGGCGGCGAAGGTGATGAAGCGCCCGACGGCAAGGATGGGGCGGAGGATATTGATCAATTCCACCGCCGCGATACCTCTGTCCAGCGGTTGCCCATCCGGCCCGGTATGCCGCGCCAGGACCGCCGCAGCCGAACCCGGTGGCACCTGCAGTTCACCGGCGCGGATGCGCTCCACCAGCCCTCCCACGCGGCGCTCGGTGCGCTGCCGGAGGCGCAGCGCCCACCAGTTGCGGGGGCCGATGCTGCCGGCCTGCTCCACCATGGCCGAGAGTTCCCGCGCCAGGGCGGGCATCTCCTCCTCCGGCACCGGCAGGGCGGCCCAGTCGCAGGCGGTGCGGGTCAGCAGCTCCGCCATCTCCCGCAGCAGCACGATCTCCGGCATCGTCCGCCAGCGCGGCACGGCCTGCCGCCAGTGATGGTCGAGCAACTGGCCGATGCGCTCCACCGCCGCGGGCGACATCAGGTCCATGAACATCTGCTTGCGGTGCCGGTGGGCCTCGCCATCCAGGCTCTGCACGCTGCCCTTGTCCTGCAGCAGGCGCAGCACGGATTGCGGCATGGCGCCCCGCCGGGTGAAGCGGTCTCCGTCGTAGAAGATGCGCGCGGCTTCCGCGCCACGCATGCAGACCACCGGGGTGAGCATGATGCGCGCCGCGAAGAGGTCCGTGCCCATCCGGTCGCAGCGGCGGGAGACGAAGGTATAGCCCTCCGCCAGGAAGGCGAGGGAGTGGTCCAGGCCCGGCTCGCGGGGAATCGGCCGCATGGGTCCTCCGTCTGGCTGTGGCCTTCCGCCAACACCGGGCAGGAGCGCGGGTTGCCCGGCGCCCCTGGCGATGCCCGCCGGGAAGCCCCATCTTGGGGCCATGTCCACCGCTGTCCGCGTGGCACTCGCCCCTGACGGCGTGTTGCACTACGCTATTCCCTGCCGGCCCGAGGATCTCCCCGGCGTCCCCCCGCGTGCTCTCAGCAATGCCTGGGAGGCGGCGCGCGCCGCCGCCGCCGCCGAACTCTGGGGCCCGCACCGCGCATTGTTCTTTGCCGGAGACCGGCACCAGGACGGCGCCATACTGACCCTCGCCGATGCGGATGCCGCCTGCTGGGCGGAAGCGGTGGACCGGCTGGCGGGGCTGGACACGCTGGCGGGCCTGGCGCTCTGCCTGCGGCTGCTGGCGCTGGTGGACCTGCTGGGCCGTGCGCGCTGGATGGCCGGGCTTTTCGCCATCGGCCGGGACGGAATCGAGATTCATCCGGCTTTACTGGCCGCCGCAGCGACAACGGGGCTGGACGGCGCGGGCCGCTTCGACGAAACCGTCATGAAGCGGCTTTTGTCAAGCCGCGTCGCCGGGACCTCGGCGGGCAGGGGGGTGGAAGCGGGCTGAAGAGCCGCGCGGCGCTTTTTCCGGCCCGCGCCGCACCGGCACCACGCCTTGCCGGAGCGCATTATGAAAGCCCTCTCCCTCTCGCTTCTGCTGCTCCTGGGTGCCTGCGCGGCGGCCCCGCCGCGCTCCGCCGAGCAGCGGCAGCAGGACCTCGCCACCGCCGCCTGCCGGCAGGATGCCGAACGCATCATGCGCTACCGCGAGCGCGGCCAGCAGATGCGGCTGGACGAGGCGGATGCGCGCCTCGGCGCCGGTGCCTTCACCGACAGCGTCAGCGGCCGCCTGAGCACGGACCGGCTCTCCGCCCAGTATGAGCAGGAGCGGATGGTCGAACGCTGCCTGCGCGGCGCGGAAGGCGCGGCGCCGGTTCCGGCCTCCGGCCCGAGGGGCGGGCGAGGCTCCTGACCTGCGGTCCCCCGCGGCGTTCGGCGCCATTCGCCGGGCGCTGGCCACCCGTGACGCAAGGCTCTTTTTCGGCGCGAGCCTGACGGCCTGGACAGGGCTCTGGATGCACCGCATCGCCGTGGGCTGGCTGGCCTGGGAGATGACGGGGAGCGCCTTCTGGGTCGGGCTGGTGGCCTTCAGCGACCTGGCGCCCGCCGCCTTCATCAGCCCCATCGCTGGCGCGGTGGCGGACCGGGTGGACCGGGTGCGGCTGACCACCATCGCCCAGGGCGCCATCGCGCTGGAAGCGGCGCTGGTGGCCACGCTGGTGGCCACCGGCACGATGCGGATCGAATTGCTGATCCTGCTGGAGCTCTGCGCCGGCACCGCCGCCAGCTTCCTGCAGCCGGCGCGCCAGACCCTGCTTCCCGGCGTCGTCCCGCCTGCGGAGCTGCCGGCGGCCGTGGCCTGCAACTCCCTGGTCTTCAACATCGCCCGTTTCATCGGCCCGGCCCTGGCGGGGCCGATCATCGCTGCTTTCGGCGTTTCGCCGGCCGTGGCCTGCAACGCCATCGCCTATCTTTGCGCCGTGGGCAGCATGGGACTGATGAAGGTGGACCCGGCGCACCGGCGCGGCCATGGCGGCACGGGCAGGGGGCTGGCCTCCGAGGTGGGGGAGGGTTTCCGCTACATCGCCGGGCATCCCGGCCTTGGCGCCCTGCTGGCCTATGCCGCCATGATGGGCGTGCTGCTGCGTTCCGTGCAGGAGATGCTGCCTCCTTTCGTGGAGCGGAACTTCGCGCGCGGCGCCGATTCCCTGGCCATGCTGACGGCCAGCTTCGGCGTCGGCGCGCTGGTGGCCGGGCTCTGGCTTTCCGGCCGCGGGCGGGTGGAGGGGGCGACGCGCATCTCCATCTTCTCCGGCCTCGCCCAGGCCCTGGCGGTGGCGGGCTTCGTCGCCACAGGCTGGTTCAGCTTCGGACTGGCCTGTGCCGTCCTGATCGGCGCCGGAACCTCCCTGCACGGGATCTCCACCCAGCAGCTGGCTCAGACGGCGGCGCGGCCGGATATGCGCGGGCGTGTCCTGGCGCTCTGGGGCCTGATCACCCGCGCCTGCCCGGCCCTGGGGGCGCTGATGCTGGGCGCCGCTGGCGAGGTCTTCGGCCTGCGTCTGCCGGCGCTGGTGGGCGTCCTGCTGGCACTCTGCGCCTTCGTCTGGGGGCTGCGGCAGCTACGGCGGATCGAGCGGGCGCTGGAAGGCTGAATGCCATGGCGGAAGGCAGCCACCTTGCGAGGGTGTCACGAGCGCCGTAGAAGCAGCCGACCCTGTCCCGGTGCCCGAGGCGCCGTGTCCAGGACACGTCCCATCCCAGCCACAGGGAGCGCATAGCGCCGATGAGCAAGATCACCCGCCACGAGACCAACCCGGTCCTTTCTAACGCGGTCGAGTATCACGGCTTCGTCTTCCTGGCCGGCGTGACCGCGCAGGACCTGTCCCAGGACGTGGTCGGCCAGACCAAGCAGGTCCTGGCCAAGATCGACGAGCTGCTGGAGCACCACGGCACCGACAAGACCCGCCTGCTGCAGGCCCAGGTCTGGCTGAAGGACATCCGCGACCGTGACGCCCTGAATGGCGTCTGGACGAAGTGGCTGCCGGAAGGCGGCGCGCCCGTGCGCGCCTGCGTGGAGGCCAACATGGCCGACCCGCGCCACCTGGTGGAGATCATGGTTACCGCCTGCCGCTGAGGCGGACGCGTTACTTTCCGTAACGCAGAGTCACGGAGTGGCGCGGCTGGGAAACCGGCTGCGCCGCTTCTGTTTCCGGGCATCGACTCCATGGCTGTTGCATAAACATCGCAACACTGTGGCATTTTATCCTGTAAGTCAGTGATTTAGGAATAAAGTCTTATTATTCACCGGTTGGTGAACCCTGAAATGCCGAATCACGGCATGTTTCGTCCTGCAACGTGCAACTCGATTGTCCTCGGCCTCCCGCCTTTGCTACCGCCTTACTGCCGAAGCCGGGAAACCGGTCCGGTTGGGGGCTGACTAAGAGTAATCAGGGGGTTTCATGCGGGTGACGAGCACTGCTTTGGCCGTGGCTGTCCTAATGGGCGTGGCCTGCGCCATGCCGACGATGGCCGATGCGGCCACCAGCCGCGGCGCGCGGGAGACCGTGAAGCAGCGCGTCGCAACCGAGGTGAGCTCCACTAGCCGCAGCGTCAAGCTGCAGGGCACCAAGCAGCCGCTCCGCAGTTCCGTGACGCGCGGTGCCGCCGTCAGCCGTTTCGCCTCCATCTCCTGCGTGCCGTATGTCCGCTCCATCACCGGAATGGACATCACGGGCAACGCCCATACCTGGTGGGCCAGAGCCGCCGGCAATTATGCCCGTGGCCAGCGGCCGGAGCGCGGCGCCGTCATGTCCTTCCGGGCATCCGGCGGCATGCGGCTGGGCCATGTGGCCGTCGTCTCCAAGGTGGTCGGCGCGCGTGAGGTGCTGATCGACCATGCGAACTGGGAAGGCCCGGGCATCCGCAAGGGCACCGTCATGCACGGCGTCTCCGTCATCGATGTCTCCGACCGCAACGACTGGACGGCGGTGCGCGTGCAGGTCGGCCGCAGCGACGAGGCCTATGGCCGCGTCTACCCGCTCCACGGCTTCATCTACAACCGCCCGGACAACGGCCGCCTGATGATGGCCGGCACCGGTGCCAGCTTCGAGGAGCTGGCCGAGGCGCCGTCCTCCCCGCATGCCGCGCATCTGGCCGAAGCGGTGAGCGACCTGAATCTGGGCGGCGGCCGCCGCTGAGTTCCGACGGCGGGCCCCCCCTCCCGCCGCGACGAATGCCAAGCCCTTACCGAAGGCGGGCCGGATGATGATCCGGCCCGCCTTCGGTGTTTCAGGTGAGGGGAGTCAGGCCTGCGCGGCGGCGATGGCGGCGTTCATGGCGCGCACCCCGGCATCCGCGCCTTCCGGATGGTTCCAGACGGCGCTGACCACCGCCAGGAAATCGGCCCCCGCGCGCACCAGCGGCGCGCAGTTCGATGGCGTGATGCCGCCGATGGCGACGCAGGGCAGTTCGAACAGAGAGGACCACCATTCCAGCACCTCCGGCTCGGCCCGGTGCTCGGCGTCCTTGGTGCTGCTGGGGAAGAAGGCGCCGAAGGCGACGTAATCAGCGCCGATCTCCCCGGCCCGCATGGCCAGGTGGCGGCTGGCATGGCAGCTGATGCCCAGCATGCCGTCGCCCAGCAGGCGGCGGGCGGCCTCATGGTCGCCATCCTCCTGTCCCAGATGCGCGCCGTCGCAGCCGGTCTGCACCGCGAGTTCGGCGCGGTCGTTCAGCAGGAAGGCGACGTCGCGGGACTGCACCACCGGGCGGAGGATGTCGATGGCGCGCCGGAGCGCATCGTCATCTACGCCCTTCAGGCGCAGTTGCAGCGCCGCGACATCGCCGGCGTCCAGCGCCCGCGCCAGCACATCAGCGAAGGCGCGGGGCTCCAGGACCGGCGGCGTGACGAGATAGAGACGGCAGCCGTCGGTCTGCGTAGCCATGGTTCAGACTGTGCCCTTATAGACGGCGGCCATGTCGTTGAGGAGCTTCAGCGCCTCAGCCCGTGGCCGCTGGAAAGTGTTGCGGCCGATGATCGAGCCATTGCCGCCGCCAGCATGGATGCCGCGCGCCATCTCGATCATCGCCTCCGAGGTGCCGGCCTCGCCGCCCGAGAAAACCACCAGTCTCCGCCCGCCGAAACAGGCCTGGACCACATGGCTGATGCGTCCGGCCAGAGTGGAGGCATCCACCGGATACTTCTCGTAGGTCTTCCTGGCGGCATCGAGGGCGATGACGTCCGTCGGCGGCTTCACCTTGATGATATGGGCACCCAGCAGCGCCGCCATATGCGCGGCATAGGCGCAGATATCGAGTGCCGTCTCGCCCGCCTTGTCCAGGATCGGGCCGCGCGGATAGGACCAGACCACGACGGCGAGGCCGGAGGCCTTGGCCTCCTCTGCCAGCTCCCGCAGCTCTTCCATCATCTCGAACTGGTATTCGCTGCTGGGATAGATGGTGAAGCCGATGGCAGAGCAGCCCAGGCGCAGCGCGTCCGCGACCGTGGCGGTGACCGCCTGGTCCTTGGTGGTGGAGAGGCTGTTGGAGCTGTTGACCTTCAGGATGGTCGGGATCGCGCCCGCATAGCTGGCTGCGCCGGCCTCGATCATGCCGAGCGGGGCGGCATAGGCGTTCAGCCCGGCCTCGATCGCCAGCTCGAAGTGATACCGCGGGTCATAGGCCGCCGGGTTCGGGGCGAAGGAACGGGCGGGGCCATGCTCGAAGCCCTGGTCCACCGGCAGGATGATCATCCGCCCCGTGCCGCCCAGCTGTCCTTCCATCAGGATGCGGGCGAGGTTCGCCTTGGTTCCGGGATTGTCGCTCTCGTACCAGGAGAGGATTTCCTTCACGCGATGCGTCAGCTTCATGTGCGGGCCTTTCCTCGATGTTCTTGGCAGTTCCCAGGCTTTAGCGGAGCCTCAGATGGCTGTCACCTCGGTCAGCCAGCCCCGCAGCGCGGCCTCGGCGCGGGGCGTGCCGGGGCGCAGCAACGCGAGGTCCAGCGCCGCGGGAGCACGGCCCCAGAGCCGCGCCCCGGCCTCCGCCGCCGCACCGGCCAGGGCGGGGTAGGCGGGGCAGCCGGCGGACAGGATCAGGGCGGGGCAACCGGCCCTCAGCGCGGCCAGTGCATAGCCAGCGGCCATGCCGCAATCCAGCACTGGCAGATGGGGTGCCTGCAAACCCAGCGCACCCTCTGCCACCATGGCGAGGAACAGGCGCGGGGAGAGCCAGTGCGCCGCCCCGGGGGCGGAAAGCAGGGGCAGCACGCGGCCAAGCGGCAGCACCGCCCGCGCCACGCGCAGGGCCTGCGCCACCTGGGATGCGTCATGCACGATCAGCGCTGCCGCGAGGTCACTTTGTCGTGCCATCGATTCCACCTCTCTTCATGCGCTGCCCACGCCGCCGCATCCGTTGACCCTGGCGGCGGCCCGCGCGTAAAGCCTGCATCGATGTGGGCCACCGCAGATGCGCGGTGCCCTTGGCTATAGGCCATTTTTGGGGGCGGTAGCATGAGCGAGGCAGTAAGCGAGGCAGCAGCGCGTCTTGAGCGGGCGGTCGGCCGTCTGGCGGAAGCCCTGGCGAAGCCGCGCCCCCAGCCCCAGGCCGGTATCCCGGCCGAGCAGGTGGAGGCGCTGGCATCGCGCCTGGACATCAGCCTGGCCAAGCTGCGCGCCGCGCTGGTGGAACTGGACGCGCCTGAGCCGGAGCCCCACGATCCCATGCTGGAAGAGGATGAAGGGGTACCCCCGGCTCCTCCGGCCACCGCCCAGAACGAGGAGCGCTGAGTTTGGGTCAGGTCACGGTTCGCATTGGCGGCTACACGCATCCCGTTTCCTGCGAGGATGGCCAGGAGGGGCATCTGATCGCCCTGGCGGCGGAGGTGGACCGCCGCGTCAATTCCATCCGCGCCATGGGTGGGCAGTTCGGGGAGAGCAGGCTTCTGTTGCTGGCCTCCCTGCTGCTGGCCGATGAGCTGCACGACCTCCGCGTGGAACTCTCCCATGCGCGCGCCGGCCAGCCCGGCGGCGCCGCGATGGACCCGAAGCTGGCCGAGCGCCTGGCGCGGATCGCCGAGCGGATCGAGGGCATTGCGGATGGGCTGGAGCACCCCTAGATAGATGGCCGGAGCTGCCAGGTGCGTCAGGTACATTATCCCTGGGGCCAATAAGCAACCTCCGGGAGCTGGCTCTGACCGGATCTTGGTCCGGTTACCTGGTGCCCACCTGTTTACGCAGGTCTCGGGAGGATAAAAACGCCAACGGCCATGGCGGCTCCACTTCCTTTCATCTCTGACTCTCCCGCGCTGGTGGCCGAAAAGGCCGCGCTGCGTCAGGCTGCCCTGACCGCCCGCGCCGCGCTGCGCGCCCCCGGTGCCGCCGAGGCCCTGGCGGAAGTGGTGCTGCGCGATTGCCCGCCACCCCCCGGCGTGCTGGTCGGCGGCTTCTGGCCGATGGGGGGCGAGATCGACATCCGCCCCCTCCTGCGCCGCCTGGAGGACGCCGGCCACGCCCTGGCGCTGCCGGTGACGCCGCCGCGCGGACAGCCGCTGGCCTTCCGCCGCTGGCGCTTCGGCGAGCCGCTGCTGCCCGGACGATTCGGCACCTCCATCCCTGCCGAATCGGCCGGGGAGGTGCGGCCCGGCGCCCTGCTGGTGCCGCTGCTGGCCTTCGATGCCAGGGGGCTGCGGCTCGGCTACGGGGGGGGCTATTACGACCGGACCCTGGCGGCGCTGCCCGGCATATGGGCGCTGGGCGTTGCCTTCGCCGGCCAGCAGGTGGCAAAGGTGCCCGCGGGCGCGCATGACGTGCCGCTGCACGGCATCGCCACCGAGGCCGGCTTCCTCCCTACCGAAGGATAATCCTGTTCTTGCGTATCCTGTTTCTGGGTGACGTCGTGGGACGCGCCGGCCGCGACGCGGTGACCAGCGAACTACCCGGCCTGCGCGAGCGCCTGCGCGCGGACCTCGTCGTGGTGAATGTGGAAAATGCCAGCCACGGCTTCGGAGTCAGCCCGGAGATGGTGCGCGCCTTCCTGGCCGCCGGGGCGGATGTGCTGACGCTCGGCAACCACAGCTGGGACCGCAAGGAGATCATCGGCTATATCGATGGTGAGCCGCGCCTGATCCGCCCGCTGAACTACCCGCCCGGCACCCCGGGGCGTGGCGCGACGGTGGTGGAGGTACCCGGTGGCCGCAAGGCGCTGGTGGTGAATGCCATGGGCCGCCTGTTCATGGAGCCGCTGGACGACCCCTTCCGTGGCGTGCAGGCAGCGCTAGCGCAGCACAGCCTGGGCGCGAATGGCACGGTGCAGGCCATCCTCATCGACATCCACGCCGAGGCCAGTAGCGAGAAGATGGCCCTGGCGCATAGCTTCGATGGCCGTGCCAGCCTGGTGGTGGGCACCCATACCCATGTGCCCAGCGCCGACCACCGTATCCTGGAAAGCGGCACGGCCTACATGACCGATGCCGGCATGTGCGGCGACTATGACAGCGTCATCGGCATGCAGAAGGGTGGTGCGGCGCTACGCTTCTGGAAGAAGGTTCCGGGCGAGAAGCTGGCCCCGGCCGAGGGTCCGGCCAGCCTTTCCGGCGTTTTCGTCGAGACGGATGACGCCACCGGGCTGGCCCTGCGGGTGGCGCCGGTGCGGATGGGGGGGAAGCTTTCCCCCGCTATGCCGGAGTTCTGATGGCCTGCCCGTGAAGTTCATGGGTTCATCCATGAACTTCACGGGCCCCTCAAAACAGAGCCCCTCCTTCAAACCGCATTGGCCGCCCGCGCCCCGGCGACCGCCTCCTCCGCCCGGCTGAAGCTTGTCTGAAGCGGGGCGGCTCGCCATGCCTCCCGGTTCGGTGACACCCGGCCGGGCTTCGAGGGTTGAACAAACGGTTAGACGGCGCGGAGCATCTCATGAGCACGGCGATCCGTTAAAGGGGTCGACTACACTCATCACGGTGCGCCTGTTCGCACTTCCGCTGCGCGGATATCCGGCGCCGCGTTGATAAGGGGAGCGTCGATGAGCTTGGCTGACCAGCCCGACTCGCCCCTGCAACAGGCACGCTTCGTCGCCCTGGCCCTCATTGCCGGCGCCCTCACCGGCGTATTCGGCGGGTTGTTCCACGTCTTCATCGACCAGATCATCGAATGGCCGGCATGGATGGCGCGCCACGCCGAAGGGTGGAGGTTGATCGGCGCATGCGCCGTGATCACCATGGCGGCCACCGTTTTCGCCGTGTTCGTCACCCGGCGCTTCGCCCCCGAAGCCGGTGGCAGCGGAGTCCCCGAGATCGAGGGGGCCATCGACGGCATCAGGCAAGTGCGCTGGGAGCGCGTGCTGCCCGTGAAATTCATCGCCGGCGTCGCGGCCATCGGCTCGGGCCTCGTTCTCGGCCGCGAGGGACCGACCATTCACATGGGCGGCTCGGCGGCGCTCGCCGTGACCGACATCTTCGGCGTGAAGGGCGTTGACCGGCAGGCGCTGCTGGCGGCGGGCGCCGGGGCGGGCCTCGCCTGCGCCTTCAACGCGCCCATGGCCGCCGTGCTCTTCGTCATCGAGGAAACCCGGAAGCAGTTCCCCTATACCTTCCGGACCTACATGGGGGTATTCGCCGCCGCGATCACCGGAACGGCGGTGAGCCAGCTCATCTCCGGCGCGCGCCCGGAGCTGCCACTGGCCGCCGGGCAGGCGGCGCTGGCTTCCCTGCCACTGTTTGCACTGATGGGCGCCATGCTGGGCGTGGTGGGAGTGCTGTTCAACCGCTGCATCATGTCGATGCTCGACTTCACCGCCGCGTGCCAGAAACGCGCCCCCTACGCCTGGCCCGCCCTGGTCGGGCTGATCGTGGGCGCGTTGCTCGTCATCGCTCCGCGCACCGTCACCGGAGGCGAGCGTGTCATCTCGGAAATAGCCCTGGTCACCCCAGGCCTGGCCGTGCTGCTGATGCTGGTGGCGGCGCGCTTCGTCACCTCGGTGAGCAGTTATTCAACCGGAACGCCGGGGGGCATTTTCGCACCCATCCTCACCCTGGCCGCCTGCCTCGGGATCGCCTTCGGCCTGCTCGCGCAGATGGCGCTGCCCGGGACATTCTCCGGCATGGGCCTGACGCCCGTCTCCTTCGGCATCGTCGCCATGGCCGCGCTGTTCAGCGCATCAGTGCGCGCGCCCGCGGTGGGCGTGGTGCTGGTGATGGAACTCACCACATCCTATGCACTCACTCTGCCCACGCTGACGGCGTGCCTGAGCGCCAGCCTCGTCGCCCAGTGGCTTGGGGGGCGTCCCATCTACGGACAGATGCTGGAGCGCACCCTGGCCCTGGCCGGCGTCGGTCGGCAGGCACAACTCGGCCCGGGCATCGGACTGGCGGCCGACCGCGATCGGTCCTGACCTTGATCGGAAGCCGGGGCAAATCCCGTCCGGCGGTATCACCGGAAGGGGGCTGTCCGGTGGACGGAAGGCCGCCGTGCTCTAGTAGAGCGTGGAGGCGACGACCGGGCCACGCTCCCGGTCGTATTCCTCGGCGTCCACCATTCCCTTCGTGTGGGCGGCCAGCAGTTCGCCGGCACTGGGGATGGCGGCCGGCTTCTCCTGCCCCTTCCAGAGCCTGGAGCGATGGATGGCTCGGGCGCATTGCATGAAGACCTCCTCCACCGAGATCACCATCACGGTGACGGGGTTCTGCCCCTGCACGGCATAGCGCGCGCAAAGCTCCGGATCGGCCGAGAGCCGCGCCTTACCGGCGACGCGCAGCGTCTCCCCCACGCCGGGGACCAGGAAGAGCAGCGTCACGGCCGGGTTGTCCACCACGTCCCGCAGCGCATCCAGGCGGTTGTTGCCACGGCGGTCGGGCAGCACCAGCGTCTTCTCGTCCAGCACGTCGATGAAGCCGGGCGCGTCTCCGCGCGGCGTCACATGCGGGCCGCGCGCGCCGAAGGTGGCGAGCACGGCGAAGGGGCTGGCGCCGATGAACTCGGCGGTGCGCGGGTCGATGCGGTCGGCCACCTTTTTCAGCACCAGCTCCCGCGGCGGCGGATAAAGCGCCTGGAGCTGCTCCTGCGTCGTGACGGCGTGGGCATCGGTCATGCGCTGTCTCCGTGGCTCTACCGGCTCGTGGCGGGAATGCGCCCGGCCATCCGTTGCAGCACATCGTCGCGCCAGATCCGGCGATGCACAACCACCATCACGACGTGCCCGGCGACGACCGCCAGCAACGTCCAGGCCAGCAGACCGTGCGCCGCGCGGGCAGGGGCCACCATCCAGTCGATCGCGCCACCCCCGAAGCCCGGGAAGAGCGGGATGCCGAAGGGGGAGAAGGGGCGGCCGCTGCCATAGGCGCGCAGCAGCGCCAGCGAGGGCACGACCAGCATCAGAGCGTAGATCAGCAGGTGGCCCGCCGTCGCCAGACGGCCCAGCAGGCCGGCGGCATGGCCCGGCCGCCTTCGGGCCTGCGACAGGCCCCAGGCGCCACGCAGCAGCACCAGCAGCAAGAGCAGCGTGCCGACCCCGCCATGCGTGCCCACCATGAAGGCCGTCAGCGGTGCCCTGCCAAGGATGAGCTTCACCGCCATGCCCGCGAACTGCCAGGCGAAGAGGGCCGCCATGCCCCAGTGCAGGGCGCGGCTGACGAGGCCATAGCGTTGCGGGCTATCGAGCCAGGGATTGGTCGCCAATCGCGCCTCCTTCATAATATCGGCAGGCCGTTCATGCAGCCCGGGGGGCAGATGGCCAAGACCGCAGGCGCGACCGTTTCACAATGTCACGTCGCAATGCCGGGGCTGCGCCCCTCGCGTCCGGGGCGGCATGGCGGTAAGAGGGGCGCATAGCCCGGAACAACACGAGAATACCGGAGAAGCAGCGCGTGGCCGGCCATTCCCAGTTCAAGAACATCATGCACCGCAAGGGCGCACAGGACGCCAAGCGCGCCCGCGCCTTCGCCAAGCTGATCCGAGAGATCACGGTGAGCGCCCGCCAGGGCCTGCCTGACCCGGCCTTCAACCCACGACTGCGCTCGGCGGTGCAGGCGGCGCGGGTGGCCAACATGACCAAGGACACCATCGACCGGGCCATCAAGAAGGCATCCGGTGCCGGTGGCGGCGAGGATTACGTCGAGGTCCGCTACGAAGGCTACGGCCCCGCCGGCGTCGCCATCATCGTCGAGGCGCTGACCGACAACCGCAACCGCACGGCCTCCGACATCCGCTCCGCCTTCTCGAAGTTCGGCGGCGCGATGGGGGAGACGGGCTCGGTCTCCTTCCAGTTCGAGCGCAACGGCGTGGTGCGCTACCCGGCCTCCGTCGCCGATGCCGATGCCATGCTGGAGGCGGCGATCGAGGCCGGTGCCGCAGATGTCGAGAGCAGCGAGGACGGCCACGAGATCCGCACGGGAATCGAGGACCTCTTCTCCGTCCGCGACGCGCTCGAGGAGAAATTCGGGCCGGCGGAGAGCGCCAAGCTGGAATGGCGCCCGAATGTCTCCGTCGAGCTGGACGAGGAGAAGGCGCGCAGCGTGCTGAAGCTGATCGATGTGCTGGACGACCATGACGACGTGCAGACCGTGACCGCCAATTTCGAGGTTTCCGACGCCGTGGCCAAGGCCCTGGCGGATTGATGGCGGCGGACTGATGCAGACGGTACGGCTGCTCGGGCTCGACCCCGGCCTCCAGCACACCGGCTGGGGGGTGGTGGAGAGCACGGGCAACCGGTTGCGCCACATCGCCGACGGCGTGGTCTCAACCTCGGCCGAGCTGCCGCTGGCCGAGCGGCTCTGCCAGATCCACCGCGCGCTGAACGCGCTGATGGAGATCTGGAAGCCGGATGAGGCTGCGGTGGAGCATACCTATGTCAACAAGAACCCCGGCGCGGCCCTAAAGCTGGGCCAGGCACGCGGGGTGGTGCTGCTGGCGCCGGCGCTGGCGGGGCTGCCCGTGGCCGAATACCAGGCGATGGAAGTGAAGCGCGCCGTGGTCGGCACGGGCCATGCGGATAAGATCCAGGTGGCGGACATGGTGCGGCGGCTGCTGCCGGGCGCCACGCTCAGGCGCGCCGATGCCTCTGACGCCCTGGCGGTGGCCATCTGCCACGCCCATCACCGTGGCAGCCGGCTGGCGCTGGCGAAGGGATATGTGCCGGCATGATCGGCAAGCTCACTGGCAAGCTCGACTCCGCTTTCGAGGGCGGCTGCATTTTCGATGTTAATGGCGTGGGCTATCTGGTGGCCTGCTCCTCCCGCGCGCTCTCGGCCCTGCCGCCGCCGCCGGCTGTCTCCTCCCTGCTGATCGAGACCTCGGTGCGGGAGGACGCCATCACCCTCTACGGCTTCGCCGATGCGGCGGAGCGCGACTGGTTCCGCATGCTGACGGGTATCCAGAGCGTGGGCCCGAAGGTGGCGCTCTCGCTGCTCTCGGCGCTTTCGCCCGCAGATATGGCCCGCGCCATCCTGGCCGGGGACAAGGGCGCACTCACCCGCGCCGCCGGAGTCGGCCCGAAGCTGGCGGTGCGGCTGATCTCGGAATTGCAGGGCAAGGTCGGCGGCATGCCCATCGGCCCGGCCTTCGCGCCCAATGCCTCCGCCCTGCCGTTGCCGCCCAGCAGCGTGGTGTCGGAGACCGTCTCGGTGCTGCTGAACCTCGGCTGGAGGCGGCCTGAGGCGCAGGCCGTGGTGGCCCGCGTCGCCGAACGGCTCGGGGAGGGGGTGGCCCTGGAGCTGCTGATCCGTGAGAGCCTGAAGGAGCTGGCGCCGCGATGAGTGGAAGCGATCGCATTTCCGATCCGCATCGCTCCGATGAGGATGCCGCCGAGGCCACGCTGCGCCCGCAGACGCTGGATGACTTCACCGGCCAGAAGTCGCTGCGCGAGAACCTCTCCATCTTCATCCAGGCCGCCCGGACGCGTGGGGAAGCCCTGGACCATGTGCTGCTGCATGGTCCGCCCGGCCTGGGCAAGACGACCCTGGCGCAGATCGTGGCGCGGGAACTGGGGGTCGGGTTCCGCGCCACCTCCGGGCCGGTGCTGCAGCGGGCGGGCGACCTCGCGGCCATCCTGACCAATCTGCAGCCGCGCGACGTGCTGTTCGTGGACGAGATCCACCGCCTGCAACCGGCCATCGAGGAGACCCTCTATCCCGCGATGGAGGATTTCCAGCTCGACCTTATCATCGGCGAGGGGCCGGCGGCGCGGACGGTGCGGATAGACCTGCCGCCCTTCACGCTGGTGGGCGCCACGACTCGCGCGGGGCTGCTGGCCACGCCGCTGCGCGACCGCTTCGGCATCCCGTTGCGACTGCAATTCTATACGCCTGAAGAACTTCTGCTGATCGTCCGCCGGGGGGCCCAGAAGCTGGGTTTCGTCCTCAGCGAGGAAGGGGCGCAGGAGATCGCCAACCGCTCCCGCGGCACGCCCCGCATCGCCGGGCGGCTGCTGCGCCGGGTGCGGGATTTCGCGCTGGTCTCCGGCCAGGTGGCGGATCGCGCCATGGCCGACGACTCGCTGCGGCGGCTGGAAGTGGATGCGCGGGGACTCGATGCCCAGGACCGCCGCTACCTCCGCCGGATCGCCGAGCATCACGGCGGCGGGCCGGTGGGCGTCGAGACCCTGGCGGCCGCGCTGTCGGAGGGGCGGGACACGCTGGAAGAAGTGGTGGAGCCCTACCTGATCCAGGAGGGCTTCGTGCTGCGCACCCCGCGTGGCCGGGTGCTGGGCGAACCCGGCTGGCGACACCTGGGCATGACGCCTCCGCAAGGCAGCCAAGCGGATCTGCTGGGAGGATTCTGATCGGTGGGGGTGCATCGCTGGCCCGTCCGCGTCTACTTCGAGGATACCGACGCCGGGGGTATCGTCTACCACGCCAACTATCTGCGCTGGGCGGAGCGGGCGAGGACGGAATCCTTCCGTGCCATAGATTTGCCGCATCAACTTATGATGCAGCGTCACGCTTCGTTGCTCGTGGTGCGACGCATCGAAGTGGAGTATGTGGCCCCCGCGCGGCTCGACGATTCACTGATCGTGGAGACGCGCGTCCTGGCGATGCGCGGCGCCTCGGTCGATTTCGGCCAGGCGGTGCTGGATGAGGCATCCGGGGCCACAAGGGCGGTGCTGAAGGTCGGTCTGGTCTGCGTGCGCGCCGAGGGGATGCGCCCAGCGCCCATCCCCGAGCCTTGGCGCAGCGTCCTGAGAGACGGAATGAGCTAGCGGGCGGCCCGGAAGGCCGCTCCTGGCGACTGCAGGAACGGTGGCCGGGTAGGCTGCCCGAGCGAAGGAGATGGCCGTGGGTGGCAGCGTGAGTGCGTCGGATCTCGGCCAGATGGCGCACGACCTCTCTCTGTGGGGCTTGTTCCTGCAGGCCGACTGGGTCGTGAAGCTCGTGATGGTGGGGCTGCTCCTCGCCAGCGTCTGGGTCTGGGCCGTGGTCTTCGAGAAGGTGACGACGCTGCGGCGCGTGAACCGCGCGGCCGATGCCTTCGAGGAAAAGTTCTGGTCCGGTGGCAGCCTGGAAAAGCTGTTCCAGTCCGAAGGCGAGCGTCCGACCCACCCGATGGCCGCCGTCTTCGGTGCCGCCATGCGGGAGTGGGAGCGCAGCGCCCGACCGGGAGAGACCGCGCCGCACGGCGCCGGCATGCAGCAGCGGGCCGAGCGTGCCATGACTGTGGCGATCCAGCGCGAGATGGACGGCATGGAGCGCTGGATGGTCTTCCTGGCCTCGGTCGGCTCCGTCGGTCCCTTCGTCGGCCTGTTCGGCACGGTCTGGGGCATCATGAACAGCTTCAGCGCCATCGCCGGCATGAACAACACCAACCTGGCGGTGGTGGCCCCCGGCATCGCCGAGGCGCTCTTCGCCACCGCCATCGGCCTGGTGGCCGCCATCCCGGCGGTGCTGGCCTACAACAAGATCACGACCGACCTGTCGCGCTTCGCCGGCCGCCTGGAAGGCTTCGCCACGGAATTCGCCGCCATCCTCTCCCGCCAGGCCGAGGAGCGCGTCTGAACCATGGCCATGTCCGGAATGGGCGGCTCAGGCGGAGGCAGAGGGGGCAGGGGCCGCTACCGCCCGATGGCGGAGATCAACGTGACGCCGCTGGTCGACGTCATGCTGGTGCTGCTGATCATCTTCATGGTCGCGGCGCCGCTGATGACTGTCGGCGTGCCGGTGGACCTGCCCAAGACCAATGCCGCGGCCCTGAACCAGGAGACGGAGCCGCTGACCATCTCGGTCAATGCGGAAGGCCGGATCTTCATCCAGGAGGCCGAGGTGCCGATGGAAGGGCTGGTCGAGCGGCTGCGGGCCATCCTGGCCGAGCAGCCGGCCGGCGCCCCCGAGCGCCGCATCTTCGTGCGCGGCGACAGGGGCATCAATTACGGCCGCGTCATGGAAGTCATGGGCACCGTCTCGGCCGCCGGTTTCACCAAGGTCGCCCTGCTGGCCGAGCAGCCCTCCGGCGTGCCGGCCACCGGTGGCACGCGCCCGGCGCAGCCCGCCGCACCCGCGCCCACCCAGCCGCAGCGGCGCTGAGAGGATCGCTTTTTCCTGATGGCCCGTTCTGGCCTCCGTTTCTGGGCGATCGTCTCGGCGGCGCTGCACGCGCTGCTGGGGCTGCTGCTGCTCCTGGGCCTGCCCAGGCCCGAGCTTGAGGAGCCGCGCGAGCAGGCGATTACGGTCGAGCTGATGCCGGCCGACAACCCGCAGCTCGCCCAGGCGCCCGCCCCGCTGCCGCTGCCCGCCCCCCCGGCGCCGGAGCAGACGCCGGACGACACCACCGAGCCGGTGACGCCGGACCTGCCGACCTCGGCCACGCCGACCCCGCCGCCGCCGCCTCCGCCGCCGCCGGCCCCCGCGCCGACCCCTGCACCACCGACGCCTGCGCCGCCGAGCCCGACGCCCACGCCGCCGGCCCCGGTGCCCACGCCGCCGCCGCCCGCACCGGCGCAGCCGACCCCGCCGCAGCCGCGCCCGACGCCGCCGACGCCGGCCCCGCCGCAGCCGGCCCAGGCGCCGCCGCCTGCACCCGCGCCTTCGCCCGTGCCGGCGCAGCAGCAGGCGCAGGCCGCGCCGCCGCTGCCCCTGCCGCCGCCGCCCGCGCCGCCACCCCCGGCCCCGCCCACGCCACCGCAGCAGCAGGCGGCCGCCGCTCCGCCGGCTCCGCCGCGCCCGGAACCGACCCGGCCTTCACCGACGCCGCCCGCGCCTGAGCCGGCGAGAGAAGCCGGCACCGGCCGCACGCCGCCCGTGCAGCGCCCGGCCGAGCGCAGCAACAGCGTGCAGAACACGCTGGAGCGCCTGCGCGCCGCCCAGGCGCAGCAGGAGCCGCCGCGCGCCCGCGCCAGCACCGCCGCCGGGCGCCCTGCCTCCGGTGGTGGCTCGCCCACGGGCAATGCGCTGCTGAGTCAGGGCGAGATGCGTGGGGTGGCCGAACGCGTCAGCGAGTGCTGGTCTGTCGATGCCGGCATGATGGGCATCGACCAGATGGTGGTGGAACTCCGCATCGATGTCGACGCAGGCGGAACGGTCCGCAACGTCCGCGCGGCGAATGGCGTTCCTACGGACCCTCGCGGGCGTGCGCTGTTCGATATGTCGCGGCGCGCCTTGCTGGACCCGAAATGCAACCCGCTGCCTGTTTCCCGCGAGAAGATCCCGGCGTTGAACAACACGATCTTCCGCTTCAATCCGAAGGGCTTTATCCGATGATGAACCCGCTGTTCTCCCGTCGTGCCGCCCTGCTGGGTGGCGCTGGCCTGCTGGCTGCACCCGCCTTCGTCCGCGCCCAGGGCGCGCCTCCCGCCGCGCCATCCGGGGGCCAGCAGGTGATCGATATCAACCGCGCGCGGACGGACCCGATCCCGATCGCGCTGCCCAACCTGGCCGGCGGCCCGCTGGGGCAGAACATCACGCAGGTCATCGCCAACAATCTGCGGAATTCAGGCCTGTTCCGTGTGGTGAACAACGCCGCCTACATCCAGTCGCCCGAGGCCGCGGCCGCCACGCCGCGCTTCCAGGACTGGCGCGTGGTGGGCGCGCAGGCGCTGGTGACCGGCCGGGCCGAGCCGCAGGGCGACCGCGCGCGCATCGAGTTCCGGCTGTGGGAAGTGAATTCCGAGCAGCAGTTGCAGGGCACCGCCTATACCGCCGCCGCCGCCAACTGGCGGCAGATCGCCCATGTCATCTCCGACGTGATCTATGAGCGGATGCTGGGCGAGAAAGGGTATTTCGACACCCGCATCGTCTATGTGGCGGAGAGCGGGCCGCGCGACCGCCGCACCCGGCGCCTCGCGATCATGGACCAGGATGGCGAGAACCACCGCTTCCTGACGGATGGCCGCGCCCAGGCGCTTTCGCCGCGCTTCCATCCGAATGCGCGGCAGATCGCCTTCATGTCCTACGCCAACAACCAGCCACGCGTGTATCTGTTCAACCTGGACAGCGGCCGGCAGGAAGTGCTGGGCAATTTCCAGGGCATGACCCTCTCGCCGCGCTTCAGCCCGGACGGGCGCAGCGTCGTGCTGTCCTCCGCGCGCGGTGGTGACGCCAATATCTTCGTGATCGACCTCGCCTCGCGGCGGGAGCGGCAGCTGACCTCCGGCGGCGGGCTCGACGTCTCGCCCTGCTATTCGCCCGACGGTTCGCAGATCGTCTTCAACTCCGACCGCGGTGGCGACCAGCAGCTCTACATCATGGATGCCGGCGGCGGCGGGGTGCGGCGCATCTCCTTCGGCAATGGCCGTTACGCGACGCCGGTCTGGTCCCCGCGCGGCGACCTGATCGCCTTCACGCGCATGGGCGGCGGGCGTTTCGCCATCGGCGTGATGCGGCCGGACGGCTCGGGCGAGCGTATCCTCTCTGAGGGCTGGAGCATGGAGGGGCCAAGCTTCGCGCCGAATGGTCGCGTGCTCACCTTCTACCGCGAGACCCAGGCGCGGGACTCGCGCGGCGGCGGCTATTCCTCCCGCCTGTCGATGATCGATATCGCCGGGTTCAACGAGCGCCAAGTGGTGACCCCGACCGACGCCAGCGACCCGAACTGGTCGCCTCTGCTCTCTTCCTGAGAGGCGCGGGAGAAAGGGTAGGATTGCGGCAGACGAAAAAAACTGAAACCTGCCGCAACCCTGACGATTAGGTGCCTTGAACCCGCCGCATTCGCGGCGTACCGCGCCGTCATTCGACCTCCCAAAGGGGAATTGAGACGATGAATATGAAACTTCTTGGCGCTCTGGCCGCGGCCGCGCTGCTCTCCGCCTGCGCCAGCGAGGACACCTCGGGCGCGGCCACTGGCGCCGGTGCCGGTGCCGGCTCCAATGTCGGCATTTCCGGCAGCGTGCGTCCGGGCAGCCAGGAAGACCTGGTGGCCAATGTCGGCGACCGCGTCTTCTTCCCGCTGGACGGCTCCTCGGTCGGCGGCGACCAGCGCCCGGTGCTGGAGCGTCAGGCCGCCTGGCTGGCGCAGTATCCGCAGGTGATGGTCACCGTTGAGGGCCATGCGGACGAGCGTGGCACGCGCGAGTACAACCTGGCGCTGGGCCAGCGCCGTGCCAATGCGGCGCGCGACGTGCTGGTCTCCCAGGGCGTGTCGGGCAACCGCGTGAACACCGTCTCCTTCGGCAAGGACCGCCCGGCGGCGCTCGGCTCCAATGAGGAAGCCTGGGCGCAGAACCGCCGCGCCGTGACCGTGGTGCGCTGAACAAGTCTTGGCTTTCGCCAATCCTGCGTTGACGCAGGGTTGAGGGGCTGAAAAGAAGCGGCGGCTTCCGTATCACGGGGGCCGCCGCTTTCTTATTTTGGAACGCAGACAGGGTCCGGGGATGGCGCCCGGGTCGCGCCGCTCGCAAGGATGGAACCATGCTCCGCAAGCTTCTTCTCGCCGCGCCGCTGCTGCCGATGCTGATGGCCACTCCCGCCGTGGCGCAGATGGACAGCCGCGAAGGCATTGCCCTGCAGAACCAGATCCTGCAGCTCCGCAACGAGCTGGAGCAGCTGCGGCGCGGCGGCGGCGCCGGCCAGACCTATGTGCCGGCGCCGGTGGCGCCCGGCCGCCCCGCGGCTGGCGGCGCTTCCGAACTGGTGGGCTCGTTGCTGGACCGTGTGAACCAGCTGGACGAGGAAGTGCGCCGCCTGCGGGGCCGCGCCGATGAGGCCGAGTACCGCAACCGCACCCTGCAGCAGCAGGTCGAGAAGCTGCAGGGCGACATGGATTTCCGCCTCCAGCAGCTTGAGGGCGGCGCGAGCGGCGGGCGGCCCTCGGCCCCGGCGGCGGGTCCGGCCCCCACCGCGCCAGCCGCTCCGGCCGCGCCGCCGGCCGCCGCCGCGCCCCGCACCGCCGAGCGCGCGCTGGCCGATGGGCAGGCCGCGCTGTCCCGCCGGGATTACGCGGCGGCTGAGGCGGCGGCGCGCGAGGTGATCGCCGCCCGTGGTGCGCGTGCCCAGGACGGGCAGTTGCTGCTGGCCGACGCGCTGCTGGGCCGTCGCGATTTCGCCAATGCGGCCATTGCCTATGACGATGCCTACAAGCGCAACCGCCAGTCCACCCGCGCGCCGGAGGCGATGATCGGCCTGGCCAATGCCTTCCTGGGCCTGAATGCCAAGCGTGAGGCCTGCGATACGCTGAATAACCTTCGCAGCGAGTTCCCGCGCCTCTCGGGCAGCCTTGCCGAGCGCGCGACCAGCGCCCGCCAGCGCGGCGGCTGCCGCTGACGCGGTGAAGACCCTGCCCGGGGCCGATTCCGCGCCGGGGGCGGAGGAGTTCGCGGCGCTGATGGCGCCGCTCGGCCCCTTCGGGCTGGCACCCCGTCTGGCGGTCGGCGTCTCTGGCGGGCCGCATTCCCTGGCCCTGGCGCTGCTGGCGCGTGACTGGACCCGGGCGCGAGGCGGGCATCTCCATGGACTGGTGGTGGACCATGGGTTGCGGGCGGAGAGCGCCGCGGAGGCGGACTGGACCGCCGACACCCTGCGCCAGCTTGGCATCGAAGCGGAGATCCTGTCCCTGAGCCTGCCGGGTGGCACGGCCATACAGGAGCGCGCCCGTGCCGCGCGACTCTCCGCCATGCTGGACCGCTGTGCCAGCCTGGGCGCGGCCTGGTTGCTGCTGGGGCAGCACCGGGGCGACCAGGCGGAGACGCTGCTGTTCCGTGCCCTGCGCGGCAGCGGCGGGGCAGGGCTGGCCGGCATGGCCGCGGCCCGGCCAGCGGCGCAGGCCCTGTTGCTGCGACCGTTGCTGGATATGCCCCCGGCACGTTTGGAGTCACTTTTGAAAGTGAATGGGGTGGTTCCGTTGCGTGACCCCTCCAATCTCGATCCCCGCTTCACCCGTGCGCGACTGCGGCTGGCGCTGGGCGATGCAGGCGGGCAGGGCGCGGGCACTGCCGCCCTGGCTGAAGCCGCGCGGGCTTTCGCGCGGCGCCGGGCCCGGCTGGAGGCGGCCGTGGCGGCCCGGCTGGCCGGGGCGCTGCATCTGGCACCGCAAGGCTGGGCGAGGCTGGACGGGGCTGCCCTGGGCAACGACAGCGTGGCGGAGATGGGGATGGCGGCTTTGCTGCGGCTGCTTTCCGGCGCCGAGCACGCACCGGCCGGAGCCGCCGTGGCCGCGCTGCTGCGGCGGGGACAGGGCACCCTCCATGGGGTGCACTGGAGCGGCGGACTACTCTGCCGGGAGGCCGCGGCCTGCGCCCTGCCGGTTCTCGCCGTAGCGGGCGTGCGGTGGGATGGCCGCTGGCGCGTGCTCCGGGTGGTGGAAGGTGCGACGATCGGCGCGCTGGGCAGGGACGCTGCCTGGCTGCCCCGCCCGGCACGGCGGGGCCTGCCGGCCCGCGTGCTGGCCGGGCTGCCCGCCCTGCGGCGGGGGGGAGCCATCCTGAGCGTGCCGGCGCTGCGGCTGGGGGTCGGAGGGGAACTGTGCTTCGACCCCGCCGGCGGGCCATTACCTTAGGAAACTGGCCGCCGAGGCACGGATGAATTAAGTGACATGGTTTCAGAACTCGGCTTGACGTCCTATCTTGTCAGGACGCCGGGTTCGCCTGGCGATCGAATGGGAACCGCACGGTGAATAATTTCGGCCGCAATCTGGCGCTGTGGGTGATCGTGGCGCTGCTGCTCGTGGCGCTCTTCAATCTGTTCCAGCCCAATTCCTCTACCCGCCAGACCGGCCAGCAGGTCGCCTACAGCGACTTCCTGAACGAGGTGAACGGCGGGCGGGTCCGTGACGTGACTATCACGGGTCGCACCGTGACCGGCCAGCTTTCCGACGGGCGCAGCTTCAGCACCTACACGCCCGAGGACTCGACCCTGGTCAGCAAGCTGACGGAAAAGGGCGTGCGCGTGGTGGCGCGGCCGGAGGAGAGCGACGTCAACCCGCTCTTCCACTACCTGCTCAGCTGGTTCCCGATGCTGCTGCTGATCGGCGTCTGGGTCTTCTTCATGCGCCAGATGCAGGGCGGCGGCGGCCGGGCCATGGGCTTCGGCAAGTCCAAGGCCAAGCTGCTGACCGAGAAGCAGGGGCGCGTGACCTTCGAGGACGTCGCTGGCATCGAGGAGGCCAAGGGCGAGCTTGAGGAGATCGTGGACTTCCTGCGCGACCCGCAGAAGTTCCAGCGCCTCGGCGGCAAGATCCCCAAGGGCGTGCTGCTGGTCGGCCCGCCCGGCACGGGTAAGACCCTGCTGGCCCGCGCCATCGCGGGTGAGGCCAATGTGCCCTTCTTCACCATCTCCGGCTCCGACTTCGTCGAGATGTTCGTGGGCGTCGGCGCCAGCCGCGTGCGCGACATGTTCGAGCAGGGCAAGAAGAACGCCCCCTGCATCATCTTCATCGACGAGATCGACGCCGTGGGCCGCCACCGTGGCGCCGGCCTTGGCGGCGGCAATGACGAGCGTGAGCAGACCCTCAACCAGATGCTGGTCGAGATGGACGGCTTCGAGGCGAATGAGGGCGTGATCCTGATCGCCGCCACCAACCGCCCGGACGTGCTCGACCCCGCGCTGCTGCGCCCCGGCCGCTTCGACCGTCAGGTGGTGGTGCCGAACCCGGACGTGCAGGGCCGCGAGAAGATCCTGCGCGTGCATATGCGCAAGGTGCCGCTGGCCTCGGACGTGGACCCGAAGACCATCGCGCGCGGCACCCCCGGCTTCTCGGGCGCCGACCTCGCCAACCTCGTGAACGAGGCCGCGCTGCTGGCCGCCCGTACCGGTCGCCGCACCGTCGGCATGCACGAGTTCGAGATGGCGAAGGACAAGGTCCTGATGGGTGCCGAGCGGCGCTCGCTGGTGATGTCCGATGACGAGAAGCAGATGACGGCCTACCACGAGGCCGGCCATGCGCTGGTCGCCATGCACGAGCCGGAATGCGATCCGGTGCATAAGGCGACCATCATTCCGCGCGGCCGCGCCCTGGGTCTGGTTATGTCCCTGCCGGCCGGTGACCGCTACTCCAAGCACAAGTCCAAGCTGAAGGCGGAACTCGCCATGGCGATGGGCGGCCGTGTCGCGGAGGAGCTGATCTTCGGCCCGGACAAGGTCTCCAACGGCGCCTCGGGCGACATCAAGATGGCCACCAATCAGGCCAGGATGATGGTGACCGAGTGGGGCATGAGCGAGAAGCTCGGCATGATCGCCTATGGCGACAACAGCCAGGAGGTCTTCCTCGGCCATTCCGTGACCCAGTCGAAGAACGTGTCCGAAGCCACGGCACGCGAAATCGACAGCGAAGTGCGTTCCATGATCGACGAGGCCTATGCGCGTGCCAAGCACACGCTGCAGGTGAATATCGAGGAACTGCACGCGCTGGCGAAGGGCCTGCTGGAGTATGAGACGCTCTCGGGCGACGAGATCCGCATGGTGCTGAAGGGTGAGCCGGTCATCCGCAACCGTCCGGACGAGCCCACCAATGCCGGCCGCGGCAGCGTGCCGACCTCCGGCCGGCCGCAGGCACCGCGCCCGGGCGGGCTGAATCCCTCCCCGCAGCCGGGCACCTGAGGGAAAGCGTTCCGCCTCCGAGGTGAATCAGGTTAAGGAGAAGGGCCCGTCGCGGGCCCTTTTTCTTGTCTGGGAGATCCTCTCATGGCTGAACGCTGGCTGGAGCCGCTGGGACTGCTGCATGGCCCGGCAGGGTTCCATGCCGTCCGGGCCGGGCACGCCATGCCGCTGGCCGGCGGGCCGGCCGCTTTCTCCCTGCTGCGGCTGATCGAGGACGGGCGGGAGCAGGGCATCCTGCCGGTCTCGGCCCTGCCCGAGGAATGGGAAGACCTGCTGCCGCCGCTGACGCGCCGCCCGCTGCCTTTCGCCGGGCTGCCGCAGGACAGGCCGCTGGTCATGGGCATCCTGAACATCACGCCGGATAGTTTCTCGAACGGTGGGCAGCACCTGGACCCCGGGGCGGCCATCGCCGCGGGCCACGCCATGCTGGAACAGGGGGCGGATATCCTGGACATCGGCGGGGAGAGTACCCGCCCTGGCGCAACCCCTCTGACGGCGCGGGAGGAGATAGCGCGCATCCTGCCGGTGGTGCGGTCCCTGGCCACGGCAGCGGTGGTCAGCGTTGATACCCGGCATGCCGATACCATGAAGGCCGTGCTGGATGCGGGGGCCGAGATCGTCAACGACATCTCCGCCCTGCGCCAGGACGCGCAGTCGGTGCGGGTGGTGCAGGAGGCCCGCGCGCCGGTGGTGCTGATGCATATGCCGGCGCTGGACCTGCGCCGTATGCACGAGGCCACCGCCTATCAGGATGTCGTGCTGGAGGTCGCCCGCTTCCTGCGCCAGCGCGTGGAGACGGCTGAGGCGCTGGGCATTCCGCGCGGGCGCATCGCCATCGATCCCGGCATCGGCTTCGGCAAGACGCGGGAACAGGACCTCTTGCTGCTGAACCGGCTGCCGCTGCTGGCGGGCATCGGCTGCCGGGTGCTGGTCGGTGCCTCCCGCAAGCGACTGGTGGGCTGGGTGACGGAGGTGGAGCAGGCTGCTGACCGTATGGCGGGAAGCATCGCCGTGGCGCTGGCGGCGGCGGCGGCCGGGGCCAGCATCCTGCGCGTGCATGATGTGGCGGAGACGGTGCGGGCGCTGCGGATGTGGCAGGCCTGTGCCGATGGGGCCCTTTCACGGGCCACTGAACTGGCCTGATGCGGCATGGCGCCGGCCGCGTTAAAGGGGAGAGTGCTGCCGGACGGAAAAGCCGCCCGGGTGAAGATCCCACGCTAAAAGCAACCTGGAGTATTTGACCTGCGCCAGCGCAAGAGGAAATCTCCGGGACCGAAATGGGTTGATGAAGGACGATCCGGCATGACCGAAGCCGTGCGCCGGCTTTTTGGCACCGATGGCATCCGGGGCGTTGCGAACCGCGCGCCCATGGATGCGCTGACCGCCCTGCGGCTGGGGCAGGCCGCAGGGCGCTTCTTCAGCCGCGGCGCACACCGGCACCGTGTGGTGATCGGCAAGGACACCCGCCTTTCCGGCTATATGCTGGAGCCGGCGCTGACGGCGGGCTTCGTCGGTGCGGGCATGGACGTGGTACTGGTGGGGCCGCTGCCAACCCCGGCCATCGCCCTGCTGACGCGCAGCCTGCGCGCGGATCTCGGCGTGATGATCTCCGCCAGCCACAATCCCTTCGAGGATAACGGCATCAAGCTTTTCGGCCCTGACGGGCTGAAGCTCTCCGACGCTCAGGAGATGGAGATCGAAGCCATGATGGCGGGGGAGCCGACGGGCCTGGCCTCGCCTTCCCGCCTTGGCCGCGCCAGCCGGCTGGAAGATGCGCCCGGCCGCTATATCGAGGCGGTCAAGGCCAGCTTCCCGAAGCGCCTCAGCCTGTCCGGGCTGCGCGTGGTGGTCGATTGCGCCCATGGCGCCGCCTACAGGGTCGCCCCCACTGTGCTGTGGGAACTGGGGGCGGAGGTGGTGCCGATCGGCGTCTCGCCCGATGGCTTCAACATCAACAAGGAATGCGGCTCCACCGCGCCGGGCAGGCTGGCGGAGCTGGTGCGGGAGCGGCGGGCCGACCTCGGCATCGCCCTCGATGGCGATGCCGACCGGCTGGTGCTGGTGGATGAGCATGGGCAGATCATCGACGGCGACCAGATCCTGGCCACCATCGCCGAATCCTGGGCCGAGCAGGGGCGCCTCGCGGGTGGCAGCGTGGTGGCCACGGTCATGTCGAATCTGGGCCTTGAACGCTTTCTTGACGGTCTAGGGCTGACATTGATCCGAACCAGGGTCGGCGACCGCTACGTCTCGGAACGGATGCGGGAGACCGGTTGCAACCTGGGTGGGGAGCAGTCGGGCCATATGATCATGAGCGAGTTCGGCACCACCGGGGATGGGCTGGTGGCGGCCTTGCAGGTGCTGGCTGAGCTGGTGGCGCGCGGCCAGCCTGCCAGCGAGGCCTGCCGCCGTTTCACGCCGCTGCCGCAGCGGCTGGTGAATGTGCGCTACAACGGCGCCAGCCCGCTGGAGGATCCGGCGGTGAAGGAGGCGATCGCCGCTGCCGAGACGCGGCTGGGCAGCCGCGGCCGCGTGCTGATCCGCGCCAGCGGTACGGAACCGCTGATCCGCGTGATGGCCGAGGCCGAGGAAGACGGCCTGGTGGAGGAGACGGTGGAATCCCTTGCCGCGCTGATCCGTGCCCGGGCCGCCGCCGCAGCCATTCCGGTCCGGGCCGCGGAATAATGCGCGGCCGGGTTCTGATCGTCGCCGGCTCGGATTCCGGCGGCGGGGCTGGCATTCAGGCGGATATCAAGGCCTGCGCGGCGATGGACGCCTATTCCGCCACCGCCGTCACGGCGCTGACGGCGCAGGACACGCTGGGCGTGCACGGGGTGCATCCGGTGCCGCCCGACTTCATCCGCCAGCAGATCCGCCTGACCCTGCGCGACATCGGCGCCGATGCCGTCAAGACGGGCATGTTGGGCGATGCCGTGACCATTGAGGCTGTCTGCGACGCCCTGGCCGAGGAGGGGCGCGGCATCCCCGTGGTGGTGGACCCGGTGATGGTGGCCAAGGGCGGCAGCCGCCTGCTGGCGCCTGAGGCCGTGGAAATGCTGAAGCGCCGCCTGCTGCCCTTCGCGGCGCTGCTGACGCCGAATATCCCGGAGGCGGAAGTGCTCTCGGGCATGCGCATCACCGGGTTGAGGGAGATGCGCGCGGCGGCGGAGATGATGCTGACGCTGGGCGTGCCCGCCGTGTTGCTGAAGGGCGGGCACATGGAAGGCGATCTGCTGCTGGACCTGCTGGCCACCGAGGACGGTATCCAGGTCTTCGAGAGCCGGCGGATCGACAGCCGCCATACCCATGGCACCGGCTGCACCCTGGCCTCCGCCATCGCCGCCGGCCTGGCGCAGGGCATGGTGCTGCGGGACGCCGTGTCGCGTGGCCGGAACTTCGTGCAGGCGGCGCTGAAGCTGGCCCCAGGCCTGGGAAAAGGGCATGGCCCGCTGAACCACGGCGTAACCATCGACCCTGCCCGCATAGCGTCCCTGTCATGACATAAGCGGGGCTACGAAACAGCGGCGCCTCTGGCATCCTGCATCGTCCCGCGAGGCGGTGAAGGAGGGGCAGACCATGGCTGGCGATGACCTGATTCGACTAGCGAGCTACACCGTGGATTCCTTTGCCAGCCGCCCCTTCGCCGGCAACCCGGCCGTGGTGGTGCCGCTGCAATCCTGGCTGCCGGACGCGGTGATGCAGGCCATGGCGGCCGAGCATAACGTGAGCGAAACCGCCTTCTTCGTGCCCGACGGGCCGGGCCAGTGGCACCTGCGCTGGTTCACCCCGAAGTTCGAGGTCAATCTCTGCGGCCACGCCACCCTGGCCACCGCTTTCGTGCTGGCGACGGAGCTGGATGCCGCGGCGCCGCTGCGGTTCCGCACGCAGTCCGGCATCCTGGGCGTGGAGCGGGAGGACGACCGCTTCGTGCTCGACTTTCCTGCCAATCCGCCTGTCCGCGCCGCGCGGACGCCGCCGGGCCTTGCCGCCGCCCTCGGGGCGGTGCCGCGGGAGGTCTGGAAGGCGCGGGACTGGATCTGCCTGTTCGACAATGCCGAGATCGTCCGGGCGCTGACGCCCGACCATGTCCGTATCGCCGGCCTGCCGGATTCCGTGCCCGGTGGCGTCGCGCGCGTCATCGCCACGGCGGCTTCGGACGATCCGCGGTATGATATCGTTTCCCGCTATTTCTCGGCCCGCATGGGCGTGAACGAGGACCCCGTGACAGGGGCCGCCCATGTGCAGCTGGTGCCTTTCTGGGCGCAGCGGCTGGGGCGGCAGGCGCTGGTCTGCCACCAGGCCAGCGCGCGGGGCGGCACGCTCTGGTGCCAATTGGCCGGGGAGCGGGTGCGGATGGGCGGCCATGCCGTTCTCTATGCCCGCAGCGAGGTTCTGTTGCCGGGGGCCCACGCTTGATCGGGGCGCCGCTGCTGGCCTAACCCTGCCGCGACAGAACGAAGCGAGCCAGATCCATGCCGCACGCCAATCCACCGCCCGCGCTTCGCCCGGCGAATCCTCACTTCTCGTCCGGTCCCTGCGCCAAGCGCCCGGGGTGGTCCCTGGCGGCGCTAGAAGGGGCGCTGCTGGGCCGCAGCCACCGTGCCCCGGCGCTGAAGGCAAGGCTGGCGGAGGTGATCGACCGCTCCAAGGCCGTGCTACGGATGCCGGAGGGCTGGCGGCTCGGCATCGTCCCGGCTTCGGATACCGGCGCGGTGGAGATGGCGCTCTGGTCGCTGCTCGGGCCACGGGGCGTCGATGTGCTGGCCTGGGAAAGCTTCTCCGGCGAATGGGCCAGTGACATCACCACCCAGTTGAAGCTGCAGGATACGCGGCTGATCCAGGCGCCCTATGGCGGGCTGCCGGACCTGGCGCAGGTTTCCTGGGACCAGGACGTGGTCTTCGTCTGGAACGGCACGACCTCGGGCGTGCGGCTGCCGGATGGGGACTGGATCCCGGCGGACCGCCAGGGGCTGGCGATCTGCGATGCCACCTCGGCCGCCTTCGCCATGGACCTGCCCTGGGACAAGCTGGATGTGGTCACCTGGTCCTGGCAGAAGGTGCTGGGCGGGGAGGCGGCGCATGGAATGCTGGCGCTTTCCCCCCGTGCCGTGGCGCGGCTGGAAAGCCACACGCCCGGATGGCCGCTGCCGAAGATCTTCCGCCTCACCAAGGGCGGCAAGCTGATCGAGGGCATCTTCCGGGGCGATACCATCAACACCCCCTCCATGCTGGTGGTGGAGGATGCGCTGGACGGGCTGCGCTGGGCCGAGCAGATCGGCGGGCTGCCGGCGCTGGTGGCGCGGTCCGAGGCCAATCTCGCTGCCGTCGCGGCCTGGGTGGAGCGGCAGGACCAGGTCGCCTTCCTGGCGGAGCGGCCGGAAACGCGCTCCTGCACCTCCATCTGCCTCCGCATCGCCGCCCCCTGGTTCACGGCTCTGGCGCCGGAAGGCCAGGCGGCGGCGGCGAAGCTGCTGGCCGCGCTGCTGGAGAGGGAAGGAGCGGCCATGGATGTCGCTCCCTACCGCGACGCGCCTCCGGGCCTCCGCATCTGGGGCGGCGCCACGGTGGAAACCAGCGATATCGAAAGGCTGCTGCCCTGGATCGACTGGGCGCTGGCCGAGGTGGCGACGCGGCTTGCTTCCGGGCAGACCGGCTGACCGCGGGGTCTCGACGCGCTCCTGGTGGGAGGGACTGGTCGCGGAGGCCGACTTCCTGCCCGGCGGGTCGTGCCTGAAGGTGGCAGGCCCTGGAAAGGCGTGAGGGGGTCCAGAGCCTGCCATGCCCTCTGGCGGGACGGAGGGACTGGGTCGCTGCCCGGCGCGGGTCGGGATGCGGCCCGTCCTGCATCTAGACAAGCCGACCGGCGCCGGGCAAGCTGCAACAGCAAGGACAGCCTCCAGTTGCATCGAATCTCGTCGATTTGATGACGGAACGACAGGCTGGGGCCAGGTTGCCCGGCATGGCGGGGCCGCCACGTTTCAGGCCTCTTCCGCGTTGGGAACGGGAAGGCGCGGCAGGCGCGCCGGCCTTATGGGAGAAGCTCCTGGCATGACATCCACCGACTCCGTCACCCGATGCCGCCCTGTTGTGGAATTACGGAACAGCCTGGGCGAGAGTCCCGTCTGGGATGAACGGGACGAGGCGCTATGGTGGGTCGATATCCCTGAAGCCCGCATCCACCGGTTGCATCCTGCCAGCGGTAACACGAAGAGCTGGATCATGCCGGAGCGCGTCGCTGCCCTGGCGTTGTGCCGGTCCGGCGGCCTGATCATCGCCCTGGCATCCGGCTTCGCCCGTTTCGACCCATCGACCGGCGCGATGGAGCCGGTGCCGGTGCGGCCGGAGCTGGCTGCGGGCCAGCGGTTGAACGATGGCCGCTGCGACCCCGCTGGACGCTTCTGGTGCGGCGCGATGCGGGAGGAGGGCGAGGAAGCCGATGCCGATCTCCACGTTCTGCGCGCCGATGGCGGCATTACCCTCTGGCAGCGGGGGCTGCGGATCGCCAATGGGCTGAACTGGAGCCCGGACGGTCAGCGCTTCTATGTCTCGGACACGCCCGAGGGCATCATCTATGTCCATGATTTCGATCGCGAGAGCGGCCGCCTGGGCGAGGCCCGGATCTTCCACGACGGGGCGGATGTCCCCGGCAGTCCGGATGGCGCCGCGGTGGATGCTGAGGGCTTCCTCTGGAGCGCGCGTTACGGCGGCGGCGGTCTCGCGCGGTTTCGTCCGGACGGCGAACTCGACCGCTTCCTGCCGCTGCCGGTGCGAGACATCACCTGCTGCGCCTTCGGCGGACCGGATCTGCGGAGCCTCTACGTCACCTCGGCCAGTGAGGGCCTGGACGGGAAGGAACTCGCCGCGCAGCCTTGGGCTGGCCGGCTGATGGTGCTGGACGCAGGGGTGCCAGGCCTGCCGGCGCTGCGCTTCGCGGGCTGAGCACCGTCAGCCCGGCAGGCAGCGCAGGATATCCTCATGCCCCCGTGCCAGGGTAGGGCGGGTCCCTTCGGGGCAGGAGGACTGCACGCGGCTGGCGGCGGGCAGGCCGTGGTCCCAACCCGGCGCCGGCGAGCCGAAGCCCGAGGCGGAGCGCGTGGAACCGCGCCCCGCGCCATCGCAGCGGCCGGGCGCGCCCCGCACGGGCATGCCGCCATTCGGACAGAGCCAGCGGCGGATTTCCTGCATCTGGGCGGCTGTCGGGCGGCGATACTCGGCTGCCGTGGCCGGCAGGGCAGCCGCCAGCGTCAGCGCCAGACAAATGGCCGGGCCGTACCTCATGCCATTGATATGACATGTCCGGCGCAAGGCCGGAAGCGCCCGAGCCTTCTGGCGGCGACACTGTGAAGAAAGGGCCGGATGTTGGCGTGGCGGTGACATTCCGTCAAAAAACAACACAATCCATCCGGTATGCGGGGCTTGAAGCTGACCCTGGGGATGGCAACATGGGGGACATGGATCAGCAGTTCCGCCATCGCCCCGTCATTGACATGACCCCGGAAGGTGAGTTCAGCGGCCCGGCGCCGAAGCGCACGGGCACGCTGGATCGTCTTCTCCAGCGCGTCGGCGGCATTGCCGCCCTGGTCACGCTGGTAGCGGGCGGCATCGTGGTGGCCGGATTGGCCATCGCTTTCTTCGCCATCGCTCTGCCGATAGCGCTGGTGGCCGGGCTGATCGCCTTCGGCAGCCTGTGGTGGCGCATGCGCCGCGCCGGCTACCAGGGACGCGCCTTCATGCATGTGATGCGGCGCTGAGCGGCCCGGGACCCGGATTCTCAGTCGATCCCGCCCGCCTCTATGAGGTAGGCGATACAGGGCAGGTGCATGTCGTGCCGCCCGACGAAGCCTTGCGCCCCACGCGCCGCGTCTGGAGCTGGTGGGCGGCGGCGGTGGCACTGAACATGGCCAGCGCCGGCGGCGCGGCGGCGGGTTTCGTGGTGGGCGGGCGCCTGGTAGGCGCCGCCATGGGACTGGTGGTGATCGGCACCGCACCGCTTCTGGCCGTGGCGCCGGCCATGGTATTCCTCCAACGGCGCAGGCAGTTCCGCCGGCTCAACCGGCGGCCGGAGACATTCGGTCGGCGGTGACGCGTCAGGAAGACGAGTCAGGAAACGGTAGCCCACCGATAGGGGGCGATGACCTCCGGCAACAGGTTGATGCCGAGCCCCGGCCGGTCGGAGATATCGACGCGGCCTCGCCTGATGCGCCGCTCCTGCGGATCATCGGTGAATTCCAGATAGCCGGGCATGTCCTGCCAGTAGGTGTAGATTTCCTGGATCGCGAAATTCGGGATGCAGGCGTGCCGAGGTGATCGTGTAGATCGAGGCCTGTGTGATCTTCATCGTCTTTCCCCGCTCTGGCGCCGACCGGAGTGACGCAGGACATGGTGCGCGCCGTGGCCCGGGGCCGGTTCGGCGTCTTTCACTGTACAGGCCGAATAGCAGGCCGGGTTAACGGGAAGATTGCAAAGGCCCCGGGGAAGGAGGCCAGGAAGACGGCGGATGCCTGCTGCTCCGCGATTCTCCGCAGCCGGCAGTACGCCCCTCATCCGCCACCTGCACCAGTTCCACCCTCACCAGCCCGGCGCTGCGGAGGTGGCTTGGTCACCGCGTGGCATCCGGCGGCACCTGGATGCCATGTTCAGCGTGGAACGGCCGGGTCATTCCGGCTGGCCGGGGCGCCTCAATGCCCGGCGGCGCGGTGCCGGAAGGCCAGCGCCTCCGCCATATGGACCCGTGCGATCCGCGCCTCGCCCGCCAGATCGGCGATGCTGCGCGCGACGCGAAAGCAGCGCGTGAAGCCGCGATTGGAAAGCCCCAATTTCCCCGCTGCGCGCTCGGCAAGCGCGATGGTCTCGGCCGAGGCCGCAGCCGTCAGGCTGTCGAGCGGCGCTTCGGCATTGCGGAATCCGTCGCGCCGCAGTTGCGCCTGCCGCGCGCTTGCCACGCGGGCGGCAACGGTGGCGCTGCTTTCGCCGCGCGGTGCCCGCGCCAGCTCGCCGGGCGGAATCGGGGCCATGCCGATGGAGAGGTCGATGCGGTCCAGCAGCGGACCGGAGAGGCGGGACTGATACTGCTCCCCGCATCTGGGTGCCTGCCCGCATTCGCGCTGCCCATCCCCCAGATGACCGCAGCGGCAGGGATTCATCGCTGCGACCAGTTGCACCCGCGCGGGATAGGTCACATGCGCTGCCGCGCGGCTGATGGTGCAGATGCCGCTCTCCAGTGGCTGTCGCAGAGCTTCCAGGGCGGGGCGAGGAAATTCGGGCCACTCGTCCAGGAAGAGCACGCCGCGATGTGCCAGGCTGATCTCGCCAGGCCGCGCGCCGGGGCCACCGCCCACCAGCGCCGCCTGGCTGGCGGAGTGGTGCGGCTCCCGGAACGGCGGACGGGCGGTGATGCGGCCCTGTTCGATCAGGCCGGCAACGCTGCGGATCAGGCTGACCTCCAGCGCCTCCTGCGGCGTCAGATCGGGTAACAGGCCCGGCAGGCGTGCGGCCAGCATCGACTTGCCCGCCCCCGGCGGGCCGATGAGCAGGAGATTGTGCCGGCCGGCCGCCGCGATCTCCAGCGCCCGCTTGGCGCTTTCCTGCCCTTTCACCTCGGAAAGGCACGGTCCGCCCCTGTCTTCCGGCAACAATGCGGGTGGGGTGGGTGGGTCCAGCACCTGCCGCCCCGTGAGATGCGCGATGAACTGGCGGAGGTCGGAAGCCGCGAGGATCTCGATCTCCCCGGCCCAGGCGGCCTCGGCCCCCTGGCTGCCCGGGCAGATCAGGCCCAGCCCGCGCGCCGCCGCGCCCAACGCCGCCGGCAGGATGCCCGCCACGGGACCTACCGTGCCATCCAGCGCCAGTTCTCCCAGCGCGGCGAACTGGGCCAGTTCCTCGCGCGGCACCACATCCATCGCGGCCAGGACGGCCAGGGCGATGGGCAGGTCGAAATGGCTGCCTTCCTTCTGGATATTGGCGGGTGCCAGATTCACCAGCACCCGCTTCGGTGGCAGGGAAAGGCCAAGGCCGGTCAGCGCCGCGCGCACGCGCTCCCGGCTCTCCGCCACGGCCTTGTCGGGCAGGCCCACCACCATGAAGGACGGCAGCCCAGGCGAGATCTGCACCTGCACCTCGACCGGCAGGGTTTCGATCCCGGAAAACGCGAAACTCGCCAGCCGTGCGATGGTCATACCAGACCGCTAACCCGGCCGGCGGTGATTTTCAACTTGTAGGTTCATCGCCCCCAGGAGGTCAGGAACCGCTCCAGCAAGGTGCCGATCACCTCGACATTGTAGCCACCCTCCTGCACCAGCACGGTGGGCAGCTTCAATGCCGCCAGCTTCTCCGCCGCACGGGAGAATCCATCGGCCGTGACGCCAAGGAAGCTGAGCGGCTCATGTTCCGATGCGTCGAAGCCCAGCGGCACGACCAGGGCTTCCGGTGCGAAGTCGCGCAGCTTCTCCAGGCCGGTGTCGATGGCTGCGAGCCAGGCATCGTCCCTGCTGCCCTGGCGCAGCGGCAGGTTCAGGTTGCAGCCAGCCCCGGCCCCCGCGCCGGTCTCTCCGGCATAGCCGACGTACCAGGGGTAATAGCCGGACGGGTCGCCATGGACCGAGACGGTCAGCACGTCCCCGCGGTCCCAGAAGATGCCCTGCGTGCCATTGCCATGATGGGCGTCGATGTCGAAGACGGCGATTCGCGCCGCGCCCACGTCGCGCAGCCGCTGGGCGGCGAGCGCGCTGTTGTTGATGTAGCAGTGCCCGCCGGCCCGCGCCGCATAGGCATGGTGCCCGGGTGGGCGGCAGAGTGCGTAGGCGCTGCCGCCATGGCTGGCCACGGCATCGGCCGCCGCCAGCGCCGCGCCAGCCGCCCCGGCGGCCGCTTCCCAGGTGCCGGGGCCGATAGGGCAGGCGGTGTCGGCGGTGTACCAGCCCAGGCGGCCGATGATGGCATCCGGGCAGGTCGCGCCCTGGGCCAGCATTTCCGGCGAGGGATGCATGTTGGCCACCGCTTCCTCGCCGCGCTCCTGCAGGCCCGCCCAGCCACGCGCGGCACTTTCCAGGAAATCGATGTAGCCGCCGTCATGTACGCTTCGCAGCGCCTCCGGCGTCGCGGCCTCCGGCTCGGTGGGCGGCAGGCCCAGGCGGTACAGGGCGGAGAGCAGAGCGCCCGCGCGTTCCGGCACCTCGAAATTCGCGCGGACCCGGCCGCGCTGAAGGAAGAAGCGTGGCGTATGCCGCAACTGGGCGGGATGGGCGAAGCTCTGCATGGGACCGACGCTAAGGCCGAAAGCCGGGCTTGTCGATCCGGTGCCGTGAAGGCTAGCGTCACAGACAAGGGAAGCTTCCACGGAGATATTCCGCATGTCCATGTCGCGTCGCGGTCTGATGGCCGCCGCTGCCACCTTGCCTGTGCTCTGGCGTCTGGAGGATGCCCTGGCCCAGGGCGTGCAGCCGAAACGAGGCGGCACCCTGAACAGCATCGTCAATCCGGAGCCGCCGATCCTGCATGTCGGCATCAACAATCAGGCGCCGACGCTGATCGTGGGCGGCAAGATCTTCCAGGGCCTGCTGCGCTACGACCCGCAGCTGAAGCCCTTGCCAGAACTGGCCAAGAGCTGGGAGATCAGCCCGGACGGGCTGGAATATACCTTCCACCTCCAGGAAAACGTGAAATTCCATGACGGCAAGCCGATGGCGGCTGACGACGTGGTCTTCTCCATCATGAAATTCCACATGGAGGTCTCGCCCCGTGCCCGCGGCGTCTTCGCCCGGATCAAGGAAGGTGTGGCGGTCAACCCGACCACGGCGAAATTCGTCCTGTCCGAGCCCTTCGAGCCGTTCATGCTGATGTTCGACGTGACGGTCTCGGCCATCGTGCCGAAGCACCTGTTCGAAGGGCAGGATTACCGGCAGGCCCCGGCGGTGCAGAAGCCGGTCGGCACCGGACCCTTCAAGTTCGCCGAGTGGCAGCGAGGTAACTTCATCAGGCTCGAGCGCTTCGAGGGTTACTGGAAGCCGGGCCAGCCCTATCTCGACGCCATCATCTACCGCGTGGTGCCGGACAGCCAGAGCCGCCGCCTGGCGCTGGAATCTGGACAGGTGCAGCTGACGCAGTCCAATGACATTGAGCCGTTCGACGTGCCGCAGATGCGGGCGCGCCCCAACCTGGAGGTCAAGACCACCGGCTGGGAGTATATGGGCCCGCTGATGTGGATGGACTTCAACCACCGCGTGAAGCCGCTGGACGACGTGCGGGTGCGTCGCGCGCTGACCATGGCGGTCAACCGCGACTTCATTGCCCAGCGCCTGTGGTTCGGCATCGGCAAGCCGGCGACCGGACCTTTCCACAGCGCCACACGCTTCTACGACGCTTCGGCCAAGGCGCCGGCCTATAATGTCGAGGCCGCCAAGAAGCTGCTGGACGAGGCCGGGCTGAAGCCGAACGGGCAGGGGGTCCGCTTCGCCATCAAGCATCTCAGCCTGCCATATGGCGAGGTTTTCACGCGATTGGGCGAGTTCCTGCGCCAGTCCTTCCGGCAGGTGGGCGTGGACCTGCAGTTGGAAAGCGTGGATGTCGGCACCTGGTCCCAGCGCACAGGGAACTGGGATTTCGACACCACCATCAACTATCTCTACCAGTATGGCGACCCGACGCTGGGCGTGGAGCGCAGCTACGTCTCCACCAACATCAAGAAGATCCTTTTCTCCAACGTGGCCGGCTACGCGAATCCGAAGGTGGACGAGCTGTTCAAGCAGGGGCGGGACGAGGCGGACCCGAACAAGCGGCAGGAAGCCTTTACCGCCGTGCAGAAGATCCTGGTGGAGGACGTGCCCTTGCTCTGGCTGATGGAAATGTCCTTCCCCACCATCTATGACAAGAGGCTGCAGAACGTCATCACGACCGGCGCCGGCGTGCATGCCAGCTTCGACGACGTGTTCCTGGCCTGACGGCGGACTGATGGAACTGTCGCGCCTGCCCGCTTATCTCGCGGGGCGCCTGGTCAAGGCGGCGATCGTGGTCCTCGCGATCGTCGTCTGTAATTTCTTCCTGATCCACGCCGCGCCCGGCGACCCGGCGAGCATCATCGCCGGGCAGTCGGGCGCCGCGGATGCCAGGTTCCTGGAGCAGCTGCGCGCGCAGTTCGGTCTCGACCAGCCGCTCTATGTGCAGCTCTGGCTGTATCTGAAAGGGGTTCTGACCCTCGATCTCGGCTTCAGCCACCGGCAGCAGGCCAGTGTCGCCTCCCTCGTCTGGGACCGGCTGCCGGCGACACTGCTGCTCACGGGCGCCGCTTTTGTCTTCGCCGTTGTGCTTGGCGTGACCATGGGGGCGCTGGCGGCGCGGCGGGTCGGCACCTGGGCGGATTCCGCCATCACGGTGCTGGCGCTGGTCTTCTATGCCACGCCGCTCTTCTGGGTCGGGCTGATGCTGGTGCTGCTGTTCAGCGTGGCGCTGGAATGGCTGCCGTCCTTTGGTATGATGTCGGTGGGGGTGGAACTGTCCGGCATCGAGAAGATGCTCGATATTGGCATGCATCTTCTCCTGCCGGCGCTGACGCTCGGCCTTTTCTACCTTGCGGTCTACGCCCGGCTCTCCCGCGCTACCATGCTGGAGGTCGCGGACCAGGATTTCGTCAAGACAGCGCGCGCCAAGGGGGTTCCGGAAGGACGCATCCTCCGGCGCCATATCCTGCGGAATGCCATGCTGCCCATCATCACCTTTGCCGGCATCCAGGCAGGGCAGCTGATCGGCGGCTCCATCCTGGTGGAGACGGTCTTCGCCTGGCCCGGCATCGGCCGGCTGGCTTTCGAGGCGCTGCTGGCGCGGGACTATCAGGTCCTCATGGGCGTCTTCTTCTGCACCAGCGTCATGGTCGTCTTGTTCAACCTGATCACCGACCTGCTCTATGCCGTGGTCGATCCGCGCGTGGAGGTTTCGTGATGCGGGGCTTCTGGCGGAATTTCGCGCGCAATGGCGGCGCGGCGGTGGGGCTGCTGATCCTTCTCCTGGTGGTGGTGGTGGCTATCGGCGCGCCTTGGTTCTTCCCTGGCAGTCCCTGGGACATGGTGGCCGCGCCCTTCATGCCGCCGGGCGAGATGGGCCTGCTGCTGGGCTCGGACAGCCTGGGGCGGGACGTGGCGGCCGGCATCGCGCATGGGGCGAGGGTCTCGCTGCTGGTGGGTGCGGTCTCCACCGTGGTGGCGCTGGTGATCGGCGTTGGGCTCGGCGCCATCGCCGGCTACCTGGGCGGGGTGGCGGATGACATCGTCATGCGCTTCACCGAATTCTTCCAGACCATCCCGTCCTTCGTGCTGGCCATCCTGCTGGTGGCGATCTTCACGCCCACCATCCAGTCCATCGTCTTCGCCATTGCCGTGGTTTCCTGGCCGCCGGTGGCGCGGGTGGTGCGGGCGGAGTTCCTCTCGCTCCGTTCCCGTGAATTCGTGCAGGCATCGGAAGTGCTGGGGAAGTCCCGCATCTCCATCGTGCTGGGAGATATCCTGCCGAACGCGCTCTCGCCCATCGTGGTGCTCTCCTCCCTGATGGTGGCTTCGGCAATCCTGCTGGAAAGCGCCCTGTCCTTCCTGGGGCTGGGCGATCCGAACCTGATGTCCTGGGGGTTCCTGATCGGTAGCGGCCGCAGCGTCATCCGGCTGGCCTGGTGGATGAGCGTCTTCCCGGGCGTCGCCATCTTCCTCACCGTGCTCTCCCTTAATCTGGTGGGTGAGGGGCTGTCGGACGCGCTGAACCCGCGCCTGGCGCGCAACCGCGGAGGCAAGGCATGAGCCGGCTGCTGACGGTCGAGAACCTCACGGTCTCGCTGCCCCAGGGCGCGGACCGGCCGCATGCGGTGGAGGATCTCTCGCTGCATCTCGATGCCGGGGAGATCCTTTGCGTGGTGGGCGAGAGTGGCTCGGGCAAGTCGATCACCGCCAATGCGGTGATGGGGCTGCTGCCCAAGCTGCTGAAGGTGACATCCGGCCGGGTCACCTTCGAGGGCGAGGACCTGCTGGCACTGTCGGAGGACGCCTTGCGCGGGCGGCGCGGGCGGCGCATGGCGATGGTCTTCCAGGAGCCCATGACGGCGCTGAACCCGCTGATGCGGGTCGGGGACCAGATCACCGAGGCCCTGGCCGTCCATGGCCGGGCACAGGATGCCCGCGCCCGCGTGCCGGAACTGCTGGCGGCGGTGAACCTGCCGGACCCAGCTTCCATCGCCCGCAGCTATCCCTTCCGCCTTTCCGGCGGGCAACGGCAGCGGGTGATGATCGCCATGGCGCTGGCGCTGGAGCCCGCCCTTCTGATCGCCGATGAGCCGACGACGGCGCTGGACGTGACGACGCAGATGCAGATCCTGCGGCTGATCCGCGAGATCCAGTCCCGGCAGGGCATGGGCGTGATGTTCATCACCCATGATTTCGGCGTGGTGGCGGAGATCGCCGACCGTGTGGTGGTGATGCAGCACGGGCGCATCGTCGAGCAGGGACTGGCCAGAGAGGTGCTGAACGCGCCGCGCCACCCTTATACCCGCGCGCTGATCGCGGCCGTGCCGCATGGCGAAGCCAAGGCACGTCCCGCTGTCACGGCCACCCCCATGCTGGAGATGAAGGGGATCGAGAAGACGTATCAGCGTGGCGGCTGGTTCGGCCCCCGTGTTGAGGTGAAGGCGGTCCACGACGCGGATTTCACCCTGTTCAAGGGCGAGACCCTGGGCCTGGTGGGGGAGAGCGGCTCCGGCAAGTCCACTCTCGCGCGCTGCGTGGTGCGGCTGGTGCAGCCGGAGAAGGGCGAGATCATCTTCGCGGGAGAGGATCTGCGGCCTCTTTCCCGCAGCGGATGGCTGCCGTATCGCCGTCGTATCCAGATGGTGTTCCAGGACCCCTATGCCTCCCTCAACCCGCGGCGCAAGGTGGTCGACGCCATCGCGGAAGGGCCGATCACGCATGGCGTCCCGCCGGCCGAGGCGCGCGCCCGCGCGGCGGAGCTGCTGCGTCTGGTGCAGCTCGACCCCTCCGCGCTGGAACGCTACCCGCATGAGTTCAGCGGCGGGCAGCGGCAGCGCATTGGCCTCGCCAGGGCCCTGGCCATGCAGCCGGAACTGCTGATCGCGGATGAGCCGGTTTCGGCACTGGATGTCTCGGTGCAGGCGCAGGTGCTGAACCTGCTGGCGGACATCCGCAAACGGCTGGGCCTGACGATGCTCTTCATTACCCACGACCTTCGCGTGGCCGCGCAGATCTGCGACCGCATCGCCGTGATGCAGCGCGGCGCCATCGTGGAAATGGGCAGCACGGAAGAGGTCTTCGGCGCGCCGAAGCATCCCTATACCCGCGCGCTGCTCGACAGCATTCCCGGGCAGGGCTGGACCCCACCCGTGCTTTCCAAATCCGCCTGAAGGACCGAAGGATGCTCACTCTCGACCCCGGCGCGCGTCGCGCCATCCTGGATGCCGTGACGGCGCTCGAAATTGACGCTGTCGCGGCGCTGGAGCGGCTGGTGCGCTGCCCTTCCACCCTCGGCAACGAAGCTTCGGCGCTGGACGAGATGGCGCGCAATTACGAGAGCCTGGGCCTCGCCCCGCGCCGCGTGCCGACAGTGCCGGAGCAACTGGCCTCCCACCCCGGTTTCTCGCCACCGCTGATCTCCTATGAGGGCCGCGACAATGTCGTGGCGGTGCACATGCCGCGCGAGGTGAAGGGGCGCAGCCTGGTTCTGCAGGGCCATGTCGACGTTGTGCCGGAAGGCGCTGCCGACCTCTGGGCCACGCCGCCCTTCGAGCCGTCCGTGCGTGGCGGCCGGATGTACGGCCGGGGCGCGGGGGACATGAAGGCGGGCGACATCGCCAATGTCATGGCCTTCCGCGCCTTGCAGATGGCGGGGCTGCAACCCGCCGCGCAGGTGCAGTTCCATTCCGTGATCGAGGAGGAATGCACCGGCAACGGCGCCCTGGCCTGCATGATGGCGCTGCCGAAATGCGACGCCGCCATCATCCCCGAACCCGGTCCGGGCTTCGACGCGCTCTATGGGGTGGAAGTCGGCGTGGTCTGGGCCTGGGTGACGGTGACGGGCCGGCCCACCCATGTGCGCGACATGCATGCCGGCATCAATGCCATCGAGGCCGCCTATCTGATCTCCCGCCTCTTCAAGGACTACGAGGCGGAGATGAACAAGGCCGAAAATATCCACGAGAGCTTCTTCGGCGTGAACCACCCCGTGAACGTTAATTTCGGCACGGTGGAAGGCGGCGAGTGGAACAGCTCCGTCCCGACACGCGCGCGCATCGGGCTGCGTGTCGGCGTGATGATGGGCCGCACGGCGCTGGACGTGAAGGCGGATATCGAGCGGCTGGTGGAGCAGGCGCGGCAGGATCAGCGGCTGCGCGGCACGCAGATCAAGCTGGAGTTCAAGGGCTTCATGGCAGATCCCTGCATCTTCGACATGCAGGCGCCGATCGTGCAGGCCGTGCGCCGCAACTTCGCCGAGACGGCGGGCCATGAGCTTCGGGAATACAAGGTCCAGGCCCTGACGGACGGGCGTTTCTTCGCCCTCTATCAGAACATACCGGTGGCCTGCTTCGGGCCTGAGGCGGATATGATCCATGGCATCGATGAAAGCGTCAGCCTGGAAAGCTTCCATGCCACGACCAGGACGATCGCCCTGACCATGGCGGAATGGTGCGGGGTTGAGCCGGCGTGAAACCCAGCAACCTTCCTGTCTCTGGCGCCCGCCTCTGGGACAGCCTGATGGAGATGGCGCGGATCGGCGCCACGCCGAAGGGCGGCTGCAACCGCCAGACCCTGACGGAGCTGGATGGCGCCGGCCGCGCTCTGCTGCGCCGCTGGGCGGAGGAGGTGGGCTGCACGCTCACCGTCGACCGCGTCGGCAACATGGTGCTGCGGCGGGAAGGGCGGGACCCCGCCCGCCCGGCGGTGGCCATCGGCAGCCACCTCGATACCCAGCCCACCGGCGGCAAGTTCGATGGCGTGCTGGGCGTGCTGGCGGGGCTGGAGGTGCTTCGCGCCCTGCATGAGGCGCGTATCGAGACCCTGGCTCCCATCGTGCTGATCAACTGGACCAATGAGGAGGGCGCCCGCTTCTCGCCGCCCATGATGGGCAGCGGCGTGGCCATGGGCCTTTTCGACGAGGAGGAGGTGCTGGCCAAGCGCGACCCGGCCGGCGCCGTCTTCGGCGAGGAACTCCGCCGCATCGGCTGGCAGGGCGAGGCCGAGCCCACCGTGCTGCAATCCCTCGGCGCCTATTTCGAGCTGCATATCGAGCAGGGGCCGTTGCTGGAGCAGGCGGGAATTCCCGTCGGCATCGTGGACCGCGCCCTGGGCCAGGCTTGGTTCGACGTGACCGTGACGGGGGAGGAGGCGCATGCCGGCTCCGCCATGGCGCCCCGCCGGGATGCGCTGGTGGCCGCCGCCGCGCTGGTCCAGGCTGTGGAGAGCATCGCCAAGGAAGAAGGTGGGCGGGGCACCGTGGGCCGGCTGACGCTGGCGCCAGACAGCCGCAATGTCGTGCCCTCCCGCGTCTGGTTCAGCGTCGATCTGCGCCATGGGGACGAGGCGGCGCTGGCCCGCATGGGTCAGGCTTTGCGGCAGCGGGCTGCGGGTATCGCCCGTGCCCGCCGCGTGGAGGTGGCCGTGGAGGATTTCTGGACCTTCCCGCTGACGCCCTTCAACCCCGACCTGGTGGCGGCGCTGGAGCAGGCGGCGCGCGGGCGCGGGTTGAATTATCAGGTGATGCCGACGGGCATCGGGCATGATGCGGTCTATGTCGCCCGGCGGGTGCCTTCCGTCATGATCTTCGTGCCCTGCGAAGAAGGCATCAGCCATAACGAGGCCGAGAATATCACCCCCGCCTGGGCCGAGGCGGGGCTGGTGGTACTGGCGGACGCGGTGCTGGCCACGGCCGCCCGCGCCGAAGCGGAGTAGAGAGAGCATGCGTATCGCCATCGGTGGCTTCCTGCACGAAAGCCATTCCTTTGCCCCCCGCCCGACCACCTGGGGGGATTTCCGCAGTCCTGGCGGCTTCCCCGCCTTCGTGCGCGGCGCGGGGCTTTTCGACGTGCTGCGGCCGACCTCCGTACCTTCGGCCGGTGCGCTCTCGGTGGCCGAGCCGCGCGGGGTGACGCTGGTGCCGCTGGCCTGGTGCTTCGCCAATCCCGCCGGTCCGGTGACCGAGGAGGCTTACGAGCGCGTGGCGGGCTGCCTTCTGGGCGACCTCGTCTCGGCGCTGGAAGCGGGGCCGCTGGACGGTGTCTATCTCGACCTGCACGGCGCCATGATGGCGGATTCCTTCCCGGATGCGGAAGGCGAGCTGCTGCGCCGCGTGCGCGCCGTGGTGGGCCCGGATGTGGCGATCGCCGCCAGCCTGGACCCGCATGCCAATGTGACCGCGCTGATGGTGGAGAAGGCGGATGTGCTGGTACCCTTCCGCACCTATCCGCATGTGGACATGAAGGCCGCCGGCGCCCGCGCGATGGATCTGCTGATCGGCCGGATCGAGCGCGGCCAGCCCTGGGCGCGCGCCTTCCGGCAGATCGACTATTGGACGCCGCTGACGATGCAATGCACCATGGTCCCCCCTATGGCCGATGCCCTGGCGGAGCGGGAGCGTCTGGCGCAGGATCCGGGCGTGGTGGAGCTGGGCTTCTGCTTCGGCTTCCCCTATGCCGATTTCCCCGGTTGCGGCATGGCCATCTCCTGCTACGCCGAAGATCAGGTCACGGCGGAGAATGCGGCGGACCGGCTGAAGGCCTGGCTGGACGCGCATGAGGCGGATTTCGCCGGCGGTGTCGTGCCGGCGGCCGAAGGCGTGGCGCAGGCCATCGCCCTGGCTGGGGAAGGCGGTCCGGTGGTGCTGGCGGATACCCAGGACAACCCCGGCGGCGGCGGCCATGGCGATACCACCGGGTTGCTCGCCGAGCTGATCCGGCAGCAGGCGCCCGCTACCCTCGGCATCATCAATGACGCGGAAAGCGCCAGCGCCTGCCACGCGGCGGGCGAGGGGGCGGAAGTCTCACTGCGCCTGGGCGGGAAATCCGATGGCGCGCCGCTCGAGGTGCAGGCCAAGGTGCTGCGCCTGACCGATGGGCGCTTCACCTGCACCGGGCCGATGAGCGCCGGCAACCCCGCCGATCTCGGCCCCGCTGCCCTGATCGCCATCGGGCCGGTTAAGGTGGTGGTGGTCAGCCGGAAGATGCAGGCACACGATCAGGCGATCTTCCGCCAGATCGGCATCGAGCCGGCGAAGGAGAAGATCCTGGCGCTGAAGAGCAGCGTGCACTTCCGCGCGGATTTCCAACCCATCGCGAAGGAGGTGATCGTGGTGGCTGCGCCGGGGCCTGTGGTGGCCGATCCGTCGTCGCTGCCCTTCTCCGATCTGCGGCCGGGCATCCGCACCCGGCCGCAGGAAGCCTGAGGGCGCCTCAGCCCTCGGCCAGCAGGGCGCGCACGGCGTCCGGCCGCGGCATGGGCGCCACCGCGCCGTAACCGGTGGTGGCCAGCGCCGCGGCGGCATTGGCGTATCGTGCCGCCTCCTCCACGTCGTCCCCGGCCAGGATGCGGGCCAGGACATTGCCGGCGAAGGTATCACCGGCCCCGGTGGCATCCACGGCCTTCACTTTGCGGCCGGGGATGCGGGTGCGCCCATCCCGTGTCGCCACCATCGAGCCTTCCTTGCCCAGCTTCAGCAGAACCAGCGGGGAAAGCCTGAGATAGAAATCCGCGACGGCGTCCGGGTCTTCCAGCCCCGTCAGCGCCGTCGCGTCGTCCATGCTCGGCAAGGCGATGTCGGCATAGGCGATGGCGGCATGGATGATCGCCCTGGCGCGGGGCAGCGGCCAGAGCGGGCGGCGGAGATTGGTGTCGTAGGAGACCTTCACCCCTGCCTCCTTCGCCACCTCGATGGCACGGAAGCAGGCATCGCAGGCGCTGGTGGAAATCGCTTGGCTAATGCCGGAGAGATGCAGGATCTTCGCGTGCCGGATCGTTTCCGCCGGCACATCCTCCGGCCCAAGGCGGGAGGCGGCGCTGCCGCTGCGGTAGAAGGTGAATTCGTGCCCCTCAGGGCCGTGCCTGACGAAATAGACGGCCGTTGGCGCGTCCGCCCGGCGGAGGACGGTGCTGCTGTCCACACCCTCATCCGCCCAGAGCTTCATGAAGCTCTCCCCCGGTGCATCCTGGCCGATGGCGGTGATATAGCCGGCCCGCGCACCCGCCCGCGCCGCCGCGATGGCGGCGTTGGAGGTGTCGCCGCCATGCCCTTCCAGGTAGAGCGGACGGCTCTGGTCGTCGCGCGTGCTCTGGTTGAATTCCAGCATCGGCTCGCCGATGCAGAGCAGATCGACCGTGCTCATGCCCAAAGGATACCCAGCGCCTCGCGCGCCGCGGCCTCGACCGCGCCCCGGTTGTTGGCCGCGATGGCGCCTTCATCCACCAGCTTCCCACCGATGCCGACGAAGGCGGCTCCGGCCGCGATATAGTCGCCGGCGTTGCGCGCATCGACGCCGCCGGTCGGGCAGAAGACCACGTCTGGGAAGACGGATCTCAGCGCCCTGATATGCCCGGGACCTCCGGCTGAACTGGCCGGGAAGATCTTCACCACATCCGCGCCGGCGGCGCGGGCGGCGCGCACCTCGGTCGGCGTGAAAGCGCCGAGCATCACGCAGGCCCCGGCGGCGCGGGAGGGCGCCACCAGCGCCGGTTCCACCCAGGGGGAGACGATGAATTTCGCCCCCGCCTTCAGGCTGGCCTCGGCCGCTGCCGCATCCGGCACGGTGCCGACGCCCACCAGGAGGGAAGGGTCCGACGCAGCGTCGCGGATGACGGAGAGTGCATCCGGGATGGTCAGGGTAATCTCGAAGATGGTGATGCCGGCGCCCTTCAGCCATTCAACGGCGGTGGCGGCCCGGGCTGCGTTACTGGTTCGTACCACCGGGACGATGCGGGCGGCACGGAAGGTATCGATCAAGGAGTGCTGGGCCACGGCTTCCATCCTGCGGGGCGGCAGGGCCCCGGCGATCGGCCAGGGTCCGCCGGTTCATGGGTTGGCCCCTGAGGCTAGACCCGTGTGCGCCCCGCGTGAAGTCAGCCGCTTGCTTCCATCCTGCCGGCCAGCCGCTGCAATTCCAGGGCGCTGCGACGGGCTTGGCGCAGCTCGGTGGCGGTCTGGTCCAGCGAGGCGCGATAATCCTCAACACTGCCCTCAAGTCCGGAGGCCGCCTGGCGCAATGCAGCCAGATTGGCGCGGAACTCCTGCATCGCCTCGGCCTGCCCGGCCAACGCCGCCTCCAGCCCCCTTAGCGCCAGCCGCAGCCGGTCATGATCATGGCGGGGAAAGGGGAGGACGACGGTATCCTGCGCCATGCCAGGGCTCCTGCTGGTTAACTAATTTTTTATAGATAACGATATAAAAAGAGACAAATGGCTTTTTGGTGAAGCTTTGGCCCGGCCGCCTTGCGCCTGCCGCCCAACTGGCCTAGACGCCCGCCCCCATTTTCAGGTGCGGCGCATGCAGGACGTGATTGGCATCGATTTCGGCACGACCAACAGCGTCATTGCCCTGCGGCGGCCGGACGGGCAGGCGGTGGGCCTGCGCTACGCCGCCGGCGCCGGCATGGTGGACACCTTCCGCTCCGTGCTCTGCTTCTGGGCGGAGGAAAGCGGCGCCAGCCGGGGGCGCCTCCAGCATGCCGCCGGGCCGGATGCCATCGAAGCCTATCTGGACGATCCGCTCGGCTCCCGCCTGATCATGTCCATGAAGAGCTACCTGGCCAGCCGCAGCTTCGTGGAGACGCGGGTCTTCAACCGGCCCTTCTCACTGGAGGATCTGATCTCCACCTTCCTACGCGCTCTCGTGGCGGGGGCGGTGGGGATGCCGGCGGGCGGCGCGGCGCGCGTGGTGGCGGGGCGCCCCGTGCGCTTCGTGGGCGAGAATCCCGATGACGGACTGGCCGAGACCCGGCTGCGCGCCGCCTTCGCCCAGGCCGGATTCAGCGGCGTGACCACGGCGCTGGAGCCGGAGGCTGCCGGCCATCGCTTCGCCGCCACGCTGGAGGGCGCGGCCAATGTGCTGGTCGGTGATTTCGGCGGTGGCACCAGCGATTTCTCCATCCTTCGCTTTGAGCCCGGCGCCCGCCGGCGCGTCACGCCGCTGGGTCATGCCGGCGTGGGCATCGCCGGCGACGCCTTCGATTACCGCATCATCGACCAGGTCATCTCTCCCCGGCTGGGGAAGGGCGACACCTATAGCGTGATGGGCACGGACCTGCCGGTGCCGCCCGCCTTCTTCACGAGCTTCGCCCGCTGGCACCAGCTCTCGCTGATGCGCGCGCCGAAGACGCTGCGGGAGATCAAGGAGGTCGCCCGCATCGCCGCGCATCCCGAGCGGCTGCACCATCTGGTGCGGCTGGTGGAGGATGAGGCAGGTTATGCGCTCTATCAGGCCGTCTCGGCGACCAAGGCTGCACTTTCCGGCGCCGAGGAGGCCGTGCTGCGCTTCAGCCACCGTGACCTGGAGGTGGAGGCGCCGGTGCGCCGGGTGGATTTCGAGGCCTGGATCGCGCCGGAGCTTGCGCGGCTGGCCGCTACCATCGACCGCGCCCTGGCGGATGCCAAGCTGGCGCCGGGGCAGGTGGACCGCGTCTTCCTGACCGGTGGCACCTCGCTGGTGCCGGCGGTGCGGCAGCTCTTCGAGAGCCGCTTCGGTGCGGAGCGCGTGACAGGCGGCGGCGAATTCGTCTCGGTGGCAGAGGGGCTCGCGCTGCTGGGTGAGGAGTAGGCCGCCGCTCAGGCGGTATGCCGGCGGAAAGGTGCAATGCCGGGCTGGCCGGGGGGCCGGGCCGGCCGCACCGCCAGCGCGGCGAGCCCGGGGAGGGACTGCACCAGCAGCAACCCGGACCAGCCCACCGTCTCTGCCAGGCTCCAGGGCCGGGCCAGGGCGATGGCCAGGCTGGCCGCCCAGAGCGCCGCCAGCAGGGCGCGCTCCATCCGGTGCCCGCTGGCCCCGGCACTGGCGCCGCCCAGAACCCCTTGCCAGGCGGCACGGCCGATGCCCCAGATGCCTGCGGCATGACCCAATGCCGCGGGCCAGCCCTGGCGCCAGCCGCGCAGCAACGGCACCATGGCCACAGCCAGCAGCAGAGGCAGCAGGAGCGGTGGCGGGGCGACAGGGTCGTCCTGCCACAGCGCACGGGCCGCGACGGCCAATGAGGCGCAGGCCCCCGACAGGGCCAGGGCATCGGCGGCCATGGGCGCGGCCAGCCCCAGCAGATGGCGCCACTGTCCCGGCGTCAGGCTGCGGTCGCGCCGCAGCAGCGCCCAGCTGTGCCGGCGCAGCGCCGCCATGATGCCAGCCGCCCGCCGGTGCCGGCGGGCGGGCCAGTCCTCCATCCCCTGGGGCGGCCGGGCATGCCCCATGGGCTCATCCTCCCACAGCGTGTCCCAGCCCTGGCGCAGCAGGGTGAGGCCAAGCGAGGCCTCCGGGCAGAGGCTCTCCGTATCCCAGCCGCCGGTACGGCGCAGCGCCTCGGCACGGAACAGTGGCAGGCCGTCCAGCGGCAGCAGCGGGTCGGGCCGCTCCTGACCGACGAAGTGGTCCGGCGCCGGCTCCAGCGGTGCCAGCGCGCCCTGCGCGAGGCCAAGGCCAGGCTGGCGGAACATCGGCACCATCCGGCGCAGCCACCCCGGGCGCACGACCTGCCCGGCTTTCAGCACGCCGACCAGCGTCGCATCCGGCGCCGTCTCACCGAGGGCGAAGTTCAGGGCGCCGGGACGGCCTCCGGGCCATGGCCCCAGATGAAAGAAGCGGAAGGGCGGGCCCAGCCGGGCGCAATGCTCGGCTGCGGCCTCCCAAAGCGCGGGCTGCGCGGTATTGGTATCCACCACCAGCACCTCCAGCGCCGGGTAGTCCAGGTCGGCCAGGGAATCGAGCGTGCGCCGCACCAGTTCCGGCGGCGCGTCCCGCAAGGGCAGGTGGACGGAGACGCGCGGCCAGACGCCCCGCGCCACGCGGGGCGAGGCGGCAGGATGCGCGGCAACGGGACGGCACGGAAAAGCGTTCATCGGGCGGCCTCCATCTTATGCTGATGGCGTCTCACCCTCTTTCTGACGTGGCTCTGCGGCGCCTCGCAGTCGTCTTGATGGCAGGAATGGGGCTTTCTTCATCGTGGTGGCGTGACCGGAGCCGCCGTGGCGGCTAGAAGGCGGCTGTCCCTGAAATTTGGTGGAGCGCCATGTCCCTGCTGCTGGAAATGGGCATCATTCTGCTGCTTGTGCTGTTGAACGGCACTTTCGCGATGAGTGAACTCGCCATTGTTTCTTCCCGCCGGGGACGGCTGATGGCGTTGCAGCGCGCCGGGAAGCCTGGTGCCGCTGCCGCCCTGGCTCTGGCCGAGGATCCGAGCCGGTTCCTGCCCACGGTTCAGGTCGGCATAACCCTGGTCGGCATCTTCGCCGGTGCCTATGCGGGCCAGGGCATGGCCAACCGATTGGCGAGCGTGCTCTCCCTGGTGCCGGTGCTGGCGCCCTACGCGGCCCAGATGGCGCTCTTTGTCGTGGTGGTCATCATCACCTATCTCTCGCTGATCCTGGGCGAGCTGGTGCCGAAGCAATTCGCGTTGCGGAACCCTGAGGGGGTGGCCTGCCTGGTGGCGCGACCGATGAGCGCGCTCTCCCGCGTCGCGGCGCCGATGGTCTGGCTGCTGTCGCATTCCTCGGCGCTGGTGCTGCGGCTGCTCGGCGCTTCCGCCCCGGTCGAATCCTCGGTGACGGAAGAAGAGGTGAAGGCGGTGGTGGCGGAGGGCGCCCAGGCCGGCGCGCTGGAGACGGAGGAGCGGCATATGATCGAGCGCGTCCTGCGCCTGGCCGACAAGCCCGTGCGCGCCCTGATGACGCCGCGCAATGAAGTGGACTGGATCGACAGCGCGGCCACCCCGGCCGAGATCATCAGCCGCCTGAAGGCCAGCGAGGTGACGCGGTTCGTGGTGTCCGAGGGGCGTATCGACAATGTCGTGGGCGTGGTCCACGTCAAGACCCTGCTGGACCAGACGCTGGAGGAGGGCGGCACCGTTTCCGTCGCCGCCGCCATGCAGCAGCCGATGGTGCTGCCGGACAGCCTCTCCGCCCTGGATGCGCTGGAGCGGCTGCGGCATGACCGTGTCGGGCTGGCGCTGGTGATGGATGAATATGGCAGTTTCGAAGGTGTCGTGACTGCCTCTGACCTGTTGGAGGCCATCGTGGGCGAACTGGGCGGCGAGATCGAACCCAATCCCGGCGGCGCCGTGCAGCGCCATGACGGCAGCCTGCTGCTGGACGGCATGATGGCCAGCGATGAGGTCAAGGACCGGCTGGACCTGCCGGAACTGCCGGGCAAGGGCGGCTATCACACCGTCGCCGGGCTGATGCTGGCCCTGTTGCAGCGCGTGCCGCGGGAGGGCGACAGGATCGTCTGGGGAGGCTGGCGTTTCGAGATCGTCGACATGGACGGCCGCCGCGTCGACAAGGTGCTGGTCAGCAAGGAAGAAGCCACGGGGGCGTAAGCGCGCGCCGTCTTCCAGACAAAAGGGGCCGCGCCACGGTGGTGGCGCGGCCCCTTCTTCGTTTCATGGCCGACACGGCGCCGGCCGCGCTGCGTCTTACAGGCCGGCTTGGGTCACGAACTTCGTGTTCAGGTAGGACTCGATGGCCTCCGAACCACCTTCCGAGCCATAGCCGCTGTCCTTGATGCCGCCGAAGGGCACTTCCGGCAGGGCGAGGCCCAGGTGGTTGATGGTCATCATGCCCGTCTCGACCTGCGAGGCGATGGCATTGGCCGTCTTGGCCGAGCGGGTGAAGGCATAAGCCGCCAGGCCGTAGGGCAGGCGGTTCGACTCTTCCACCACCTCATCGAAATCGCGGAAGGGCACCATCAGCGCCAGCGGGCCGAAGGGCTCCTCGTTCATCACCTTCATCTCGCGCGTCAGGCCGGTCAGCACCGTCGGCTCGAAGAAATAGCCCTTGTTGCCGATGCGGCTGCCGCCGGTGCGGATCTCGGCGCCCTTCTGGGTGGCGTCGGCGATCAGCGCCTCCATGGCGGGGATGCGGCGGTCATTGGCCAGCGGGCCCATCTGCACGCCATCCTCCAGGCCGTTGCCGACCTTCAGGCTCTTGGCATAGCGGGTGAAGGAATCGACGAACTGGTCGAAGACCTTCTCCTGCACCAGGAAGCGGGTGGGGGAGACGCAGACCTGCCCGGCATTACGGAACTTGCTGCCAGCGAGGGTCTTGCTGGCGAAGTCCACATCGGCGTCGTCGAAGACGATGGCCGGAGCATGGCCGCCCAGCTCCATCGTCGCGCGCTTCATATACTTGCCGGCCAGCTCCGCCAGGTGCTTCCCGACGGGCGTGGAGCCCGTGAAAGTCACCTTGCGGATGACGGGATGCGGGATGAGGTAGGAGGAGATCTCCGCAGGCACGCCGAAGACCAGCCCGACCACGCCCTTCGGCACGCCGGCATCGATGAAGCAGCGGATCATCTCGGCCGGGGAAGCCGGGGTTTCCTCGGGCGCCTTGACGATGATGGAGCAGCCCGTGGCCAGCGCGGCCGAGAGCTTGCGCACCACCTGGTTGATCGGGAAGTTCCAGGGCGTGAAGGCGGCGACGGGGCCCACCGGCTCCTTGACCACGAGCTGGTAGACGCCCTCGGCGCGGGCGGGGATGACGCGGCCATAGGCGCGGCGGGCTTCCTCGGCGAACCAGTCGATGGTGTCGGCGGCGGCGAGCACCTCCATCTTCGCCTCGGGCAGGGGCTTGCCCTGCTCCATGGTCATCAGCCGCGCGATCTCGGGCGCGCGGTCGCGCAGCAGGTTGGCGGCCTTCCGCATCAGCTTGGAGCGGTCGAAGGCCGAAACCTTCTTCCACAGCGCGAAGCCGCGCTCGGCCGCCTCCAGCGCCTCATCCAGATCGGACTGGCTGGCATGAGCCACGGTGCCGATCTGCTCTTCCGTCGCCGGGTTCAGGATCGGGATGGCGCGGCCGCCGGTCGCGGGGCGCCACTGGCCATCGATATGCAGCAGGACATTGTGGTCCATGACAGAGTCTCCTCTTCCGCCCGCCAGATCAGGGAAACGAGCGGGGTGAGGACCACCCCGCCCGGCAGGCGGTTATGATTATTGGTGTGGGTGATGCGTCGGCCGCGGGGACCTCAGGAAGCCTGCAATGCCGCGACGCCCGGCAACGTCTTGCCTTCCAGCCATTCCAGGAAGGCACCGCCCGCCGAGGACACATAGGTCAGCCGGTCGATCACCCCCGCATGGCGCAGGGCCGAGACGGTATCGCCGCCGCCGCCGATGGACTTCAGCTTGCCCGCATCCGTCAGCGCCGCCGCGGCCTGTGCGACCTGCACGGTGGCCGCGTCGAAGGGCTGGATCTCGAAGGCGCCGAAGGGGCCATTCCAGACCAGCGTGGAAGCGTTCTCCAGCTTTGCTTTCACCGCCGCCACAGTCGCGGGGCCGACATCCAGCGCCATCATATCAGAGGGCACGGAATCGACATCCACCACTTTGTTCGGCGCATCCGCGGCGAAGGCTTCGGCCACCACCAGATCCACCGGCAGCAGGATCTCGCAGCCGCCGGACTCGGCTTCCTCCAGGATGGAGCGCGCGGTGTCGTGCATCTCCGCTTCCTGCAGGGACTTGCCGACCGGCTTACCCTGCGCCGCCAGGAAGGTATTGGCCATGGCGCCGCCGATCACCAGCACATCCACCTTCTTGGACAGGTTGCCCAGAAGGTCGAGCTTAGTGGACACCTTGGCGCCGCCGACGATGGCGACGACAGGGCGCTTCGGGCTGCCCAGCGCGGCATCCAGCGCCTCCAGCTCCGCCTGCATCAGGCGGCCGGCATAGGCGGGCAGCTTATGCGCCACGCCTTCCGTGCTGGCATGGGCGCGGTGCGCAGCGGAGAAGGCGTCGTTGACGTAGACGTCCGCGAGCTTCGCCAGTCCCTCGGCCATGGCGGGGTCGTTCTTCTCCTCGCCGGCGTGGTAGCGGGTATTCTCCAGCACCAGCACCTCGCCATCCTTCAGGGCGGCGACAGCGGCTTCGGCATCGGGGCCGATGCAGTCATCGGCGAAGGCGACCGGCTTGCCCAGCACCTCGCCCAGCGCGGCGGCGATGGGCTTGAGCGACATCTCGGGCACGCGCTTGCCCTTGGGGCGCTCGAAGTGAGAACAGACGATGACCTTCGCGCCCTTCTCCGCCAGCTCGCGGATGGTGGGCACGAGGCGCTCGAGCCGCGTGCGGTCGGTGATCTTGCCGTCCCGCACAGGCACATTCAGGTCGGCGCGCAGCAGAACCCGCTTTCCGGCGGGTTCCAACTGATCCAGCGTCCGGAAAGCAGGCATCTTGCTACGCCTTCCGGATCAGAGCTTGCCGAGGTAGGCGGCGGTGTCCGACATACGGTTGGAGAAGCCCCACTCGTTGTCGTACCAGCTCATCACGCGCACCAGCCCGCCATCGACCACCTGCGTCTGCGTGGCATCGAAGGTGGAGGAATGCGGGTCGTGGTTGAAGTCGACCGAAACCAGCGGCGCCGTGTTGTAGCCGAGGATGCCCTTCAGCTCGCCTTCGGCGGCTTCCTTCATCACGGCGTTGATGGCTTCCTTGGTCAGGCCGTCCGTCTTCTTCGGCACGAAGTCGAGCGAGACCAGCGAGACATTCGGCGTCGGGATACGGATGGCGGTGCCGTCCAGCTTGCCCTTCAGCTCCGGCAGCACCAGGCCGACGGCCTTGGCCGCGCCCGTGGAGGTCGGGATCGCGGAGACGGCGGCGGCGCGGGCGCGGTGCAGGTCCTTGTGCAGCGTGTCCACGGTGTTCTGGTCACCCGTATAGGCGTGGATGGTGACCATGTAGCCGCGCTCGATGCCGAACTTCTCGTGCAGCACCTTGGCGATCGGCGCCAGGCAGTTGGTGGTGCAGGAGGCGTTGGAGACGATCTTGTCTTCGGCGGTCAGCGTCTTGTGGTTGACGCCGTAGACGATGGTCTTGTCCGCGCCGTCGCCGGGGGCCGAGATCAGCACGCGCTTGGCGCCGGTGCCGAGCAGGATCTGTGCCTTCTCGCGCGCCGTGAAGATGCCGGTGCACTCGGCCGCGATGTCGACGCCGTCCCACTTCAGCTTGGTCGGGTCACGCTCGGCCGTCACCTTGATCGGGCCCCAGGTCTTGCCATGGGCCTTGATGGTGATGCTGTCGCCCTCGACGATCACCTCGCCGGGAAAGCGGCCATGGACGCTGTCGTAGCGGAACAGATGGGCATTCGCCTCGACCGAGCCGAGGTCGTTGATGGCGACGAACTCCACGTCATCGCGCCCGCTCTCGCAGGCAGCCCGCAGTACCAGGCGTCCAATGCGCCCGAAACCGTTGATCGCGACCTTGACTGCCATGGTATCGTCTTCCCGTCTTTGCAAAGGTTGTTATGCTCTCAGCCTAGTTTGCGGCGAACCGCCGCAACCGCCGCCTCGGCCGTAATGCCGAAGTGCTTGTAGAGTTCCTCAGCCGGTGCCGAGGCGCCGAAGCCATTCATCCCGATGAAGGCACCATCGGAGCCCAGCCAACGCTCCCAGCCGAAGCTCAGCGCGGCTTCGATGCCGACGCGCGGGGCGTCGCCCAGCACCTCCGCACGATAGCTCTCATCCTGCAGTGCGAACAACTCCCAGCAGGGGAGGGAGACGACGGCGGTGGGGATGCCATCGGCCTCCAGCGTCGCGCGCGCGGCCATCGCGATCTGCACCTCGGAACCCGTGGCGATCAGCGCCGCGCGGCGCGGGCCGGAGGCCTCGGCCAGCACATAGCCGCCGCGGGCGGAGCGGTTCTCGCCCAGCTCGGTACGCAGCGCCGGGAGGTTCTGGCGGGAAAGGGCCAGGACGGCCGGGCCATCGGCGCGCTGCACCGCCAGTTCCCAGCACTCGGCCGTCTCCATCGCGTCCGCGGGGCGGAAGACATGAAGGTTGGGGATGATGCGCAGGCTGGCCAGCGTCTCCACCGGCTGGTGGGTGGGGCCGTCCTCGCCCAGGCCGATGCTGTCATGCGTCAGCACATGGATGACGCGCTGGCGCATCAGCGCCGCCAGGCGAATGGCCGGACGCATGTAATCCGCGAAGACCAGGAAGGTGCCGGAATAGGGAATGACGCCGCCATGCAGCGCCAGTCCGTTCATCGCGGCCGCCATGCCGTGCTCGCGGATGCCCCAGTGGATGTAGCGGCCCGCCGGGTTCTGCAGGTTGAAGACCGGGATGCCCCGGACATTGGTGTTGTTCGAGCCGGTCAGGTCGGCCGAGCCGCCGACCATCTCCGGGATCGCCGGCACCAGGGCCTCCAGCGCGCGCTGGCTGGCGACGCGGGTGGCGATCTTCGGCTTGTCCTCGGCCAGCTTGGCGCGGTGCGCGGCGGCGGCCTCGTGCCAGCCCTCCGGCAGCTTGCCGGCCATGGCACGCTCGAACTCCGCCTTCTGCGGGTGCTTCGCCAGGCGCTTCAGCCAGGAGCGGCGGGTGCCGGCGGAGCGGCGGCCAGCGGCCTCCCAGGCGTTCTTGATGTCCTCGGGGATGACGAAGGGCTCGGCCTCCCAGCCCAGCAGCTGCCTGGCGGCCTGTACCTCGGGCGCGCCCAGGGCGCTGCCATGGGTGCTGGCGGTGCCGGCCTTGCTGGGAGCGGAGAAGCCGATGATGGTCTTGCAGGCGATGATGGTGGGCTTGCTGCTGCGCGTCGCCGCGTCCAGCGCCCGGGCCACCGCCTCATGGTCATGCCCATCCACGCGGCGCACCGCCCAGCCATAGGACTGGAAGCGCCGCAGCACGTCGTCCGAGCTGGTGATGGAGACATCGCCATCGATCGAGATACCGTTGTCGTCCCAGAGCACCGTCAGCTTGTTCAGCTTGAAGTGACCGGCGATGGAGGCAGCCTCGTGGCTGATCCCTTCCATCAGGCAGCCGTCGCCCGCGATCACCCAGGTGCGGTGATCGACCAGCGACTTGCCGAAGCGCGCCGAGAGCTGCCGCTCCGCCATGGCCATGCCGACGGCGGTGGCAATGCCCTGGCCCAGCGGGCCGGTGGTCGTCTCGATCGCCGGATGCTCGCCGAATTCCGGATGGCCCGCGGCCACGGAATGCAGCTGCCGGAAATTCTTGATATCCTCGATGCCCATGCCGGCATGGCCGGAGAGGTAGAGCCATGCGTAGAGCAGCATGGAGCCATGGCCGGCCGAGAGAACGAAGCGGTCGCGGTCCGCCCAGCGTGGATCGGCGGCGTCATGCTTCAGGTATTTGCTGAAAAGCACCGTCGCGGCATCGGCCATGCCCATCGGCATACCGGGGTGGCCGGACTTGGCTTTTTCGACGGCATCCATCGCCAACACACGGATGGCATCCGCCATGCGCCGAATCTCGGTCGCCGGCAGGGACAGGATCCGCTGCTGCGCCGCGATGGCCGGGTTGGCGTTAGGCTCGAGAGTGGGGGCGATACTGGCCACTGGACCAAAACCTCTGGTAGGGCGAAGGCCGCCTATAAAGGCCCGGCCGCCGTGCGGCAACCCGCCCCAGCCAAGGTCAAGCCATTGCGTTTGCGTGACGTCATGGGTTATATTTCGGTATCGAAATCAGAAGCGGAAGGGGACCGCGCCTGCCAGGGCCTGCTCGCTCCGTCGAAGTTTTCGGCCTCTTCGTCTTTCTCGGCCTCGTTGCCGGGATCGTGGTGGTGGCCATCCTGCAGCCGGGGCCATCGGTCTATCTTCTGACCCTTGGCGTCATCGCGGCTGCGGCGCCGCTGCTGCTGCTCTTCCGCAGGCATGCCGTGACCGCCGATGCCCAGGCAGAGCAGTTGCGGGGCCGGCTGGCGCTGGTGCTGGAGTCGGTCCCGGGCGGCTTCGCCCTGTGTGACGATCGCGGCCGTCTGCAACTGGCTAATAGCCGCTTCCGCCGCCTCTTCCCGCGTATCGAACCAGGAGCACCCCTGGGCGCGCTGCTGCCGGCGGGCGCGGGCGACCCGGGGGCCTTCGACCACGGCCTGCCGGATGACAGCTGGCACCGGGTGACGCGCCAGCCGTTGCCGGAGGGCGGCTTCACGCTGGCCACCAGCGACATCACGCCACTGAAGCGGCAGGAGCAGGCACTGGCCATCCGCAGCGCCCGACAGCAGGCCATGCTGGAGCTGGCGCCTGTCGGAATCTGGGAGCTGGACGAGGCGCAGCGGACTGTCTTCGCCAATCCTCAGCTTGCCGTGCTCATGGGCGGCGCCGTGCCGGTGGGGCTGGCGGGGGCGGGGCTGCGCCGTCCAGCTTCGCACGGGCGCGCTGCGGCCGAGCCCCTGCAGCATCTGCCGCCACCGCATGCGCCGGTGGAGGTGGAATTGCCGCGCCGGGGCGGAACGCGCCGGCTGATGCTGGTCGCTTCCGGACCGCTGGAATCCCTTCATGCCGAAGCGGGCAAGGCCCCGCGCCTGACACGGCTGGTCACGCTGCTGGACATCACGGACCGCCGGGTGGGTCAGGCGGAGGTGGAGCGGCTGGCTTGGCATGACCCCCTGACGGGCCTTGGCAACCGTGCCCGCTTCGCTGCCATGCTGGAGGCACGCCTGGCCTCTGGCGAGGTCACGCTGCTCTCCATCTGCCTGACGGGTCTTGGGCAGGTGAATGAGCGCCATGGCCGCGACGTGGGCGATGCGGTGCTGCGTGCCGCCGCCCTGCGGCTGAGTCAGTCCCTGCGCGCGGAGGATGCCGTCTTCCGCACCGGCGGCAGCCGCTTCGCCGTGCTGACGCCAGCCATGGACCAGTCCGCCGCACGGTCCCTCTGCGGACGGCTCTCCGAGGTGCTGGCTGAAAGCTTCCGTCACGGGACGCCGGGCATGACCTTGCCGCCCGCCATCGGTGTCGCCTCCTCGGTGCAGACCCGGGCGGGTAGCGAGATGCTGCGCCGTGCCGCCGATCTGGCCCTTCAGCGCAGCGCGGCCGAGGGGCGTACGCCGGTCTTCTATGAGGACGCTCTGGGTGCCGCCGCCGACCGCCGGCAACGGCTGCGCGAGGCATTGGCCAGGGCCATCCCGGCGGTGGAACTGAAACTGCTCTGGCAGCCGCTGATCGATACGCGGGACCGGCGGATGGTGGGGGCCGAGGCGCTGCTGCGCTGGGACTGCGTGTCCTTGGGGCGGGAAGTGATGCCGGCCGAGTTCCTGCTGGCCGCCACCGGGATCGGGTTGCTGGGCGACATTGATTTCTGGATGCTCTGGTCGGCACTCTCCACCTGGCGCGGCTGGGCCGGGCGGCCGGGGGCGCCGGAAGTGGTCTCCGTCACGATGAGCGGCGGGACGCTGCTGAGCGCCGATTTTCCTGACCAGGTGCGGGCAGCGCTGGGACGCCACGGCGCCGGGGCGCAGGAGCTGGAAATCGGGATTCCCGAGGATATCCCGCCGCGCGATCTCCCGGCCCTGAGGCGGAATCTGGAGGCCCTGCGGCGCATGGGCGTGGGCCTGGCGCTGAATGATTTCGGCGGGGGTGCCTCCTCCATGGCGCATCTGGTGCAGTTGCCGGCAGGGCGGGTCAAGCTGGACCGCTCCATTATCCGCAAGCTGCCGGGAGGGGCGCGGGAAGGCGCCATCATCGGCGCCGTCGCCACCCTGGCGCGGGCGCTGCATGTCGAGATGGTCGCGAACGGGGTGGAGACGGAGGATCAGGCGGCGGCCCTGCGCGCCCGTGGCTGCCATGTCATGCAGGGCCCGCTCTTCGGCCCGCCGGTCGCCGCCGACCTGCTGGTGCCGCCGGAGGAATGAGCCCCCGGCGGCATGGCATTCACAGCGCGCGGTTGGCCCGGGCCACCACCGCCTCGAACAGCACCTGGCATCCGGCGGCGGCCTCTTCCGGCAGGATGCTCTCGGCCTCGTTGTGGGAAAGGCCGTCCTTGCAGGGCGTGAAGATCATCGCCGTCGGCACCCGCCGCGCGACATAGACGGCGTCGTGCCCGGCACCGGAGACGATCTCGCGCGCGGAATAGCCGAGGCGCGCCGCCCCCTGGCGGACGAGATCGACGCAGGCGGGGTCGAAGGGCTGGGCGGGGATGCGGAAAAGCTCCGTCAGCTCCAGCCGGCAGCCCGTGGCCTCCACCAGCGCCCGCGCCTCGGCCGGGAAGCTGGCGGCAAGGCCGTCGATCTGCGCGTCCTCGGGGTGGCGGAACTCGACGGAGAAACGCACCTCGCCCGGCACCACGTTGCGGCTATTGGGCAGGACATGCAGCTGGCCCACCGTGCCGCGCCCATCCTCGCCACGCTCGCGCATCAGCGCGTCCACGCGCTCGATCACCCGGGCGGCCGCCACCAGCGCATCCCGGCGGGCCCCAGGGGGCGTGGTGCCGGCATGGGCATCCTGGCCCGTCACGACAGCATCGTACCAGACCTGCGCCTGCGCGCCCGTGACGATGCCGATCTGCTTGCCCTCACGCTCCAGGATCGGCCCCTGCTCGATATGCAGCTCGAAATAGGCATCGGCGGGGAAGGGGGCGGCCTGGTGCCCGCCCTTGTAGCCGATGGCGTCCAGCGCCTCGGAGACGCTGACGCCCTCGACATCCTTCAACGCATAGACCTTCTCCTGCGGGTAGACGCCGGCCCAGACGCCGCTGCCCATCAGGGAATGGCCGAAGCGGCTGCCTTCCTCATCGGTCCAGTTCACCAACTCGACCGGCGCCTCGGTGACGATGTTGAGGTCGTGGAGGGTCCGCATCACCTCCAGCCCCGCGATCACGCCCAGCGCGCCGTCGAACTTGCCGCCCGTGGGCTGGCTGTCGAGATGGCTGCCCAGCAGCACCGGCTTGCGGCCGGGGTCGCGCCCCTCCCGCCGGGCGAACATATTGCCGATGGAGTCCACCCGGACCGTCAGGCCCAGCGCCTCGCACCAATCGGTGAAACGCTGCCGGCCGGCCCTGTCCACCTCCGTCAGCGTGAGGCGCTTCACGCCGCCCTTGGGCGTGGCGCCGATCTCCGCCATGGCCATCAGGCTGTCCCACAGCCGCTTGGGGTCGATGCGCTGGTTGGTGCCGGACATGAAGGGCCATTCTCCTGCAGAGGGGATCGTCCGGACATTCTGCGGCAGGTCCTGCCCTTCGGCCAGTGCGGGCGCGGCAGGGGCTTATCGCCTACGGCGGAGCATCCGGCCCAGGGAGGCGACCGAGGCCATGGCTAATTGCCAGCCAAGGCCCAGGGCCGGTGCCGTCCTGGCGCGCGCCCTGCGCGGCTTGCGCGCCACGGCCGGCGACTTGGGTGGCTGGGGCCGCACCGTGCCGGGCCTTGAGGGGCGGATCAGCCCCCAGGACTGCGCGATGCGCCAGGTGGAGGAAACGCCGACATCCAGCACATGGGCCGAGGCCGAGCCCAGCCGCATGCCGCCATGCCCTCCTTCGGCGCCACGCGGCGCCGCGATGGGCGTGCCATGCTCCAGCCCGGCGATGCGGAGGCTTTCCACCACCACCCGCCCCCCGGCGTCACGCCAGCGCCGCCGGGGGTGGCCATCGGCCGTATCCAACTCCGGCGCCGTGCCTTCCAGCCCGTGCAGGGCCGTCCACTGCTTCTCCAGTTCCAGGGCATTGCCGGGGACGACGGTCTCATCCGCGTCGCCTTGCCAGATGGCGATGCGCGGCCAGGGACCGTCGCGCCCCGCGGCGGCCCTGGCCAGCCCCGCCCAGTCCGCCGCGCGGCGCCGGCGTGCGTGGAACATGGCATGCAGTGCCTCCCCGCCGCTGCGGGCGGCGCCGAAGGGAAGGCCGGCGATGACGGCGCCGGCGGCGAAGCGTTCCGGGGCCACGCTCAGCAGGGCCGCCGCCATGGCACCGCCCGCGGAAAGCCCGGTGACATGCATGCGCGCCGGGTCCAGGCGATGGCGCCGCTGCATCCAGTCGATCATGGCGAGGATGGATTCCAGTTCACCGCCCTCACGGGCCACGTCCTCCGGCCGAAACCAGTTGAAGCAGAGCCGGGCGTTGTTGGCCGGCTGCTGCTCCGGGCAGAGCAGGGCGAAGCGGTGCCGGGCGGCCAGGACAGACCAGCCGGTGCCATGGTCGTAAAGCGGGGCGTTCTGCCCGCAGCCATGCAGCACGACGACAAGCGGCGCCCCCGCCGGAAGCTCGGCTGGCACGTAGTGGAACATGCGCAGGGCCCCAGGATTGGGCTGGAAGTCCCGCATCTCACGCAGCCGGGTGCGGGGGCGCGGGGGTTTCGGCGTATCGGCGCCCAGCAGGCGGCGCCAGCCTTTCCGGTGACGGCTCAGTTCGGCTAGGCTTAGGCGGGGCGGGAGCATGGCCGTCCTTATGCTTTGGAAAATTTGCTGCAACGCAGCATGGCAGGAACCGCCGGACCCCGGCCAGAGTTTCGGCCGGAGGTGCTTGCCTGGGGCGCCGGGCTTTGCTGCACTTCCTTCAGCACCCGAAGGGATAATCCGATGGCCCATGCCTTGCAGACCTCTGCTCCCGTCATCCTCCGCAACTCCGAGCTGGACAGCGCCGCGGTGCGGCAGGCGCGGGTGGATCTGGCCGCCTGCTTCCGCATGGCCTCGCGCCTCGGGCTGCATGAAGGGATCTGCAACCATCTCTCGGCAATGGTGCCCGGGCGGGACGACCTGTTCCTGGTGAACCCCTATGGCTGGGCCTTCTCGGAGGTCACAGCATCCCGCCTGCTGGTCTGCGACTTCAATGGCCATGTCGTGGCGGGCGAGGGCATCCCGGAGGCGACGGCCTTCTACATCCACGCCCGGCTGCACATGAAGCACCCGCGCGCTGCCGCCGCCTTCCACACGCACATGCCCAATGCCACCGCGCTCTCCATGCTGGAGGGGCCGCCCCTGGTCTGGGCCGGGCAGACTGCCCTGAAATTCTATGGCCGGACCGCCGTGGACGACGACTACAACGGGCTGGCGCTGGACGAGGCCGAGGGCGACCGAATCGCCGCCGCCATGGGCGAGGCCGATATCGTCTTCATGCGGAATCATGGCGTGATGGTGGTCGGCCCCAGCATCGCCGAAGCCTGGGACGACCTCTATTACCTTGAGCGCGCGGCGGAGGCGCAGCGGCTGGCCATGGCGACCGGGCGGCAGTTGAAGCCTGTGCCGGAGGATGTGGCGCGCCGCACCTATGAGCAGATGCGATCCGGTGACAAAGAAAGTGCCCGCCTGCACCTGGAAAGCATTAAGCGCATCCTGGCGAAGCAGGAGCCGGGCTACCTGGACTAATCATGAAAGAAAAAGGTGGATTTGCTTTCGCTGCTCGTCCGGCCCTGGCGGCCGGACGCGGCAGGCGGCATAGCCGGCCGTATGAGCACCGAACCACAACCCCTTGACGATGTGGCTTCCCGCCCGGTCCTGCGCCTGATGTCCGGGCGTGACCGGCGGGTCAAGGCCGGCCACCCCTGGGCCTTCTCCAATGAGATCGCCATGACCGCCGCCGCCCGCGCGCTGCCTCCGGGCACCCCGGTGCGGCTGGAGGGGGATGACGGGGTGAAGCACGGCACCTGGTTGTTCAATCCGCATAGCCTGATCGCCGCCCGCCGGCTCTCGGCCGATCCAGGCATGGTGCTGGGCGCCGCCTATTTCCGCGCCCGGCTCGGCGAATGCATGGCCCTGCGGGACCGGCTGGTCGGAGCGCCTTTCTATCGCCTTGTGCATGCCGAGGCCGATGGCTTGCCGGGGCTGGTGATCGACCGCTATGGGGATGCACTGGCCCTGCAGGCGAATACCGCAGGCATGGACCGCGCCACCCCGCTGCTGGTGGCCGCGCTACGGGAACTGATCGACCCCCGTGTCATCGTCGCCCGTAACGATTCCGCCGTGCGGGGGCTGGAGGGGCTGAAAGAAGAAAGTGGCCTGCTCCACGGCGAGGATGCCACGGCGCGGGTGCGGGAGGGCGGGCTGGATTTCTCCATCGACCTGCTCTCCGGCCAGAAGACCGGCTGGTTCTTCGACCAGCGCGACAATCGGGCGCATGTGGCGGCGCTGGCCAGTGGTGCCACCATGCTGGATGCCTTCTGCCATACCGGCGGCTTCGGCCTGCTGTCGGCGCAGGCCGGCGCGAGGCAGGTGACGCTGCTGGACCGCAGCGAGCACGCCCTGGCCCTGGCCATGGAAACCGCGCGCCGCCATGGCTTTGGCGAGACGGTCTCCGCGCGCCGCGGCGATGCCATGGAGGTCATGGAAAACATGATCAAAGCCGGGCAGAGCTTTGATATCGTTGTGGCTGACCCACCGGCCTTCGCCAAGGCCCGCAAGGATCATCCAGCGGCGATGCGCGGCTATTCCAGGCTTGCACGCCTGGCGGCGCAGCTGGTGGCGCCCGGAGGCTACCTATTCATGGCCTCCTGCTCCCACCATGTCTCGCCCGGGGACTTCACCGATGCGGTCGCCCAGGGCGTGGCGCGTACCCGACGCCCCGCGCGGCTGCTGGCAACCACCGGCGCGGGCATGGACCACCCCGTGCATCCGCTGCTGCCGGAAAGCGCCTATCTCAAGGGCCTGCTGCTGCATCTTCCTGCATGAGTGGAAGCCTCTCCCGCGCCTTTCATGAGACCAGCTATGTCACCGCGGAAGGGCAGGTGGCGCGTATCGGCCGCCGTTCCCCGGAGCTGGCGGCTCTTCTGCGGCGGCTGGGCGCGCGGCACGGGGCTTTCATCAGTGCCTGGAATCCCATGGCGCGGGCCTGGAGCCTGCGCCGCAACCGGCAGGCTCAGGCGCGGCTGGTGCGGGCAGCCCGTCATTGGCCTTCGGTATCCGCCCATAGCCAGCCAAAGCGGGCCTCAGCGGCAAGGTGGCGGGAGGAGCAACTCTTCTTCGCCGCCGACCGGCGGCTGGCAGTGGCCCTGGCCCGCCGCTTCCGGCAGCTAGCCATCGTCGGCGTCCGGCCGGACGGGCGGGCCTATCTGATCTGGACGTTAAAGCTTTAAAAACAGCTATTTAATAGGATTTATCAAGGCTATATGGAAGCCAGGACAAAGAACCGGCGAAAAGGCAAAAGTACCGTGCCATCTTCCAGTGGCGGGTAATGCGGGCGCAGCGCCTCAGCATAGGCGGCCAGGAAGTCCGGCTTCATCTCTTCCGGCAGGACATCAAGAAAAGGCCGTAAGCTACTGCCCATGGCCCACTGCACCACAGGGTCGGGCCCCTTCAGGACGTGCACATATTCCGTGAACCACAATTCCAGCCCTACTGAGCGTGGGCGGAGCATTCTGTAGTAGTCCTGGATCGGCAGCAGTCCGCGCGCTGAACTGACGCCTTTCAGCGCATCGGCCCAGGGGCCGTGCCGCGCCACCTCATATTGCAGTTGTCGCAACGGCATCCGGTCCATGGCCGGCATCTGCACGGCCAGCACACCGCCGGGCGAGAGCAGGGAGAGCAGATGAGGGAAGAGCGTCTCGTGTTCCGGCAGCCAGTGCAGGGCGGCATTGGAGAAGATGACGTCGACCGGCTCCTCCGGCCGCCAGGTGGCGATATCCGCCTGCTCCGTGCGGTAGCCACTTCGGGCCGCCTTGCCGAGCATCTCGGCCGAGCCATCCACCCCCGTCACCTCCGCGCCTGGAAAGCGGAGGGACAGCAGCTGGAGCGCATTACCTGCGCCGCAGCCTAGATCCACCACCCGGCGCGGGCCGTGGTGGGAGATGCGGGCGATCAGGTCGATGACGGGCTGCAGCCGCTCATCGGCAAAGCGAAGATATTGCTCAGGGTTCCAGCCGGGATTCGCCGGCATCAGGAGGCGACCCAGCCCCCGTCCAGGGAGAGCGCGGCGCCGGTCAGGCTGCCGGTGTCAGGACCGCAGAGGTAGAGCGCCATGCGAGCCACTTCCGGCACCTCCACCCAGCGCTTGCTCGGCTGCTTGGCCAGGAGGTGGTCCTTCAGGGCAGCTTCCTCGGAAATACCCTTCGCCTTGGCGATGGCGCCCACCTGCACCTCGGCCAGCGGGGTGCGGACGAAGCCCGGGCAGATAGCGTTGCAGGTGACGCCGGTCTGCGCCAGCTCCACCGCCGTCACCTTGGTCATGCCGACCACGCCGTGCTTGGCGGCGACATAGGCCACCTTCTCCGGCGAGGCGACCAGCCCGTGGGCGGAGGCGATATTGATGATCCGCCCCCAGTTCCGCTGCTTCATGCCGGGGATCACCGCCTTGGTGGCGTGGAAGACGGCGGAGAGGTTGATGGCGATGACCGCATCCCACTTCTCCTCCGGGAAATCCTCGACCGGGCTGGTGAACTGGATGCCGGCATTGTTCACCAGGATATCCACCTGGCCCAGCACGCTGGCGGCCTCCGCGAGCATGGCCCGCACCTCGGCGGGCTTGGAGAGGTCGGCGGCGGAGTGGTGCGGCTCGGTTCCGTCGCCCGCCTCGGCCACGGCGCGCCTGGCGGCGGCGATATCCTCCGGCTTGCCGAAGCCGTTCAGCATCACCCTGGCCCCGGCAGCGGCCATCATCGTGGCGATGCCCAGGCCGATGCCGCTGGTGGAGCCCGTGATGACCGCCGTGCGGCCGCTGAGGGTCTGTTCCATGATCCGCTCCGAATCCTATTTCCAACGATCCAGCACGCCGAGGATGCGCCGCATCGGCGGGGAGGGGAATTCCGTCCCCCGCAGGTTGCCCGCCGCGCGGGCGATACTGGCTGCCAGGGTGCCGTGCGGCAGCGGCAGGGCGGCGATCTCGGCGCCCGTCAGCCCCTGGTCGGCGGCCAGGGCCAGCAGGGCCGCGACCTCGCCTGCGCGTTCCGCCAGCACGGCGGCTCCGAGCAGCCGGCCCTGACGGTCGGCCACCAGCTTGGCCTGCTCGAGGCCGAAGAGGCCATCGGGCAGCGGCACCCGAAGCAACTGGGGGTCGTGGCCGGCGGCGCGGGCCTCGGCTTCTGTCATGCTAAGCTGCGCCAGGGCGGGCAGGCTGCGCACCAGCCGGGGCGGCGCCACCTGGCTCAACCGGGCACGCAGGCCGCGCAGCATGCCGTCGGCCACCACCGCCGCGTGCTGGCCCGCCGCTGCGGCGGGCAGCCCGGTATCGGCGGCCCAGCCCGCGGCCCAGACACGGCGGTTGGTGGTGCTGCGCAGATCCTCCCGCACCGTCACCCCCCGCGCCGTGGCTTCCACCTGGCCGGCCGGAAGATCGAGCGGCGCGAGGCGGGGCGCATGGCCCATGGCCAGTACCAGGTGGGAGCCCTCCAGCCGCGCGCCGCCCTCCAGCAGCAGTGCCACGCCGGCGCCCGCATGCTCCACCGTCAGCACGGCGGCATTCTCATGCAGCGTCACGCCCGCCCGGCGCAGCGCCTCGCGCAGCGGCACCACCAGTTCCAGCTCCTGGCCTGGCAGGATATTCGGCTCGGGCGTCACGAGGCTGACGCGGCGCCCCAGCAGGGCATGCGCCTGGGCGATCTCCACCGCCTCGGCCTCGCCGCCCAGGATCAGCAGGTGCTCCGGGGATTCTTCCAGAACCGGCAGGCTCTCGGGCGTCAGCCAGGGCACGGCGGCCAAACCGTAGAGGTCGGGCACCAGGGGCGCGCGGCCAGCGGCGATGACGGCATTGCGGAAAGGATAGCTGCGACCGGCGGCTTCCAGCCGGTCGGGGGCGATGAAATGTGCGCTGGCGGGCACGACTTCCAGTCCGCGCGCGCGGAAGGGGGCGAGAAGGTCTCCGCCCGCGGCTTCGGCTTGCCGTGGCATGGCGGGCACACGGCCGCTGAGGGCGGCCCCCCGCGCGGCGGCCAGCAGGGCTTCCGTCGCGAGGTCCTGGCGCAGGCTTCCTCCTGGGGCGTCACGCTCGAACAGCACCACCCGCTGGCCAGATTCGAGGCAGGCCGCGGCCACCGCGAGCCCGGCGCCGCCACCCCCGATGATCGCCACGTCCCAGGTTGCCTTCTGTTCAGCCATGCGAGTCTGCGCTCCTTCCGGGACAAGGGGGACGGGTTTATGCCGCCCAGTTGGGGTGCAAGGCCACCGCCGTCGGAGCGATTCCTGAGCCTAAAGCGTAGAAATCATGGCCTTGGCGGGTACCGGATGGTTACGGCGGTTGACGCGGCGCCGCCCCCCTTCCTATACGTCCCCTCCTTCACCGGGCGGCCCTTCGGGGGGCGGTCCGGTTTTGCTGTGGCGCGCCGGCACGATCCGGGTCGGCACGGTCCTGGATCTGATTTTTTGACGGAGTAACGCTCGTGAAGCGTACGTATCAGCCCTCGAAGCTCGTCCGGAAGCGCCGGCACGGTTTCCGCACCCGCATGGAGACTGTGGGCGGCCGCAAGGTTCTGAGCAACCGCCGCGCCAAGGGCCGGAAGAAGCTTTCCGCCTGAGACTCCGGGCGGAGCGGGAGAGCAGCCATTGGCCTCACCGCCTCGACTGAAGCGGCGGCGCGAATTCCTGCGCGTCGCCGGCAAAGGCAACCGCGCGGCACGGCCGGGCCTGGTTCTGCAGGCTCTGCCGGGCGCGCCGGGGCCTCTTCGCGTGGGCTTCACCGCGACCAAGAAGCTGGGCAACGCCGTGGCGCGGAACCGCGCCAAGCGGCGGCTGCGCGAGGCCGCGCGGCTGATGCTGGGTGCGGAAGCGCCGGCGGGCTGGGACCTCGTGATGATCGGGCGCGACGCCACCGGCGATCGTCCCTTTCGCCAGTTGCTGGGCGACCTGCGCGGGCTGTTGAAGCAGCTCGGCGTCACGCCGTGAAGCGGCTGGCGGGCAGCAGGCCCAAGGGTTGGCGCCCGGCGGTGCTGGTGCTGAAGGGCGCGGTGCGCACCTACCAGCTGACGCTGCGAGGGGTCATCGGCAGCCATTGCCGCTTCTACCCGCATTGCAGCGCCTATGCGATCGAGGCGCTGGACATTCACGGCGCCGCGCAGGGCTCCTGGCTTACCGCGCGGCGCTTGCTCCGTTGCCATCCCTGGCATCCTGGGGGATACGACCCCGTACCGCTTCCGACCCCTGGCCCGGGGAAGACGGAAGCGGAACCGAATTGCCCGCCGGCTTCGACGGCGGCCCACCAGAAGGCCTGATGGCACCACCCCGATGGACCAGAAGCGACTTTTCGCGGCGATCGCGCTCTCGATCCTCATCGTCCTGGGCTTCGAGCTGTGGAAGCGTGAGACGACCCCGACGCCTGATCCGGCGCCGGCTGTCGCCAGTCAGCAGACCACGCCGGGCGCAGATACCCCGACGGTAGCGCCGGCCGCCCCAGGCACGGCCGCTGCAGCCCAGGCCGCCGCGGCCAATCGGCCCCCGGCGGAGCGGCTGAAGATCGAAAGCCCGCGCGTGGCCGGCAGCCTCAGCCTGCGCGGCGCGCGGCTCGATGACCTGATCCTGAAGGACTATCACGAGACCACCAGCAAGCTCTCGCCGAACGTTCGCCTCTTCGCGACGCGGGACGAGGCGGAGCCATATTACGCACAGTGGGGCTGGACGGCCGCCGATGGCCGCACCCGCGTGCCGGACAACGAGTCGGACTGGACCGCCGAGGGCGGGCCTCTGGCGCCGGGCAAGCCGGTGACGCTGTCCTGGGACAATGGCCAGGGGCAGATCTTCCAGATCGTGCTGGGCCTGGACGAGAACTACATGTTCACAGTCGATCAGCGGCTGGTGAACAACGGTGCCGAGGCGGTTTCCGTGCTGCCCTGGACGCGGATCCGCCGCGAGACGACGCCGCAGGTGTCCGGCTTCTACATCCTGCATGAAGGCTTCGTGGGCGTGCTGGATGGCCGCCTGTATGAGACCACCTACAAGAGCGCCAAGGACACCGGCCCCGAGCAGCGGGGCGTGGTGATGGAGCGGCAGACCAATGGTGGTTGGGCCGGCTTCACGGACAAGTACTGGCTGACCGCCATCAACCCGATCGACGCCGCGCAGCCGATGAGCGCTTCCTGGCGTCATGTGCCGGATGGCTGGCAGGACCGTTGGCAGGTGGACTTCGCGCCGCCCGCTGCGCAGCAGGTGGCCGCTGGCGCGACCGGCTCGCTGGGTACCCGCGTCTTCGCGGGCGCCAAGGAAGTGCATCTGCTGGATCGCTACCAGGACGACCTGCACATCACCGATTTCGACAAAGCGATCGATTTCGGCATGTTCTACTTCCTGACCAAGCCGTTCTTCTACGCGCTGGACTGGCTGTACCGGCAGTTCGGTAACTTCGGCATCGCCATTCTGGTCTTCACGGTGTTCCTGAAGGCGGTGTTCTTCCCGCTTGCCAGCAAGGCCTACAAGTCGATGGAGCGCATGAAGATGCTGGCTCCGAAGATGACGGAGGTGCGTGAGCGGTACAAGGACGACCCGGCCAAGGCCCAGGCGGAGATGATGGCGCTGTACAAGACGGAGAAGGTGAATCCCGCCTCTGGCTGTCTGCCCATCCTGATCCAGATCCCGGTCTTCTTCGCCCTCTACAAGGTGCTGTTCGTCACCATCGAAATGCGGCACGCGCCGTTCTTCGGCTGGATCCATGACCTTTCGGCGCCGGACCCGACCAACCTCTTCACGCTCTTCGGGACGATTCCCTGGGATCCGCCGGCCATGCTGCACATGCCGGTCTGGGCGATCATCATGGGCGTCACCATGTTCCTGCAGCAGAAGATGAACCCGACGCCGCCGGACCCGATCCAGGCCAAGATCTTCGCCTGGATGCCGGTGATCTTCACCTTCATGCTGGCCTCCTTCCCGGCGGGCCTGGTGATCTACTGGTCCTGGAACAACCTGCTCTCCGTGGCGCAGCAGGCCTGGATCGGGCGCCATGAGCGGCGGGAACGCGCCCAGGCCATCAAGCTGGCCAAGGCGAAGCGGTAAGGAGTGCGGATGTGACCGGTCTGGCCGAGGTGAGGGACGAGGAAGAGCGCGCGGCGGTGCTGGAGGCAGGGCGGCTGCTCTTTTGCCGCCCCTGCACCTTCTTCTATGCGGCGCAGAAAATCGATCAGCTGCCCGACCCCGGGCTGCCGGAAGTGGCTTTCTGCGGCCGCTCCAATGTCGGCAAATCCTCCCTCACCAATGCTCTGACGGGGCAGAACAGCCTGGCGCGTGTCTCGCACACGCCAGGCCGCACCAAGCAGCTGAACTTCTTCAACCTCGGCGACCGGCTGGTGCTGGTGGACATGCCTGGCTACGGCTACGCCCAGGCCGCCAAGAGCGTGAAGGAGGACTGGCAGGGGTTGATGTTCAACTTCCTCCGCGGCCGTCCGAATCTGCGTCGCGTCGTGTTGCTGCTGGACTCGCGTATCGAGACCAAGGCCTCGGATCACGCCGCCATGAAGCTGCTGACCGAGGCCGCCGTGACCTTCCAGATCGTGCTGACCAAGGCTGATGACGTGAAGCCCGCGCAACTGGAGAAGCGGCAGGAGGACGCGCAGGCACTGGTGAAGAAATACACCGCCGCGCATCCGCTGGTGATCACCACCAGCAGCGAGACCGGGCTCGGTATCCCGGAGCTGCGGGCGGAACTGGCGGCGCTGGCCGCCTGAGGGCATCCCTTGACCCTTCGCCCCGCGCATCTTAGACGCGGCGCGGACAAGGCCCCGCCGGCGAAGGAACCGTCATGACCGAAGAAGCGCGCAGCCAGATGGAACTCCTCGCCCAGGCATTGCCGTTACTGAAGCGATACGACGACCAGACCATCGTCGTGAAATACGGCGGCCACGCGATGGGCGAGGAGGAGGCGGCCAACCGCTTCGGCCGCGATATCGCCCTGCTGGAGCAGGTGGGCGTGAACCCCGTGGTCGTGCATGGCGGCGGACCGCAGATCAACGCCATGCTGAAGCGGCTGAACGTCCAGTCCACCTTCATCAACGGCTTGCGCGTCACCGATGCCGAGGCCGTTGATGTGGTGGAGATGGTACTCAGCGGCACCGTCAACAAGCAGGTGGCGGACTGCATCACCCGCGCCGGCGCCATCGCTGTGGGCATTTCCGGCAAGGATGGCGGCCTGATCCGCGCCCGCAAGCTGGAGCGCATGTGGCGCGACCCGGCCGACAATGTCGAGAAGGTGCTGGACCTCGGCTTCGTGGGGGAGCCGGATACGGTGGACCCGCATGTGCTGGAGTTGCTGATCGGCGCGCAGATTGTGCCGGTGGTGGCCCCCGTGGGCGTGGGCGCGGATGGCCAGACCTACAACATCAATGCCGATACGGCGGCCGGCGCCATCGCCGGCGCGCTGAGCGCCTCCCGCCTGCTGATGCTGACGGATGTCGCCGGCGTGCTGGATGCCGATAAGAAGCTGATCCCGGAGATGACGGTGGCCGAGGCGCGGGCCGGAATCGCCGCCGGCTGGATCTCGGGCGGCATGATCCCGAAGATCGAGACCTGCATCTATGCCATCGAGAAGGGCGTGAAGGGGGCAGTCATCGTCGATGGACGCGTGCCGCATGCCGTGCTGATCGAACTCTTCACCGAGGGCGGGGCGGGCACGCTGATCCGTCCGTGACGTTCGGCCGGGCCGTTGTTGACAGCGGCCCGGCCCGACCCGATACCGGCGCGAACCGCTTTTTTCAGCTTCGCCGACCGGGATGCATTCGCATGGACCTCGCCAGCCTCTCCTCCACCATCGAGGGCCTCTGGGCTCGCCGCGCCGAGATCTCTCCCGCGACCCAGGGCGCGGACCGTGAGGCGATCGAGGCGGCGCTGGAACTGCTGGATTCCGGCAAGGCCCGCGTGGCGGAGCCTGACGGGCAGGGTGGCTGGAAAGTTAACCAGTGGCTGAAGCAGGCTGTTCTGCTGTCCTTCCGCCTGGAAGACAGCGCGCCGATGGATGTCGGCCTCGGTGCCTATGACAAGGTTCCGCTGAAGTTCAAGGACTGGGGCGAGAACCGCTTCAAGGAAGCCGGCTTCCGCGCCGTGCCGGGTGCCGTGGTGCGCCGCTCCGCCTATATCGCGAAGGGCGTGGTGCTGATGCCGTCCTTCGTGAATCTCGGCGCCTTCGTCGACGAGAACACGATGGTCGATACCTGGGCCACCATCGGTTCCTGCGCCCAGATCGGCAAGAACTGCCACATCTCCGGCGGCGCCGGCATTGGCGGCGTGCTGGAGCCGCTGCAGGCCAACCCGGTCGTCATCGGTGACAACTGCTTCGTCGGTGCCCGCTCCGAGGTGGCCGAGGGCGTGATCGTGGGCGAGGGCAGCGTGCTCTCCATGGGCGTCTTCCTTGGCGCCTCCACCAGGATCGTCGACCGCGCGACGGGTGAGGTCTTCATCGGCCATGTGCCGCCCTATTCCGTGGTGGTGCCGGGCAGCCTGCCGGGCAAGCCGCTGCCGGACGGCACGCCGGGCCCCAGCCTCTATTGCGCGGTGATCGTGAAGCGGGTGGACGCGCAGACCCGCAGCAAGACCAGCATCAACGAACTGCTGCGGGACTGATCCTTCGCATGGACCCTTTGCCGCTCCTCCAGGACCTCATTCGCTGCCCGAGCGTGACCCCCGCCGATGCGGGAGCCATGGCGGTGCTGGAGGCGGCATTGGAGCCGCTCGGCTTCACCTGCACCCGCCTGCGTTTCGGCGAGACCGAGAATCTCTTCGCGCGCCGCGGGACGCAGGCCCCGCATCTCTGCTTCGCCGGCCATACCGACGTCGTGCCGCCGGGCGACGTCAGCGGCTGGACCGCCGATCCCTTTGGGGCGGAGGTGCGGGACGGAATCGTCTATGGCCGTGGCGCGGTGGACATGAAGGGTGGCATCGCCGCCTGGATCGCCGCCGTCGCCTCGCTGCCGCGGGACCTGCCCGGCAGCCTCTCCCTGCTGATCACCGGCGATGAGGAAGGCCCGGCCACCGACGGCACCGTGCGGGTGCTGGAGTGGATGCAGGCGAATGGCCAGGTGCCGGATATGTGCATCGTGGGCGAGCCGACCAGCAAGGCGCGGCTGGGCGATACCATCAAGATCGGCCGGCGCGGCAGCATGAATGTCGCCATCGCGCTGCACGGCGTGCAGGGCCACAGCGCTTATCCGCAGCGCGCCGACAATCCGATCCATCGCCTCGTGCGCGTCCTGCACAGCCTGACGGCCGAGCCGCTGGACCAGGGCAGCCAATGGTTCGAGCCCTCGACGTTGCAGGTTACCAGCTTCGATGTCGGCAACCCCGCCACCAACGTCATCCCGCCGGTGGCGCGGGCGCGGCTGAACATCCGCTTCAACGACCTGCATAGCAGTGCTTCCCTGACGCAGCGCATCCGCGACGTGCTGGAAGGCGAGGGGGCTCGCTACGAGCTGGATGTTTCCTGCTCCGGCGAATCCTTCCTGACGCAACCTGGCGACTTCGTCGCGGCCCTGCAGGCGGCGACCCGGCGGGTGGCGGGGATCGAGCCGGTGCTGGATACCGGCGGCGGCACCTCGGATGCCCGCTTCATAGCCAGTTACTGCCCAGTCGCCGAACTGGGCGCCGTGGGCACCACCATGCACAAGGCCGATGAATCGACGGGGGTGGAGGAACTGCGCTCGCTCGCCCGCCTCTATGCCGCCGTTATCTCGGCGCTGTTGCCAGCGCAGGTTTCCGCCTGATCCCGCCCCTGCCCAGCGCGGTGCAACGTGCCGAGTTGCGGGCCGGCCTGCGCGGCGCGCTGATGCTGGCGCGCGGCCGGGCGGAAGGCATCATGCTGATGCCGCTTTCGGCCGCGGGTGCCGGCCGCTCCTTCTGGGCGGCAGTGTTCTGCCTGCCCATTTTCCTGTTGCTGCGCGTCGTGCTGAGCGACGTGCCGCTCTCCAGCCGTGGCCTGCTGGCGGAGCTTTGCGGCTTCACGGTGGGGTGGGCCGGCTATGCCCTGGCCTCGCTGCCCATGGCGCTTGCGGCAGGCCGTGGGGCACTCTGGCCGCGCTTCCTGGCCGCCTGGAACTGGGCCAGCTTCGTGCAGTACGGCGTGATCCTTCTGCTGGCCCTGCTGGCCGGCCTTGGCCTGCCGGGTTGGCTGGTGCAGGGCATGGAACTGGCCGGGCTGGGCTATGCGCTGTGGCTGCAGTGGTTCGCGACGGCGCTGGCGCTGCAGATCAGCGGCGCCCGGGCGGCCGGCTTCGTCCTGTTGGACCTTGTCCTGGGGATGGTGATGTCCGGCTTCGTCTCGGACATCGCCGGCCGGTAGATCCGGCTTGCAGCGGGGGCCGCCGATACCATCTGCTTTCGGAGCAGATGGAGGTGGAGCATGACTATCGAGGTTTGGAGCTGGCCGACCCCGAACGGCCACAAGGTGCATATCGCGCTGGAGGAACTGGGGCTCCCCTACCGCGTCGTGCCGGTGGATATCGGCAAGGGCGAGCAGTTCAGGCCGGAGTTCCTGGCCATCACGCCCAATCATCGTATCCCCGCCATTGTTGACCCGGCGGGGCCGGGAGGCCAGCGCCTGCAGCTTTTCGAGAGCGGCGCGATCCTGATCTACCTCGCCGAGAAGGCGGGCCGACTGATCCCGGCGAACCCCGAGGCACGCTACGCCTGCCTGCAATGGCTGATGTTCCAGATGGGCGGCGTGGGGCCGATGTTCGGCCAGTACAACCACTTCGCGGCCTATGCGCCGGAGAAGATTCCCTATGCCATCGAGCGCTATGGCAATGAGGTGAAGCGCCTGCACCGCGTGCTGGAGAAGCGCCTGTCCGAGAGTCCATACCTGGCCGGCGACGAGTATTCGATCGCGGACATCGCGACCTTCCCCTGGGTCCGCAACCCGGACCGCCGGGGCATCGATCTGGCCGATTATCCCGCGGTCAAGCGCTGGCACGATGTGATCGAAGCCCGCCCGGCGGTGCAGCGTGGCGTGGCCGTCCTGTCGGAGAGTCAGCGGCAAGGGCCGATGAGTGAAGCGGAGCGCGAGCAGCTTTTCGGGAAAACGCAGTTCCAACCCCGTTAAGCCCTAGTCCGAAGGCTGCGGATACTAGTCGCGGAGGCCGGATGCTGCCAAACATTGTTGGCAGGTCGAACTCAGCTTGCCGCTGGCGGTCCCATCCGCCGCGCCGCTATCCTCGTCCGGACACGGGGGGGAGTGGCTGCCCTGTGACCTGCTTGGTGGGGGACTTCCGGTCCCCCGTCGACTTCCTTCGGCGGAGGAGCCGGCGGCATGACTGCGCGTATCCTGGTGGTGGACGATATCGCCGCTAACCTGCGTCTGCTGGAAGCACGGCTGAACGCCGAATATTACGAGGTCATGTTGGCCTCCTCCGGGCCGGAGGCACTGGCGCGTGCGGCCGACTGGATGCCGGACGTCATCCTGCTGGACGTCATGATGCCCGGCATGGACGGCTACGAAGTCTGCCGCCGCCTGAAGGCCAATCCCGATACCGCGCATATCCCGGTGGTCATGATCACCGCCCTGGTCGACCCGGCCGAGCGCGTACGGGGGCTGGAGGCCGGGGCCGACGACTTTCTGTCCAAGCCGGTTGACCACGAGGCCCTCTTCGCCCGGCTGCGGGCCCTGCTCCGTGTGAAGCAGGTGCTCGACGCCTTCCGCCTACGGGCCGAGACGGCGCGGGACCTTGGCTTCACGCCACAGCCGCAGCCTTCGGCCAGTCTGGTGGGAGCTGAGGCGCTGCTGGCGACGGAGGATGTCAACGAGGCGGAACTGCTGGCCAGCGTATTGTCCGGAGACGGCATCAATATCCGTCTTGCCCCCGATTCCGCGGCCGCCTGGACCATGCTGGCGGAGGGCTCCTTCGATCTGGCTCTGCTCAGCCTCTCACTGGATGGCGGCACCGGGTTGCGACTGGCATCCCGCCTGCGGGCCCAGGCCGCCACACGCGATCTTCCGGTGCTGCTGATTGCCGACGCCGATCAGCGGGACCTGGTCCTGCGCGGCTTCGACCTGGGTGCCAATGAACATGTGCTGCGTCCGGTGGACCCGAATGAGTTGCGGGCGCGGGCCCGCAACCAGATCCGCCGCAAGCGCTACCAGGAACGACTGCAGTCTGAGCTGACCCAGTCGCTGGAACTGGCTGTGACGGACGGGCTGACGGGCCTCCGCAACCGCCGCTATATCACCCGGCATCTGGAAGGGCTGCTGCGTGCCGGCAGCGTGGCCCTGCTGATGCTGGATGTCGACCGCTTCAAGACGGTCAACGACACCTATGGCCATGCGGCCGGCGACCGGGTGCTGCAGGATGTGACGCAGCGCATGCGCCAGCATCTGCGGGCCGTGGATGTGATGGCCCGTTTCGGGGGCGAGGAATTTGTCGTCGCCATGGCCGGCGCCGGCGAGGAAGAGGCGTTGCAGGTGGCTGAGCGGCTTCGTGGCTGCCTGCTGGAAAGCCCTGTGCGGCTGGAACCGCAGAACAGCCTTGAGATCACCGCCAGCATCGGGGTGGCGATCAGCCGGCCCGGGGATACGCCGGATGACCTGACCTCGGCCGCCGATGCCGCGCTCTACCGCGCCAAAGCCAATGGCCGGAACCGTGTGGAGCTTGCCCGGCAGGAGGATTGGCGCCGCCGCAGCGCCGGGGTGGTCTGACGCAGCCGCCTATCCACGCGGAAAAGGCCATACCCTCGGGGGTATGGCCTTTCTCCGGCACGATCCTGTCCGCCCTGGGGCGGGCGGCGTGCTTACTTGATCTTGCCTTCGCGGAAGACGACGTGCTTGCGCGCGACGGGGTCGTACTTCTTGAACTCCAGCTTGTTCGTCGTCGAGCGAGTGTTCTTCTTCGTCACGTAGAAGTACCCGGTGTCGGCGGTGCTGACGAGCTTGATCAGGATGGTATTGGACTTGGCCATGACTATCTTCCGTGGTCGCCCCGGCGGGGGGGTCGGTCTTGCGACGCGGTCTGCGCTGCTCTAGGCCGGGCGATACGGAACCGCATTCCCGGGTACCATGAGGTCGCGGAAACTACCCCGCTGGCCGCAGCAGTCAAGCACATCCTGGCATCGAACCCGATTTTTCAGCGCGATAGCGCTGTGAGATAGAGTCGCGGATGCTCGATCAGCGCCTTCGCCACCTCCGAATCCAGTTCCCGCTCCTCCGCCGGGGGGCAGGTGGCGCGCAGAGCGGCGACTTCGCTGGCCGGCACCGGCGCCCGCGCGGCGCGCAGCCGGGCCAGCACCACCTGGCGGGGCGCCTGGCCGGCGCCGAGTTGCGCCAGCTCACTCCGTGCCGCCTCCAGCCCCAGGCTGGTGCAGATGTCCGGCTGCACGCCCAGGCCCTGCACGGGCCAGCCCAGTGGCGCCAGCACACGCGACCAGGAGATCAGCACCTCCGCCCCATTGGGGAGGGGGACGACGACCTGGATCAGGCCCTTGCCCAGGGTTGAGCTGCCGACCACCACGGCGCGGCTCCGGTCCGATAGCGCCGACGCCACGATCTCGGCCGAGGAGGCCGTGCGGCCATCGACCAGCACCACCACCGGCCGGTCCTGCGCGAGGTCGGTGCCAGCGGCGTTCCAGGAGCGCACCGAAGCGGCGTGGCGGCCCAGGCTGCTGGCCACCGGGCCGTTGATCAGGAAGGCATCGGCCGCGCTGATGGCCTGGGAGAGGATGCCGCCGCGGTTGCCACGCAGGTCCAGCACGATGCCGACCGGCGGCTGCGGGGAGGCGAAGGCGTTGTTCAGTGCCTCCGTCAGCGCCTCGCTGGTGTTGGAGGAGAAAGCGGAGAGCCGAAGCCAGAGGATGCCGCCCTGCTGCTCCGCCCGCACGGTCGCAGCCGCCCGCGTGCTCCGCAGTAGCGTGACGGAGAAGCGCTGCCCACCCCGGCGCAATACCAGCGTCACGTCGCTGCCGGGGAGGCCCTCCAGCAACTCAGCGGCATCCAGGATCCGCCGGGCGGAGACGGTGTAGCCGTCGATGGAGAGTAGCTGGTCGCCCTCCCGCAGCCCGGCCTGGGCCGCCGGGCCGTCCAGGATCAGGGCCGCGATGACGACACTGCCGCGCCGGCCCGCGGCCAGCCGCAGGCCGAGCGAGGACTGGCCCACACGCCGTTCCCGCGCCTGCAAGGCCTCCTGGGAGGTCACGTAGCGGCTGTACGGGTCGAGATGGTTGAACAGCTCATCGAAGCCTGCCTGGAGCACCCGCTCCACACCGGCGCGTTGCAACAGGGGCGAGGCGGCCCAGGCAGCGGCATAGAAACGCGTCAGTGTCGCCGCCAGGATCTCGCCCTGGTCGGCCTGCCTGCCCCGGCCGGCCGGTGGTTCGGGGGGCAGGGAAGGCGGCACCGGCAGCTCGGCCAGCAACTGATCGTCGATCGTCAGCCGGATCATCCCGCCCCGCGCCTCGGTGCTGAGGCGGGTATCCACCGCGCCCAGGCCGCGCAGCGACCACAAGGCCATGTCGCCGGGTGCGGCGGTTTCCAGATGGCGTTCGATGATGGCCTCGAAGGCCTGTTGCAGCACCGGCAGCACGGCTGGACGGGGAAAGGCGGCTTCCTGCGCCCGGCCGGGCGCCGCCAGCAGGGTCAGCAGAAGCGCCATGGCCAGCCGCAAGGCCAGGCGGCGGGTCAGGCGCGGCCGGGCCGCTACCGCTTCCTCGCGCCGCGTGGCGGCACGCCCTGAAGGATGTGGAAGACCAGGCCGCCGGTCAGCGGCGCTGCCTCGGCCAGACGGGCCTCGACGGCCTGTCCCAGGCTGAAAGCCAGCCGCGTGTTGCGGCCGGAGAGCCGGCGTTCGGCCTCCTCGTAAATCCATCGATCGTCCGGCAGGGATGATAATGGCACGATTCCGCTCGCGCCATTCTCCTCCACGGTGACGAAGAGACCGAACCGTGTCACCCCCGAAATGCGCGCAGCGAATATGCTGCCAGTGCGTGTCGCCATAAAGCCGGTCAGATACCGGTCCACCGCATCACGCTCGGCCGCCGCCGCTCGGCGCTCGGCGCGGGTGATCCGCTCGCCGAGGGCGGCGAATTCGGCGCTGCCGGCCTGCGGAATAGTCTCCGGCCCCAGCTTCAAACCGGCGATCAGCGCACGATGCACCAGCAGATCGGCATAGCGGCGGATCGGGCTGGTGAAATGGGCATAGCGTGGCAGCGCCAGGCCGAAATGGCCGATATTCTCGGGGCTGTATTCAGCCTGTGACTGTCCACGCAGCACCGCCTCATGGATCAGCCGCGCTTCCGGTAGATCCTTGGTGCGCTCCAGCAGCTCGGCGAAATGGCGGGGGCGCAGCTCGCCGGCGGCAGGCAGATCCAGGTCGAAACTGTCGAGGAACTGGCGCAACCCCTCCAGCTTCTCGTCCGATGGCCGGTCATGCACGCGGTACATGCAGGGCTGGCCTGTCGTCTCCAGCGTCTCCGCCGCGCAGACATTCGCGGCGACCATGAATTCCTCGATCAGGCGATGCGAGTCGAGCCGGGCACGGGGCACCACGTCCTGCACCTGACCGTCCTCGTCCAGCATGACGCGGCGCTCGGGCAGGTCGAGATCCAGCGTGCCGCGCTGCTCCCGCGCTGCCAGCAAGGCCTCATAGGCACCGAAGAGCGGCGACAGGATCTCCGGCATCTCGCCGCGCGCACGGGCTTCCTGCACCTGTTCATAGGTCAGCCGCGCGGCGGAGCGCATGAGCCCGCGGCCGAAGCGATGCGCGGTCTTGTAGCCGCCCGCGTCGATCTGCATCTCAACGAACAGGCAGCCACGGTTCTCGCCGGGCTTCAGGCTACACCATCCGTTGGAGATTGCCTCCGGCAGCATCGGTACGACGCGGTCGGGGAAGTAGACGCTGTTGCCGCGCAGCCGCGCCTCGTCGTCCAGCGCATTGCCGGCGCGCACGTAATGCGCGACATCGGCGATGGCGACGATGACGCGCCAGCCGCTGCCCTGTGCTTCTGCCCAGACAGCGTCGTCGAAATCCCGCGCATCCTCGCCATCGATGGTGACGAGGGGGAGGGCCCGCAGATCCTCCCGCCCCTGCAGGTCCACCGGACCCGCGGCCTCGGCCTCGGCCAGCGCCTGGGAGGGGAAGGTATCGGGAATGCCGTGCTGGTGGATGCAGATCAGTGAGACGGCACGGGGCGAATCCATCCGCCCCAGCCGCTCCACCACGCGCACGGGCCGCAGCCCGGCGCCGAAATGAGTGATAGGCTCGGCCAGCACCAGCTCGTCCGCATCGGCCCCGCCATCCTCACCGGCGGGGATCGACCATTCGGATTTCTGGCGCTTGTCGACCGGCACCAGCCGGTTGCCCTGAACGATGCCGAGAACCCGCACGGGTCCGCCGCCGCCCAGGCGCTTGAAGGTGCGGCCATCGTATTTGTCGCCGCCCATCGGGCGCAGCCGGGCCAGCACGCGCTCCCCCGGCGCCAGGGCCGGCTGCCCCGGGCGTTCCGGGCGCATATAGACCAGCGGGGGGCGGCCCTGGCCTTCCCAGTCCACCGGACGGGCCAGCGGGTCGCCATCGGGGTCGATGCCGAAGACCTCGACCACCGCGATCTCCGGCAGCTTCTGCGCGTCCCGCGCGCGGCGGCGGCCGGAGCGGGCGACGACACCCTCCGCCTCCAGTTGCCGCAGCAACTCGCGCAGTGCCGGGCGTTGTTCTACCGAGAGGCCGAAGTGACGGACGATGTCGCTCTTGCCGACATCGCCCGGCGCCTCACGCAGGAAGCGGCGAAGCTGCTCCCGCGTCGGCAGCGGCGCCATGCCGCTGCCTTCGTCCCGGTCCGGGGCCCCGCTCAGGCCTTCACCTTTTCACGCTTGGCCGCGGGCGCCTTCTTGGCGGCAGGCTTCTTTGTGACGGGCTTCTTCGTGGCCGTGGTCTTGGCCTTCGATGCCGGCTTGCGGGCGGCGGGCGCCTTCTTCGGCTTCTCCGCAGCATCCCCGGCCGGGGTGGCGGCCGCCTTCCTGGCCGGAGCCTTCTTGGCCGCCGCGCCCTTCTTGCCACGGGGCGGCAGCTTCTTGCCCTTCTCGGCCAGCAGCGCCACGGCCTGATCGAGGGTGATCTCCTCCATCGTCATGTCGCGCGGCAGGCTGGCCACCATGCCGGCATGCTGGGCGAAGGGGCCGAAGCGTCCCTTCTTCACCTCGACCGGCTCCCCATCCTTGGGATGGGGGCCGAGCGAGCGCACCCGGGCAGCGGCATCCGCCAGCAGGGAAACGGCGCGGTTGATGCCGATCGAGAGGACGTCGTCATCCTTGTCGAGCGACTTGAAGATGCTGCCCATCTTCACATAGGGCCCGAAGCGGCCGATGGCGGCGGTGATCTCGTCGCCGGTCTCGGGGTGCAGGCCGATCACGCGGGGCAGGGAGAGCAGCGCCAGGCCACGCTCCAGCGTCAGCGTCTCCGGGTCCATGCCGCGCGCCAGGCTGGTGCGCTTCGGCTTGATGGCCTTGCCCTTCTGGTCGGTGCCGCCTTCGCCAAGCTGCACATAGACCCCATAGGGGCCACGCCGCAGCGTCACGTCCTGCCCGGTCACGGGGTCCACGCCCAGCTCACGCACGCCGCCCGCCAGCCCTCCGCCCTCCGCGTCACCCTCGGCGCCCGGCACGGCCAGGGGCCGGGTATAGCGGCATTCCGGGTAGTTGGAGCAGCCGATGAAGGCGCCGTTGCGGCCGAGGCGCAGCCCCAGTCTGCCATTGGAGCAGCTCGGGCAGGCACGCGGGTCGCCCCCATCTGCGGGAGTGGGGAAGAAGTGCGGGCCCAGCTCCTCGTCCAGCGCATCGATGACCGCGCTGATCGTCAGGTCCTTGGTAGCGGCGACGGCGGCGTTGAATTCCTCCCAGAAGGCACGCATCACCGCGCGCCAGTCGGCCCGGCCGCCGGAGATGTCGTCCAGCTGCTCCTCAAGCCCGGCCGTGAAATGGGGGTCGACGTAACGCTCGAAGAAGGACACGAGGAAGCTGGTGACCAGCCGCCCGCGGTCCTCCGGCATGAAGCGGCGCTTGTCCAGCTTCACATAGTCGCGGTCCTGCAACGTCTGCAGGATGGAGGCATAGGTGGAGGGGCGGCCGATGCCGAGCTCCTCCATCTTCTTCACCAGCGAGGCCTCGGAATAGCGTGGCGGCGGCTGGGTGAAATGCTGGTCGGCCTGCGCGGCGCCAAGCTTCGCCGGGTCGTCCTGGCGCATCGGCGGCAGCGTACGGCCTTCCTCGTCATCGCCGGCCGCGTCGTCCACGTCTTCCCGATACAGCTTCAGGAAGCCGTCGAAGGCGATGACGCTGCCGGTGGCGCGCAGCTTCACCTGCCCGGATTTGTCGGCAACATCCACCGCCGTCTGGTCCAGCTCGGCTGACTGCATCTGGCTGGCGACGGCACGCTTCCAGACCAGCTCGTAGAGGCGGCGCTGCTCAACGGTGAGAAAGCGCGCCACCTGTTCCGGCGTGCGGCCCACATCGGTCGGGCGGACGGCTTCATGCGCTTCCTGGGCGTTCTTGGCCTTGGAGGAATACTCGCGCGGCGCCGCGGGGATGTATTCGGCGCCGAACGCGTCCTTCACATGATCGCGGATGGCGAACATCGCCTCCCGCGCCATCTGCACGCCGTCGGTCCGCATGTACGTGATCAGGCCGACCGTCTCGCCCTGAATGTCCACGCCCTCGTAGAGCTGCTGTGCCAGGCGCATCGTCTGCTGCGCGCCGAAGCCCAGCTTGCGCGAGGATTCCTGCTGCAGCGTGGAGGTGGTGAAGGGCGGCGGCGGATTGCGGCGGACGCGCTTCTTCTCGACGCTGGCGATGCTGAAGGCGCCGGCCTCGACGGCGGCCTTGGCGCGCATGGCGCTGGCCTCGTCCGGCAGGTCGAACTGATCCAGCCGCTTGCCGCCCAGATGCGTCAGCCGCGCCGTGAAGGGCGCGCCGTTGACGGTCAGGAACTTGCCCTCGACCGTCCAGTATTCGCGCGGCCTGAAGGCCTCGATCTCAGCCTCGCGCTCGCAGATCAGGCGCAGCGCGACGGATTGCACGCGCCCGGCGGAGCGGCTGCCGGGCAGCTTGCGCCAGAGCACGGGGGAGAGGGTGAAGCCCACCAGGTAATCCAGCGCACGCCGCGCCAGATAGGCCTCGATCAGCGGCGTATCGAGGTCACGCGGATGTTCCAGCGCATATTGCACGGCCCGCTTGGTGATCTCGTTGAAGGTGATCCGATGGACCTCGATCCCCTTCAGCGCGCCTTTCTGCCGCAGCATCTCCTGCACATGCCAGGAGATGGCCTCGCCCTCGCGATCCGGGTCGGTGGCCAGGAAGAGGCGCGTCGCCCCTTTCAGAGCCTTGGCGATGGCCGCCACCTGCTTCTCGCCCCGGTCCTCGGAGGACCAGTCCATGGCGAAATCTTCCTCGGGCCGCACGCTGCCATCCTTGGGCGGCAGGTCGCGCACATGGCCGAAGCTGGCCAGGACTGTGAAGTCATGGCCCAGGTATTTGTTAATGGTCTTCGCCTTGGCCGGCGATTCGACGACGACGACGTCGGTCATGGCAGGTGTCGCGTGCTCTCTCTGGCCACAATGGGGGCGGGCCGGACCCAGGCGGGAACGTACTCAGTCACTGCGAACAACACGGTTGCCGGCAAGGGTTTCAATCCGCCCTTCCAGCTCCAAATCCAGCAGGAGACCCTGCACCGCAGCAGTCGAGAGGTGGCAGCGCCGAAGCAACTCGTCAACAGCGACCGGGCTGTTTCCTATTAAATCAAGGAGATGGGCGGCGTCGCCTTCAGTGACTGGAAGCTGGGCGGGCGGTTTTTGGGCCGGTGCCGCCGGTTTGAGACGGAACAGAGGCGCCTCGCGCGGGGATTCCGGCAGGTGTTCCAGCACATCCTCGGCTCGGCCGGTCAGATGCGCGCCTTGGCGGATGAGCTCGTTGGAGCCCGCGCAGCGGGGGTCCAGCGGGCTGCCTGGCACGGCGAAGACCTCGCGGCCGGCTTCCAGCGCCAACCGCGCCGTCATCAGCGTGCCGGAGCGCCAGGCGGCTTCCACCACCACCACGCCAAGGCTGAGGCCGGCGATAATGCGGTTCCGTCGTGGAAAGTGCCGGGCGATGGGGGCGGTGCCGAGTGGCGCCTCGGCCACCAGGGCACCGCCTTCCGCGAGGTTCGACTGCAATTCGGCGTGTTCAAGCGGATAGGCGATATCGATGCCGCCCGGCACGACGCCGACGCTGCGGCCGCGGCGAAGCGCCCCCTGATGCGCGGCACCATCGATGCCGCGCGCGAGGCCGGAGGTGATAACGATCCCCTCGGCCGCCAGAGCCTCGGCCAGCCCTTCCGCCACGCGACGGCCGAGGGCCGAGGCGTTGCGGGCCCCGACCACGGCCACCTGGCGCGCGTGCAGGCAGCCGATGTCGCCGATCGCCGCCAGCATTGGCGGCGCATCTTCCAGAAGTGCCAGCAGCGGCGGGTAATCCGCCTCGCCCCAGACCAGGAAACGGCCACCCATGCCTTCCAGCCGGTCCAGTTCACGTTCCGCCTCCCCCTGCGGAAACGGGGTGAAGGGCGCGGCACGGCGCGCCGCATGGCGTGGCAGCGCATCCAGCGCGGCCGAGGCGCTGTCGTATTGCGCCAGCAGGCGACGCCAGGTGAGGGGGCCGATGCCCTCGGTGCGCGTCAGCCTCAGGAGCGCGAGGGTCTCCGCCCGCGTCACTTGCCTTTGCCGATCCTCGGCTCGGTGCCGGCCAGCAGGCGACGGATATTGTCCTGGTGGCGCCAGATCACCACCAGCGCCACCACCAGGGCGAAGCCGGCCAGCCGCAGATCACCCGAGAGCAGCGCGATGGCCGGTGCCGCCAGGCACGCGGTGAGCGCTGAGGCGGAGGAGATGCGGGTCACCTTGGCCATGGCGAACCAGATCACGGCGCAGAGCAGGCCGATCCACCAGGATGCCGCCAGCAGCACGCCCGCGCCGGTCGCCACGCCCTTGCCGCCCTGGAAGCGAAGCCAGACGGGGAAAACATGCCCCAGCAGCGCGCCGATGCCCGCTGCCAGCCCGGCATCCCGGCCCCAGAGGGCGCCCAGCACCAGGACAGGCACGGCGCCTTTCAGCGCATCCAGGACCAGGGTCCCGGCCGCCACCTTCTTGTTGCCGGTGCGCAGCACATTGGTGGCGCCGATATTGCCGCTGCCGATGCTGCGGATGTCGCCCAGCCCGGCCGCGCGCGTCAGCAACAGCCCATAGGGCACGGAGCCGGAAAGATAGCCGATGGCGGCCGCCAGAAGCAGTGCGTTCATCCGAAGACCCGCCGCCCGGCCTTCCATGTGCCGAGCACGCGGCCCTCGAGCGGCCGGCCGTCGAATGGCGAATTCTGGGCCTTGCCCGGCAGCTTGCCGGCCTCGACCTTCCAGCCGCGTTCCAGATCGAAGAGCACGAGATCGGCCGGTGCGCCGCGGCTCAGGCGGCCGGTCTCCAAACCGAGCAGCTCGGCCGGCTTCTGCGTCAGCAGGGCCAGGGCCTGGGTCAGGCTGAGGTCGCCGCCGTGGACGCGGGCCAGGGTCACGCCGAGCAGCGTGGCGAGGCCGGCGCCACCGGCCTCGGCCTGGGCGAAGGGAAGGCGCTTGTCATCGGCGTCGCGGGGCTGGTGGTCCGAGGCGACGGCGTCGATGGTGCCGTCCTTCAGCGCCGCCACCACGGCTAGCCGGTCTTCCTCCCGCCGCAGCGGGGGGGAGAGCTTGGCATAGGTGCGGAAGTCGCCGATGGCGGTCTCGTTCAGGTCGAAATAGGGGGGCGCGGTATCGCAGGTAACGCGCAGCCCCTCAGCTTTCGCCTGCCGGATCAGGTCCAGCGCCGCGCCGGTGGAGACATGGGCGAAATGCACATGACCTCCGGTGATCCGGGCCAGCGCGATGTCCCGTGCCACCAGCATGGCCTCGGCCGCAGCGGGAATGCCAGGCAGGCCCATGCGGGTGGCCATCTCCCCTTCCGTGGCCACACCGCCGCGGGCGAGGTCCGGCTCCTCCGGGTGCTGCACCACGAAGGTGCCGAAGGCGCGGGCGTAGGAGAGCGCCAGCCGCATGGTGCGGGCGCTGCCGATGGCGTGGGTGCCATCGGTGAAAGCAATCGCTCCGGCCTCCCGCAGCAGGCCGAACTCCGAGAGTTCCTTGCCGGCGCAACCCTTGGTGGCGGCGCCGTAAGGCAGAACGGACAGGCTGCCGCCGGCTTCGCCCCGCCGCCAGACGAATTGCAGCAGGGCCGGATCGTCCAGCGGCGTCTGGGTATCTGGCAGGGCGCAGAGCGTGGTGATGCCGCCCGCCGCCGCCGCTTCCGCCGCACTGTCGATGGTTTCGCGATACTCGCTGCCGGGCTCGCCCAGGCTGGCCCGCAGGTCGATCAGGCCGGGCGCCAGTACGGCGCCGCCACAATCGACGATGGCCGCGGCATCGGGCACGCCGAGGGAGCCGCCGTGGTCGGCGATGACGCCCCGGCTGACCAGCAGGCTGCCCGTCGCATCAAGGCCCGAGGCCGGGTCGACCAGCCGGGCATTGGTGAAGAGAATATCCGGGGAGGGCATCATGGCCGGGCGTTCCGCCGCAGGTTGCGGGATAGGATGTCGAGCACCGCCATGCGGACGGCCACGCCCATTTCCACCTGTTCGCCGATGACACTGCGCGTGGGGTCGTCGGCCACGGCGCTGTCGATCTCGACACCGCGGTTCATCGGGCCCGGGTGCATGACGATGGCATCAGGCTTCGCGACCGCCAGCTTGGCGTTGTCCAGCCCGAAGAAGCGGAAATACTCGCGCGCCGAGGGGACCAGGCCACCGGCCATGCGCTCCTTCTGCAGGCGCAGCATCATGACCACGTCGGCGTCCCGCAGGCCCGACTTCATGTCGTGGAAAACCTCCACGCCCATGCGCTCCACCTCCGAGGGCAGGAGGGTCGGCGGGCCGACCACGCGGACCCGGCAGTTCATGGCGGAGAGCAGGTGGATGTTGCTGCGCGCCACCCGGCTGTGCAGCACGTCGCCGCAGATGGCGACGATCAGGTTCTCCAGCGCGCCCTTGCGGCGGCGGATGGTCAGGGCGTCCAGCAGCGCCTGGGTCGGGTGCTCATGCGTGCCATCCCCGGCATTGATGACGGCGGCCTCCACCTTCTGGCTCAGCAGTGCCGGCGCGCCGGACTGGGCGTGGCGCACCACCAGCAGGTCGCAGTTCATGGCGTTCAGGGTGGAGGCCGTATCCAGCAGCGTCTCGCCCTTGTTCACGCTGGACTGGCTGACGGACATGTTGATGACATCCGCGCCCAGGCGCTTGCCGGCCAGCTCGAAGCTGGTGCGGGTTCGGGTGCTGTCCTCGAAGAAGAGGTTGATCAGGGTCCGGCCCTTCAGCAGATCCCGCTGCGTCTTTCCGCTGCGGTTCAACAGGGCATAGGATTCGGCCAGATCCAGCAGATCGGCGATGTAGGGCGGCTCCAACCCTTGCAGGGCCAGGAGATGCCGGTGCGGATAAGCGACCATGGCGGGAATTCAGTCCGGCTAGAGGCGCGCGACCATAACGGCGGTGCAGGCCCGCCGGAAGGCCCCTGGAGCGCTCGGCCTAACCAAGCTTCAGCTGGTCAGCCGGGGCAGGGACAGGAGCAGGCGGAGCAACTCGCCCTGGCGGCGGGTGCCGGTCTTCGACATGATCGACTTGATCTGGGTTCGAATCGTATTGACCCGCACGGCCCGCTGCTGCGCGATTTCCTCCGGGCTCAACCCGCTGGCCATCGCCGCCGCCACCCCGGCTTCGGAGGGGCTGAGGCCGAAAAGCTGAACGATCTGCCCGGAGATGTCACCGGGCTCCAGAGGCGGCTCGCTCATCAGCACCAGGGCCCGTGGCCGGCTGCCTTCGTGGCGCTGGTGACGCCTGGGCTGAAACGGGGCGACCAGGAGTGTGAGCGGAGGGCTGGACCCGGCGGTGCGCGTGCATTGCATACTGCCCGGCAGCGGTGGCACGCCACCTTCCTGGCGGGTTGCCTGCCAGACCAGCTGGGTGAGCTTACCGTCCTCCTGCCCCACGGGCAGATGGAGGGCGGCACCCGGGCGCAGGGTCATGCCGGCGCTTCGCATCAGCTGCTCCGCTGAACGGTTGGCGAAGACCACCCGGCAGTCCGCCTCCAGCACCAGCACGCCGTTCGGCAGCAGGTCCAGCGCATCGAACCCCAGATCCTGCGCCTCCCTCTCCGTGCCGATTCGCTCGGCCAGCAACAGCGCACGGGGCAGATGCGGCCAGGCTTGCCGAAGGAGATTGGCGCTATGGCGGGGCAAGGAGCCGGCGCGGCGCGTCCGCTGGATGCCGATGAAGAGGAGCCGCTGTCTGGGCAGCTCCCAATAGGCGCCCGCGTTGTAGAAGGCCTGCCCGACTTTAGGTCGCAGGAAGTCGTTGTAATATTCGGAGCACTGGATCTCCTGTTCGCTCACATAGTCCTGGCTCAGCATCAACTCGCCTGCCCGAAGGCTACGGAAGGGCAGGCGGAAGACGTCGTGCTGGTAAAAATACCTCTCATAGGCTTCGGTCATGTCGGGTTCGCAGCCGTGTGAGCCCAAGACCTCTGACTGCCTGTGGGGGTCCGCCAGGTGCAGCATGCCGGCATGGGACCCGGTAAGGCCCGCCATCCGCTCAAGCACCGCTTGCCAGTCGACCCCGCCTGTGCCGGCGGAGGCGCCGCCGGTGGCCATGTCGTATATTTCGGTGATCAGGTCCGTCGGGTCGTCCGGCATGTTGTCTGGGCGGCTCGAAAGTCAGGAAGGTGGGATGGCGGTGGCGTCGAGAGCGGCCTGTAACACGTAGGCGGCGGCCGCTGCATCCACGATCTGGGCACGCTTGGCGCGCGTCATATCGGCTTCCTTGATGAGCATGCGGTTGACGGCGGAGGAAGAGAGCCTCTCGTCCCACAACGCCGCAGGCAGCCCAGTGGCTTCAGAAAGCGCCATGGCCCAGTCCTTGGCCGCCTGGGCTGCGGGGCCGAAGCTGCCATCCAGCCCGAGTGGCAGGCCTACCACCAGTCCCCCGGCCCCCTCCTTCCGGGCAATGGCGCTGACCTCGGCCGCGTTCACCGCCAGCTTGGCCCTTTTCAACCCGGTGTAGGGACTGGCCAGCATGAGCGTGACATCTGAGAGCGCGACCCCCACGATCCGCTTGCCGGGGTCAAGGCCAATGAGCCTCTGATGCCGCGCAAGGCCGGCGCGAAGGTCGCTTAGGTTGAACAAGGGCATGGCGGCCTTTATGGTCCGCCCCCGTTCGCGTGCCAACACGACCGATCACTCACTACACCGGAAGAAGAACAGAATGTCGCTCGACACCGCCACAGTCCGGCGCGTCGCGTCCCTCGCCCGCATCAGGGTGGAGGAAGACGAGCTGCCCCGCCTCCAGGCCGAATTGAACGGCATCCTGGGCTGGATCGAGCAACTGCAAGCCGTGAATACCGAGGGCGTGGAGCCCATGGCCGGCGGTGGCAACCAGGCCCTGCGGATGCGCGCCGATGAAGTGACCGATGGGGGCATCCAGGACGAGGTGCTGGCCAATGCGCCGGACCGCGCCGGTGTCTTCTTCGCAGTTCCCAAGGTGGTGGAGTGAGCGCCATGGACAGCCTGACCGACCTGACGCTGGCCGAGGCGCGCGCCCTGCTGGTGAAGCGCGATGTGAGCGCGGTGGAGCTGACCCGCAGCTTCATCACGGCCATCGAGGCGCTGAACCCCCGCATCAACGCCTATATCACCGTGACCGCCGAGCAGGCGCTGGAGCAGGCCAAGGCCGCCGAGGCCGCGCTGGCGAAGGGCGAGGCCAAGCCGCTGACCGGCATTCCGCTGGCCATCAAGGACCTGTTCTGCACGACCGGCATCCGCACCACGGCCGCCAGCCGTATCCTCGGCAACTTCGTGCCGCCCTATGAGAGCACGGTGACGGCCAACCTGCTGCGGGATGGCGCCGTCTTTCTGGGCAAGGCGAATCTTGACGAATTCGCCATGGGCTCCTCCAACGCGACCTCGGCTTTCGGTGGCGTGGAGAACCCGTGGAAGCGCCGCGGCGACGATGCGGCGCTGGTGCCGGGCGGCTCCTCCGGCGGCTCCGCCGCGGCGGTGGCGGCGCGGCTGGCGCTGGGCGCCACGGCCACGGATACCGGCGGCTCCATCCGCCAGCCCGCTGCCTTCTGCGGCATCGCCGGCATCAAGCCGACCTATGGCCGCGTCTCCCGCTTCGGCACCGTGGCCTTCGCCTCCTCGCTCGACCAGGCGGGGCCGTTGGCGCGCACGGTGGAGGATTGCGCGATCCTGCTCGGCTCCATGTCCGGCTCCGACCCGAAGGACTCCACCAGCGCCGATATGCCGGTCCCGGATTTCGCGGCGGCCTGCAAGCGGGGCGTGAAGGGGCTTCGGATCGGCATCCCGAAGGAATTCCGCCTGCCGGGCATGCCGGCGGAGATCGAGGCGCTGTGGCAGCAGGGCATCGCCTGGCTGAAGGAGGCGGGCGCCGAGACCGTGGATATCAGCCTGCCGCACACCCAGTATGCGCTGCCGACCTACTACATCGTGGCACCGGCCGAGGCTTCCTCGAACCTCGCCCGCTACGACGGCGTGCGCTTCGGCCTGCGCGAGGATGGCGTGGACCTGAAGGACCTCTATGAGCGCACCCGCCGCGCCGGCTTCGGCGAGGAGGTCCGCCGCCGCATCATGATCGGCACCTATGTGCTCAGCGCCGGCTATTACGACGCCTATTACCTGAAGGCGCAGAAGGTGAGGGCGCTGATCAAGCGCGACTTCGACGAGGCCTGGGGCAAGGTAGACGCCATACTGACCCCCGCCACCCCCTCCGCCGCCTTCGGGCGGGATGAGAAGCAGGATGATCCTGTGGCGATGTATCTGAACGACGTCTTTACGGTCACGGCCAACCTGGCCGGCATCCCCGGCCTCGCCGTGCCGGCGGGCCTGGACGCGCGGGGCCTGCCGCTGGGCCTGCAGGTCCTGGGCAAGCCCTTCGACGAGGAAACCGTCTTCGCCGTCGGCCGCGCCGTCGAGCAGGCCGCCGGCTTCACCGCCACCCCCGCCCTGAGGGCCGCGGCATGAGCTATATGATCGAGGGTGCGACGGGCGCCTGGGAAGTGGTGATCGGCCTGGAGGTGCATGCCCAGGTCACCTCAAAGGCCAAGCTGTTCAGCGGCGCTGCGACGGAATTCGGCGCGGAGCCGAACAGCCAGGTCAGCTTCGTCGATGCCGGCTTCCCGGGCATGCTGCCGGTGATCAACGGGGAATGCGTGGCGCAGGCGGTGCGTACCGGCCTCGGGCTGAACGCGCAGATCAATCTGTGGTCGCGTTTCGACCGCAAGAACTACTTCTACGCCGATCTGCCGCAGGGCTATCAGATTTCGCAGTACGAGTTTCCCATTATCGGGAAAGGGGAGATCGAGATTGAGCTGTCGGATGGCAGCACCAAGCAGATCGGCATCACGCGCCTGCATCTGGAACAGGATGCCGGCAAGTCGCTGCACGACCAGCACCCGACCAAGAGCTACATCGACTTGAACCGCTCGGGTGTGGCGCTGATGGAGATCGTGTCGGAGCCGGACCTGCGTTCCCCCGAGGAGGCAGGCGCCTACCTGACCAAGCTGCGGCAGATCCTGCGCTACCTCGGCACCTGCGACGGCAATATGGAGCAGGGCTCGCTGCGCGCGGACGTGAACGTCTCCGTCCGCAAGGCGGGCGAGGGGTTCCGTACGCGTTGCGAGGTGAAGAACGTCAACTCCATCCGCTTCGTCATGCAGGCGGTGGAGGCCGAGGCGCGCCGGCAGATCGAGGTCTGGGAAGCGGGTGAGGAAGTGGTGCAGGAGACGCGCCTTTTCGACACCTCGCGCGGCGTCACGCGGTCCATGCGCTCCAAGGAGGACGCGCATGACTACCGCTACTTCCCCGACCCGGATCTTCCGCCGCTGGTGCTGGATGCCGCCTGGGTCGAACAGCTGAAGGCTGGCCTGCCGGAACTGCCGGATGCCCGCCGCGCCCGCTATGTCGGCGATTACGGCCTAACGCCCTACGACGCGCATGTGCTGACGCTGGAGAAGGAGACCGCGGCCTTCTACGAGACCGTGGCTGCCGGCCGCGATCCGAAGATGGCGGCGAACTGGGTGACCGGCGACTTCTTCGCCGGCCTCAACCGGACCGGCCACGGCATCGGCGATTCGCCGGTCAGCGCGGAGAACCTCGGCGCGCTGCTGGACCTGATCAAGGACGGCACCTTGTCGGGCAAGCTGGCCAAGGAGGTGCTGGAGGCGATGTTCGAGACGGGCAAGGCGCCCGCCGAGATCGTCGAGGAGCGTGGGCTGAAGCAGGTGACGGACACCGGCGCCATCGAGGCGATGATCGACGAGGTCATGGCCAGGAACGCCGACAAGGTGGCCGAATACCGCAGCGGCAAGGAGAAGCTTTTCGGCTTCTTTGTCGGCCAGACCATGAAGGCCATGCAGGGCAAGGGCAATCCAGCCCTGGTCAATGACATCCTGAAACGCAAGCTGGCCTGACGGCCGGCGCCGTGCGACGCTTCCGTTCCTGTGGACCCTCGGGAACGGAAGCGCGCCGGCATGATTACCCTCTACGCCTACAACACCCCCAACGGCCGCAAGATCAGCGTCGCGCTGGAGGAGATGGGCCTTCCCTATGAGGTGAAGGTCGTCGACATCACCAAGGGCCAGCAGTTCGACCCCGAGTTCCTGAAGATCTCGCCCAACAACCGCATCCCCGCCATCATGGATTCGGAGGGGCCGGACGGGCAGCCGATCAGCGTCTTTGAATCGGGCGCCATCCTCATCTATCTGGCCGAAAAGACCGGCAAGTTCCTGCCTGCCGACCCACGCGCGCGCATGGCAGTGCTGGAATGGCTGATGTGGCAGATGGGCGGCTTTGGCCCCATGCCCGGGCAGGTGCATCATTTCCTTGGACAGCCGGAAGGCCCGGCACGGGACTACGGGCTGGAGCGCTACGGCAAGGAAACCCGCCGGCTGTATGGCGTCATGGACCGTCGCCTGACGGGGAGAGACTTCCTCGCGACCACGGGCGAGCCCAGCATCGCCGACTTCGCCGTGATCGGCTGGGCCTGGCGGCATGAGCGGCACGGCGTGGACCTGGCGGATTTCCCTGCGGTCGGGGCTTGGTATGCCCGGATGATGGCCCGCCCGGGAGTTTCTCGCGGTTTCGAGGTTAAGCTTAACTAAAAGGCAGCTTTGCCATTTGACGAGACCCGCGCCCGCCGCTAGAAGCACGCCTGCATACGCCGTGTAACTTCCACTCCTGCGGAGGGGTGGCCGAGTGGCCGAAGGCGGCGGTTTGCTAAACCGTTAAAGGGAGATAATCCCTTTCGTGGGTTCGAATCCCATCCCCTCCGCCAGTTTTCCCTTCCGGTTAGAAGGTCAATGATTTCAACGCCTTAATCTGGCGTCGATTTTCATTCCCCCATAGTCTCCCCCACAGATCATCCCCCACAGCGTAGGCCTTGAAACTCTGCCTCGCATGCGCTCCCCTGTAGAGGGACGAGCCATGAACACCGGCTTACAGTCTGTAAGTTGCATACTGGTTGTCCCCTCCTGTCATCCAACAGGAGAACGCAATTGGAAGATCGTTATCCCGACCTCCAGTACAAGCTGGACGTGGTTCGTCTACAAGACGAGTTTGGCGTGCCACCGTCACTCGCCGCGCGGGTCGCAAAGCGTGCTCGCAAAACAGTGGTCGAGTGGAACCGGAAGCATGGCGACCGAGGCCAGCAAAGCTTGGAACTGACCGACTCGCGGCCTCCTGGCGAGCGGATCACATACGAGGTTGTCCTCCGCCTCACTAGCACGCCTTCCGTCGACCCCTCAGGCCAGCCAGCGCTGCGCCTCATGTTAGCCGACAATGAGGCTGTGTCTCTTCTGCTCTCGCTCGAGAGCGAGGGTCAGTTGTGCGCTGTACTGCAGCAGCGGATGGCCGTCAGGGCGTTGATCTCTAGAGCAGATACAGGCGCTGAGACGTAAAGCAGGAATCCGGCGGGAGGCGGCGTAGTTCCGCCTTTCTCTACGTTCCCCGCCACCGGCCAGCAGGTCCCGACCGGCGGGTTGGGCGGCCGGCACTGCTTCGTCCTGGCTGAAGCGTGCCGAGCCGTCTGCGCCTACCTTTCCGGCCGCAAGGTCAACTGGACGGCGGCCAAGGCCTTTCTCACCGTAGATGAGGCCCAGTCGGCAGGAAACAGTTCGATGTCACCGCGATGTGGTGCCTGCCCTCCGCAAGAAGGGGGGGGCAGCGTGCTCAGGGAGGAACTGCTGCAGGCGCCGAAGGCGCTGTGGCTGAACGACCGCGATCTGCTGCGCGACCAGATCGAAATCGCTCGCGCTGCGGTCGGCCGAGCTGCTGGCCCAGCGCCTCGGCACAGCGCGGGTGCAGGGCCGTGGCAAGCGGCCAAAAATCCATGCTTACGAGCGTAGGAACTGCGCTCGCGTCTCACGAGAAGAGAGGCGCTCACCCTCCTTTCCTTTCAGCTCTGGACCACACAGAAACTGCCAATAGGCGGACGCTTACGAGGGAAGAAACGGCCTCTCACTTTGAGGGGCCGGAGCCGCGTTCAGCCTCATCTGTTTGGTCGAATCGGAGCTAGCACTTGGCTTGGCCTAGCCGGCTTTGCTCGGCTCCGGGCCCTTCATTCCACCACCAGCTTGGATGCTGGGCCTGCTACGCCTCCATCGATCTCGTGCGCGATAGCCGAGCTTGGCGATCTTCCTCCCGCACCCCCGCCAGACGTCATTCGGGCCTTCATCACACCCTGCCAGCTGTCGCTGCGCGGGGATCTCAGTAACCGTCGTCTGATCCCCATCCAGCTCAGCGCTTGACGTGCCCTGCTGCCCTGGCGGTCTGTACCGGTTATCCTGCATGCCGGTTGGAGGTTGAGGGGGATGGCGGGCGAAGACGATCTCCGGGAGCGGCTCCGCAAGATCGAGGCGTTGATTGCGGGTGCAGGAACGGCGGGTGAGCGGGAGGCGGCCGGGGCGGCGCTGGAGCGGGTCAAGGCACGCCTGGCCGAGCAAGCCCGCCGTGACCCGGCCGTGGAGCAGCAGTTCTCAATGCCGGACAGCTGGTCCCGGCAGCTCTTCGTCGCCCTCTGCCGCCGCTACGGGCTGAGGCCCTATCGCTACCCTCGCCAGAAGCGCACGACGGTAATGCTGCGCGCGCCCAAGGGCTTCCTCGATACGGTCCTCTGGCCCGAGTTTCTGGAACTGGAGCGGGCGCTGCGGGCGCATCTGCAGGGCGTGACCACGCGCATCATCCACGACGCGGTCCATGCCGATACCAGCGACGCGGAGGAGGTAAACCCCGCCTTGCCGGGGCTCTGATGGCTACGCCGCTGCGGCGGTGTCCCGGCCCCAGGTCCAGGGGAGAAGGGCATCAAGCCCGTTCGAGCGCACGTCGCCGCGGACCATCCGCTGCAGCACGTCGGTCAGCCAGGCCTCGGGCTCAACGTCATTCATCAGGGCCGTCCGGATCAGCGTCGTCGCGATGGCCCAGTTCGCGCCGCCTGCCTCACTGCCTGCGAACAGCGCCGCCTTGCGGGTGACGGCCACGGGCCTGATCTGCCGCTCCACCGTGTTTGTATCCATCTCCAGCCTGCCGTCCTCAAGGAACCGCACGAGACCGCCCCAGTGGCGCAGGCCGTAGCGGATGTCCCCGGCGAGCTTGGAGCCCTGGCTGAGGCGATCCAGCTGCGCCCGCAGCCAGATCTCGAGGGCGGCGACCAGCGGCGCGCTCCTCTCGCGACGGATGGCGCGGCGCTGCTCCGCCGAGCGGCCCCGGATCTCGCGCTCGATCCGGTAGAGCTCCCCGATACGCAGCAAGGCCTCGGCGGCGATGGGCGACTTCGTGCCCGCATGGACCTCAAAGAACCGTCGGCGCAGGTGCGCCCAACAGAAGGCCAGCGTCACCGAGCCGTCGCGGCGCTCCCGCCGCATGGCCTTGAACCCGTCATAGCCGTCGACCTGCAGCACGCCTCGGAACCGGCCGAGATGAGCAGCGGGTCGCGCTCCCTTGCGGTCCGGCGCGTAGGCATAAGCGACCGCAGGAGGAGCCCGCCCCAGCCAGGGGCGGTCGTCGACGGCATAGGCCCAGAGGGCCCCCTTGCGGGTTCGCCCGCGACCGCGCTCCAGGGTGGGAAGTGGCGTGTCGTCGGCGAACACCCGTCCCTGTTTCCTGACATGCTCCAGGACCCGCTCGTAGAGAGGCCGGAGCCACCAACAAGCTGCCCCGACCCAGTCGCAGAGGGTCGAGCGGTCGAGCCTCACCCCGCTGCGGCGGAGGATTGCCACCTGGCGGTACAGCGGCAGGCCGTCGCCGTATTTCGAGACGAGCACATGCGCCAGCAGCGCCTCGGTCGGCAGACCGCGCGTCACCGCGTGCTCCGGGGCAGGCGCCTGATGAACACCGCCCACGCAGCCACGACAGGCCAGGCGCGGGCGGACGGTCACCAGCACCCGCAGCCTCGCGGGCACGACGTCGAGCCGCTCTGACCGGTCCTCGCCGATGACGCGCATGTCGCTGCCGCAGCAAGAACAGGTCCGGCTGGCGGGTTCCAGCACGCGCTCCACTCTCTCGAGGTGCGGCGGCAAGGCGCCGCGGTTCCGGCGCGCCGATGGGCGTCCGCGAGGGCCATCCTCCCCCGGCGCATCGTTCGCGGGCGGCGGGGGTGGCACGTCGCGGCCAAGTGCAAGGACAAGCTGGCCGGGATCGATGCGCTCGGCACTCTGGCCGAAGCGTGCGCGGTTGAGCGCGTGGAGCATGCCCTCGAGTGCCGCGATCCTCGCCTCGGCGGCAGCCAGCGCAGCGCGCAGGAGAACCACCTCCGCGTCCGCCCCGTTCGTGTCATCGGCTGCTGTCACGCAGGAATCGTCGCAGGCCGCGCCGCGTCGGTGCAAGCGAAAGCTGCTACGTCGCGCTCGGCCGCCACACCCGCTGTGGGTTGCGCCAGTCCAGGCCCTCGAGCAGCATCGAAGTCTGCGCCACCGACAACGCAATCCTGCCGGTGTTCGTCACCGGCCACTGGAAGCGGCTCCGTTCCAAGCGCTTCTGGAAAAGGCACAGGCCTTGACCGTCATGCCAGAGGCATTTCACCAGATGGCCCCGGCGCCCACGGAAGAGATAGACCGCACCCGAGAACGGATCCTCGCCGAAGGTGGTCTGCACGAGAGCGGCAAGCCCGTCCATGCCACGCCGCATGTCCGTCCCCGCAGGCGAGGAAGATGCGTGTGCCCGGCGCGGGACCGATCATCGCCTCTCCAGTGCCGCAAGGACGCGCCGAAGCGCCGCCTCGTCTACCCCGGCATCAACACGGACGACGACACCACCTGGAAGCGCGATCTCGATCCGTCCGTCACCAGGCAGCGAGGCGGCCTCAGCAATGACGGCAGGCGCATTCTCGCAGGGGGCTTCCTCCGCTGCGATCGCAGGGAGCCCTGGCGTGATCGGCGCCGGGGTGACCGCCATCAGCAGCTCGCGTCGCCATGTATAAAGCAGTCCCGTGCCGATCCCCCAGCGCCGTGCCACATCGACCGCGGTGACTGTGGGGTCCATCGCCTCGGCGACGATCCGCAGCTTTTGCTCGGGGCTCCAGCGGCGGCGCCGTTCACCGCGGGTCACCACTTCCACGAATTCCGTACGGGCACTCATACGATCACTCATAGGAGTGCTCGCCTCCGTGCTCCCGACCAGATCCCCGTCCACTGCCTGCCCTCTCTCCAGAAGGCTCAATCCTCCTCCCCAGAGCTGTGCACCTCAACCATGGGGGTCAGACGACGCTTACGGATCTCACGCATCAACGCAGGTTGAACATGAACAACAGCTTCGCAGACTATCCGATCACCGCTGCAGAATCGGAACGTCGTCCTCGTCGCCGAAACAGGCGCCTCCCTGTCAAACGCAACCCAAATCCCTCCGTACTCCATGTGCTTGCCGATGGCAGGCCTTGTGTACTGGTGGAACTGACCGGATCGGCAGCGCAGGGCCGCCGGATGCTGCTGGACACCGCTGACTGGGAACGGATTCACCGCGAGTTCGGGCGACATTGGACATTGTTAGACCGAGCTGGCTCCTCGCTGTCGGTTGTTGGCAAGTCCAAAGCAGCAATGGCGTGGGCCCGGGCATCAGGGCAGCAGGGCAGCTCCCCAGTGGCTCTTCTGGCCCGAGTAATCGTCGGCCTGCCGGGCGTCCGGGGCATGGTCGTCAGACATCGAAATGGCATTCCGCTCGATCTTCGGCGCCTCAATCTACTGCCTGTCCCCAAGAAGGAGGCGCGGAGTTGGCAACCGGACATGCGGCCACCCGCCGTCGACCACCTGAACTGAACCTACACCATCCCACAGAAGCCCCGCAGGTTCGCGCCTCGCGGGGCTTCGTCGTTTCTGGAGACCACCGTGCCCTTCGACAGCACAAACCTTCCCACTTCCTCGCCCTGCAGCTCGCTGGGCGCAGCCGCTCCCGCCGACCGGTGCAGCTCACTGCAGCAGCCGAGCAGATCCGCCGCCTTGGTTCCGGCTTCGAAGGCCGGCTCGACCTGGCTGCTGAAGGCCTGGGGATGGCTGGTCGTTCACGGCAAGAACCACGTCCTCGCCGACTGGGCGGTGGAGCTGGGCTTCGGGATGAACAAGCGCGGCAAGCCGATGCTCTTCTCCGACCGGCTGGCAGAGATCACACGGGCCATGGATTGGTCTGGCGTTGTCAGCACGGCGCGGAGCATCAGCGATCGCAAGGAGCGCCTGACGTGGCTGCTGGAGGATCACGCCTACCTGCCAGACGCCATGGTGGCCGGGCTGTCGGGATACAGCGTTCCAGGCGTGAGAGCGGCCAGGAAGACGACCAAGCCCCGCAACGGGCGGGCTTGGCGTCAGGTAGTCCACCCCGATGACTTGGAGCCGGCCTTCTGAGCAGGCGTTGGGAAAACTGATAGTGCCTTTTCTGTGAAAACAAACACTTACCCGCCGCACTACAGGAGGACTGCCGTAGGCGTAGTCCGATCCCGGCGCGGTCCATCAGTCCCACCACAAGTCGTCGCGATGCCGACCACAAGTCTGGTCAGTACCAGTACATGGAACGAAGGCAGCGCATGAACTGAGGGCACGCGTGCGGATGATCGGAGAGGTCAGAGGTCGACCGCACGACCGCCTGGAGTTCTCCCTGTAGGAGGTAAGACCCAGAACATGATTTGGTCCTGCGTCCTCTCACCGATCCTTCTCTCTTCGCCGCTTGGCCTCAATTTTGTCCTTCAGAAAGGATCGGGCCCCTCGCCAGCAAGCCCGCACCAGTACCGCCTGCACTGCGAGGGCGAGCTTCCCATCTTCTTCGATGCCTGGAATTCTCTTCAGACATCACGGACCTATACGAGTTCCCTGTCTTCAGCACCGACTTCATGACCAGAGAAGATATGGGGTATTCACGGCTACGGTGTTTCTTCCGAGCGCAGGCAATCCTGTCACTGACTGCGCTCTGGAGGGGGATCCATGACATGCACTATCGTCAGATGATGATCCTCATGGATGGCGATTCAGCGTGATCCGGTGCCGATCATTCGGCAGCCTTCAGCAGCGCTCTCCGCACGGCAGTGGCGGTCCAGAGGCCGCCTCGATGCGCCCGCTCCCCGGCCTCGTTTAGCGCCCTGGCGATCCCCGCGAGGCTCTCGCCCTGGGCCACCCATGCGGCGATCCGGCGGCCAGTCTGGCGGGACTTCCTCTCGGCTCGCATCTGTAGGGTTGCTGTGCCGGCCTTGCGGGCTTGTGCGGAGACCTCTGCGTCGGGCAGTCGCTGACCTGGGCGCACTCCACCCAACTTGACGCCGCGAGCCTTGGCGGCCGCCAGAGCAGCCTTGGTCCGCGCCGAGATCATCCGGGCCTCCTCCTCCGCGACTACGGCCAGGATGCCGATGGTCAGCCGGGTGGCATGAGGCATGTCGGCGGCGACGAACTCCACGCCCGCCTTCTGGAGGCCCAGCAGGAAGTGCGCGTCGCGGGCCAGCCGGTCCAGCTTGGCGATCAGCAGCGTGGCGCCGGTCTTGCGGCACCGCTCCATGGCCGCCGCGAGCTCGGGCCGGTCGTCCTTTCGCCCGCTCTCCACCTCAATGTAGGGTGGATCCAGAAGATGGGCGCCAGGGGTCTGAGCGATGAACGCGGCAATGGCTGCCTGCTGCGCCTCCAGGCCTAGCCCTGAACGGCCCTGGCGGTCGGTGGAGACGCGGAGGTAGGGAACGAAGTCTTGGGTCGGGGCAGGCACGGTGCAGCTCTCCAGCCGGATGCCCCACCCTGAATCCCGCCTCGCGCCTTGTCAATTCAGGCCAACGTCCGATGGCGGCTTATGACAATGATGAACGAGGCCAGGTATGTTGGGGCAAGCTGCGGAAGATACGCACGACCTGAGGGTTCACACCGAGTTCCATGACATCAAGATGCGGACCCCGGGGGGGGGGGGGGGGTCGATTTCCGACCCTCTCTTCGAAAAGGGGCTTAAAGCGTTGTTCTGGTTGTTGGTTTCTGCCGCCGGAAGAGATGCTCAGGCTAAGAACGAGAAGTGAGAGATCCTCTCCGAGAAAAAGTACCGTAAATCATGACCTCCAATGTCAGCGGTATCCTGAGCAAGAGCCGCGCAGTTCCGCGCGTATACACTTCAGACGGCGCCGCGGTAGCAAGGCGTGTTCGAGGTTTATCCACAAGCATGCCATGGGCAGCGCTCGCCTCGTAAAGGATCTTGACGCACGGTAGACCAGCGGAGAGCGTTAGCTTGTCAGCTAACACCCAGGAAAGGCGAGTCTTTCAGTGGCATCGCAAGTACGGGAGGTACGACCCGCCGAACTAACCCAACGGCGTCCTGATGGCTCCCTCTACACACGGCGTCCCGAGGTTGAAGCTGCTTTGACCCTTCTACTCGAGAAGTCGAGGGAGGAGGTATTGGTGGCGCTGAGGGTACGCGACCCACGATCCGACCATTACGTGCAGTCGGAATGCTTGGTCCATCTGATCCGTACAGCGCGCTTCGATAACAATGGTCCGTACTTCCAGCAGCTCTACCTCGAATTGATGCGCCGCATCGATGCGGCTTTGCCGCGTGTAGAAGGAGAGCGCATCGGGAAGCTGGAAAACGTCCATGCCGCCAGTGCACGCGATCAAGTAAGAGATGTATTCAACAAGAAGCTAATCGAGGATCAACAAAATCTGCACTCTAGCCTCGATTACTTCGAGGTGATGTTTGCCGGTGCTGTTGCATCTCTGCGCGCTACTGCCCTCCGGTCTTCACGACGCGAAGCGGCTAGGAGCGCCCAGATCGAGCGCGATGACGATACACTTGAGCCGTCAGTGGCAGTTGAACGTGCCGTCGGCAGCCTCGATCTGAAAGAAGAGCTGCTGTCCAAGGATCCAATTTACCGGTCGCGCGTGGCAGCAGCGATAGATGCTTTACCGGAAAAGCAACGAAGAGTGATTGAAATGATACTCCAAGGGATGCCGTTGGATTCGTCCGACGAGCAGGTGCTTTCCATCAGGAAAGTACTAGGAGTGACTGAGAAGACGGTTCGCAACAGGCGCGACGACGCCATCAGGCGTATACGCGAGATGATCGGGCTTGGAGCGGCAGATGAGTAATCCCAAACACGACAACGTCGAGCAAGTACTGTTCGAGTTTGCATCTGAGCCCGTTCACGACCGTCAGACATTCGAAAGGTACTTACGCGAGCATCCATCAATGGTGGAAGAACTCGTCGACCTCTCGCTTGAGCTGAGGCTTCAACGCGCGGCTGAAGGTCAAACAACGCCAGCAGATGAGGCTTGGGTGGACGCATCTTGGCAAGCGTTCCAAGCGATCCTTTCGGTTCCGAAGGTGGAACCGGTAGACCCGTTTGCTCTCCTGACGCCGCGGCAGTTGCTGACGCTTAGGCGGGAACTAGGTGTGCCGAGCAGCGTCATGGTGGGGTTTCGGGCGAGGTTGGTTGACTTAGCGACTGTGCCCGACCGCTTCCTTGAAGTGTTAGCCCGAGGCCTCCAGACCACGACTGAGCAGCTGCATTCGTTCCTGGCTAATCCTCCGCGACTCGTTGCTGGCCTTAGCTACAAGTCGAACGAGGCGCCTGTGGCGGTATCTTCCAAGATTTCCTTTGAACAACTTCTCGAAGAGGCAAAGGTGCCCGAAGAGCAGCGCCGACGGCTGATTTCCGGACGTAACTAGGTCATGGATGCCGTTGAACTGGCGCGGCAGCGCGCAGCACAACTGCACGAGGCGGTGGTTCCAGGTTGTACAGACCCGTGGAATGTTTACGCGCTAGCGGTTGCCGCCGCAGCCCGCCATGGCATTGATGTCGAGCCGGTCCAGGCCGGTGGCGCTATCCTATCAGGCGGCAAGGCTCACTTCGACCCGGTAGAACGGGCCATCAGGCACGAGGATAGTGGTTCGGCATTCGACCAAGCGTTCCTTGTGGGGCACGAGATAGGTCACGCTCTCCTAGGCGACGATCAGATCAGCCACGTCACGCATGAAGTTGATCCTGCAAGGTCAGCTGAAGCGGCGCCAGTCGGCGAGGACCGGGTAGTCGACTACAGCCGGCGGCAGCGCCGCGAGATCCAGATGGATCTGTTCGGGCGCGAGCTTCTACTACCCCGCTCGCGCGCACGCGACCTGCACCTCGAAGGAATGACTGCAACACAGATCGCTGAGCGCCTCGGAGCACCCTTCGACGTTGTCGCACAGCAATTGCTCGACGCGCTGCTTCTCCCTGCCATCGACCCGGCCCAAGCATCTCCACCCAGTTCTCCACCGAAGCCGCTTAACGATGAGCAGCGCGCTGCTGCCGGCCACCGAGGCGCGCCGTATCTACTTGAGGCTGGGCCTGGAACCGGCAAAACTCAAACGCTTATCGGCCGGGTTGCATCCCTTGTGGACGAAGGCGTCGACCCTCGTACCATCCTCGTGCTCACTTTTTCCAACAAGGCCGCAGGCGAACTTTCTGATCGCATCGCGACAGTAAAGCCTGATGCTGCCCCAGCGATGTGGGTGGGTACGTTCCACGCATTTGGCCTCGACTTGGTCCGTCGCTTTCACCGTGAGCTGGGATTTGCCTGTGAGCCGCGGCTGATGGACCGTACCGAAGCGGTTGCGCTGCTCGAGGCCGAGTACCTTTCATTGGAGCTCAACCATTATCAAGAGCTCTGGGATCCTTCCCGCCCGCTACGCGACATGTTGGCAGCCGTGTCGCGAGCCAAGGACGAGGTCGCAGATGTCGACCGCTTCGAGGCTCTGGCCCTGACCATGCGGGCCGCGGCGGTCGATCCAGGTGCGATAGAGGCTGCCGAGCGCTGCAGGGAAGTCGCTACTGTCTACCGACGCTACGAGGAGTTAAAGAAGGCCGCCGGCACTGTGGACTTCGGCGACCTCGTCTCCCTTCCAGTCACACTTCTTGACGAGATGCCAAGCGTTGCCGACCGCATACGCGGTGCCTACACGAATGTGCTCGTCGACGAGTACCAGGATGTCAATCGCAGTAGTGTCCGCTTGCTGCAGCACCTCACTGAAGGCGGGCGCGGCCTTTGGGCAGTCGGAGATGGCAGGCAGGCAATCTATCGCTTTCGTGGTGCTTCATCGTACAACATGGCGAGATTTGCCTCGGACGACTTTCCTGGCGCCTCATCTGGCCGACTACGGATCAACTACCGATCCACGCCCGAAATTGTCACTGCATTCTCCACCTTCGGCGCCGGCATGGCAGTTGGAACGGGTGAAGCCACCTTGTGCGCGCATCGCAGGTCGAGCGGTGTCCCACCGGAGCATGTTACCTTCGGCAATAATGATGACGAGGCAGGCGCGCTTGCCGATGAAATTTTGGCTCTCGCACCGGCTGTTGGTTTTCGTAGTCAGGCAGTTCTGTGTCCGGGCAATGAGCGTCTTGCTCGGCTCGGCCGCGAGTTGGAGCGGCGCAACATTCCCGTCCTCTACCTCGGTAATCTGTTCGAGCGGCCGGAGGTAAAGGATCTACTTTCTTTAGTTTCGCTTCTCGTTGACAAGCGGGCCATGGCGCTGGTGCGTAAGCCGGTGTTGGATGGTCTTCACGTCGGCCTTAGCTTGGCGGGCGCGGCTGCTGTGATTGACGCTTTAAGACGAGCCGACGCCGCCCCGCTGACTTGGAAGGGTTTTGCGGAAACCATTTCGGAGCTCGGCTTCGAAGATCGTGCGGCGTTGCGCCGGCTCGGCGAGATCGTCGAAGGCTTCGGCACGAAGGATCGACCGTGGCTTGTGCTGGCCAAAGTTCTGCTCGACCGTACCAGGGTGGCCGCCTTGCTGTCAGCGCCTGACGATGCCGCTAAGCGTGCGATGGGGGTGGCCGTTTGGCAGCTGATGAGCTTCCTCCGGACGGACCGTCATGGACCCGGCGTGCCGGTGCAAGGCCTGCTTGATCGCATCCGGCGCCTCGTCCAACTCGCAGATGATCGTGATCTCAGGCAGCTGCCGCTCGCAGCTCAGGGAATCGACGCTGTAAGACTTATGACAATTCATGGGAGTAAAGGTCTCGAGTTCCCTGTTGTCCATGTCATGGGCCTCAACAAGAACGGGATGCCAAGTGCCGCTCGTCGGCCTGCATGTCCTGTCCCGGATGGCATGATCGAAGGCGGGCAGGGCGGGACCGTTGCGATAGCTGCAACCGACCACGCCGCAGAACAAGAGTGTCTGTTCTACGTCGCGGCATCACGCGCTCGCGACCGGCTGCTACTGTATTCTGCCTCGTACGACGCTGGGGGCAAAACGCGCAGCCCATCCAAGTTCATCGCCGGGCTGGGACGCATACATTCACGCTCGGCTCGATCGAACCCTAACCTCTACCCTGATCCTGAAGGCGGAGCACTGCCGATCCAGATCGGACCCCCAGTCGTCGTAACGACCGCTCAGCTCGACCTCTACACACGCTGTCCGCGCCGCTTTCTTTACACTCACATCCTTGGTGTTGGCGGCCGCCGCAGTCCGACAACGTTGTCGCGGGTACACGATCTGGTTCGCCAGGTGGTCGAGGATGTCGTTAGCCTGGAGCCTGCCGGCGACTTAACGGAGCGAGCGGAAGCGTTGCTGGCGCAGAGATGGGCTGTAGATCCGCTGGCAGGCCCGGAGTATCGACTTCACCGGGAAGTCGCTCTGCTGCTGGTCCGTCGGTTCACGAACGTACGGGGCAGCGGCCAGCGGGTGGAAACAGGGTCCTTTCAGCTGGTAATTGGCGATGATGTGCTTACGGCAAAGGCAGATGATGTCCTTGCTACTCCTGGCGGGCACGTCGCAAGGATCATCCGGACAGGCCATGGGAAGTCGGAAGCGGGTAAAGAACTCGCCGATGCTGCGTTCCAAATGGCAGTGTCGAAAATTTTACCCGGGTGTAAAGTCGAAATCCTACATCTCTCCGACCACTCGCCTGTAGTGGAGGTTAGCTTCGACAGGCGGAAGCTCGAAAGCCGGCACGAAAAACTTAAGGCAACGCTTGCCGCGATTGGGTCCGGGCAGTTCCGACCGGAGCAATCGGACCGTACATGTCCCAGCTGCCCTACCTTCTTTATATGTGGTCCGCTTGCCGCCGGCTCACTCAAAAAAAATCTCTGAATGAGATTACCGGCCACTCCCCGCCGGAGCGATTAACCCTTCGAACGCCGCTACCGCGGCCCATCGAAGAGGAACATCAGAGTGGATACTAACGATCATCTTGCCGGCATTGACGATGTGCTTGCTGCTGTGCGCGAGGACCGCCAGCTTCGCCCTGGACGCTACCGCGTTTCTTTTGCGCTAAACGGCATCGACTTCCATCCGCTCCTGCTGGACGATCCGGTCCCGCTCGGGCGCCAAATCCTGAAGGCCGCCCATCTGCAGCAAGCCGAGGATCACGCACTCTTTGTAATCACTGAGGAAGGAGACTTCGAGGACGTTCGCCCTGACGAGGCGGTCGATCTGCGTGGTCGGGCCGCCTACCGATTTGTCGCCTTCAGCGGCGACCCCCTTTATCGGGTTAAGGTGAACGACAGCCGCATCGTCTGGGGCATGCCCACCATTCCCGAGGCGGCTCTTCGCTCACTGGCGCAGGCCAGTTCCGACGAGGCGGTCTTCCTCGATGTGCGCGGCGGAACCGATCGGCTGATCGTTCCGGGAAGTGAGGTCGATCTAACCCAGCCCGGCGTTGAGAAGTTCATCACGGCCCCGCATAAGCCAGTTTATCACTTCTTTGTTAACGGCGCGCGCTACGAGACGGACCAGAAGACGCTGACGGGCGCCGAGATCAAGGCGATGGTGCCAAACTGGGATGCCACGCATGATTTGACCCTCGAGGGCCGCGGGGATGAGCCTGACCGGGCAATCGGTGACGACGAGAGTGTCAGCCTCGGTGCAGCGCATGGCATCCTCCGCTTCTCATCTGTGCCGAAGGCGAACTTCGGCTGATGTCGGGGATCATCGCCATGCAGCTGGAACAGCTGCAGGAACGCTTCGGTGGCGTCCATGTCCAGCACCTGCCAAGCAGCACCTCGCTTGTCAGCGTGCCGGACGTCCGGTTGCCGGAAGGTTGGTCGACGTTGTCGACCAACATCCGCTTCCTAATCCCGCCGGGGTACCCTTACGCACCAGTCGATTGTTTTTGGGCTGATACAGGCCTGCGATTGTCGAACGGGGGCCTGCCACAGAACACTCAAGAGATGCAGATTCCCGAAACCACGGAAAGTGGCTTGTGGTTCTCGTGGCATTTGACCGGCCCTTGGGATGCCAACCGCGATACGCTTTCCACCTGGATGAACGTTGTGGCCGAACGGCTGAGGCGGCCTCAATGAGCGGCATTCGTTTCGCGGCGCCCCAGTATCGCGAGCTTGCTGATGTGCTGCTGCAGGCAAATGGGGCAGAGAGCTGTGCGGTCGCGTATGCCCACTACAATCCAGCGGCCGATGCCTGGGTGGTCGCTGAGGCGAATCCGGTGCCGGATTCGGCCTACGAGCGGCGCGATGCTGCCGCGGCTACACTTGGAGCCCACTTCATGATGGAGGTGGCAAATCGCAGCCGAGCGACAGGCATGGCTGCGGTCATGATACATACGCATCCAGGTAGCCGCGGATACCCGACGTTCTCAAAGGTTGATGACCGCGGGGAAGCGCAGTTCGGGCTGTACCTAGCCCAGCGCGGCGCACAACTTGCGCACTTGGCGATGGTAATCGGGCCAGGAGGCTGCCGGGCCAGACGCCTCGATGATGGCACCGAGGTACCAGTGTGGGAAGCTGGGGAGCGCTTGGTGCTGCATTCGCAGCCTCCTTTTGCTGCCACGGAGGAGCGGGATGACCGGCAGGTGCGGGCCTTCGGCGACTCGGGTCAGCGTCTGCTTCGTCGACTGCATTTTGGCGTCATTGGCGCCGGTGGGACCGGATCGTTGGTATGTCAGCAACTCGCGCACCTGGGGGCCGCCAGGGTGACCGTGATTGACCCTGACATCGTGGAGGCCACTAATCTGAACCGACTGGTCGGCTCCACCCCACCGGATGTTGGAGAAGCCAAAGTCGATATTGCAGCCAGGATGATGCGGGCAGTAAATCCCGCAGTCGAAGTGCACACGCTCCGTGCGGATGTTGTCGATGAGCAGGTAGCCACCAGATTGGCCTCGCTCGACTTCATCCTCTTGTGCACCGATTCTCACGCGAGCCGGGCGGTGGTGAACCAGGCTGCTTATCAGCACCTCGTGCCGGTGATCGATATGGGAGTAAGCATCACAGTGCGGGACAGCGTCGTCACACACATTACCGGCCGTGTGCAAATGCTCTCCCCTGGCCTTCCATGTCTGACTTGCACCCGCGCGCTTGATGGAGAGCTCATCCGTCGAGAGCTCATGACCCCTGAGCAACGAGCGGCGGATCGCTACGTGCAAGGCGAGCGTGAGCCCCAGCCTGCGGTGATCTCGATCAACTCAACGGTGGCGTCGCTTGCCGTCACCATGCTGCTAGGCGCGGTCACGCCTGTACCGGCCAGTCCACGTTATCAGCGTTATGACGGCATCCGTGGGCAGGTGCGGGAGATGGCTGCGACAAAATCCTGCAACTGCGTCGCCTGCTCGACAAGCGGTGCTCTCGCGCGCGGTGCGAGCTGGCCGCTTCCAGTCCGCTCCAGGCCATGGGGGAACGCAGCATGAGTCATCCAGCACGAACATTGCGGTTGCTCGGCGAAGCGGAATACCGGGATGAGGCGGAAGCTCGGCTAGGCGCAGCCGGCGATGCCGTGCTGGTTGTGCGCGGCCGGCAGCGTTCCCTTGTCATTGCGTGCCCTGATGGGTGCGGGGAGACGCTGGTAGTGAACCTCGATCGACGAGCCGGCAAAGCTTGGCGCATCGACATGCGCGGCGAGGGAGCAACACTCATCCCGTCGGTCTGGCGTGAAGGCGGCTGTGGAAGCCATTTCATTGTCTGGAGGGGCCGGATCGTATGGTGCGAACGGTTCACCCAAGGAAACATTGAGCCGGGCTATGACCCAAGTCTTGAGCCGCGTGTTCTTGCCGCAATGGATCCGGCTGAACCCCGCACTGCCGAGACGATCGCGGCAACCATCGATGAACTGATTTGGGATGTAAATCGCGCTGCTCGCCGCCTCGCTGACCAAGGTCTTGTAGAAACTTGGAAGTCGGCTGCTGGCTGGCTGTTCATTTGCAAAGAACCTTAAGCTGAACTACGACGTGCTTCTGGCTCTCCCACCTCCTATGCCTCGGGTGGCGGGAGGGTCAGGCCAGCCGGCAGTTTTACGGCCTCCACACACACCCGGTACTGTTCTCCCGACGGTCCTGCGGAGTAGGTGCCCAATGTCATTCCTTGTCGCGCATGGCCCACTACCGCAGCAATGATGTGCGGCGGCTGTCCAGCACGTTCTGCTCGCGTGATGAACCAGCGCCGAAAGCTATGAAAATTGACCAGAGACCGACGCTTACCTGGCCTAGATTCGTCCACTTTCACGCGACGCCTGTAGTACTCGAAAGCTTTACCTACGCCGTTCGAGCGGGCGCCGTCATCGCCCGATTCTTTCAGCTCGTCCAGCAGGAACTCGTTGGGCATTTTACCGGCGGTTCGCCTTGTGACCAACTCCTGAAGGGCGGGATGAATGGGGATGGCTCTCACGCCGGCGGCGGTTTTGGAGCCTCTGATGAAGAATGCTCCCTCCCTCAGATCCCCAACCTTCAGCTGGGCAAGCTCTTCCCGTCGGGCACCAGTGAGGGCTGCCAGCAGCATCATGTCGGCTACATCGCGTCTCACCGGGCCAGAAAGCAGGGTCTTCAGCTCGTCATCGGTGAAGGGCCGTTCCTTTTGTTCATGCTGACCCCGGCGATGCTCGGGCATTGTGCTGAGACCCTGGCCGGACCAAGGGTTCGCCTCCGCGTGGCCTCTGCTGACCATCCAGCGCCAGTAAGAGGAGAGGGATGAGACATGCTTATTGATTGTCTTCCGGGCGAGAGATCCCATTTCCTGAAGCGAGGCTACAAACTCCCCAGCTACCCTCCGAGTCACTGCTTGGACGAGAACCGCTTGGTTTATCGATGCCAGCCAGTCTTGAAGCTTGGTCAAAGCGAGGCGATGTTCCGCCTCCGTTCTGGCTGTGTAGGTTCCTTGGCCTAGCCACTGCTCGACAAAATGCCCCAACGGAAGACCACCGCCGTGCACGACGGCAAGGAACTCTTCACCCTTTCCGTGCGGTAGCTGCTCCGCCTCTTGTTCGGCTAACGACTCCAGCACGCTTGCCCGGTCGGACCTGTCCCGTTCGGAGATCGCGTTCCGGTTGTTCTCCTCGTCCTCCTGCTGAGCCTGGGAGATCAACTCGCGATAGCTCATTGCCGCTGCGATGTGCGATCTACCCCCCCTCAGATCTGCTTGTTGCACTTGCCATGGCAGCTGCTGGCCACGTCTTGCGGCCTCAAAAACTAGTTCCCAGTGGGCCAGCACGAACTCGCGGCGGCTCCTCGCCTCTTTGAGCGAGTGCGTCACAAGCGTCTGAGCCAACCTCCGTTTACCCAAGAACTCTCGAAGGGAAGGGGGTACGTCGCGCACACACCACCATGTTGAATGGCGCAGCTCCAGATTACGCTTATCGAGTGGCAATCAGGCATTCCCCCACAGAATCCCCCACAGCATATCCCACACATGGAGCCTTTGAAACTACTGAAACCAAAGGAATTCATGGGCTTCTGTCCGGCTTTCGTGCCGTCCCATCCCCTCCGCCAGTTTCCCCAGCCAAGAATTTCCACAGGCAGGCTGTTTAGCCTGCCTCGTGCCGTTGCTGTTATCGAGGGCGGCTCTCCCTCCTGCGGGCACTTTTCAGCGTCGGTGGCGTGCCACGCGACGCATTCCTGGCCCGGATCCCAGCCTCCTCATTGCTGCCGCCCATTGTCTTCCTCGTCACCGGCGATGGATGACGTGTGGCGCTATGTCCATGCCGGGCGCTGGCGGAGTTGGTGATGGCCGCCGGCTCCGTGCCGATGGTATGGCTCACACTGGTCCTGATGCTGGAACGGGCGGCGGACCCGCAGCGTGCTGTGGAAAGTGGGGTAGGACGATGGGTCGCTATGCCAGTGACTTCCGGGGCGAACGCCATGTCTTCCGCGATCTGGCGGATCTGCTGGCCAAGGCCTCGCCACGCCGCTCTGGCGATGAAATGGCTGGCCTGGCGGCGGAAAGCGATGCCCAGCGTGTCGCCGCTCGCGCGGTGCTGGCGGACCTGCCGCTGACCCGCTTCCTTGAGGAGCCGCTGATCCCCTATGAACTGGATGAGGTGACGCGGCTCATCATGGATAGCCATGACGCCGATGCCTTCGCGCCCATCCGGCACCTGACCGTGGGCGGATTGCGGGACTGGCTTCTTTCCTATGAAGCGACTTCCGGTGCCCTGGCCGCGCTGGCCCCGGGCCTGACGCCAGAGATGGTCGCCGCCGTTTCCAAGCTCATGAGAAATCAGGATCTGGTCTCGGTTGCCCGGCGCTGTCGGGTCGTCACGGGATTTCGCGGCACCATCGGCCTGGAGGGACGCCTCTCCACCCGCTTGCAGCCCAATCACCCCACTGACGACCTGCGCGGCATCGCCGCGGCCACACTGGATGGGCTGCTTTACGGCTGCGGCGATGCGGTCATCGGCATCAATCCGGCCACCGACAATATCCCGAACTGCATCGCGCTGCTGGAGATGCTGGACGGACTCCGGGAGCGGCACGACATTCCGACCCAGAACTGCGTGCTGACCCATGTGACCAACGCCATCCGCATCATGGAGCGGGGTGCGCCCGTCGATCTGGTCTTCCAATCCATTGCCGGCACTGAGGCCGCGAATGCCGGGTTCGGCGTCAGCCTCGCCGTATTGCGGGAAGCTCATGAGGCGGCGCTGGCTTTGAGGCGCGGCACCGTGGGCCAGAACGTGATGTATTTCGAGACCGGGCAGGGCGCCGCCCTCTCGGCGGATGCACATCACGGGCTGGACCAGCAGACAGTGGAGACCCGCGCCTATGCAGTGGCGCGCGCCTTCTCGCCGCTGCTGGTGAATACGGTGGTCGGCTTCATCGGGCCGGAATACCTCTATGACGGCAAGCAGATCATCCGGGCGGGGCTGGAGGATCATTGTTGCGCCAAGTTGCTTGGCGTGCCGATGGGGGTTGATGTCTGCTACACCAACCATGCCGAGGCCGACCAGGACGACATGGACACGCTGATGACGCTGCTGGCCGTCGCCGGGACCAACTTCATCATCACCGTGCCGGGCGCGGATGATGTGATGCTGAACTACCAGAGCGGCTCCTTCCACGATGCGCTCTATCTTCGCTCCACGCTGGGGCTGCGCGCGGCGCCCGAATTCGAGGCCTGGTTGGATCGGATGGAGATGACGGACTCGCAGGGACGCATCCGGGAGCCAGCGAGGCAGCAGGACGCCGCGCGGAGGCTGCTGGGTTCCACCCATGGCGGCTGATGTTCCGGCACGGGACCCCTGGCAGGCACTGCGGCAATCCACCCCCGCGCGCATCGGGCTGGGGCGGGTCGGCGACGCGCCGCCACTGGGCGCCATGCTGGATTTCCAACTGGCTCATGCCCGCGCACGGGATGCCGTGCACAAGCCGCTGGATGTGGAGGCCCTGGGGGCGAGCCTGGGCAGGCTTCCCTATGTGACAGCACAGAGTCTGGCGCCTGATCGCGGAACCTATCTTCGCCGGCCGGACCTCGGGCGGAAACTGGACCCGGCCTGCCTGGGGCGGCTGCCCGCAGGCAATTGGGATGTAGTCTTCGTCATCGCCGATGGGTTGTCCGCCGCCGCTGTGCAGCGCCATGCGGCGATGCTGCTGAAGGCCGCCCTGCCGAGGCTGGGGGGATGGCAGATCGCGCCTGTCGTCATCGTGACCGGAGGGCGCGTGGCGGTAGGCGACGAGATCGGCGGCGCGGTGGGCGCCCGGCTCTGTGCCATGCTGATCGGGGAGCGTCCCGGCCTGAGCGTGGCGGATAGCCTGGGAGTCTATCTGACCTACGGACCTCGGGCGGGGCGGCGGAATTCGGAGCGCAACTGCATCTCGAATATCCACCTCGCCGGCGGCCTTACCTATGAGGCAGCAGCAGGCAAACTCGTCTGGCTGATGACAGAGGCCCGTCAGCGGCAGATGACCGGTGTGGGGCTCAAGGATGAGGCGCCGGCCCTCGCGCCGGCTCCGCCCCAGCTGGGCGGGCAGGGTACGATCCCGGCAGCAAGAAAATAGGGCCCACGCGCCAATGTGGGCCCTGGGCGTGTTCAGCCCTTGTGCTGATCCGGCGCAGCGGCGCTGTTGAGGCGGATGTAGTCGGACAGGCCGATCTGATCGATCAGCTTGAACTGCGTGTCGAGGAAATCGGCATGCTTCTCCTCATCGGCCAGGATCCGCATCATCAGGTCGCGGGAGACGAAGTCCCGGACGCTCTCGCAATGGGCAATGCCGTCGCGCAGGTCGAGGATGGCCTTCTCCTCGATCTTCTGGTCGCACTTCAGCACTTCCTCGACATTCTGCCCGATCAGGATCTGGTTCAGCCGCTGCACGTTGGGCAGGCCGCCGAGGAAGAGGATGCGGGTGATCAGCTCGTCCGCATGCTTCATCTCCTCGATCGATTCGTCGTATTCGTGCTTGCCCAGCTTAGTTACGCCCCAGTCGTCCAGCATGCGGGCATGCAGGAAGTACTGGTTGATGGCAGTCAGCTCATTGGTGAGCTGCGTATTCAGGTATTCGATGACTTTGGGGTCGCGTAACATGTTCCAGCTCTCTCTACCAGATGCCTGGTGGAAAGTGAGGACAGCGGCGCCCGGCGTCAACGATCCGTTTTTTGTCGGAGGCGAGAGGCCTCAGTCGCCGGCGGCGGCCTGATCCGAACCGGGCGGTTGCTCGCGGATAATGGAGAGCATGGTGCCAGTGCAGCAGCCGCACTGCGCCTGGCAATTGCAGGCGGAGTAGACCTCCTTGGGTCGCTGCGCCCCACCGGCGATGGCATCGCGGATCTGGGTGTCGGTCAGGGCATTGCAGATGCAGACATACATGTCGTGAGCCGCTTACTGATCGTGCTGCGAGTGATAACTGCTCGCAATTCGATGTGCAACTCATTCTCAGTAACGAAATGCGGCCGGCTCAGGCGGAGGCAGTCTCCCGCAGCACGCGCAGGACGTCCTGGCCGTAGCGTTCCAGCTTGGTGTTGCCGACGCCGGGAATGGTGCCGAGTTGGTCCAGCGTTTCCGGCTGGCTCCCCGCGATCTCGGCCAGGGTCCGGTCCTGGAAGATGACATAGGCTGGAACGCCCTGCGCGAGGGCGGTGCGCTTGCGCCATTCCCGGAGCGCCGCGAAGCGTGGGTCCGACGGGGCCTCGATGCTGGAGCGCACACGCAGGTTGCCGCGCCCCGGCTGGGTCACCAGCTCCTCCCGCAGCATCACGGGCTGCTCGCCCTTCAGGATGGGGCGCGCCGCGTCGGTCGGCACCAGTTCGCCGTGGTTCTCCACGGCTACATCCAGCGCGCCCTGGGCCACCAGCTGCCGCGCCACGCCACGCCAGGCCTGTTCGGTCAGGTCTCGCCCGACGCCGAAGGTGGGCAGCTGGTCGTGCCCGAACTGAGCGACCTTCTGCGTGCTCTTGCCCAGCAATACATCCACCACATGTCCGAGGCCGAAGCGGCGCCCTGTGCGCAATACCGCGGACAGCATCTTCTGCGCCGCCACCGTGCCGTCGAACAGGCGGGGAGGGGCCAGGCAGATGTCGCAGGCGCCACAGGGCTCCGGCGCCTCCTCACCGAAGCAGCGCAGAAGGATCTGCCGGCGGCAACTGGCGGCCTCGGCGATGGCGACCATGGCCTCCAGCCTCTGCCGCTCGACGCGCTTCTGTTCCTCGGGAGCGCTGCTCTCCATGATGCGGTGACGGGCCAGGGAGATATCCCCGGCGCCGTAGAGCAGAAGTGCCTGTGCCGGCAGCCCGTCGCGTCCGGCGCGCCCGATCTCCTGGTACCAGCTCTCCGGGCTGCGGGGCAGGTCGGTATGGGCGACGTACCGCACATCCGGCCGGTCGATGCCCATGCCGAAGGCGATGGTGGCGGCCATCACCACGGCATCGCCACGGGCGAAGCGGCGATGGGCCTCCCGCTTCGCCGCCGGGTCCATCCCGGCATGGAAGACCAGGCTGTCATAGCCGTCCTGCTTCAGCCATTCGGCCGTCTGCTCGGCCTTGCGGCGGGTGCCGCAGTAGACCAGCCCGGCACCCGTGCCGTCCGAGGTGCTCTTGATGAAGCGGCGGAGCTGCCCGCGCTCGTTGTCCCGCGGCTGGGCGGAGATGGTGATGTTGGGGCGGTCGAAGCTGGCACGGAAGAGCGGGCTGTCCTCCAGTCCCAGCTGCCGCTGGATATCCTGGACCGTGCGCGGGTCGGCAGTGGCGGTCAGCGCCAGCCTCGGCACGCGCGGAAAGCGCTGCGCCAGAACCGGCAGGGCGCGATACTCGGGCCGGAAGTGATGCCCCCACTGGCTGACGCAATGCGCCTCGTCGATCGCGAAGAGGGCGACCTGCATCTCATCCAGGCGGGCGAGCGTGCCTTCCAGCGTCAGCCGCTCCGGCGAGACATAGAGCAGCTTGAGGTCGCCGCGATCGAGGTCACGCCAGACGGTGCGCGCTTCGTCAGGGGGCAGATCGGAATGCAAGGCAGCCGCCTTGATATCCTGCTGCCGCAGCGCCTCCACCTGGTCTTCCATCAGCGCGATCAGAGGGGAGACGACCACGCCCAGGCCCGGCCGGCAGAGGGCGGGGATCTGGAAGCAGAGGCTTTTGCCGCCGCCGGTCGGCATCAGCACAAGGCCGGAGCCACCCGAGACGGCATGGCGGACCACTTCCTCCTGCATGCCCCTGAAACCAGTATGTCCAAAGACCCGATGCAGGACTTCCAGCGGTTCGCCGTATACGCTCATGCTGGCGGCTTTTAGCGCGCCTGCCTGGCATCGCCCATGCCAATTCCGCAATGGCGGAACCTGATCCCAGACAATCAGGCTTACCAGCGCGAGCCTGGCCTTTTATAGGGTTTCCTGAACGCTCCGACCGCTGCCCCGGAAAATCTGTGAAAAGCAACCATCGATTACAAAAGACCGAGAGATCAGATGCTGCTTCTGATATATGGCCGTTTACGGCCGTCTCTGTAAGCTACTGATTTCACTGGCGTATCAAGTCATAATTCGGAATCGAAATAGACAGCTTATAAGACTACTGACACATCTATATTTTGATATTGTTACGATTTGAGGCTGGACAAGTCGGGACCGAATTTACGAATTCTGCACTCGAACCGTTTCGGCAGGCCCGTTTGTTCGGCGTTGCAATATCTGTGAAGTTGCTTACATACGGGTACATGTTTTTGCTCTAACGCCCTGACGAAGCGGGGTTCTCCATGGCTGCTCCCACGGAGAGCCGCTTTCCTCGAGGTGCAAAAATTTCGCGTCTGCTTTGCATGTATCGAAAGTGTGATTTTGTTCGGGAAATAAGACGCCGCATTTTGAAACGGCAAAGCAGCAGTTTAGTTTTCATTTCTCCGGCGGCTGGAGCCGTGGAGCTCAGATTATCAAGGATGATACGCTATGGCCGTTCAAAACAGCCCTGACCAGTTGGTCGGAATCCTCAGGGACACGGTTGTGGCCCTGGTGCGGCGGGACGGGCATGACCTTTCGGCGCGCCAGTTGGGCGTGTTCCTCACCGTCTATCTCGGTGACGGGCCCCATACCGTGCGCGGCCTCGCAGCGACGCTGAATGTTTCCAAGCCGGCCATTACGCGCGCCCTGGACCGCCTGGGCGAACTGGACCTGGCGAAGCGCAAGACCGACCCGCAGGATCGCCGCAGCGTGCTGGTGCAGCGGACCACCAAGGGTTCCACCTTCCTGCGCGACATCCGTACCGTGATGGTCGAGGCCGATGCCAGTGTCCGCGCCGTGCCGACCTCGGTGGCCGCCAATACTGAGAGTGCGACGCGCCGCGCGGTGTGATACTGCGCGAATAGTGTTCTACAACCACAAGCTGTCCCAGCGCCTTCGCCGGGACAGCTTGTAACCGCGTTCAGGTCCGCGGTCCGCCCTGCATCCGGGATGCGGCGAATCGCCAGTCGCTCCGGCTCACATCAGCCGTCCCGCAGCCGGCCGGAATTTCTGCCGGGCGCCCGGGCACCGGGCCGCCCCCCGCATAACCAGCAATCAGCTTTGCATGTCGAGCGAGACGCCAGCGAGGCCCGCCTGCGTTGCCTCGACCGGCTCGGCGCGGGATTGAAGAGCCGCCGCCCGAAGGGCGCATCAGGCCTTCGATGCGCGGATCGCCCCGATCCTGGGGGTGCAATACAAGAGGGGGGGGGTCGCTTCGGGACGGCGATGCTTCTAGGCTTGCCGCTCCGACTCCCTATTCCTGCCCTGCTACGGAGAGGCCTCCCCATGCCGGATTCTCTGTCCATCGACCCGAGCCGCCTCAAATTCGGCATTGGCCAGCCTGTGCCTCGGAACGAGGATCCGGTCCTGCTGCAAGGCCGTGGTTGCTATACCGATGACCTGCAGCTTCCTGGCCAGCTCTGGTGCGTAATCGTCCGCAGCCCTTATGGCCACGGTGTCCTGCGGGGCATCGACACGGCTGCGGCGAAGGAGGTGCCAGGCGTCGTCGGCGTCTTCACCGCTGCGGACCTGGCGGAATATGGCACGCTGCATTGCATGATGCCTTCGCCGGGCCTTCAGGATATCCAGCGGCCGGTGCTTGCTTCTGACAAGGTGCGCTTCGTGGGCGACCCCATCGCCTTCGTGGTGGCCGAGACGAAAGAGGCAGCCAAGGACGGGGCCGAGGCCGTATACGCCGATATCGACCCGCTGCCCGCCGTGACAGAGGCCTCGGCCGCCGCCGCCCCTGACGCGCCGCAGCTCTATGAAGATGTTCCAGGCAATATCGTCCAGCGGTTCCATTCCGGCGATGCCGAGAAGGTCGCGGAGGCCTTCACCGGCGCCGCGCATGTCACCCGCCTGCAGATCCGAAATAATCGTATCGTCGTCAGTGCCATGGAGCCCCGCAGCGCCATCGGTGAATACGATGCGGAGACGGGCCGCTACACCCTGCATGTCGGCAGCCAGGGCGTCTTCGGCATGCGCAACGCCATCGCCAAGGAGTTGCTGAAGGTCCCGACGGACAAGTTGCGCGTCCTCACCGGCAATGTCGGCGGCAGCTTCGGCATGAAGGCCGGTGCCTACCCTGAATATATCTGCCTCCTGCATGCCGCGAAGGTTCTGGGCCGTCCGGTGAAGTGGACGGATGAGCGCACGGGCAGCTTCCTCTCCGATTATCATGGCCGTGACCATGAGGTGACGGCGGAGCTGGCGCTGGATGCGGCGGGCAGGTTCCTGGCGGTGCGCCTGACCTCCTTCGCCAATATGGGCGCCTATCTCAGCAATGTCGGGCCGCTGATGGGCACCAGTGGTTTCGGTCGGAACGTCCAGAGCAATTATACCACGCCGCTGATTGAGATCTCTACCACCAGCGCGGTCACGAACACCCCGCCGGTGACGGCCTATCGCGGAGCCGGGCGCCCCGAGGGCAACTACTTCATGGAGCGGCTGATCGAAGCGGCGGCCAGCGAAATGGGCATCGACGCTGTCGAGATGCGTCGCCGGAACCACATCAAGCCAGATCAGTTCCCGTACCAGGCGGCTTCGGGCAGCAAGTATGACGGCGGCGAGTTCAATGCCGTGCTGGACAAGGCGCTGGAAGCCGCTGACTGGAACGGCTTCGAGGCCCGCAGGGCGGAAAGCAAGGCGCGTGGGCGGCTGCGCGGCCGTGGTATCGGTAACTTCCTGGAATGCACGGCCCCGCCGTCGAAGGAGATGGGCGGTCTGCGCTTCGGGGAGGATGGCAGCGTTACCATCATCACCGGCACGTTGGACTACGGGCAGGGGCACTGGACTCCCTTCGCCCAGGTGCTGCATCAGACGCTCGGCATTCCCTTCGAGCGCATCAAGCTGGTGCAGGGAGATTCCGACAGGCTGATCGCCGGCGGCGGCACTGGCGGCTCCAAGTCGCTGATGGCATCGGGCGCCGCCATCGTCGAGGCCTCGGCCAAGGTGGTGGACAAGGCGCGGATCGCCGCCGCGCATCTGCTGGAAGCTGCCGAGGCGGATATCGAGTTCGACCCCCATGCCGAAGGCGGGGCGCGCTTCAGCATCGCCGGCACCGATCGTGGCATCGACATCATGACCCTCGCGGCCCGGCTGCGGGAGGCCAAAGACCTGCCGCCGGAAGTGCCTGATACGCTGGATGTCGACCATATCTTCGACCAGGCGCCCATGGCCTTCCCCAATGGCTGCCACGTCGTGGAGCTGGAGGTGGACCCGGAAACGGGCGTGGTGCATCTCGACCGCTATGTCACGGTCAACGACTTCGGCGTCATCGTGAACCCGCTGCTGGTCGAAGGCCAGGCGCATGGCGGCATCGTCCAGGGCATCGGGCAGGCGCTGATGGAACGGACCAGCTATAGCGAGGACGGCCAGTTCCTCTCCGGCTCCTATTCCGACTATGCGGTGCCGCGCGCGGTGGATGTGCCGAGCTTCCAGTTCATCAGCCATGGCGTGCCGGCCAAGACCAACCCGCTGGGGGCCAAAGGCTGCGGCGAGGCCGGTTGCGCCGGATCACTGCCTGCGGTGATGAATGCGCTGGTCGACGCGCTGAGCGAATACGGCGTGAAGCATATCGACATGCCAGCCACGCCAGAGGTCGTCTGGCGCGCTATCCACCAGGCAGCTTGAGGATCATACCGCATGCCTAACCCGCCCACCGGATTTGCCCATGGCCTGAGCCTTCAGGCCGCCAGCCGCATCGCGGAAGTCACCCTGGCCAAGGGGCGCGAGCTTGGTCTTGCCCCCCTGACGGTCGTGGTGCTGGACCAGGCCGCTCAGCCCAAGGCCCTGCTGCGGGAGGATGGCGCCAGCCTGCTCCGGCCGGAGATCGCCACGGGCAAGGCCTATGGTGCGATGGCGCTCGGCTTCGGCGGGCGGGAACTGGCGCGGCGCGCGGCCAAGATGCCCGGCTTCATGAACGCTTTCTCCGATCTCTGCGGTGGCCGTGCTGTGCCAGTGCCGGGCGGGGTGCTGGTGCGCGATGCCTCGGGCACCATCCTTGGCGCCGTGGGTGTTTCGGGCGATGCGTCGGACAAGGACGAGATTTGCGCGGTGGCGGGTATCGAAGCGGTTGGGCTGGTGGCGGATACCGGGGATCCGGAGTGAGATCCTGACGGAAATCCTGCGCTTCAGCAGTGAAGCCCGCTGAGACTGCAGCGGGTTTATGGCCGTCCACCTCCAGCCCCGCGCCGGGCTGGAGGAGATGACGGCCGATGAGGAAGCTGCCGGCCCGCCCGGCGGAGATGCCGGATCAATATTCCGCATTCTCCCGGCACTGTCCGGGCGCCGAAGAGCTTCCAGGACCGGTTCGCCCGTAGGGGTGCCCGTGTCCTGATCGAAACCCGAAGGCGCTCAGCCGAGCGCCTGCGCCGCCTTCAGCACCTCCGCGGCATGGCCCGGCACCTTCACCTTGCGCCAGATGCGCGCGACCTTGCCATGGGCATCGATCAGGAAGGTGGCGCGGTCCATGCCCATATACTTCCGGCCATACATCGACTTCTCAACCCAGGTGCCATAGGCGCCGGCAGTGGTCTTCTCGGCGTCGGAAGCCAGGGGGAAGCTCAGGCCGTATTTCTCGGCGAATTTCTCGATGGGTTTTATCGGATCTGGCGAGACGCCGATGACATCAAGTCCCAGGCTGCCCAGCGCCGGCAGCGCCTCCTGGAAATCGCAGGCCTCCTTCGTGCAACCGGAGGTATCCGCCTTCGGGTAGAAGTATAGCACGAAGGGCTTGCCCCTCATGGCCTCCAGCGAAACCTGGCGGCCGCCGCTGGCCGGCAGGTCGAATGCCGGTGCCGCCATGCCTTCTTCGATGCTCATCCCGCTCCTCCAGAATCGAGCCGGCCGAGATGCCGCTCGAACAAGCTGCGGACCTGTTCCGCCTGCGCCTGCATCTGCGTGCGAAAGCCGGAGAGGTCAACCGGCGGCTTGTCCAGCAGCGGCGTGGTCGCGCGCAGCAGGGCGGCGGCGGTGGAGGCAGGGAGCGTCTCCTTCCTCCAGTGCCCCACCGTCAGCCGCAGCAGGCCCAGGGTCGTACGCCACAACCGGTCCGCGGCGATCAAGGTGGCGGCGTCCTCGGGCGGCAGAATCCTGGCGCGGCCTAAATTCTCCAGAGCTTTCCGGGTTGTCTGGGCCAGCACCGCGGGCTTGCGGCGCGCATGGGCGAGTTGCAGTGCCTGTGCGATGAATTCCACCTCGATCATCCCGCCCGGCATGGCCTTGATGTCCATCGGGCCATCCGGCGGCAGGTCACGCAGCATACGGGCACGCATGGCCACGGCGTCGCTGATCGCCTGCGGGCCGGCATGCTCCATCAGGGCCGCCTTCACCGCAGCTTTGATTCGCCGTCGCAACCCTGGCGGGCCCGCGACGCAGCGCGCGCGCGTCAGAGCCATCCGTTCCCAGGTCCAGGCGCTCTCCGTGTGATAGCGCTCGAAGGAGGAAAGGGAGGTCGCGACCGGACCCTTGCTGCCGCTGGGTCTCAGCCGCATGTCCACTTCATAGAGCTTGCCCTCCGCGCCGGGGGCGGTGATGGCGCCGATCATCTGCTGCGCCAGCCGCCCGAAGTAGGTGCTCGCCGGCAGGGAACGCGGGCCGCCGCTGCTTTCCGTCACCTCCTCCGGATGGTCGTAGATCAGCACGAGGTCGAGGTCGGATCCCGGCAGCATCTCCCGCCCGCCCAGCTTGCCCAGCGCGACGACGGCGAGCGCGCCGCCGCGTACCTTGCCGAAACGGGCGGCGAAATTCGCGGTGACATGCGGCAGCAGGGCGCTGATCGCTCCATCCGCCAGGTCGCTGCGGGCGATGCCTGCGGCGTCGGCGTCGATCCGGCCTTCCAGCGCTGCGGCGTCGATCTCGAACTTGCCTTCCATGACCAGGCGCCGGGCGCCGTCCAGGGCTTCCTCGAAATGGCGCGCTTCCTTGACCAGGGCAGGCAGGGAGGCCGTGGCGCCGTCCAGCATCTGGCCCGCCAGCAGCCCTTCCAACGCGGCGGGGTTGAGGGCGAGGTGATCGGCCAGTGCCGGAGCCGCGCCCAGGAGTCCGGCCACCCGGGCAATCAGCGCCGGGTTCCGCTGGAACAGCGAGAGCATCTGCACGCCGGCCTGCAGGCGGGACAGCACGGCGTCAAACCGCGCCAGCGCCACATCCGGCTCCCGTTGGCTGGCGAAAGCGGCCAGGAGAGGCCCGGTCAGGCTGCGTAGCAGAGCACGCGCCCTTTCGCTGCGGGTGGCGCGGGTGTGGCCGTGAAACCAACCCCGCAACTTGGCGGAAACCTGCACCGGTGCCGCGAATCCCATGGCCGCCAGGGCGCGCAGCGTCTCCGGATCGTCATGCTCCTCATCGAAGGTGAGGCGGCTGTCCATCGGCTCCTGGGACGGCGTTTCCGGCACCAGCGCCCCTTGCTCGAACAACTGCATGTAGTGCCGCTCGACGCGGGAGAGGTGGCGCGTCAGCGTGGCTGCGAAGGTGGCGCTGTCACTGAACCCCATAAAGCTGGCGATGCGCGCCAGCGCTCCGTCATCCTCCGGCATCTGCTGCGTCTGGCGGTCGGCCACCATCTGCAGCCGGTGTTCCAGGTCGCGCAGGAAGACATAGGCATCCGCCAGATCCGCGGCGGCGCGGCGGTCGATCCGCCCGGCGGCCGCGAGCGCGGCCAGGGCACCGAGCGTCGTCGGGTCTCTCAGCGCGGGATCGCGGCCGGCCCAGATCAGTTGCAGCGCCTGCACCGTGAATTCGATCTCGCGGATGCCACCGCGGCCGAGCTTGACGTTATGCCCGGCCACCTGCACCTGCGCATTCGCGCCGCGCGCGCCATGCGTCGCATGGATCTGCCGCTTGATGGAGTGGATGTCCGCCATCATCGCGAAGTCCAGATGACGGCGCCAGACGAAGGGGCGTATCTCCGCCAGGAAGGCATCTCCCGCCACGCGGTCGCCGCCGACGGGGCGGGCCTTGATCATGGCCGCCCGTTCCCAGTTCTGGCCCATGGATTCGTAGTAGGAGATGGCGGTGTGGATGCTGACGGCCAGCGGCGTCGCCGCAGGGTCCGGGCGCAGCCGCAGGTCCGTGCGGAAGACGTAGCCATCCGCCGTCCGCTCCTCCATCAACCGAACAAGATCACGAGCTATGCGAACATAAACCGCGGCCGCACGTTCTGTATGGTAAGCTGCGGCCTCCGGGTCGTAGAGGATCATCAGGTCGATGTCCGAGGAGTAGTTGAGTTCGCGTGCCCCCAGCTTGCCCATGCCAAGGACGATCAGCCCGGAGCCCTTGCTCACCAGCCGAGGATCGCGTGTACCGGCACGCGGCAGCCGTAATTCTCCCCGGTTCGACGCCTCGCGCAGCAGGTGGGCGCAGGCATAGTCGATCGTTGCCTCCGCCAGGACCGAGAGCGCGCCCGTGACACGGTCGAGCGGCCATTGCTGGGCCAGATCAGCCAGCGCGACGATCAGCGCGGCCTGCCGCTTGGCCTGCCGCAGCAGGGCAGCCACGGCCGGCCGCGCCGCCTCCGGGTCAGCCCGGCTCAAAGGGTCCAGCGCCATGTCGAACGCCGCGTCCGCGCCGCGGTCGACGAAGCGCAACAGCGTGGCGCTTTCACGCTCCGCAAGCTCGGCGAGGTAAGGGCTATGGCCCGCCAGAGCCCCCAGCACGGCCTTGCCCTGGGCCGTTTCTGCGAACTGCCGTTCCTTCGGACCCTTCGCGCTGAAGGCCTCGATACAACGCTCGGCCGCCGCCTGGTCGAAAGGCGGAGGAAGGCGGGAGAAATCCGTTACTGCGTCGGGCATGATCCGGGAGCCAATCCATGCCTGGGCTGAGTGGTCAAGCCCTTCGTAAAGGCGCTTGGCTCTGCGGTGTCGCATTGCGGGCGCTCATGGCACTGCTGCTGGTGGCCGGGCTGGCGATTGCCGCCTTGTCCTGGCGGCTGGCCCAGGGGCCGCTGCATGTCACCATGCTCAATCGCGTCGTGGAGCAGCTGGCGGCCCGTGCGGGGCTGGAGCAGAACCTGAAGGTGGAGGATATCGTCCTCGCCTGGAATGGCTTCCGCGGCGGCGCGGCGGCGCCGCTGGCGGTAAGGGTCTCCGGCATCCAGCTCCGGGACGAGACGGGCGCACTTCGCCAGGAACTGCCGGATCTCGCCGTTTCTCTCTCGCTCCGCCGGCTGCTGATCGGGGAGATCGCGCCGACCGAGGTCACGCTGCGGGACCCGCGTATCGTGCTCGAACGCGATGCCGACGGGGGTGTTTCCCTCGCCATGGGCGAGCATTCCGGCAGTGACAGCGGCGATGCCGAGGGCGGGTGGCTGCTGGGCCAGCTGCTCGGCGCGGAGCAGGAGACGAGCCTCTTCGGCTCCCTGCGCTCGGTGGTGATCACGGGTGGGCGGGTCATCATCCTGGACCGGCAGCTGCGCCTGACCTGGGATCTGCAGGCGGTTTCCGTCACGCTCCGCCGCGTGGACCGCGACAGTGCCGAGGGTGAGGGCACCGCGCAGCTGGTCCTGCCGCAGAACGGCGGTAGCGTGCCGGTGCTGTTGACCGCCAGGGCGAGCGGCAAGGGGCCGCATGTCGAAGGAAACCTGATTCTACCAGCCCTGGAGCCCGCGAAACTCGCCGGGCTCATGCCGGCCCTGGCGCCGCTCGGCCTGCTCGATGCTTCCGTCTCTCTGGACGTCCGCGGCGTGCTCGATGGCGGGTCGCGGAACCCGCCGCAACTTGATCTCGGGCTCCGCATCGGTCCCGGCAGCCTGGCGCTGGGTCCGGCCCGGCGCATGGCGTTCCGGGGCATGGACCTGCGGGCCAGCGGTTCCCCGGAGCAACTGCGGCTGGACAAGCTGACACTGACGCTGCCGCCGGCCACGTCCCGGCCCGGCGGTCTCCCGGCTGTTCCGCCGGTGTTGACGGCCACTGGCCAGGCGGCGCTGCAGGAAGGGCGGTGGCGTGGCGGCCTGTCGCTGACGCTCAACCGGATGGATGCCGCCGCGCTCTTCACCTACTGGCCCCAGGAGCTGGCGCCGAATGCCCGTTCCTGGCTGATGGAGAATGTAACCGCCGGGGTGGCCGAGAGCGGAAAATTCAGCCTCTCGGCCGAATCCGGCGAGGATCTTTCAGGCTTCAGGCTGACCGATGCGGGCGGCACGCTCCGGATGGAAGGCGCCACCATCCATTGGCTGCGGCCCATTCCGCCGGTGGAGAATGTTTCCGGCACTGTCCGCCTTGGGCTGAAGGAAGTGGTAGTCGAGGCCACGGGTGGGCGTCAGTCGGGAACCGACCTGGTTTCGCCCTCCACCACCGTCCGTCTCTTCGCGCTGGATACGAGTTCCGAGCAGATGGAGATCACCGGCAGGCTCCGTGGACCCGTACCGGATGCCGTTGCCCTGCTACGTCACCCCCGTCTGAAACTCTTCGAGAAGCGGCCGCTGGATCTGAAGGAGCCAGGCGGCCAGCTGGATGCGAATCTTCGGCTGGCCATGCCGCTGCTGGCGGATCTGCCGACGGAGGCAATCCGCGTGAACGTCCAGGCGCGGCTGACCGCGCTGCGTCTGGCCGATGTGGTCGCAGGCCAGAACCTTGAGCGTGGGACGGCGGATCTGAGCGTGGACAATGCGCGTCTGCGCGCCTCCGGCAATGCACAACTCGGCGGAATCCCAACGAAGCTGTCGATGGAGATGAGCTTCCGGCCGGGGCCGCCGAGCCAGGTGGTCGAGCGCATCCAGGCCAGTGGAAGGACCGACATCGCGACGCTGGAGCGCTTCGGGCTGGACTTGGAAGGGCTGGCCTCCGGACCCGTCAGCGTGGAGGCGGTGATGGAGAAGCCGCGCTCCGGCGTGACCCGTGTCGAACTCCGGAGCGATCTGCGTGACGCGAGGATGATGCTGACGCCCCTGGCCTGGCAGAAGGCCCCTGGCCAACCGGCAAGCGCCAGGGCGGAGCTGCGTGTCAGCGGCGAGAGGTTGCAGTCGCTGCAGGAGCTTGAGGTGGAGGCGCCGCAACTCAGCCTGCGCGGGAGCGGCACCTTCACCCAGACGAACCAGCTGGAGCGGCTGGAGATCGCGGGTGCGGCAATCGGCCGTAGCCGATTCAGCGGCGATGTGCGCCCTCCCGCCCAACGGAGAGCGGCCTGGAGCATTCGAATGCGCGGGCCGCTGCTCGACCTGGAGCCAATTCTTGAGGATGAAAAATCAGCGGAGGGCACAGGTGCCGCCATGGCGTCATCGGCGCCCGATGTCGTGGTGGATGCCCAGTTCGACCGGGTTCTGCTGGGCGACGCCCGCTTCCTGACGGCCGTGCGGGGCCAGATTCGCGCCGATGCTGCCGGCGTGCTGCGGCAGGGGCGGGTGACGGGGCAGGCGGCGGGCAGGGGGCCTTTCGATGTCTCCGTCACGCCGCGCGGTGCCGGGCGCGAGCTGCGTCTGACGTCAGAGGATGCGGGAGCGCTTCTGGCCGCCTTCGACGTCCTGCAACAGGTGCGGGGCGGGCGGCTCTCCGTGAATGCGAGCTGGCCCAGTAATCATCCCGGCTCCCCCCTCTCCGGCACTGCCGAGTTGGAGAACTTCGCGGTGATGGACGCGCCCGCCATCGGCAAGCTGTTGCAGGCTCTGACCGTCTATGGGGTCTTCGACGCCGTGCAGGGGCCGGGCCTCACCTTTTCCCGCCTGAACGCGCCCTTCACCCTTTCACCCCGGAAGCTGACGGTGCGGGACGCGCATGCCTTCTCCGCCTCGCTGGGCCTGACCGTGACCGGTGAGATGGACCGGCAGCGGCGGGTGCTGGCGATGAATGGCACCATCGTTCCAGCTTATGTCGTGAATACGCTGCTGGGCCGGCTGCCGGTGATCGGGCGGCTTTTCAGCCCGGAACGGGGCGGGGGCCTTTTCGCGGCTTCTTTCCAGGTCGACGGCCCGGTGGATAACCCGAATGTCACGGTCAACCCGCTGTCGATGCTGACGCCGGGATTCCTGCGCGGCCTTTTCGGTGGGGGGCGGCAGGCGACACCCTGAGCCCACCGGCCCAGGATGCCGCCGGAGATCTCGTCAGCCCGGCGGCCGCACCAGCACGTGCCGCTTGCGGCCCGCCGAGAGCTTCGCCGCCCCATTTCGCAGATCCGCCTCGGTGACCGAGAGCGCCTCGTCGGCGATCGGCTCGTCGTTCAGGCGCAGGCCATTCTGGCGGATCAGACGGCGTGCCTCGCCCTTGCTGGCCGTGAAGCCGGCCTGCACCGCGAGGTCGATGGCCGGGGCGGGCAGGGTGGCCTCGATGCTCGGCAGGGTTTCCGCCGCCTGACCTTCCTCGAAGGCGCGGCGGGCCGTCTCGGCGGCCTGCGCGGCGGCTTCGGCGCCGTGCAGCAGGGTCGTCGCCTCGGTGGCCAGGACCTTCTTGGCGTCATTGATCTCGGCGCCGCCCAGCGCGGCCAGACGCCGCACCTCATCCATCGGCAGCTCCGTGAAAAGCGCCAGGAAGCGGCCGACATCGGCATCCTCCGTGTTGCGCCAGAACTGCCAGTAGTCGTAAGGCGACAGACGCTCGGCATTCAGCCAGACCGCCCCGGAAGCCGTCTTGCCCATCTTGGCGCCGGAAGCCGTGGTCAGCAGCGGCGTGGTGATGCCGAAAACCTCGGCGCCGTCAACGCGCCGGTTCAGCTCCACGCCCATGATGATATTGCCCCACTGGTCGGAGCCGCCCATCTGCAGCCCGACGCCGTGGCGGCGGTGCAGCTCCACGAAGTCGTAGGACTGCAGCAGCATGTAGTTGAATTCGAGGAAGCTGAGCGACTGCTCGCGCTCCAGCCGGATACGCACGCTGTCGAGCGTCAGCATCCGGTTGACGCTGAAGTGGCGGCCGAAGTCACGCAGGAACGGGATGTATTTCAGCTCATCCAGCCAGGCGGCATTGTCGAGCATCACCGCATCCGTCGGTCCGTCACCGAACTTCAGAAAGGGCGTGAAGACCTTGCGGATGCCGGCCTTGTTCTCCTCGATCTTCTCGTCGGTGAGCAGCGGGCGCGCATCGTCACGGAAGGAAGGGTCGCCGATGCGGGTGGTGCCGCCGCCCATCAGCACGACGGGCTTGTGGCCGGTCTTCTGCATCCAGCGCAGCAGCATGATCTGCATGAGGCTGCCGACATGGAGGCTGTCGGCCGTGGCATCGAAGCCGATATAGCCGGGGAGGGGCCCTTGCCGCAGCCGGGCGGAGAGTGCCGCCTCGTCCGTCACCTGGTGGATGAATCCGCGCTCGCGCACGGTCTGCAGGAAGTCGTCCATCGCAGCCCTGACCTATTCTTTATGCCCGGGGGACTTCCGCCCGGGCTGCGGCCCTAGCACAGTGTGGGCATGCTGCGAACCATCGGCTTGATGAGTGGCACCTCGCTGGATGGCGTGGATGCCGCGTGGGTAGAGACGGATGGCGAAAGGATCGGGCGCTTCGGGCCGAGCCTGACGCTGCCCTATGACCCGGGCTTACGTCGTGACCTGCGGCGCCTGCTGGACATGGCCGGGGATCTCCCGGCGGATGACCCTTTCCTGCTGGACTGCGAGCGGCGCCTGACCGAGCGCCATGCCGAGGCGGTGGAGAAGCTGGGGCTGGAGGCCGACCTCATCGGCTTTCACGGCCAGACCATCCTGCACCGCCCGGTGGCGGGCCGTCCCGGGGAGGGCCGCACTTGGCAGATCGGCGATGCCACCGCGCTGGCGCGACGCACCGGCACGGCCGTCGCGCATGACTTCCGCAGCGCCGATGTGGCGGCCGGCGGGCAAGGAGCGCCCTTGGTGCCGGTCTTCCACGCGGCCCTGGCCACTTCGCTGCCGAAGCCGCTGGCGATCCTGAACCTTGGCGGTGTGGGCAACGTGACCTGGATCGGCGAGGATGGCCGCCTGATCGCCTTCGATACCGGCCCGGCCAATGGCCCGCTGGACGACTGGGCCCGTCGCTCGATCGGCGAGGATTACGATCGGGACGGCCGCCTGGCGCTGGCCGGGCTGCCGGACGGGGCGGTCCTCGGGCGCATGCTGGCGCATCCATACCTGGCGGCACCGCCGCCGAAATCCCTGGATCGCCTGGATTTCGACCGTGCTTTGCGGGAAGCCGGCGCTGGCGAGCTGCCGCCAGCCGACGGGGCCGCTACCCTGGCTACCTTCTGTGCCTGCGCTGTCGCTGCCGCCGGCCGCCAGTTTCCGGCCCCGCCACGGCAATGGTTGGTCGCCGGAGGGGGGCGTCGCAATCCGGCGCTGATGCGTGCCCTGGCTGGCGCCTTGCCGGAGCCGGTGCGGCCAGTGGAGGTGGTTGGCTGGGACGGCGATGCCCTGGAGGCGCAGGCCTTCGGCGTGCTGGCGGCGAGGGTCTGGCACGGCCTGCCGATTACCTTCCCCGGCACGACCGGAGTTCCGGAGCCGCTCGGCGGCGGGCAGCTGACCGGCGTGAACCGGCCGTTGATCCCGGCGGAAGCATAAGAAAAGCCGGGCAGCGCGATGCTGCCCGGCTTTTCAGCCACTGAGACAGGCGAGGCTGCTCAATCCGCAGCCATGGCCATGCGCGTGCGGTTCAGCATCGTCTGGACATGCTCCTCGGCAGCATTGGCGACCTTCTCGGTCTGCTGCGGCGTGAAGACATGCCCGGCGCCTTCCATGACGCGATAGTCGATCTCGATACCGCGCTGGGTGTTCAGCTTGTCCACCAGCTTCCGCACCGACGGCTCCGGCACCAGCTCGTCATCCTGGCCATGCAGGATCAGGCCGGAGCAGGGGCAGGGCGCCAGGAAGCCGAAATCATAGTGGCTGGCGGGGGCCGAGATGGAGACGAAGCCGCCCATCTCCGGCCGGCGCATCAGCAATTGCATCCCCACATAGGCACCGAAGGAATAGCCGGCGACCCAGAGCATCGAGGCATTCGGATTGACCGCCTGGATGAAGTCCAATGCCGCAGCCGCATCCGAAATCTCGCCGATGCCACCGTCATAACGGCCCTGGCTACGCCCGACACCGCGGAAATTGAAGCGCAGGACCGAGAAGCCCATGTCCTGGAAGCGCCCGTAGAGCGCATGGACCACGCGGTTGTTCATCGTGCCGCCATGCAGCGGATGGGGATGAAGCACGAGAGCGACAGGCGCATTCGGCTGCTTCGAATGGTGGTAACGACCCTCTAGCCGGCCATCAGGCCCGGCGAACATGACTTCAGGCATCGTCCCCTTGCATCCAGTACGGTGGGCGCGGCAGCGCCCGGTTGGGAAACCATTTGCCAGGACCCGCCGCATACGGGATCTGCCACCTTCGGCCGGTACTCCGCACAGTCCTTCCCTCAACAGCGCGGCGTCGCTCGGCCGGGCAGTTGACGGCGTGTGGCAGGGTCAATAGCGTCCGTCATCGTGACCTGGATCACGGATGTCGGACTCTTAAGTCGGCCTTAGGGCCCGGGACAGGCTTCCTCCTTCCCGGTGCCGCACCAATATAGGCAAAGCTGCGCCGATTTCATAACAGAATTACCGTCCCGCCACTCTCGGCAGGGCAATCCTTATTTAATCTATGCGCCGCCTGGCGAGCGGCATGAGGAAGAAAACCAGCCATGCGGCTGTCAACACGCGGTCGGTATGCGGTTATGGCCCTGGTCGAGCTGGCCGCCCGCACGACCGAGGATGCGGGGCTAGATGACTGCCATGCATGTGACGCAGATCAGATCGGACACTGCCGGCCGATCAGCCTGTCGGAGATAGCCGGCGCCCAGCACCTTTCCCTGGCCTATCTGGAACAGATTTTCGCGCGACTCCGCCGTGCTGGGCTGGTCGCCTCGGCACGGGGTGCCGGCGGTGGCTATCGGCTGGGGCGCCCGGCCTCGCAGATCTCCGTCGGCGAGATCATCGAGGCGGTGGACGAGCCTATTGTCGCCACCCGTTGCGAGAGCGACAGCCCTGGCTGCCTGGCCGGCCAGCAGTGCCGCACGCATGACCTCTGGCATGAGCTGGGCGAACAGATTCGCCTCTTCCTGCATCATCTGTCGCTGGCGGATGTGGTGACGGGCCAGGTGCTCGGCCGTGCCATGCCGCCCGCTCCACTGCCGGTGAAACAGTCATGACGACGGCCTTCTATCTCGATGCCAATGCCTCGGAACCGCTGCGGCCGGAGGCACGCGCGGCGGTGCTTGCGGCGCTGGACCTGCCGGGGAATCCTTCCTCCATCCATGCGGATGGCCGCGCCGCCCGGCGGGTGCTGGAGCGCGCGCGCGCGCAGGTCGCCGCCCGCTTTGGCTGCCGCCCCCGGGACGTGGTCTTCACCTCCGGCGCCACGGAAGCCAATGCGATGGCCATCCATGGGCTGGCCTCCGGGCGGCGCCTCCTGGTCGGCGCGACGGAGCACCCGGCCGTGCTGCGCGCGGCTCCCGATGCTGGCCTGCTTCCGGTATTGCCTGACGGGCAGCTCGACCTGAACGCCCTGGAAGCAGCCCTGGCGGAAGGCCCCCCGGCCCTGGTCTGCGTGATGGCCGCCAATAATGAGACAGGCGTGCTGCATCCGCTTCAGGACGTGATGCTGCTCTGCCAGCGCCACGGCGCGCTGCTGCATGTCGATGCCGTGCAGGCCGCAGGGCGCCTGCCGCTTTCGCTCACCGAACTCGGCGCCGATTCCATGGCGCTCTCGGCCCATAAGATGGGCGGCCCGAAAGGGGCTGGCGCCCTGCTGGTGCGCCCGGGTCTGGATCTCGCGCCGCTGCTGCCCGGTGGCGGCCAGGAACGCGGGCGCCGTGGCGGGACCGAGAGCCTGCCCGCCATCGCGGGATTCGGCGCGGCGGCGGAGGCAGCCGACCCTGCCCTTGCCGGTCGTCTGGCCGTGCTGCGCGATGCGATCGAGGCCGGGACCGGCCTACCTGTGCTTGGCGCCGGGGCGCCGCGCCTGCCCAACACCACATGTCTGCTGCTGCCGGGCACCCCGGCGGAGACGCAGGTGATCGCGCTGGATCTGGCGGGGATGCGGGTCTCCTCCGGCTCTGCCTGCTCTTCGGGAAAAGTGGCGGCCAGCCATGTCCTGCTGGCGATGGGCGTGCCGCCGCAGCAGGCCGGTTCCGCCATTCGCATCTCGCTGCCCTGGAACGCGCCGGAGGATGTGGCCGAACGGTTCCTGGAAGCCCATGCTGCCCTGCGCGCCCGCCTGGACCGCCGCGCCGCCTGAGCATTGGAACCCGGCAACCTCGCCGACACAGAGTCCCACCATGCCCATCAGCAACCGCCCCATCTATCTCGACAACCATGCGACCACGCCGCTGGACCCGCGTGTCCTCGCGGCCATGCGCCCGTGGTGGGAAGAGAACTTCGCCAATCCCCACAGCATCGAGCACATGATGGGCCGGGCGGCCGAGGAGGCGGTGGAGGCAGCCCGGGCCCAGGTCGCAGCGCTGATCGGCGCGGAAGCGCGGGAGATCATCTTCACCTCTGGCGCGACGGAATCGAATAATCTCGCCATCAAGGGCGCGGCCCGCTTCGCGGCGGCTCAGGGTGATTCGCGCCGCCGGGTCATCACCGTCGTCACCGAGCATAAATGCGTGCTGGAGAGCGTGCGTGACCTGGCCGCGGAAGGCTTCGAGCCGGTGGTGCTGCCGGTCGGTCCCGACGGGCTGCTGGCGGCTGAGGTGCTGCGGGAGGCGCTGCGCGAGCCGACCCTGCTGGTCTCCGTCATGGCCGTGAACAACGAGATCGGCACGGTGCAGGACCTGCCGGTGCTGGCTGCCCTGAGCAAGGAGGCCGGCGCGCTGTTCCATACCGATGCCGCCCAGGGCGTGGGGCGGATCGCGCTGGATGTCGGCACTCTGCCCGCCGACCTCGTCTCCATCTCCGGCCACAAGATCTACGGCCCCAAGGGTGTCGGTGCTCTCTATGTCAGGCGCCGGCCGCGGGTACGGCTGGCGCCGCTTTTCTCCGGCGGCGGACAGGAGAGAGGGCTGCGCTCCGGCACCCTGCCGGCGCCGCTGCTGGTGGGGCTGGGTGAGGCGGCGCGGATCGCGGCGGCGGAGGCGGCGCTGGATGCCGGGCGGATACGGGCCCAGCGCGACCGTCTCTGGGCGGCTTTGCAGCAGGAGGTGCCGGGACTGGTGCTGAACGGCGGAGCCGGGCAGCGCGTGCCGGGCAACCTGAACATCGCTTTCCCCGGCGGCGTCACGGCACAGGCGCTGATGGCGGCAGCGGCGGATGAGCTCTGCGTTTCCACCGGCTCGGCCTGCTCCTCGGCCGAGGTGGAACCCTCCTATGTGCTGCGTGCCATCGGCGTGCCGGAGGCGGCCGCAAGGTCAAGCTTGCGGATCGGCATCGGACGCTTTACCTCGCCGGCCGATATGGACCTCGCAGCGGCAGCACTGGGCCGTGCCTGGCGTCAGGTCCTGTCCGAAACCCGAAACGCGGCGGAGTAGAGAGACGGCGATGCCGAAGATGACCTTCATCGAGCGCGATGGTTCCCGTCGCGAGGTCGAAGCGCCCTTGGGCCTCTCCGTACTGGAGATCGCGCACCGCCATGGCGTGGACATCGAGGGTGCCTGCGAGGGCAGCCTGGCCTGCTCCACCTGCCATGTGATCGTCGACCCATCCTGGTTCCCCAAGCTGGTGGAGCCGACGGAGGATGAGGAGGACATGCTCGACCTCGCCTTCGATCTGCAGGAGACATCCCGACTGGGTTGCCAGCTCATCATGACCGAGGAGCTGGACGGGCTGGTGGTGAAGCTGCCGGCCGGCAGCCGGCACGCCTGACCATGGCATTCCCGTCGCCCTACGGAGTGCCCGGCGGGCTGACGCAGCGGCTGCGGGAAGCCTGCGCGGCTCGCTGGGATGCCTATTGCTGGCATCCCTTCGTGCAAGGGCTGGCGGAGGGCACGCTGCCTCTGCCGGCCTTCCAGCGCTACCTCGTGCAGGACTGGCTCTTCCTGATCCAGTTCGCGCGCGCCAAGGCGCTGGCCGCCTTCAAGGCGGAAAGCCTGCCGGCGCTGCGTGGCAAGGCCGCGGGCCTCAGTTCGATCCTGGCCGAGATGCAGATGCACCTGGCCTATTGCGCCGACTGGGGCCTCTCGGAGGCCGATGTGCTGGCGCAGGTGGAGGCGCCGGAGACAGTTTCCTACACTCGCTGGGTGCTCGACCGCGGCATGGCCGGGGATATCCTCGACCTCGAAGTGGCCCTGGCGCCCTGCACGATCGGCTATGGCGAGATCGCGCGGCGGATCGAGGCCCATCCCGGCCGCCGGCGCGGCGACAACCCCTATGAAAGCTGGATCGGGGCCTATGCCTCCCCCGACTACCAGGCCGTGGCCGCCACTGCCGCTGAGCGGCTGGACGCGCTGGGCGTGAGCCATGGCGGGGAGGCGCGATTCGCCTCCCTCTCCGCCACCTTCAGCGAGGCCGCCCGGCTGGAGGCCGCGTTCTGGCAGATGGGGCTGGAGGCGGGGCGATGAGGATTCTGGTCGCCATGTCCGGCGGGGTGGATTCCTCCGTCGTCGCCGGGCTGCTGAAGGAGGCCGGTCATGACGTCATCGGCGCCACGCTGCAGCTCTACGACTATGGTGAGGCGGTGCAGAGGAAGGGTGCCTGCTGCGCCGGCCAGGACATCCACGATGCCCGTGACGTGGCGGACCGGCTGGACATCCCCCATTACGTGCTGGACCGGGAGAGCCGCTTCCGCCGCGCCGTGATCGAGGATTTCGCCGACTCCTACGCGCGGGGCGAGACGCCGGTACCCTGCATCCGCTGCAACCAGACCGTGAAGTTCACCGACCTGGTGGAACTGGCGAAGGATCTGGGGGCCGAGGCGCTGGCCACCGGTCACTACGTCCGGCGTGTCGATGGGCCTCAGGGGCCGGAGCTGCACCGGGCCGTCGATCCGTCGCGCGACCAGTCCTACTTCCTCTTCGCCACCACGCCGGAACAACTGGCCTTCAGCCATTTTCCGCTGGGGAGCTATGCTTCCAAGGCCGAGGTGAGGGCGGAAGCCGCGCGTCTCGGCCTGAATGTGGCCGCGAAGCCGGACAGCCAGGACATCTGCTTCGTGCCGCGCGGCAACTACCACGAGATCGTCGCGGACATTCGCCCGGAAGCGGCGCAGCCCGGCAGCATCGAGCATGTCGATGGCCGCGTGCTGGGCACCCACCAGGGCATCGCCCGCTTCACCGTCGGGCAGGGACGGGGCCTGGGTCAGGCTTCACGGGACGGCGAGGAGCCGCTCTATGTCGCCGCCCTGGATGCGCCGCGGAGACGAGTGGTGGTCGGTCCCCGCGCAGCCCTGGCGGCGCCGGAGGTGACGGTGGGTGAGGTCAACTGGCTGATGGCTCCGCCAGCGGCTCCGCTCCGCTGCCAAGTGAAGCTCCGCGCGCGGGAAGTTCCGCAGCCCGCCACGGTATTCTGGGACGCTGGCAGCGCCACGATGCGCGTGGAGCTGGAGGCGCCCGCCATCGCCGCCCCAGGCCAGGGCTGCGTGTTGTATGATGGCGACCGCGTCCTGGGCGGCGGCTTCATCAAGGCCTCCGCGAGGGCGGTTGACAGCGGCGGCAAGGCAGCTTAATTCGCCGCCACCCGAGACGCTGCGGCGGATCGGAAAGACGGTTCGGTGGTGTAGCTCAGCTGGTTAGAGCACGGCACTCATAATGCCGGGGTCGGCGGTTCAAGTCCGCCCACCACTACCATTCCCCGACCGACCATCTTGCTCCTCCATCAAACATCACCTGGAAGCGGGCGGATACCGCGCGGATCCACCGGCGGATTGCTGGCGGGTGGGCCATGTGGCTGGCCCTTCGTGGCGTGCCAGTGGTTCAGCGCCCAGTGGACAGAAGGGAAGGCTATCTCCGCCCAGGGGATGTCCTCCCACCGGAAGACGCGCACCTCCAGGCTCTCGGGTCCGGCGGCCCAGCCGGGCTCCGCCAGCCGGGCGCGGAAGAGGATCTGCACCTGCCCGATCCGGGCGATGGAATAGACGGCCAGCACACCGTCCACGACGATACGCGCCTGGGCTTCTTCCCAGGCCTCGCGGGCCGCGGCCTCCTCCACCGTCTCACCCATTTCCATGAAGCCGGCAGGCAGGGTCCAGAAGCCGGCGCGGGGCTGGATGGCGCGGCGGCAGAGCAGGATTCCCCCCTCGGCCTCCACAACTGCGCCCGCGACGATCTTGGGATTCTCATAGGCGATGAACCCGCAATCGGCGCAGGTCAGCCGCTCCCGCTCGTCACCGGGGTTGCGGATGCGCTGGAAGCGATCGGACATGCGGCCAGCCTGCGTCCTGCGCCGGATGGCCGCAAGGGTTCAGCACCAGTCCGGCGGTTCAGGATATTCGGCGCGGAGGAAGGTCAGGCCATCCGGCGGAGCCGTCTGGCCGGCGCGGGTGCGGTCCCGACCATCCAGGATCTGCCGCGGCCACGTCACGGGGCGGCGGCCGAGCCCCACCTCCACCAGCGTGCCGACCATGTTGCGGACCTGATGGTGCAGGAAGCTGCGGGCGGCGGTGTGGATCACCACCTCCTGGCCATGGCGGCTGACATCCAGCTGGTCCAGCGTGCGCAGGGCGTCCTTGGCCTGGCAGGCGGCGGCGCGATAGGCGGAGAAATCGTGCTTCCCCAGCAGCATCTGCGCGGCCTCATGCATCGCCGCCGCGTCCAGGGGCTGCGGGACGTGCCAGACACGGCCGGTGTCCAGGGCAGGGCGGGGCCGGCGGTTGAGGATGCGGTAGCGATAGGCCCGGCCGCGGGCGGAGAAGCGGGCCGACCATTCATCCGGCGCGCGGGCAACGCTGAGGACGGCGACGGGATAGGGGCGGCTGCGGGTATTGAGCGCCTCCCGGACCCGCTCGGGCGGCAGGTCCGCCGCCAGCTCGATCTGCACCACCTGACCCTCGGCATGCACCCCCGCATCGGTCCGACCGGAGGCCACGGTCTCCGGCAGCACGCCGCCGTTCAGGGGCGCGGCGGCTTCCTCCAGAACCTGCTGGACAGAAAGGGCATTGGTCTGCCTCTGCCAGCCGCAGAAAGGCGCGCCGTCATATTCCAGCAGCAGGGCGTAGCGCGGCATTCAGCCCAGCACGCTGCCGGGCGACATGGAATAGCCGCGCAGGAAGGCATCGGCCGGCATGGCGCCACGGCCGGCCCGCTGCAGGCTTGTCAGCCGCAGCACACCGCTGCCGCAGGCCACGCGAGGCTCGCCATCCAGAACCGTGCCGGGGGCCGCGCCGGAGGAACTCGCTTCCGGCGTGGCGGCGAGCACGCGGATCACATCCTCGCCGTGGCGGAAGAAGGTGCCGGGCCAGGGGTTCAGGGCCCGCACCCGGCGGTCCAGGGAGGCGGCATCCTGCGACCAGTCCAGCCGCCCATCCTCCTTGCCCAGCTTGGGAGCGTAGGTGACGCCTTCTTCTGGCTGGGGGATGGGGTTGGGGTTCTCTTCCAGCGCCCGCAGCACCAGAGGCCCGCCCAGGGTGGCAAGCGCGTCATGCAGTTCCGGCGTGGTTGTGCGCGGCCCGATGGGAACGGAGGCACGCAGCAGCATCGGGCCGGTGTCGAGCCCCTCTTCCATCCGCATGATGGTGATGCCGCTCTCGGTATCGCCGGCGAGGATCGCGGCCTGGATCGGCCCGGCGCCACGCCAGCGCGGCAGCAGAGAGGCATGAATATTCAGGCAGCCACGCCGGGGCGCCTCCAGCATCGCCGGCGGCAGGATCAGACCATAGGCAGCCACGACCGCGACATCGAGATCCAGGGCCGCGAAGGCTTCATGCTCCGCCGTATCCCGCCGCACCCGAGCGGGCGTGCGAACCGCCAGGCCCAGCTCCAGCGCCGCGCGGTGGACGGGACAGGGGGTTTCTTTCTGGCCGCGTCCAGAGGGCCGCGGGGGCTGGCAGTAGACCGCCGCGATCTCATGCCCCGCCTCATGCAGCGCGCGCAGCGCCGGCACCGAGAAATCCGGGCTGCCCATGAAGGCGAGGCGGAGACGGGTCATTCCTGGTCCCGCGCCCTGGCCTTCAGCTCCTTGGCCAGCTTACGCAGCAACATGTTGCGCTTCAGGGCGGAGATGTGGTCGACGAAGAGCACGCCGTCCAGGTGGTCCAGCTCATGCTGGATGCAGGTGGCCAGCAGGTCGTCGGCTTCCATTTCCTTCCGGCTGCCGTCCAGCGAGAGCCAGCGCAGCTTGATGCGCGCCGGGCGGGTCACCTCGGCGTACTGGTCGGGCAGGGAGAGGCAGCCTTCCTCCCGAGTCGAAAGCTCGGTGCTGCGCGCGACGATCTCCGGATTGATCAGGACCAGCGGTTCCTGCTTGTCATCCTTCTGGATATCGACGACTGCCATCCGCAGCATGACCCCGACCTGCGGCGCAGCCAGGCCGATCCCGGGGGCCTTGTACATGGTGGCGAGCATTCGCGGGGCGAGTTCCCGCACCTTGTCGATATCGGCGTCCCCGACCGGGCGCGCCTTGGTGCGAAGCCGCTTATCGGGGACAAGGAGGATGGGCAGCAGAGATTCGTCGGACATGAGAGGGGTGCTGTAGCCGGGCGCGGGCACAGGCTGCAACAGTCGTATCCCCTTGCAAATGGGACAAAAGCGAACAAGATTTCACGTCAGGCGGGGTGCTTCGGGTTCCGCCTTCGTCTCGCTCTCGGATGAGGAGGCTACGCCTTTCATGTCACGATCTTCGTTGTTCGGTTCCCCACTTTTTCTCGGCTTCGATCATCTGGAACAGATGCTCGACCGCGTCGCCAAGAACTCGGACGGCTATCCCCCTTATAATATCGAGCAAACCGGCGAGAATCGCCTCCGCATCACCCTGGCTGTGGCCGGCTTTAGCATGGACGACCTGCAGCTGACGCAGGAGGACAATCAGCTGGTGGTCCGGGGCAAGCAGCGGGATGAGACGGAAGGCCGCATCTTCCTGCACCGAGGCATCGCCGCCCGCCAGTTTCAGAGAGCCTTCGTGCTGGCCGAGGGTATCGAGGTCGAGGGCGCGTGGCTTGATAACGGGCTGCTGCATATCGACCTGAAGCGGCCTCAGCCGGAAGTGCGGGTGAAGTCGATCCATATCGGCATGCGAGGAGGGCAGGGCGGTCGCCCGCTCGTGCATGGCTCGGCGGCCGATGAGGAGGAGTCGCTCCCCTGAGCTTCCGCCTGCCGGAGCGGGGGGCGTGCAAACCTGATGCCTTTCAGGCGTTGGCTTCCAAGAGCGACGCCTGACAAGGATTCACTGCGGTGCGGCACCAGCCGGCCGCGAGCCGGGCCTCGTGAAGGCCGGCAACAGGAGTCACGACGATGAACAAGGACACCATGATCCGCTCTGTCACTGCCGCCGATGCGCTGCGGCACCTGGCGCCCGCCGAGTGGGCCCGCTTCGGCGCGGAGCAGATCGCCTATATCCGTCCGGTGGTGGTCGATGGAGCCCAGATCGTGGCCATCTATTCCGCGGATGGCACGCAGATCGGTGCGGCGCCCGATGCGTCCCTGGCGACCGCCGCCATCCTGCAGCACGAGATGGTTCCGCTGCTGGTGCACTAAGGATGGTCCTGGCCGGCTTGCCGGTCAGGCCGGCGCCTATCTGGCCAGCGATGGAGAGGCGTTGCCGCGGAAATCGGCGGAACCTGCCCCGCCACGGCTGCACCCGGAAAGCTTCGCCCTGACATTTCTTGCGCCTGATGCGCAGGAGGGGAGTTGCCCTCGGACAAGCGGCCCGCTAGATAGCCGCCGTCGGCCGACGTAGCTCAGCGGTAGAGCAACTGATTCGTAATCAGTAGGTCCCCGGTTCAATCCCGGGCGTCGGCACCATCCCCCCCAAATATACCAACATCTCCCTGCCTGGGATCCAGGCCAGCCTGCTGGAGCCTTTGCACCGGCTTCCTGACTTCCTCCGCAGGAAGTGACCCAGGATTGCCGGGATGCCGTTTCGCACCCTTGCCACGCGAGCATTTGCCCGGCAGGTCGCACCTCAACAAAGGCGGGTGTCAGATGCGGATGAACTGGATGCGGGGTGGGCAGTTCGGCAATATGGGGGACCTGTTCGGCCCCATCATCGTCGCTGCCCATACCGGCGAGCCAGTGGAATACGCCCCCACCACCTCCCTCCGGCAACGACTGATTACTGTGGGGACCATCGGCCAGAAGCAGCGCTTTGGCCGGGTCGATATCTGGGGCGCCGGCTTCGGGGGCAGGTCCTCCGGCTTCCGTGTCCCGGACGGCTTCCAGCATCCGGCATTCACCCGTTTCATGCCACATGCTCTCCGCGGGCCCTTCAGCGCCGCCCTGTTGCGCCGAAGCGGCTATGCGGTCCCGGATGTTTACGGCGACCCGGCGTGGCTGCTGCCGCGCCTCTGGCCGGCCAGCCACATCGCCAAGCGGTGGGAACTGGGCGTGGTGATCCATCTGAGTGAGGTGGAGAGCAAGGACCCTGCTGCGCGCGCCCGCGCGGAATTCCTCCGTTACTCGATCCCGGAGGAGATGCGCGGCTCCGTCATTCTGCTCAACACCGTGGTCGAGCGCGGGATCGGGCAGGTGAGGGCGCGGGTGGAAGATATCCTGGCCTGCCGGCGGGTGCTCAGCACCAGCCTCCATGCGCTGGCCGTGGCGGAGGCCTATGGCATTCCCTGCGCGGCCTTCGACTTTCATGCCGGGCCGTCGGGCCGCTTCGCCGTTGATGACGACGCCGTCCCTATCGATCACCGGATGCGGGACTTCTATGCCGGCAGCGGCCGGGACGAGGTGCTGGTTTATCGCAACGAGCGTCACTTGCCGACGGACTGGGAGGCGGCCATGGGCTTCATGGACCGGCACTGGGAGCCCCTGACCTACGACCCGTCGCGGTTGCTTGAAGCCTTTCCGAGGCACCTCGGCCAGATGGAAGCTCTGCCGCGGCCGGAAGCCGTAGCGCGCCTGCCCTCCCTGATTCACCTGGGACGGCACTAAGAGCCCCGAGTCGGGACAGCTAAGCCGAAATTGCGAGTCATTCGCATTGCACATGCGTCGCAGTCGGGCCATAAGCCACTACATCACCGCTGCCCATCGGGAGTCACGATGCGCCGTTCCATGCCCGCCCTGGCCTTCTGCACACTGGCCCTGGCCGCCTCCGGCTGGGCCGCGCCAGCCGCCGCGCAGCAGGCCCAGAGTCTCGGCATCGAACTGAACCGGCTTGAGCCGCAGGGCGAGAACTGCCGGGTCTGGATGGTGGCCCGCAATCCCACATCCGAGGCCATCAATCCGCTTCGCCTGGATCTGCTGATGTTCGGCAAGGACGGCGTCATCGCGCGTCGCCTCGCGCTGGATATCGGTCCTTTGCCCGAGAACAAGACGCAGGCGCGGATCTTCGACCTCGTGGGGCTGGGCTGCGACAGCATCGGCTCCGTGCTGCTGAACGACGTGCTGGCCTGCGGCCCGACGCCCGAGGGGCGGGCCGACTGCCTGCCCCGGCTCACGCTCTCGTCCCGCGTCAACGGCGTGTCATTCGATAAGTAAGGAGGTCGCGATGAATCCGACCGATACGGCGATCGCTTCCGCCGAGACCGCCGTGAATCTGGAGCCCGTCCTGCACGCGGGGCCGGACCTCTCCATGCTCGGCCTCTTCCTGCAGGCCGACTGGGTGGTGAAGGGGGTGATGATCGCCCTGGTCCTGGCTTCGGTGATCTGCTGGGCCATCGTAATCGAAAAGTCGGTCCTCCTCTCCCGGATCAACAGCCAGGTACGGCTGCTGGCGGCCGCAGCGGTGCCCGGTGCCTCCGTCACGCCGCAGGGAGAGGGGCTGACAGCCCAGGCCCTGCGCGCCGGCGCGCGGGAATGGCGCGATGGCCGCGAAGCCGGCGAAAGCCGGGGCGAGTATCGGCACCGGATCGAGCATGCCATGCGTGGCGCCATCCTTGCCCAGTTCCGCCGGGCCGAGCCGGGCCTGCCCTTCCTGGCTACCACGGGCGCCGTTGCCCCCTTCATCGGGCTCTTCGGCACGGTTTGGGGCATCATGAACAGTTTCGCGGGTATCGCCCGCAGCAATGACACCAGCCTCGCGGTGGTCGCCCCTGGCATTGCCGAGGCGCTCTTCGCGACCGCCATCGGCCTGGTCGCCGCCATTCCTGCGGTCATCGCCTATAACCGCCTGATGGTGCGGCTCGGCCGGCTGCGGCAGGAGGCGAATGGCGCTGCCTCGGAGCTGGCCGCAAATCTCTCCCGCCGCCCGCCCGTTCAGGGCCACGTCGCGAGCCGCGCGCACGCGGCGGCGGAGTAGGAGGCATGGCCTTTTCCGGCATGAACTTTGCCCAGGATGATGACGATTCTGCGCTGCCCATGGCGGATATGAACGTCACGCCGCTGGTCGACGTCATGCTCGTGCTGTTGATCATCTTCATGGTCGCGGCGCCCATGATGGTGGTTGGCGTTCCCGTTGAGCTCCCGAAAACGGCTGCCCCCCGCGCCGCCGCGCCGAAGCCGCCCGTGGTGCTGACGGTGACCGTCGATGGCCGCGTCTTCCTGGCCAAGGAAGAGATTCCCGCCGCCGAACTGCCGGCCCGCCTGAGCCAGTTGCACCAGGAGGACCCGGAAGCGCCGGTCTATGTCCGGGGCGACCGCGCGGCGCCCTATGGCGAAGTGCTGCGCGTGATGGGCCGCGTGACGCAGGCCGGCATCAGCCGGGTCTCCCTGATCGCCGAGGTCGAGCCGGGCGCGCCGGTGGTCCAGGCCCGCTGAACGGAGGCCAGCGATGACATCCATCGCCATTCCGCAGAAGGAGGGCGGATCGGGCTTCCGCCTGCTCGGCTGGGGCGCATCGGCCCTGCTGCATGGCGGCGCCCTGGCTTTCCTGATCTATGGCCTGCCACATTCCGTCCCGCAGCCCGCCGGCCCCGAGATCATCCCGCTGGAGATGGCGGCGGCTCCTCCCATGCCAGCGATGGAGGCGACCGAGGCCACGCCGGCGATGGAGCAGGTGCAGGCTGTCTCGCCGGATGCGGCCGTCGCGACTGCCGAGCCGCCACCGGTGGCCGTCACCTCGCCCGAGCCGGTCGCCGCCGTTGAACCGCCCCCGCCAGAAGCGGTGACCGCCGAGCCTCCGCCAGATCTGGCGCCGCCCGAAGTCGTGCAGTCCGTGCAGCCGCAGGAGGTGCAGCAGGCCGTGGCACCCGACGAGGTGCCCTTGGAAGTCGCCGATATCCCGCCACCACCGCCCGCGCCGCCGCCGCCGCCCCCCGTCCGGGCGGCCGCCCCCAAGCTGTCGCCCGCTCCGCTCCGGAGAACCGCGCCGGCAGCACCTTCGCCTTCGCCTTCCCCCGCGCCCGCCCAGGCCAGCTCCGCACCGGCGGTGCCCGCGCCATCCTCCGCTCAGCCCGCGCCGCGGGCGGCGCCCCGGATGGTTGGTGGCGTCACCTCCAACTACACCGACCGCCTCTCAGCCGCGCTGGAGCGAGCCAAGCGTCACGTGATGGGCACGACGGTCCGGCGGAACCGGAACGATGTGGTCATGCTCTACTTCCGGATGCGGCGTGACGGCGCCCTGCTGGCATGGCGCATCACGCAGAGCTCGGGCGACGCGGTGCTGGACCGGGCGGCGGGCGAGCTGATCCAGCGCGCCGCCCTCCCGCCCTTGCCGGCGGATATGCCGGGCGATGTGCTGGAACTGGTGGTTCCGATCCGCTTCAACCGCTGAAGCAGCAAGGGCGCCTCCGGTCCGGAAGCGCCCTTTTGTTTAGCCGGCCTTGCGTGCCCGCTTCGGTGTCGGTTTGGCTGCCAGTTCAGGCAGGAGCGGCGCCAGGAACCGGCCGGTATGGCTGCCGGATGCCCGCGCGACATCCTCGGGCGTACCCTCAGCCACCACGCGCCCGCCGCCGTCGCCGCCTTCCGGCCCGAGATCCAGGATCCAGTCGGCGGTCTTGATGACCTCCAGGTTGTGCTCGATCACCACGACCGTATTGCCCTGGTCCACCAATTGGTGGAGCACTTCCAGCAGCTTCCGCACATCCTCGAAATGCAGGCCGGTGGTCGGCTCGTCCAGGATGTAGAGCGTGCGGCCCGTCGCGCGGCGGGAGAGTTCCTTCGACAGCTTGATGCGCTGCGCCTCGCCGCCGGAGAGCGTCGTCGCCTGCTGGCCGAGATGGATATAACCGAGCCCCACCTCCTTCAGCACGCGCAGCTTTTCCCGGATGGCGGGAACGGCCGAAAAGAACTCCAGCCCTTCTTCCACTGTCATTTCAAGGACGTCAGAGATGGATTTGCCGCGGAACTTTACTTCCAGGGTCTCGCGGTTATAGCGCTTGCCCTTGCAGGTGTCGCAGGTAACGTAGACATCCGGCAGGAAGTGCATCTCGATCTTCAGCACGCCGTCACCCTGGCAGGCCTCGCAGCGGCCGCCCTTGACGTTGAAGCTGAAGCGCCCGGCCTTGTAGCCCCGCGCGCGGCTGTCCGGCAGTTCTGCGAACCAGTCGCGGATCGGGGCGAACAAACCTGTGTAAGTGGCTGGATTGGAACGCGGCGTGCGGCCGATCGGCGACTGGTCGATGTCGATGATCTTATCGAGATGCTCCAGGCCCTCGATCCGCTCATGCGGCGCCGGCACGGTGCCTGCGCCCATCAGCCGCCGCGCGGCGGCCTTGTAGAGGGTCTCGATGACGAAGGTAGACTTGCCGCCACCGGAGACGCCGGTAACGCAGGTGAAGGTGCCAAGGGGCAGCGAGGCCGTCAGGTCATGCAGGTTGTTGCCCGTGGCCCCCACCACGCGCAGCATGCGCTTCTTGTCCGGCTGCCGGCGCTTTTCCGGCACGGGGATGCTGCGGCGGCCCGAGAGATAGGCGCCGGTGACGCTTTTCGGGTTGGCCTGAACCTCGGCGGGGGTGCCCTGGGCGATCACGCGGCCTCCACCGGCACCGGCGGCCGGGCCGATATCGATCAGATGGTCCGCGCTGCGGATGGCATCCTCGTCGTGTTCGACCACCAGCACGGTATTACCGAGGTCGCGCAGCCGCCGGAGCGTGGTCAGCAGCCGCTCATTATCCCGCTGGTGCAGCCCGATCGACGGCTCATCCAGCACATAAAGCACCCCCGTCAGGCCGGAACCGATCTGGGATGCCAGACGGATACGCTGGCTCTCGCCGCCCGAGAGGGTCGCTGAATTGCGGGCCAGGGTCAGGTAGTCCAACCCCACATCCAGCAGGAACCGCAGCCGGTCGATGATCTCCTTCAGGATCCGCCGCGCGATCTCGGCCCGCTGCGGCGTCAGTTGCGCTTCCACGCCCTGGAACCAGGGCAGGGCCTTGCGGATCGAGAGATCGCTCGCCTCGGCGATGTTGAGGTCGGCGCAGCGGACGGAAAGCGCCTCCGGCTTCAGCCGGGCGCCACGGCAGGCATGGCAGGGCTGCTCCGCCTGATAACGGGAGAGATCCTCGCGCACCCAGGGGTTGTCGCTCTCCCGCAGCCGCCGGGCGAGGTTGGGCAGCACGCCCTCGAACGGCTTCTTGACGTCGTATTTGCGGAGGCCGTCCTTGTAGCTGAGGGTCACCACGTCGCGGGTTCCGTTCATGATGGCGTCCTGCACAGCGGATGGCAGGTCCCGCCATGGCGTCGTCATCTTGACCTTGAAGTGGCGGGCCAGGCTCTCCAGGGTCTGGTCGTAATAGGCCGCGCCATTGCCGGCCCAGGGCGCGATCGCGCCATCCGCCAGACTGCGGCCGTCATCCGGCACGGCAAGATGGGGGTCGAAGAAGCTTTCCGTGCCCAGGCCATCGCAGACGGGGCAGGCCCCCTGCGGAGAGTTGAAGGAGAAGAGCCTTGGCTCGATCTCCTCGAGCGTGAAGCCGGAGACGGGGCAGGCATAGCGGCTGGAGAAGACCGTCCGCTCGCCACCATCGGCGTTATCGGCATAGGCCACGCCATCGGCCAGGGCGAGCGCCGTCTCGAAGGAATCCGCCAGCCGTTGGGACAGGCCTTCGGCGCCGACCACGACGCGGTCCACCACCACCTCGATATCGTGCTTCTTGCGCTTATCGAGGGAGGGCGCCTCCTCGATCCGCATGAGCGTCCCATTGATCTTCACGCGCTCGAAGCCGCGCCGCTGGAACTCGGCCAGATCCTTCTTGAATTCGCCCTTCTTGCCACGCACGGCGGGCGCCAGCAGCAGCAGGCGCGTGCCCGCCGGCATGGCGAGGACGCGGTCGACCATCTGGCTGATGGTCTGCGCCTCGATCGGCAGGCCGGTGGCAGGGGAATAGGGGATGCCCGCGCGCGCCCAGAGCAGGCGCATGTAGTCGTGGATCTCCGTGACCGTGCCGACCGTGGAGCGCGGATTGTGGGTGGTGGTCTTCTGCTCGATCGAGATGGCGGGGGAGAGACCCTCGATCGAGTCGACATCCGGCTTCTGCATCAGTTGCAGGAACTGCCGCGCATAAGCCGACAGGCTTTCCACATAGCGCCGCTGGCCCTCGGCATAGATGGTGTCGAAGGCGAGGGAGGATTTGCCGGAGCCCGACAGGCCTGTGATGACGGTCAGGGTTCCCTTGGGAATATCGATATCGACGTTCTTCAGGTTATGCTGCCGCGCGCCGCGCACGCGGATTTCCCCGCTCTGGGTCTGATGAACGGGGGTCGGCTTCAGCTTCGTCAAAACAGGGCTCCTGCGCGCTTGTGTTCGCGCTGTGTTCTATTATGTCATCGATCCCGAAGGGCGTGAAGTGGTAAGCCTTGGGCGGGTGACAAGGCCAGCCCAGGGGGACTGGCCGCGCCCCGGTGCGAACGCTAGTTTGGCTTGGTGCGGAGCATCGCGCACCGAAACGTGACACAGGGCGGCCTGCCCTGGTTGCGCCATTCCCGCTGATGCGGCGCTGGCGTGGCTGGGCGGGGTGCCAAGAACATCGAAGGACAGGGCGGCATGGCCGGCAGCGTCAACAAGGTGATCCTGATCGGCAATCTGGGCCGGGATCCCGAAGTGCGGAATTTCCAGAACGGCGGCCGGGTGGTGAACCTGCGTATCGCCACCACCGAGAACTACAAGGACCGCGAGGGCAACCGTCAGGAGAAGACCGAGTGGCACTCGGTCGCCATCTTCAACGAGCGGCTGGGCGAGATCGCGGAGAAGTACCTCCGCAAGGGCAGCAAGGTCTATGTCGAGGGCAAGCTCGAAACCCGGAAGTGGCAGGACCAGGCGGGCCAGGACCGCTATTCGACCGAGGTGACACTGAGGAATTTCGGCGGTGAGCTGACGCTGCTCGACGGCCGTGGTGGCGCTGCTGGCGGGGGTGAGGAAGGCGGCTTCAGCGGCGGCGAGGGCGGTGGATATGGCGGCGGCCGCGGCTCCTCGGGCGGCGGCGAGCGCCCGCCGGCACGGCAGCCGCAGCGTAGTGGCTGGGATGCGCCGAAGGGCGGTAGCGACCTGGACGACGACATTCCGTTCTGAATCCGAATTGGCGGCATCTCCTTCGCGGCGCCGGCGTTCCGCTTCAGTCCAGGATAGTCGGGCCTTCGCCCGCCTATCGCATGACAGGAAGTTCCGTCGCCGTGATTCTTTCCGCCGAACGCATCCGCCTGAATGCCAGCCCTCCGGATAAGGAATCCGCCATCCGGCAGGCTGCGGAGCTGCTGGTGCAGACGGGCGCCATTCAGCCCGGCTATGCCGAGAGCATGCTGCGGCGGGAAGGGGAGGCGGATACCTTCCTGGGTAATGGCATCGCCATCCCGCATGGGCAGCGCGGTGACCGCGGGCTGATCGCCCGAACTGGCATCGCCGTGCTGCAGGTTCCGGCCGGGGTGCGCTGGAACGGCGACGACGTGGCGCATCTGGTCGTCGCCATCGCGGCGCAGGGCGACGAGCATATCGCCGTGTTGCGCCGACTGACGGAGGTGCTGGGCGACGAGGAACTGGCCCGGCACCTCGCCAAAACCTCTGACACACAGGACATCCTGCGCGCCCTGGACCCGGACGCGCCGCTGCCGCAGGCCACGGCACCCGTGGCCGCTTCGGCCGAAGGCGGCCTCACTGCGGAGGTCCAGGCTCCTGCCGCCGCCGGGCTTCACGCCCGTCCTGCGCGCGCCGTGACCCAACTGGCGAAGACATTCCAATCCACCATCACCCTTGCCTTCGAAGGTCGGCAGGCCGACGCGCGCAGCATGATCGCGCTTCTGCAACTGGGTGCAGGGCCTGGTGCCCGGATTCTTCTGACCATCAGGGGGCCGGATGCCGCGGCGGCCATGGCGGCGTTGCAGGCCGGCTTCGCCGAAGGCCTGGGCGACAAGGATGAACAGCCGCCGATGCCGGCGGACCGGCCGCCGCCGTTGCAGCCAGGGCAATCGCTGGTCCCGGGCTCGATTACCGGCCTGCCGGCCAGTCCTGGCGTCGCGGTCGGCGTGCTGCACCGCTTCCGGTCGGAAGCCGCGGGTTTCGCGGAGACCTCCGCCGACCCGGTTGGCGAGACCTCGGCGCTGGAGGCCGCGCTCCAGGCGACGCGCGAGGAATTGCGGGACCTGGCGCAGGAGATGGCCGTCCGCATCGGTGCCAAACACGCGGAGATTTTCTCGGCCCATGCCGAGTTCCTGGACGACCCCGAGCTGCTGACGGAGGCACATGCCGCCATCGCCAACGGCGCATCCGCCCCCGCCGCCTGGCGCGACGCCACGGAAAGCCGGGCTGCCGCGCTGGCGGGCCTGGGCGATGCATTACTGGCCGCGCGTGCCATCGACCTGAAGGACGTGGCGCGCAGGCTGCTGCGCCACCTCGTCGGCCCTGACGAGGAGGCCGCGGCGCTGCCGGAGCGCGCCGTCGTTGCGGCGGAAGACCTGACGCCGTCAGAGACCGCTAGCCTGGACCCCGCGAAAGTCGTGGGCATGGTGACTTCCGCTGGCGGGCCGACGGCGCATACCGCCATCCTGGCTCGGGCCATGGGCATTCCCGCCGTCGTGGCCGCCGGACCCGCCGTGCTGGAGTTGGCGGACGGAACGCCGGTGGTCCTGGATGGCGACAATGGCTATCTGCATCCGGACCCCGACGACATGGCCCTTGCCGCCGCCGAGGCCGCCATGGCGCGCGGACGGGACCGTGCCGCCGCCGCCCGGCATGCCGCCTTCCGCCCCGCCGTCACGCGGGACGGCCGGCGGGTGGAGGTGGCCGCCAATGTCCGCCGGCCGGAGGAGGCGGCGGAGGCGGTCGCCGCCGGGGCGGAGGGCAGCGGGCTGGTCCGCAGCGAATTCCTGTTCCACGACCGTGCGGAGCCGCCGTCGGAAGAGGAGCAGTTCGATCTTTACCGGCGCTTGGCTGAGGGTTTCGGCGGCCTGCCGGTGGTCCTCCGCACCCTGGATGCCGGGGGCGACAAGCCGCTGCGCTTCGTGCGGCATCCGGCCGAGGCCAATCCCTTCCTGGGGCTGCGTGGCTTGCGCCTGTCCCTCGCCGAGCCGCAACTCTTCCGCACACAGGTCCGCGCGGCGCTGCGGGCAGCGCGGCATGGCGACATCAAGCTGATGCTGCCGATGGTGGATGGGCTGGAAGACCTGCACGCTGCCCGCGCCTTGATCGAGGCCGAGCGCGCGGCGCTGGAGGCGCCGCGGGTGGAAGTCGGCATCATGGTCGAGGTGCCATCGGCCGCCGTCATGGCCGACCAGTTGGCCGGAGAGGCGGACTTCTTCTCCATCGGCACCAATGACCTGACGCAATACACCCTGGCCGTGGACCGGCTGCACCCGACCATGGGCGCGCGATCCGACGCATTGGACCCGGCGGTGCTGCGGCTGATCGACATGACCGTGCGTGCCGCCCATGCGCGGGGCCGCTGGGTAGGCGTCTGCGGCAACATGGCTGCGGATGCCATGGCCGCTCCCATCCTGCTGGGGCTTGGGGTGGATGAACTCTCCGTCTCCATCCCGAATGTCGCGGTACTGAAGGCGCAGCTACGGGCCCTGGATATGGCCAGGGCCGAGGACGTCGCGCGGCAGGCACTGAACTGCGGCACCGCCGCCGAGGTGCGGCGCCTGGCCGGCCTGCGGGAACTGGCCGATGCAACGTGACGCCACGTCCCGGATCGCCACGGTCACGCTGAGCCCGGCTCTCGACCTGACGATCCGGATGCCCCGCCTGCGGCCGGGGGAGGTGAACCGCACCGGACCCGCGGAATTACGGCCAGCTGGGAAGGGCGTGAACGTGGCCGTCATGCTGGCGGTGCTCGGGGAGGCGCCGCTTGCCGCCGCGCTGCTGGGGCAGGACGATATCCCGGCTTTCGGGCAGTTCCTGCGTCCCTTCGGCATCGATACGGAGTTCGTCCCCCTGGCGGGACGCTGCCGTATCAACGTCAAGCTCGTGGAGGCGGAGGCAGGGCAGGTGACCGACATCAATCCCGCCGGCCCGCCCGCTTCCCTGGCGTCTCTGGAGGAACTTGGGGCCCGGCTGGCCCGCCATGCACCGGGCATCGCCGTGCTGGCCGGGAGCCTGCCGCAGGGCCTGCCCCCCGATGCATGGGTCATCCTGATGCGAGCGCTGCCTGCCGGAGGCTGCAAGCTGCTGCTGGACAGCAGTGGCCCGGCCTTCGAGGCCGCCCTGGCCGCCGGCCCGGCGCTGGTGAAGCCTAACCGGGCGGAGCTGGCGGGCCTGCTGGGCCGGCCACTGCCGGACCGTCCCGCCCTGATCCAGGCCGCGCTGGAATTACGGGCGAGGGGCGTGGAGCGTGTCGTGGTCTCGGATGGTGGGGCAGGGGCTCTGTTCCTATGGCCCGAAGCCATGCTTTGGGCCCGGCCGCCCAAGGTGACTTTGACGACGACGGTCGGTGCGGGTGACGCCATGGTGGCCGGGCTGGCTGCTGCCATGGCCCGGGATCTGGATGCCGAGGCGGCTGCCCGGCTGGCCAGCGGCTGCGCAGCCGCCGCAGTATCGAGGGATGTCGGGGCCATGGGGGGCGGTGTTCCCCGGCTTGAAGAGATTCAACGCCTCGCCGCCGCCACCGAGGTCGAGGCGCTGTGAGACACCACGCGGCCTTTCGCCAGGGATGAAGCCCATGTCGTCAGAATCCTCATCCGCCGCACCCCGGCTGCTTGGTGTCATCCGCTACGCGGCCAGCGCGCCGCATGCCGAGATGGCGGCCGAGGCCCTGCGCGATGCGGCGGAACGGGCCGGATACGCATTGCTGCTGGATACGGGCGAGGGCGAGGCCCCCCTTGGGGAAGCGGAGCCGGTGCTGCTGGTTGGCGATGTACCGGGGGGAGCGGCCCGTTACGCTGGCCGCACCGTGACCAGCGCGACTATCATCGACGCCATCCGGCGCCCGGAACAGACCCTGCGCCGGGCCCTGTCATTGCCGGAGCGTGAGGAAGTCGCTCTCCCATACAGGGCGGAGGAAGCGGTCGCCACGCCTCCTCCGGCTGCTCCCGTCGCCGCTCCCGTGACGGCGCCTGCCTCCGGTGGCCGGAAGCTGGTCGCGATCACGGCCTGCCCCACCGGCATCGCCCATACATTCATGGCCGCCGCGGCGCTGGAGAAGGGCGCTGCCAGGCTGGGCTATGGCATGCGGGTGGAGACCCAGGGCTCGGTGGGCGCCAGGAACGCCCTGACGCCGGAAGAGATCGCGGAAGCCGATGCGGTGGTCATTGCCGCTGATACCGGCGTCGATACCTCCCGCTTCGTCGGCAAGCGGATCGTCATGGCGGGCACGGGCGATGCGCTGAAGGATGCGCCGGGGCTGATCAACCGGGCGCTGGCGGCCGAGCCAATGGCAGCCTCCGGCGGCGGTTCCGCTGCGGCTGACGTCCCCAGGCCAGGCAAGGCCACGCAGGCGCCTGGCGTCTACAAGCACCTGATGACCGGCGTTTCCTACATGATCCCGCTGGTGACGGCGGGCGGGCTTTGCATCGCGTTGTCCTTCGCCTTTGGTATCGAGGCCTTCAAGGAGCCGGGCAGCCTGCCGGCGGCGCTGTTCCAGATCGGCGCGCAATCCGCCCTGGCGCTGATGGTGCCGGTCCTGGCGGCTTTCATCGCCTTTTCCATCGCTGACCGGCCGGGACTGGCGCCGGGCTTCGTCGGTGGGGCACTCGCCAATTCAGTGGGGGCGGGCTTCCTGGGCGGCATCGTCGCCGGCTTCCTGGCCGGCTACGTGGCGCGCTTCCTGCGGGACAGGCTGCCCTTCCCGGAAAGCCTGGAAGGACTGAAGCCGGTCCTGGTCATACCCCTGCTGGCCTCGCTGATCACCGGCCTGCTGATGATCTATGTGCTCGGAACGCCAATGGCCGCGGCGCTTTCCTGGCTGACGCAGTTCCTGCAGGGCATGGGCACGTCCAACGCCGTGCTGCTGGGGCTGCTGCTGGGGGCCATGATGGCCGCCGACATGGGGGGGCCGGTGAACAAGGCTGCCTATGCCTTCGGCGTCGGGCTGCTAGGCTCCGACACCTTCGCGCCGATGGCCGCGATCATGGCAGGTGGCATGACGCCGCCCCTCGGCATCGCCCTGGCCACCTTCATCGCCCGCAACAGCTTCAGCCAGGAGGAGCGGGATGCCGGCAAGGCTGCCGCCATCCTGGGCGCGGCCTTCATCACGGAAGGCGCCATTCCCTTCGCCGCCAAGGACCCGGTGCGGGTTATTCCGGCGCTGGTCGTGGGCTCGGCGCTGGCAGGCGGCCTGTCCATGCTGATGGGCTGCACCCTGCGGGCGCCGCATGGCGGCATCTTCGTCGTCGGCATTCCCGGCGCGGTGGGCAATCCGCTCGGATACCTGCTCGCCATCGTGGCCGGCAGCGTGGTCACGGCGATCGCCATGATCCTGCTGAGGCGCAGATCTCCGGTAGCGGCGGCCGAGGCCTGAGCGCGACCGGCGGATTTGGCTCCGGAGCGCGTACAGAGTATAAGGTGAGACGATTCCGGCGACGCCGGAGGGTGCTCCCCTCCGGGCGTCGCCCCGCTGCCATAGGAAGACTACGTGAGCGACAGCGACAACGGCTCTGCCGTTCCGGAAGACCATGACCCGTCGCCAGAAGGCATGATGCCGATCGCGATCGAGGAGGAGATGCGCAGCTCCTACCTCGCCTACGCGATGAGCGTCATCGTATCCCGCGCTCTGCCAGACGCGCGGGACGGATTGAAGCCGGTGCATCGCCGCATCCTGTTCTCCATGAACGAGAACGGCTTCACCAACGACAAGCCCTACAAGAAATCCGCCCGTGTCGTCGGCGACGTGATGGGTAAGTACCACCCGCACGGCGACAGCGCGATCTACGACGCCATGGTCCGTATGGCGCAGACCTTCTCGCTGCGCGTGCCACTGATCGACGGCCAGGGCAATTTCGGCAGCATGGACGGCGATCCGCCGGCAGCCATGCGCTACACCGAGGCCCGCCTCGCCAAATCCGCCGCAGCCCTGCTGGAAGGGATCGACGAGGACACGATCGACTTCCAGGCGAACTACGATGAAAGCGCGGAGGAGCCGCGCGTGCTGCCGGCCTCCTTCCCGAACCTGCTGGTGAATGGCGCCAACGGCATTGCCGTCGGCATGGCGACGAATATTCCGCCCCATAATCCAACAGAGGTCATCGACGCCACGCTGAAGCTGATCGCGGAGCCGGAGACGCCGCTGGATGAGCTGATGAAGATCATCCCCGGCCCCGACTTCCCGACGGGTGCGCTGATCATCGGGCGCAGCGGCATCCGCTCTGCCTTCGAAACCGGCCGTGGCAGCATCGTGCTGCGCGCCAGGGCCGAGGTCGAGGAAATGCGCGGCGGCCGCAGCTGCATCGCCATCTCCGAGATCCCCTATCAGGTCAACAAGTCCTCGCTGATCGAACGCATCGCCGATCTGGTGCGCACGAAGCAGCTTGAGGGCATCAGCGACCTGCGGGATGAGAGCGACCGTTCCGGCCTGCGGATCGTGGTGGAGCTGAAGAAGGACGCGACGCCGGAGGTGGTGCTGAACCACCTCTATCGTTACACGCAGCTGCAGACCTCGGTCGCCGTGAACATGCTGGCGCTGGACGAGGGGCGGCCGGTTCAGATGGGGCTCATCTACGCCCTGAAGGCCTTCATCAAGTTCCGCGAGGAAGTCATCCTCCGCCGCTCGCGCTTCCGGCTGGGCAAGGCGCGGGATCGCGGACACCTGCTGATTGGCCTGTCCATCGCCGTCGCGAATATCGACGAGGTGATCCGGCTGATCCGCGAGAGCCCAGACGCCGGCTCAGCCCGCGCTGCCCTGATGGCGCGCGACTGGCCGGCCGCCCATGTGGCGCCGCTGCTGGCGCTGGTCGATGACGCCGGCAACATCATTGCCAATGACACGGTCAAGCTGACCGAGGCCCAGGCTCGTGGCATCCTGGAACTGCGCCTGCATCGCCTGACCGGGCTGGAGCAGGAGAAGATCAGCGCCGAGCTGGATGAGGTCGCCGGCCGCATCCGGGAACTGCTGGAGATCCTCTCCTCCCATCCGCGCCGCATGGAGCTGATGAGCGAGGAGCTGATCGCCGTGCGCGGCCAGATCGCCTCTTCCCGCCTGTCGGAGATCGTGGACGGCATTGCCGACCAGGATGACGAAAGCCTCGTCGAGCCTGGCCTGATGGTCGTTACCCTGACGCGTGACGGCTACGTCAAGCGCACGCCGCTTGATGTCTTCCGGGCGCAGAACCGGGGCGGGCGCGGTCGCAGCGCGGCGGGGACACGGCAGGACGACGTGGTCGTCCGCAGCTTCAATGCCCATACCCATCAATGGGTGCTCTTCTTCACCAGCCGGGGCATCGCCTTCCGCGAGAAGGTCTGGAAGCTGCCGGAAGCCGGCCCGACCGCGCGTGGCCGCTCCCTGCGCCAGCTCCTGCAACTGCAGGAGAAGGAGGGCGTGACCGCGGTGCTGCCGCTGCCGCAGGACGAAAGCCTGTGGGAGAACCTGCACCTGGTCTTCGCCACCGCACATGGGAATGTGCGCCGCAACCGACTGTCTGATTTCAAGAACGTCCGCTCCTCCGGCCTCATCGCCATGAAGCTGGATGAGGGCGACAGCCTGATCGGCGTCTCGACCTGCCGTGAGGGCGATGACGTGCTGCTGGCGACCCGCCAGGGCCGTGCCATCCGTTTCGTGGCGGATGTGGAGACGCTGCGCGTCTTCGCCGGCCGGGATTCCACCGGCGTCCGCGGCATCAAGCTAGGCCGGGGCGACGAGGTGATCGCGCTGTCTGTGCTGCGGCATGTCGAGGCGACGGCCGAGGAACGCGCCGCGTATCTCAGGCTCGCAGCCCAGAAGCGCCGCAACGGCAATGGCGGCGAGGAGGCGGAAGCCCCTGTCGAGGCCGAGGAGGAGGCCGAGGTTGCCGGCGACATCGCGCTGTCCACCGACAGGGCCGCGGCGATGGAGGATGCCGAAGAGGTGCTGCTGACCGTCACCGATGGCGGCTTCGGCAAGCGCAGCTCCGCCTATGAATACCGCGTCACCGGCCGGGGCGGGCAGGGCATCGTGAATGTCACGCTCTCGTCCCGCACGGGCAAGGAGGTGGTCACCACCTTCCCGGTCCGCACCGGGGACGATGTCATGCTGGTCACGGATAATGGCCGCCTGATCCGCATGCCCGTGGATCAGGTGCGCATCACCGGTCGCAGCTCCATGGGTGTGACCCTGCTGCGCCTCAATGACGGGGAGCGCGTGACCTCCTGCTTCACCGTCGTCGAGGAGCAGGGCGTGGACGAGGCGGACAGCACCGATGGCTGAGACCGCGCGGCGGCTGCGGACCGGGGTCTATCCCGGGACGTTCGACCCGGTGACCAATGGGCACCTGGACATCATCAACCGCGCCGCCCGCATCCTGGACCGGCTGGTGATTGGCGTCGCCATGAATGCCGGCAAGGGTCCGCTCTTCCCGCTGCAGGAGCGGGTGGAGCTGGTGAAGGCGGAGACGGACATCATCGCCAAACGGACCGGCACCATCATCGAGGTGGTGCCGTTCGAGAGCCTGCTGGTCTCCTTCGCCCGGGAGGTTGACGCGCAGGTGATCATACGTGGCCTGCGCGCCGTCACGGATTTCGATTACGAGTTCCAGATGGCCGGCATGAACCGCCGTCTGGACCCGGAAATAGAGCTGGTCTTTCTGATGGCCAGCGAAGGCAACCACTTCATCTCCTCCCGTTTCGTGAAGGAGATCGCGCGGCTCGGGGGGGATATCAGCACCTTCGTTCCGCGTCTCACGCTGCAGCGCACGCTGGAGCGTGTGCAGCAGCATCCAGGGGAGTGACCAAGCGCATGCAGCGACGCACCCTTCTCGCCAGTACCATCGCCGCTACGGGGATCATGATGACCGATACCAACGACGCCGCTGCCCAGGGCACCCTGGACAAGGAAAACACCCTCTATCTCGACCTGAAGGATGGCCGCGTCACCATCCAGCTGCTGCCCGAGCTGGCGCCGAAGCATGTCGAGCGCATCAAGACCCTGGTGCGCCAGGGCTTCTATGACGGCACCCCGTTCCATCGCGTGATGGAGGGCTTCATGGCCCAGGGTGGCGACCCGACCGGCACCGGCACCGGCGGCAGCCAGCTGCCCGATCTGCCCGCCGAGTTCAGCCCGCCAGCCAAGGCCCGCTTCATCCGCGGCACGTGCGGCATGGCCCGCACGATGAACCCGAACTCGGCCAACAGCCAGTTCTTCATCATGTTCGCCCCGGCGTCGAGCCTGGACGGCCAGTACACCATCTGGGGCCGCGTGGTCTCCGGCATGGAAGCCGTCGACAAGATCAAGCGCGGCCAGGGCAGCAGCGGCATGGTGCCCGCGCCGGCCGACAAGCTGATCAAGGCGCAGATCGCCGCCGACGCCGGTTGAGGTCTTTTCCTCGGCCGTCGTCTTGACATAAGGGCCGGTGCGGGGTTTCTCCCGCCCGGCCTTCTTGTTCTGTGCCCGTAGCTCAGCCGGTAGAGCACGTGACTTTTAATCATGGGGTCGTGGGTTCGAGTCCCACCGGGCACATACCCTGGCGCAACCATTACTGACCTTATACGCAACGGAACTGACCGGTTCCCGTTGTCTTGGAAGCCGCCGAGGGCGGTGCCGAGGCCGGAGGTCATGATGAGTTGGGACTGGCTACCGTCGGCGCTTGATCTGGCGCGCTTCCAGTTCGCCTTCACGATCACCTTTCATTTTCTCTTCCCCGCTTTCACCATCGGACTGGCCAGCTTCCTGGCGGTGCTGGAGGCCCTTTGGCTTGCCACCGGGCGGCCGCATTACCTCGACCTGTTCCGCTACTGGGTGAAGGTCTTCGCCATCGCCTTCGCCATGGGCGTCGTCTCAGGCGTGGTGATGTCCTACCAGATCGGCACCAACTGGTCCGCTTTCGCGGACAGGACCGGCAACGTCCTTGGCCCCGTCATGGCCTATGAGGTGCTGACGGCCTTCTTCCTGGAAGCCGGCTTCCTCGGCATCATGCTCTTCGGGCTGGAACGCGTCGGGCGCAGGTTGCACTTCCTGGCTACCTTCCTGGTGGCTGTCGGCACGCTCTTCTCGGCTTTCTGGATCCTCTCGGCCAATTCCTGGATGCAGACCCCGGCGGGCTACAGCATCGCCGGGGACGGGCGCTTCATGCCGGCGGACTGGTGGGCGATCGTCTTCAACCCCTCCTTTCCCTATCGCCTGGCGCATACCGTCACCGGCGCCTACCTCACCACGGCGCTCATCGTCGGTGGCGTGGCCGCTTTCCACCTCCTGCGGAACAACCGCGACGAGCGGACCCGCATCATGTTCTCCATGGCCATGTGGATGGCGGCCATTGTCGCCCCCATCCAGATCTTCATCGGCGACATGCACGGCCTGAACACGCTGCAGTACCAGCCGCAGAAGGTCGCGGCCATGGAAGGGCACTGGGAACGCCAGCGGGGCGCGCCATTGATCGTACTGGGCCAGCCGGACGCGGAGGCCGAGGAAACGCGCGTGCTGCTGGAGATCCCGCACCTTTCCGCGCTGATCCTCACCCATGAATGGAATGGGGAAACCCCAGGCCTGAAGGACGTTCCCGCCAATGAGCGTCCGACCAATATCCCGCTGGTCTTCTGGGCTTTCCGCGTCATGGTCGCATTGGGGACATTGATGGCCCTGCTGGGGCTGACTTCCCTGTGGCTGCGCTGGCGAGGGCGGCTCTACGACACGCCGTTGTTCCATCGTGCCGCGCTGGTCATGGGGCCGTCAGGGCTGATCGCCGTCACGGCAGGCTGGATCACGACCGAAGCGGGACGGCAGCCGTATACGGTCTATGGCCTCCTGCGGACGGCTGACAGCGTATCGCCGCTGCAGGCGCCCGCCGTCGGGACGTCCCTGCTGGGCTTCATCCTCGTCTACTTCGTCGTCTTCGGCGCGGGGGTGCTCTACCTGTTCAAGATCTTCTCTCACCCGCCGCATCCCGCCGAAGAAGGGCCGGAGGATGCGGAGCCCATCCGCACCGCCGGCATCACGCCCGGCGCGCATATGCATAAGCCTGGCGGCGCCGATCCGCGCCCGCAGCAGCAACGCCATTAGGGAGGCCGGAGATGGAAGACGCCCTGCCGCTCGTCTGGGCCATGATCATCGCCGCCGCTGTCTTTCTGTACGTCTGCATGGACGGCTTCGACCTCGGTCTCGGCATTCTCTTCCCCTGGTTCCAGGAGAAGGAGGAGCGGGATGTCATGGTCAATTCAGTGGCGCCGGTCTGGGATGGGAATGAAACCTGGCTGGTGATGGGCGGGGCGGGCCTCTACGGCGTCTTCCCGCTGGCCTATGCCACCATCTTTCCGGCGCTGTACATGCCCTTGGTGGTGATGCTGCTGGCGCTGATCTTCCGTGGCGTTTCCTTCGAGATGCGCTTCAAGGCGGAAACCGCGTGGGGCCAGCTCTGGTGGGACCGCTCCTTCAGCTGGGGCAGCTATGTCGCCACTTTCTGCCAGGGCATCGCGCTGGGTGCGCTGGTGCAGGGTATCCGTGTGGAAAACCGCAGCTATGCCGGCGGGTGGTGGGACTGGCTGACGCCCTTTTCGCTGCTGACAGGCGTCGCGCTGCTGATCGGCTACGGGTTGCTGGGTGCCTGCTGGATGATCTGGCGCAGCGAGGGCGCGATCGCCGCCAAGGCGCGGCGGCTCGCCAGGGTGCTTGGCGTGGCGACCCTGGCCTGCATCGGCCTGGTCAGCCTCATCATGCCTTTCCTGCAACCGGCATTCTTTGAGCGGTGGTTCTCCTTCCCAGGCATCGTCGCCGCCTCTCCGGTGCCGCTGCTGGTCCTGCTCCTGGCCTGGCTCTTCTTCCGCGCCGTGCCGGAGACCGAGGCATGGGAGGCCGCGGCACCGCACGACCCTTCCGGCCGTGGCTTCCGGTGGCGGGACGGGGCACCCTTCCTCTGTGTGCTGGGCTGGTTCTTCCTGGCCTATACAGGACTCGGCATCAGCCTCTGGCCGAATATCGTGCCGCCCTCGATCAGCATCTGGGACGCGGCGGCCTCCACCGCGTCACTGACATTTCTGCTGGTGGGCGCGGCTGTCCTGATCCCGATCATCCTTTGCTACACCGCCTATACCTACTGGTTGTTCCGCGGAAAGGTGCGCATTGGCGAAGGCTATCACTGATGCCGCCCGCCTTACGCCGCCTGGGCTGGTTCATCCTGCTCTGGGTCGCGGGCGTGGCGACGCTTGCCCTCGTGGCGACGCTGATCCGGGCCGTCCTGGGCACTGCCTAGCCAAGTGGCTGGCGGTGCGGCGGCAGGAAGGCTAATCACCCCCCCGAAATGCCGCCTTTGCTCACCATCGTCGTGCCCTGTTTCAACGAGGCCGAGAATGTCGTCCCCATGGCGGAACGGCTGGACGCCGCGTTGCGAGGCATCGCCTGGGAAGTCATCTTTGTCGACGACGACAGCCCGGACGGCACCGCTGCCATCGCACGTGGCCTCGCCGCCCGGGACGACCGCATCCGTTGCATCCGCCGCATCGGGCGCCGGGGCCTTGCCTCCGCCTGCATCGAGGGGATGCTGGCCTCCTCGGCCCCCTACGTAGCCGTGATAGACGGCGACCTGCAGCATGACGAGACGATCCTGCCGAAGATGCTGCGGGCCTTGCAGGCCGGGCAGGGCGATGTCGCCATCGGCAGCCGCCATGTCGCTGGCGGAGGGGCGGCGGAAGGCTTCTCTCCGCTCCGGCAACGCATCAGCGAAGGCGGCACCGCACTGGCGCGGGCCGTGCTGCCGGTGCGAGTGGAAGACCCCATGAGCGGCTACTTCATGCTGCCCCGTGACGTCTTCGAGGAACTGGCGCCGCGCCTGACGGGGCGTGGCTTCAAGATCCTGGTGGACATCCTGCTTTCCGCGAAACGGAAGCTGCGAGTGGTGGAGGTGCCCTATGCCTTCCGGCCGCGCGTGGCCGGCGATTCCAAGCTCGACACAACCGTTCTGCTCGAATTCGTGGCCCTGTTGCTGGATAAGGCGCTGGGCGGCCTGCTGCCACTTCGCTTCCTCTCCTTCGCGCTGGTGGGGGCCATCGGCCTCGTCGTGCATCTGGTGGTGCTGGCGGTGGCCATCCGCTTCGTGCCCTTCGTCACGGCGCAGTGGACGGCGACCTTCGTCGCGATGACGGCGAATTTCGTGCTGAACAACCGCATCACCTACCGCGATGTGAAGCTGCGAGGGCCTGCCCTCTGGCGCGGCCTCATCCTGTTCTATGTCGTCTGCGGCCTCGGCGCCGCGGCCAATGTAGGCGTCGCCAGCCTGCTGCTGCGGGACGATCTTGCGGCCTGGCGCTGGGCGGGTGCAGCGGGCGCGCTGCTGACGGGCGTGTGGAACTACGCCGTCTCCTCCACGCTGGTCTGGCGCGCGCGGTGAACAGGCGCTGGCTCTGGGCCCTGGCCGCGCTGACCGCGCTGCGGCTTGTCGCGGCCGCCCTGCTGCCGGTCTCGCCTGACGAAGCCTATTACTGGGTCTGGGGCCGTGCCCTGGCACCCGGCTATTACGACCATCCTCCCATGGTCGCGCTCTGGACGGCGCTGGGCACGGGTTTGCTGGGCGACGACGCACTCGGCATCCGCCTGCTGGCGCCGCTGGGTTTGGCGGCTGCCTCCATCCTGCTGGCGCGGGCGGGGGATGCACTGTTTCCGGGCCGCGCCGTCGGCCCCTGGGCGGCTGCGCTGCTGAACGCCACCCTGCTGTTCTCCGCCGGCTCGGTGCTGATGACACCGGATACGCCGTTGCTGGTCTTCTGGTGCGCCGCGCTCTGGGCCGCGGCAAAGCTCCATGCCACGGGCAAGGGCCATTGGTGGCTTGTCTTCGGCGCCTTCGCGGGGCTGGCTTTGCTGTCGAAATACACGGCCCTGTTGCTCGGCTTCGGCGTGGTGCTCTGGGTTCTGGTGCAGCCGGATATGCGGCGCTGGCTGCTGCGCTGGCAGCTCTGGGCCGGCGGGGCCATCGCGCTGCTCTGCTTCGCGCCGGTCATCTGGTGGAACGCGCAGCACGACTGGGTCAGCTTCGCCAAGCAGGGCGGGCGGGCAGGGGCCCAGAGCACCGGTTCCGCCCTGCGCTATCTGGGGGAACTTCTCGGCGGCCAGGCCGCACTGGCGACGCCGCTGATCTTCCTGTTCTGCGTGGTAGGCGTGTTTCTGGGCTTCCGGGCGTGGCTGAGGCGGCGGGACGCCGCGACCGGCCTGTTGCTCTGCCTCACCCTGCCCGCGACCTTGCTGTTCCTGTGGCAGGCCACCGGCAGCCGGGTGCAGGGAAACTGGCCCGCCATCCTCTATCCCTCCGCCTGCATCGCCGCGGCGGCTTATCTTGGCCCCGGCTGGCGCCGCTGGAAGGTGGCGGGGGTCGCCTTCGGTCTGGTGGTGACGCTGCTGGCCCTGGTGCAAGGCGTCTTCTCGCCCGTGCCCTTGCCCCGGCGCAGCGACCCGACGCTGGCGCGGCTGGGCGGATGGCCCGGCTTCGCCGCCGAGGTGGATAAGGCGCGCCTGGCTCTGGGCGCGCAGTTCGTGGCGGCTGAGGAATACGGCCTGGCCAGCGAACTGGCGCTGCACCTGCCGCCCGGCACGCCGGTCGTGGCGCTGGGAGACCGGTGGGATCTCTTCGAGCTGCCGTCACCGCCGCCGGGGCAGGTGGGGCTGCTGGTCCGCAGTGAGCGCCGGGGTGGCCCGCCACTCTGGCCGGGTGCGCAGCAAAGCGGCGGGGTCGTGCGGGCCAGGGACGGGATCGAGGCCGAACGATACCGGCTGCATACCGTGCTGGTTTCGGCGGGCGATCCCCCCCTGGCGCTGCTTCCCTCGCGGCGTTGACGCGCTCTAGGCGGGGCGCAGTCCGGCCAGCCGGCGGCGCCCTTCCTCGATCACCCGCAGCGCCTCGGCCCAAAGGCCGAGGGAGGGCAGTTCCTCCGGGGTGAACCACCGGGCTTCCGTCACATCATCGCCCGCCCATGGCTCGCCGCCGGTCCATTCGCCGGCGAAGTCGATAATGGTGTAGTGGAAGCGCGGACGTCCAGCCTCGTCGTAGTCCAGGGCATCCACGACGGCGGCCAGGGTGAGGGGGCCGACCTCGATCCCCGCCTCCTCCCGTAACTCCCGCCGCGCGGTATCCTCCGCCCTCTCGCCCAGGGACTGGGCGCCGCCGGGGATGGACCATTCGCCCATGCGGGGCGGCTTGCCTCGCCGGACCAGCAGCACATCCTGGCCGTGGAAGGCGATGAGCCCGACGCCGATCCAGGGGCGGTCCGGGTATTCGCGGCCGCTCATGGCGCGGCGGGGGCTGCCGGCTCAGGCTTTCGCAGATCCTGCAGGCGCGGCAGCAGCGCCTTCATCTTCCAGTCCGCGACCTTGTAGGCCCAGCCGCGCCATCGGGCATTCAGCCGTGCGGCCTCATCATCGCCGGCAGCGGCCAGACGCAGCCAGACCGTATCGCCATCCTGCTGTCCGGAAACGGTGATGCCCAGGTTGTCCGTCAGGGTGAAGCGCGTCTCACCCAGCGGCTGGCCGGAAACGGCGCTTTCCTTCCGTACATCGATCAGCGTCAGGAACTCGAAGGCCCGGCCGACATCGTCCAGGCTCGTTTCCTCCACGGGAGGCGACCCGGCTGGTGCTGTCACGGAGATGCGCCCATCGGGGCCTTCTCCCCGCGTCAGCACCAGCGGCTCCTCGCCGGGGTGGGTCGCTTCCACCTTCAGCACACGTTCCTGGGGAAGGTTGGCGATGTCCCGGTCGATCCAGAGTTGCGGATCGGCATCCAGGGGCAGCCGGCCCTCGGCCAGCCAGGCCTGCGTCTCAGTAGGGCGGCGAACATAGACACTCTCCGGCACGCCGCCCTGGGTACGCATCCGCCGACGGCCCACCACCAGTTCGGCGATCGGGCTGCCGCTGCCATCCAGCACGCGCAGCAGCGCTGCGGTGCTGCCTGGCTGCGCGGGGTCTTCGAGGCCCAGCCGGTCCAGCATCGCGGCATCGCTTGTACGGCGCTCCGTCAGGCGCAGTTCGGTCAGGCCTACCAGCAGCTCGCGAACCTTCTCGGGCCGCACCGGGTAATCCTGCGTCTCGGGCAGCACCCAGGTTTCGGCATCGCGACGCGTGGCAGCGACGGATTTATCGCCTTGCCGCACTTCGATCCGCGCGGCGCCATTCAGGCGGCTGGCGAGGTTCTGGAACATCAGCGGTGCGCTGCTGGTTTCCGGCGGGCTCTGTGGCCCGTCCAGGACCAGCAGAGTGGCGGCACCGGCGGTCACCACGGCGGCACCGCCCAGCAGCATCAGGGATCGGCGTTTCATTCCCAGCCCTCCCTCAGGTTCGCGCCGCGCCGCGGCGGCGCATCCGCACCAGCGCCAGCCCGATGGCGAAGAGTGTCAGCAGCGCCGGCACCAGTGCGATATTGACGACACGCAGCACGGTTTCCAGCCGCTCGATATCCTGACGCAGCTCCAGTTGCACGCCACGGAGTTGCCGGCGGGTCGAGACGATCTCCTCCCGCGCGCGGTCGATCTCGGCCCGCTGCTCCGGCGTGATGACCGTGTTCTGAGCCTGGTTGCGGTCGCCGCCGGCCGAGGTGCCCTGGCGCAGTTCCCGCAGGCGTCGCTGCGTGGCCTCCAGACGCTGGGTCAGTGCCTGCTCCGTCTGCCGGTAGCGGGCCTCGGCATTGCGGCGGATATCCTCCACCACGCCGAAGGGGCGCAGCGATTCACCGCGCGAGCGCAATCCGATAAGGGCATCGCCGCCGGCCAGGGTGTCGGCCAGGTTGGCGACCAGCGAGCCATTGTCGCTGAAGGGTGTCGCGACCTGCTGGCCGAAGAAATCCTGCAGCCGCACCCAGAAGCGGTCTTCCAGCACGTCGCTGTCATTGGCGATGACCAGATTGGCCGGGCCGTCGCTGCGGGCGCGGTGCGCGGGGAAATCGGCGGGGCGCGGTTCGGCGCCCTCGGGAAGCGGCGGCGGCCCCTCAGGGAAGGCGCTGTCCAGGATGCCGCGCGCCCGCGCCATCAGAACGCGGCGCTGACCATCTGGCTTGAAACCAGCAAGGATCTGCGAGGGATTGGGAGCCTGGCGCACGCTGGAGGCGTCGATCAGCATGGACTGGTCGCTGCTGGTCACCAGCGGCGTCATCTCGATACCAGCGCCCTCGCGTTTCAGCACCTCGCCCGCCGAGGCGAAGGTCAGCTGCTGCAGATCGGCCGTCGCCACATCGGAGTGGTTCAGGGAATTGCCGGTCGCATTGAACCATGCGAGGTAATCCACCGTCTGCACCCGGTCCGTGGGCGCCGCGCGGACGCGCCATGCACCCCGCAGGTCCAGCACCACCTTGTCGCTCGGCGTCTCGATGCCCCAGGCATTCAGCAGCCGGTCAAGGTTGGAGCTGGTGTCGGACGGCGGCTGGCCGGTCGGGCCGGGGCGGCTGGCCTGCCCCTCGCTATGCGGATCGGTCAGCACGAAAAGCTTGCCGCCGCGCATGACGAACTGGTCGATGGCGTAGAGCGTGGCGTCGGAAAGTCCCTGCGGCTGCGCCACCATCAGGACCTGGACGTCGGGGTCGATCACCTGCGCGTCGCCGGCCACGTCCTTCACCGTGAAGAACTGGCGCAGCTGGTTGGCGACCGCATAAGGCTGCCCGCTGCCCGGAACGCGCATCATCATCGCGCGCGGGTCGCCATTCAGCGGCAGGGCGGAGAGCACGCCCATCACCGGCCGTTTGGGATTCGACAGCTCGTAGACCAGGCGCGTCAGGTCGTATTCCAGGAAGCGCTCGCGGTCCGGCTGGAGGAAAGGCAGCACCCTCTCGTCATCCAGCAGGTTGGTGCCGGCGAGGCCGAAATAGACCTGCTCGCCCGACTGATCGATGGGCACGCCCTGGAGGCCGTAGGCCAGCGCGCGGTCCTCGGTCTCGCTGAAAGGCTCGGGGTCCAGGTATTCCAGCTTCACCTTGCCGCCGGACAGCGCGGCGTATTCCTGCAGCATCTCCCGCACACGGTCGGCATAGGCACCGAAGGCCGGAACCTGACTGCCCAGGCTGCGCGTGTAGAAGAGCCGCAGGGTGATCGGATCCTGGAGCCCGGAGAGCACCTGCCGCGTGCCGTCGGAGACCGTGTACAGATGCTGTTCCGTCAGGTCGAGCCGCACGCGCGATAGCAGCCGGTCGGCCAGGATATTGACGGAGACCGCCAGAACCGCGGCGGCCACCAGGCCGCCCGCGGAGGTCAGCAGGCGGCGGGAGCCGGGGCGGGCGGGATGCTGGCCCGTGGTGGTCGTGGTGCTCATGGCCTCAATCCGCTTTCCGATGGTCCACGATCACGGCATTGGCGAAGAGCCAGAAGCCGATGAAGCTGGCGAAGAACACCAGATCCGGCAGCGAGATGACGCCGCGGGAGAAGCCGCCCAGCCGCTCGCTGATCGAAAGGCCGCGGGCCACCTCCGCCAGCTCCGGGATGCGGACAGAGAGGAACTCGGTCACCACGGGGCTGCCGGCGGCCGTGAAGAGGAAGCAGATGGCGACCGCCAGCACGAAGGCGATGACCTGGTTCTTCGTCAGCGCGGAGATCGCGGCGCCCACCGCCAGGAAGGCGCCGGCCACGAGGAGGCAGCCCGCATAGCCGGCGGCAATGACGCCGTTATCCGGGTTGCCGAGGTAGTTGACGGTGATGACCAGCGGGAAGGTCAGCGCCAGCGCGATGGCGCAGAAGGCCCAGGCCGCCAGGAACTTGCCGACGACCGCCTGCCACTGCGTCAGCGGCAGGGTCAGCAGCAGCTCGATGGTGCCGAGGCGACGTTCCTCCGCCCAGAGCCGCATGGTGATGGCGGGCACCAGGAACAGGAACAGCCATGGCACGAAGCCGAAGAAGGGCGAGAGGTCGGCCGTGCCGCGTGAGAAGAAATTGCCGAGCGTGAAGGTCAGCGCGCCTGACATCACCAGGAAGATGACGATGAACACATAGGCGACGGGCGTGGCGAAATACCCCGCCAGCTCCCGCCGCGCGACGGTGAGGGTGGCGCCCATCACGCACTCTCCTTCGGCATGGTGAGGTCGCGGAAGACCGCATCGAGGGAAGGGCCGCGCCGGGCGAGTTCCACCGGCCTGGCATCGGCCAGCACGCGGCCCCGCGCGATGACGATCGCGCGGGTGCAGATGGCCGAGACTTCCTCGAGGATGTGGGTGGAGATGATGATCGCCTTTTCCGGCGCCATCTGCGCGATCAGCTTCCGCACCTCGTGCTTCTGGTTGGGGTCGAGGCCATCGGTCGGCTCATCCAGCACCAGCACCGGCGGATCGTGCAGCAGTGACTGCGCGAGGCCGACGCGGCGCTTGAAGCCTTTCGACAGGGTTTCGATCGGCTGCAGGCGTACGCCTTCCAGCGTCGTCAACCGCATGGCATGGGCCACGCGGTCCCGCGCTTCCGATCCGCGATAGCCGCGCAGCCGCGCGACGAAGCCCAGGAAGCCGAGGACGGTCATCTCGGGATAGGTGGGCGCGCCCTCCGGCAGGTAACCCAGGTGGCGCTTGGCGGGCACCGGGCGGTCCACCACATCCTCACCGCAGATGCGGGCCGTGCCGCTGCTGGGGGTCACGAAGCCAGCCAGCATCTTCATGGTGGTGGATTTGCCGGCACCATTCGGGCCCAGGAACCCCAGCACCTCTCCCTTGGCCACCTGGAAGGACACATCGTCCACGGCTGTAAAGGCACCGAAACGTTTACTGAGGCGGTCGATCTCGATCAGGGCGGACAAGCGGCAGAACCCCTGCAATGGCGATGAGCCGGAATACGGCACAGGCGGGTTTATACCGGGAAGGGGGCTTTGCAACCCCTTGGCGGGTATCGAACCGTCTCAGCCGGCGGCGAGCGGGGCGAGGGTCAGGTCATGGCTGAAGATTGACAGCAGCAGCCGCGCCGCACGCCCGCGCGGCGTGGCGGACAGCGTCGGGTCCTTCTGCAACAGCAACTCCGCGTCCTTATGCGCCATGCGGATCAGCCCGGCATGGCGCTGCGGGTCCACCAGGCGGCGGCCGATATGGCCGGCCTGGCGCATGCCGAGGGCATCTCCGCCGCCACGGAATTCCAGGTCGGCATCGGCGATGACGAAGCCATCCTCCGTGTCGCGCAGCACAGAGAGCCTGCGCTGCTCGGAGTCGTTCAGTTCGGCGGAGGGCAGCAGCAGGCAGAAGGACTGTGCCGAGCCCCGCCCGACACGCCCACGCAGCTGGTGCAGCGCCGCCAGACCGAATCGTTCCGCCTGTTCGATGATCATGATGGTCGCTTCCGGCACGTCAACGCCGACCTCCACCACCGTCGTCGCCACCAGCAGCTGGGCCCGGCCGGCGGCGAAATCCTGTAGCGCGGCCTCGCGCACCTCCAGCTTCTGCGCGCCATGGGCCAGCCGGACCTTGTCTCCGAAGATGGCCGCGAGTTCGGCATAGGTGGTCTCGGCCGCCACGTTGTCATGGCGCTCGCCTTCCTCCACCGCGCGCACCACCCAATAGGCGCGGTGCCCCGCCGCGAAGGCGGCGCGCAGGCGCGTGGTCAGTTCCCCCCGCCGGTCACGGCTGATGATGCGGGTGACGATCGGCTGCCGCCCGGCGGGGCGGCCGCTGAGGCGGCTGGTGGCCATCTCCCCCCACTGGGTCAGCAAAAGGGTGCGGGGGATCGGCGTGGCGGTCATCACCAGCACATCCGTGGTACCCTTCTCCGTCAGCGCCAGCCGCTGCGCGACGCCAAAGCGGTGCTGCTCGTCCACCACCACCAGGCCGAGGTCACGGAACACCACCCCGTCCTCGATCAGGGCATGCGTGCCGATCACCAGCGGGATGGAGCCATCCGCCAGACCGGCCAGCACCCGCTTGCGCTCCTTCCCCTTCACCGATCCGGCCAGAAGGACGCATTCCACCCCGGCGGCGCCGGCCAGCCGCTGGAAGGTCCGCAGGTGCTGGCGGGCGAGCAGCTCGGTGGGGGCCATGATGGCCGCCTGGGCGCCGCCTTCCACCGCCCGCAGCATGGCCAGCAGAGCCACCAGGGTCTTGCCCGAGCCGACATCGCCCTGCAGCAGGCGCAGCATGCGGGTAGGGGCCGCGAGATCGGCATCGATCTCGGCCACGGCCTTCACCTGTGCCTCGGTGGGAGGAAAGCCGAAGGCGGCGAGGGCGGGCCGGCGGAGATGCCCGTCGCCCAGCAGGCGGCGGCCGGGGCGCCGCATCACGGTCCGCCGCACCAGCCCGATGGCGAGTTGCCCGGCGAGGAGTTCGTCATAGGCCAGCCGGTCACCGGGCGCTTCCTCCGGCAGCTCAGCCGGGGCCTGCAACAGCTGCAGCGCCAGGTCGAAGCTCGGCCAGCGGCGCCGCGCGAGCAGCGGGGCATCATGCCATTCCGGCAATCCGGGCAATTGCTCCAGTGCGGCCGCCATGCCCTTGGCGACGTCCTTCTGCCCCAGCCCCTTGACCAGCGGCCATACCGGCTGGACCTCCGGGATGGTGTCCGGTGGCGATACATAGTCCGGCGCGTCCATCTGCCAGCGGTCACGGAACAGCTTCAGCTTGCCCGAGACGCGACGCTCCGACCCTTCCGGGTAGTGGCGCTCCAGCCAGGGGCCCAGCCAGCGCTGGCGGCCGAAATAGATCAGGTCCAGGGCCCCCGCCCGGGAGTCGCATTGCACGACCCATGGCTGTGAAAGGCCGCGCGGGGCGCAGACCCGGTGGATGCGGACGGGCAGGGTGGCTACCTCCCCCTCGCGAGCCTGGGCGGAACGGCGGTCCTGATAGCGTTCCGGCAAATGGAACAGGAGGTCGAGCAGGCGCTCCCCCTCCACCGCCTGGGCAAGCCGCTTCACCTTTTCCTCGGGGAGCGGCAGGCTGCTCAGGGGTGCGAAAAGCACGAAGTTCCGATCTTGTTCCGCCACTTGGGCTGACACGATTCCCATCGCCCTCTATATGCCAGCCTCCGGAGGCGCCGACATGTCCGATCAAGACAACCCACACCCCGAGCTTTCGCCGCGCCGCCGCCGGCTGCTGTTTCGGGCGCACCACCGCGGCACCAAGGAAGCCGACCTGATGATCGGCCGCTTCGTCGCGCGGCATATCGCCAGCTTCAGCGAAGCGGAACTCGACGAGCTGGAAGGGGTTCTGGAATTGTTGGATGTGGACCTGGCCGAATGGCTCACCGGCCGCAGCCCGATCCCTGCGGAGGTGATGACCCCGATGCTCTCCCGTATGGCCGAGGAATGCTCCCGTTCCGGCGCCGGCCTGCCTGAGGGTGCCCGCCGCGGATGACCGCGCTCACGGTTCATGGGGCACCCGAGGGCTTCGACGCGCTGCTGCTGGCGCGCCGTCGCGCGGAGGCGAAGGGGCATGTGCTGCATGTCTGCCGCGACGACGCCCGCATGGCGCGGATGCAGGATGGCCTGGCCTTCTTCGCCCCCGGCGTCGAGGTCCTGAGTTTCCCCGCCTGGGATAGCCTGCCCTATGACCGTGTCTCCCCGAACGGGGAGCTGGTGGCGGAGCGGGTGGCCACCCTGACCCGGCTGCTGGAGGGCAGCAGCAAGCCGCGCATCGTGCTGACCACCGTCAATGCGCTGGTGCAGCGGGTCCCACCCGCGGAGACCTTCGCCGATGCCACGCTGCACCTGAAGAAGGGCGGGCGCATCGGGCCGGAGAAGCTGGCGGGATTCCTGGAAGCCAATGGCTACGGCCGCACCGCCACGGTGATGGAGCCGGGCGAATACTCCGTGCGCGGCGGGATCGTGGACCTCTATCCGGCGGGCGAGCCGGAACCGGTGCGGCTTGACCTCTTCGGCGATGAGATCGAGAGCCTGCGCCGCTTCTCGCCCGAGACCCAGCGCAGCGGTCAGGAAATCAAGGAGCTATGGCTGCGGCCGGTGGGCGAGGTCGTTCTGGACGAAGCCTCCATCGCCCGTTTCCGCAGTGGCTACCGTGATCTCTTTGGCCCGGCCGCGGGGGATGATCCGCTCTACGTCTCCATCTCCGCCGGCCGGCGCCACCCAGGCATGGAGCACTGGGCCGGGCTGTTCCATGAACGGATGGCGACGCTGCTGGATTATATTCCCGGCGCCTCCGTCAGCCTCGACTACCAAGCCGAGGACGCGCTGGAAGCGCGCCTCGAGATGATCGAGGACCACTACCAAGCCCGCAAGGGGCCCGGACGGGATGGGGAGGTGCCTTATCGGCCGGTGCCACCAGGCCGCCTCTACCTGGACCGGCGCGGCTGGGACGCCATGCTCTCCGGCGGACCCCTGCTGCGCTTCGACCCTTTCCCCAAGGCTGACGGCGCCGAGGGTATCGAGGCCGGCGGCCGGCCCGGACGGCTCTATGCCGAGGTGCGGACGGCGGGAGAGAATGTCTTCGCCGCCTATCGCGAGCAGGCAGAGGCGCAGGCCAAGCAGGGCTTGCGGCCGGTGCTCGCTGCCTGGACCAAAGGGTCGCGTGAGCGTCTGGGCAACCTGCTGCGGGAGAACAAGGTTCCCGCCCAGACCGTGGATGACTGGTCCGCCGCCCGCAAGCTGCCCACCGGTGTGGTGGCGCTGGCGGTGCTGGGCGTGGAGCGCGGCTTCATCGGCCCGGCGGATGAGAAGGCGCTGGCGATCGCCCTGACCGGCGAGCAGGACCTGCTGGGCGACCGCATCGCCCGCCCGCCGCGCCGCCGGAAGCGTGCCGACCAGTTCATCGCCGATGCGACGGAGATCGCCGAGGGCGACCTGGTGGTGCATCAGGACCACGGCATCGGCCGCTATGACGGCCTCTCGACCATCGAGGTCTCAGGCGCGCCGCATGACTGCCTACGGCTGATCTATGACGGCGGGGACAAGCTCTTCCTGCCGGTCGAGAATATCGAGCTGCTCTCCCGCTTCGGCAGCGACAGTGCCGGGGTGGCGCTGGACAAGCTGGGCGGCGCTTCCTGGCAGAACCGCAAGGCCAAGGCCAAGCAGCGTATCGCCGACATGGCCGGGCAGCTGATCCGCGTCGCCGCCGAGCGGCAGATGAAGGAGGCGCCGCTCGCAACGCCGCCTGAAGGAGCCTGGGACGAGTTCTGCGCCCGCTTCCCCTTCGCCGAGACGGAGGACCAGCAGCGCGCCATCGCGGACGTGTTGGAGGATCTGGCCAGCGGCCGGCCCATGGACCGGCTGATCTGCGGCGATGTGGGCTTCGGCAAGACCGAGATCGCCCTGCGTGCCGCCTTCGTCGTCGCCATGACCGGCGCCCAGGTGGCGGTGGTGGTGCCGACTACACTGCTCTCCCGCCAGCATTTCCGCACGTTCTCCGCACGGTTCGCGGGAATGCCCGTCAAGGTGGCGCAGCTCTCCCGCATGGTCACGGCCAAGGAGGCAGCGCAGGTCAAGGCGGGGCTCGCCGATGGCTCGATCAATGTCGTCGTCGGCACCCATGCGCTGCTGGCCAAGGGCATCACCTTCGCCGATCTCGGCTTGGTCATCGTGGATGAGGAGCAGCATTTCGGCGTCTCCCACAAGGAGCGGCTGAAATCGCTAAAGGCCGATGTCCATGTGCTGACGCTCACGGCCACGCCGATCCCGCGCACCCTGCAACTGGCCCTGACGGGCGTGCGAGAAATGAGCGTCATCGCCACGCCGCCGGTGGACCGCCTGGCCGTGCGCACCTTCATCATGCCCTTTGATGCCGTGGTGGTGCGGGAGGCCATCCAGCGCGAGCGCTTCCGCGGCGGGCAGATCTTCTGCGTGGTGCCGCGGCTGGAGGACCTGCCGAAGATGGCCTCCCGCCTGGCCGAGATCGTGCCGGAGGCGCGGACCGTGCAGGCCCATGGCCGCCTCTCGCCTACCGAACTCGAGCGGGTGATGACCGAGTTCGGCGACGGCAAATACGACATCCTGCTGGCAACCAATATCGTCGAGAGCGGGCTGGACATGCCGGCAGTGAATACGCTGATCATCTACCGCGCCGACATGTTCGGGCTCGCGCAGCTCTATCAGCTTCGTGGGCGCGTCGGGCGTGGCAAGCAACGTGGCTATGCCTACCTGACCTGGCCTGCCACCCAGCGGCTGTCGGTTGCCGCCGAGAAGCGGCTGGCGGTGATGCAGACCCTGGATAACCTCGGCGCCGGCTTCACCCTGGCCAGTCATGACCTGGACATCCGTGGCGCCGGCAATCTGCTGGGTGACGAGCAGTCCGGCCATGTACGGGAGGTCGGGATCGAACTCTACCAGCAGATGCTGGAGGAGGCGGTCGCCAACCTGAAAGCCGGCCAGGGCAGGCGTGGCGAGATTGAGGACCGCGACTGGACCCCGCAGATCAACCTGGGCCTGCCCGTGCTGATCCCGGAGACCTACGTTTCCGACCTGCCTGTCCGGCTGGGCCTGTACCGCCGCATCGGCGGCCTCGCCGGCGATGCGGAAGTGGAAGCCATGGCCGCTGAACTGGCGGACCGCTTCGGCCCGCTGCCGCCGGAGGTGGAGAACCTGTTGCAGGTGGTTTCCATCAAGCACCATTGCCGCCAGGCGGGCGTGGAGAAGCTGGATGCCGGCCCCAAGGGCATCGTTATCACCTTCCGCCGCAACAACTTCGCCAACCCGGCAGGGCTGGTGGAATGGGTGACGGCGCAGAAGGGGCTGGTGAAGCTGCGGCCGGACCATAAGCTGGCCATGGTGCGGGAGATGGATCTGCCCACACGCGTCCGGGCGAGCAGGGACATGTTGGCGTCGCTGGCGAAGGTCGCGCGGCAGGTGAGGAAGGCCGCCTGAACGCGGCCTTCGCCGCGACCGCTTTTGGTGGTCGGCTCTACCGGCCAGAGGCGGGGCGTTCCTGGCCGCCACGCCGGCTGCCCATCCACTGAATTCCTCCAGGGCCGAGGCGGGGTTGAAATTGCGGTGGAGCGAGGAGGTAATCGGCAGAGGAGGCGGACAGATTGACCGGTGGGAAACACGAGGCCGCCTGAGTTGAGAGGTCGACTTAGAATTCCGCCGCCTCCGCCAGGGCCACATCCATCAGCCGCTCCAGCACCTCCGGCTCCTGTGCCCCGGCGATGGCATGGCCACCTGCGGCGCCATGGCGACCGGACATGACGAAGCAGGGCACGCCGTTGATGCCGAGGCGGTGGGCCCGCAGGTTCTCGGCATGCACCGCATCGGCGTCCAGCCCGCTGACCAGGAAGCGCCATGCGGCTTCCCGCTCCAGCCCCACCAGCACCGCCAGCCGCGCCAGCACCGAGGGATCGGCGATATCCTGGCCCTGGGTGAAATGCGCCTCGAAGAGCAGGTCCACTGTCGGGGCAGCCATCCCATGCTGCGCGGCGAAGCGTACGAGGCGATGTGCATCCACCGATGGCGGCACGCGGCGCATCAGGTCGAAGCGGAAGCTGATGCCTTCCGCCTTGCCCAGTTCGGCCAGAGTAGCATTCAGGCGCCGAGCCCGCTCCTCCCCGCCGAACTTCCGCAGCATGGACTCCTGCCTCTGGGGCCCGTTGCCGCCATTGTCGGGATTGAGCAGGAATGGCCGCCAGCGGAGTTCCGCATGGATATCGGGCCGGCGTTGCAGCGCGCGCCGCAGCCTGCGGATGCCCAGGAAGCACCAGGGGCAGACGAGGTCGAAGACCACCTCAATCTCGAGCTGGCCGGTGGGAGGGGAGAGCAGGTTCACGCCGCCATCATAGAGCGGCGGCGCCCTGCGGCGGGAGTCTGCATGCAAAGTTTTGTCCGCTGAGCGAAAAGGCGGTTTTTCAGCCTTGTAGTAAAGATTCCTGACTCCTAATTTGAACGATCTTGAGCAGGATCTTGGCAACACCGCATGATGGCGGGCTCGCATATCGCCTTGGGGGCGGCCGCCTGGTTCGTTGCCGCGCCACGCTTCGGCATGCCGGCGCTGGACCCTGTCTCGATCGGGCTGGCGGTCTTCGGATCGCTTCTGCCGGATATCGATCACCCCAAGTCCTGGGTGGGCAAGCGGGTCTGGCCGATCTCGTTGATCTGCGGGCGGATCTTTGGCCACAGGGGCATGACCCATTCGCTCATCGCGATCAGCGGCTGCATTGCCCTGCTGCTCAGTGAGCAGCTCTCGGTAGCTTTCACGGCACCGCTGGTCGTGGGCTATCTCTCGCACCTGGCGGCGGACCTGCTGACACCGGGAGGGCTGCGCCTCGCCTGGCCGCTGAGAGGCGTCTGGTCCTTGCCCCTCTGCCGCACCGGCTCACCCTTCGAGCCGCTGGTGGTGGCGCTGGTGCTCTCCTGGGCCTGGGGCAACACCGCCGAGAAATTCGATCTGAAGGACGGGCTGCGCGCCGCCGGCGTCTGCCGCCTGCTGGCGCCCGAACTGCCCTCGCTCTGCGAGGCGGAAGCCGTTGCCAAGACCCCCCGTTCCGGCTGGCAGGGCCTGGCCTGGGTAGGAGAGACCGCGCCGGCCGTGATCCGCCGCTAGGGGCGTGCTGGCGGATGGGGTGGGATTCGAACCCACGGTAGAGTTGCCCCTACGGCGGTTTTCAAGACCGCTGCCTTAAACCACTCGGCCACCCATCCGGAGGCTGGTATGTGATCGCGCCTTGCCCGCAACCAAGCGGGGCCTTGTGCGTAACGCCCTTGCGGTCAGAAGGAAAGTCTATGCGCGCAAAAGTCTCGGTCCTGCTCTCATTTATGATGGCGGGCGGCATGCCCCTCGCGGCCTCCGCCCAGGACCTCGTCGCGCCGGTCGGGGGAGCGGTCGCTATCGCGCCCTCCATCGCCCCGGACCAGGCACCACCGCCCGATCCACATGGCACCTTCAACTTCTCCGTCGAGAATGACGTCTTCGGGGGCGGCACCGACCGCTATTACACCAACGGCTTCCAGTTTGCCTGGCGCTCTCCCTCGGCCGATCTGCCGCGGCCGCTCGCCTGGCTGAATGACCAGCTTGAATGGGTGCTGGGCCCGGGCACGCTGCGCTGGGGCGCCGCCTTCGGCCAGGCGATCTATACGCCTCAGGACACGCAGAGGCGAAATCCTGACCCGAGGGACCGGCCCTATGCCGGCTATCTCTATGGTGCCGTCGCCCTGAACCGCACGACGGAATTGACCTCCCGCGCCCTGGAGTTGCAGCTCGGCGTGGTCGGACCCTCGGCTCTGGGCGAATTCGTGCAGAACAACTACCACGACCTGCTGAACATCCGGAACACGGAGGGTTGGGACTACCAGCTCAAGGACGAACCGGCCTTCACCGCCATCTATGACCAGAAGCGTCGCTTGCCGATGGGCAGCCTCGGCGGCGTGGATTTCGAGTTCATTCCCTCCGCCACGGTCAGCCTGGGCAATGTGCAGACCTATGGCGCGCTGGGAGGGCTGGTGCGCCTGGGCCAGGGGCTGGATACGGATTTCGGGCCGCCGCGCATCCGTCCGGCCCTGAGCGGCAGCAACTGGGTCCAGCCGCGCGGCCGCTTCGAGTGGTATCTCTTCGCCGGTGTCGAGGGCCGTGCCGTGCTCCGGGACATCTTCCTGGATGGCAATACCTGGCGCGACAGCCGCAGCGTCGACAAGCGGCCTCTGGTGGGGGATTTCCAGGTGGGCGCGGCGGTCGTCTGGCATGGCGTCCGCTTCGCCCTGACCCAGGTCTGGCGAACCGAGGAATTTTATGGCCAGAATGGCAGGCAGCGCTTCGGTTCCCTGAGCGTTTCCTTCCGCTTCTGAGCCGTTGCCGATGTGCGATGTGAAAAGCCAAGGTTGTCCTGCCGGCGGCAGGCGTGGCATTGCTGCGCCATGCTGAACCGCCGTAGCCTGATCGCCCGATTCGGAGTCGTCCCCTTGCTGCTGGTAGGGGGCGCGGCAGAAGCGCAAGCTGCCAGCTTCCAGGAATTCCTGGGCGGCGTCGCCGCCGAGGCGCGTGGGAAGGGGGTTTCGCAAGCCACGCTTCAGCGCGCGCTCGGCTCCATCCGGCCCAACGACAAGGTGCTGGAGCTGGACCGCCGGCAGCCGGAATTCACCCTCACCTGGGATCAGTACCGGGATGGCCGCGTCTCCGCCCAGCGGGTGGAACGGGGCCGTAAGGCCTTCATGGACAACCAGGGGCTGCTGGAGGCGATCGGCGCCCGCTATCAGGTCAGCCCGCGCGTTATCGTGGCCGTGTGGGGGCTCGAGACGAATTACGGCGGCTTCACCGGCAACTTCAATGTCGTCGAGGCGCTGGCGACGCTGGCCTGGGAAGGCCGCCGCGCCAGCTTCTTCCGCGCCGAGCTGATGGCGGCGCTCCGCATCCTGGAGAAGGGCGACGTCACGCCGGAACGGATGCGCGGCAGCTATGCCGGCGCCATGGGCCACCCGCAGTTCATGCCGACCAGCTTCGAGCGGCTGGCGGTAGACTTCAATGGAGATGGGCGCCGGGACATCTGGGATGACCGGGCCGACGCGCTCGCTTCCATCGCCAACTACCTGGCCCGCAGCGGCTGGCGCAGCGATGAGCGGTGGGGCAGGGAGGTGCGGCTGCCCGGCAGCTTCAACCCCAGCATCGCCGGCCGCACCAACCGGCGCCCGCTCCGGGACTGGGTGCGGATGGGCGTGACCGCTTCCGATGGCTCGCCCCTGCCTCCACTGGATATGGACACGGCGATTTTGCTGCCCGGCGGTGCCGGCGGCCAGGCATTCGCGGTGTATCAGAACTTCAATGTCATCCGGCGCTATAATCCCTCGGATTACTATGCACTGGTGATCGGGCTGCTCTCCGACCTCGTGGCATGACGACTTGCCCTCGCCGGCTCGCGCTGTTGCTGCCGCTGCTCGCGGCCTGCACGCCCAGGCCGCCAGGGCAGCAGTCCCAGCCACGCTATACGGTTGGCGGCCCCTATGAGATGGGTGGCACCTGGTCTTATCCGCAGGAGGATTTCGCCCTGCGGGAGACCGGGCTGGCAACGGTGATCCCGGATACGGGCACCGGGCGGGTCACCGCGAATGGGGAGGTCTATGACCCCACGCTGCTGACCGCAGCGCACCGGACGCTGCAGCTTCCGGCCGTTCTGGCGGTCACCAACCTGGAGAACGGCCTGACGCTGCGCGTGCGGGTCAACGACCGTGGGCCGGCCCAGGCCGGACGTGTCGTGGCACTGTCCCGCCGGGCGGCCGACCTGCTGCGCGTGTCGCCTGCTGGCACGCAGGTTTCGGTCGCCGTCGATGCCGAGTCCTCGCGGGCGCTGGCGGCGGGGCTGCCGCAGCCGGAATCCTCCCGCATCGCCATCGACACCGCGCCGCGCGAGGCATTGCAGACGGAGATCCTGGCCCCACCACCCGGTGCACGCATCGCGGAGCAGGTACGCCAGGGCCGCGATGTCATGCCCGCCGCCGCCGCGACGGCCGAGCCGGTTGCCGTAGTGCCGGAGCGCCTGCCGGAACGACTTGTCCAGGGCCACGCGCGGCCAGGGCAGCTTTTTGTGCAGGCCAGCAGCTTCACGACCAGGGACGCGGCACAGCGGCAGGCCGCGCGTCTGCCGGGGGCACGCGTCGAGGCGCTCGGGGCCGGGCGCTCCGCGGAGTATCGCGTGCGCCTCGGCCCCTATGGATCTGTGGCGCAGGCCGATGCAGCACTTGAGATGACACGCCGGTCGGGCGTATCCGGGGCACGCATTCTGGTCGACTGAGTTCAGGGGGAGTTCTTTAGCCATGCCGCATCGCCGCGAACTGTTAGGCGGCACCGCCGCGTTGCTGGCTGCCGGGGCGCTGGGCGGGCCGGCGGTCGCGCAGCGGCGCGCGCCGGCCCGAGCAGCCGCCGCTCCGCCGCCGAGCTCGCCGGCCAGCACGCCGCTGGGGCCAGTCGATACCCAGGCGAAGCAGGCTATGCTGGTGGATTGCGACACCGGAGCCGTGCTGCTGGAGAAGAACGCGGACGAGAGGATGCATCCCTCTTCCATGTCGAAGCTGATGACGATGTATGTCGTCTTCGACCTGCTCAAGCAGGGGCGGCTGCAGATGGAGCAGACCTTCCCCGTCAGCGAGAGGGCCTGGCGGATGGGGGGCTCCAAGATGTTCGTGGAGCTCGGCAGCGAGATCAGCGTCAGCGACCTGTCGCATGGCGTGATCGTGCAGTCCGGCAACGATGCCTGCGTCGTGCTGGCAGAGGGGATCAGCGGCAGCGAGCAACAGTTCGCCGAGTTGCTGAACGAATACGGCAAGCGCATCGGGCTGAAGGACAGCACCTTCCGCAATGCGACCGGCTGGCCGGACCCCGAGCATATGATGACCTGCCGCGACCTCTCCATCCTGGCCCGGCGGCTGATCAACGACTTCCCTGAATATTACTCCCTGTACAACGTCCGCTCCTTCCAGTGGCATGGCATCAGCCAGGAGAACCGGAATCCGCTGCTGGGCCGGGTGCCGGGCGCCGATGGCCTGAAGACCGGCCATACCGAGAATGCCGGCTATGGCCTGACGGGCACCGCAAAGCGCGGCGACCGGCGGTTGATCCTGGTGGTGAACGGCCTGGCCTCCATGCGGATGCGTGGCGAGGAATCCGAGCGCCTGATCGAATGGGGCTTCCGGGAATTCGAGAACGTCACGCTGTTCCGCGCCTCCGACACCGTGGAGGAAGCGCCGGTTTATCTGGGCGACCGCGCCACCGTGCCGCTGGTGGGCGGACGTGACCTGGTGATGACGCTGCCACGGCAGTGGCGCCGCAACCTGACAGTCAAGCTGCGCTATGACAGCCCCGTTCCGGCGCCGATCGCCAAGGGGCAGGAACTCGGCCAGATCGAGATCTCCGGTCAGGGCGTGCCGCCGATGGCACTGCCGCTCTATGCCGGAGCGGATATCGGGCGCCTCGGCGTGATCTCCCGCATCCCGGCGGTTATCGGCCGCTGGGTCTCGGGCTGACGTGGCGACTTCCAAGGCGCGCTTCATCACGCTGGAAGGCGGGGAAGGCGCTGGCAAGACAACCCTGGCGCGCCGGCTGGCCGGGGCGCTCGCCTCGCTCGGCCTGCCTGTGCTTCGCACGCGCGAGCCGGGCGGGGCGCCGGGCGCCGAGGCGCTGCGCGGATTGTTGCTGCATGGCGGCGTTGCCTGGGACCCGGTTGCCGAGGCCATGCTGATGTTCGCCGCCCGGCGGGAGCATCTGGCCAAAACCATCCAGCCGGCCCTGGAGGCCGGGATCTGGGTGATCTGCGATCGCTTCGCTGATTCCACGCTGGCCTATCAGTGCCACGGTCATGGGCTCGATCCGCAGGTGTGGCACAAGCTGGCCGAGGTGGCGCTCGGTCCCTTCGCGCCGGACCTGACGCTGGTGCTGGACCTGCCGCCGGAGCAGGGGATGGCACGCGCCCAGGCTCGCGGCACGCCGGACCGCTTCGAACGTCTTGGCGCGGAATATCATGCACGGGTGCGCGAAGGGTTCCGCGCCATCGCCGCCGCCAACCCTGAGCGCTGCACGATCATGGATGCCACGCAGGGGCCGGACGAGGTCTTCGCAGCTGCAAGTCTGGCGCTGCGGGAGCGGCTGGGGCTGGCGCTATGAATCTGCCGCCGGAACCCCGGTCCAATCCCGACCTGGCTGGTCATGACCATGCGGCCCGGGCCCTGGCGGATGTCGCCAATTCCGGGCGGATGCACCACGCATGGCTGCTGACCGGCCCCAGGGGCGTGGGCAAGGCGACGCTCGCCTTCCGCTTCGCGCGCTGGCTGCTGGCAGGCCGGCCGGAGACCGAGCCGCCGCTTTATCTGCCGCCGGAGCACGCCACCTTCCGCCGCGTCGCGGCCGGCGGGCATGCCGATCTGCGTAACCTGGCGCCGAATGCGGGTGAGCGCGGCGTGAAGATGATGATCCGCGTTGACGAAGTGCGTCAGGTTCCGCGCTTCCTGTCGCTGACCGCGGCCGAGGGCGGCTGGCGCATCGTGCTGATCGAGCAGGCGGAGGCCATGAATGCCGAGGCACAGAATGCCCTGCTGAAAACGCTGGAGGAACCGCCTCCGCGCGCGCTGCTGCTGCTGACCACCGCTGCCCCGGACCGGCTGCTGCCGACCATTCGCAGCCGCTGCCGCCGGGTGGACCTGTTCCCGCTCGTGCCGTCGCAGATGGATCTGCTGCTGGGCCGTTGGCTGCCGGAACTGGACGCCGGGCAGCGCGCTGCCCTGGCACGGATCTCCGGTGGTGCCCCGGGGCGCGCCCTGGAGCTGGCGGAAGGCGAGGGGCTTGCCCTGCAGGCGGAGGTGGACAACTTCCTTGGCAGCCTGCCGCGGCCGGACCCCCGCGCGCTGCACCAGCTTGGCGACCGGCTGGCGGCGAAGCGGGACGGGAGCGCCCTGGTGATGTTCTTCGACCTGCTGCGCGCCACCCTGGCCGCGGCCATCCGGGAAGCGGGGCGGGGCGGTGAGATGGCGCCTTATCTGGCGGCACGGCCGCTTGCCGATTGGGCCTCGCTGTGGGACATCCTGGGCCGGCTGGCCGACGAGACCGAAACCCTGAACCTGGACCGCAAACAGGCGGTACTGAGTGGTCTGTCCCGACTGGCCTCGCGCTGAGGACCTGAAGATCATGACGAGCGAGCGGCGCTTCTATCTGACGACGCCCATTTATTACGTGAACGACAGGCCGCATATCGGCCATGCCTATACTTCCCTGGCCGCCGATGTGCTGGCGCGGTGGAAGCGGCTGAACGGACATCAGGTCTTCTTCCTGACGGGCACGGACGAGCACGGGCAGAAGGTGGAGAAGGCGGCCGAGGCGCGCGGGATGGACCCGCAGAGCTTCACCGACGAGGTCAGCCAGGCCTTCCGCACCCTGACGGCGCGGATGAACTTCTCCAACGACGACTTCATCCGCACGACCGAGGAGCGGCACAGGCTGGCCTGCACGGCGCTCTGGAAGCGGCTGGAGGAGCGGGGCGAGATCTATCTCGGCCATTACGAGGGCTGGTATGCCGTGCGGGACGAGGCCTTCTATGGCCCCGACGAGATCACGGAGAAGGAGGGCCAGAAATTCGCCCCGACCGGCGCGCCGGTCGAGTGGGTGAGGGAGCCATCCTACTTCTTCCGCCTTTCCGCCTGGCAGGACCGGCTGCTGGCCTTCTACGATGAGCATCCCGACTTCATCGCGCCGCCCAGCCGGCGGAACGAGGTGATCAGCTTCGTCAAAAGCGGACTGACCGACCTCTCCATCTCCCGCACCTCGTTCAAGTGGGGTGTGAAGGTGCCGGGAGATGAGTCCCATGTGATGTACGTCTGGCTGGATGCGCTGACAAACTACATCACTGCGCTTGGCTATCCCGATGAAAATTCGGCTCTTTGGCCGTTCTGGCCGGCTGATGTGCATTTCGTCGGCAAGGACATCCTGCGCTTCCATGCCATCTACTGGCCCGCATTCCTGATGGCGGCCGGCCTGCCGGTGCCGCGCCGCGTCTTCGCGCATGGCTGGTGGACCAATGAAGGCCAGAAGATCTCCAAATCGCTGGGCAATGTCATCGACCCGCTGGCGCTGGTGGAGCAGTACGGGCTCGACCCCGTGCGGTTCTTCCTGCTGCGGGAGGTGCCCTTCGGCAATGATGGCGACTTCAGCCGCAGGTCGCTCGTTCAGCGCCTGAACAGTGAGTTAGCGAACGATCTTGGCAACCTGGCACAGCGGACGCTCTCGCTGATCCAGCGGAACTGCGATGGCCTGCTGCCGCCCGCCGGCGAGCCGCACCCCGCGGATGCCGAGTTGCTGGATGCCGCAGCGGCACTGGCAGAGCGCGTCGATGAAGCCTTGCAGCGTCAGGCCTTCCATGAGGCGCTGGAGCGTATCCAGTCTGTGTCTCGCCTGGGTAATTCCTGGATCGACGCGCAGAAGCCCTGGGCCTTGAAGAAGACGGATACTGTCCGCATGGCCAGCGTGCTGCGCCATCTGCATACCGCCCTTCGCAGCTTGGCGACTGTGCTGCAGCCTTTCATGCCCGATACTATGGCGCGGATGCTGGACCAACTCGGTGTGCCGGCCGAGGCACGCAGTCTCTCCGCGCTGGCCGCGCCGCTGGCGGACGGCACGCCGCTGCCGCCGCCCAGCCCCTTGTTCCAGAAGATCCAGGACGACGCTGCCTGATGCTGGTCGATAGTCACTGCCACCTCGACTACTATAGCGAGGATGAAATCGGCGAGATCCTCTCCCGCGCCGAGGAGGCCGGGGTAGGTCAGATGGTTTCCATCGGCGTCCGCATGAGCCAGGCGTCTACCGTAAAGGCCCTGGCGGAACGCTTCCCCCAGGTCTGGGGTACCGTGGGGGTGCATCCTCAGAATGTGGGCGAGGGGCCTCTGCCGGAGGTCGATGAGATCGTCGCGGCTGCCGAGCACCCGCGTATCATCGGGATCGGCGAAAGCGGGCTGGATTACTTCTATGACAAGGCCCCGCGCGAGGTTCAGCAGGACGGCTTCCGCCGCCATATCCGCGCGGCGCAGTTGAGCCAGTTGCCGCTGGTCATCCATGCGCGGGATGCCGACGAGGATATCGCAGCCATTCTGCGGGAGGAGCGGCAGCGGGGCGGGTCTTTCCCATTCCTTCTTCACTGCTTTAGCTCAGGGCGCGATCTTGCTGAAAATGCTGTTGAAATGGGTGGATATGTGTCCTTCTCGGGCATTCTGACCTTCCCGAAATCGACTGAAATTCGGGAGATCGCGAAGGCCGTGCCGGAAGACCGTCTGCTGGTGGAAACGGACGCGCCCTACCTTGCGCCTGTGCCGTTTCGTGGCAAACGGAACGAGCCTTCATACGTTGCCCATACAGCGCGCGTCCTGGCCGAAGTGAAGCAGATGGAGCCTTCAGCCCTGGCTGATCTGACCACCAGAAACTTCCATTCCTTGTTCAAGAAGGCCGTCTGACGCCTTGTCTTTGAAGGTTACTATACTCGGCTGCGGGGGTTCTGCCGGGGTGCCCATGCTCGGTGGCCCTGATGGCAGCGGCGACTGGGGCCGCTGTGACCCGAACGAGCCCCGGAACCGGCGCTCGCGCTCATCAGCCCTGATCGAAAGCGAGGATGGGCGGGCGCTGCTGGTGGATGCGGGGCCTGACCTGCGCCAACAGTTGCTGGCGAGCCGGGTCCAGCGGGTGGATGCGCTGGTCGTGACCCACGGGCATGCCGACCACATCATGGGTCTGGATGAGTTCCGGCCACTCAACCGGATCATGGGCCGGGCTATCCCGGCTTTCGGCACGTCCGACACCCTGGACGAGTTACGCAGGCGCTTCGACTACGTCTTCCTCGAACCCACACCACCGGCTTTCTACCGGCCAGCTCTGACGCAGCAGGCGATCGAGCCAAGCGGGGTTTGGGAGATGGCCGGCTTCCCGGTCCAGGTCTTCATACAGGACCATAAGGTCATGGAGACACTGGGGCTCCGGATCGGTGCCTTTGCCTATTCCACGGATGTGGTGGCGATGCCCGAGGATAGCTTCGCTCAACTGGAGGGGCTCGACACCTGGGTTGTCGGCTGTTTCCAGCGCAAGCCGCATCCGGTCCACGCGCATCTGGACCTGGTAATGAGTTGGGTGGAACGGCTGAAGCCAAGGCGCACAGTGCTGACCCATATGGGCACCGATCTGGACTGGGCCTGGATGCGGGAGCATCTGCCAGAAGGGATCGAAGCCGCCCATGATGGCTTGGTCCTCAACGTGCCCGGCTGAAATTTTACATAATATATATTATCCGTCGTTAGGACTGCCATGACCGCTGCCCCCTCTGACGCCCTTCTTCGCCTTCTCGGCATCATGGCGCGGCTGCGGGCCCCGGATGGCTGCCCCTGGGACCGCGTGCAGGATTTTGCTTCCATCGCGCCCTACACCATTGAAGAAGCCTATGAAGTCGCGGATGCCATCGCCCGACGGGATATGCCGGCTCTGAAGGACGAGTTGGGCGACCTGCTGTTCCAGGTCGTCTACCACGCCCGCATGGCCGAGGAAGCCGGCGACTTCGACTTCACAGCGGTAGCCACCGCCATCGCCGACAAGATGATCCGCCGCCACCCGCATGTCTTCGGCGAGGCCGCGGCCCGCGATGCTGAAGCGCACACAACGGCATGGGAGGTTCAGAAGCAGGCCGAGCGGGAAGCACGGCGGGAAACCGGCACCCTGGCGGGCATTCCCGTCGCCCTGCCCGCCCTGACCCGCGCCAATAAGCTGGCGCGCCGCGCTGCCCGGGTAGGCTTCGACTGGCCGCATCCCGAGGCGGTGCTGGAGAAGCTGGCTGAGGAAACGGCCGAGTTGCGTGCTGAAATCCCCGAGGCATCCAAGTCTCGGTTGCAGGACGAACTGGGCGACATGCTGTTTGTCATGGTGAATCTGGCCCGCAAGCTGGACCTCGACCCCGAAACCTGCCTGCATGCCGCCAATGCCAAGTTCGAGCGCCGCTTCAATGCCGTCGAAGCGCTTCTTGCCGAGCGTGGCCTGTCGCCCGCCGATGCCGGGCTGGAGGCCATGGAAGAGGCTTGGCAGGATGTGAAAAGACGCGAAAGTTAATCGCGCCTTTTCTTTCATTCGTCCAGCAAGGCCGATTTGATCGCCTGCCAGCTCGCTTTGTCCGGCGCGGCGATCAGCCCGCCGCCCGTATGCGTCGGCAGATACTCGCTGCCGTCGAAACGGGCGCTGTAACCACCGGCCTCCCGGTGCAGCAGCCAGCCCGGCAGATGGTCCCAGGGCATGAGCTTGTTGTAGATGGTGAAGTGGGCACCGCCCGAAGCCACCAGCCGATACTCATGTGCCGCGCAGCGGAACTGCACGCCTGATGCCAGCCGCGACAGGCGTGAGGTCACCCGGCTGCGTACCGGCTCTGTCATCCAGGTCCAGGAGACGGCGCCGGTCATCCTCTCCACCGGCACGGGCGCAGCCACCTTCAACTCGGTGCGGCCATACTGAGGGTGTTCGATCCAGGCCCCCTCGCCCCGCAGCGCGACGGCCGTATCGTCGCCCAAGGGGTCGTGGATCCAGGAGGCCACCACCTCCCCCTTCACGACCGCCGCCGCCATGCAGCCGAAGAGTGGGACCCCGGCGGCAAAATTGGCGGTGCCATCCACCGGGTCCACCACGAAGGTGAGATCCACCCCGGCCAGCCGTGCCAGCAGGCCAGGATCGGCGGCCTGGGCCTCCTCGCCCACCACCACGCAGCCGGGAAAGCGCGCCAGCAGGTCACGCGTGATCTGCCGTTCCGCCGCCTCGTCGGCGTCAGTCACCAAGTCCGTGGGGCCGGACTTGGTGCGGATGGCGCCGGCCGGAAGTCGACGGAAGCGTGGCAATATCTCGGCCCGCGTCGCGTCGCGCAGGATCGTGGCAACATCCCCCGCCATGCGGTGATCGAAGCGCATCTTGGTCCTTCAGCTCTGCTCGAAGCGGGCGCGGTCGGCCGGCGAAAGCCGGACTTTCAGGTGAATGCTCTCATCGGCATCCTCGCGGGAGAGCACTTCGCCGTGCTGGTAGAGCCAGGCGATACGTGCCCCATCCGCGGGGGCAAGAAGATATTCCACCGTCTCCATCCCCGCCGCCAGGCGCGTGTCCAGCGCTCGCCGCAAGACGTCCAGCCCCTCCCCCGTCAGCGCCGAGACAGCGACGGCCGAGCCATCAGTGCCCGGTACATCGGCGATGCCGCCCAAGAGATCCGCCTTGTTCAGTACCTCGATGGTGCGGCCGGACCAGTGTTCATCCAGTGCGGGATCGGGACCGGAGGCCATCTCCGACAGCACACCCAGCACATCGGCGCGCTGCGAGGCGGTATCGGGATGCGCCACATCCCGCACATGCAGGATGATATCCGCCGCCGCCACCTCTTCGAGCGTGGCGCGGAAAGCCTCGATCAACTGGGTCGGCAGGTCGCTGATGAAGCCCACGGTATCGGACAGGATCACCGTCCGGCCGCTGGGCAGGCGGATCGCCCGCATGGTCGGGTCCAGCGTGGCGAACAGCTGGTCCTGGGCATAGACGCCGGCGCCGGTCAGGGCATTGAACAGCGTCGACTTGCCAGCATTGGTATAGCCCACCAGCGCCACCACCGGGAAAGGCACGCGGGTGCGCGCGGTCCGGTGCAGGCCACGGGTGCGCCGCACCTGCTCCAGCTCCTTCTTCAGCTTCACGATCCGGTCGCCGATCAGCCGGCGGTCGATCTCGATCTGACTCTCACCCGGGCCGCCCAGGAACCCGAAGCCGCCACGCTGCCGCTCAAGATGGGTCCAGGACCGCACGAGGCGGGTGCGCTGATATTCCAGATGCGCCAGCTCGACCTGCAGGGAACCCTCGCGCGTGCGGGCCCGCTCGCCGAAAATCTCCAGGATCAGGCCGGTCCGGTCGATGACCTTGCAGCCCCAGGCGCGCTCCAGGTTCCGCTGCTGCACAGGCGTCAGCGCGGCATCGACGACGACGACGCCCACCTGGTGTTCTTCGATCTCGTGCTTGGCTGCCTCCACCTGCCCCTCACCCAGCAGGGTCGAAGGCCGGCGCGTACGCAGCGGGAAGGCCGCGCTATGCACGATGGTCAGGCCGATCGAGGCAGCCAGCCCTACGGCTTCAGCCAGTCGTGCCTCGGCGGCCCGGCTGGCGCTGCGCTGATCGGGAAAAGCGAGAACGCCTGCCTCGGTTCCTGGCAGGCGCGCGGGCCGCTCATGCGGCAGCAGGACGGCGGCAAGCATCGGCTTGCCGCCCGTGCCCGTCTCAGTCGGAGGAGCCGACAGGGTTGACCTCACGTTGCAATGTCATGGTACCCTCACGGGTCACGGTTGCGGTAGCGCCCTGGGCAGAGCCCGCGCCAGCGCCGGCGGCGGCAGCATCGAACAGCATGATCGGCGCGCCCGGCATCACGGTGCTGATGGCGTGCTTATAGACCAGTTGCGTATGCCCGTCCCGACGCAGCAGGACGGAAAAGTTGTCAAACCAGGTGATGATGCCCTGGAGCTTGACGCCATTGACCAAAAAAATCGTCACGGGCGTTTTGCTTTTACGAACATGGTTCAGGAACACGTCCTGCACGTTCTGGGACTTCTCGGCGGCCATTGGCTCGGTCCTTCTTCTTCTTGGCGAGCCGCCATTTCTGTCATTCCGTCTTGGGTAGACCCACATCGGGATGCGCGACTTCGCCCCGGTTCGCGGAGTGCAAACCGGTTCGCGCGCAAGATCATGCGAAGTGGGGTGTCTTGGCAAGACCAAGCAATCGCTCCGCCAGCACATGGCCGTTGGCAAAAGCCAGGTCTGGTGCCGCGGCTGCCATGCCGCCATCATGGCCCGCATCTCCCAGCAGCACCGCCGAGCAGCCTGCCATCCGCGCGGCCTGCATGTCCACCCCGGTATCGCCGATGAACCAGACCTCCGGCCCAGGGGCAATGCCCAGCATCTTCAGGGCCAGTATGACCGGCGCGGCGGAGGGCTTATCCGCCTCCGCGTCGCCTGCTCCGACCAGGGCACCGAAGCGGGATGCCCAACCCAGATGCGTGGCCTCGGCCCGCAGGATCGGCCCCTGCTTGTTGGAGACAATGCCCTGAGGCCAGGCCGCGGCGGCGGCCAGTGCCGCCGGAATACCCGGCATCGGCGTGATCAACTCCAGGTGCCTGGCCCGCACCTCGGCGTAGAAGATATCCCGCGCCCTCTCCCACTCGTCGCCGAAGAGAGAGGGAAAGGATTCGCGCAGGGAAAGGCGGGCGCGGGCCCGCACCTCCTCAACCGACCACTCCGGCATACTGAAGGCTCGCAGCGCCGCGTTCATGCCGGCCTGCACTCCGGCCCAGGCGTCGACCAGGGTGTTGTCCCAGTCCCAGAGGATGGCGCGCGGGCCCGGCAGGCTCATGCCGCGTTCCGGACCCCGCCCTTCACATGCCGGGCAAAGATCTCGAAGAGCCTGGTCGTCACCGGGCCGGGCGTGCCGTCGCCGACGGGTGCGCCGTCGATCTTCAGGATCGGCTTCACGAAGGAGGTGGCGGAAGTGATGAAGGCCTCGCGCGCGCGCTTCATCTCATCGACGGTGAATTCCCGTTCGTCGAAGGCAATGCCTTCCTGCTGCATCTCAGCCATCAGCGCGCTGCGCGTACATCCCGGCAGGATGGCATGCGACAGGCCGCGGGTGCGGATGGCGCCAGTCTCGTCCACGATCCAGAAGCTGGTGGCCGCGCCCTCGGTCACGATTCCCGTCGCTTCCTCGTAGAGGATGGCCTCGACGGCTCCCTGCTCCTTGGCCGCCTGCCGGGCCAGCACATTGGGCAGGAGGTTGATGCTCTTGATATCCCGGTGCTTCCAGCGGAGGTCGGGCAGCGTGATCGCGTTGCCGCCCCAGTTGGCGATGCTGGTGGGATAGGGCTTGATGCGCTTGACCGTCACGACCAGCGCGGGCTGCACTGGCTGGGTCGGGAAAGGATGGTCCCGGTGGGCGACGCCACGCGTCACCTGCATGTAGAGCAGCCCTTCCGTGACGCGGTTCTTGCGGGCGACTTCCTTCAGCACGTGGGAGAGCGCCGCGCGGGTCAGCGGCATCGGCAGCCGGATTGCCTTCAGGGAGCGCTCAAGCCGGTCCAGATGCCGGTCCTCATCGATAAAGCGGCCGTCATAGAGGTGCACGACCTCGTAGATGCCATCGCCGAACTGGTAGCCGCGATCCTCGACATTCACGCTGGCCTCCCGTTGCGGCAGGTAGCGGCCATTCACATAGGCGATGCGGGACATAGGCGGGTCTCTATCCAGTGAAGCTATGCCGCCAGCTTCGCGCCAAGCCGGGGCTGAGGCAATGGCACCAGGGCAGCTTCCAGCATGGCGCCGGCGTCATACCGTGGCACTGCGGTCCTCGGCCTGAACGCCCAGGAACTTCAGCTTCCGGTGCAATGCGCTGCGTTCCATGCCGACGAAATTGGCCGTGCGGCTGATATTGCCGCCGAAGCGCAGCAGCTGGGCCTCCAGATACTGCTTCTCGAACAGTTCCCGCGCGTCGCGCAGCGGCAGGGTCATGATCTCGCTGGAGCGGTCCAGCTTCAGCGCGGCAGGTGCGGCGGAGCCCACCTCGGGCGGCAGCATCTCCGGCCGAATCGGCTCACCAGGGCCGCCCGGCGCCATGATCAGCAGCCAGTCCACCAGGTTGCGGAGCTGCCGGACATTGCCGGGCCAGTCATAGGCCTGCATGGCCGCCAGCACATCTTCCGAGAGTTCCCGCGCCGGGACTCCGGAGGTCTCGGCCGAGCGCGCCATGAAGTGGCGGGCCAGCAGCGGCACATCCTCCCGCCGTTCCCGCAGCGCGGGAACCCGGAGCGGCACCACCGCCAGGCGGTAGAACAGATCCTCCCGGAAACGCCCGGCCGCGATCTCGGCTGTCAGGTCGCGGTTGGTGGTGGCGATGACGCGCACATCCACCTTCACGCGGGTGGCGCCGCCGACGCGCTCGAAGCCCTGTTCCTGCAGGGCGCGCACGATCTTGCCCTGCGTTTCCAGCGGCATATCCGCCACCTCGTCCAGCAGCAGGGTGCCGCCATGGGCGCGCTCCAGCACCCCCGCGCGGCGCCCGCCGCTGGTGCCGTCGAGCGGCGTCTCCACGCCGAACAACTCCTCCTCGAAACGGGCGGGGTTCAGGGTGGCGCAGTTCAGGGCCACGAAAGGTTCGCCCGAGCGGCGGGAGCGGGCATGGATCATCCGCGCGGCCACTTCCTTGCCGGCGCCGGCGGGGCCTGAGATCAGCACGCGACTGCCCGTCGGCGCCACGCGCTCGATGGCGTTCCGCAGTTGCCCGATGGCCGAGGAAGTGCCGAGAAGCTCCGTCTCCGCGCCCGCGCGGAGACGCAGTTCGCTGACCTCCCGCTTCAGGCGCGCCGCTTCCAGCGCCCGCTCCGCGATCAGGATGAGCCGGTCGGACTTGAAGGGCTTCTCGATGAAGTCATAGGCACCCTGCTGGATGGCCTGCACCGCCGTCTCGATCGTGCCGTGGCCGGAAATCATGACCACCGGCACCTGCGGTTCCTCCCGCTGCATGGCCTCCAGAATGCCGAGGCCGTCCAACCGAGAGTTCTGCAGCCAGATATCCAGGATCACCAGACTCGGCCGCCGGGCCCGAAAGGCAGCCAGGGCCGTATCGGAATTCTGGGCGACGCGGGTCTCGTAGCCCTCATCCGAGAGGATGCCCTCGATCAGCGCGCGGATATCCGGCTCGTCATCGACGATCAGGATCTCATGCGCCATGCTGCTGCACCTCCGTCATTTTTGTCCCGGCCGCGGGTACGGCCTGCTCGTGGCGTAGCGGGAAGACGAGCGCCGCACGCGTGCCCTGCTCGCCCCCCTGCCGGTCGGTCAGGACCAACCTGCCGCCGTGGTCCTCCATGATCTTCTTGACGATGGCAAGACCAAGGCCGGTTCCTTTCGGCTTGTGCGTGACATAGGGCTCCGTCAGCCGCTCCCGCTCCTCCCCCTGAGGCAGGCCGGTGCCGTCATCCTCGACGGCGATGCTCAGCCAGTCCCCGTCCGGCTGCACCAGAATACGGATATGGCCGGGCGCAGCAGCCTCTCCGGCATCCAGCTGCGCCTGCTGGCGGCTGCGCACGGCATCGGCCGCATTGGCCAGCAGGTTGGTCAAAGCCTGTCCCGTCAGGCGCCGGTCGCACTGGATGCGTGGAGCCCCGGCCGGGATCTTCGTCGAGAAAACGATGTCGTGATGCGCGTTCTGCTGCAGCACCAGCGCCTCCCGGGCCAGTTGTGCGGGGTCCTCCGACCGGATGACCGGCTGCGGCATCCGGGCGAAGGCGGAGAATTCGTCTACCATCCGCCCGATATCCTCCACCTGCCGCACGATGGTGTCCGTGCAGGCTTTGAAGGTCTCGGGGTCGGACTGGATTTCCTTCAGATAGCGCCGCTTCAGCCTTTCGGCCGAAAGCTGGATCGGGGTCAGCGGGTTCTTGATCTCATGCGCGATACGCCGCGCCACGTCCGACCACGCGGCCTTCCGCTGCGCCGAGAGCAATTCGGTGATGTCATCGAAGGTCAGCACAAAGCCCACGACCTGGCCGGGCTGCATCTCCGCACCGATCTGCGCGAGCAAGGTTCGGCGGGAGGAAGGCGGGCCGATGCGGATCTCGCCCGTGCGGGTCCGCTCCGGCGCGGCCATGGCCGCCTGAAGCAGGGCATCGAACTCCGGCACCACCTGCGCCAGCGGCGTGCCGAGGTCGGCATCCAGGTCGCGGCCCAGCAACTCGCTGGCGCGGCGGTTGGGCAGGTTGATCCGTCCCTCCGCATCCAGGCCCACGACGCCGGCCGAGACGCCGGAGAGCACCGTCTCCGTGAAGCGTCGCCGTTCGTCGATCTGCCGGTAGGCTTCCATCAACTCGCTGCGCTGCGCCGCAAGCTGGTTGGTCATGCGGTTGAAAGCCCGCGACAGGCTACCGACCTCGTCATCCGCCTCGCCTTCCGTCACCCGCACCGTCAGGTCGCCGCTCCGCACGCGGTCCGCGGCCACGATGAGGCGGGAGAGCGGGCGCGCGATCTGGTTAGCGATGACCAGGCCGACCGACACCGCCGCCAGCAGCACCAGCAGGGACGCAATGGCGAAGATCATCGCGAAGGTGATCTGCAGGCCGGACCGGTTGCGGTCCAGCCGGTCATACTGCTGGAAGGCCAGTTCGGTACGGCGCATGTGCTCGATGACGCTGGGGTCCACCGGCCGGCCGATCAGCAGCATCAACCCGGGCTGGATATCCAGCTCCACCAGGGCGCGCACCCGCCCCTCCTCGGATTCTCCGGGCAAAACGGCCACGTCGCCGTTGCGCGCCTGCTCCGTCGCCCAGGCCGGCAGCGGGTCGAGAATGGTGATGGTGGTCAGGCCCGCATGCGCCACTACCTGGTTCAGGGTGGGCTCGAAGACCACGGAGTCCGTCAGGCCGCGCAGCGCCGTATGCGTCGCCAGGATGCGCGCGAAGGCATACTGGTTGGTCTCCAGCAGGTGCCTGTTGCGGTTCAGGTCGGCGGCCATTGCCAGGGCATCGGCGCGAATGGTGTTGCGATGCTCGTCCAGATAGGCGCGGGACGCGACGAGGCTGGCTTCCAGCGTGCTGCGCACGCGGTCGCTGAACCAGGCCTGGATGCCCAGGTTGAAGAAGACCGCCGCGAAGATGGCGACGAGGAGGGCCGGCAGCACCGCAGTGACGCTGAAGAGGAGCACCAGCCGCACATGCAGCCGTGACCCCGCCGATCCGCGCCGACGTTCCGCCCAGACCCGCACCAGCCGGCCGACGACCGAGCCCAGCAGCAGCAGCAGGAACAGGGCGTTGACCAGCACCATGGCCACGACCTGGCCGGGTTTGGTGGGCCCGAAGGGACTCCCGCCCGACAGCAGGGTGAAGGTGCCGATCGCCAGCAGCAGCGCCACGGCGGCCAGCGCCAGCGTGACGAAACGGCCCAGGAGCCAGTCCGCCAGGCTGCGGCCGAAGCGGGGTGGCTTGCTGCCGGCCATCCGGCTCACGACAGACCGCGCACCACCGGCAGGTCCAACTCGCGGATCTTCTTGCGGAGCGTGTTCCGGTTCAGGCCAAGCATGGCCGCGGCCTTGATCTGGTTGCCGCGCGTGGCGGCCAGCGCCAGCCGCAGCAATGGCCGTTCCACCTCCGCCAGCACGCGCTCATAGAGGTCGCGCACGGGCAGCCCGTCCTTCTGCGCGGCGACGAAGGTCGTCAGGTGGCGCTCCACCGCCTGCTCCAGCGTCTCGGGCGCCCGCGACTCGGTATCCGCCATGGGCTCAGCCTCTGCCAGCTCGTTGGAAACGGCGTCGGCGCCGATCACCTCCTGCGGATAGAGGGCGGCCAACCGGCGCATCAGGTTCTCCAGCTCCCGCGCATTGCCTGGCCAGGAGTGGCGGCGCAGGCGCTCAACCGCCTCCTGGTCCAGCTGCTTCGCGGGCAGTCCCGCGTTCTTCGCCCGCTCAAGGAAGTGCCGGGCAAGGAGGGGAATGTCCTCCGCCCTCTCCCGCAGCGGCGGCAGGCGGATGGGCACGACATTGAGGCGGTAGAAGAGATCCTCACGGAACATGCCCTGGCGGATGGCCTGCCGCAGGTCACGATGCGTTGCCGCGACGATACGCACATTGGCCTTGATCGGGTTACGCCCGCCAACCGTGGTGAACTCGCCCTCCTGCAGCACGCGCAGCAGGCGGGTCTGCGCCTCCGGCGGCATGTCGCCGATCTCGTCCAGGAAGAGGGTGCCGCCGGCCGCCTGCTCGAAGCGCCCGATGCCACGGGCCAGAGCCCCGGTAAAGGCGCCGCGCTCATGCCCGAAGAGCTCACTCTCGATCAGCTCCCGCGGAATCGCCGCCATGTTGATGGCCACGAAAGGCCCGGTGCGGCGGCGGCCATAATCGTGCAGGGCGCGGGCGATCAGCTCCTTGCCGGTGCCGCTCTCCCCCGTGATCATCACGGTCAGGTCCGTGGTCGTGAGCCGCGCGACGGTGCGATAGATTTCCTGCATCGCCGTGCTGCGGCCGACCAGCGGCAGGCGCTCGCCCTCCGTCTCCTCCGTCTGTGGCTCGGGCTTGGCCGGCATCATCAGCGCGCGGGCGACAACGGCAAGCAGCTCCTTCAGGTCGAAGGGCTTGGGCAGATACTCGAAGGCGCCGCGCTGCGCCGCCTTCACCGCCGTCATGAAGGTGGACTGGGCCGACATGACCACCACGCGCAGGTCGGGCCGCACGCGCCTGATGCGCGGCACGAGGTCCAGCCCGTTCTCGTCCGGCATGATGACATCGGTGATCACCAGATCGCCGCTGCCTTCCTCCACCCAGCGCCAGAGCGTGGCGGCGGAGGATGTGGCGCGCACGGTGTAGCCGGCGCGCCCCAGTGCCTGCGACAGCACGGTACGGATGGCGCGGTCGTCGTCGGCGATCAGGATGGTGCGGCTGTCGGTCATTCGGTCGGGGTCTCGAGGCGGGCTTGAAGGTCGGCGGGCGGCATGGGCAGGGAGAGGCGGAAGATGGTGCGGCCGGGACGGCTGTCGCACTCGATCAGCGCCCCCTGATCGGCGACCAGCTTGGCGACCATGGCGAGGCCGAGCCCCTGCCCGCCCCGCTTCGTGGTCACGAACGGCTCCCAGATATTGACGCGCACCTCCTCATCGATCCCGGGTCCGTTGTCCCGGACGCTGACCTGCAACGGCAGATGCACCCGCTCCCGCGAGCCGGGAACGGCGATGCGGACGCCGTGATGATAGGCGGTGGAGAGCTGGATCTCTCCGCCCTGGGGGGCCACCGCCTCGGCGGCATTCTTGACCAGGTTCAGCAGGATCTGCACCAGGAAGTCCCGGTTGCCCCAGACCGGCGGCAGGGAAGGATCGTAATCCTCCACGATGCGCAGGTGGCTGGCGAAGCCCCGGCTGGCGATGCGCCGGACATGGTCCAGCACCTCATGGATATTGACCACACCGCATTCGATCGGCCGCTCGGAAAACATCTCCATCCGCTCGACCAGGTTGCGGATGCGGTCGACTTCGTCCTGGATCAGCTCGCAGAGCTCACGGTCGGCCTCGCTGGCGGATTGTTCCAGCAACTGCGCCGCGCCCCGGATGCCGGAGAGCGGGTTCTTCACCTCATGCGCCAGCATGGCGGCCATGGCGGAAGCACCGCGGGCGGCGCCCCGGAAGTTCAGCTGCCGGTCCAGCTTCTGCGCCTTGCTGCCATCCTGCAGCGTCAGCACCACCGCGCCCCGCAGTTCCGGCAGCGGCGCCCCATGGGCGGCGACGCCGGTGCGGTGGAGGCGCGGGCTCTCCAGCGTCAGGTCATAGTCCGAGACCGGGGCATCCTGGTTCCGCACCTGATCCACCAACGCGAAGAGCCGCGTATCCGGCGGGATCAGATCAGCCAGCGAATGCTGGGCCAGGGAACTGGCCGAGAGCTGGAAGAACTGCTCTGCCGCCGGATTGGCGGCGCAGAAGCGGTTGGCGCCATCCAGCACCACCACCGGCACCGGCAGGGCCGAGAGCACCGCGACGCTGTCGGGCAGCACCGCCTGATCCAAGGTGAGGTTGCGGCGTGTGACCAGGTTCATGCGGCCATGGCATCCTCGTCGCGGCCGGCGGCGGAATAGGCGTCGCGGACCACGGTCACCCCCTGCTCGATCAGCGGGCGGTAGAACTCCTCCAGCACCGCCTCGGCGGCTTCCGGCGTATCGGCCCGGTTCACCCGCACGCGGAACTCGGCGGAGCCGGGCAGCCCCTTGGAGTACCAGGCCAGGTGCTTGCGGGCCAGCCGGACGCCCGGGTCGCGCCCGTGATGCTCCAGCATGGAGCGGTAGTGGCGCAACAGGATGTCGTAATGGGTTGCGAGGTCGGGCTCGGGCAGAAGAGTGCCTGTAGTCAGGTATTCCGCAACCTGCGCCAGCAGCCAGGGGCGGCCATAGCAGCCCCGCCCGATCATCACGCCATCCGCGCCGGATTGCCGCAGCGCCTCCGCGGCATGTTCGGGCGCCAGGATGTCGCCATTGACGATGACGGGGATCGAGACCGCCTGCTTCACATTGGCCACGAAGGCCCAGTCGGCGGTGCCGGTGTAGAACATCTGCCGGGTGCGGCCATGCACCGTCACCATGCGGATGCCGCATTCCTCGGCGATCTTGGCCAAGCGCGGGGCATTCAGGCTGTTATGGTCCCAGCCCATCCGCATCTTCAGCGTGACCGGGACGGAGACGGCCTTCACCGTCGCCTCCAGGATGCGTGCGGCGCCGATCTCGTCGCGCATCAGGGCGCTGCCGGCCTGCTGGCCGATGGCGACCTTCTTCACGGGGCAGCCGAAGTTGATGTCGATGATGGCGGCGCCACGGTCCGCCGCCAGCCGGGCGGCCTCACCCATCACGGCGGGGTCGCAGCCCGCCAGCTGCACGCTGGCCGGACCACCGAAGCCATCCACCTCGGCCATTTTCAGCGTCGTGCGGTTCTCCCGCACCATGGCCTGACTGGCAATCATCTCGCTCACCACCATCGGGGCGCGCAGCTCGCGGCAGAGACGGCGGAATGGCAGGTCCGTCACGCCCGACATGGGCGCCAGGATCACCGGCGCGTCGATGCGTATGGGCCCCACCATGATCGGGCGCAGGCGCGGCGTCGTGGCGCCCTCGGCCACTGAAGGCGGGGCGCCGGTGTCGTGCTGGATCGCGATGCTCATGATTTGGGCAATCTAAGGCGGCTTGTCGTCGGCGTCCATGCTCATCCGCCCAAGCTGCGGGCGGCACTGGTCAGTCTTGTGGCGCGCGGATAGGTTCCCCTCATGCGTGTCGTCGCCCTGTTGATGGCCGCCGGAAGCGGAACCCGCTTCGGCGCCGCCGAGCCAAAGCAGTATCTCCCTCTCCTGGGCCGCCCCATCCTGCGCCACGCCGCCGAGGCGCTGTTGGCCGGCGGCCATGTGCAGGCACTGCTGCCCGTTGTCGCCCCCGGCGAGGAAGGGCGTGTCGCCGCGATGCTGGAGGGGCTTTCCTGCCTGCCGCCGGTGTGCGGCGGCGCCAGCCGGCAGGCCAGCGTCCGCGCGGGACTGGAAGCCCTGGCGGGGGATGCCCCGGATGTGGTGCTGGTGCATGACGCGGCCCGGCCGATCCTGGCGCCCGGCACCGTCCCGGCCCTGCTGGAAGCCCTGAAGATCCATCCCGGCGCCATCCCGGCCCAGCCGGTTTCAGATACGCTGAAGGCTGCCGAGGGCGGCACCATCCGGCACACCGTGCCACGCGCCGGGCTGTTCCGCGCCCAGACCCCCCAGGCCTTCCGCTTCCCCGTCCTGCTGCGGGCACATCGTGCCGCCACCGGGGAAGCCACGGACGATGCCGCGCTGCTGGAGGCGCAGGGCCTTCCCGTGGCCCTTCTGCCCGGTTCGGAGAACAACCTGAAAGTGACCTACCCCGAGGATCTGGCCCGCGCCGAGGCCGCCCTGCTGCCCCGCTTCCTGCCCGCCATGGGTACGGGTTTCGACGTCCACCGGCTGGTGGAGGGGCGCCCGCTGATCCTCTGCGGCATCACCGTCCCGCATCCGCTCGGGCTCGATGGCCATTCCGACGCCGATGTGGGCCTGCACGCGCTTTGCGACGCCATCTACGGCGCCCTGGCGGAAGGCGATATCGGCCGCCACTTCCCGCCCAGCGACATGAAATGGAAGGACGCCGACAGCGCCCGCTTCCTGCGCCATGCCGCGGGCCGGGTGGCGGCACGAGGCGGCATGATCACCCATGCCGACGTGACCCTGATCTGCGAGCGGCCGAAGATCGGCCCGCATGCCGGGGCCATGCGGGCGCGGCTGGCGGAGCTGATGGGCATCCCGCTCTCCCGCGTCTCGGTCAAGGCGACCACGACGGAGCGGCTGGGCTTCACCGGCCGCGGCGAAGGCATCGCCGCCCAGGCGGCGGCGACGCTTCTCCTGCCTTCGGCTTAGCGCCGGGGCAGGAAGCCGACGATCTCCTCCGCCTTCGTCACGATCGGCTCGGCGATGGCGGAGGCGCGGTCGGCCCCCTTCCGCAAGGCGGCGTCCACGGCGGCGGGGTCGGCGAGCAGGCGGGTCATCTCGGCCTGAATGGGGCTCAGATGCGCCACCAGCGCCTCGGTCAGCACTTCCTTGAATGCGCCGAAGCCCTTGCCCGCATGGTCCCGCAGCACATCGGCCGGCGTGGCGTTGGTCACGGCGGCCAGGATGCCCACCAGATTCCGCGCCTCGGGCCGCGCTTCCAGGCCAGCCAGTTCGGAGGGCAGCGGCTCCGGGTCGGTCTTGGCGCGGCGGATCTTCAGGGCGATGGCGTCGGCATCGTCCGTCAGGTTGATGCGCGACTGGTCCGAAGGGTCGGACTTCGACATCTTCTTGGTGCCGTCACGCAGCGACATGACGCGCGCGGCCACGCCCTGGATCATCGGCTCGATGTTCGGGAAGAACTCCACGCCAAAGTCATGGTTGAACTTCTGCGCGATATCATTCGCCAGTTCCAGATGCTGCTTCTGGTCCTCGCCCACCGGCACGCGGGTGGCGTGATAGGCGTGGATGTCGGCGGCCATCAGGTTGGGGTAGACATAGAGGCCCGCCCCCGCATTCTCCCGGTCCTTGCCGGCCTTGTCCTTGAACTGGGTCATGCGGTTCAGCCAGCCGATGCGGGCCACGCAGTTGAAGATCCAGGCCAGGCGGGTATGGGCATGGACATGGCTCTGCACAAAGAGAGTGCAGCGGTCCGGGTCCACGCCGCAGGCGATCAGCGCGGCCGCCATTTCGCGCGTGGCGCGCGCCAGTTCCCGGTGATCGAAGGGCTGGGTGATCGCGTGCAGGTCCACCACGCAATAGACGCACTCATGATCATCCATCATGGGCACCCAGTTGCGGATGGCGCCCAGATAGTTACCGAGAGTCGGAATACCGGAGGGCTGGATCCCGGAAAACACGCGCTGCATCACGAAATACCTCTTGCGCCAAGTCCAGGGGGTGATCCCGCGCGGGGCAGCCGTCGTCAAGCGGGGCAGCCCTGGCCATACAATTTTTACGGCAGCCAGGCGTGACTTTCGCCGGATAAGTGCGTTGCACAACGGCCATGCAGCACATCCTCGCGCCCGTCGCGTCACGCCAGCCGGATGACCGCCTGCCCTCCGCCGGAAGCGCCTTACCGGGCGTGCTGAAGGAGGGGAAGAATGTCTGGCGGCTGGAGCAGGCCGGGCGTGCCGGCGTGCTGGTGGATGCCGCGACCTACTACGGCGCCCTGCGCGAGGCGCTGCTGAAGGCTGAGAAGAGCGTCCTGATCGCGGGCTGGGACATCGACAGCCGCACTCCCCTCTTTGGTGCGGGCGGCAAGCCGAAGGATGAGCTGCCATCCACGCTCGGTCCCTTTCTGGCGGCCCTGGTGGCGCGCCGCCCGGATCTCCGGATCAAGCTTCTGCTCTGGGATTATTCGGTGCTTTACGCGCTGGAGCGGGAGTTGCTTCCCGCCCTGGCGCTGCACTGGAATACCCCGTCACAGATCGAGCTCTGCCTCGATGACGAGGTGCCTCTCGGCGCCTCCCACCACCAGAAGATCGTCGTCGTTGATGACCGGCTGGCCTTCAGCGGCGGGCTGGATCTGACGATCCGGCGCTGGGATACCCCGGCGCACGCACCCCATAACCCCCACCGGATAGACCCGCGTGAGGTGCCGTACGCCCCGTTCCACGATGTGCAGATGGTGGTCGATGGAGAGGCCGCCGGGGCCCTGGCCGATTTGTTCCGGGCGCGCTGGGCCCGTTCCGCGTGCGAGGAGCTGCCGGCGCGGCAGCCGCCCCGCCCAGGGGCACGGGATCTGTGGCCCCGCGCCGTCAATCCGGATCTGCGCGACCTGCAGGTAGGCATCGCCCGTACCCAGGCGGCCTATGAGGGCGAGCCGGAGATCCGCGAGGTCGAACATCTATTCGAGGCGATGATCGACGCGGCCGAAGACTGCATCTACGCGGAGAACCAATTCTATACCAATCTCAGACTGGCGGCCCGACTGGCCGAGCGAATGCTGCTCACCCCCCGTCTGGAGGTCGTGTTGCTGGGTCCCCGCACCCACCATACCTGGCTGGAGCACCGCACGATGCTCGCCGGGCGCATTCGCTTCATGGCACTGCTGCGGGAGGCCGGGGTGGCCGACCGGATACGCATGCTCTACCCGCATGTGGGGGAACGGCACAGCCCGCAGGCCGATGTGATGGTGCATTCCAAGGTCATGATCGTCGATGACCGGCTGCTGCGCGTCGGCTCGGCCAATCTCTGCAATCGCTCCATGGCCACGGATACCGAATGCGACCTGGTGGTGGAGGGGCATGACGAGCAAACCCGCGGCGGTATCCGCCAGATCCGCGACCGTATGCTGGCCGAGCATCTGGGCGTGCGGCCGGAGCAGGTCGCGGCGCTGACCCGGGGCGGGTCGCTGTTCCGGGCCTTGGATCATTTGCACAGCCGGAAGCGTCGGCTGCTGCCGATCGAGGATGGCGAACTGGCGGAGGGCGAAGGCGTGCCGCAGATCGAAGCCGTCGCTGACCCGCGGCGTCCTTTCGGCCCGGGGACCGTTCTGGCTGATTTCGAAACCGAGGACGCGGCGTCGAGCAGCGGCATGGCACTCTGGCTGCGGATCGGGCTGGTGGTCGCGCCCATGGTCATCCTGAGCGCCGCGTGGCGCTACACGCCCCTCTCCGACCTGATGAATCCCACGACCTTCAGCAGCTCGATGGAGGCGGGCGGCCACTGGGGGCCGCTGCTGGCGCTGGGCCTCTTCATGCTGCTGGGGCTGCTGGCTTTCCCCGTGAATGTGTTGATCGTGGCGACGGCGGCCGCCTTCGGCCTCTGGCCAGGCCTGCTCTATGCCGCGGCGGGTGCCATGATCAGTGCCGTGCTGACCTATCTGGTCGGCCGCCGCATGGGGCCCGGGCTGCTGCGAAAGCTCATCGGCCCCCGGATCAACAAGGTCAGCCGCAGCATCGCCGTGAACGGCATCCTGGCCGTCACCATGGTCCGGCTGATGCCGATCGCGCCCTTCACCCTGGTCAACTTGGTGGCCGGCGCCATCCGCATCCCGCTGCTGGACTATGTGGTCGGCACGGCGCTGGGGCTCGCGCCAGGGCTGCTGCTGATGACGGCGCTGGGCGACCGGCTGCTGCGTATCGTCACCGACCCTTCCCTGACCGATGTCCTGGGCTTCGTCGTGGTGCTGATCTGCTGGGGCGCGTTGACCTGGGGGCTGCAGAGCCTGATCAAGCGCCTGCGCCGCATGATGGACCGGAAGCGAGACGCCGCGGCGTGATACTGCGTGTGATGACCTGGAATATTCATGGCGGCATCGGCACGGACGGGGTTTGCGACATGCACCGGGTGCTCGGGCTGATCCGGCGGCAGGCGCCCGATATCCTCGCGGTGCAGGAAGTCGACAGCCGCGGCCGGGGGGCGGAGCTCTGCGGCTTTACGGCGCTGCGCGGGCACCTTCCCGGCCATACCATGGCCGAGACCATCAGGGCCCATGACGGCGCCTATGGACACATGCTGCTCAGCCGATGGCCCATCGAGCACAGCGCCCTGCACGACCTTTCCCATCCCGGGCGGGAGCCGCGGGTCGCCATCGAGGCACGCATCGCAACCCCGGCGGGGTCGCTCGGGGTGGTCGCCACGCATCTCGGCCTGCGGCAGCGGGAGCGGCATCAGCAGGCGACCCGGATCGCCGCCCTGGTGCGGAAGCTGCAGGGGCCACTGGTCGTTCTGGGGGATTTCAACGAATGGGGTTGGCGGGGCCCGGTCTTCCAGGCCCTGGCGGCGCATATGCCGGCCCGTACCCGGCACCGGACCTTCCCCTCCCGCCTGCCGGCCCTGAAGCTGGACCGTATCTTCTGCCGCCCCGCTTCCCTGCTGGGGCGCAGCTGGCGGGACATGACTGGGAAGGTGGCGTCCGATCATCTGCCGGTGGTGGCGGAGTTGCACCTGCCCGGACCGGTGGCGGAAGCTGGCGCGCCCTGAGGGACTTGAACCCCCAACCAACCGGGTAGAAGCCGGTTGCTCTATCCAGTTGAGCTAAGGACGCGGAAACCGGTGGCTGGACCTCAGTGAGTCCAGTTCTCCGACCGGCCGTAGCGGAAATTCTCGGCGTAGGTTTTTGGCTTGATCGCGGTGGAGGAGGCCTGCTCCTCCACCTCATAGGCGATGCCGTTGGCGCGGGCATAAGCCTCGGCTGCCTCACGCGTGGAAAAGCTGAGGCGGAGCTGTGTGCGCGTATCGCCCGATCCATACCAGCCCATCAGCGGGTCCAGCTTACGGCTTTCAGCGGGCGCGAATTCCAGAACCCAGCCCCGCAGCTTGCCCTTACCGGACTGCATGGCCGAGCCTCCCGGATAGTGGATGCGGGCGAGGGCAAGGTCGCGGCTCATGGCAATGCTGTATCCCGGCCATTGATACGATGGTCGGGGCGAGAGGATTCGAACCTCCGGCCCTTTGGTCCCAAACCAAATGCGCTACCAGGCTGCGCCACGCCCCGACTGAATTGCAAATTATGTGCGATCGGGCCGTAACGCAACCGGCCCAGACCCCTTTGATGTCGCTTAGCCGATATGCGTCAGACCGCCCATGAACGGCACCAGAACCGGCGGGACGGCGACTCGGCCGTCCTGCTGCTGATGTGTCTCCAGAACGGCGATCAGCGCCCGCCCCGTCGCCACCCCGGACCCGTTGAGGGTATGCAGGAAAGCCGTGCCCTTCGCGTCCCGCGGGCGATAACGGGCACCCATGCGGCGGGCCTGGAAGTCGCGGCAGTTGGAGCAGGAGGAAATTTCCCGCCATGCCCCCTGCCCCGGCAGCCAGACCTCCAGGTCATAGGTCTTGCTGGAAGCGAAGCCTGTATCGCCGGCGCAGAGCACGACCCGCCGCCAGACCAGCCCAAGCTCCGTCAGCACTCGCTCGGCGCACTGCGTCATCCGCTCATGCTCGGCGGCTGACTGCTCGGGGGTGGTGATGCTGACCATCTCCACCTTGTTGAACTGGTGCTGGCGCAGCATGCCGCGCGTGTCCCGCCCGGCGCTGCCGGCCTCCGACCGGAAACAGGGGGAGAGAGAGGCAAAGCGCAGTGGCAGCGCCTCTTCCGCCAGGATCTCGCCGGCCACGAGGTTGGTCAGCGGAACCTCGGCCGTCGGGATCAGCCAGCGGCCGTCATCAGTGTGGAAGAGATCTTCCTTGAACTTCGGCAACTGGCCGGTGCCATACATCGTGGCGTCGTTGACCAGCAGGGGCACCGAGGTCTCGCTGAAGCCATGCTCGTCCACATGCAGCGAGAGCATGTACTGGCCCAGCGCACGTTCCAGCCTGGCGAGCTGACCCTTGAGCACGGTGAAGCGCGCGCCGGCCAGCTTCGCCGCCCCAGCAAAATCCATCAGCCCCAGCGCCTCGCCGATCTCGAAATGCTGCCTCGGCGTGAAGGAAAGTTCCGGCGGGGTGCCGTGCTGGTGCAGAACCACGTTGCTGGTCTCGTCGCGGCCTTCCGGCACGTCCTCGGCCAGCAGGTTGGGCAGGCTTTCCAGGACCTCGGTCTGGGCCGTATCGGCAGCCCTGGCCTCGGCCTCCAGCGCCTCCATCCGTCCCCGCAGGGCTGTGGCCTCCGCCTCCAGCGCGGCGGTGTCGGCCCCCTGGCGCTTGCCGATGCCGATCTCCTTGGAGATCTGATTGCGGCGGGACTGGAGTTCCTGCAGCGCCGTCTGGGCGCTGCGGCGGATGCCATCCTGCGTCAGGATGGCATCCGCCATGGGCGGCAGACCGCGGCGCGCCAGGGCGGCGTCGAAGGCCGCGGGGTCGGCGCGAACGATGCGGATATCATGCATGGCTGAGGCTCAGTTGTTGTCTTCGTCGCGCTTCGGGGCCATCCAGCCGGCGGCCAGAATCGAGAGCTCGTAGAGAGCGATCAGCGGTACAGCGAGACCGATCTGGCTGATAATGTCCGGTGGCGTGATGACGGCGGCGACGACGAACATGCCGACAATGGCATAGCGCCGCCCCTTCCGGAGCCCGTCCACCGAGACAATGCCCACCTTTGCCAGCAGCGTCAGCGCAACCGGAAGCTGGAAGGCCGCGCCGAAGGCCAGGATCATGTGCATGACGAGGCTGAGATACTCGCTGACCTTCGCCTCCAGCTGCACGGGCAGCGCACCACCACCCGGCGGGGTCTCGAAGGAGATGAAGAACCTCCAGGCGAGCGGGAAGATGAAGTAGTAGGCCAGCGCCGCGCCCATCAGGAACAGGACGGGCGAGGCCAGCAGAAAGGGCATCAGCGCCCGCTTCTCGCTCCGGTAAAGGCCCGGCGCGATGAAGAGCCAGAGCTGAGTTGCCCATACCGGGAAGCTGATGAAGACCGCGCCGAAGAAGGCCACCTTCAGATAGGTGAAGAAGGCTTCGTAGAGGGCGGTAAAGATCATCCGCCGCTCGCCGCCACTCTGCTCGTGCAGGATCTGAGCCAGCGGGCGCGCCAGGAAGCCATAGATCTGCGTCGAGAAGTAATAGCAGACGGCAAAGGCGATGATGAAAGCGCCGAGTGACCACAGCAACCGTGTCCGCAATTCGAGCAAATGCTCGATCAGCGGCATCGGCTTGTCGTCGATCTGATCTTCTTGGTCCCGGGACACGGATGGATACTCAGGCGGTCGGAGTTGCGGGCGGGTTAGCAGGCTTCTCCGGCGCTTCGGCACCATCGATCTGCGGCGGGATCATCGCGGGCTTCTGCTCCGGCGCTGGCGCGTCGCGCTGGGCATCGGCGTTGAAGGCGGCGACAGTAGGCGGAATGAAGGCCGGCGCAGCCGGAGACTCCGGCGTGACGGAGGGTTCCGGAGCGGAGTCGAGGCCACCGGCGGGCGGCGCGGGCTGGTCCAGCGCCGGCTTGCTCTCCGGCGTCGGCTTCCAGGCATCCTTCAGCGGGTCATCGTTGAAGGTGCGGCGGATCTCGCCGTCATTGTCCACCGCGCGCTCGATGGTGCCCTTCAGGTCGAAGTGGCGGATCTCCTGGATCTGCTGACGCACATCCTCCAGCTGGGCTTCCTTCACCAGCTCATCGGCGTGGCTCTGGAACTCGGCGGCCATGCTGCGGAGCTTCTTGACGCCCTTGGCGACATTGCGGATGGCATCCGGCAGGTCCTTTGGGCCGATCACCACCACCGCCACGACGGCGATCAGGGCAAGCTCGGACCAGGCGAGATCTAACATGTGCTTCCCACTCCCCCCGTAGGCCGGGGGCCGCTTCCGTTAGCAGGAACCGGAGGCAGCGCCAATCCGGCAGCCTGCCCCTCACGTTCCATGCATCACTTTAATCTAAGGGCACCCGCCATGCTCCGCATCGCGCGGCACGTGAAATCGCGTCCAGCCATGCGGCGCGGTGACGCGCTGAGCCAATCTAGCCCGCCTTCACCGGAAATACTAAGCCTGCATCCAGCCGTCGTCATGACCCCTGGCCAGAGACCGGCAAAGGCGCGGCCTCGGCAGCCAGCAGCTCGTCGCGCCGGGGCAGGTCCGTCAGCGCCCGCAGGCCGAACTGCTCCAGGAAACGGGGTGTCGTGCCCCACAGCACAGGCCGCCCAGGTACTTCCTTTCGGCCACGCGGGGCGATCAGGCCATGTTCGAGCAGCGCCTCCAGCGTGCTCTGCGCCAGGCTGGCACCGCGGATCTCCTCAATCTCCGTGCGCGTTACCGGCTGGTGGTAGGCGATGATGGCCAGCGCCTCCATCGCGGCGCGCGGCAGGCGGCGCGGCGCTTCCACCACCTTGGTCAGCATCGGCGCCAGGTCCGGCGCGGTGCGGAAGGCATAGCCGCCGCCCACCTCGGCCAGTTCCACGCCCCGCCCCGCGTAACGGGCGGTCAGCAGGGTCAGCACAGCCTCGGCCCGCAGGCCTTCCGGTAGGAAAGCCTGAAGCCGCTCCAGCGGCACAGGACGGTCGGCAGCGAAGATCAGGGCCTCCGCCAGCCGCAATGCATGCTCCACCGGGGCCATGCCGGCGGCGGGCCCCGCGGCGTCATCCTCAAGCGGCGACATGCTGTTTCTCCTGCGCCCGGCCACCGTTGCGGCGCAGCAGGATCGGGCCGAAGGCCGCCTCCTGCCGTAGCTCGATCCCACCGCCGCGTGCCAGTTCCAGCCCGGCCACCAGGGTGCTGGCCATGGCCGCGCGGCGCTCCACCGGGTCCAATACCTGTTCCGGCATGAACTGCCGTAGATCGCCCCAGTCCGGCAGGCCGCCGACCAGCCGGGCAAGCCGGTCCAGGGCGTCCTGCACCGTCCAGAGCTTGCGCTGCTTGGGGCGGTAAGGCCGCTTGGCCGCTGCCCGGCGCAGCGCATCGACATATCCGCGCAACAAGGCCGGCAACTCGGTGGAAAGGCCGCTGCGGTCGGTCATGGTGAAGCTCTCCGGCGCCCCGCGCGGAAAGACCTCCTGCCCCAGCTGTGGCTGCCGCCCTAGCCAGACCGCGGCGGCGCGCATCCGCTCCAGCTCCGCGAGCCGCTCCGCCAGCTGCCCGGCCAAGGCCTCGGCATCCTCCTCCTGCCGCGGGTCATCCGGCAGCAGGAGGCGGGACTTCAGCCAGGCCAGCCAGGCCGCCATCACCAGCCAGTCCGCCGCCAGCTCCAGGCGCACGCGCCGGGCGCCTTCGATCACCGCGAGATACTGGTCCACAAGTGCCAGGATCGAGATGCGGGCGATATCCACCTTCTGCGCCCGCGCCAGATCCAGCAGCAGGTCGAGGGGGCCCTCGAACCCCTCGAGCTGCAGATGCAGCGTCTCGCTCATACGGGGTGCCCCGCCAGCCAGAGGACCAGCTGGAAGGCAGGCCCCGTGACAACGCCCGAGAGCCAGCCAATCAGGTCGTAATCCGGCCCCAGCCGGGGCAGCAGCAGGATCATCAGCATCACCAACAGCACGCCGAACCGCTCCACGCGGGCCAGCGGCTCGGCGATGGCGCGGGGCAGCAGGCCGACGGCGATGCGTCCGCCGTCCAACGGCGGGATCGGCAGCAGGTTGAAGAGGCCCAGCAGCAGATTGGCCATGATCGAAAGGGCGATGAACCGCACGCCCATCACGACGACATCACGCGGCAGCGAGCCGGCCATGGCTTCCAGCGGATGCAGCAACAGTGCCGCCACCCAGGCCAGGGTGAAATTCATCACCGGACCCGCGGCGGCCACCAGCACCATGCCGAAGCGCGGGTTACGCAACCGCCATGGATTGACGGGCACCGGCTTGGCCCAGCCGAACATGGCCACGACCCGGCCGATGGTCAGCAGCTGCGTGATCAGCAGGATGCCCGGAAGGATGATGGTGCCGACCCGGTCCACATGCCGGATCGGGTTCAGGCTCAGCCGCCCGGCCCGCTTAGCGGTGTCGTCGCCAAGCGCCAGCGCGGCATAGCCATGCGCGGCTTCATGCAGGGTGATGGCGATCACCGTCGCGACGATGGCGACGATGAGTTCGGGGAGCCAGTCGATCACGCCACATCCCGCAAAAGGGCATCCCGGCGGCCCGCCAGAGCGATCGGGTCAGGGAAGACGCCGTTGCAGGCGGCGTCGCGCGCCGCCCGGGCCGCGGCCATCCGTGCCTCGGCCTTCTCGGTCAGCGGCCCGGCGGCGGCCAGGGCGGCGGCGCTGTCCTCCAGCCGGCCGGAGCACTGCAGCGCCAGGTCGCAGCCGGCGGCCAGGGCCGCCGCCACCAGCTCTCCCGGGCTGCCCGAGAGGGCCTTCATGTCCAGGTCATCCGACACCAGCACGCCATCGAAGCCGATCTCACCGCGCATGACCTCCTGGATGACGCGCGGCGAAAGGGTGGCAGGATGCTCCGGGTCCAGGTCGGTGTAGAGAAGATGCGCCGTCATGGCCCAGGCGCCACAGCGCGCCAGGGCGGCAAAGGGAGCGAAGTCCGCCGCCAGCATCAACCTCTCGGCCGTGACTCGCGGCAGTTCCAGGTGACTGTCGACCATGGCCCGGCCATGGCCAGGCATGTGCTTCATCACGGGGATGGCGCCGCCGGATTGCAGCCCCCTCACCCAGGCTTCCGCCACCCGGATCACCTCGCGCGGATCGGCGGAAAAGCCGCGATCGCCGATGACGTCGTGGCTCCCGGGCAACCGCAGGTCCAGCACCGGGGAGCAGACCACATCCAGGCCCGCCGCCACGCATTCCATCGCCAGCAAGGTGGCATTGGCCTCGGCCGCCGCAGGATTGCGACCCTCGAAGGCGGCCGGCGGCGGAAAGCCGGGCCAGTGCGGCGGGCGCAGGCGCGCGACCCGGCCGCCCTCCTGATCCACCAGGATCGGCGCACTCTCCCCCAGCTCCTCGCGGATCGCGGCGGTCAGGCCGGCGAGCTGCGCGGGGCTTTCGACGTTGCGGGCGAACAGGATGGCGCCCACCGGCCGGAAACGGCGCAACAGCGCCACTTCCTCGGCCAGCAGCGCAGGGCCCGAGAATCCGATGATGACGGCGCGGGCGCGGTCCATCTCAGCCGCCGATGACAGCGCAGGCGCCGCCCTTGGCGCGAAGCTCCTGGCAGAATCCACGCGCCGCCTCGGCCGAGAAGCCGCCGGTACGCAGGCGCCACATGGTCGGCCTGTCCGGCCGGTCGAAGCGGATGATCTGCGGCGAGCGCCCGTTCAGCAGCTCCGGCGCGCGGCGCGCAAGACGCTCCCACTCGGCGCGGGCCCCGGCCTCCGAGTCCAGGGCGCCAAGCTGCACCACAACGGCACCACCGGCCGCGCGCGGCGTGGCGGGAGCGGCCGGTGTCGCCGGCACCGGGGCGGGGCCGACGGGCGCAGCAGGCACGGGCACAGCAGCCTGCGGCGCCGGGACGGCCGGTTCCACCGGCTCAGGCGCAGGAGGCGCGAGCGCGGCCAAGCCTGGCTCCGGCTGAGGCTCCACCAAGCGGGGCGGGGCCGGAGGCGGGGCGGTGGCGGCACGCAGAGCATCGAGGTTCGGCGCCTCGGCGGCCGGGGCCAGGCGGCCCGAGGGCTCGTAGCTGCCGCTGGCCGAGCGCCGCTCGAAGATGATCTCGTCCTGGTTGGGCACGCGCAGCCCACCCGGATCGTCCGGGCGGATCTTCACCGGGCGCGAATCGGGCTCGATCACAGGGATCGGTCGATCGGCGGTCAACCGGGTGATGCCCCAGCCGACCAGCGCCCCCACGCTGACAACCGCGGCCAGGCCACCGGCCATGGCGAAGATGCGCGCGACCGAACCCTCATTCGCCGCACTGCGAACCCGATAGGACGGGACTTGAGCTTCCCTCACCGCATCTCCTCAACAGGCGTCACGCCCATGACAGCGAGGCCGGAGCGGATCACGGTCGCGGTCGCGGCCACCAGAGCCAGTCGCGCCCGCGTTGCTTCCGGCTGCTCGGCCAGGATGAAGCGCAGTGTCGCATCCTCTCGCCCACGGTTCCACAGGATATGAAAGTCGCTGGCCAAGTCGTGGAGATAAAAGGCAATCCGGTGTGGCTCCCGCGCCGCAGCAGCAGCCTCGACAGTGCGCGGCCACGTGGTCAGGCGGCGGAGCAGAGCCAGTTCGGCGGGGTCTTTCAGTGCCTCCAGCGGCGCTTCGGCCAGAAGCTCGGCCGCCGGGTCCCCTGCCTGCCGCAGAACCGAGCGGCAGCGGGCATGGGCGTATTGCACGTAGAAGACCGGGTTCTCACGCGACTGCTCGACCACCTTGGTCAGGTCGAACTCCATCTGCGCGTCGGACTTGCGCGTCAGCATGGTGAAGCGGACGGCGTCGCGCCCCACCTCGTCGATCAGGTCGCGCAGCGTGATGTAGCTGCCGGCGCGCTTGGACATGCGGACGGGCTCGCCGTCCTTCAGCACTTTGACGATCTGGCAGAGCACCACATCCAGCGGCACCCTGCCGTCGGACAGAGCCTTGGTGGCCGCCTTCATGCGCGAGACATAGCCGCCATGGTCCGCGCCCCAGACCTGCACCAGCTGCTGCATGCCGCGGGCGATCTTGTCGGCATGGTTGCCGATGTCGTTGGCGAAATAGGTGTTGGAACCATCGCTCTTGCGGAGAGGGCGGTCCACGTCGTCGCCGAAGCGGGTGGAGGCGAAGAGGGTCTGGGGGCGCGGCTCCCAGTCATCGGGCAGCTTGCCCTTCGGCGGCTCCAGCACGCCCTCATAGACCAGCCCCTTGGCCGCCAGCTCGGCGATGGCCCGGTCGGCCACGCCGTTCTGCACCAGCTCCAGCTCGCTGATGAAGACGTCATGCACGACACCGAGCGCGGCCAGGTCCTCACGGATCTCGGCCATCATCATGGCCACGGCGGTCTTCTGGATCAGCGCCAGGCGCTCTTCCGTGAATTCGGGCCTGGCGCCGGGTGCCAGGGCGTCCCCGTATTCAGCCTTCAGGGCCTCGCCCACGGGGATAAGGTAGTCGCCACGATACTGGAGGCCACCGGGCACCAGGGCGGAGTATTCCTCCTCCGTCAGCGCCGTGCCGATGGCCTGCAGATAGCGCCAGTAGGCCGCATAGGCGAGCGCCCTCACCTGCGCGCCGGCGTCGTTGATGTAGTACTCCTTGGTGACGTCATAGCCAGCCTTGCCCAGCAGGTTGGCCAGCGCATCGCCCACCACGGCGCCACGGCAATGGCCGACATGCATCGGCCCGGTCGGGTTGGCCGAGACATATTCGACATTGACCCGGACGCCGCCGCCCACGGCCGAGGTGCCATAGTCCTCGCCAGCCCGCAGGAGCACAGGGATCTGGGCGAGAACGAAATCCTCCCGCAGCCGCAGGTTCACGAAGCCGGGGCCGGCCGGGGTCGCCTCCGCCACCATGGGCAGGGATGAAAGCGCCTCGGCCAGCTGGGCGGCCAGCTTGGGCGGCGGCAGCTTGGCCAGCTTGGCCACGACCATGGCGGCATTGGTGGCCATATCGCCGTGGCTGGCATCGCGGGGCGGCTCGACCAGCACGCGGGCGAAGGCGTCCTCCGGCAGCTCGGGCAGCAGGCGTCGCAGGCAGCCCACGACCTCGGCGCGCAGGACGGCGAAGATGTCGGAGGAAGTCGGGTCGTGGGGCATGGAAGTCCGTATCAGCCGGGAAGGTGTGGGTCGGTCAGGCGCCGGTGTTCCTCCAGCGCGAAGCGGTCGGTCATGCCGGCGATGTAGTCGCAGACGGCGGCGGCGCATTGCGCGCTGCCGGCGGTGCCGGCACGGGCGCGCCATTCGGGCGGCAGCATCTCCGGCCCGCCATGCAGCAGGCTGAACAGCACCTGCACCACCCGCTTTGATTTCTGCGTCGTGCGGTTCACCCGCCAGTGACGATACATGCGGTCGAAGAGGAAATTCCGCACCGTCTGGTTGGCGGCGATCATGCGGTCGCTGAAATAGACCATGGAATGGCCGGCGGCGCGGATATCGTCCACCGTCCGGGGCGCCAGAGCCTCAAGGCGCCGCCCGGCCTCCTCCACCACATCCTGGATCATGGCATTGATGACGCGGCGGATGGCCTCGGAAATCAGGCGCCCGTCCTCGACACTGGGATAAGCCCCCCGCGCCGTGGCCACGGCGTCTCCGATCAGGGGAAGCTGCGAGGCCTCTTCCAGCGAGAAGAGCCCGGCGCGCAGGCCATCGTCCAGGTCGTGGTTGTTATAGGCGATATCGTCGGCCAGGGCGGCCACCTGCGCCTCGGCCGAGGCGTGGGTGGTGAGGTCGAGCGGGTGCCTGGCATTGTATTCAACGAAATAAGGTGTCGGCCGGCGGATCGGGCCATTGTGCTTGGCCAACCCCTCCAGCGTCTCCCAGGTCAGGTTCAGCCCGTCGAAGCTGGCATAGCGGGCTTCCAGCAGCGTGACGGCCTTGAGGCTCTGGGCATTGTGGTCGAAGCCGCCATAGGGGCGCATGACGCCGTTCAGCGCCTCCTCCCCCGCATGGCCAAAAGGCGGGTGCCCCAGGTCGTGTGCCAGGGCCAGAGCCTCCGCCAGATCCTCGTCCAGCCGCAGGCGGCGGGCGATGGAGCGGGCGATCTGCGCTACCTCGATGCTGTGGGTCAGCCGCGTGCGGAACTCGTCGCCCTCATGATAAATGAAGACCTGGGTCTTGTACTGCAGGCGGCGGAAGGCCTTGCTATGGATGATCCGGTCACGGTCCCGCTGGAACGGCGAACGCGAGTCGCCGCCGGGCTCCAGATACAGCCGGCCACGCGAGGTTTCCGGCCGCACGGCATAAGGTGCAAGACCATCCATGGCGCGCGGCTTACCAGCCACCCTGGCCTGCCGCAACGGTGTGTGCCTTCCCGCGAGGCCGGAATGGTTGGAATCCGGCCCCGCTCCATCCTATATGCCGAGCCTGAGGAGTTTTCCGGCCATGCCCGACGGCACCATCTCGCCCCCCACCTTTCAGGTTACCCCCCGCGCCTTCGCCCAGGTCGCGGAGATTTCGGCACGTGAAGGCCGCCCCGGGGCCGGGTTGCGCGTGGCGGTGCAGGCCGGCGGCTGCTCCGGCTTCCAGTATTCCTTCGGGATGGAGGATGCGCCGGCCGATGACGACCTGGTGCTGGAAGGCCCGGCCGCCCGCGTCTTCATCGACCCAGTCAGCCTGGACCTGCTGGCCGGTGCGCAGCTGGACTGGACGGACGAACTGATCGGGGCTCATTTCGCCATCAGCAATCCGCAGGCCGTTTCCGGCTGCGGCTGCGGCGCTTCCTTCTCGATCGGCTGACCTGTCTTGCGGCTCGCCACCCTGAATGTGAACTCGGCACGCCGGCGCGTGCCGCATGTGCAACGCTTCCTCCAGTCGGCACAGCCCGACCTGCTGTTCCTGCAGGAGTTGAAGTGCAAGGCGGAGGAATTCCCGGCGGCCGAGTTCGAGCCGCTGGGCTATCGCGCCCACGCCGTGGGCCAGAGCGGCGGGCGCAACGGCGTGGCGGTGCTGTCCCGAATTCCCTTCCAGGTGGTGGCCGAGGCGCTTCCCGGTGAGGAAGAGGATACGCAGGCGCGCTATATCGAGATCGCGGCCGCTGGCGGGCGCTTTGCCGGCATCTACCTGCCCAATGGCAATTCCGGTGGCCCCGAAGGCTATGCCTACAAGCTGCGCTGGATGGAGCGCCTGCGGCAGGTGGCCGCCGACCGGCTGGACAGCTTCACGCCCTTCGCCATCCTCGGCGACTTCAATGTCTGCCCGACGCCTCTCGACCTCGCCCCTGGTGCCCTTCCGGCCACGGATGCGCTGGTGCGGCCGGAGAGCCGGGCGGCGTTCCGGGCCCTTATCAACCTCGGTCTGACGGATGCGCTGCGGGCGCTGCATCCGAGAGAAAGGCTTTATACCTACTGGGATTATGGCGCGGCCTTCGATGCCAACCGGGGCCTGCGGATAGACCACGCTCTGCTCTCATCCGACCTCGCGGAGCGTCTGGAGAAAGCGGAGATCGACCTGTCCCTGCGTTCGATGGAACAACCTTCCGACCATACCGCCGTCACCATAACGCTCCGCTAAGCCCCTGCTTCAGCGCCAGGGCACCGGGCCGGGCGGATCAGCTGGCCCGGTCCAGGGCGGTGGCGGTGCTGCAGGCGGAACCGGCAGCGGCACCACCACCGGCGGCGGTGGTGCGTAGTAGCCATAGGGAGGTTCCAGCGGGCCGTAGTAGCTCACCGGATAGACCACACATCCCGAGAGCCCGGCGCCGGCCGCCGCCAGGAGCAACATTCTCAGAAGTCCTGGCTTGTTCACGGCTCTTCTCCTCAGCGCCAGCCGGGCTCGATCCAGGTCCAGCGGCCACCACGCATCACCCACTGGCCTTCACGCCAGTTGCCATGGCGGCGGCGCTCCACCCAGCGGCCGGGAACCCATTCATACCGGCCACCGCGCCAGTTCCAATAACCCGGCTGCCAGGCGGCCTGGCGACTCGGAGCGCGGCCACGTGGCCCATCACGGCGTGGCGGCGGTGGCGGCGGCGGACGGCGTGACCCTCCAGGCCCAGGCCCAGGTCCGGGGCCTGGGCCGCCGGGGCCACGGCCCGGGGGGCCGGGCGGTGGCATATGCGGTTGAGCCTGCGCCGGACTGGTCAGTGATACGGCGCCGGCGAGCGCGGCCAGCGCGCCTCCCAACAGGTAACGGCGATTCAGCATCTCTTCCTCCTGTTCCGGGCGGAGCCGCCCGGAGCTGCGTGGATACCGGTGCGTTTAAGACACCGGCCCCTGGAAAAGATGCTTACGCCTCAGCATGGCGAAGCTGGGGCAGAATAGTGACCAATCGTGCCGAAGTTAAACCACGGGATTCAAATGTCGGCGTAGCAATGCGTCTCTGCCGCGCCTCCCGGATGCGTCACGGCGCCAAGATACGCTGGCCCCACCAGTTGCGCGTATTTCCAGAGCGCGCCTGAGTTATAATCGGTTGCACGTGGCTTCCATGCAGCGCGGCGCCTGTTCATTTCCTCATAAGAAATATCGACATCGATCGTGCCTTTTTCGGCATCGATGATAATCCTGTCGCCATTCTCCAACAGGCCGATCGGCCCGCCCACCGCTGCCTCCGGCCCGACATGGCCGATGCAGAAGCCGCGGGTCGCGCCGGAGAATCGGCCGTCGGTGATCAGCGCCACGGCCTCGCCCATGCCCTGGCCATAGATGGCGGCCGTGGTGGAAAGCATCTCCCGCATGCCGGGGCCGCCCTTCGGGCCTTCGTAGCGGATGATGATAACATCCCCTGCCTTATAGGCGCGCTGGTCGACGGCGGCGAAGGCATCCTCCTCGCAGTCGAAGCAGAGTGCCCTGCCCTCGAATCGCTGGTTCTTCATCCCGGCGACCTTCACGATCGCGCCTTCGGGGGCGAGATTGCCCTTCAGCCCGACCACGCCGCCTGTGGGCGAGATAGGGTCCGACACCGGGCGGATGACGTCCTGGTCCCTGGGGAAGATCACCTCGCGGTGGTTCTCGGCCAGGGTGCCGCCGGTGACGGTCATGCAGTCGCCATGCAGGAGGCCGGCATCGAGCAGCGCCTTCACGATCACGGGGATGCCGCCGATCTTATAGACGTCGAAGGCCACATAGCGGCCGCCGGGCTTCAGGTCGCCGATATAAGGCGCCTTCCGCATGATCTCGGCCACGTCCTGCAAGGTGAAGCTGATGCCGGCCTCATGCGCCATGGCCGGCAGATGCAGGGCGGCATTGGTGGAACCGCCCGTGGCACCGACGATCAGCGCCGCGTTGTAGAGCGCCTCCCGGGTGACAATGTCGCGCGGGCGGATGTTCTTCCGCAGCAGGTCCATCACCGCGCGGCCGGATTCGACGGCCCATTTGTCGCGGTCCTCATAGGGTGCCGGGGCACCGGCCGAGCCGGGCAGCGCCAGGCCGATCGCCTCGGAGACGGTGGCCATGGTATTGGCGGTGAACTGGCCGCCGCAAGCACCGGCCGAGGGGCAGGCCACGCATTCCAGGGCGTGCAGATCGTCATCGGACATGTTGCCGGCGGCGTGCTGGCCCACCGCCTCGAACACGTCGACGACCGTCACGTCCCGCCCCTGGAACTTCCCGGGCAGAATGGAGCCGCCATACATGAAGACGCTGGGCACGTTCAGCCGCAGCATGGCCATCATCATGCCCGGCAGCGACTTGTCGCAGCCCGCCAGTGTGACCATCGCGTCGTAGGAATGCCCGCGCATCGTCAGCTCGACCGTGTCGGCGATGGCGTCGCGGCTGGCCAGGGAGGACTTCATGCCCTGGTGGCCCATGGCGATACCATCGGTCACGGTGATGGTGGTGAACTCGCGCGGCGTGCCGGAGCCTTGCTTCACGCCCAGCTTCACGCTCTGCGCCTGCCGGCTGAGCGCGATGTTACAGGGCGCGGCCTCGTTCCAGCAGGTGGCGACGCCGACCAGGGGGCGGGCGATCTCCTCCTCCGTTAGCCCCATGGCATAATAGTAGGAGCGGTGCGGCGCACGCTCCGGGCCGACACTCACATGGCGGCTCGGAAGGCGTGACTTGTCCCAGTACTGCTCAGCCATGTGCGCGACCTTTCTTTCTGGCGTTCCACGGCTGGTATCGCCCGACCTTCTTCCCGCACGCAACCATCCAGGCCACCTTTGGGCAGGGGGCGCGCTCTCCGGCCAGCGCCGCGAACCGGGCCGAGCCCCCGATGGGTCCGGATCAACACCCTGGCCCAGGACATGCGTTGGTCCGCGGCAGGAAAGGCGCCGCCTTCCGCGCCTCTCCAGGCTTCACTGGCGCGATGTCCGTGACCGGCGGAGTGTGATGGCACGGCTGTTCCACACGTGCCCTCACGGCGCGCGTGGAACAACCGGCGGTCGCGCTGGTCTCAGCCGATACGGGAGATCGCCGCGGCGAGCCTCGCGATCTCCGCCTGAAGCGCCGCGAGACGCTCCCGGTTCTCCTCCACCACCTCCGGCTTGGCACGGGAGACGAAGTCGGGATTCGCGAGCTTGGCCTCGACCTTGGCGGCTTCCGCCTCGGCCTTGGCCTTGTCCTTCTCCAGGCGCACCCGCTCGGCCTCTAGGTCGATCACCTCGGCCAGCGGCAGCAGCACCGTTGCCTCGTCCACCACGACCTGGGCACCCTTGGGGGGCGTACCCTCCAGCGGCAGCACCTCCGTCGCGCGGCCCAGACGGCGGATGGCATCAATCCAGCGCCCGGCCCGCGCCATTGTCTCAGGCGTCGCGCCGGAAAAGAGCAGCGGCACCATGACGGAGGGCGGTACATTCATCTCGGAGCGCACGCCGCGCACCTCCGTGACCAGCCGCACGAGCCAGTCGAGTTCCGCCCGCGCTTCCTCAGCGCCCGGCACCACGACCGGAGTGGGCCAGGCAGTACCGATCAGGCTGAATTCAGGGCCGTAGCCGAAGCGGTCCCAGAGTTCCTCCGTCACATAGGGCATGACGGGGTGCAGCAGGCGCAGAATGGTGCCGAGGACATGCTGTGCTGCCCCCTTCACTTCCGTCTTCTCCGCCCCATCCGGCCCGTTCAGCGCCGGCTTGGCGAATTCCAGGAACCAGTCGCAGAAGCTGTTCCAGACGAAGCGGTAGCAGGCGGATGCGTAATCATCCATCCGGTAGGCTTCGAGGGCGGCCGTCGCTTCGGCGATCGCGCCGTTGGCCGCGTCCAGGATCCAGCGCGCCAGCGGGGTCTGCACGGCTGAGGGGTCGAAGGCGGCGTCGGGCGCGATGCCGTTCATCTCGCAGAAGCGGGCGGCGTTCCAGAGCTTGGTGCCGAAGCTGCGGTAGTCCTCCACCCGCTTGCGGCCCAGCTTCACGTCGCGCCCCGGCGTAGCCAGGGAGGCGATGGTGAAACGCAGCGCATCCGCGCCGAAGCTGTCGACCAGTTCCAGCGGGTCGATGACGTTGCCCTTCGACTTCGACATCTTCTGGCCCTTCTCGTCCCGGACGAGGCCATGGATGTAGACGGTCTTGAAGGGGACATCGCCCATGAAGTGGTGGCCCATCATCATCATCCGGGCGACCCAGAAGAAGATGATGTCCCAACCCGTCACCAGCACGTCGCCGGGGTAATACTTCTCCAGCTCCGGCGTCTTCTGCGGCCAGCCGAGGGTGGAGAAGGGCCAGAGGGCGGAGCTGAACCAGGTGTCCAGCACATCCTCGTCCCGCTTCAGCGTGACATTCTCGCCCAGCTTGGCGCGGGCCTGGGCCAGCGCCTCCTCCTCCGTGCGGGCGACGAAGACGCCGCCATCGGGCGCGTACCAGGCGGGGATCTGATGGCCCCACCAGAGCTGGCGGCTGATGCACCAGGGCTGGATGTCGCGCATCCAGGAGAAGAACACGTTCTCGAAATGCTTCGGCACGAACTGGGTACGACCGGTCTCCACCGCCTCGATGGCCGGCTTGGCCAGGGTCGCGGCGTCGCAATACCACTGCATGGTCAGCCGTGGCTCGATCGGCACGCCCGAGCGGTCGCCATGCGGCACCGCGTTATTGTGCGGCTCGGTCTTCTCCAGCAGCTCCAGCCGCTCCAGTTCGGCGATGATCGCTTTCCGGGCGGCGAAGCGGTCCTGCCCGGCCAGGGAGCGCACAAAGGCCGGGTCGGCGATGCCTTCGACCGCCTTCAGATCGGCCTCGATCTCATCCAGCCAGATGGCACCATGGGCGTCCAGCACGGAAGGCATATCGAGGCCATGCCGCTTGCCGACCTCAAAGTCGTTGAAATCATGTGCCGGCGTGATCTTCACGGCACCCGACCCCTTCTCGGGGTCCGAATAGGCATCGGCCACCACCGGGACGCGCCGTCCCGTCAGCGGCAGAATGACGTGCTTGCCGATAAGGTCGCTGAAACGCTCATCCTCCGGATGCACGGCGACCGCGGTATCGCCCAGCATGGTTTCCGGGCGCGTGGTGGCGACCACGAGGAAGCGCCCCGCCTCCCCCTCCACGGGGTAGCGCAGGTGCCAGAGGCTGCCCTTCATCTCCTTGCTCTCGACCTCGAGGTCGGAGATGGCGGTCTGGAACTTCGGATCCCAGTTCACCAGGCGGCGGTCCCGGTAGATCAGCCCCTGCTCGTGCAGGGTGACGAAGACTTCCCGCACGGCCTCGGACAGGCCGGCATCCATGGTGAAGCGCTCGCGCGGCCAGTCCAGGCTGGCGCCGAGGCGGCGAAGCTGGCGGGTGATACTGCCGCCGGACTGCGCCTTCCATTCCCAGACATGTTCCAGGAACTTCTCGCGCCCGATTTCGCGCCGGTCGATGCCCTCGGCCGCCAGCAGGCGCTCCACGACCATCTGGGTGGCGATACCGGCATGATCCGTGCCGGGCTGCCACAGGGCGTCCCGGCCCTGCATGCGGCGCCAGCGGACCAGCGTGTCCTGGATCGTGAAGGTCAGCGCATGGCCGATATGCAGGCTGCCCGTGACGTTGGGCGGCGGGATCATGATGGTGAAGGGTTCGGCAGCACTGTCGGGCCGGGCGCCGAAGCTTCCGGCGGCCTCCCACCCTTCATAGATGCGTTGTTCGAAGCTGGCGGGCGAGAGGGTCTTGTCGAGCATGGCGAACGCTTGAGGGGGCGGCGTCATAACGTCAAGAGGCGACAGCGATTCCGCTGCCCTAGCGCTCGCCCTGCCCCATCAGGCGGGCAATCTCGGCCTTCACGATATGCTCCACCATCGCTGGCAGATGCTGGTCCAGCCAGGCTTTCAGCAGGGGGCGGAGTTCCTCCCGCACCACATCCTCGATACTCGCGCCGCCCCGGCTGACCGGTGCGGACCGGTTGCCCGAAACCGCCTTGGCCAGCTCGCCCAGCGCCGCCGCGGTCGCGGCGGCGACAGCAGGGGCCAGCAACGGCACGGGCCGCGCTGCAGGTTCCTCGACGGCCGGCGCAGGTGGAGCCTCGGGCGCGGCAGGCGCCGGTCCCGGCTCCGCGCGGAGCTGCGCTTCCGGCTCCGGCGGTTGGGGGCGCGCGACCAGCATGGCTTCGGTCAGCTCGAGCGGCTTGGCCAACTGAGGTTCCTTCTCATCTTCATTGAGGATATCCCGAATCGACGCCAGGATATCCGCCATGGAGGGATCAGGGCCGCCGGAAGCGTGAGAGGTCATCTCAGCGAGGCGCTCCCGCGCCAGCATAGTCTCCGGTGCCGAACCACTTGGATCGGACGGTGCGGTAGTAGGCTTCCATGTCGTAGAGGGGCACGGGGAGGGCGAGGTCGCGGGCGGTGAGGCGGCCGACGGCGCCGGCCAGGCTGTAGCTGTTGTTCACCACATTCGCCAGCGCCTGCACCAGGCTCACCCGCGCGTTCAGCAGCTCCTGCTCGGCGTTCAGCACGTCGAGCGTGGTGCGGCTGCCCACCACTGCCTCGCGCTGCACCCCGTCCAGCGCGATCTCGGCGGCGCGGATCTGCGCGCGCACGCTCTCCACCTGCGCCCGCGCCGCCGTCAGCGTCTCCCAGGCCTGCGCCGCCTGCTGCATCGCGGCGCGCCGCTGGTCATCGACCACCTGCCGCGCCTGCTGCGCCTGCTGCCGCGCCTGCCGCACCGCCGCATACTCGGCGCCGCCCTGATACAGCGGCACCGACAGCGTCGCCGTGATCTGCTCGCCCGTCGCCCGCGTATGCGGCTGCTGCGCATTGTCCGAGCGGAAGGTCTGCGCCTGCAGCGACACCTGCGGCAGCAGCGCCGCCGCCTGCACGTCGATCGCCTCCCGCGCCGCCGCCTCGTCGAACAGCGCCGCCACCACCCCCGGCGCGTTCACCGAGGCCATCTCCACCGCCTGCTGCGCCGTCGTCACCGGCGCGCGCAGCGGCTGCGGCGCCACCAGCCGCTCCGGCGCCACTCCCACCAGCCGCGCGAAGGTCGCCCGGCTGGTCTGCAGCGTCCCCTCCGCATTCGCCCGCGACGCCCGCGCCCCCGCCAGCCGGCTCTCCGCCTGCGCCACATCCGTGCGGGTGATCTCGCCCACCCGGAAGCGCTCGTTCGTCGCGTCCAGCTGACGCTGCAGCACCTGCACGTTGTTGACGTTCAGCCGCAGCGTCTCCTGGTCGCGGATCACCGCCACATAGGCCGAGACCACGTCCGACAGCACCTGCTGCTCCGTCGCCAGCAGCCGCGCCCGCTGCGCCAGCACCTGCTGCTCCGCCCGCCGCGTCCCCGCCGCCGTCCGCCCGCCGCTATACAAGGGCTGCGACACCGTCGCCTGCACCGAGCCGATCGGCCGGTCCGTGTCCGCATAGATGCCGCGCGAGCGCGCCGTGCCCTGGTTGTAGCCGGCACTGCCGGCAACCGTCACGCTCGGGCGCCATCCCGACAGCGCCAGCGGCACATTCTCATCCACCACCCGCAGCTGCGCCCGCGCCGACTGCAAGGTCGGGTTGTTCGCATAGGCCCGGCTCAGCGCCTCCTCCAGCGTCTGGCCCCGCGCCACACCCCCAAACATCACGCACAGCATCACCGACGCCGATAACAGATGCCTCATCGACATCGTCTCCCTCCCCGCTAATGCCGGGGGCTGCCCGGGCGGGCCGAGATTAGACGAGGCCGCCCGGTCCGGCCAGCGTCCTGGAGTCCGGCATGGAAGGCGCCCTCGTGGCTCAGAAGACGAAGCTCGGCTCCTGCGAGAAGCCGGGGAGCGGCGCCGTGGTGCAATCGAAAGCTTCCGTCACGCTGAACGCGCCGCCGATGCGGCGGCCGATGACAGCGGCACCGGCGCGGCCGGGATGGCGATAGACAGTGACCAGGCGCCCGCCCTCGGCCAAACGGTCGGAGATGCTGGTGGGGATGACGGATACCTCACCCTCCAGCAGCACGACATCGAAAGGCCCGGCGGGTCCGCCGCTGGCCGGCGCGGCCTCCACGAGCTGCAGCGAGCCTGGCGCCACCACGCCAGCCTCCGCCAGCGCGTGACGGCCGATCTTCAGCAGATCGGCGTCGTCTTCCACCGCTGTCACACGTGCACCGAGGCGGGCCAGCAATGCCGCGCCGTAGCCCGTGCCGGCGCCGAGAACGAGCGCCGTCTCACCCGCCCGTACATCGGCCAGTTGCACCAGTCGCGCCAGCATCATCGGCTGCATCAGCACGCGGCCGTTACCGAGCGGCACGTCCTCATCGGCATGCGCGCGGGCAACGCAGCTCTGCGGCACGAAGAGATGACGCGGCAGCTCCAGCATGGCTTCGATGATCCGCGGGTCGGTCACCTTGTTGGGCCTGACCTGCCCGTCCACCATCCACTTGCGCGCATCGGCGAAGTTCATCAGCCGCTCATCCTCGTCCTTCGCGCGGACCGTCCACCACGCGTCGCGCGTTTATAGAGGCCCCTCGCCCTAGGGCCAAGCCGGAGGCCCGGACATCGGATCGGATTGGCACTCCCCCTCTTGACCCTGCGCCTCCGGCACCCGATACACCCCCTCGCGGCCTGATGGCAGAATGGTGATGCAACGGACTGCAAATCCGTGAATGTGGGTTCGATTCCCGCTCAGGCCTCCAAACTATGACTAAAGACTAAGACTACGGCGTTACGGCGAAAATGATTTCAAATGCCTCTTGCAGGCCACGAAATGCCCCGCTATAGCGCCGCACACAAGCTGATCCCCGATAGCTCAGCTGGTAGAGCACGCGACTGTTAATCGCTAGGTCGTTGGTTCGAGTCCAACTCGGGGAGCCAATCAAGAAGACCCCGGGATGCTTCGGCATCCCGGGGTTTTTCTTTGGGTCGCGCCATCCAGGTGGGTCGTTCTTCAACCGTCCCGCTCGGGCCGGGCGCTCTTGGCGGGAGCTTCTGCCTCCACCTTCAGGACGGCATGCGTGTCACGGTTCCGGCGGGGGCAGGCTTCTCCGCCTTGCCCGGGCGAGTCGGTGGCGCCGGTCATCCCATTTCATGCTCATGCGCCCTGTCTCTGCGGCAGCTACGGCGCCGGGCCCGGGCATGTCCACCTGCTTCACCAGGGCCAGCCTATAGGTCTCACAAGGACCGCCAAGCGACTGGTGCAGGAAATCCGGCGGCGGGCCCGGCATCATGTCTCGCAGTCCGGCGCGCCATTCCCGTATCGGGCGGATGGGTGTCGTGTCGGAGCCTCTGATGGCCAAGGGCAGCCGAGGCCTCGCGGGAATGGATGGCGGAGAGGCCGACGCGCCTGAACCTGCCGCCCGCCACCATCTCCGCCGATGAGCGGCGGCGGGTGAATCTTGCCCATGGCTTCGCTCCCGGCTACCCCATCCTGCTGCTGGATGAGCCAACCGCCAGTCTTGACGACGCCGACCGCAAGGTGGCGATCACGTTGATCGCCGGGGGCAAGGCCGCCATCATCGGCACCTTCCGCGATCTGGACGCGCGGAACCGCGCCGCCGACTGCCTTTTCGAAGCTTTGCCCATTCAGGACGCCGCATGACCACTGAGACCATCCTGACCAATGCCCTGCTGGTCCTTCCGGACACGATGCAGCCCGGTACTCTGGTGCTGCGGGAGGGCCGGATCGCGGATCTGCAGCCTGGTCGCAGCCATGCTCCGGGTGCCATCGACCTGGACGGGGACCATCTCATCCCCGGCGTCATCGACGTCCATACCGATAACCTGGAGCGACAGGTACAGCCGCGTGCCACGGCGCGGTGGCCCTCCCGCTCGGCCTTTCTGGCGCATGACGCGCAGACGGCGGCGGCGGGCGTGACCACGGTGCTGGACGCGCTCTGTCTTGGCGACCTCGGCTTCGATGCGGAGCGGACGGAAACCTTCCTGAACGGCGTGAAGGATCTGGATGCGCTTGCCCCGACCGGGCTGCTGAAGAGCGAGCACTTCCTTCATCTGCGCTGCGAACTTCCGGCTGCCGACCTGCTGCCTTTGCTGGAGACGGTGGCCGACCACCCGGCGGTGCGTATGGTCAGCCTGATGGACCATTCGCCCGGCGTTGGCCAGTACGTGGATATCGAGCGATACCGCAAGATGCGCGCCCGCTCCATGCCGCTGCCTGAGGTCGAGAAGCGGATCGACAAGCTGTTGACCCAGCGGGAGCGCCTGCGCGGCCCGCAGCGCCGCGCGCTGCTCGAACGAATCGCCCACCGCAACCTGCCACTGGCCAGCCATGACGACTGGCGGGAGGACGAGATCGCCGAGAATGCAGCCGAGGGCATCATGATCTCGGAATTCCCGGTGTCGTTGATGGCGGCGGAGGCGGCGCGCCGGCATGGCATGCAGATCATCGGCGGCGCCCCCAACCTGGTGCGTGGCGGAAGCCATTCGGGCAATGTCGCGGTGGTGGATCTGGTTCGGTCCGGGCTGGTCGATGTTCTCGCCAGCGACTATGTGCCGCCGGCCATGATTGAGGCCGCCTGGCGCGCCGCGGCCGACACCGGCATCTCTCTTCCGGCGGCGGTGGCCACCATCACCGCCACACCGGCGCGCATGCTGAAGATGGAGGATCGCGGGCGCATCGAGGTTGGCCGCCGGGCCGATCTGGTTCGCATCCGCCCCCTGGGCCAGATGCCCGTCGTCCGTGCCGTCTGGCGCGCCGGAGAGCGCGTGGCGTGACGGCGCGCCTCGCCCTCTACTGGGCGCCTGAGCTGGCCGACCCGCTGCATGAGGCAGCCTCCCGCTGGCTGGGGCGCGATGCGGAGACAGGCGCGGCCTTGCCGCAGCCCGCCCTGCCCGGCCTCAATATCGCCGAGTTGACGGCCGATGCGCGCCGCTACGGCTTCCATGCCACGCTGAAACCGCCTTTCCACCTCCTCACCTCCTATGCGGCGGCACGTGCGACGGCGGAGAAACTGGCGGCCGCGACGGCACCCTTCGAGCTTCCGCCGCTCGAGGTGGCCGACCTGACAGGCTTCCTGGCCTTACGGGAAAGCGTGCCCTGCCCGGCCCTGCATACCTTCGCCGATGCCTGCGTCACGGCGCTGGATGCGCATCGCGCACCGGCCACCGAGGCTGAGATCGCCCGCAGGCGCCCGGAGCGCATGACCGCGCGGCAGCGGGAGATGCTGGACCGCTGGGGATATCCCTACGTTTTCTCGGAATGGCGCTTCCACCTGACGCTCTCGCGCAGGCTTTCGGAGCGGGAGAAGGACATCATGATGCCGGCGGTGCGGGAAGCCGTCTCCGCGGCGGCGGACAAGCCGCGGATGGTGCGGGAACTCTGCCTCTTCACCCAAGCGGAGCCGGGCGCGCCCTTCCTGATCGCGGAGCGGCTGCCGCTGGGCTGTTAACCGGCGACGGCGCGGAGCACCTGCAACAGCCGCGCCGCGCCTTCCTCCGGTGTCGAGTCATTGGTGATCCGCACGACATCCAGCCCCGGCGGCAACTCGGCCGAGCGGGACAGGCGCTCGATGATTTCCTCCGCCGTCTCTCGCCCGCGCCCGGAGAGGCGCTGCGCCAGCACCGCCGGCGGCGCAGTTACCAGGATCACCCGCAGCCGGTAGCGCGCATGCGCCTCCGCCAATACGGCACGGGAGAGATTCGCGATCACGACCCGCCCCGCGTCGAGGTCGGCCTCGATGCCCCGGGGAACTCCATATCGCAGCCCATGCGCCTGCCAATGCAGCGCGAAGACGCCCCGGTCCCGCGCGGCGGCGAATTCCGCCTCGCTCATCGGCAGGTGGTCCTCGGTGCCGGCATGGTGGCTGGACTCGGCCGGGCGGGTGATGGCGCGGCGGGCGAAGACGAAGCGCGAGTCCCCCTTCAGCTCGGCGCGGGCAGCGCCCAGAAGGGTGTCTTTTCCGGCCCCTGAAGGGCCTACGACCGTCACCAGCCAGCCGGGCATCGCCATCCCTCGATTGACCACCCGCTTTTCCGCGCGCAGAGGAAATGACGCAAGCCGCTAAGGCGTATTTTGCCCGCCCTTCGCCTGGAGCAACCGAATGTTCACCACTCGCCCTGAAATCGCCGGCACTTTCGGCGCCGTCGGCAGCACCCACTGGATCGCCAGTCAGGTCGGCATGGCCGTGCTGGAACGCGGGGGCAACGCCTTCGACGCCGCCGCCGCCGCCGGCTTCACCCTGCAGGTGGCGGAGCCACACCTGAACGGCCCCCTGGGCGACTGCCCGATCATCATCCACGATGCCAGGACCGGGCAGCAGAAGGTCATCTGTGGCCAGGGCGTGGCTCCGGCCGGGCTGAGCGTGGCGAAGGTGAAGGGCGAACTCGGGCTGGACCTGATTCCCGGCACAGGCCTGCTGGCCGCCATGGTGCCGGGCGCCTTCGATGCCTGGGCCACGATGCTGCGGGACTGGGGCACCTGGACGCTGGCGGATGTGCTCTCCTTCGCCATCGGCTATGCGGAGCGCGGCATCCATTACGTCCCGCGCATCTGCGCCACGATCCAGACCGTGAAGCCGCTCTTCGAGGAGGAGTGGAAGAGCTCGGCCGCGCTCTGGCTGCGCGATGGCGGGCCGAAGCCGGGCGCCCTCTGGGCCAATCCGACGCTCGGCGCCACCTATAGCCGCGTGCTGAAGGAAGCCGCCGCCGCCGGCTCCGACCGCGTGGCGCAGATCGATGCCGCCCGCCGCGCCTGGTACCAGGGCTTCGTGGCCGAGGCGATCGACCGCTTCTGCCGTGAGAATGAGGTGATGGATGCCTCCGGCCGCCGCCATCGTGGCGTGCTGACGGGCGAGGACATGGCGCGCTGGCAGGCGCCGGTCGAGGCGCCGCTGTCCTATGACTATCGCGGCACGACCCTGCTGAAATGCGGCCCCTGGAGCCAGGGCCCGGCCATGTTGCAGACGATGGCCATCCTGGCCGGCTTCGACATCGCCGCCATGGACCCGGTGGGCGATGAATTCGTCCACACCGTCATCGAGGCCATGAAGCTCGGCTTCGCGGACCGCGAGGCATTCTACGGTGACCCGGACTTCGTGGATGTGCCGATGGAGGCGCTGCTCTCCGAGGCCTACAACATCGAGCGGCGCAAGCTGATCGGCCCGCAGGCTTCGATGGAACTGCGCCCCGGCAGCGTGAACGGGCGCACCCCCTGGGTGGACCATGCGGCGGAGGAGCGGCTTTCCATGCTCGGCGCCGCCGGCGCGGGCGAGCCGACCGTCTCCCGCCTGGGCGTCTCCGGTGCCGATACCTGCCATGTCGATGTCATCGACTGCTGGGGCAACATGGTCTCGGCCACGCCCTCCGGTGGCTGGCTGCAATCCTCGCCGGCCATTCCGGAACTCGGCTTCGCCCTGGGCACCCGTGGGCAGATGTTCTGGCTGGACGAGTCGCTGCCCAATGGCCTGAAGCCGGGCAAGCGGCCGCGCACCACGCTCTCTCCCGGCATGGCCCTGCGCGACGGCAAGCCCTGGATGGCCTTCGGCACCCCGGGCGGAGAGCAGCAGGACCAGTGGCAGCCGATCATGATCGCGCGCATGCTCGACCACGGGCTGAACATCCAGCAGGCGATCGATGCGCCCGCCTTCCATAGCGAGCACTGGCCTTCCTCCTTCTGGCCCCGCGTGGCGCGGCCGGGCAAGGCGGTGCTGGAAGGCCGCCTCGGCAAATCGGTGCTGGAGGCCATGCTGGCGCGCGGCCACAAGGCCGAGCTTGGCGGCGACTGGTCCGAGGGCCGCCTTTCTGCCGCGCGGCAGGAGCCGGATGGGCAGATCTTCGCCGGCGCCAACCCGCGCGGGATGCAGGGCTACGCCGTCGGGCGGTGATGCCGGGCGGGCCTGGTCAAGGCCAGGCCCGCCACGGGATCAGCGCAGGATCGGCGGCTCCTCCTCCGCCCAGTCGCGGAGGAGGGTGAAGCCGACTGCGAGAAGCACCGGCCCCAGGAAAAGACCCAGGAAGCCAAAGGCGAAAACCCCGCCCAGGGCACCCAGGATGGTCAGCAGCAGCGGCAGGTCGGCGCCACGGCTGATCAGCCAGGGACGGATGACATTGTCCACGCTGCTGATACCCAGCGCGCCGTAGAGCAACAGGGCGATGCCCCAGAAGGTCGAGCCCTGGAACAGCAGCCAGAGCGCCGCGGGCAACCAGACCACGGGCGCGCCCACCGGAAGGATGGAAACGATCCCCGCCAGCACGCCGAAGAGCACCGGCTGCGGCACGCCCGCCACCCAGAGGCCCAGCGCCGTCAGCACGCCCTGGGCGACAGCGGTTCCCAGCAGGCCATAGACCACGCCGACCGTGACCGCCGCCGTCAGCTGCACCAGCCGCTTTGCCTGCTGGCCCGCGATCCGCCCCACCAGCGAATCCAGCACCCGCGCCATGCCGGGGCCGTCCCGGTAGAAGAAGAAGGAAAGCAGGATGGCGACGACCAGTTCCGCCAGCCCGGAAAGCACCGCGAGCAGGAAGCCCAGCAGATTCTGCGCGATGATTCCCGCGTAAGGCCGCAGCAGATTCGTCAGGGGTGAGAAATCGAGTTGCAGCGCCGTCCAGCGATCCTGCAGGAAGCCGCCGATCAGCGGGATATAGGCCAGCTTATCGCCGATGCCCGGCATGCCCCCGGCCAGGAAGCCTTCCACCGAACTGCGTAGTCCCTCGATATCCTCAGCCCGGGTTGGCGTGGCGAAGAGAATGGGCAGGCCGACCAGCAGCATTTCGGCCATGACCATGACCAGCGCCGCGAGGGTGGGTGAGAGGCCGACTCTCTCCCGCAGCATCCGGCAGAGCGGCCAAGTGCAGTAGGACAGGATGGCCGCCCAGAGCAGCGCCGAGATGAAGGGGCGCAGCACGAGCAGGCAGCCGACCATCAGCGCCGCCAGCGCGGCGAGGCCGAGCAGGCGCGCGGGCCGTAGCGAATGATCGTCCGGGTGCGAGGAGGGGCTCATCGCGGTAGCTTGCCCGAGCCGCCTTTCCTCCGCCAGCACCGGGCTTTGCTGTTCCAGAAGGCGTGTCTAGCCTGCCAGTGGATGCGGCTCCCGCCGCCAGGCCCTGAGGAGAGGAAGCATGCCGCGTTTCGCCGCCAACCTGTCAATGATGTTCCAGGAGCTGCCCTTCCTGAGCCGCTTCGCCGCCGCCCGCGCGGCCGGCTTCGCGGCGGTGGAGTTCCTCTTTCCCTATGAGTTCCCGGCTGCCGAGATCGCCCGGCGGCTGGCGGATGAGGGCTTGTCCCAGGTGCTGTTCAACGCGCCGCCGGGAGACCCTGAGCGCGGGGAGCGCGGCACCGCGTGCCTGCCGGGGCGCCAGCAGGAGTTCAGAGACGGTGTACTGAAGGCGCTGGAATATGCTGCCACCCTCTCCTGCCCAAGGCTCCATCTGATGGCGGGCCTGGCCCCAGCGGGCGTGGCCCGGGACACGCTGACAGGCACCTACGCCGCCAACCTGGCCTGGGCCGCGGAGGAATGCGCGAAAGCCGGCGTGAAGCCCCTGATCGAGCCCATCAACCACCGCGACATCCCTGGCATCTTCCTCAACACCACAGATCAGGCCGCGGCCATCATCGCGGCGGTCGGGCCGGAACGGCTCGGGCTGCAATTCGACCTCTACCACTGCCAGGTGACAGAGGGGGACATCGTGAAGCGTGTGGAAAAGCACCTGCCGATCATCACGCATATGCAGGTCGCGGATGTGCCGGGCCGCAATGAACCTGGCACGGGCGAGGTGAAATGGCCTTTCGTATTCAGCCGGATCGATGCACTGGGCTATCGGGGATGGATCGGCTGCGAGTATCGCCCGGCGGGGGAGACGGTGGCGGGCCTTGGCTGGTTCGCCCCCTACCGGAACTGAACCACAGGCGGGAGCGCCAGAAGCGCGATCTTCACCGGAGATTGGACAACACGATCGTGTGTTGCCTTTCTCGGCCCGTGAGCCCATTTTTCAGTCCGTGTCTGATTCACGAGACACTTCTCCTGCGGCGTTCAGCCCCTACCACGGCCGAGAGGTAACATGCGTTTCGCTGATATCGGTCAGCAGTTGCGGGCTTACCGCCTTGAGTCCGGGATGCGCGCGGAAGAAATCGCCGCACGCCTCGGCGTTTCTCGCGCGGCCCTTTATCGCTACGAGAAGGGCGAAGTCATCAAGCTGGACACGATCCGGCGGCTGGCGGAGCTTCTCAAGATCTCTCCCCTGTCGCTCCTTGGGATCGGCGTTGAATATTTCTCCCGGCCGCTCGCCTTTCAGGAGCGGCTGCGGCAGGTGGAGGAGCAGGCCGACCAAATCCTGCAGGTCGGCGGCGCCATCTGCTACCAGACCAGCACGGAAGCCTTTGACGGCGCGCTCGCGGAAGCCTGGGCAGAAGCCGCGGATCAGGCGCAGGAGCGGATTGCCGCCCGCGCCGCGGCCGATCAGGCCATGGGCCTTCTGGCGGCCAGAAAGAAGCTGCATCAGACACGCCGCGCCAACATCATCGCCATGCTGTCCGAAGCGGCGCTGCGGCGCATGTTGACGGAAGGTGTGGCCGCAGGCCTGGGCTCATCCGAGCGCACCCGTAACCGTTGCCGCCTGGCCGCGCGGGCAGAGGCGGAAAGCATCGCCGTGCTGATGGAAAGCGTACCAATCGGCTTGCAGCTCGGCCTGCTGTCCTCCGAACCGGCTGGCAATTTCCTGGTGCTCCGGGGGCGGGAGCGCGCGCATGTCTGCACCAGCCCCTTCGCGCCCGAAATGACGGCGGGGGGTGGAATCGGCGTGGGCAGCATCACCGCGGCGGATGAAGCCGTGGCCGCGCACCAGCGCGTGGCCGAGGCTGCCTGGCGGGATGCGCTGAAGGGTGCTGCCGCAGCCAGCCGCGTACGGGATCTGCTTCGCGAAACCGCGCATTAAAGCAGCAGCTGCGCCTCCATGACCTCCTCGTCATCGGGGGAACGGCGCAGGCTGAAGCCCAGTGCGCGCGCAAAGCCGATCATCGGCCGGTTATCGGACAGGATCTGTCCGATAACCGCATGCAGTCCCTGCCCCCTCGCCCAGTCAAAAAGGCTTTCCATCAGGTGGCGGGCGAGCCCCTGTCCCTTCCAGCCCGGCAGGGTCACGACGGCAAATTCCCCCCTGTCGCTGCCGGGCTCGCGGATCAGGCGCGCGGTGCAGACGATGTGCTCGCCCCCATCCTCCCGCTGCTCGACGGCGACGAGGGCCATCTCGCGATCGTAGTCGATATGCGTCATCCGCACGATCTGCTCCGGCGGCAATGCGCGCAACTGCGTGAAGAAGCGCCAGCGGACATCCTCCGGTGTCAGCTGGCTGAAGGCTTCGGCCTGAGCCGCCGCATCCTCAGGCCTGATCGGGCGGATCGTCAGCTTCTGCCCCTCCCGCGTCGTCCAGCCATGGGTCATTTCGGCCGGATAAGGTGGAATCGCGAGGAAAGAACCCTCCCTTCCCGGCCGCAGGCGGAGCGAGGCATCCAACACCACGACTTCATCGCCCCTTGCCATCAGCGGGTTGATGATCAGGTCCTCGATCTCGGGAAAATCGACGGCGATCTGTGAGAGCCGGACCAGGGTATCCACCACCCTTTCGAGATCGACCGCTGCCAGATCGCGAAAGCCCTCAAGCAGGCGGACGCCCCGGGTGCGGCGGATCATCGCCAGCGCCAGGATGCGGTTCAGCGGCGGCAGGTCAAAGGCGACATCGGGTTCGAAATCGGAGGTGGTGCCGCCGCGCCCAAAGCCGATCCAGGGACCGAACATCGCGTCGTCGCCCAGCCTCAGCCGCAACTCATGGGCCTTCGGCATGCCGAGGCCGAGCATGGGTTGCACCAGGAAGCCCTGCACATGGGTCGCCGGGAAGTCCCGCCGCACCCGCTCCAGCATCCCGGCTGCCGCCTGACGTACCGCCCTGGCATCCGGTAGGTTCAGAACCACCCCACCGACATCCGTCTTGCGCGGCAGATCGGGGCTGGAGAGCTTCAGCACCACAGGAAAGCCGATCCTCTCCGCCACTCTCGCGGCTTCAGCCGGATCGGCTGCCGTCTCTCCGGGCGCCACCGGTTGGCCATAGGCCGCGAGGATGGAAAGCGATTCCTGCTCGGTCAGGCTCAGCCGCCCCTCGGCGCGGGCAAGATCCAGCACCCGCCGCACCACCGCGCGGTCCGGGGTCAGGCGCAACACGCTGCTGGGCGGCAGCTCGGCGGCAGCGGCACGGTTTCGCCGGTCCATCGCGAGGTGCAGCGCCCCACGCACGGCGGCTTCCGGTGATGCGAAGACCGCTACCCCGGCCTGCCCCAGCTTATGCCGTGCAGGACCGGCACTGGCCTGGCCAAGCCAGCTGACCAGAACAGGCGCCCCACGGGTCGCCTTGGCGGCAGCAGCCATGGCAGCCGCCGCCACCCCGTTATCGTCATGCGCCGAGGGTGAATGGATGGCGACGACGGCATCCACCTCCTGCAGGGCCGCCAGCATGGAGGCAGCTTCGGCGAGGCGATGGCTCTGGCCGGACGGCAACAGCAGGGGATTGGTCCCGCTCGCATCCGGCAGAGCCAGGGACAAGGCCCTGTCCGCGGCCTCATTCCAGCGTGCCAGCCGGGCGCCGCCTGCCACCACCGCATCCGCCGCCAGCTGCGCCGGCCCCTGCGCGTTGGAGACGATGGCGATGCGGTCGCCTGCCATGGCGTCGGGCCCGGCGCGACGGGCAGGCCGTGTCCGCGCCAGGGTCTCGGCGGCCGCCAGAAGATCTTCCAGGCCACTGACGCGCAATACGCCGGCACGGCGCAGCGCCGCCTCCATCACCGCGTCGCTGGTGCCGGTGGCATCGCTCTGCCGGCCGCCTGGCCTGATAGCGACGACCGCACGGGTGCGCGCCGCCGCGCGCGCCGCCGAGATGAACATGCGGCGGTTCTTGATACGGCGGATATCCAGCAGCACAGCCCCGGCCAGGGCATCCCGCGCCAGCCAGTCCAGCACCATGGCGAAGCCGGCACCCTGATTGGTGCCGATGCCGACGATATGGCTGAAGCCCAGATTCTCGCCCGCCGCCCAGTCGATGATCGTACGGGCCATGGCCCCCGACTGACACAGCAGCGCCAGCCGCCCTGGCTGGGGCTGAAGATGGGAGAGGCTGGCGTTCAGCCCGATGGAAGGCAGGCACAGGCCGAAGCTATGGGCGCCGAAGGCGTGAACCCCGGTGGCGGCAGAGACTGCCGCGAGATCGGGAGAGGCGACCGGCACGATCGCCGCGAAGCAACCTTTCGAAGCCAGGGCCGTCATGGCGGCCTTTTGTTCGGCAGGTGGCAGGCAGAGGACCGCCAGATCCGGTGCCTCCGGCAGTTCCTCGATGCCTGAGGCCGGGACCAGGCCATGCTGCTGGCAACCAACGCTGTAAAGCTGGCCCTGAAATCCGCCAGCCGCGAGATTGCGGGCGAGAATGGCCGTCTCGTCCAAAGCCGCGTCGCCCAGCAACACCACGGAGCGCGGACGGAACAGGGACGCCGCGCGGAACCTGCGTTGTGGCTGGGAGATCGGGATCGGCAGGGTCATGGCATCAGAGGATGCCGCGCCCCTGCCCTCACCCGCAACTGTTGGTCGTCAGGCAGCCAGCCGCTGCGCGCCTGTCAGTTCGCTGGCCAGGAAATCAGCCAACGCGCCAGGGCCGGATCGGGGCGTCCCCGCCACCCCTGCGACCTCCTCCGCCGCGGCATTGTAGTTGGTGTTGGTATTGACGTCGTAGACCAGCACGCGCCCGGCCTCATCCTGGATGAATTCGATGCCCGCGACGTCGATGCCGCTGCGGGAGAGGAAGTTCTCAAGCAGACCGCGAAGACCGGCATCGATACCGCCCGGCAGAATGCTGAAGCGCGGCGCGGGCGCCGTGACCTGCGTGCCGACGGGGCAGACAGCATCACCAATCGCGCAGACATCGGCCGGGCAGAGTTCGAAGCCCGCGGTGGTATCGACTTCCACGGCATAGACGAAACGGCCGCCCACGAATTCGGCGCGAGTGATCACCGGACGCGGCGCGCGGATGTATTCCTGCAGCAGCCAGATGCCATCCACCGGCGCTTCATCGGCCGGCAGCGTATCCAGCTGATCGGCCAGCGCCTGGGGCGAGCCGAAGAACCGGACGCCGAGCCCCTTACCGCCGCGATTGGGCTTCAGGATGACCGGGCCGCCACCGAAGTGACGGTGCGCGGCTTCAATAAGGGCGGCGGTGTCATCCTGCACCAGCACGGTGCGCGGCACGGTCACCCCTGCTGCTTCCAGAGCGGCATACTGGCGGACCTTGCTGATCTCCAGGTCCAGCGCGGCAGGCCCGTTCACGACACGGCGGCCATGCCGCGTCAACCAAGCCAGCACAGCCGCTGTGAGTTCAGCGGAATAACGATGGCCACGCGTATGAGACGACGCACTCATCCGGTTGTAGTAGACGCCTTCCGGCGGCACCGCGGAGAGATCGAATACGCCACGGGAAAGATCGAGTTCCGCCCAGGGAAGGCGGATGCGGTCAAAGGCTTCCGCCAGTGGCGGCAGCCAGGCCGGATTCTCGTGGATCACATGGACCTTGCTCATGGCACTTCCTTTTCCAGCCAGATGCACTGGCATCGCCGCGCGTCACGTCGGATATAACGTAATGCGCGGTAATTTCGAGTGGAAAAGAACGTGTCCGAGATATATCCCATTTCTGTTCGCTAAAATATGTGATTCACCTCCTGACCGAAGCGGTCAAAATCCGCGCCGTAGACATGAATGGAGATGGCTTCGCTGCTTCCCAGGTTGGCGAGGCGGTGAATGAGATGGAGATCAGCCGGGCCGTGAGAGGTGGAGCCGACAGGCTGCAGCCGGCATTCCTTGTGCCGGGGCAGCTCATTCCCCTCTGGAGGTTCGTAGAATCCCTCCGTAAGTACACCGTGATGCACCCCTAGTGCACACCAAGTCAGGTGTGCATGGACCGGGCTCATCTGTCCGGGGCGCCAGACCAGGGCGACCACGGCGTAATGCTGCTTCGGGTTCGCGTGCAGCAGATGCCGGATATATCCCTGTGGGCAGCTTCGGCGGACTTCCAGCGGCAGCAGGTCTGGACGTCCCAGATAAGGTTGCAAGGCAGCGGCAATGCGCCTGGGGCGGTCATGGCCACCGGCAGTCACGGCATCCTCAATATCATTCAACATCGCCGAGAGGCCGGGGGTGGACGGGGCGAGGCTGTTCATCATCTATACCGCCGTCCTGGCATCGGGCGCCGTCAGCGCCGTGAGCACCATGGCGCGCGAAGCAGCCACCTGCTCCTGCATAATGGCTGCGGCGTCATCCGCATGGCCAAGGGCCAAGGCTTCGATCAGGCTGTGGTGCTCATGCGCCATTTCTCCGGTTCGGTCCCGGCGCCGCAGGCCCAGGGTCAGCATGCGCGTGCTCTCATCCAGCAAGCGGTCGATCTGCCTCGCCAGGCGGCCATTGCCGGAGAGTTCGGCCAGCGCGACATGGAAGGCCTTGTTCGCCGCGAGAAAAGCGTAAGTGCTGTCCTCATCATCCGGCTGGTAGCCACAGGCACAAATCGCATCGAGCCGCCGCAGCAACTCGGCATCCACCCGCCCGGCAGCGAGCCGCGCGGCCTCCGGCTCCAACAAAAGGCGCAGTCCAAAGACTTCATGAATATCGCGGATGGTGACAAGGGAGACTGTCCAGCCGCGACGTGGCACCGCCTGCACCAGGCCTTCCTCCGCCAGGCGCGCCAGCGCTGCCCGCACCGGCGCCTTCCCGAGACCCAGTTGCTGGGCGAGCGTGGCTTCGCTCAGCGTTTCGCCCGGCGCCCGCCTTGTACTCAGGATCTCCCGGCGCAACTGGGCGGCGGCCTGCTCCGTCAATGAAGGAGGCGCCTCCGCGAGGCTCATCAATGACATCGTTCTGACCTATCTCTGACATGTCAGATACTATTGGGCTGCGGCTCACGCCGCAAGCGTAACCAAATACCCAAAAGAAAACCCCCGGCGCCAAAGGCGCCGGGGGCTCTCAAAACCATTCACGAAGTGTGAAGGTTAGTCCTTCATCACCACGGCCTGACGGCCACGCTGACCGTCCTTGACCTCAAGGGCCACCTTCTCGCCCTGCTGCACTTCCTGCTTACCGGCGCGCTGCAGCACGGAGGAATGCAGGAACACGTCCTGTCCACCATCATCCGGCGTCACGAAGCCAAAGCCCCGCACCTGGTCGAACCACTTGACCGTGCCGTTGACCGAGTAGGTCGGGCCACCCTCATCACGGCCGAAGTCACGGCGCGGGCGGTCGCCGAAGGCGCGCGGCGCGCCGAAGCCACCGGGGCTGCCGAAGCGGTCACCACCACCGGGGCCACCGAAGCGGTCGCCACCACCGAAATCGCGGCGCGGCGGCGGACGATCGCCGAAGCCACCACCACCGAAGCGGTCGCCACCACCAAAGTCGCGGCGCGGCGGCGGACGATCGCCGAAGCCACCGGAGAAGCCACCGGCACCGAAGTCACGGCGCGGTGGGCGGTCGCCACCGAAATCGCGGCGCGGCGGGCGGTCACCGAACCGGTCGCCACCGAAGTCACGGCGCGGCGGACGGTCGCCGCCGCCCGGGCCAAGCTTACGCTCAAAGATCTTGATGACCAGCCGGCGGCCCTGCCGATCCGAGCCAATCTCGCAGACCAGCTTGTCGCCGGTCTCAGGGGGTTCAATTCCTGCTTCGGTCAGTGCCGATGCGTGGAAGAACACATCCTGGCCATCAGGGCCCAGCACAAAGCCGAATCCCTTCCGACCATTGTACCACTTCACCTCGGCCTCAATCGGCCCGGTGCCACCCTGCGAATCGTTGTCCGGCAACACTTCGTCTCGTATCCGTAAAAAGCACACGGCCCGACGGGATGCAGGACCGGCACCATCATCCTTGCACCACACGGGGCTGAATGCCAGCCGAATCGATAGGATTCCCGTCACTCAACTCGTTTTTCAGCCCCTCGCGCCAGCAGCGGGGAGGCCTCGCCTCCCCGTCTTCAGCTTGGCTGTCCGGGGCTTAGCCAGCGTCGGCCAGGGCGCGCTTCGCCATGACGCCCACGAGATGTGCGCGGTACTCGGCGCTGCCGTGGATATCGCTGTTCAGATCGTTCGGCGACTGCTTCACACCATCCAGTGCTGCGGCCGACCAGTTGGCGGACAAGGCTGCTTCCATCTCGGTCTGACGGAAGGCGCAGGGGCCGGCGCCATTCACACCGACGCGCACGCCCATCGCTCCGTCCGCCACGAAAACACCCGCCATGGAGTACCGGCTGGCAGGGTTTCGCAGCTTCGCGTAGCCGGCTTTCCGAGGGATCGGGAAAGACACGGCCACCAGCAGCTCGTCCGGCTCCAGCGCCGTCGTGAACATGCCCAGGAAGAAGTCATCGGCGGGAATGCTGCGGCGATTGGTGATGAAGGTCGCGCCCAGCGCCAGGGCTGCAGCCGGGTAATCCGCCGCCGGATCGTTGTTGGCCAGGCTGCCGCCAAGGGTCCCGCGGTTACGCACCTGCGTATCGCCGATGGTCGCGGCCATTCTTGCCAGCGCTGGGATGCCTTCCGTCACAAGCGGGTCGGTAGCAACCTCGTAATGCGTGGCCATCGCGCCGATGTCCACCGCATCCCCTTCCCGCTTCACGCCCCGCAGCTCCGCGATGCCCCCCAGGTCAACGAGGGCGCTCGGCTTATTGAGGCGGTGCTTCAGCGCCGGCAGCAGCGTCATGCCGCCGGAGATCGGCTTGGCATCAGGGTCCGCCGCCAGGATCTTCACCGCGTCGGCGACACTTGTGGGCCGGTGATATTCGAAATCATACATGTTGCGCGCTCCTGTCCGTCAGCCAGCAGCCGGCGCCAGTTCGGCGCGCTTGCCATGCATCACTTCCGCCGCGGCCCCGATGGCCTTGACGATGTTATGGTAGCCGGTGCAGCGGCAGATATTGCCGTCCAGCCCCTCCCGGATCTCGTGTTCCGTCAGGCCCTGGGGGTTCTTCTGCACCAGGTCGATGGCGCTCATCACCATGCCTGGCGTGCAGAAGCCGCACTGCAACGCATGATATTCGCGGAAGGCCTCCTGCATCGGGTGCAGGGTACCGTCCGGTTGGGCCAGCCCCTCGATGGTCGTGATCGCCGCACCTTCCGCCTGGACCGCCAGGATCGTGCAGGCCTTCACGCTGTCGCCATCGATATGGACCACGCAGGCGCCACACTGGCTGGTATCACAGCCGACATGGGTTCCGGTCAGGCGCAGCTTCTCCCGCAGCAACTCGACGAGCAGCGTGCGGCCCTCGACCTCGACCTTATGGGTCTGGCCGTTTACGGTCAGGGTGACCTGCGGCATGGCACATCCTCCGAAGCGAATACGCCGCGACGCGCGGCGACTTGAGGCAGCAAGCCTCATCCAAGCCTATGCTAGCCGTCAAGTCGGGCCTGCGGCCGGAACTTCCTTTAATCTCCCGAAGTATTTGCGATTGCGATGCGTTCTCAAGAAGAAGGCCAAGAGAAGGGGCCGAAGCCCCTTCCCTCCACAACTCAGGAATACTGAGGTGCGTTGCGCGCCAGCGGGTTCTGGCTCTCCGGCAGATCATGCAGGTGGCAGGCGGCCCAATGGCCCGTGACCGTCTGCTGCAGCCGCGGCTCATCGGACTTGCAGCGGTCGAAGGCATAGGGGCAGCGGGTATGGAACCGGCACCCACTGGGCGGCCGGATTGGACTCGGTACATCACCCTTCAGGATGATGCGTTCGCGCGCCGCGCCGGGCTCCGGCACCGGCACCGCCGAAAGCAGCGCCTCGGTATACGGATGCTTGGGTGCGGCGAAGAGGCTGCGCTTCGGTGCGATCTCCACGATCTTACCGAGGTACATCACCGCCACGCGGTGGGTCATATGCTCGACGATGGCGAGGTCATGGCTGATGAAGAGAAGCGCCAGCCCCAGTTCCCGCTGCAGATCCTGCAGCAGATTGACGATCTGCGCCTTGACCGAAACGTCGAGGGCGGAGACCGCCTCATCGCAGATGATGAGTTCGGGCTCCCCTGCCAGAGCGCGTGCGATGCAGATGCGCTGCCGCTGCCCGCCGGAGAATTCGTGCGGAAAGCGGCTCACCGCGTCGCGCGGCAACCGCACGGTGTCCATCAGCTTGCCCAGCCGCTCATCCAGATCGGCGGAGTTCTTCGCCAGGCCGTAGTTGCGGATAGGCTCGGCCAGCAGGTCCCGCACGCGCATGCGCGGGTTCAGGCTGCTGAAGGGGTCCTGGAACACCACCCCGATGCGGCGGCGGACAGGGCGCAGAGCGCTATTGGAAAGGTCGTCGATGCGCTGCCCGTCCAGCACCACCTGTCCCCCCGTGGGGTTGTAGAGGCGCAGGATGGTCTTGCCGACGGTCGATTTGCCGCAGCCCGATTCACCCACCAGCGAAAGTGTTTCGCCCTTGTCAACGTGGAATGAAACGCCGTCCACCGCATAGACATAGCCGGTGGTGCCTCCGAAGAAGCCGGCCTTGATCGGGAAATGCTTCTTGAGGTCGTTGACCTCAAGAAGCGGCCGCCCGGCCTGGGCAGAATGGCCTTCGGCGGGACGATCGATGGTCGCGCTCGTGCTCATGCCGCGACGGTCTCCTTTACCGCGTAATGGCAGGCGGCCGTATGGCGAGGCGCCTTTTCCTCCAGTGCCGGCGCGATTTCCAGGCACAGTTCGGTCGATTGCGAGCAGCGGCTGGCGAAGACGCAGCCCTGGATGCGCTTCTTGAGGCTCGGCACCAGGCCCGGGATCTCAGCGAGGCGCGTGCTCTCCCCATCCAGTGACGAGCCAAGCTTCGGCACCGCGCCCAGCAAGCCGCGGGTATAGGGGTGCTTGGGATTGCTGAAGAGTTCGCGAACCGGCGCCTCCTCCACCTTGCGGCCGGCATACATCACGATCACCCGCTCCGCGACCTCGGCCACCACGCCGAGATCATGGGTGATCAGGACGATGGCCGCACCGACACGACGCTTCAGATCGCGCATCAGGTCGAGGATCTGCGCCTGGATCGTCACGTCGAGCGCGGTCGTCGGCTCATCCGCGATGAGCAGCTTCGGGTTGCAGGCCAGGGCGATGGCGATCATCACGCGCTGCCGCATGCCGCCGGAGAGCTGGTGCGGGTAGTCCTTCACACGCTTCTCGGGCGCGGGGATGCCGACGAGGCGCAGCATCTCCACCGCCCTTGCCTCAGCTTCCCGCTTGTTCAACCCCTGGTGCAGGCGCAGTGCCTCACCGATCTGCTGGGCGACGGACAGCACCGGGTTCAGCGAGGTCATCGGCTCCTGGAAGATCATGCTGATCTCGTTGCCGCGGATGGCGCGCATCTCGCGCTCTGAGAGCTTCAGCAGGTCCTTGCCATTGAAGCGGATGGAGCCGGCGATTTTGCCCGGCGGCTCCGGGATCAGCCGCAGGATGGACATGGAGGTGACGGATTTGCCGCAGCCGGACTCACCGACGATGGCGACCGTCTCCCCCGCCTCCACGGAGAAGGAGAGGCCATCCACCGCACGGTTCACACCGTCGGCGGTCGCGAAATGGGTCTGGAGGTTTTCGACTTCGAGCAGAGCCATCAGATCACACCCGCTTGGCAAGGCGCGGGTCGAGCGAATCCCGCAGGCCATCGCCCAGCAGGTTCACCGCCAGCACGGTGATGGAAAGGAAGATGGCGGGGAAGAAGACGATATACGGCTTCACCTGCCAAAGGGCCCGGCCCTCGGCCATGATATTGCCCCAGGAGGGGATGATCGGCGGCGTGCCCGCGCCGATGAAGCTCAGGATGGCTTCGGCGATCATGGCGCTGGCGCAGATATAGGTTGCCTGCACCGTCATCGGCGCCAGGGTATTGGGCAGGATGTGCCGCCAGATGATAACGGGCGTGCGGGTGCCGGAGGCGACGGCGGCCTCCACATAAGGCTGCTCCCTCAGGCTCAGCACGACGCCACGGACAAGGCGGGACACGCGTGGAATCTCAGCCACCGTGATGGCGAGGATAACATTGCCGACCGAGCCCCGCGTCAGTGCCATCAGCGCGATGGCCAGCAGGATGGACGGGATGGACATCAGCCCGTCCATGATCCGCATGATGATGCTGTCAGCCACGCGGATGAAGCCGGCCACCAGCCCGATCGCCAGCCCCACGATAGAGGACGCGATGGCGACACCGAAGCCCACGGTGAGCGAGACGCGGGCGCCGTAGAGGACGCGGGAATAGACGTCACGCCCCAGCATGTCCGTGCCGAACCACCAGCGCCCGGAGGGATCGCGCGTACGCATCGCCGGCGCCAGGGCCGTGGGGTCCTTGGTCCAGAGGTAGGGGGCGAAGATGGCGACGGCCACCATCAGCAGCAGCAAAAAGCCACCGATGGCGATGGTCGGGTAGCGCATCAGGAAGCCGATGGCACCCTTTCGCGCACGGCGATCGGGCAGGATGTCCGGCAGTTCTGGGGCGGCCGCGGGGATTCCCCCGGGAGGAAGGGCGCTGGTGCTCAATACCGGATCCTCGGGTCGAACAGAGTGTAGCTCAGGTCAATCAGCAGATTGACCAGCACATAAACGAAGCTGAACAGCAGGATCACGCCCTGGATGACCGGATAGTCCCGCCGCAGGATGGCGTCCACCGTCAGCCGGCCCAGGCCGGGGATGGCGAAGACGCTCTCGGTCACCACCGCACCACCGATCAGCAGCGCCACGCCGATGCCGATGACCGTGACGATGGGCACCGCGGCATTCTTCAGCGCATGCAGGAAGAGGATGGTGCGCTGCCCGGCGCCCTTGGCGCGGGCCGTGCGGATATAGTCCTGCTGCAGGATTTCCAGCATGGTCGCGCGGGTAATGCGGGCGATCAGCGCGATATAGACGCCGCCGAGTGCCACAGCCGGCAGAATCAGATTCTGCAGCCACGGCCAAACGCCGTTGGAGATGGGCGTGTATCCCTGCACCGGCAGCCAGTCCAGTTGGAGCGCAAAGATATATGCGAGCAGATAGCCTACCACGAAGACCGGCACGGAGAAGCCGAGGACGGCAAAGCCCATGACCAGGCGGTCCAGCCAGGAGCCCGACTTCCAGGCCGCCAACACGCCCATCGGCACGGCGATGCCCACGGCCAGGATGAGCGTCACGACCATCAGCGACAGGGTGGGCTCGATCCGCTGCGCGATCATCCGCGTCACCGGCAGGTTGGTGAAGATCGACAGGCCGAGGTCGCCTTGCAGGATCCGCCAGGACCATTCGCCAAAGCGCACAAGGAAGGGACGGTCCAGGCCGAGGCTTGCCCGGATACGCTCGACATCCGCGGGCGTCGCCTGGTCACCGGCGATCACTGCCGCAGGGTCGCCTGGCGCCAGATAGAGCAAGCTGAACACAAAGAGCGCGACGATCGCCATGACTGGGATCGTCGCCAGAATACGTCGGATGATATAGGCGAGCATGAGGATCCGATCAGGTTTTGGAGACGCCCCAGAAGAAAGGCGCCGGCGCTTTTACCACACCAGATATGTTCTTACGCCATGCCTGATACGACAAGAAGAATCCCGTCGGCGCAAAAAGTCCGAAATCTGCCGCCGCAGCGTTCATTTTATCCACCGCCGCCCGCTCGGCCGGCAGATCTTCGGCTGCGAACCATGCGTCCCGCGCAGCCTCGACGGCATCGCTCTTGGGCCAGCCGAACCAGGCATTCTCGCCATTGGCGCGCAGGGCTGTGTAGGGGGCGGGATTGATGCAATCGGCCCCGGCGTGCCAGGTGTGGAAGATATGCCACCCCCCCTGGGACGGCGGAGACTTGACGGCGCGGCGGGCGCCGACCGTGCCCCAGTCGGTTGCCACGAAATCCACCGTCATGCCGATACGCTTCAGCAGGTCGGCACTGACATCGCCAAAGGCCTTGGTGATCGGCTGATCCTGCGCCACCAGGATGGTGATGGGCTGGCCGTCGTAGCCTGCTTCGCGCACCAGCCTCCTGGCGCCATCGATGTCGCGGCGGCCCTTCAGGATCTCGCCGCCGGCTTCGCTGTAGAGAGGGGTATTGGGCGTGAAGAACCCGCCCATCACCTTCCAGAGCCTCTCATCGTCACCGACCAGCGCCCGCATGTAGTCCTCCTGATCCAGCGCCATCAGGACGGCACGGCGGGCGCGCGGGTCATTGAAGGGCGGATGGAGGTGGTTCATCCGGAAGCTGCCGACATTCCCGAGAGGGTCGGCGATGTCCACCTCGATGTTGCGGTTCGCACGGAGCATCGGAACCAGGTCGGCGATGGGGTTCTCCCACCAGTCCACCTCGCCGTTCTGCAGGGCGGCGGAGGCTGTGGCAGGGTCGGGCATGATCATCCATTCCACCCGGTCCACCATGACGCGCTTGCCGCCTGCCAGCCAGCTCGGCGCCTCGTCGCGCGGCACGTATCCGTCGAATTTGGCGAAGACGGCCTTGGCCCCGGGCACCCATTCTTCCCGCACGAAGCGGAAAGGTCCGGAACCCACATACTCCGTGATCTGCTGGAAAGGATCGGTGCGGGCGATCCGCTCCGGCATAATGAAGGCACAAGGCGCGTTGTTCTTGCCCAGTGCGAGCAGAAGCTTCGGATAAGGCGCCTTCAGCGACCAGCGGAATGTGGTGTCATTGACCGCGACCAATTCGTTCTGCAGGCTGCGGATCATCTGCCCCATGGGATCCCGCACCGCCCAGCGGGTCAGGCTGGCGACAACATCCTTCGCCAGCACAGGTGTATTGTCGTGGAACTTCAGGCCGGGGCGCAGCCTGAAGACCCAGGTGAGGCCGTCGGCCGAGACTTCCTCGGATTCCACCATCTGCCGCTGGGGCACGATATTGGCGTCGACACCGTAGAGCGTGTCCCAGACCAGCAGTGAGGCATTCCGCACCACATACTGCGTGCCCCAGATCGGATCGAAATTGGCCAGGTTGGCCTGAGGCACGAAGCGGAGCGTCCGCGCCGCGGCGCCTTGCGACAGGGCCGGCATCGCGACACCCCCCGCCGATGCCGCCACCCCGCCAATGACTGCCGCCTTGAGAAAAGTCCTTCTCTCCATGGTCGTACGCTCCCTGCCGAAGCCCCTGCGCCATGCGAAATGCATGGCCGGTGTCACGATGGCCAAGCACAGGCCGTGCCAGGAGACAGCATTGCGGAGCTTCAACGAAGCAGAGGGGCGGCTCCGCTAAGGAGCCGCCGTCACTGCCCACGGAAACGGCAAAGCCGTGGCTCAGGCGCGGCGAACGTTCCAGAACAGGGGCAGGCCCTTCAGGACGCCAGTCAGGTCCCGCCGATAGGCCGTTGCCTGGAAATATTGCCCGACGGGCAGATAGGGGACGTCCTGGAAGGCCTGCAGCTGGATCTGCCGGCCCACCTCTTTCTGCGCCTCCGGGTCTGGGGCCTCGAACCAGGCGGTGCGGAGCTCTTCCAGCTTCGGTGCGGTTGGCCAGCCGAACCAGGCCGCCTGCCCATGGCCGCGCAGGGCCTGCTGGACGCCGGGATTGAACATGTCCAGCCCGGACCAGAAGGTGAAGAACATGCTCCACCCGCCCTTCTCCGGCGCCTCCCGGCTCGCGCGCCGCTGGACCACCGTGCCCCAGTCGGCGGTGATGAAGTCCACATTCATGCCGGACTTCACCAGCATGTCGTTGCCGACCTGCGCCAGGGCGTTCAACGAGGGGAAGTCGCTGGCCGCGATCAGCACCACCTTCTCGCCGTTATATCCGGCAGCGGCCAGATCCCGCTTGACCTTCTCATAGTCGCGCGGGCTGGTCAGCGCCTCCATCCCGGCATCGCTCGCCAGCGGCGTCTCCGGCGGGAAGAAGCCCACCTGGTCGCGCCAGAGGCTCCGGTCGGTGCCGATCACCGCCGTCATGTAGTCTTCCTGGCTGACCGCCCCCAGCAGAGCCCGGCGGATCGCCGGGTTATTGAAGGGCGGGTGCAGGTGGTTGAAGCGCGCCATACCGCAGAGCCCGGTCGGGTCCGGATTCTCCAGGACGATGTCGCGGGAGCGGCGCAGAACCGGCTGCAGGTCGCCTGTCGGCTGCTCCCACCAATCGAACTCCCCGCTCTGGAGCGCGGCGGCGGCCGTCGCGGCATCGGGTATCACATGCCACTCGACGCGGTCGAAATGCACGTGCTTCGGCCCGGCGGTCCAACTCGCCACCCCATCAGCGCGGGGCACATAACCGGCGAATTTCTCATAGACGATGAGGCTGCCGGGGACCCGCTCATTATGGTTGAACCGGAAGGGCCCTGAGCCGACGACCTCCGTGACCGGGGTTCCAGGGTCGCTCTTCGCCAGCCGCTCCGGCATGATGAAGCAGACGGGGGTCGAAGGCTTCGCCAGCGCCTCGAACAGCAGCGGGAAGGGCCTCCTCAGGCGGAACAGGATGGTCCTGTCGTCGGGCGCCGAGAGTTCGTCCAGTACCGAGAACAGCACCTGGCCCAGCGCGTCCCGCGCGCCCCAGCGGCGGATCGAGGCTACCGCGTCGCGCGCGCGCACCGGCTCCCCGTCATGGAATTTGAGCCCGTCGCGCAACGTCATGGTGACGCGCCTGCCGTCCTCATCGACGGTATGGCCATCCACCATCTGCGGCTGGGGCCGGTAATTCTCGTCGAAGCCGTACAGCGTGTCCCAGACCATATAGGCATGGTTCCGGCTGACATAGGCGGTGGTCACGATGGGATCGACCACGGCCAGATCGGCCTGCGCGATGAACTTCAGCGGCCTCGTATTGGCGCGCTGGGCGATCGCGAAGCGAGGGAGGGCCGAGCCCATGGCGGCGCCGGCGGCGCCGGTAAATAACTGCCGTCTCAACATGTCCGTGGTCTCCCCCCCGGGGCTCTGCCGAATCTGTGAAGAGGGAAGCCGAGCCCCCAGGCAGGCGCAAGAGGGAATCGGCCCCTCCCCCTCTTGGCAGCACGGCCATCAGTGCCTATGCGCCGGGCATGCCCCTGCCCGCCCTTCTCTCCCGCCTCCCGCCACGCCATGCGGGCTTGTTCGGAGAACTCTTCCGTTTCGGCGTGGTCGGGACCCTGGGCTTCCTGATCGACACTGTCACGCTCTACGCGGCGCTCTCGCTCGGCGCCGGTCTCTATCTGGGCCGGGCGCTTTCCTACCTGACGGCGGCCTCGGCCAATTGGGCACTGAACCGGGCATGGACATTCCGTGACGCCGACAGGAGCAGCCGCGGCCGGCAATGGGCCATGTTCCTCCTGGTCAATCTTTTTGGTTTCGTCATCAATTACGGCACTTACAGTCTGCTGGTGAGCACCTGGGCGCTGGCCCATACGCATCCCGTCATCGGCGTCGCGGCCGGCTCAATCGCCGGCCTGGGCGGCAACTTTTTGCTAAGCCGGCGCTTTGTCTTTCGGTCCGGCAGGGCAGCACCCGGCCCCGCGCGAGATGACACGACACCGATTTGAGAAATGCAGGTCTGGCTTTGCGGCTTTTTCCATTATCAGACGCGTGCTTATTTGCCCGCGCCCGGCAACCAGACAACTGCCGCCAGAATTCCTGCTCCACTCCGTAGCAGCACTGATAAAGCTCCGGAGATTTACATGATCTTTGAAAGCCGCGGTCCATGATATACCTCGCCGCGGTCCATGGAGTTCCCAGACGCATGACGACGCACCACCGCTCCGCTGACGCCGGGCGCCAGGGCTGATACGGCCGAGACCACGATGGCCGTATTCCGTCAGCCTGGCACCGAAGGTGCCTCCGACACTCTCCTCTCCCGCGCCATCCGGGCGTGCCGGCGTGAGTTCGTGGCCGTTGGCCTGTTCAGCGGTGTGGTGAACCTGCTGCAGCTTACCGTGTCACTCTATATGATGCAGGTGTTCGACCGCGTCCTGGCGACCCGCAGCCTGGACACGCTGATCTTCCTCACCATCATCGCCGTCAGCGCCGTCCTGCTGCTGGCGGTGCTGGAGGCGGTCCGCGGCCAGGTGATGCAGCGGGTGGCGGGCTGGATCGAAGCCCGTGTCGCGCCGGAGGGCTTCGAGCGCGCGCTGGAATCTCAGTTGCGGGGACGCCCCTACCGGATGGAGGCGCTGCGGGACCTTGCGGTCTGCCGGTCCTGGCTGGGCTCCCCAGGCGCGCTGGCGGTCTATGACGTGCCCTGGGTGCCCATCTATCTCGGCGCCATTTTCCTGCTGCATCCCCTGATGGGCTTCGTCGCCCTCGCGGGCGCGGTGATGCTGTTCGGCCTGACGCTCCTCAATGAGTTCACCACCTCCTCCCTGCTGCGGCAGGCCAGCACGGCGGCCATGGCCAGCCAGCGGCGGGCCGATGCGGTCGCCCGCAATGCCGAGGTGATCGACAGCATGGGCATGAGCAACGCTGTCCTGCGGCATTGGCGGGAGGGCGTCGCCCAGGTCACGGCCCCGCAGCAGAAGGCGGCGGACCGGGCGGCCATCCTGCTCTCCGCCACCAAGTTCTTCCGCCTCGCGGTGCAGCTGGCCGTGCTGGGCATCGGTGCCTATCTTGTGCTGCGGCAGGAGATTACCTCCGGCGCCTCCATCGCAGGCTCCATCATCATGGGGCGGGCGCTGGCGCCGGTGGAGCAGCTGATCGGCGGCTGGAAAGGGCTGGTGCAGACGCGTCAGGCGCTGCGGCGGCTGAACATCTTTCTCGCCCTGCCGCGCATCCGGCCACCGGGCCTGGCCATGCCGGAGCCTACCGGCCGGGTCGCGGCCGAGCGGGTGACCTACGGCGTCCCCGGCCAGCCGATGGCCATCATCAAGGGCGTTTCCTTCGGGCTGGAGCCGGGGGAAAGCCTGGCCGTCATCGGCCCCTCGGCCGCCGGCAAGACCACGCTGATCCGGCTGATGATCGGCACCCTCGCGCCCAGTTCCGGGAACGTCAGGCTCGATGGCGCCGATGTCTATACCTGGAAGCGTGAGGATTTCGGCCGCCATGTCGGCTACCTGCCCCAGGATGTGGAATTGTTTGACGGCACTGTCTTCCAGAACATCGCCCGCATGGCGGATGCCGAGCCGGAGGCTGTCTTCGCCGCCGCCCGCCTCGCGGGCTGCCACGAGATGATCCTCCGCCTGCCGCAGGGCTATGAGACCGAGATCGGCGAGGGCGGCCAGCACCTCTCCGGCGGGCAGAGGCAGCTGGTGGGCCTGGCCCGCGCCATGTTCGGCAATCCGAAGCTGGTGGTCCTGGATGAACCCAACTCGAACCTGGACGGTGATGCCGAGGCCGCGCTGCAACGGGCCGTGGACACCCTGAAGAGCCGGGGCACGACCGTGGTGCTCGTGTCCCACCGCCCCACCCTGGTCCAGGGCGTCGACAAGGTCCTGCTGCTGAAGGACGGCGCCGTGGAGATGTTCGGCCCGCGGGCCGAGGTGCTGCGCCGCTTGATGCCGCAGCCCCGCCCGGCCGCGGCCCCCGCCGTGGCTGCCACCGCCACAGGCCGTCTCGCACCGGGAGGTAACGCATGAGCATCACGACCGCTCCGGCCGGCTCCCCTCCCGCTCCGGTGGGCCAGACGGGCATGCCGCCGCTCGCCCCCGGCCAGTTGGATACGCCACGCCCCCGCACCAGCGGAGCCATGTGGCTGGGCATCCTGGCCATCCTCGTCTTCTTCGGCGGCTTCCTGCTCTGGTCGGCGCTGGCACCACTGGCAGAGGCTGCCATCGCCCCTGGCCAGATCCGCAGCGAAGGGAGCCGTCGCACCATCCAGCACCTGGAAGGCGGGATCGTGCGGGAAATCCTGGCCCGTGACGGCGACAAGGTGAAGGCAGGCCAGGTCCTGATGCGGCTGGATGATGCCCAGTCCGCCGCCAGCCTGGAGATGCTGCGTGGGCAGCACTGGGCGCTGATGGCGCAGTTCGCCCGCCTGGAAGCCGAGCGGCACGGCGCGAGCGAGATCACCTTCCCACAGAAACTGCTGGAAGCGGGCGATCCGCGGTCGCTGGAGGCGATGACGGGGCAACGGACGCTTTTCGCCGCCCGTCAGGCCAGCCTGATCAGCCAGATCCAGGTGCTGGAGGCCCGTATCGCCCAGCATGAAGCCACCGCATCCTCCGCCCGCGCCCAGATCGGCAGCCAGCAGCGGCAGCTGGAGCTGATCAAGCGGGAGGAGCAGGACGTCCGAACCCTGGTCGCACAGGGGCTGGAGCGGATGCCGCGCCTGCTGGCCCTGCAGCGCAACGTCGCCTCCCTGGAAGGCAACATGCAGGACCTGATCGGCCAGACCGAGCGGGCCGCCGCCGCCGCCGCGGAAGCGCGCAGCCAGATGCAGCAGGTGCGTGACCAGCGCCTGGCCGATGTATCCACTGAATCGCGCGAGGTGCGCAGCAGGCTCAATGAGACGGAGGAGAAGCTCGGCGCTGCCCAGGACGTGGTGACGCGCCGGGAAATCGTGGCGCCGGAGGATGGCACGATCCTCGGCAGCCGTTTCTTCAACCTCGGGGCGGTGGTGAAGCCCGGGGAGCCCGTCATGGAGCTGGTCCCGAGCCGCGACCGGCTGGTGGCGGAGGTCGAGCTATCCCCCACTGACATCGACGTGGTCTATCCTGGGCTGGAGGCCGAGGTTCGCCTGCCTGCCTTCAAGCAGCGCCTGGTGCCCTTCCTGCACGGACACGTCACCTATGTCGCCAGCGACGTGACAGTGGATGAGCGCACGCGCGCCAGCCATTATCGCGTGCAGATCGTGGTGGACGAGGACCAGTTGGCCAAGCTGGAGAATGTGGCCCTGCGCGCGGGTATGCCTGTGGAAGCACAGATCCAGACCGGCAGCCGCAGCTTCCTTCGCTATATGATCCAGCCGGTGCTCGACAGCTTCCACCGCGCCTTCCGCGAACAATAAGGACCTAGGAACGCAATGCCCGACCAACCCACCGTCTTCGCGGACGGCATCCTGGACGCGAACGTCAATTTCGGCGTCGCGCGGCTGACCCTGGTGCAGACGAAGCCGGACGGCACGCCTGCCCCCTGCGGCCAGCTGATCATACCCGTGGTCCAGCTGCCTACCTTCACCAACGGCATGGTGACGCTGCTGAAGCAGATCGAGAGCAAGATGAAGCAGGCGCAGCAGGAGGCCGCTGCCCCCGCGTCGGACGCTCAGCCGATACCGGGCGCCTTCCGCTTCTCCGGAAGCTAGGGCGCCCCGGGCCGCGCCAGACTTACGGGCCCTGGCGCGGCAGGCCCTCGAGATAGGCGCCGTAGCCGCTATTCCGGAGCGGCACGGCCAGCGCCATAAGCTGCGCTTCGTCGATGAAACCCATCCGCCAAGCCACTTCCTCGACGGCGGCAATCTTCTGGCCTGTCCGTTTCTCGATGGCCCGGACGAACTCACCGGCCTCCAGCAGGCTGTCATGCGTGCCCGTGTCCAGCCAGGCAAAGCCACGGCCCAGTTGCAGCACGCTGAGCTGCCCTTCCTCCAGATAGCGGCGGTTCAGGTCCGTGATCTCGATCTCACCCCGCGCCGAGGGTTCGAGCTGGCCTGCCAGGGAGGATGCCCGGCCGTCATAGAAGTAAAGTCCCGTCACCGCCCAGTCCGATCGCGGCAGCTTCGGCTTCTCCTCCAGGCTCAATGCGCGGTTGGAGGCATCGAACTCCACGACACCGTAACGCTGGGGGTCCGCCACCCGGTAGGCGAAGACAACCGCCCCCGCCTCGCCTTTGGCCAGGGTTTCATGTGCGATGGCAAGGTGCCTGTCCAAGTCGTTGCCATAGAACATATTATCGCCCAGTATCAGTGCCGCCGGGCTACCGTCCAGGAAGGTTTCCGCGAGGGTCAGGGCCTGCGCGATGCCACGCGGCCGATCCTGCTCCGCATAAGTAAAGGAAAGACCCCATTGCCTGCCATCACCCAGAAGGCGCCGGAACAGCGGCAGGTCGTGAGGGGTGGAGATGATCATGATCTCCCGGATGCCCGCGAGCATCAGCACGGAGAGCGGGTAATAGACCATGGGCTTATCGTAGACCGGCAGAAGCTGCTTCGATATCGCCAGGGTCGCGGGATGCAGACGCGTGCCGGCGCCGCCGGCTAGCAGGATACCCTTCAAACCACCATCTCCCATGCATGCCGCACGCCAAGGTTGCGGCAGCCTTGACTGTGCAGTTTCCCCAGGAACATGGCGGCGGAATGGCGGCGCGCCGCTGTCGCCACGCCCAATCCGAGCAGGATACCGAGCATGCGCCTGTTTCGCGTCCTCCATTGTCTTGTTCTGCTGCCGCTGGCCTTCCCGGCCTCCGCCGCCGATACCAGCGCGCCAGGCTGGGCGGCGGCGGGCCATCCGACGGTTGAGGCGCCCCGTGTGATTGGCAGCCACGGCCTCGGTTGCATCGCCGGCGCGGTGGCCATGCCGCCCGAGGGGCCGGGGTGGGAAGTGGTGCGGTTATCCCGCAATCGCTTCTGGGGGCATCCGGCGATGATCGACACGCTGGCATCCCTCGCTGCCGCGGCAACCGGGGCGGGACTGCCGCCGATCTGGATCGGCGATGTCAGCCAGCCGCGTGGCGGGCCGATGCCCTGGGGCCACGCCAGCCACCAGATCGGGCTGGATGCCGATGTCTGGCTGGATGTGGCGCCCCGTCCCGCTCGGCCCCGGCCTGCGCGGGAGAGGCTCAACGTCCCCTCCCTTGTGCGACCGGACGGTCAGGATATCGATCCCGACGTCTATTCGCCGGGGCACGAGGCACTCATCCGGTCAGCGGCCCAAATGCCAGAAATTGACCGCGTGCTCGTGAATCCCGCCATCAAGCGCGCATTGTGCCGCAATCATGGTGGTGAGGCGTGGTTGCGGCGCATCCGTCCCTGGGCCGGACACGACTCCCACATGCATCTGCGCCTGCGCTGCCCGCGGGGCCAGGCAGGCTGCCAGGATCAGGCCCCCGTTCCCTTGGGCGACGGCTGCGATGCCAGTCTGGAGTGGTGGTTCAGAGGGGAAGCCAGGCGCCCTGCCCCTGCCCGCCCGCCGCGGCTGCTGCCGGCTAACTGCGCGGGGGTCTTGGCCGCGCCATAGTCAGGCACGCAGACGAAGCGCCAATACGGGATCGTCAGTAGCCACCGCATCCAGGCCAAGTCCGAAGGCCTTGGCCAGAGCATCGGCCCGACTGGCGCCCCAGGCTCCCAGCCGAAGCCCGGCCTGCCGGAAGCGCGAACAGAGTGGCGCATCCAGCACGTCGATTTCCGTCTCGATCATCTTGAAGCCATGGTCCAGGGCCAGGGCAATCACGCCATCGACGCCGACATGCTCCAGCAGATGTCGCTCGAAGAGCCAGATCACCCCTGCCAGTCCTCCAGCCACCTGGGCATCGGCGGCTATGCCGGCATCGAAGGCGATGATGTGGGACTGGCCGCGAATCCCCGCGGCATCCAGCACGGCCAGGCTGCGGTTCAGCGCCGCGGGTCGGGATCCGTCCTGCGGCCCGCCCTTGATTTCAACCTGAAGTTGTGTCAACTTGCCCGAGAACAGCGCCGCCACCTCGGCCAGGGTCGGGACAGAGGCATGCGGCGCATGACGCAGCCGCAGCTGCGACAGTTCCCGCGCGGTCAGGGCGGAGACCGCCCCTTGCCCCAGGGTGGTCCGCTGCACCGTATGGTCATGGATCACCACGGGCACGCCATCGGCGGAGAGACGCACGTCGCATTCCACCTGCTCGACGGGAAGCGCAAGGCTGTTCCGAAAGGCCTCCAGGCTGTTTTCCGGCCAGAGTAGGGCGCCCCCGCGATGGCTTACGATATCAGTATGCCCGACCATGGCCATCGTTCCGCATCATCCTCTGCAGAATTAACGAAAGAGCGCCTGGAATCAGCGAACGATGCCTCTGCGGTTGGTTCCGCGCACAAGATCTTGTAATCTGCTATCTCGATATCTTACGGCCGATGCGGCGAGAGGATTGAGGCGATGTTTGCAACCCTGCCGGTCCGCATGCGTCCTTGGTGCCATATTCTCGGAGCCGCCGGTATCCTGGCGGCACTCCTGTTGTCATCCGGGGCCAAAGCAGAAGAGCCGCTTCGGCTGAAGGTGGTTGGAGGCCTGGCAGACGTCTCCCAATATGTGCGCTACGAGGAGCCGTTCTGGCGCAAGCGCATCTCGGAGCTGACCAACGGCCGCGTGGTAGGCGAGATCGCGCCGTTCGACCGCGCGGGTTTCCGGGCCGAGGAGATGCTGCAGCTGATGCGCCTGGGGGTCGTGCCCTTCGGCACCGCTCTGCTGGCAATCGTCTCTTCCGAGGAGCCGGAATTCAATGCCGTCGACCTGCCGGCCCTGAACCCGGATTTCGCCAACCTGCGCCAGACCGTGCGCCTCTACCGCCCGCATCTGAAGCGGCTGTTGCAGGAACGCTACGGGACGGAACTCCTGGCGGTCTACACCTACCCGGCCCAGGTCACCTGGTGCCGCCGGCCTTTCACGGGCCTCGCGGACCTGGCGGGCCGCCGAATCCGCGCCTCCTCCGTCGGTCAGGCGGAGATGTTCGAGGCGCTGGGCGCCACCCCGGTGGTCATTCCCTTCGCCGGCATTGTCGAAGCCATGAAGGCAGGCGTGGTCGAATGCGCTGTCACCGGCACATTATCCGGCAATGCCGTCGGGCTGCAGGAAGTGACGTCGCATATCCATTCCATGGCCCTGACATGGGGGGTCTCGGTGTTCGGTGCCAACCAGGAAGCCTGGCGAGCCTTGCCCCAGGATATTCGCGAGGTCATCCAGAAAGGCCTCACGGATCTGGAGGAGAGCATCTGGGAAGCCGCGGCGCGCGAGACGGGCGAAGGTCTGGACTGCAGCGCCGGCAAGCCGGGCTGCACGACTGATGCGCGGGGCAGCCTCACCATCGTACCGGTGACCCCCGCCGACGATGCCCGCCGGCGCAGCCTGCTGGTACAGACGGTCTTGCCGCGCTGGGTGGATCGCTGCGGGCCGGATTGTGCCGATGCCTGGAACCGGTATCTGGGTCCCACGCTGGGCATCCCGGCCTATGCGCATTGAAATGCTGCATTCCCGGCGTCTGCGGCTTGCTGTCATTCTGGGTGCCGCCGTGCTGCTGGCGGCGCAGTGGGTCACCACCGGCCTTCTGGTAAGCCGCGCGCGGGAGGCGGCGATGACAGCCGCTTCCGAGACGGTCCAGCGGATCGCGCGCGCGGTGGAAGCCTCGCTCAATCGCAACCTCGTTTCCGTGGACGCCATGCTCGCGGGCATGCCGGCGATCCTCGCGCCGCTCTCGGCGCGTGGCTCGCTGGATATGCAGCAGGTCGAGAAAGTGCTGCGGGAGCTGAACAACCAGAACTTCACCTTCCGCGACGTGCTGCTGGTGAGGCCGGATGGCATCCCGGTGGCGACCGGCCTCGCCGTCTCCCGCCGGCGGCCTCTGCCCTCCTCGCTCACGGCGGCCTTTTTCGACAGCGGCTCACGCGCGGGGGCCGTGATGATCGGCGGCCCCTTCCGCAACCCGGCCACGGGAGAATGGGCGCTGTTCATGGCACGCCGGATCACGCTGCCGGAAACCGGGCCGCTGGTCGCGGTGGCGGAGGTGCCGGTTCCCGTCATCAGCACGCTTCTGGCGGTCAGCGGCGAAGGCGGCGGGCTGCGCATCAGCCTGGAGCGCGACGACGGCACGCTGATGGCCAGCCTGCCGCATGACGAGACGCTGATCGGGCACAAGCTGCTGCCGCCGTCCTTCGCGCGCCTCTCCCGCCCCGATGGCACGGAGATCTTCCAGTCCACCAGCCGCTTCAACGGCGACAACATCATCTCGGCCGTCCGGCCGACGCTCTATCCGACCCTGTCCCTCGCCGTCAGCATGCAGCTCGACGCGGCACTGGCGGGGTGGGAGAAGGAGCGCACCCGCGCCTACATGATTTCCGCCGGTTTCGCCGTGCTCGTCATGGTGATCGCCGCCACGTTGATCCTGGCCCTGCGGCAGCGGGAAAAGGTGGAGGCCGAGCGCAGCCGCTGGCGCTCCATGCTTGAAAGCGCCATCGATTCGATGACCGATGGCTTCGTCATGTGGGATGCGGACGACCGGCTCATCGCCTGCAACAGCCGCTACAAGGATTTCTATCGCGCCAGCGCACCGTTCATCAAACCCGGCGCGCATTTCGACGACATCATGCGGGAAGGCTTCAAGCGCGGCCAGTATCCGCAGGCTGGCAACGACGTCGACACCTTCCTGGAAGAGATGCGGCTCTGGCACCGGGGCGAGAACCGCCCGATGGAGCGCCTGCTGCCCGATGGCCGCTGGGTGCTGGTGACGGAGCGTGCCACGCCCGGCGGCGGCACCGTCGGCATCCGCACCGATATCACGGAGATCAAGCGCACCATCGATGATCTGGCGGCCGCCCGTGACGCCGCCGCCGCCGCCGGTGAGGCCAAAAGCCAGTTCCTGGCACGTATGAGCCACGAGCTACGCACGCCCCTGAACAGCATCCTCGGCTTCGCGCAGGTGTTGCTGAACGACCCGCGCGTGACAGCAGACCAGAAGGAACAGTTGCAGACGCTGCATGACGCGGCCCGGCACCTGCTGGATCTGGTCAATGGTTTGCTGGACCTTTCCAAGATCGCCGCCGGTCGGCTGGAGATACGCCCGGCGCCCACCGAGTTGCGCCCGCTGCTGGAACGCTGCGTGACGCTGATGGGACCGGAGATCGTCCGCAAGCAGCAATCCTTCCATATGGATGTGGAGATCGGCACGCCGGAAGCGGTGCTGGTCGACCCCATGCGGCTGCGCCAGCTATTGCTGAACCTGCTCTCAAACGCCGTGAAATTCACGCCCGAGCGTGGCGAGATCTGGCTGCGCGCGGGGCCGCTTCAGAACGACAAGGGCCTGCGGCTGGAGGTGCAGGACAGTGGCCCGGGCGTGCCGCCCGACAAGCAGCACATGCTGTTCCAGGATTTTGTCCAGCTCGCCGCACCCACCACCGGAAACGATGTCGGTACTGGCACCGGGCTCGGCCTGGCCATCGCTTCGCAGCTGGCGGCACTCATGGACGGCCGCATCGGCTATGACAGCCCGCCCGAGGGTGGCGCATTGTTCTGGGTCGAGCTGCCGCTGCCGGAGGCGGAGCTGCCCTGGCCGGCCAAGTCCGGCGCGCCCGGCAAGGAGCTGGAGCCACAGCCCGCCTCCCTCCCGCCGCCTCTGCCGGCGCGGGTGACGCCTCTCCGGGTGCTGGTGGTGGACGATGTGGCGGCCAACCGGCTGGTGGCCCGCGCCATGCTGACCAGCGCGGGCCATCATGTCACCCTTGTCGAGGACGGCGCCGCGGCACTGGCCGCGGTGCAGGCCGAGGATTTCGACCTGGTGCTGATGGATCTGCAGATGCCGGTGATGGATGGCCTGGAATCCACCCGCCGTATCCGGCAGTTGCCGCCGCCCCGCAACCAGGTTCCGATTGTCGCCGTGACGGCCTCCGTGCTGCCTGAGCAGGTCGCGGCCTGCACCGCGGCCGGCATGAACGCGCATCTTTCCAAGCCGATCGACCGCGAGAACCTGCTGCGGGTCGTTATCGAATTCGGCGGGGCGGCGGCATCCTCCGCCTCCGCCGCGGCGGTGCTGGCACCCGCGCTGGACATGGCAGCGTTCGAGGCGCTGACCCGTGACCTGGGTGCGGCCGCCCCGGCGGTGATGGCCGAGTTTGTTGTCGAGCTGCGCCGTGGGGCCGAAACCTTGGCGGCCATGAACAGCACGACCGATGCCGCGCAGCTCCGCGCCCTCGTGCATCGGCTTGCCGGCGTGTCCCGCACACTGGGCGCCACGCGCCTGGTGCGGGCGCTGGAGGCACTGAACCGAAGCGTCATTGCCGGCGACCATGTCGAGGACACACTGGAACAGGCCCGGACGGCGTTGCAGGACACCCTGCCCGAGATCCTGCGCTGGCTGGACGCGTTACCGATGATGGAGACGGCCCGGGAGGCCGAGACCTAGGGAAGGCGCGTCAGCCGCTCGCCGAGAAGCGCGAAGAAGCCGTCAGGATCGATGGTTTCCAGCAACCGGGCATGCGGTGGGACGCCGCTGCGGCCCCAGCGGTCGATATGGGTGCGGCCACGTCCGGGCCCGGTGCCGCATTCCACCTGCACCGCGACATCCCGTGCCGTGAAGAGCCTGGGCGCGATGATCCAGGCCACTGCGCAGGGGTCGTGCAGAGGATGCCCCCGGTGATTCAGGCGCCGCGAGGGTGGCACGGCGTCCATGATGTCGCAGCAGGCCGCCAGGCAGAGCCCGCCTTCCAGGGACCGCAGGGCCGCGATGCGTTCCTCTGTCACCAATGCCTGGGCGGTCAGTTCCAGTGTCGTCAGGGTGACGGGGCGGCCGGACGCCAGCAGGATGGCCAGCGCCTCCGGGTCCATGGCTGCGTTGAACTCGGCACCCGGGGTCCAGTTTCCCTCGCCCACGGCTCCCGTCATCAGCACGATCTCCTCCACCCGGTCGGCCAGGGCCGGCTCTGTGGCGAGAGCAAGGGCCAGGTTCGTCGCGGCGGCGATGCCCAGCAAGGTCACGGAGGCCGGGGCGGCGTTCCGCAATTGCTCCCGGATCGCATCGGCCGCCACGCCCGGCGCGGGTGCCGGCCCGTCCGGCAGCTTCACGCCGGCCAGGCCATCCATGCCATGCACCCGCACATCAGCCCTGAAGGCGCCGAGCAAGGGGCGGTCGGCGCCGGCCACGATGGGCAGCGGCCGCCCTGCCAGGCCCACCACGGCGCTGGCATTCGCCAGGGTGCTCGCGAGCCCCGCATTGCCGCCGGCCACCGTGACCAGGGAAACCTCGATTTCGGGTGACGCAAGGGCTAGCCAAAGGGCGATGGCGTCGTCCGTGCCGGGGTCGCAGTCGATGATCACGCGGCGGGTCATGCCGGCAGTTCCGCCTCGACGATGCTTGCCAGGAATGCGGCACCGGTCGCCAGGGCGGCGTCATTGAAGTCGAAATGCGGGTTGTGGTGGAAGCCTTCGGGATGCGCGGGCGCACCGGTGCCAAGCCATGCATAGGCTCCTGGCCGCGCCTCCAGCATGGCTGAGAAATCCTCGCCCGCCGTGATAGGAGGATAGTCGTCCAGAGCCCGCTCCGCGCCCACGGTGGCGCCGGCGGCGCGGTGCATCAGGGCGGCCTGGGCCGTGTGGTTCACGGTCGGCGAGAGGCGCCGGGTATAGAGGTAATCCGCCGCCACGCCATGGGTCGCCGCCATGCCCTGGGCGATGGCACCGATACGGGCTTCCAGCAGGTCACGGGTATCGGCCGTCAGGGCGCGGGCTGTGCCGCGCAGCAGGACCTCAGCAGGGATGACATTGGGGGCAGCGGGGTTGCCGGCCGCCATATGGCCGACGCTGACCACGCCGACGCCCATTGGGTCCAGGTCCCGCGCCACGATGGTCTGCAGCGCGGCGATGAACTGAGCCGCCGCCAGGGTCGCATCACTTCCCAGATGTGGCTTGGCGCCATGGGTGCCACGCCCACGGAACACCACCTGCCAGGTATCCGACGATGCCAGAACAGGCCCCTTGGGGACCGCTATGGTGCCAAGCGGAAGGCCCGGCAGGTTGTGCAGCGCATAGACCGCATCGGCCGGAAAGCGCTGGAACAGCCCCTCCTCCACCATGCGCTGGCCGCCGCCACGGGATTCCTCGGCGGGCTGGAAGATGAAATGGACGGTCCCGGCGAAGCGGTCCGGATGGCTGGCCAGCCATTTCGCGGCGCCCAGCAGCATGGCTGTATGGCCGTCATGGCCGCAGGCATGCATCTTTCCCGGCGTAATGCTGGAATAAGCGGCACCCGTTGCCTCCGTCATGGCCAGCGCGTCCATATCGGCGCGCAGGGCGACGGCGCGGTTGCCTGGCCGGCCCTGTAGCGTGCCCACCACGCCTGTCACAGCAAGGCCTTCCTCGACAGCGATACCCGCTGCGCGCAGCTCGGCGGCGACGAAGGCCGCGGTGCGTGTTTCCTCAAAGCCCAGTTCGGGATGCGCGTGCAGGTCGCGCCGCCAGGCGGTCATCGGGGGGGCTAGGGCAGCAAGTGCCTCGGGCGTGGGCATCAGTCATCCTCAGGACAGTTCCGCTCTGCGGTGTCATGCGTTGCGGCTGGCGGGCCACCATGCCAGTTTGCGGCCCCGCGGACCACCCGCCCCCCTTCCTATCTTCCGGAGACCGCCGTTCCGATGTCTCGCCTGCGCACCGGCCTGCTTACGGCCGCCCTCGCCGCCTTTCCCCTCGTCACCGCTCAGGCGCAGGACACCTTACGGATCGGCATGGAATCCGGGCCGACCAGCCTGGACCCGCACTACGCCAGCATCATCACCAACATCGCCTTCAGCCGGCACGTCTTCCAGCCGTTGATGGAGCAGGATGCGCGGCAGGTGCTGAAGCCCGCCATCGCCAAGAGCTGGCGGGTGCTGGATGACCTGACCTGGGAAATCGCCCTCGACCCCGCCGCCCGTTTCCACGACGGCGCGCCGGTGACGGCGGAGGATGTGGCCTTCACGCTGTCCCGCGCCGGCGACGTGCCGAACTCGCCTTCCTCCTTCCGCGTCTATACGCGCCCGATCCAGTCGGTGGAGGCCGTGGATGCGACGACCATCCGCATCCGCACCAGCGCGCCCACGCCGCTGCTGCCGAACTACCTTTCCCTGATCATGATCGTGTCCAAGAAGCACGGAGAGGGCGCGACCACCAACGACTACAATTCCGGCAAGGCGATGATCGGCACCGGGCCCTATCGCCATATCTCCTGGCAACCGGGCAGCCCGCTGGTGATGGAGCGCAACCCCGCCTTCCCCGGCAGGTCCCCCGCCTATGGGCGGGTGGAGTTCCGGCCGCTGGCCAATGCGGGTTCCCGCGTGGCGGCGCTCAACGCCGGCGATGTCGACCTGATCGAGATCGTGCCGCCGGACCAGTTCAACAAGTTCCAGGCCGATCCGCGATTCAACGTGGCGGAAAGCCCCTCCAACCGCCTGCTCTTCCTGACCCTGGACAGCGACCGGGAGAACAGCCCGCATATCCGCGGACGCGACGGCTCCGTCATCCCCAACCCGCTCCGCGATCCGCGCGTGCGAAAGGCGCTCTCCAAGGCCATCAACCGGGAGGCGCTGACCTCCCGCGTGCTGCAGGGACAGGGGAAGCCGGCGGGGGACCTGGGGCCGGAGGGATATTTCGGCGCCTCTCCTGACATGACGCCTGAGCCCTTCGATCTGGATGGCGCCAGGAAACTGCTGGCCGAAGCAGGCTTCCCCAATGGCTTCGCGGTGCAGCTGAACGGCCCGAACGACCGTTTCGTCAATGACGAGCAGGTGGTGCAGGCCATCGCCCAGATGTGGACCCGCGCCGGCTTGCAGACGACCGTGGAGACGCGCCCGCGCGGCGTCTGGCTCACCGAGGCTTCCCAGTTGAAGTATTCCGTCAACTTCGCCGGCTTCTCGCCCAACCCCGAGCTGCTGGGCATGCTGGAGACGCAGATCCATACCTGGGACACCAAGCTTGGCCTGGGCACGGCCAACCGTGGCCGCTTCAGCAATGCCGAAATCGACGCCATTATCCAGCGCGCCCGGCAGACCATGGATAATGCCGAGCGTGAGAAGCTGACGCAGCAGGCGACCCGGATGGCTCTCAAGGACCACACGGCCCTGATTCCGCTTTACTTCGCGGTGAATAGCTGGGCCATGAAGCAGGGGCTGTCCTACGAGGCGCGCACGGACGAGATGACGCTCGCCACCAGCGTCTCCCGCGCGCCCTGATGAAGGGGACGGGCGGCATGCCGAGAGACAACGTCACGGTGCGTCAGCAGCGAAAGGCGAAGGAGGCGTTACCGGTAGCCCGGCGCCCCGTGCCGGAGCTGGTGCAGGGCATCGAACTGGCGCCGCTCTCGCCGCCCGCCAATCTGACGGCGGAACTTGTGCGGCGGCTGGCGGCGGAGATCCGCGCCGGCCGGCTCAGCCCGGGTGACCGTCTGCCGACCGAACAGGCGCTGATGCGCCAGGCCGGGGTCTCCCGCACCGTGGTGCGGGAGGCCGTCTCGGCCCTGCGTGCCGAGGGTCTGGTGACGACACGGCAGGGCGTGGGCGCCTTCGTGGCCGATCCTTCGGCGCGGGGGCAGGTGCGGATCGATCCGGCGGAGATGCGGTCCCTGACCGACGTGCTGCAGGTCATCGAACTCCGCATCGCCATCGAGAGCGAGGCTGCGGGCCTCGCCGCCGCACGGCGCGGCGAGCCGGACATCGAGCGCATTCAGGCTGCGGCAGATGCCTTCGCCCTTGCCGTGAGCGCCGGCGACAGTGCCGTCACGCAGGATCTGGAATTCCACCGCGCCATCTTCGCCGCCACGGGCAATGGCTTCTTCCCGCGCTTCCTGGAATTCCTCGGGCCGATGCTGATCCCGCGCCAGACCATCACCCCCTTCCTGGAGGATGGGGCGGACAGCGCCGCCTATCTCTCCCGCGTGCGGGATGAGCATGCCCGGATCGCCGCCGCCATCGCCGCGGGGCAGCCCGGGGCGGCGCGCAGCGCGATGCGCCGCCATCTCACCGCCAGCCGCGACCGTTATGCCCGCTTGGCGCAGCAGGCAGTCGGCGGGGATCAGTAGCCCGGGATTTCCGTCACGTCGGCCAGATAGGCCAGGACGGCGCGGGCCAGGGATTCCACATCCTCGATGGTGGTGAACTCGTCGGGGCCATGTGGCGCCGAGTTCGGGTGGTGCAGGCCGCCCTGCAGGATCTCGGAGACGCCTGCCTGCTGCACAAAGCCCATGGGCGAGCCTTCCTGGCTGGTCCAGCGCCGCAGCCGGGTTGTGGGATAGCCGAAGCCCCAGCTCAGCGCCTGTTTCCAGCGGGGCCAGTTCGGACCCTGATCGGGGCTGCTGACCGGCGGGCAGTGACCCACCAGCCTGGTCTGTAGTTTCAGGTAGGCGCTTTCGCCGAAGCCCTCGCGCACGGCGTCCTGGAGTTCCGCCAGGACCTTACCGAACTCTTCCTGAGCTCCATAGCTGCGGTCCAGAACCAGGTCACATGTGTCGGGCCATATTGCGCCCGTCTTGCCACCATGGATCGAGGACATGGAAAGCGCCGGGAAAGGTTCATCCGCCGATTGCCCCACGGAGCAGCGGGCCTCAATCTCCTCCTTCAGCTCCGTCAGGCGGGCGACGACTGGCGCCATCGCCTCAATTGGGTTTACTGCGGGGCGTTGCTGATCGGGCTCTGTTCCGCTGAGGGTGATGGCCAGGCGGATGCTCCCGAGGCTTCCGGCCCAGATACGCGGCGCGGCCGGGCCGTCCAGGCACATGGCATGCCCCTCTACCGCGCCCTCAGCGACCAGATGCCGGAGGCCGGGATGCAGCCCGTCTTCGCGATCGGCACAGAACAGCAGCACGGGATCGTAGCTCAGACCCAGTCCTACCGCATCGGCCGCCCTCAGCGCGGCCCATACGGCGGCGACGGCGCCCTTCATGCCGGTGGTGCCGCGCCCATACAGCCGGCTGCTCTGGCGCGTCAGGGCAAAGGGGGGGCGCGTCCAGCCGTCACCGGCGGGAAAGGTGTCCGTGCGGAAATAGATGGTGCAGACCCGGCGGCCGGTGCGGCGTGCCGCGACCATGCTGACCGCCTCGGCGGCGCCCTTGGCCCGCCCGTGCTGCTCGCCAGGGGCGTGAAGGCGGCGGAAACTGAAACCCAGCGGGGCAAACATGTCCTGCAGGGTGTCGGCATAGGCCTGGGTCTGGATCTTGGACGAGCCCGATGTGTCGATGGCGATCAGCCGCGACAGACCGTCGATCCAGCCGGTGGCACCCAGCAGAGGCGTCGCGAGGGCGAGGCGATCAAGATCGGCATGATCATAGAATGAATCGCCGGCCGAGAAGTCGTCGTCATCCGACACCGCCCCTGCTCGCCCCTCTCTTATCTTCTGCGCCACACCACCCTGTCCTTGGGCCAGCGGGATGTCCCTGCTGCCTCAATTCGGTTTAGCGGCTCCGGAAAAGGGCGCGCAGCCTCCTTGCCGTGAAGCACGGGCATTTGAAGGAGGTCAAGTCCGCCTTGGCATGTCACTCCCGAAGGATGACATGCCAAGCCCGGCGGTCAGTGGGAATGGCGGCGCTGGCGGCCTTCCTGGCGGCGGCCGTGGTCCTCACCGGCACCCGGCGGCAGCGGCTCGACGCGAATGTGCGGCTCGGCCGGATCCGGCCGGCGCGCCGCGGCGGCGAAGCGGGCAGCGGCATGGCCGGCCACTTCGAATCGCGTCTCACGCCCGAGAATGCGGATACGGCCGATTTCGTCCCGCGCCACATGGCCGCGGCGGCAAAGGAAGGGCAGGATCCAACGCGGATCGGCCTGGCCATCGCGCCCGACATTCATGCGGAACCAGGCGCCCTCACCTTCCTGCGTGGCGCGGGGCGCGCGCGGCGGGCGGCGGTCCTCAACGACCGGAGACAGCTCTTCGGCAGCCGGAAGGGGCGCGCGCAGCACGCGCAGCAGTGCCGCCGCCAGTGCTTCCGCGCTGCTTTCAGCCAGCAGCGCCCGGGCGGCTTCCAGCTCTTCGGCCGTGGGCTCCTCGGCAGCCAGGGCCTTGGCTTCCACCGCCAGCCGCTCGGCATCCTGGGCACGGATCTCTTCGGCGTTCGGAGCCTCGCCCCAGGTCGCCTTCAGCCGGGCGGCGGCCAGTAGACGCTCCGCGATCCGGCGGCGGCTCGCGGGGACAACCAGGACACTGACGCCCTTCCGCCCGGCGCGGCCGGTGCGGCCACTGCGATGCAGCAGCGTCTCCGGCTCCTTGGGCAGTTCGGCGTGAATGACCAGGCCGAGATCCGGCAGATCGATGCCACGCGCCGCCACATCGGTGGCGACGCAGACCCTCGCCTTGCCATCGCGCAGGCCTTGCAAGGCGCGGCTGCGCTCAGCCTGCGTCAATTCGCCTGAGAGGGCCACGGCCAGAAAGCCGCGCTCGTTCAGGTTGCCATGCAGGCGCGCCACGGCGGCACGGGTCGAGCAGAAGACGATGGCACGCGGGGAATCGGAGGCGCGCAGCAGGTTCACGACGGCGCGCTCGACATCATGCGGCGCCACTACGGCAACCTTGTATTCGATATCGCCGTGCTGCCCGCCTTCCTGGCTGGCAGCGATACGCAGCGCGTCACGCTGGTAGCTCTCGGCCAGCACCGCGATCGCGCGCGGCACGGTGGCCGAGAAGAGCAAGGTGCGGCGCCCTTCCGGGGCCGCGTCCAGGATGGCCTCAAGCTCCTCCCGGAAACCGAGGTCGAGCATCTCGTCGGCCTCGTCCAGCACCACGGCGCGGAGGGCATCCGGCACGAGGTTGCCGCGCTCCAGGTGGTCGCGCAGGCGGCCGGGGGTGCCGACAACGATATGCGCGCCCTGCGAGAGCGCCCGGCGCTCGGCGACCGGGTCCATGCCGCCGACGCAGCTGACCACCCGGCCACCCGCAGGCGCATAGAGCCAGGCGAGTTCGGTCTTCACCTGCAAGGCAAGTTCACGCGTCGGCGCCACCACCAGGGCCAGAGGGGTGCGGGCCTGCGGCAGGTGGTCGGCCTCGCCCATCAGGTCGGGCGCGATGGCCAGACCGAAGGCAACGGTCTTGCCCGATCCGGTCTGCGCCGAGACCAGCAGGTCGCGGCCACGTGTCTCGGCGTCGAGTACAGCGGACTGGACTGAAGTGGGCTCGTCATATCCGCGCTCATGGAGGGCGCGCAGCAGCACGGCGGGCAAGGAGTCAGAAAACGGCATTGGTAATGGAAAATCCGGCAGCAGGGCGTGAAAGGAGCAGCATCGGCCGCGGCAGGTGCGGTGCCATGTGCACATCGTCCCCTGCGATACGGCGCCTTCTATATGGGTTTGCGGAACTTTGCATCTTTGTCATGCGTATAGGGATGGAGATATGCAGACAGTGCATGGGTTTAAACACCCACGACCCGCTTGCGTGAGAACAAGACACCCGCCATTGTGGATAGTGGAAATGCACGCCGTTTCCCGCGGAATTTGACGCATGCAGCTTGCGCCGCGACACCAACCGCTAAAGCGCCAGGACGCCGGTGAAGATGATGTGCCGCCCTTGTCGAAACTAGATTTCGACTGATCACCTAGGGGCAGACCGCGCAACGCGCCAGCCCCGGATCGTTCCGCCTTCACCGAGTCCTCTCGGTCTGCCTTCCGGAAATCATATGTCGACATCCCTGCCCGGACGACCCGGGCCTGCCATACAGTTGAATGGCCTGATCCGCCATTTCCCTGGCCGTGATGGTGCCGTCACCCGCGCGCTGGATGGCGTCTCCCTCCAGGTCGCGGAGGGCGAGATCTTCGGCATCGTCGGCCGCTCCGGCGCCGGCAAATCCACTCTGATCCGTTGCGTGAACCTGCTGGAGCGGCCGCAGCAGGGCGAGGTTCGCGTGCTGGGCGAGGACCTGATGCTGCTGGGCGACCGCGCGCTGCGCCAGCGCCGGCGCGGCATCGGCATGGTGTTCCAGCACTTCAACCTGCTCTCCTCGCGCACCGTCGCTGAGAACGTGGCCTTCCCGCTTGAAGTCGCCGGCGTATCGAAGGATGAGCGCGAGGCGCGGGTGGCCGAGGTGCTCTCCCTGGTCGGCCTCTCACAGAAGGCGGATGCCTATCCGGCGCAGCTTTCGGGTGGCCAGAAGCAGCGGGTGGGAATCGCCCGTGCCCTGGCGCCCCGTCCCCGCATCCTGCTCTGCGACGAGGCGACCAGCGCGCTGGACCCGGAGACGACGCACGACATCCTCGGCCTGATCCGCCGCCTGCGGGACAAGCTGGACCTGACGGTGCTGCTCATTACGCATGAGATGGCGGTGGTGAAGGAAATCTGCGACCGCGTCGCTGTGATGGAAGCCGGAAAGGTGCTGGAAGAAGGCCGCGTCTTCGACGTCTTCACCCGCCCCGCCCATCCGACCACGCGCAGCTTCATCGCCAGCACCATCGGCCATTCCGTGCCGCGCGGCACCGTGGCACGGCTGCCGGAGGGGCGGCCGGGCGAGGAGAAGCGGCTGCTGCAGGTTCTCTTCGCCGGCCCCAACAGCACGCGCGCCGTGATCAGCGAGGCGTCCCGCCGCTTCGGCATCGATCTCGACATCATATCCGGCCGCATCGACGAGATCGCGGGGGAGCCTTTCGGGTTGATGGCATTGGCGGCCTACGGCCCCGCCGCGAAGCTCGATGAGGCGGTGGCCTGGTTCGAGGAGCTGGGCCTGACCGTGACCCCGCTGGACATCCCCTTGGCGGAGGCGATCTGACCATGATCCCCTGGCTGACCCCGACCCTGCAGGACCTCTTCATCGAGGCCGCCTGGGAAACGCTGATGATGGTCGGCGGCGCGGCGCTGATCGCCGTCGCCTGCGGACTGCCGCTCGCGCTGCTGCTGCACGCGACCTCACCGGGCGGGCTGGCGCGGAACGGCTTCATCAACCGGCCCCTGGGCCTGCTGGTCAATGCCGTGCGCTCGACGCCGTTCATCATCCTGATGGTGGCCATCGTCCCCTTCACCCGCATGGTGGCCGGCACCTCGATCGGCACCACCGCGGCCATCGTCCCGCTGGCTCTGGCGGCCACGGCCTTCATCGCACGCCTGTTCGAAAGCGCCTTCAGCGAGGTGGACCGCGGTGTCGTGGAGGCTGCCCGCGCGATGGGCGCGACGCGCATGCAGATCCTCTGGAAGGTCCTGGTTCCGGAAGCCATGCCGGGCCTGATCGCGGCGGTGACGGTTACCCTGGTCAGCCTGGTGGGCTTTTCCGCCATGGCCGGCGCGGTGGGCGGCGGCGGCCTGGGCGACCTGGGTATCCGCTTCGGCTACCAGCGCTTCATGCCGGAGGTGATGGCCAGCGTCGTGCTGGTGCTGATTTTGTTCGTTCAGGGTCTGCAGTCCCTGGGCGACTGGCTTGTGCGGCGCGTCCGCCGCCGTTGATCGACTTAGAAGGAAGCCGCCAGATGACCATCAATCGCCGTGTCCTGCTCGGTGCCGGCCTCGCCCTGCCCTTCGCCGCCGCGGCCACCGCGCAGAAGCCCGAGATCGGCACCGCCGCGCGCCCGCTGACCGTCGGCGCTACCGCTGGCCCCCACAGCCAGGTGATGGAGAAGGTGCAGGAGATTGCCGCCCGCGACGGGCTGGTGATCAAGATCGTGCCTTTCACGGACTACATCACGCCGAATGCCGCCGTCGCGGATGGCGACCTGGATGCCAACAGCTACCAGCACCAGCCCTTCCTCGACCAGACGGTGCGGGACCGCCGCCTGCCGCTGGTGGCCGTGGGCAAGACTCTGGTCTTCCCGATGGGCATCTATTCCCGCAAGCACAAGGCGGTCGCGGATATCCCGAATGGCACCCGCATCGCCATTCCGAACGATCCCACCAATGGCGGCCGCGCCCTGGTGCTGCTGGCGGCCAATGGCGCCTTCAAGCTGCGCGACGGCGCCGATTTCCGCGCCACGGTGGCCGACGTGACGGAGAACCCGAAGCGCCTGCGTATCCTGGAGCTGGAAGCCGCCCAGATTCCCCGCGCGCTGGATGAGGTGGAAGCCGCCGCCATCAACACCAACTTCGCCATCCCTGCCGGCCTGAATCCGGTGAAGGACTCGATCGCGCTCGAGAGCGCGGACAGCCCCTATGCCAACCTCATCGCCGTGCATCGCGACAACGCGAACGCGCCCTGGGTGAAGAAGCTGCTGGCCGCCTACCAGAATGACGAGATCAAGGATTTCGTGCGTGTGACCTTCCAGGGCTCGGTCGTTCCGGCCTTCTGACACAAAGGAATCTGAGCCATGCTGACCAAACGCTCCCTGACCCTGACCGGTGCCGCCGCGCTGCTACTGCCTTCGGTCCTTCGTGCGCAGGCAGCGGAGGTCGGCACGACTGCCCGCCCGTTGCGCGTCGGAGTAACCTCCGGCGTGCACGCGCAGGTGCTGGAAGTGGCTCGCGACGTGCTCGCGCGCGAGAACTTCGTGATCAAGATCACGGAGTTCTCCGACTTCATCCAGCCGAATGCCGCGCTCGCCGCGGGCGAGATCGATATCAACACCTATCAGCACCAGCCCTTCCTGGACGCGCAGAAGCAGCAGCGCGGCTTCGACTTCGTTCCGGTGGGCAGGACGGTGCTGACGGTGATGGGCGTCTTCAGCCGCAAGGTGAAGACGCTGACGGATCTGCCAAACGGCGCCCGCGTCGCCATTCCCAACGATCCGACCAATGGCGGACGCGCGCTGCTGTTGCTGGCCAAGGCTGGCGTCTTCAAGCTGCGTGACGGCGCAGACTTCAGGGCGACGGTGGCCGATATCGCCGAGAATCCGAAGCGCATCCGCATCGTGGAACTGGAGGCGGCTTCGATCGCGCGCAGCCTGGACGATGTCGATGCCGCCGCCATCACCGGCAACTATGCCGTGCCGGCCGGGCTGAACCCTGTGAAGGAAGCCCTGGCGGTGGAAGGCGCAGACAGCGTCTACACCGTGCTGGTGGTGACGCGCCGCGGCGATGAGGCCAAGCCCTGGGCGCAGAAGCTGGCCCGCGCCTATGCCGATCCCGCCGTGAAGGACTTCGTGGAGAAGACCTTCGGCGGCGCGGTCATCGTGGGTGCCTGATCAGGCGGCGTAGCGCGACAGCGCCAGGTCCGCGTATTCGATATTCGGCCGCTGGCCGCCGACCAGATCGGCGGCCAGCTTTCCGCTGCCGCAGGACATGGTCCAGCCCAGCGTGCCATGGCCGGTGTTCAGGAACAGGCTGGGATAAGTGGTGCCGCCGATGATCGGCGTGCCGTCCGGCGTCATCGGCCGCAGCCCCGTCCAGAACTTCGCCTCCTCGAAGCGGCCCCCCTCCGGGTAGAGGTCACGCACGGAATGGAGCAGCGTCTCCTTCCGCTCCTCATGCAGCGTCATGTCGAAGCCGGCGATTTCGGCCGTGCCGCCGACGCGGATGCGGTCGCCCAGGCGGGTGATGGCAATCTTGTAGGTTTCGTCCATCACGGTAGACGCCGGCGCGGCCGCATCCTCGGCGACCGGCAGCGTGATGGAATAGCCCTTCACTGGATAGACCGGCACCTTCAGCCCCAGCGGCGCCGCGAGCATGGGCGAATAGCTGCCCATGGCCAGCAGGTAGCGGTCGGCCTTCAGCACGCCCGCGCTGGTCTGCACGCCGGCGATGTCGCCGCCTTCCACCAGGAAACGGTCCACTGAGGTGCCATAGCGGAAGCGCACCCCCCTCTCCTCGCAGAGCGCCGCCAGACGCTGCGTGAAGATATGGGCGTCGCCCGTCTCGTCGCCCGGCAGATACAGGCCTCCGACGAACTTCTCCCGGACGCGGGCCAGCGCAGGCTCGACCGAGATGCAGCCGGCGGGGTCCAGCACCTGGAAGGGGACATCATACTGCTTCAGCACCCGAAGGTCGTCACCGACATGGTCGAGCTGCTGCTGCGTGCGGAAGAGCTGCAAGGTGCCGCGCTCCCGGTGGTCATACTGGATGCCCGTCTCCGCGCGCAGATCGGCCAGGGCGCTGCGGCTGTATTCCGCCACCCGCACCATCCGGGACTTGTTGGTCTGGTAGGCGGTCTCGGTGCAGTTCCGCAGCATCTGCCACAGCCAGGACCACTGCGCCGGGTCCATGCGCGGGCGGATCACCAGCGGGCTGTGCTGCATGAACATCCATTTCAGCGCCTTCAACGGGATGCCTGGCCCGGCCCAGGGCGAGGAATAGCCGAAGGACACCTGGCCGGCATTGGCGAAGCTCGTCTCCAGCCCCGCGCCCGACTGGCGGTCTACCACCTCCACCTCATGCCCCGCGCGAGCCAGGTACCAAGCCGAGGTGGTGCCGACGACGCCAGCACCGAGAACCAGAACCTTCATCTCAAGCCATGCTCCGACGCGCGCCGGATCCCGGCGCGAACACCTGAGCCTAGGCCCGATCAGGCAGCAGGTGCTTGCGATCACTGGCAGGGAATGCGATTTCCACCAGGCGCATAAGAAGAATCTGCGGTGACAAACAAGATTCTGTACTCCCCGGCCCTCGACGGCATCGACCGTAAGATCCTGCGCCTGCTGCGGGCCAACGGGCGGATGAGCAATGCCGATCTGGCGGAGGCCGTGGGCCTCTCGCCCTCCGCCTGCCTGCGGCGGCACCGGCATCTGGAGAGCAGCGGCATCATCCGCGGCTATACGGCCATCATCGAGGACCCGGCGCCCCAGGCCCGCACCGTGGTCATCGTGCAGATCACGCTCGAGAAGCAGACCGAGGACGCCTTCAACCGCTTCGAGGCCGCCGTCCGGCAATGCCCGGAGGTCTGCGAATGCTATCTGATGACCGGAGCCTCCGACTATCAGCTACGTGTCGAGGCGCGGGACGCCGCGGATTACGAGCGTATCCACAAGGAACAGCTTTCCCGGATGCCAGGGGTGGCGCGGATTCAGTCAGCCTTCGCGATACGCACGGTCGTGCATGGCGTGTCACCCGCCTGGGTGGAGGATTAGAGGCCCCGCCAGCCGCCCCAGATGACGGCCAGACGGTCTCCCAGACCGCGCGGAGGCGGCGGTTCCGCCGGGTTCCAGCTGGCGGAGAGGATGAAGCGCAGGTCCCGCGACGCCAGCCGGCCCGGCAGGGCTGCCGCCACGGCGCCGCGCGGCAGGGTCCCGGACAGGCTCGCGCGCGCATGCCGCAGCGATTCCAGCGCACCGGCCGCCATGTGCCTGCCGAGCTTCGAGATAGCGGGGGCGCGTGGGTCCCGCACCACATCGGCCGGCGTCAGGCCGTGCTGCCCCAGCAGATCCACCGGCAACAGGCAGCGTCCCTGGGCTGCCAGGCTCGCGGTGCCGCGCAGCAGGCTGGCCATGCCATAGGCCGCGCCCATCGCCTGAAGGCCGGGCATGGCCGCCGGCGGTGCCGCCAGTATTCGACCCGCGATGACGGCATAGCCCCCCGCGGTGCCGCGCAGGAAGGCCTGCAGCGCCTCCAGGCTGGGCACCTCCTCCTCCATCTCCGGCTCTCGCGCATCGATCAGAAGCATCAGCTCCTCGGGCTGCAGGCGCCCTGCGCGGATCGCTTCGGCCAGCGGCAAGGCGATCTCGTGCCGCCGGGGAGGTGTATTCGCGGCGGCCTGCTCCACTACCTCTCGCCACCATTGCAGGCGGATCAGCCCGGTCATGGTGTTGGTGGTTGCGGCACGGGCGCGCGCCAGTTCATGGTTGAAGGCGGTGAGCAGGAAAAGCGTTTCCCGCGCTTCCGGCGGCGCGAAGAGGGCGCAGAGGAATCGGTCGGGATCATTGCGCCGCGCGAAGGCGGCAAGCTCGGACAGCGGCGCGGCATCAGGCATGCCGGCGTTATGAACGGACCGCGCCAGCACGCAAGCTCCGGCTTGCTTGACGAGCCAGGGGGTGGAGCCTAGCTCTCAATGCGGTTACGAATCGCCCCATCGGCCCCGGCACTTGCCGCGGCCTCTTCACCCAGTTCGGGAGTATCGCGCCATGGCCTTCAGCCTGCCTCCGCTGCCTTATGACACCTCCGCCCTCGCCTCCTCCGGCATGTGCCAGGAGACGCTGGAGCTGCACCACGGCAAGCACCATCAGGCCTATGTGACCGCGCTGAACGGCCTGATCGAGAGCAAGGGTCTGGCCGGGAAGTCGCTGGAGCAGATCGTCGCCGACGCCGGCAAGGCGGGCGCCGATGGCCTGCCGGTGCTCAACCAGGCCGGCCAGCACTGGAACCACATCCTGTTCTGGCAGGTGATGAAGCCAAACGGGGGCGGCGACAGCCTGCCGGGCAAGATCGGCGCCAAGATCAACGAGGATTTCGGTGGCCTCGCGCAGTTCAAGGAAGCCTTCAAGCAGGCGGGCGTGACGCAGTTCGGCTCCGGCTGGGCCTGGCTCGTCATGGACAACAGCGGCAAGCTGAAGGTGACCAAGACGCCGAACGGCTCCAACCCGATCGCGACGGGCGAAGGCACGCCGATCCTGGGCGCGGATGTGTGGGAGCACTCCTACTACCTGGACTTCCGCAACGTCCGGCCGAACTACCTGGATAACTTCCTGAACAAGCTGGTGAACTGGGAAGTTGTCGAGGGCCTGATGAACCAGGGCGGCCTGAAGTCCGGCCAGTCTGCCTGATCTCCGCCGCAGACCGCGGATACGAGAAGGGCGCCGGGGGTTTTCCCCCGGCGCCCTTTTTCGTGCCTCGAAGCCTGAGCTCAGCCGGCCTTGACGTCGTTGGCCGCGGTTGGGCGGATGACGCTGGCGATGGTGCTGCGCACCACGCTCAGGCGCACATTCTGAGCAACCTCGACCTCGATCTCGTCGTTGCCGTCCTTCACCTTGGTCACGGTGCCGAGGATACCGCCGCCGGTGATGACGCGATCACCACGCTTCAGAGAGGTCAGCATGTTACGGTGTTCCTTGGCGCGCTTCTGCTGGGGGCGGATCAGCAGGAAGTAGAACACCACGAAAATCAGGATCAGGGGGGCCAGCTGCATGATCATGGCGCTGGCGCCACCGGCAACTGCGTCCTGAGCATAGGCGGGGGAGATGAACATTGTGCGGGGCTTCCGTCTTGCCGGGTGACGGGCGCGAAACTAGCTTGCCGGCCTGTGCAGTCAACCTTGCCTGAGTTTCATCTTCAGAGTGCCGGAGTGCAGCCAGTGTCCGAGACCGCCCCCCATCCGCTGCTTCCGGCCCTGGCACGCATCGCCGCCGCGCTCGAGCGGCTGGCCCCGCCCATGGCCGTAAAGCCCGACCTGACGGCCGCCGACGCCTACGTCTGGCACCCGTTGGGCAGCCACGGCGCTCCGGCGCATCTGGCACCGGTCAAGCGTGTGGCGGCGGTCGGGATAGGCCTGCTCCAGGGGGTCGAGCAGCAGAAGCGGCTGCTGATGGAGAATACGCTGCGCTTCGCCCGCGGGCTGCCGGCCAACAACGCCATGCTCTGGGGCGCGCGCGGGATGGGCAAGTCCTCGCTGGTCAAGGCCGCGCACGCGGCCGCGAATGCGGAGGTGCCGGGCGCCCTGGTGCTGGTGGAGATCCAGCGGGAGGATATCCGCACGCTCCCCGAGCTGCTGAACCTGCTGCGCGAGAGCCCGCGCCGCTTTCTGGTCTTCTGCGACGACCTCTCCTTCGAGCGGGAGGATCAGGACTACAAGGCGCTGAAATCCGTGCTGGATGGCGGCATCGAGGGGCGCCCGGCCAACGTGCTCTTCTATGCCACCAGCAACCGCCGGCACCTGATGCCGCGTGACATGATCGAGAACGAGCGCAGCACTGCCATCAACCCGGCCGAGGCCGTGGAGGAGAAGGTCTCCCTCAGCGACCGCTTCGGCCTCTGGATCGGCTTCCATAACGCCGACCAGTCCACCTTCTTCGCCATGATCGAGGCCTATGCTGCCGATCTGGGCCTGGACGTGGCGCCGGAGGAGCTGCGGCGGCAGGCGGTGGAATGGTCCGTCACGCGGGGCGGGCGCTCCGGCCGCGTGGCCTGGCAGTTCATCATGGACCTCGCCGGGCGGCTGGGCGTGGCGTTACCGGCCCGATGAACGGATCCCCCCAGGAGCCGCCTGGGCCGAGGCAGCCCGCGCGGCCGCGCCCGAAGGGCGCCGTCCGCCGGAACGGACTTTTCCTCAACCCCGATGGCAGCCACGCCGGACCGACCTCGGCCCAGGTCTGGCGGCTGATGCGGGAGAGGAACCAGGGCACGCCATGGCCTGCCTGGGTGGAAGACCCGCCCTACCCCGCCCCGGCGCCGCCCCCGGAGGGGCATGTATCCGTGACCTTCATCGGCCACGCCACCTTCCTCATCCGCTTCCACGGCGGCCCGACGCTGCTGACCGACCCGATCTGGAGCGAGCGTTGCAGTCCCTTCCGCTTCGCCGGCCCGAAGCGTGTGCGCCGTCCCGGGCTGGATTTCGACGCCCTGCCCCATATCGACGCCGTCCTGCTCAGCCACAACCATTACGACCATTGCGACATTCCGACCTTGCAGCGCCTGCGGGACCGTTTCGCGCCCCCTATCCTGACGGGGCTGGCGAATGGCGCCCTGCTGGCACGGCATGGCCTCAAGGATGTGGTTGAGCTGGACTGGTGGCAGGAGGCGCCGCTGCCGGGAGGTGCGACCGCCACCTACCTGCCCGCGCGTCATGTCGGCGCGCGGACGCTCCTCGACCGGGGGCGCACGCTCTGGGGCGGCTTCGGCCTGCACGCCGGCGGAGGGGGGCATGTCTGTTTCGCCGGGGATTCGGCCTGGGGCGCCCATTTCGAGGAGATCGGCCATTTCGCCGGTCCCTTCGACCTCGCGCTGCTGCCGATCGGCGCCTATGAGCCGCGCTGGTTCATGCAGCAGGTGCATATGAACCCGGAGGAATCTGTCCGTGCCTTCCAGGCCCTGCGCACCCGCCAGGCCCTGGCCATGCATTTCGGCACCTTCAGGCTGACGCAGGAGGCGATCGACGAGCCCCCGCGCGCCCTGGCCGCCGCCCTGGCCGCCGCTGGCATCCCGGAGGAGGATTTCGTGGTGCCTGGCTGCGGCCAGACCTTCGTCGTGCCGCTGACGACGAATTAAGGCGCGTTACCGAAGATCCGCTGCAGCACCTGGTCACCCGGGCGCAGGTTCAGGCGCTCCGCCGTGCCGGCGGCCAATTCCAGCGTCGCGCGCACAGGGCCATGGCTCTCGATGGTCGCCAGGCTCTGCGGCACCGTCCGCTCCGCGATCCGGCGGACGCGCCCATCCGCGTTGATGAAGACCATGTCCAGCGAGGTGATGGTGTTACGCATCCACATCGCGCTTTCCCGCGGCGTGCCCCAGTCGAAGAGCATTCCCTCATCGGGCTTCACCTCCGGCCGGAACATCAGGCCGACGGTCTGCTGGTCCGGAGACAATGCCATCTCCACCGTGAAGCCGTGCCTCTTGCCGTCACGGGTGACGATCACCAGCGGCTCGGTCGGCAGGCGTGGCTGCGGCCCGGTCTGGGCTCGGGCGGCGGTGGCGAGAAGGGCTGGCAAGGCCAGCAGGAGGCGGCGGCGCATGGTAAGGCTTATGCCATACCACCAGCCGGTTGGGGCAGCCCTTCCAGCGTCGCCTCGGCGAGATGGCGGATTTCTAATCGGATCGGGCCGGGCCGGGGTAGGTCGCGCAGCGTGGTGAACCAGTGCTCCGGCGGGCTGCGCCCGGCCGCGCGGTTGTAGACCAGGGCCCGCAGCACCGCCTCGGCTTCCGGCGGCAGGCGCTCGGGCGGATGGTGGCCATCCAGCACGCCCCAGATACCGGCCCAGCAGCGCCCGACCGACCAGGGATTATAGCCCCCGCCCCCCAGCACGATGAGCCTGGGCGCGGCGTCCCTGACGGCCCGCGCGACGGCCCAGTAGGCGTTGTTGGAGAGGGAAAGCCGGGCCAGCGGGTCTTCCTCCAGCGCATCGGCGCCGCATTGAAGCATGATGGCCTGCGGGCGCAGATGGCGGATGAGAGGCAGGATGGCATGGTGCAGCAGCCAGTCCATCTCGCTGTCATTCAGTTCCTGCGGCACCGGGATGTTGCGGGCATGGCCGCCGGCCCTGTCCTCCAGCCGCCCCGTGAAGGGCCAGCGGTTCCCCTCATGCACTGAGAGGGTGAAGACGCGCGGGTCGTTGTGGAAAGCGTCCTGCACCCCATCGCCGTGATGCGCGTCGATATCAAGGTAGAGGATGTTCGTCAGGCCCTGCTCCAGCCAGGCCAGCAACCCCAGCACCGGGTCGTTCAGGTAGCAGAAGCCGCTGGCGCGATCAGGGCGGCCGTGATGGGTGCCGCCGCCCGGCACATGCACGATGCCCCCCTCCGCCGTCAGCGCGGCGGCCAGCAAGACGCCGCCGGCGCCGGTCGCGGGGCGGCGGAAGATCTCCTTGTAGACCGGATTCCCATGGGCGCCGATGTGATGCCGGGACCGGACTTCCGCCGGAACATCCCGCTCCGCCTCCGCCGCCTTCAGGGCCGCGATGTACGCCGGGGTATGGAAGCGCGTCAGCTGCGCCACCGTGGCCATGGGGCTGTCCAGCGTGCGTGCGGGGTCCATCCAGCCGAGGGTGCGGATCAGATCCAGTGTGGTGGAGACGCGCGGGATCGCCAGGGGATGTTTCGGACCATAGGTGGAGTTCCGGTAGATCTCGGACCCGATCAGCAGCGGCTTCATATGTCCTCTTCGGCGCCTTCGGTCATGGCTGCCTGCCTTCCTCTTGCATCCGCCCGGAGCGCATGCATAGAAGCACGATATCCGGGGGGAGCCTTTCAATAAGGCTGAGAGGCAGGGATGGGCCCTGCGACCCCTTGAACCTGATCCGGGTCATACCGGCGAAGGGATCGGAGGTATCGCATGGCCGTTGACCCGGCCCCTGGCCTGCGCGTGGCCCTTCCTGTCATCCGCCTCGGCGGCCGGCCCGTGCTGGGTGCCTGCGACCTGCATTTCGGCGCGGGCGAGGTGACGGCGCTGCTGGGGCCTTCGGGCGTCGGTAAATCCACCCTTCTGCGGCTGCTCGCCGGCCTCATGCCGCCGCCGCCAGGCACAAGGCTCGACCCGGAGGATGGCCGCCCCCTGCCCGGCCGTGTCGCCTGGATGGGGCAGCAGGATCTGCTGCTCCCCTGGCTGGACCTGCGCGGCAACCTCACCCTCGGCGCCCGGCTGCGTGGCGAGAAGCCGGACCTTGAACGTGCCGCCGCACTGATCGAGGCGGTCGGGCTGGCGGGGCGGGAAGATTCCCGCCCCGCCGAGCTCTCGGGTGGCATGCGCCAGCGCGCGGCGCTGGCCCGCACGCTGATGGAAGACCGCCCCTTCGTGCTGATGGACGAGCCCTTCAGCGCGGTGGATGCGCCGACCCGGCATCGCCTGCAGGGGCTGGCCGCCGGGCTGCTGGGCGGGCGCACCGTCCTGCTGGTCACGCATGACCCGTTGGAGGCCCTGCGCATGGCCCACCGCGTCCTGGTACTGCGGCCGGGCCCGGAAGGCGCGGTTGCGGAGGAACTGCCCCTCCCCGCCTCCCCGCCGCTGCGCGCCGCGACAGATCCGGCAGTGCTGGCTGCGCAGGCCGAGTTGCTGGACCGCCTGGCGGAAGCGGCATGAGAGGGCTGATCGCGGCCCTCGGCCTGCTGCTGGGCTGGGAGGGATTCGTCCGCTGGACCGGCGTGCCGCCCTTCCTGCTGCCGTCACCGCTGCGGGTCTGGAACGCCTTGCTGGGGCGTTGGGATATCCTGCTGGGCCATGCCGCCACCACGCTCACGGAAATCCTCCTCGGGCTGTTCTTCGGCACGGTGCTGGGCATCGCGACGGCCCTGCTGCTGACCGCCTGGCGCAGCGGGCGGCGCTGGCTGCTGCCGCTGCTGATCGCCAGCCAGGCCATTCCGGTCTTCGCCATCGCACCCTTGCTGACGCTCTGGCTGGGCTTCGGCCTGGCCAGCAAGGTCGCCATGGCCACCATCATCATCTTCTTCCCCGTGGCCACTGCCTTTTACGATGGGCTGCGCCGGACGGAGCCGGGGTGGCTGGACCTGGCCAGCACCATGGGCGCCTCCCGCGCCGCCATGCTGTGGCGAGTACGGGTGCCGGCCGCACTGCCTGGACTGGCTTCCGGCCTGCGCGTGGCCGCTGCCGTGGCGCCGATCGGTGCCGTGGTCGGGGAATGGGTCGGGGCCTCGGCCGGGCTGGGCTACGTCATGCTGCAGGCCAATGGCCGCAGCCAGACCGACATGATGTTCGCCGCCCTCGCCATCCTGGCCGCCATGGCCATGGCCCTGTGGTTCATGATCGACCTTCTGCTGCGCCGGATGCTGCCCTGGCAGCCCGATGCGCTTCTCGATGGAGACACCGAATGACGCACCTTCCTCGCCGTGCCTTGCCGGCGCTGGCGGCACTCGCCATGCCGGCGGTGGCCGCCCGGGCGCAGAATACGGCGGCCACGGCCGCGCCGGCGAAGCTGACACTGATGCTGGACTGGTTCGTGAACCCCGACCACGCGCCGATCATCGTCGCCCAGGAGGGCGGCCATTTCGCCCGCGCCGGGCTGGAGATACGCATCGTCGCGCCGGCCGACCCGACCGATCCGCCCCGGCTGGTGGCGGCGAAGCAGGCCGATCTCGGCGTCTATTATCAGAAGAACCTCTATCTGGCGGTGGATCAGGGCCTGCCCCTGGCGCGGGTCGGCACGCTGGTGGCGACGCCGCTCTCCACCCTGACGGTGCTGCAGGACGGGCCTATCCGGCAATTGTCGGATCTGAAGGGCAGAAAGATCGGCTTCAGCGTTGCCGGGTTCGAGGAAGTCTCGATCGACGTTGTGCTTGGCTCCGTCGGCCTTTCCTCGCGCGACGTGACGCTGGTGAACGTCAATTTCGGCCTCTCCTCGGCGCTGATGTCAGGCCAGGTGGACGCCATCCTCGGCGGCTTCCGGAACTTCGAACTGCATCAGCTGGAGCTGGAAGGCCGTCCGGGCCGTGCCTTCTTCCCCGAGCAGCACGGCATGCCGATCTATGACGAGCTGATCTACGTCACGCACCGGGACCGAGCGCGGGACCCGGTTCTGCGCCGCTTCATGGACGCGATGGAGAGCGCGACCACCTTCCTCATCAACAACCGTGAGGAAAGCTGGAAGATGTTCATCGCCGGCCAGCGCCGCGAGCTGGACAACGAGCTGAACCGCCGCGCCTTCGCGGATACGGCGGACCGTTTCTCCCTCAGCCCGGCGGCGCTGGACCGCAACCGCTATGAGCGCTTCGCGCGCTTCCTGCACCAGCGGAAGCTGATCGGAAGCCCGCCGGCTCTGGACAGCTACGCGGTCGAGCTTCCGCCGGCCTGACGCTGGGCGGCAGTGCCGTCAGCTCCGCTGCGGCATCGCCTCCGGCACGATGGTCTGCACCAGCGTGGCATCCAGCGCCTCGTAGGCGTGGTAGTCGATGGTTTCGTAGAGCTCGGCGCGGGTCTGCATCCGGTCCACCATCTTGTGGGTGCCGCTGTCGCGCTGGATGGCGGCATACAGCTCCTCCATCGACTTCGCGGCGACGCGCAGGTGGCTGACCGGCCAGATCACCATGGAGTATCCCATCTCCTGGAACTCCTCCGCCGTGAAGAAGGGCGTACGGCCGAACTCCGTCATGTTCGCCAGCAGCTTCACGCCGGGCATGCGGCGGGCGAATTCGCGGAACATCTCGGCATTCGTCAGCGCTTCCGGGAAGATCGCGTCGGCGCCAGCTTCGAGGTAGAGCCTGGCGCGCGCCACGGCGCCGTCGATGCCCTCGCTCGCCGCGGCATCCGTCCGGGCGATCAGGTAGAGATGCCGCCGGGCCTTGCGCGCTGCCGCGACCTTGGCCGCCATATCGCGCGCATCGGCCAGCTTCTTGTCGTTGAGGTGCCCGCACTTCTTCGGCAGCAGCTGGTCTTCCAGATGCACGGCGGCGGCGCCAGCTTCCTCGAAGCTCCGGACCATGTGCATGACGTTCAGCGCCTCGCCATAGCCGGTATCGCCATCGACCAGCACGGGCAGCGCGCTGGCGCGCGTGACCTGGCGGATGTGCCAGGCGACGTCATCCACGGTAATCATGCCGAGGTCCGGCAGCCCCATGGTGGCGGACATCGCGGCACCGGACATGTAGAGCGCCTCGAACCCCGCCTTCTTCGCCAGCAATGCGGCGATGCCGAGATGCGCGCCGGGCATACGGAGGATCTCGGGCCGGTCCAGCAGGGCCCGGAACCGCTGGCCCGCGGGGGCGTCCGGCAGATCATCGGCAATGACGTAGGGCATGCTTCTCTCCTCGACGTTTCGGCGCCTTCCTACACCCGCGACCGAGTCGCCGCCATTGCCGCGCCCGCGAGCCCTTTCCGTAGGAACCATCACGCCCTAGCTTTGTTCCTGCACTCATCGATGGCCTCAGGGAGACCCCGCATGGAAATGACCGGCGAACGGCGAATCGAGGCGCCGCGCGAAACCGTCTGGCAAGCGCTGAACGACCCCGAGGTGCTGCGGCAGTCCATTCCGGGCTGCGAGACGGTCGAGCGTACAGGCGATGACAGCTTCCAGGCTCGTGTCGCCGTGAAGCTCGGCCCGATGGCGGCGCGCTTCGCCGGCAAGGTGCAGCTGACGAACATCAACGCGCCGGTGTCCTACACGATCGGCGGCGAGGGCAATGGCGGGGCCATGGGCTTCGCCAAGGGCGGCGCGGATGTCAGCCTGGAAGAGCTCTCCCAGACCGAGACCCTGCTGAAATACGCGGTCAAGGCACAGGTCGGCGGCAAGATGGCGCAACTGGGCGGTCGCCTGATCGACAGCACGGCCAAGCAGATGGCGGACCAATTCTTCGACCGTTTCGCCGCGCTGGTCTCCGCCCCCGCCCCGGATGAGGTCAGGCCCTCGGAAGTCGCGGCGCTGCCCCCCGGCACCCGCCCCACCCCTGCCCCCGGCACCCTGGTCGGGAATGCCACGCCCGAGGAGCGGCTGGGCGCCGCCACGCTGGTGGGCGCCGGGCTGGTGGAACATGCCGGCGGCACGCCCCCCGGCACCACGCAGGATGATGTCGCCGGCCGCCCGAACATCCCGGCGACCCCGGCCCGTCCGGTGCCCGTGAACCTGATGGCCATGGCGCCGACCGAGATCTTTGGCCTGCCGCTGACCTTCTGGATCGGCAGCGCGGTGTGGCTGGTGCTGCTGGTGGTGCTCTTCCTGAATGGCTGACGCCGCATTCCCGGCCTCCGTCGAGGCCACCGAGCGCCTGCTCGCCGAAGGCGGCTATGTCGCCGACCGCGCGCTGGCGACCACGGTGCACCTGGCCCTCACCATGGGCCGGCCGCTGTTCCTGGAGGGAGAGCCGGGCACGGGCAAGACCGAGATCGCGAAGGTGCTGGCGGGCGGCCTCGGCCGCCGGCTGGTGCGCCTGCAATGCTACGACGGGCTGGACCTCTCGGCCGCCGCCTATGAATGGAACCACGCGCGGCAGCTGATGGCCATCCGCTTGGCGGAGGCCGCTGGCGAGACCGACCGGCAGGCGCTGGAGGCCGGCATCTACGACCGCCGCTTCCTGCAGGAGCGGCCGCTGCTCTCCGCGCTCACCGGCAGCCCCGCCGTATTGCTGATCGATGAGCTCGACCGGGCGGACGAGCCTTTCGAGGCCTTCCTGCTGGAGATCCTCGCGGATTTCCAGCTCTCGATCCCCGAACTCGGTACCATCCGCGCCGAGACACCCCCCATCGTCGTGCTGACGAGCAACCGGACGCGGGAGGTGCATGACGCCATCCGCCGCCGCTGCCTCTATCACTGGGTGGATTACCCGGATGCGGCGCGGGAGCGGGCCATCCTCGACCGCCGCGCACCGGGTCTGCCAGCCAGGCTCTCCGCCCAGGTGGTCGCTTTCGTCCAGCAGGTCCGGCAGGGCGACTTCTTCAAATATCCGGGCGTGGCCGAGACCATCGACTGGGCCGCGGCCCTGAGCGCGCTGAACGCCACGGAACTGGAACCGGCACTGGTGGACGACACGCTGGGCGCCCTGCTCAAATACCAGGACGACATCGCCAAGCTGCGTGGCGCTGAGGCGGCGAAGCTGCTGGAGGCTGTCAAGGCACCTCCAACGGTGCCGGTGCCGTTCTGAACGCCTTCGCCGGCAATCTGCTCGGCTTCGGCCGACTGCTGCGCCGGGCGGGGCTGCCGATTGGCCCCACCGAGATGCTGGCCGGCGCGGAGGCTTTGTCCCTGGTCGATCTGGGGGACCGCCGGCAAGCCAAGGCCGCGCTGCGCGCCACCCTGGTCCACCGGCGCGAGCATTTCGAGGTTTTCGACCAGGCCTTCGCCCTCTACTGGCGCGCGCCGCCGCGCCCCGAAGACGCGGAGCAGCAGGAGCTGGAGCCGCTGGAGAAGGCCCCGGCCGCCGCGCGCCGGGTGTCCGAGGCGATGGGCGCCAATTCTTCCTCCGCGCCGCCGAGGGCGGAAGCCCGGCCCGATGCCGCGCTGACCGTCAGTGCCGGCGAGCAGTTGAGGAAGATGGATTTCGAGGCGATGGGCGCCGCCGAGATCGACGAGGCCAAGCGCGAGATCCGCCGCCTCACCCTGCCGCTGGATGCCCGTCCGACACGCCGCTTCCGTCCCGACACCGCCGGCAGCCGTGTCGATCTGCGCGCCACGCTGAAGGAAAGCCTGCGCCAGGGCGGCGAAGTGCTGGAGCTTCGCCGTTCCGAGCGCGTGGTGCGCCCACCACCCCTGGTAGCAATCTGCGATATCTCTGGAAGTATGGCCCGTTACGCGCAGATTCTGTTACATTTTCTGCACGCAGCCGCCAATGACCGCGACCGTGTCTCCACCTTCCTCTTCGGCACCCGGCTGACCAATATCACCCGCCAGCTCCGGCACCGCGACGCCGAGGCCGCATTCGAGATGGTCAGTCATATCGTGCCGGACTGGTCCGGCGGCACCCGGATCGGGGAGGCCCTGGAACGCTTCAACCATGACTGGTCGCGCCGCGTGCTGGGCCAGGGGGCGGTGGTCCTCCTGATCACGGACGGGCTCGAACGTGGCGGGCCGGAGGAGCTGGCCCGGCTGGCGGCGGCCACGGACCGGCTGCGCCATTCCTGCCGGCGGCTGATCTGGCTGAACCCGCTCTTGCGCTATGCCGGGTTCCAGCCGAAATCCCAGGGGGTGAGGACGATGTTGCCGCTGGTGCACGAGCATCGCCCGGTCCACAACATCGAGAGCCTGCGGTCGCTGGTGGAAACCCTCTCGGCGCCGCAGTCCCGCGGGAGGATGCCATCATGAGTGATCGGGAAGACATTCTGGCGACCGCCGCCGGCTGGCTGGCGCAGGGCGAGGCCGTGGCACTGGCGACGGTGGTGGAGACCTGGGGCAGCTCGCCCCGCCCTCCCGGCTCCCGGCTGGCCGTGACGGCTTCAGGCCGCATGGCCGGCAGCGTCTCCGGCGGCTGCATCGAGGGCGCCGTGGCCGATGCCGCACGGCAGACCATGGAGAGCGGCACCCCCCAGCTGCTGGATTTCGGTATCAGCGATGAGCGCGCCTGGGAGGTCGGCCTGGCCTGTGGCGGCAAGCTCAAGGTCTTCGTGGAGAAGCTGGCATGAAGGCCAGCCTGCTGGAGCGGCTGCAGGCGGCGCGCGGCGCTGGGCAGCCGATCGCCCTGCTGACGCGCCTCACGGATGGCGAGCAGTTCCTCTTTCCCGGCGATGCCCCTCCAGCGCCTCTCCAGGAAGCCGCCGAGGCCGCGCTGCGGGACGACAAGTCCGCGCATCTGACGGTGGAGGGCGCGGAATGGTTCATCCACCCGCACAACCCGCCGCTGCGCCTGATCATCGTGGGTGCGGTGCATGTGGCGCAGGCGCTGGTGCCCATGGCCGTCGGGCTCGGTTTCGCGGTGACGGTGATCGACCCTCGCCGCGCCTTCGCGACCGAGGATCGCTTCGGCAGCGTGACCCTGCGTGACGAATGGCCGGATGAGGCGATGCAGGCTCTGGCGCCGGATACCCGCACCGCCGTCGTCACCCTAACCCATGACCCCAAGCTGGACGACCCCGCGCTGGAAGTGGCTCTGCGGAGTCCTGCCTTCTACATCGGCGCGCTGGGTAGCCGGCGCACCCACGCCAAGCGGGTGGCGCGCCTGCAGGAAGCCGGCTTCGGCGAAGAGGCCATCGCCCGCATCGCGGCCCCGATCGGGCTGGATATCGGCGCGGTGACGGCGCCGGAAATCGCCCTTTCCATCCTCGCGGAGATCGTGGCCCGCCGCAGGGGCGTGCCACTGGGCAGGCGGGCGGCGGCATGATCTTCGGCCCCACCCCGCTCTCCCAGGCCAAGGGCGCCATCCTCGCCCATACCGTCCGCTTGGAAGGGCGGGTGCTGAAGAAGGGCACACTGCTGGATGAGGGCGCGGTCGCGGCCCTGACGGCGGCCGGACACCAGGAGGTCGTCGCTGCCCAGCTGGAGCCCGGCGACGTCACGGAGGATGAAGCCGCCCACCGCATGGGCGAACTGCTGCTCGGCCCGCACCTGACCCGTACGCGCGCCGCGACCGGCCGCGTGAACCTGCGCGCCGACGCCGCCGGGCTGCTGGTGGTCGATGTGGCGCTGGTGGACCGGCTGAACGCGCTGGATGAAAGCCTGACCCTGGCCACCCTGCCCAACTTCACCCCGGTCTCGGCCGGGGAGATGCTGGCGACGGTGAAGATCATCCCCTTCGCCATGTCCGGCGAGGTGCTGGAAGTGGCAGAGGCGGTGATCAGCGGCGGGCGGCTGCTGACCGTCCATCCCTTCCGGGCGCTGAAGGTGGGGCTGGTGCTGACCGAGCTTCCGGGCCTCAAGGAAAGCATCATGGAAGGCGCGGTGGAGGCGACGGCAGCGCGCGTCGCCGGCTTGACCGGCACGCTGCTGCCACCCGAGCGCTGCGCGCATGAGGAAGCGCCTATCGCCGAGGCACTGGCCCGGCTGCGGCGGGCGGGCGCGGAGTTGCTGCTGATCGCCGGGGCCTCGGCCGTGGTCGACCGGCGGGATGCGGGGCCGGCCGCGATCGTGCGGGCTGGCGGGCGGATCGAGCATTTCGGCATGCCGGTGGACCCGGGCAACCTGATCTGCCTGGGGCAGGTCGAGGATGTTCCCGCCATGGTGCTGCCGGGCTGCGCCCGCAGCCCCAAGCTCAATGGCTTCGACTGGGTGTTGCAGCGCATCTTCGCCGGGATCAGCGTGAAATCACGTGACATCATGCGGATGGGCGTGGGCGGGCTGTTAAAGGAGATCGAGAGCCGCCCCCTGCCCCGCGCCGAGGCCGCGAAATCCCGCGGCGGCAGCCCGAGGCCGCGCCGGCCCCGACAGGTGGCAGCCCTGGTGCTGGCTGCCGGCCGCTCCAGCCGCATGGCCCCGCTGAACAAGCTGCTGGTGCGGGACGCGGAAGGCCGGCCCATGGTGGCGCGGGTGGTGGACAATATCCTGGCCTCCGGTGCGCGGCCGGTTGTCGTGGTGACCGGCCATGAGCGCCAGCAGGTCGAGGCCGCGCTGGCTGGCAAGGCCGTGACGCTGGTGCCGGCGGAGGACTTTGCCTCCGGCCTCTCGGCCTCGTTGAAGGCCGGGCTGGCCGCGCTGCCGCCGCAGGCGGAGGGTGTCGTGATCTGCCTGGGCGACATGCCATTGGTTCCCGGCGCCGCGATCGACCGCATGCTGGCCGCTTTCGACCCTGAGGAGGGCCGGGCCATCGTGCAGCCCAGCTATCAGGGCCGGCCGGGCAATCCGGTGCTCTGGTCGCGCGAGTTCCTGCCGGAGATGATGGCGCTCACCGGCGACACCGGCGCCCGCCGCCTGTTGGTCCGGCACGCCGAACGGGTGGCGGAAGTCGAGATGCCTGATGACGCCGTGCTGCGGGACTTCGATACGCCCGAGGCCCTTGCGGCCCAGCCGGATTTCGCCGGAAAACGCTGAATGATCCTGATCGCCCTGGGGGCCAACCTGCCAGGCCCTGACGGCACGGCCCCTCGCGCCACCTGCGAGGCGGCGGCCCGTGCGCTGGACGGGATCCCCGGCCTGCGGCTGCTTGCCCTGTCCCGCTGGTGGTCCACGGCCCCGGAGCCACCGCTCCCGGGCGCGCCCTGGTATGTGAACGGCGTCGCCCGTTGCGAGGGCGAGCTGGCGCCGGAAGAGCTGCTGGCGGCCCTTCAGGGGCTGGAGGACGCGGCCGGGCGCGTGCGGCCCTATCCCAACGCGCCCCGGACCCTGGACCTGGACATCATCGCCATGGGCCAGCTGGTGCGGGAGGCGCCCGATCCGGTCCTGCCGCACCCCCGCGCGCATCTCCGGCGATTCGTGCTGCAGCCGCTGGCCGAGGTCGCGCCAGGCTGGCGGCACCCCGTTTTTGGGAAGAGCGTGGAAGATCTGCTGCTTACCTTGCCTCCGGCGGGGATGGAACCGTTCTGACCTTGTCTTTCGCAGCTGCGGTGGCTATCTGGAGGGTTCCGCGAAGCTGATCGATTTGGAGGCCGCACCATGGCCCGCGTCACCGTCGAAGACTGCATCCTGAAGGTTCCCAACCGGTTCGAGCTGGTTTTGTTGGCCGCACAGCGCGCCCGCAACATCAGCCGGGGCGAGGAGCTGACCATCGATCGCGACAACGACAAGAACCCCGTCGTCGCCCTGCGAGAGATCGCGGATGAGACGGTCGAGCTGCCTGCCCTGGAGCAGGACCTGATCAAGTCTCTGCTGCGCGCCCCGGAGCCGGAGCCCGTCGAGGAAGAAGTCATCGACCTGATCGCGACGGACGAGAATATCTTCGGCGTCATGGACGTGAACGACGAGCCGCTGCCGGAAGTCAGCGCCGACGACATGTCCGGCGACGATATCGAGGCTGCCATCGCTGCCGAGCTCGGCGGCCGCCGCTGACCGGCCGGAGGCAGGCTTGAAACCGGGCGCCGGGACGGGATTCTACCCGGCGCCGCGCGCGCCCGAGGGACTTACTGAGTCCAGCCTGCTTCCCCGCGTTGAAACGCCGGGCACGGAACTGGCCCGGCGCGTCGCCGCCTATGACCCGCGCGCCGATGTGGCGCTGCTGGAAGCCGCCTATAATCTCGCGGCGACCGCGCATGCCAGCCAGGCGCGGGAAAACGGCGACCCCTATATCACCCACCCCGTGGCTGTCGCCGGCATCCTCGCCGGATACCGGCTGGATACCGCGACCATCGCCACGGCGCTGCTGCACGACGTGGTTGAGGATACCAGCGTCACGCTGGCCGAGATCGAGAAGCGCTTCGGCGGCGATATCGCCAAACTGGTGGATGGCGTCACGAAGCTGACCCGGCTGGAACTCCAGTCCGAGCGCACCAAGCAGGCCGAGAACTTCCGCAAGCTGGTGCTGGCCATGAGTGAGGACATCCGTGTCCTGCTCGTGAAGCTCGCCGACCGCACCCACAACATGCGTACCCTCCACTACGTGCCGAAGCCCGAGAAACGGGCCAAGACGGCACGGGAGACTATGGAGATCTATGCGCCGCTGGCGCAGCGCATCGGCATGGATGCGGTCAAGACCGAGCTGCAGTCCCTCTCCTTCCGCGAGCTGCAGCCGGACGCCTATCAGACCATCACCGCGCGCCTGGCCTTCCTGCGCGGCCAGGGCGCCGACCTGATCGACGATATCGCGGCCGATCTGCGCGCCAAGCTGGCGGAGGCCGGCGTGCCGCTGCTGGAAGTGACGGGCCGGGAGAAGTCGCCCTATTCGATCTGGCTGAAGATGCACGAGAAGAAGGTCGAGTTCGAGCAGCTCTCGGACATCATGGCCTTCCGCGTCGTCACCACGGATAAGGCGAATTGCTACGCGGCGCTGGGCGCCATCCACTCGGCCTATCGCGTGGTGCCCGGGCGCTTCAAGGACTATATCAGCACCCCGAAATCCAACGGCTATCAGAGCCTGCATACCGGCGTCTCCGTGCCCGAGCGCCGGAACGCGAAGATCGAGGTGCAGATCCGCACGCCGGAGATGCATGAGGTCGCCGAATTCGGCGTGGCCGCGCACTGGATGTACAAGCAGGGCGCTGCGGGCGATGGCGCGCAGCCCGTCCAGAAGCGCCGCTATCCCTGGGTCCGGGAGTTGCTGGAGCTGCTGGAGACGGCCTCGGAGCCCCAGGAATTCCTGGAGCACACGAAGCTTGCCCTGCACCAGGATCAGGTCTTCTGCTTCACCCCCAAGGGGGATCTGATCGCCCTGCCCCGTGGCGCCACCCCGGTGGACTTCGCCTATCAGGTGCACAGCCAGGTCGGCGATACCTGTGTCGGCGCCAAGATCAACGGCCGCATCGTCCCCCTCCGCCATGTGCTGGAGAATGGCGACCAGGTCGAGATCATCACGGCGCGCGGCGGCACGCCGAACCCGGCATGGGAACGTTTCGTCGTCACCGGCAAGGCCAAGGCGCGCATCAAGCGCTTCGCCCTGGCCCGCCAGCGCTCCGAGTTCCAGGAACAGGGCCGCAGCGCCATTGCCAAGGCCTTCCGGCAGGAAGGACTGGATTTCTCGGAAAAGCTCGTCGAGCCGGCGCTCAAGGCCTTCAAGCAGCCGGCTTTCGAGGATCTCTGCGTCGCCGTCGGCAATGGCAATATCTCGCCGCGTGAAGTGCTGCACGCCGCCGTTCCTGAACTGCGCGGGCCGCCACGGCCGCACGACCACATGCCGCTGGCCCGTGCACGAGGCAAGCCGGGCGCGACGGTCATGCGGACCGGCAACGAGCGGCGGCGGGATACGGCCTCGGGCATCACCGGGCTGGTGCCGGGCATGGCCGTGCAATTCGCCGGTTGCTGCCACCCGGTGCCGGGGGACCGGATCGTTGGCATCGTCACCACCGGCAAGGGCGTGACGGTGCACAAGAATGACTGCCACAGCCTGGAGGCTTTCGCGGCCACGCCGGAGCGCTTCATCGACATCGACTGGGATCACGAGGCCGGCGTCTCGGGTGCCCATGTGGCGCGGTTGCAGATCGTCACCAGCAACGAGGATGCGGCCATCGCCGCGATGACGGTGGCTATCGCCAAGCAGAACGGCAAGCTGCACAACCTGCGCTTCGCCCATCGCGCCGCCGATTTCGCCGAGGTGGTCGTGGACCTGGAGGTTGCGGACCTGCGGCACCTGTCGCAGGTGGTCGCGGCGCTGCGCACCTGCCCTGGCATCGACCAGGTGGACCGGGCGAAGAGCTGAGGCTATCCCGTCAGCATGATCATCGGCCTTGGCAACGACATCGTGGATATCCGGCGGATCGAGCAGGTGCTGGCGCGCCACGGGGATCGCTTCATCGAGCGGATCTTCACGCCGCTGGAGCGGCGCAAGGCCGACAGCCGAAATGAGAAGCTGCGCGCCGCCACCTATGCGAAGCGCTTCGCGGCGAAGGAGGCGGCTTCCAAGGCGCTTGGCACCGGGTTCCGGCAGGGCGTCTTCTGGAAGGATCTGGGGGTGGTGAACCTCTCCTCCGGCCAGCCCTCCCTGAGGCTGACCGGCGGCGCGGCCAAGCGGCTGGATGCCATCACCCCGACCGGCTATGGCTCGCAGATCAGCCTGACCATGACCGACGAATATCCCTACGCCCAGGCGGTCGTGATCATCTCCGCGGTGAAGCTGACGCTCTAATCGCCCAGCCGGAAGGCGTCCGCGATCCGCCTCATCCGCCCGGCGGCGTCCAGCAGCAGCAGATCGAAGCGGATACCCGCCGCGCCATGGCCGGGATGTTCGCCGAGCCAGATCTCGGCAGCCCTCAGAAGCCGCTGGCGCTGCCGCGCGCCGAGGGCATAGGCGGCGTCGGTCAGGCCGGGCCTCGCCTTGACCTCGATGAAGACCAGCAACCCTTCCCGCTCCACCACCAGATCGATCTCCCCGGCAGGGGTGCGGGCGCGTCGGTCCAGCACCTGCCACCCTTCCTCCTCCAGGCGGGCCGCGACGCGATCCTCGGCGGAGCGGCCACGGGCCTCCGCCGCGGCGCGCAGGACGAAATCCTTCGACGGAGCATGCATGGCCGGCATGATCTCGTGACCTGATCGCGGTCGCAAGCTGCTGGCCCCGCCGCGCGTGCCATCCTAGAGGGAAGAGATGCAACGACGCCCCGGCCGCTTCCGCCGCTTCTTCCTGCGTGGCCTGATATGGGCCGCTGCGCTGGTTGTCCTGGCCTCGGCGGGCACGGCGGCGCTGCTTTGGGCGACGATGCCGCAGAAGGAAGGCAAGCTCGCGCTGCGCGGCCTGTCCGCCCCGGTCGAGATCCTGCAGGACGAACACGGCATTCCCCGCATCACCGCCGCGACGGAGCTGGACGCGGCCGTGGCCCTGGGCTGGCTGCACGCGCGTGACCGTATGTTCCAGATGGAGATGATGCGCCGGGGTGCCTCCGGGCGTCTGGCCGAACTGGCCGGGCCGGCTGCCCTACGGATGGACCGCTTCAGCCGCACCCTGGGCCTCGCCCGGAGCGCGCGGGCGGATTACCAGGCCCTGCCCGAGCCCACCCGTGCCATGCTCGAAGCCTATGCCCGGGGTATGAATGCCTGGATCGAGGCACGCGGGCGGCTGGCGGCGCCGGAGTTCCTGGTATTCGGCGTGCCGGAACCATGGGAACCCTGGCAGAGCCTGCTCTGGGCCAAGGTGATGGGCCTTTGGCTCTCGGGCAACTGGCGGCTGGAGCTGGACCGCGCGCGCCTCGCCGGGCTCCTCCCGCCCGAGCGGCTGGCCGAACTCTGGCCCGCCGATGAGAGTGCCGGCCGGCCTGACCTGGCCGCCCTTCCCTCCACTGACAGCCTTACGCGCCTGGCCGCGGCGGTGCCGGAGTTCCCGCTCGATGCGCCCCTGCCCTCCAGTGCCTCGAATGCCTGGGCGGTTGCCGCGTCGCGTTCGGTGACCGGTGGCGCGCTGCTGGCATCCGACCCTCACCTCGGCTTCCAGGCACCGATCCTCTGGTATCTGGCCCGCATCGAGATCGCGGCGGTAGCGAGTCAACCCTCCCGCTTCCTGGCTGGCGCGACCTCGCCTGGGGTGCCCTTCATGGTGATCGGCCGGAATGAAAAACTGGCCTGGGGCTTCACCACCACCCATTCCGATACCCAGGACGTCTTCATCGAGCGTCCTGCGGGGAGCGGTTCCTATCAGAGCCCCGACGGACCCCGCATGTTCGCCGAGCGCGAGGAGACCATCCGCATCCGTGGCCAGGAGCCCGAGATCCTGCGGGTGCGGGAGACGCGGCACGGGCCGGTGATCAGTGACCTGGACGGAACGACGCGCGGCGAAAACCTGCTGGCGGTGGCCATGGCCAATCTGGCTGAGGCCGATACCGCCGCTGCTGGCCTCCATGCGCTGAACCGTGCCGGCAACCTGGCCGAGGCACGCGCCGCCGCCGCGCAAATCACTTCTCCGGCGCAGAACCTGATGGTCGCCGCACCCGATGGCATCGCCCTCTATCTGACCGGCCGCGCGCCGCTGCGCAGTGCGGGCGACGGTACGCAGCCGGCGCCGGGCTGGGACGGCAGCCACGACTGGATTGGCTGGGTTCCCTTCGATGAGATGCCGCATGCCGAGAACCCGCCCGGCGGCGTCCTCGTCAATGCCAATAACCGCGTGCAGCCTGCCGGGGTGGAACCCTATCTCGGCCGCGACTGGTTCGGTGACTGGCGCTTCCGACGCATCCATGCCCTGCTTGCCCAGCGCGACCAGCATTCGCCGCAGGAGATGGCGATGCTTCAGCGGGATGAGCTGAGCCTCTTCGCGCAGGAACTGCTGCCGGCCCTGCGCGCCATTCCTCGCCCCAGCGGCCCGGCCGGTGCCGCGCGGGACCTGCTGCTCGGCTGGGACGGGGAGATGCGGGGCGATGCGCCGCAGCCATTGATCTTCAACGCCTGGTGGCCGCTGGCGGCGCGGATGGCGCTGGACCGGGGCGGCGTGCCGGCCGGCGCCTGGCCCTCCACACCGGAGTTCCTGACTTTCGTACTGGGCCCTCAGGGGCGCGGCGCTCATTGGTGCCAGGCGACCGGAGAGGCCGATACGTCCGAAGACCGGCCGGTGAATGGCCGCGCCCCGATTCTCACGGAGGCCTGCGCCGCGCTGGTGGCAGAGGCGCTGCAACAGGCCACGGCGCGGCTGCTCGAGCAGCACGGCCCGGACCTCAATGCCTGGCGCTGGGATCAGGCGCATCATGCCCGCTTCGAGCACCCGCTGCTGCGCTTCCTGCCGGTGCTGGGGAGATGGACGCGGGTCGAAATCCCGACTGGCGGCGATGACCAGACGGTCAATCGTGGCGGCATGGCGGGGCGTGGCTTCGCGCATGTCCATGGGCCCGGCCTGCGGGCGGTCTTCGACCTCTCGGCGCCGGCCGGGGTCGCGGCGGTGATCGGTACGGGGCAGTCGGGCCATCCGCTCTCCCGCCACTGGGCGGACCAGACCCCAATATGGGCCGGGCGTGCCCCGGATGGCGCCTTGCTGCTGCCTTTAGGGCCGGTGCCGGGCCAGAGCAGCGGTGTCCTGCGCCTGGAACCGGGCTGAAGCGCTGTTCCGCCGCATCTCGACTGTTGCTTCGGCGCCTGCGGGCGGGGAGACTATGGCTGAAAAGACATGCTCCACCGCACCACGCGCCGCCCGCAATTCTTCTACACGACCGCCCCGATGCCCTGCCCTTATCTGGCCGGACGGACGGAGCGGAAGGTCGTGACCGAATTGACAGGCGTGGAATCCGAGGCGCTGCACGACCGCCTCTCCCGCGCCGGGTTCCGGCGCAGTCACAACATCGCCTATTCTCCGGTCTGTCCGGGCTGCCAGGCCTGCATCCCCATCCGCATCGTCTGCGCGCGCTTCCAGCCTGACCGCACCCAGCGGCGCGTGGCCCGCGCCAATGCCGACCTGACGGCATATGAGGTCGCGCCGCGGGCCACGGCGGAGCAGTTCAACCTTTTCCAGCGCTACCAGCAGGCCCGCCATAACGACGGCGACATGGCCTCGATGGGCTTCTACGACTACCGCGCCATGATCGAGGATACGCCGATCACCACCCATGTCGCGGAGTTCCGCGACCCCGACGGCCGCTTGGTGGCCGCCTGCCTGACCGACCGGCTGAGCGACGGGCTCTCCGCCGTCTATTCCTTCTACGATCCTCTGCTGGAACGCCGCTCCCTCGGCACCCATGCCGTGCTGTGGCTGGTGCAGGAAGCTCTGCGGATAGGCCTGCCCTTTGTCTATCTCGGCTACTGGGTGCCCCAGAGCCGCAAGATGGCCTACAAGGCCCGCTTCCAGCCGAGCGAGATCCTCACGGGCGGCCATTGGCGTGAGATGGACCAAAGCGACATTCTTCAGTTTGTGGAATAGGGCCAGCGCCCCAACCACAAGGTGTCGGTGATGTTGTCCGCACCGGCCCGCAGCATGGCCAGCCGGTCGAAGCCCAGAGCGATGCCCGCGGTCGCGGGCATGCCGTGGCGCAGGGCCTCCAGGAAATCCTCATCCACTGGCCAGCCCTCGCCATAGAGTCGATGGCGCTCCGCCACGTCGTGGGCGAAGCGGCCGGCCTGCTCCTCAGCATCCGTCAGTTCATCGAAAGCATTGGCCAGCTCGATGCCGGCCACGAAGAGCTCGAAGCGTAGGGCGGCACGCGGGTCTGCCGGGTCCCGCCGCGCCAGGGCGGCCTGGGGTGCCGGCCAGTGCGTGAGAAAGGTCGGCCTCGCCCGGCCCAACTGCGGCTCCACGCGCTCCAGCACCAGGCGGAAGAACAGATCCTCCCAACTCTCCTGCTCGCGTGGCGGCATGCCGGCCCTGGCAGCCGCATCCCGCAGCAGCGCCGCATCGCCCGTTCCGCTCCCGTCGAGGGTCGCCAGGATGTCCAGCCCCTCACAGTGTCGCCGGAAAGCCTCGGCGACAGTCAGCCGCTCGAAAGGCCCTGAGAGATCCGTCTCCACACCGCCATGGGACACGCGCGGCGGCAGCGTGGCGCGCAGGAAGGCTTCGGTTTCCTCCATCAGCGATTCCAGCGAGGCCGCCGGACGATACCATTCCAGCATGGTGAATTCGGGGTGGTGCCGGGGCGAGACCTCGCCGTTGCGCCAGACACGCGCGATCTCGAAGACCGGCCCGGCCCCCGCCACAAGCAGCCGCTTGATGGCCAGTTCTGGCGAAGTCCGCAGCCAGAGTGGCTGCTCCCCTTCGCCCAGCATGGGGCGGAACAGGGTTCTGAAGGCAGCCAGATGGACCTCCATCCCCGGTGCGGGCACGAGGGCCGGTGTCTCGACCTCGGTATAGCCGCGGGCGGTGAAGAAGGCGCGGGTTTGGGCCAGCAGCTCGGCCCGCTGACGCAGCGCCGGCAGGCGGGCGGCCAGCCGGTCTGGGTGCCATTCTGGCGGCAGGGATGATGGATCGGGCATTGCGGTCATAGAGGTCCAGGCGTAAGGCCGCGCGACCATGCCTGACGGTGACCCGCAATTGAAGCCGCGCACGTTGCGCGACCCCGCATCCCTGGTCCAGGCCGGCCTGGCGCGACCTGAGGCGGAGCCGGGCCTGCGCCGCGTGGCGGAACACTTCGCCATGGCGATCACCCCCGCCGTCCAGGCCCTGATCGACCGTGACGACCCCGCCGATCCTATCGCCCGTCAGTACGTCCCCGACGTCGCGGAACTGGTGACACGGCCGGATGAGCGCAGCGACCCCACCAGCGACGCACCCTTCACTCCCGTGAAGGGCGTTGTGCATCGCTACCCCGATCGCGCGCTGCTGAAGCCCCTGCTCGCCTGCCCGGTCTATTGCCGCTTCTGTTTCCGTCGCGAGGTGGTGGGACCGGATGGCGGGTTGCTGACCGAAGCCGAACTGGAGACGGCGCTGGACTGGTTCGCCGCTACCCCGACCGTGCGGGAGGCGATCCTGACAGGCGGCGACCCGCTGATGCTTTCGGCCCGGCGCCTCGCGCATATCATGGGCCGCCTCTCCGCCATTCCGCATCTGGACATCATCCGCCTGCACTCGCGGGTGCCCGTGACGGCGCCGGAGCGGGTGGACGATCGCCTTATTGCTGCATTATCAACGGATAAAGCAGCATTCCTCTGTGTTCATGCCAATCATGCCCGCGAGTTCTCTCCGGCCGCGAAGGTGGCGCTGCGTCGCCTGAGCCAAGCTGGCGTCACTTTGCTGGGGCAAAGCGTTCTGCTGCGCGGCGTGAACGACTCCTCCCAGGCCCTTGAAAACTTGTTCCGCGCCATGTTGTCGACCCAGGTGAAGCCTTACTACCTGCATCAACTGGATCGTGCCCCCGGCACCGCCCGCTTCGAGGTGCCGATCGAGGAAGGGCGCGCCTTGCTGCGTGGGCTGCGGGGCCGCATCTCCGGCCTGGCTTGGCCCACCTATGTGCTGGACCTTCCCGATGGGGCCGGCAAGGCCCCCCTGGGGCCAGATTTCGCCGCGATCAAGGATGGTGAGTGGCAGGTCGAAGGGCCGCTGGATGGCGTGCCTTATCAGCACCATAGCCGCCACACCAACTCAGAAAATTCTGATAGCTAATTGTTATTGAAGTTTTTTCGTCGGATAACTCAACCGCACTTCCGTGACTTCCCATGATCTGTCAATGCGCTAGGCTCATGCTATGGCGCTGACCCTTTCCATCCTGGACCAATCCACCATCGCCTCTGGCCGGAACGCCGCTGAGGCGGTGCAAGAGACGCTGGAACTTGCGCGGCTGGCTGACCGGCTGGGCTTTGCCCGCTACTGGCTGGCCGAGCACCACAACAGCGCCAGCCATGCCGGCGCGGCGCCGGAGGTGCTGATCGCCGCCATCGCCGCTACTACCCGCCGCATCCGTGTCGGCTCGGCCGGCATCATGCTGCCCCACTATGCCAGCCTGAAGGTGGCGGAGCAGTTCCGCATGCTGGAGGCCATCGCCCCAGGCCGCATCGACCTCGGCGTGGGACGCGCGCCGGGAAGCGACGGCCGCACCGCCTTCGCGCTCAACCCCGCCGCCGCCCAGTCGGCCGACCGCTTCCCGCAGCAGGTTCAGGAGGTGCTGGGCTGGCTGGGGGAAGGCCTGCCGGTGGACCACCCCTTCCGCGCCATCCGGGCCCAGCCGGAAGTGCCGACGACGCCGCAGGTCTGGGTGCTCGGCAGCTCCGACTATGGCGCGCAACTCGCCGCCTATCTGGGCCTGCCCTACTGCTTCGCCTATTTCATCACCGAGGGCGCGGGCGCCGCCGAGGCCATCGCGCAGTACCGGCACGGTTTCCGGGCGGACGCCGGGCGTCTGCCCGCGCCGCACGCCGCCATCGGCATCTTCGCCCTCTGCGCAGAGACGGAGGCCGAGGCCCGCCGCCTCTTCCGCTCCCGCGAGCTGTGGCGGCTCTCCCGCGACCGCGGCATCTTCCCACCCCTGCCGAGCGTCGAGGAAGCCGAAGCCTACCACTATTCCGACGCTGAACTGGCTAGGCTGGAGCGGATACGCCAGCGCGCCATCATCGGCACGCCTGAACAGGTACGGACCCGCCTGGAGGCGCTGGCGGCGGAACTTGGGGTGGAGGAAGTCGCGGTGCTGACGCCCCTGCACGACCCTGAAGCCCGGCGCCGCTCCTTCCGCCTGCTGGCCGAAGCCTTCGGCCTGCCCGGCGAAGCGGTTCCTTGACATGCGACCTCACAGCAGGCTCTACCCCCTCAACATCGTGGTCGCGGCGGCTGGCGCGGCGTACCGAAGCAAGGCCTCGCCGTAAACCTCTCATGACGACACAGAAGAAGCCGGGTGGCTGGCTGGAAAGCCTCAAGACCATCGTCTATGCCGTCCTGATCGCCGTCGGCATCCGTACCGTGGCTTTCGAGCCGTTCAACATTCCCTCCGGCAGCATGATTCCGACGCTACAGGTGGGTGATTACCTGTTCGTCTCGAAATACGCCTACGGATACTCGCGCTATTCCCTGCCCTTCGGCCCCGACCTGTTCGAGGGCCGTATCTTCGGCGCCGTGCCGAAGCGGGGGGATGTGGCGGTCTTCAAGTTCCCCCGGGACAACAGCACCGACTACATCAAGCGCATCATCGGCCTGCCCGGTGACCGCGTGCAGGTGCGAAATGGCCGCCTGTTCCTGAACGGCCAGGAAGTGCCACGCGAGGCCCTCGGCCTTTACACCGTGGAGGGGGACGGCCCGCGCATCACCGTCCGCCTGTTCCGGGAAACGCTTCCTCCCTCTCCCGGCGAAGGGCCGAGGCAGCATGAGATCCTGGAAGCGTCCGATAACCAGGCATATGACAATACGCCGGAGTATCTGGTGCCCCCCGGCCATGTCTTCGCCATGGGCGACAACCGCGACAACAGCCTCGACAGCCGCGACATGACCGTGGGCGTCGGCTTCGTGCCGCTGGAGAATCTGGTCGGCCGGGCCGAGATGATCTTCTTCTCCGTTGATGGTTCCGCGGCCTGGTGGCAGGTCTGGGCATGGCCTTCCGCCGTCCGCTGGAACCGGCTGTTCATGGCGGTACGGTGAATACCAACTTCAAGGAACGCATCGGCTACAGCTTCGTCAATCCGGCGCTGTTGACGCACGCCATGACGCATCGTTCCGCCGCCGACCCGCGGCGGGACATGTTGGATTCGAACGAGCGGCTGGAATTCCTGGGCGACCGCGTGCTGGCGCTGGTGATGGCCGAATGGCTCTCCGAACGCTTCCCGCAGGAGCGGGAGGGCGCGCTGGGCAAGCGGCTTTCGGTGCTGGTGGCGGCCGAGACCCTGGCGAAGGTAGGGGATGCCATCGGCCTGCCGGCCGCGCTGCGCATCCCGCCCGCCGAAGGGCGCACGGGGCTGCGGGGCCGCGCGACGGTGATCGCCGACGCGACCGAGGCGCTGATCGGCGCCCTCTATCTGGATGGCGGGCTCGAGGCCGCGCGTGGCTTCGTCCGCCGCGAGTGGGCTGGCCATATCGAGGCCGATCCGACGCCGCCGATGTCGGCCAAGAGCCGGCTGCAAGAGTATACTTTGGGCCGGGCGGAGGGGCTGCCGGAGTATCGGCTGGTTTCCACCACCGGGCCCTCCCATATGCCTGTCTTCGTGGTGGCCGTGCACGCCGGTGGGCGGGAAGCGGAGGGCCGCGGCGAATCGAAGCGGGCAGCCGAGCAGGCCGCCGCCGAAGCCTGGCTGGCAGGACTGTGAATTAACGAAATGAGCGAAACCCCCATTCCCCCCCCCGAGGGCGACCAGCGGACCCGCTGCGGCATCATCGCCGTGGTGGGCGCGCCCAATGCCGGCAAATCCACCCTGGTGAACCGGCTGGCCGGCAGCAAGGTCTCCATCGTCTCCCCGAAGCCGCAGACGACGCGCTTCCGTATCCGCGCCGTCGTGATGCACAAGGGGGCGCAGCTGGTCCTGGCCGACACCCCCGGCATCTTCAGCCCCCGCCGGCGGCTGGACCGCGCGATGGTGGCCGCAGCCTGGGAGAGCACTCAGGATGCCGATCTGGCCCTGCTGGTGGTCGATGCCCGCGCTGGCCTGACCGAGGCGCTGCAATCCATCCTGTCCGTGCTGAAGCGTAGCAAGGCGCCGGTCTGGCTGATCCTGAACAAGACCGACCTGATCGACACCAAGCGCCTGCTGCCGCTCACCGCCGCGCTGAACGAGCAGATCTCCTTCGCCGAGACGCTGATGATCAGCGCCGAGACCGGCGATGGGGTGGAGCGTCTGCTGGACATGATGGCCAGCCACGTCCCCCAGGGCCCCTACCTCTTCCCGGAGGACGACCTCTCCGACCTGCCCGACCGCATGCTGGCGGCCGAGATCGTGCGCGAGCAGATCCTGCGCCAGACGCATGAGGAGGTGCCCCACCACGCCACGGTGGAAACCGAGCAGTGGGAGGAGCGGCGCGATGGCTCCGTGCGGATCGACTGCACCATCTATGTCGGCCGCGCCTCGCAGAAGGCCATCGTGATCGGTGACAAAGGCGCGCGGATCAAGGAGATCGGCCGCCGTGCGCGATCAGAGCTGGAGGCACTGCTGGAGCGGCGCGTCCATCTCTTCCTGAACGTCAAGGAGCGTTCGGGCTGGGACGAGGAACGCGCCCGCATTCGGGCCATTGGTCTGGAAGATATCGGCTAGTTTCCTTTCATGGAATGGGAAGCCCCCGCCATCGTGCTGGAGGCCCGCCCTTATGGCGAAGGCGGCGCCATCCTCTCCGTGCTGACCGAGCAGCATGGGCGCTATGCGGGGCTCGCCAAGGGGGGCTCCTCCCGCGCCCAGTCGGGGCTCTGGCAACCCGGCAACCTTGTGGAGGTGCGCTGGGTGGGCCGGCTGGCCGATCAGCTCGGCCACCTCACGGGGGAGATGGTGCATCCCACCGCCGCCCTGGCCATGGACGATCCGCTCGCGCTGGCACTGCTGCAATCCGCCTGCGCCCTGGCGGCGGATGCACTGCCGGAACGCGAGCCGCAACCGCGGGTCTTCTCGGCCCTGCTGCCGATCCTGGCGCATCTCCATGCCGGCGCCGAGCAGGTGGTGGACGACTATATCCGCTGGGAGCTGCTGCTGCTGGAGGGCCTGGGCTACGGCCTCGATCTATCCCGCTGCGCCGCCACGGGCACCACGGATGAGCTGGACTGGGTTTCCCCCCGCACCGGCCGCGCCGTCTGCTCCGAGGCGGCGGCGCCCTATGCCGACCGGCTGCTTCCACTGCCGAGCTTCCTGCACGGCGCCCAGGCCGAGCGTGACCCGAAGGCCTGGCTGCAAGGCCTCAGGTTGGCCGGCCATTTCCTGACGCGAGATGCTTTCGGCGCGCGGCACCGCCCCCTGCCCCCTGCGCGGGAGAGGCTGGAGCACCGCGTGGCAGACCTGGCTGCATGAGGGACGACGAACCGGTATTGCCGGACCTTCTGCGCCCCGGCCTGCGGCTGGTCTTCTGTGGCAGCGCGCCCGGCGCGGTTTCGGCGGCGCGTGGGGCCTATTACGCGCATCCCGGCAACCGTTTCTGGTCGATCCTGGCGGAGGCGGGCTTCACGCCCGGGCGCTGGGCACCGCATGAATACCCGCGCCTGCTGGAGCTGGGCATCGGCCTGACGGACCTGGCCAAGCACGCATCCGGCAATGACGCCGACCTGCCACCGGATGCCTATGACGTGGCGGGGCTGGAGCGGCGTATCAGGGCCGCTCGCCCGGCCATGCTGGCCTTCACGGCCAAGGCACCGGCGGCGGCCTTCCTGGGCCGCCGTACCGGCGCCATCGGCTATGGCCGGGTGGAAGGGCGGCTGGATTTTCCGCCCATCTGGGTGCTGCCTTCCACATCCGGCTCCGGCGCACGCCACTGGGACCCGCGCCCCTGGCTGGCGCTGGGTGCCTGGTTCAAGGGCGAGGCTCCGGGCTAGTCGCGCAGCTCGGCCGGGACCTTGCCGCCATTTTCGGCCAGCTTCCGCATGACCTGCTTGTGCAGCCAGATATTCATGGTGGCGGTATCATCGGTGTCGCCGGCGTAGTTCAGTTCTCTCGCCAGTTCCTTCCGGGCCTTCAGGCTGCTGTCCATGTCGAGCAGGTTCATCAGGTCGACAATGGACTGGCGCCAGTTCAGCCGCCGCCCGCTTTGTGACGCCATCTCCGTCAACACCGCCTCAACATCCACTGTCTGGGCGGAGACGGTGGCGGTTGCCGCCGCTGGCGGTGTCTCGGCTGTGGGCACCGATGGCGTGGCGGCGGAAGGCGCCTGGGCCGCAGCCGGCGTGGCGGGTGCGGGTGCGTTGGTGGTGTCCAGGGAAGATGGTATCGCGGCATCCCGAGCGGCCTGCGGCTTATGCCCAAGAACCTTAGACATGATCGAGCTGAAGATGCTCATGCGCCTGACTCCTGTCCCGTGGCCTCCGGCGGAGGCCGCTGGTTTCTAACGCCCGGCGGCATGGCGGAGTTGGCGACCTGCGCAACCGGCCTCGGCGACAGGGGTCATGTTTCTGATCTGTTCTTCCGCTCTGGCGTTTGCGGCCCCGATGCGCTAGCCCGTCAGCACCTGGACCATCGCGAATATCTGACCTGCCGGGGAGCGCACCATGCCTGATGACCTGACTCTTCTGCCGCAGGACGGCGAGGTGCCGACCAATTTCTCGGCCGCCTTGTCCGAGCGGTACCTTGCCTATGCCATGTCCACCATCACGGCGCGCTCCCTGCCGGATGTGCGGGATGGGTTGAAGCCGGTGCATCGGCGCCTGCTCTGGGCAATGCATCAGCTGCGGCTGGACCCCAGCGGCGGCTTCAAGAAATGCGCCCGCATCGTCGGCGATGTGATGGGTAAGTATCACCCGCATGGCGATGCCTCGATCTACGAGGCGATGGTGCGGCTCGCGCAGGAATTCGCCGCCCGGTACACGCTGGTTGAGGGCCAGGGCAACTTCGGCAATATCGACGGCGATAACGCCGCGGCGATGCGCTACACCGAGGCCCGGCTGACCGCCATCGCCCAGGCGCTGCTGGAAGGCATCGAAGACAACGCGGTCGATTTCCGCGCGACCTACGATGGTGAGGAGCAGGAGCCGATCGTCCTGCCGGCGGCCTTCCCCAATCTGCTGGCTAATGGCGCCAATGGAATTGCCGTCGGCATGGCCACCTCTATCCCGCCGCACAATGCGGGTGAGCTTTGCGCGGCGGCGATTGAGCTGATCCGTAACCCTAAGGCCGAGCTCGACGACCTGCTGCGGCATGTGCCGGGCCCCGATTTCCCTACTGGCGGCGTGCTGGTAGAAAGCCCTGAATCGGTGCGGGAGGCCTATGCCACCGGCCGGGGCGGCTTCCGCGTCCGGGCGCGGTGGGAAAAGGAGGCGCTGAAGAACGGCACTTGGCAGGTGGTGGTCACCGAGATCCCCTATCAGGTCCAGAAGTCCCGCCTGATCGAGCAGATCGCTCTGCTGCTGGAGGAAAAGAAGCTTCCCCTGCTGGGCGACGTGCGGGACGAGAGTACGGATGTCGTCCGCATTGTGCTGGAGCCGAAGAGCCGCACCGTCGATCCGGCCATGCTGATGGAGACGCTGTTCCGCGCGACGCAGCTGGAGAACCGCATCTCCCTCAACATGAACGTGCTGGATGCCAGCCGCACCCCGCAGGTGATGGGGCTGAAGCAGGTGCTGCGCGCATGGCTGGACCATCGGCACGTGGTGCTGGTGCGCCGCAGTCAGCACCGGCTGGACGCCATCGCCCGGCGGCTGGAGATCCTGGACGGCTATCTCATCGTCTACCTCAACCTCGATGAGGTCATCCGCATCGTGCGGGAAGAGGACCATCCGAAGCAGGCGCTGATCGCGGCCTTCGATCTGACGGAGATGCAGGCCGAGGCCATCCTGAACATGCGGCTGCGCGCCCTGCGCAAGCTGGAGGAGATGGAGATCCGCAAGGAGCACAAGAAGCTCTCGACGGAGCAGAAATCCCTCCAGGGCCTGCTGGCCAGCGAGACCAAGCGCTGGAACCGGATTGCCGATGAAATCGCGGCGACGCGGGAGAAATTCGGCGAGGGGACGCAGATCGGCCGCCGCCGCACGACCCTGGAAGCCGCGCCTTCCGCCATGGTGATCGACGAGCGCGCCTTCGTGGAGAAGGAGCCCATCACCGTCATCCTCTCCGAGAAGGGCTGGATCCGCGCGCTGAAGGGGCATGTGCCGCCCGAGAACGAGCAGAAGTTCAAGGAAGGCGACAAGCTCAAGTTCTTCCTGCACGCGCAGACCACGGACCGGCTCTGCCTCTTCGCCACCAACGGCAAGTGCTTCACGCTGAAGGCCGATACCCTGCCCCGTGGCCGTGGCGACGGGCAGCCGGTGCGGCTGATGGTGGACCTGACGAATGAGGATGATGTCGTCACGCTTTTCGTCTGGAAGGAAGGCGTGAAGCATCTCGTCGCCTCGACCGACGGGCGCGGCTTCATCGTCAAGAGCGAGGATCTGGTGGCCGAGAAGCGCACGGGCAAGCAGGTGCTGGTTGTCGATGGCGGCAACGAGGCCGCCTGCCTGATTCCGGCCGAGGGCGATAGCGTCGCCGTCATCGGCCAGAACCGGAAGCTGCTGGTCTTCCCGATGGAGCAGCTGCCGGAGATGACGCGTGGCCGTGGCGTGGCCTTGCAGGGCTACCGCGATGGCGGCATGGCTGATGTGAAAGTCTTCACCGCCAGCGCCGGACTGACCTGGAAGATCGGTGAACGCGTGCGGCTTGAGACGGATCTGACCACCTGGCGCGGCAACCGCGCGGGCGCCGGCCGCCAGCCCCCGAACGGCTTCCCGAAGAGCAACCGCTTCGGCGACTGAGGCTCAGGAGGTGGCTCAGGCCACCTCCTCATCCAGCCGTTGCAGGTCACGGAGCTTGGGGAAGAGCCGCATCCACAGCCCGGCCACGATGATCGTGCCGATGCCGCCCAGCACCACGGCCGCCACGGGGCCGGTGACGGCGGCCAGCGTCCCGCTGCGGAACTCCCCAAGCTGGTTGGAGGTGCCGATGAACAGCATGTTCACCGCCGCCACTCGCCCGCGCATCTCATCGGGCGTCCGGAGCTGAACCAGGGTGGAGCGCACCACGACGCTCACCACATCGGCCCCGCCCAGCACCGCCAGAGCCAGGGCGGAGAGCGGCAGCCAGGTGGAGAGGCCGAAGACAACCGTTGCCAGCCCGAAGACAGCCACGGAGGCGAACATCAGGAGCCCGGCGTGACGGCGGATGGGCCGCCGCGCCAGCCAGACCGAGACCAGCAGCGCCCCCACGGCCGGTGCGCCGCGCAGCACGCCAAGGCCCCATGGGCCGGCATGCAGGATGTCATGCGCGTAGAGCGGCATCATCGCCGTGGCACCGCCCAGCAGCACGGCGAAAAGATCCAGTGAGATGGCGCCCATGATTTCCGGGCGGGAGCGGATGAAATGGAGCCCGCCGAAGACTGCGGCGAGCGTCACCTTCTCCCTCACCCGCTCCGGCTGGCGGTGGCGGATCAGGAATGAGGCCAGCGCCGCCGTGGCGGCGATGGCGGCGACGATGGAATAGACCACACCCGCGCCCAGCCCGTAGAGCAGCCCGCCCGCCGACGGCCCGATGATGGTCACCGTCTGGAAAGCGGAGGAGGAGAGCGCGGCGGCGCGCGAGAAGAGCGAAGCCGGCACCAGGGCCGGCAGGAGGGCCTGGAGGCTCGGTCCCTCGAAGGCCCTGGCGGCGCCGAAGATGGCGATGAGGGTGTAGATCATCGCCGGGGTGACGGCTCCGGCGAAGGACGCGAAGGCGAAGGTCGCGGCGCAAAGGGCCGAGACGATCTGGCAGCAGGCCGCGATGCGTCGGCGGTCGAAGCGGTCCACCACCTGCCCTGAGACGAAGACCAGCAGGACCATCGGCAGGAATTGCGCCAGGCCCACCAGCCCCAGGGCCAGGGGGCTGCGGGTCAGTTCATAGATCTGCCAGCCCACGGCCACGGTTTGCATCTGGTAGGCCAGAGCCGAAAGGCTGCGGCTGCCCAGGAAGGCCATAAGGCCGGGGTGCCGGAGAAGCCGCTGCTCCTCCGGTGAAGCGGCCGCATCAGCGGGTGCGGCGCCGGAACTCTGCTGCATGGATACACGAAGCCTGCTATCGCCGGGGCACGGTGCCCGTTGCGGCACCATAAGCACAGCCGGGTCGATATCACCGCATTACCAAGCGGACAGACAGGCTGGCTTCAGGCCATGGCGGCCCGGATCGCCAGGACGACCTCGGGTGAATCGGGCTCCAGCTTGCTCGGGAAGACGCCAAGCAGGCGGCCATTGGCCCCGACGAGGTATTTGTAGAAGTTCCAGCGCGGCGCTCCGGCCCAGGCGAAGAAAGGATGCGCCTCAGGCCCCTTCACATGGCTGATGGCGGCCATCGGGAAGGTGACGCCGAACTCGGCCTCGCAGAAGGCCTTCACCTCCGCATTGCCCTTGGCTTCCTGGTTAAAGTCGTTGGAGGGCACCCCCAACACCAGCAGGCCGCGCGGCGAGAAGCGTTCATGCATCTTCTGAAGCGCCGAGAATTGCGGGGCGAAGCCACAGAAGCTGGCGGTATTCACCACCAGCATCGGCTTGCCCCTGTACTGCCCGAGATCGATCTCGCCGCCGTCGATGCCGGGGAAACGGAAGTCATACGCGCTCTGCGCCGGGGCCGCCGCCAGAAGCAGCGGCGCGGAGGCCAGCAAGAGGCGTCGTGTCAGCTCAGCCATAGCGTTCCTCCAACCAGGGGTCGCCACGATCGTGATAGCCGCGCACTTCCCAGAAGCCGGGCTTATTCTGCGACAGAAAGCTGATCTTCCGCACCCATTTAGTGCTCTTCCAAAGATAAAGATGCGGCACCACCACCCGCAGAGGGCCGCCATGCTGCCGCGTCAGCGGTTGCCCCTCCCAGGAATGGGCCAGCAGGTTCTCCGGCCGGGCGAAGTCTTCCATCGTCAGGTTGGTGGTGTAGCCATCATGTGCCTCGAAGCTGACAAAGCGCGCACCAGGCTTCAACCGCACCAGATCCAGCAGCGCCTGCACAGGCACGCCCGTCCAACTGTTGTCGTAGCGTGACCACTGCGTGACGCAGTGGATGTCGTTGCGGCGCTCTTCCTGCGGCAGCTCATTCAGCCAGGCCCAATCGATCGTGACGGGGTTCTCGACGAGACCATCCACCGTCAGGCGGAAGGTCTCCTTGGCGACATCCGGCTGAATACCGAGGTCCAGAACCGGGAAATCCGTCACCAGCCGCTGCCCCGGCGGCAGCCGCTGCTCAGGGGTGGCGGTTTGTCCGGTCAACAGGCGGCCTGCCCTGGCCCAGGCCTGCTTCGTCTCCACCAGCTTCTGCCGGATGCCGCTTGGCTCTTCGTCTGCCATTTGCCGATGTCTCCTGTTGGCGCAGAAAGTGACATCGGGCAGCCCGAATGCAAGCTTGCCCGGCCAAGACAGTGGAGACGACTATGACGCGACGCCTAACCCTGCCCCTCCTGCTGTCGCTGTGCCTCCTGCTCCCGGTCACCGTCCTGGGCCAGGAGCAGATCGAGCCTCGCCAGCCAGCCAGGGCCAGCCGGCAGATGGTCGCCGCCGCGCATCCCCTCGCGGCCGGAGCCGGGCTGGAGATGCTGCGCCAGGGTGGCACGGCCGTCGACGCCGCCATTGCCGTGCAGGCGGTGCTGACCCTGGTGGAACCACAATCCTCCGGCATCGGCGGAGGCGCGCTCCTGATGCACTGGGATGCGGCGCAACGCCGCGTCTCCGCCTGGGACGGGCGGGAGACGGCGCCTGCCGCCGCCACCCCTTCCCTTTTCCTGAAGCCGGACGGGACGCCGCTGTCCTTCTATGACGCCGTCCTCTCGGGGCGCAGCGTCGGCGTGCCCGGCGTCATGCCGATGCTGGCGGCCGCGCATGCCGCCGGGGGCCGCCTCTCCTGGGCCGAGCTTTTCGCACCAGCGATCCGACTGGCCGAGGAAGGCTTCCCCATCTCGCCTCGCCTGGCGGCGCTGATCGCGTCGGATGCCGAACGCCTGAAACGGGACAGCGCCGCGGCCGCCTATTTCCTGACCGAGGACGGCAAGCCGCGGCCGGAGGGCTACGTCCTCAAGAATCCTGCCCTGGCGCAGACGCTGCGCGCCCTGGCGGAGCGCGGCGCCGCCGCCTTGCAGACCGGCCCCATCGCCGCCGCCATCGTCGAGGCGGTGCAGAAGCATGGAGGACAGGGGAATGGCATGACCACCGCCGATCTCGCGGCCTATGCGCCGAAGCGGCGTGACCCCGTCTGCGGACCCTATCGCATCTGGACGGTCTGCGGCTTTCCGCCGCCCAGTTCCGGCGGCGTGGCGGTGGGGCAGATCCTCGGCGTGCTGGAGCACTTCCCGCTCTCCCGGCTCGACCCGCGGAGCGTGGATGCCGCGCATCTGATCGGCGAGGCCGGGCGGCTGGCCTTCGCTGACCGTGGCCTCTACCTCGCGGATACCGACTTCGTGCCCGTGCCGCTGCGGGGATTGCTGGAGCCTGGCTATGTGAGCGGACGGGCGCAGCTGGTGGACCTGGACCATGCCATCGTCAATCCGCGTCCCGGCAACCCGCGCTGGCGCGAGGCCGGGCTGGCGCCGCAACCGTTTCAGCCCGAATACGGCACCAGCCACGTCTCCATCATCGACGCGGCCGGCAACGCCGTGTCGATGACCACCACGGTCGAGGACGCTTTCGGCGCCAGGCTGATGGTCGGCGGCTTCTTCCTGAACAACGAGCTGACCGACTTTTCCTTCATCCCGGAGGTGAGCGGCCGCCCGGTGGCGAACCGGGTGGAAGGACGGAAGCGCCCCCGCTCCTCCATGTCGCCGACCCTGGTCTTCAACCGGGACGGCACGCTCTATGCCGTGGTCGGCTCACCGGGTGGGGCACGCATCATCGGCTTCGTGGCACAGGCGCTGGTCGGCGTGCTGGACTGGAAGCTGGACCCGCAGGCCGCGGTGTCCCTCCCCCATGTCGGCACCGTCGGGGCGGGCCTGGAACTGGAGGCCAACACCCCTGCCGCCGCGCATGCACCGGCGTTGGAGGCACGCGGCCACACGGTGGCTGTCCGGCCGATGGATTCCGGCCTGCAGGCCATCGTGGTGACGCCGTCCGGTCTGCTGGGCGGCGCCGATCCACGGCGGGAGGGGGTGGCGATCGGGGACTGAGCCTTACGGCTCAGCCCTTCTTCGCCGCCTGCTGGCGGAGGTCGGAAATGGTGGCGCGGTTCGTCACCTGCTCCGGGTTCATCCGCACCTCGATGATCGCCGGCTTCCCGCTGGCCAGGGCCCGCTGATAGGCGGGGACCAGTTCGCCATCACGCTGCACTAGCTCGCCATAGCCGCCGAAGCTCTCGATGAACTTCACGAAGTCCGGGTTGGTCAGCTTGGTGCCGGAGACGCGGCCCGGATAGGCGCGCTCCTGATACATGCGGATGGTGCCGTACATGCCGTTGTTGAAGACCAGCACGATCGGCGCCACGCCCGCCTGGAAGGCCGTCGCGATTTCCTGTCCCGTCATCAGGAAGCCGCCGTCGCCCACCAGCGCGATGGTGACGCGGTCGGGGCAGGTGATCTTGGCGCCGATGGCCGAGGGCACCGCATAGCCCATGGCGCCGTTGGTCGGCCCCAGGAAATCCTGCTTCTCCGCCACATGCATGAAGCGGTTGGGCCAGGTGGCGAAGTTACCGGCATCGCAGGTGAAGATCGTGTCGTCCGGCAGCACCTTCTCAAGTGCCTGCAGCTCGCGGGCGAGGTTCAGCGGGCCTTCATACTGCGGCGCTTCGGCCTGCTTCATGCGCGCGGCATGCAGTTCCTGCGTCCAGGCGGACCAGCGCGGCTGGCCGGATGGCGCTGGCAGCTTGGCCAGGGCCTGCGCGAAGGCGTTGATCTCGGCGGTGATACCCAGCGCAGGGCGATAGACGCGGCCGATCTCCGCCTGATCAGGGTAGACATGCACGATCGGCGTCGCGCCGGCCATGTCGAACAGGGTGTAGCCCTGGCTCACCGGCTCGCCGATCCGGGTACCGAAGGCCAGGATCAGGTCGGCCTGCTTCGCCTTGGCGACCAGCCCGGCATCGGCGCCCACGCCCAGGTCGCCAGCGTAGTTCGGCAGGCGGCAGTCGTACAGGCTCTGGCGCCGGAAGGCGACAGCGACCGGCAGGTCCCGGGCGACGCAGAAATCGCGGATGACGCGCCGCGTCTCATCCGTCCAGCGGGAGCCGCCGAGCACCACCAGCGGCCGCTCCGCGCGGTCCAGCATCGCCAGCATCTTGTCCAGCGCGGCGGGGGATGGATAGGCGGCGGCGACATCGGCGGGACCAAGATCCGGCACGGCGACACGGCGCTTCTGCATCTCCTCGCTGATCGCCACCACCACCGGGCCGGGACGGCCGGAGGTCGCGACATCGAAGGCATGCGCCATCAGTTCCGGGATGCGGGCGGCATCGTCGATCTGCGTCACCCACTTGGCCACCGAGCCGAACATCCGGCGGTAGTCCACTTCCTGAAAGCTCTCGCGGTCGGTTTCCTCGAAGGGAATCTGGCCGACGATCAGCACCAGCGGGGTGCTGTCCTGCATCGCGATATGCACGCCGATGGCGGCATGGCACGCGCCGGGGCCACGGGTGACCAGCGCCACGCCGGGCCGGCCGGTCAGCTTGCCATGGGCCTCCGCCATGTTGACGGCACCGGCCTCGAACCGGCAGGTCACCAGCTCGATCTTGTCGCTGTTGGCGTAGAGGCCGTCCAGGACATCCAGATAGGATTCACCGGGCACGCAGAAGGCATGGGTCACGCCTTGCGCCACCAGGGCGTCGGCCAGGATCTGCCCCCCGGTGCGGGTATGAGTGTCTGTGCTGATCGTATCCATGATCCGATGCGTCCTCCGCGACTTCTGCGCCGGAAGCTAACCTGACGGGCGCCCGTGAGCCACCCTGCCGCCGTCACCCAGCGCGGCTTGCGCGCAGCACGGGGAGCAGGACGATGGCGCCGGTCACGGCGAGCTGTCCGGAAGCCAGCAGCAACGGCAATGTCCAGCCTCCCGACACCGCCACCAGGACGGCGAAAGCCGCCGGCGCCAGGACACAGCCCAGGAAGCAGAGCGTGCTGGAACCGGCCGTCGCCTCGATGACGCGTTCCGGCGGCACCAGGCGGGCGACCTCGGCATTGTAGATGCCGTTCCAGCTTGCGGCCACGCCGCCGGTCAGCGTGCAGAGCAGTAACAGCAGCCAGAACGGCGCATCGAGGGGCAGCAGCGTCAGCACCGCGACCAGCAGCGCGGCCGCCATGGCCTGCACCACCAGCGCCAGTGCCGGGCGCCCGGTGCGGTCGGCCAGCCAGCCCAGGCCGATACGGGCCACCGCGCCGCCGGCCTGCATTCCCGCGAAAGCGGTGCCCGCCTGCACCAGCGCCAGGCCCCGCGCCTCGGTGATCCAGGTGACGGTGAAGGCAAACAGGCTGCCCTGCACGATGGCGAAGGAGAAGGCCAGGAGCGTGAGCGGCGGCAGCAGCCGGTGCAGGCGCAGCGCGGTGAAAGGCCCCGCCAGGCTGCCGAGGCTGAACAAGGTCCCGAAGCCGATGGGCTGGCCAGGGTCGCGCTCCACATCCAGCATGGCGCGCTGGGGCTGCACGAGGCAGCAGGCCACGACGGCCGCGCCGATGCCGAGCCAGAGCGAAGCTTGCCAGCCTGCAATCACCGCCAGAGGTGCGGCGGCCAGTCCGGCCAGGGAGGCACCCAGCGGCGCTCCGGCCTGCTTGATGGAAAAGATCAGCGTCCGGTGCCGCGGTGGCGCCGTGGCGGCCAGGATGCGGCTGCCCGCTGGCGGCGTGGGTCCATAGCCGATGCCCAGCAACAAGGAAGCCAGCAACAGAGCCGGCAGCGAGCCCAGCATCGCCACGGCCAGCCCGAGGCCGGCCAGGACGGCGCCGCCCTGCAGGCTTCGCACAGGCCCCATCCGCTTCAGCAACGGGCCGCCGAAGATCAGGAAGATCACCACCCCCACCGCGTTCAGCGCGGCGAAGTGGCCGACATTCTCCGGCCGCAGCCCGGCATCCCGCGTCATGACGGGGGCCAGCACGGGCAGCATCTGGCCCATGAAGGCGGCCACCGTCTGCATCAGCAGCGTGGTGCCAAGGGCGGCCGTCCAGGTGGCCTTTGGGGGAGCAGGGGGAAGGACTTGAAGCATCGGCAGGCGCGGGCATCTTCCGCGCCAGGCCGTGCTGTGGCAACAGCACCCCTGGCGCCGCAATTCATTGGCGCATCCAGCAGGAGGCCCGCGATGCGCGCGATCTTCGTCCTCATCAAGTGCGAAATGGGTCAAGCCTACCGCGTGGCGCGGGAAATGGCGGACGGCATCGAGGAGCTATCGGAAATGCATTCCGTTTCCGGCCAGTATGACCTTCTGGGAAAGTTCTATCTGGATGCCGAGCAGGATATCGGCCTCTTCGTGGTGGAGAAGGTGCAGACAGTGGCGGGGGTGAAGGACACCTACACGATCCAGACCTTCAATGCCTTCACGGCAGGGCATGCCTGACCCCACAAGCGTCGCAATTGCCGCAATTCACCACCGAATCGCCCTGATCACGACGACGAAACGCCTTGCGGGACTGTCACGTTTCTCCAGGTAGGAGGAACAGTCTCATGTTCAGCCGTCGCATTCTCTCCGTCTTCGCCTTGGCTGGCAGCCTTGCCGTTGCCGGTTGCCAGAACCCGGATGGCTCGACCGACTGGGGCAGCACCCTGGCGCTCGGGGCGGGTGCCGGCTTGGCCACGGCCCTGATCGCCGGTTCCGTCAATGACGATCGCCCGCACTACCACCGTGGCCCGCGCTATTACGGGGGCCGCGGTTATGGCCCGCGGCCGGGCTATGGGCCTCCCCCGCGCTACTACGGCCCCCGGCCCGGCTATGGCGCGCCCCCTCCGGGTTACCGCTATGGACGCCGTGGCTGGTAGGCAGGCTCAGGAGGCGCGGGCGGTATCCTGCTGCGCCTCATGCAGCCGCCGGTAGAGACCCCCCGCGGCAACCAGTTCCTGATGCCGCCCCTGCTCGGCGATGCCGTTCCGGTCCACCACGACGATGCGGTCGGCATCGCGGATGGTGGCGAGGCGGTGCGCGATGACCAGCGTGGTGCGGCCGCGTGACAACTCCGCCAGGGACTGTTGGATGGCGCGCTCCGTCTCGGTATCCAGCGCGCTCGTCGCCTCGTCCAGAATCAGGATCGGCGGATTTTTCAGGAAGATGCGGGCGATGGCCAGCCGCTGCTTCTGCCCGCCCGAAAGCTTGACCCCCCGCTCCCCCACCACGGTATCCAGCCCGGCCGGCAGGCCGGCGATGACCGTGTCCAGCCTGGCGCGGCGGGCGGCTTCCAGGATCTCGGCCTCGCTCGCGCCGAGGCGGCCGTAGGCGATATTCTCCCGCATCGTGCCCGCAAAGAGGAAGACGTCCTGCTGGACGATGCCGATCTGCCCGCGCAGGGAGGCGAGCGTCATCTTGCGGATGTCGATACCATCGATGGTGATGCGGCCGGCATCGGCCTCGTAGAAGCGCGGCAGCAGAGAGCAGATGGTCGTCTTCCCCGCGCCGGAAGGGCCAACGAAGGCCACCGTCTCACCTGCCCTGATCTCCAGCGAGACGTCATCCAGCACCGCCTTGCCACTACCATAGCCGAAGCTGACATGCTCATAGCGGATATCGCCGCGAAGCCCGGAGACAGCCACGGCATCCGGCGCGTCGTTGATATCGGGCTCGGTATCCAGCAACTCGGTATAGCGGCGGAACCCGGCGATTCCCTTAGGATAGGTCTCCAGCACCGCGTTGATCTTCTCGACCGGGCGGAAGAATACGCCGACGAGGAGCAGGAAGCCCACGAAGCCGCCGGCCGTCAGGTCACCACGCAGCACGAAGTAGCTGCCGGCGATCATGACCACCATCTGCGTCAGCCGCATGCCGAGGTAGGAGATGGACATGCTGGCGGCCATGATCCTGTAGGCCTCCAGCTTGGTGCTGCGGTATCTCGCGTTGTCCTCGGCGAAGAGGCGCCGCTCATGCTCCTCATTGGCGAAGGCCTGCACCACGCGCATGCCGCCGACATTCTCCTCGATGCGTGCATTGAACGCTCCGACACGGCCGTAGATGGCGCGCCATGTCGCGGTCATGCGGCTGCCGTAGTGGGTGGACAGCCAGCCGGTCACCGGCACGATGATGGCCGTCAGGATCGCCAGCTGCGGATGCACCATGAACATCAGCGCGAAAGCGCCGAGGAAGGTCATGATGGCGATGAACAGGTCCTCGGGCCCGTGATGGGCCACCTCCCCCACCTCCTCCAGGTCCTTGGTGACACGGGCGACGAGATGGCCGGTCTTCTGGTTGTCGTAGAAGCGGAAGGAGAGTTTCTGGAGATGGTCGAAGGCCTTCCGGCGCATCTCCGTCTCGATATTGATGCCGAGCATGTGGCCCCAGTAGGCGACCACGGCCATGAGCCCGGTATTCAGCAGATAGACCACGAGCAGGCCGGCGGAGGCCAGCAGGATCAGCCCCCAGTCCTGCCCGGGCAACAGATGGTCCACGAAGCCGCGCACAGCCAGCGGGAAGCCAAGTTCCAGCACGCCGGAGAGTACGGCGCAGGAGAAATCGAGCAGGAAGAGCCCTCGGTGCGGCCGGTAATAGGCAAGGAATCGCTTGAGCATGATGAACACCGGAGGGAGGGGGGAAGCGGCTGATTAAAGGGTTTTTGCGGCCGCTGGAACCGCCTGCGTCGTCCCCTGCCCTTGCCGCGCCCGGCTGCCGGTGCGATGGTCCGCGCGACCGGACCGCCAGCCGCCGGGGTATCTGGCGCGGGCGGCAGGGCGGATGCGCAAAACTGTCCAGACGAGGATCAGCATGGCCAAGATCAAGGTAAAGAACCCCGTCGTCGAACTCGACGGCGATGAGATGACCCGCATCATCTGGGGGTTCATCAAGGACAAGCTGATCACCCCCTACCTGGACGTCGACCTGAAGTATTACGACCTCGGCATCCAGTATCGTGACCAGACCGACGACCAGGTGACGGTCGATGCCGCCAATGCCATCAAGCAGTACGGCGTGGGCGTGAAGTGCGCCACCATCACCCCCGACGAGGCGCGGGTGAAGGAATTTGGCCTGAAGAAGATGTGGAAGTCCCCCAACGGGACCATCCGCAACATCCTGGACGGCACGATCTTCCGCGAGCCGATCATCTGCCAGAACGTGCCCCGCCTGGTGCCGCACTGGACCAAGCCGATCGTCGTCGGCCGCCATGCCTATGGCGACATCTACCGCGCGGTCGAGATGAAGGTGCCGGGCCCCGGCACGGTCAAGATGACCTACATCGCCGAGAACGGCGAGGTGCAGGAAATCGGCCAGTTCGACTTCAAGGGCCCTGGCGCTGCCATGATGCAGCACAACCTGAACAAGTCGATCGAGGGCTTCGCGCGCGCCTCCTTCAATTACGGCCTGGCCCGAAACTACTCGGTGTACTTCTCGCACAAGAACACCATCCTCAAGGCCTATGACGGCAACTTCAAGGACATCTTCCGCGCCATCTACGACGCCGAGTTCAAGGCGGAGTTCGAGAAGCGCGGCCTGACCTATGAGGACCGCCTGATCGACGACATGGTGGCCTCCGCCCTGAAGTGGGAAGGCGGCTATATCTGGGCCTGCAAGAACTACGATGGCGACGTGCAGTCCGACATCGTGGCACAGGGCTTCGGCTCGCTCGGCCTGATGACCTCCGTGCTGCTCTCCCCGGACGGCAACACGGTCGAGTCCGAGGCGGCGCACGGCACGGTGACGCGCCACTACCGCGAGCACCAGAAGGGCCGCGAGACCTCGACCAACCCGATCGCCTCGATCTTCGCCTGGACCCGTGGCCTGGCCTATCGCGGCAAGTTCGACGGCACGCAGGACGTGGTGGACTTCGCCAATGCCCTGGAGCAGGTCTGCATCGAGACGGTCGAGAGCGGCTACATGACCAAGGACCTGGCCGTGCTGATCGGCAAGGACCAGCCCTGGCTGAACACCCAGAACTTCCTGGCCAAGCTGGACGAGAACCTGAAGAAGAAGATGGGCTGAACCAGCCCCGGCTTCTGACTCTCAGGGCGGGGCGCTTCGGCGCCCCGCTTTTTTTTTGTTCTGCCCCGCGTCGGCCGTGGCCGCGCGTGATATGCGCCCTGACATGACCCTTCCGCTGAACACACTGGACTGGATCGCCCTGGCCGTTTTCGCCCTCTGCTGGGCAGGCTATGCCGCGGTGGTGGACCGGGTGCCTTCCATCCACGCCCGCAGCGTGATCGCCGCGATGGACGAGCATCGCCGGCGATGGATGCGCATGGCGCTTCAGCGTGACAATCGCATCGCCGATGTCAGCATCATCGGCAATCTCATGACCAGCACTTCCTTCCTCGCCAATACAAGCATCTTCATCCTGGGTGGCCTGGTGGCGCTGCTGGGCGCGCCGGAACTGGGGGAACGTATCTTCGGCTCCGTCCCCTTCGCGGCGGTGCCGGGGGACGCGGTCGCCTGGGAGATCCGCCTCTTCCTGCTGATCTTCATCTTCATCCGCGCCTTTTTTGAGCTGACCTGGGCGCTCAGGCAGTTCAACTACGCCAGCACCTGCCTCGGGGCACTGGGATACGGCCCCGAATGGGGCGCGCAGGCGGACGTCGCGGCGGAGGTTGCCAGCCGCGGGGCACGCCACTTCAATACGGGGCTGCGGGCCTACTATTTCGGCCTGGCTGCCCTCGCCTGGATCGTCCACCCGGTGGCACTGATGCTCAGCAGCATCCTCGTACTGTCCGAGTTGCACCGGCGGGAGTTCCGCTCGGTGGTGCGGGATGCGCTGCATGTTCCACCGCCGCCTGACAGCCAGTGACCACGTCACAGGCAGCCGAACCCCGGGTTCTGCCTTCCTTTAAGGCGACACCCGCCTAGCCGACTGTTTTAGCGTCATTTCTCTGCTTGCGTGCAGCCTCGCTCTCGCATTTGCTTCACGCAAACGGAGGCCCACAACCATGCAACGTCGCCATCTCATGCTCGCTGCCGGCGCGGCGCTCGCCATGCCCGCCATCCGCCCCGCCGCAGCGCAGGGCGGTTCGGTCCGCTTCGCCCTCGACTGGGCGCTGCAGGGTAACCACGGCATGTGGATCCTGGCCGATGACAAGGGCTTCTTCCGCGACGCCGGCCTCTCAGTGAAGATCGACCGGGGCTTCGGCTCTGGTGACACGGCCGTGAAAGTGGCCTCCGGTGCCTATGAAATGGGCTTCACCGATATCAGCACCGCCGTGAAGCTGAACGCCGATAACCCGGACAAGCGCCTCGTCTCCATCTATCAGGTGTTCGACCGCACCGCGACGGCCCTGATCACGCTGAAGGGTCGCGGCATCACCAACCCCAGGGAAGCCGCCGGCAAGAAGCTGGGCGCGCCGGAGGGTGAAGCCAGCCGCATGATCTTCCCGGCTTTTGCCCAGGCGGCGGGCATCGACGCCGGGAAGATCAACTGGACCAGCATGGCCGCCAGTCTGCGCGACACCATGCTGGCCCAGGGTCAGGTGGACGCGGTCACGGGCTTCCTCTTCACCACCTATTTCAACCTGGTGGGCGTCGGTATCCCCGAAGACAACATCCTTGCCTGGCCCTATGCCGAGAATGGGCTGGATCTCTATGGCAGCGCCATCGTCGCCCGGGCCGACTGGCTGGAGAAGAACCCGCAGGTAGCTGCATCTTTCGTGAAGGCCTCGATGCTCGGGCTGCGCGCCCTGCTTGCCGATGTGCCCGGTGGCATGGCGGCGATCAAGAAGCGCGAACCACTGTTCGACGAGGCGCTGGAAGCCCGCCGCTTCGCCATGACGCGCGACCGGTCCATCCTGACGCCGAATGTCAGGCAGCACGGGCTTGGCTACCTGGATATGGCGCGTGCCGAGACGCTGATCCGCGTCAATGCCGAAGCCTATGGGGTGAAGAACCCACCCAGCGCCGCCAGCATGTTCACCGACAAATTCCTGCCGCCGGCGGCTGATCGGCAGGTCTGACCTGTGTAGGCGGCCGCAACCCCCGGGCAGCGGCCGCCCTTTCTCCTGTACCGACGGGAGAATGACCATGAGATTGCGGATATTCGGCCTCGCGGCATGGCTTCTGGCGACTGCCGCCCAGGCCGCCCCCCTGCGCGACCCCGGAACAGGCCTCACCGTCAATCCGCCGCCCGGTTATGTGGCTACAGCCAAGCCACCGGATCAGCGGCATGCCGCCACCATTTCGATCAAGCGGTCGGGCGATTCCGACGAAGGCTGCGAGGTCGGCTTCCTGCCAGCGGCAGGAAATGCCCGCTTCTCCCAGGAGCAGATCAATACGCTGGTCGGGACCCCCGCCTGGCGCGATGCCATCGTCGCCCGGCTCGCTCCGGTCTATGAGGTGACGGACACCGCGCTGGTCGAGGTGAACGGCATCCGCGGCATGGTGCTGCTGGGTGACTTCAAGCCCCGCCGGGATCTGCCCCCCCGCGCCCGGCAGATGCGGAACTTTTTCGCCGTTCTGGAAACGCCGCGGGGCCACACCAACATCGTCTGCGTCGCGGAGAAGGACAGCTTCCGGCAGCGGCAGCCCGAGTTCGAGGGCGTGGTGCGCGGCACTACTGCACCCTGACGCGAAACATAACGCTGCCTTTGTTTTCAGATGGCGTTCGGGTCGCCCGGAGCGGTTTCCCAGCCCAGTTCCACCAGCGCGACAATACGGCGCCCCACCGCGTCAGGCCGGCAGACGATGGCGCCCTGCTCCTCCATGTAGGAGAGCAGCCGCCGTGCACGGCCCACCGAGCGGGTGCCATAGGCCTGCGCGATCACGGCATCCGAAGGACAGGGCTGTCGCTCCAGCGCCGCCCGGCCCAGCAGCAGGAAGACACCCTGCACATCCTCCGGCAAGGTCCCCGCACGGGTCAGGATCTGCTGCCACTCCTCGCCTTCGGCCGCCTCCGCGCTGACGCCGGCGCGGGCCACCGCCAGCATGCGGCGGAAGGCCGGAATTTCCGGCGGCTTGCCCGGCACGGCATGAATCCGCAGCCGCACCAGGAAATCCTGGTAGAGGACGGAGACGCTGCGGAAAGCGGCCTCGGGCTCGGCCAGGATCTGCCGCAGGATCTTTTCGAGCTGCGCCTTGCGAGCCGCCAATTCCTCCGGGCTGGGTGGAGCCTCGGCACGGGGCTGCTGCATGGCAGGGCGCGCCTGGGCGAGCTGCGCCAGAATATCCGGCGGAGGCGCGGGCGGAAGGCGACGGGCTGGCCGGACCGGTGCAGGCTCGGTGGCGGCGCTCATCACCAGTTCCCGCGCCTCTTCCGGCGCGGTCTGCGGCAGGGGAACCAGGGACGGGTTCGTGCCGCGCGATTCCGTTTGCACCGCCCCGATCCGGATCGGCAGTGGGCGGCGCGACAGGGCCGGGCCCAGCGCCACGAAGCTGCCCCGCGGCAGGTCGCGGAACATCTCCGCCTGCCGCCGCTCCATGCCCAGCAGGTCGGCGGCCCGGGCCATGTCGATGTCCAGGAAGGTGCGGCCCATCAGGAAGTTGGAAGCCTCGGCCGCCACGTTCTTCGCCAGCTTCGCCAGCCGCTGCGTGGCGATGATCCCGGCCAGCCCGCGCTTGCGCCCGCGCGACATCAGATTGGCCATGGCGCCCAGAGAGGCGCGGCGCGCTTCGTCCGAAACCTCGCCGGCGGCGGCAGGCGCGAAAAGCTGCGCCTCGTCCACCACCACCAGCATGGGCGCCCAGTGATCCCGGTCCGCGTCGAAGAGCCCGCCCAGGAAGGCGGCGGCATGCCGCATCTGGCCATCGGCATCCAGGCCTTCCAGGTTCAGCACGACGGAGACACGGTGTGCCCGCGCCTTGTCGGCGGCCCGTTGCAGGGCGGCTTCCGTATGCTCCGCCGCGTCGATCACCAGATGGCCGAAGCGGTCCGCGAGGGTCACGAAGTCACCCTCCGGGTCGATCACGGCCTGCTGCACCCAGGGTGCCGATTGTTCTAGCAGGCGGCGCAGCAGATGGGATTTGCCGGAACCGGAATTGCCCTGCACCAGCAGCCGCGTGGCCAGTAACTCCTCCAGGTCGAGGGTCGCCGGCTGGCCGGTAGTGGTGCTGCCCATTTCGATGCCGACTGTCATTCCCGTCTCCGTTGCGAGGGAGCGGTATAGCGGCGCGAGGCCGGGCTTGCCATTCACGGCGGGCTCTGGCCCATGCTGTAAACATGAACCGACTGCTCATAACTGGCGCCCGGGTGCTCACACCCGAGGCCACCGACGCCCCCCTTGCCTCCATCCTGATCGAGGATGGACGCATCGCCGCCATCCTGCCGCCGGACGCGACCGTGGAGGACGCCGCCCGGCACGACGCCACGGGGCGGCTGGTCATCCCCGGGCTGGTTAACAGCCATACCCATGGCCATGGGGGCTTGGCGAAGGGCGCTGGCGACAAGTGGGATCTGGCGCTGCTGCTGGCCCATGCCCCCTGGGTCGGTGGCGGGCGCGGCCTTGCGGAGAAGCGCCTGTCCACCACCCTGGCTGCGGTGGAGATGCTGAAGAAGGGCTGCACCGCCAGCTTCGACCTGACCGCCGAATTCCCGGGCCCGACGCTGGACGGCCTGGACAGCATGGCCGAGGCCTATGCCGAGGTGGGTCTCCGCGCGGTGCTGGCGCCCATGGTGGCCGACCGCAGCTTCTTCCAGGCCACGCCTGGCCTGATCGAAGCACTCCCCGAGCCTCATCAGGGCCGCGCCGCCGCCATCCGCATGGCGGAAAGCGGGGAGATCCTGGCGACCATTGGCGCCGCCGCGAAGGCCTGGCGCCATGGCCCGGCAGGCGTGGCGCTGGGCATCGCGCCGACCATCCCGCTGCACTGCTCCGATGACTTCATGCGCGGATGCCAGCAGCTCGCAGGAGAACATGGCTTGCGGATGCAGACGCATGTCTCCGAGGCCCGCTATCAGGCAGCCGGCGGAGAGGTACTCTACGGCTCCACCCTGCTCGCCCATATGGACCGGCTGGGGCTGGTGACGCCACGGTTCAGCGTGGCCCATGGCGTCTGGCTCACCCCACAGGATCTCGACCTGCTGGCTGCGCGGGGCGCTGGCCTTGCCCATAATCCCGGTGCCAATATGCGGCTCGCCTCAGGCATCGCTCCGGTCCGGGCCGCCATCCGCGCAGGCGTCACCGTGGGCATCGGCACCGACGGCTCCTCCTCCTCCGACAACCAGAACATGTTCGAGTCCATGCGCCTGGCTGCCTTCGCCTCGCGCCTGTGGGATGGCGCGGAAGATGACGACTGGCTCGGCACCGCCGAGACGGTGCGGCTGGCCACGGAAGGCTCCGCCGCCATCATGGGGCTGGAGGCGGGCAGCATCGCGCCAGGGCGGCTGGCGGATCTGGTCTTCCTGGATCTCGACCATATCAATTGGCTGCCGCTGAACAACGTGGCGAACCAGTTGGTCTGGACTGAGGACAGCAGCGCCGTCCGGGACGTGATGGTGGGGGGTTCCTGGAAGCTGCGGCAGGGCCGTGTGCTGGGGCTGGACGAAGCCAGGCTGGCCACTGAGGCACGGGAGGCTGCCGCCCGCCTGCTCACGGCGAATGCGGAGGTCCGCCGCTGGTGCGAGGCCATCGCGCCTCATGTCGCCTGCCACTGCCGGGCCCTGGCCGGGCGCTTCACCCGCGTCCAGCGCCTGCTGAAAGCGGATTAGCGCGGGCATCGCTGCGGCGCCCCGCCGGAACGGGGCGCCAAAACGAACGACGCGGGCGATAGGCTCGCCCGCGTCGTCTCAACCCATCTGCCCCGGCCTGAGAGGATGTTCGATCCCCCAGGCCGGATCTTTGGCGCGGCCTCGCCGAAGGCGGGCCGCGCCTGAGGCTTTAGGCGCTCTGCTTCATGATCTCGTCGGCCACGTTGCGCGGCACGGGATCGTAGTGGTGGAACTGCATGGAGAAGGACGCACGGCCCTTCGTCATGCCACGCAGGTTGGAGATGTAGCCGAACATCTCCTTCAGCGGCACATGGGCACGAACGATGACCGAGGTGCCAGCCATGTCCTGGCTCTGGATGATGCCGCGGCGGCGGTTCAGGTCGCCGACGACGTCACCGACATGGTCCTGAGGCGTGGTCACCTCGACATCCATGATCGGCTCCAGGATCACCGGGCCGGCCTTCTTCATGCCTTCGCGGAAGCAGGCCTTGGCGGCGATCTCGAAGGCCAGGGCCGAGGAGTCGACGTCGTGGTACTTGCCGTCCACCAGGGAGAACTTGAAGTCCACCGTGGGGAAGCCGGCCAGCACGCCCGTCTCGGCCTGGACCTTGATGCCCTTGTCGACGGCCGGGATGTATTCCTTCGGCACCGAACCGCCAACGACGGCGTTGACGAACTCGATGCCCTCGTTCCGCTCCTTCGGCTCGAAGGTGATCTTCACCTCGGCGTACTGGCCCGAACCGCCCGACTGCTTCTTGTGGGTGTAGGTCTCGGTGTGGGACTTCGTGATCGTCTCACGATAGGCCACCTGCGGCGCGCCGATATTGGCATCCACGCCATACTCGCGGCGCAGACGGTCGATGATGATCTCGAGGTGCAGCTCGCCCATGCCGGACAGGATGGTCTGGCCGGTTTCCTGGTCGGTCTTCAGGCGCAGCGAGGGGTCCTCACCGGCCAGCTTCTGCAGGCCGAGCGTCATCTTCTCGACGCCGTCCTTGGTCTTCGGCTCGACGGAGATGTCGATGACCGGGATCGGGAAGGCCATGCGCTCGAGCACGACGGGGTCTGCCGGGTCGGCCAGGGTGTCGCCCGTCAGGGTGTCCTTCAGGCCCACGATGGCGACGATGTCGCCCGCGTACACTTCCTTCACTTCTTCACGCTTGTCGGCGTGCATCTGGAACATGCGGCCGATGCGTTCCTTGTTGCCCTTGGCCGTGTTCAGGACGGTGTCGCCCTGGCGCACGACACCGGCATAAACGCGGATGAAGGTCAGGTTGCCGTACTTGTCGTTGATCATCTTGAAGGCGAGCGCGGAGAAGGGCGCGGTCTCGCTCACTTCGATGATGCGGCGCGGCGTGGTCTCATCCTGGCCTTCCTCGGGGGCGACCATGATGCCTTCGACTTCCACCGGGCTCGGCAGGTAGTCGCAGACGGCGTCCAGCAGCGGCTGCACGCCCTTGTTCTTGAACGAGGAGCCGCAGACGACCGGACGGAAGGTGCCGGCGATCGTGCCCTTCTTGATGCACTTCTTCAGGGTCTCGACGGAGACGTCGCCCTTGTCGAAATACTCTTCCATCGCCGCGTCATCGACGGACAGGGCGGTGTCGAGCAGGATCTGGCGATACTCGGCCGCCTTCTCCTTCAGATCGTCGGGGATCGGGGCGTCGTGGTACTTGGCGCCGAGCTCGTCGCCTTCCCAGATCAGGGCCTTCATCTCGACCAGGTCGACGATGCCCTTCAGGCTGTCCTCGATGCCGATCGGCAGCTGCAGGGCAACCCAGTTGATGCCCAGCTTCTCGGTCAGCGTCGCGGCCGCGCGGTAGAAGTCAGCGCCGGTGCGGTCCAGCTTGTTGACATAGATGATGCGCGGGACGTTGTAACGGTCGGCCAGGCGCCAGTTGGTCTCGGACTGCGGCTGCACGCCGGCCACGCCCTCGATCACGAAGACCGCGCCATCGAGCACGCGCAGCGAGCGGTTCACCTCGATGTTGAAGTCGATGTGGCCCGGGGTGTCGATGACGTTGATCCGGTGGCCCTTCCACTCTGCCGTCACGGCAGCGGAAGTGATCGTGATGCCACGCTCACGCTCCTGCTCCATGTAGTCGGTGGTGGTGTTGCCTTCGTGAACCTCACCAATCCGGTGAGACTTACCGGTGTAGTAGAGGATCCGCTCAGTCGTCGTGGTCTTGCCGGCGTCGATATGCGCCGTGATGCCGATATTGCGAATCTTGTCGAGCGGGGTGCGCGCCACAGGGGCCTCCATACGCATCGCGGCGCCTGCCGCGTGGAAAAATCATGCGGCGCCTGCCGCGTGAAACATCTCTGCGGCGCAAGCCGCGCAGGAATCATAGTGCGGGCCAGCCGCGGCTCTCCGTCCCGCGTACTCGCCCTGGCTATCTCAAGCCCGGTCGCCGCGTCCGTCGCATCGGCCCCACCGATCTGGCGGGGGCCGCACGGACCAGGAGGAAAGAACCCTGGCGCGATGAATGCAGATGACGGCCGCTGCGGCCCGTTTGGCCCCGGAAGCCCCGCACCGCGATTCTTCCGGCGCCGGCCGTTGCGGGCGGCAGATGCACCGGATCGCCGGTCATTGCAAGCGATAAGACTATGAAGCAGCCGCAGTAGCGCCAGCTTAAGCTTAACGCCCTGCTCATCCGCCCGACCCAGGGAGCCTCAGTGCCGGAGTTCCGACACAAACGCCATCAGGCAGGGCATGAAGTTCATGCCGCAGCAGAACAGAATCAATAAAAAAAGTGCGAAAGCTCAGTCTGGACTGAGCTTTCGCACCTCATCAATCCGATGAGCCGGGAAGCCGTTGCCCCTCGACGGGAGACGGCCTTCAGTCGTCGCGGTGAATACGCTCCATCCGCTCATGCCGTTCCTGGGCCTCGATCGAGAGCGTGGCAATCGGGCGGGCCTGCAGCCTGCGCAGGCCGATCGGCTCTCCGGTCTCCTCGCAGTAGCCGTAGCTGCCGTTGGCGATGCGCTCCAGGGCCTGGTCAATCTTCGAGATGAGCTTGCGTGCCCGGTCGCGGGTGCGCAGTTCCAGAGCCCTGTCGGTTTCCACGCTGGCCCGATCCGTCAGGTCGGCCTCAGCAATACCACCCTCGCCCAAACTGGCCAGAGTATCTCCGGCCTCACGCAACAGGTCCTGCCGCCAGCGCAAAAGCTTCTGGCGAAAATATGCCTGCTGCAGGGGGTTCATGAACTCCTCGGTTTCCGAGGGCAGGTAGTCAGGCGGCAACGTGATCAGCATTGAACTCGATCCCCCGACCAGGACAGGGGCAGTTTACTAGACCCGCCACCCCCTGGGCGGGCGGAACATAACGTTGGGCATTCCTCAACGCAAACGGGACTTGCAACGTTTCTATCGCCCATCTCTGCCACCGCCGCGCCATTATGCCTTATTTGCCAACACCGTGACCGTTTCGGCGGCAGCATCGTTTGTTCTGCCCTGTTCTTAGAAGCGCGCCAATGCCGCGCCCCAGGTCAATCCCCCGCCGATGGCCTCCATCAGCACCAGCTCTCCAGGCTTGATGCGGCCATCCCGCGTGGCCTCAGCCAGCGCCAGGGGGATGGAGGCGGCGGAGGTATTGGCGTGGCGGTCTACGGTGCAGACCACCCGTTCCGGCGGCAGGCCGAGCTTGCGGCCCATGGCGTCGATGATGCGCTGATTGGCCTGATGGGGAACCAGCCAGGAGACCTGGGAGCGGTCGAGGCCATTGGCGTCCAGGGCCTCATCCACCACCGCCGCCAGCTTGGAGACGGCGTGGCGGAAGACCTCACGCCCCGTCATCCGCACGACCTGCGTGGCGGGGTCGACACTCAGGATATCGCCCTGGGTGCCATCGGCATGAAGATGGGTGGAAAGGATGCCGCGATCTCCGGCCTCCGCGGCAGGCACGGCCCGCAGCACGACGGCCCCTGCCCCATCCCCGAAGAGCACGCAGGTACCCCGGTCGGTCCAGTCCAGCAGGCGGGTGAAGACCTCGGCGCCGATGACCAGGGCACAGCGGGCCTGGCCAGCCCGCAGCATCGCATCCGCGATGGAAAGGGCATAGACGAAGCCGGTGCAGGCGGCCGAGATGTCGAAGGCAAAGCCGCGCGTGACACCGAGCTTCGCCTGGATCCGGGCGGCGGTGGAGGGGAAGACGGAGTCCGGCGTGGCCGTGGCCACAATGATCGCATCCACCTCGGCCACGGCGATCCCGGCCTGCTCCAGCGCGGCCTTCGCGGCTTCGGCGCCCATATCGCCAGCGGTCTGGCCCGGCGCCGCCAGATGGCGCTGGCGAATGCCGGTGCGCTCGACGATCCAGGCATCGGAGGTATCAAGGCCATGCCGCCGGGCAATGGCCTCGTTGTCCAGGACTTCCGCCGGCAGATAGCCGCCGGTTCCTGCGATGACGGCGCGAATATCCGAAGCGGAGGAAGTCATGGAAGGATGATGTCCGAAAGGCAGGTTCAGCGACGGGCCGGCGTCACTCTGTGGTCACGCTGGCGGGCGTGGGGGCGCTGCTCGGCATGGCGGCAAGCCCCTCACGAATCCGGTCATTCACCCGGTGCGCCACCATATCCATGGCCACGTCAACCGCATGAGCGAAGCCGAGGGCATCGGTGCCGCCATGGCTCTTTACCACCAGGCCATTGAGGCCGATCAGCACGGCACCGTTGTAGCGGCGGGGGTCCATCCACTCCCGCAGCCGGTCGAGCGCGGGCTTGGCCAGAAGATAGCCCAACTTGGCGGCAAGGGAGGAGGTAAAGGCCTGCTTCAGCAGGCCACCTACCAGCTTCAGGGCGCCCTCACCGGTCTTCAGTGCGACATTGCCGGTGAAGCCATCCGTCACCACCACATCGACGGTGCCGGAGGTGATATCATGCCCTTCGATGAATCCGTGGAAATTGGCGGCAAGAGGCGAGAGCTTCAGCAGTTCGGCAGCCTGCCGCACCCGCTCATCGCCCTTCAGCTCTTCGCTGCCGACATTCATCAGCCCGATGGAGGGGTTCGGCAGGCCCAGCACCGCGCGGGCGAAGGCATCGCCCATCACCGCGAACTCGACGAGGTTGCGGGCGTCGCAGGTGATATTGGCCCCGAGGTCGAGCAGGACAACATCCCCCCGCGCCGAGGGACCGATGGCCGCCAGGGCGGGACGATCGATCTCGGGCAAGGTCTTCACGACGATCTTGCCCAAGGCCATCAAGGCGCCGGTATTGCCCGCCGAGACAACGCCCGCGGCCTCACCTGCCGCCACGGCGTCGATGGCGATGCGCATGGACGAATGCCGCATACGCAGGGCAGCCGTGGGCTTCATATCACCCGAGACGGCATCCGGGGCATGGCGCATGGCGCAGGCCTTGGCCACCCGCGGACGCCTCGCCAGCAGAGGGGTGAGGCGCGCCTCGTCCCCCACTAGCAAGAATCGCGCCTTCGGGTGGCGCTCGACCGCCAACTCAAGCCCGTCCAGCACCGCTTCCGGCGCATGGTCGCCCCCCATCGCGTCGATGGCGAGGTCGAAGCTACCGGGAACGGGCTTGCTGGCCTCGCCCTTGAGAGAAGCGACCCGGGAGGAATCCGCCTGGGACAATATCGCTGCTTCCGTTGGGCGTGCCGAGGGTATCAGACGCGGACCGCGGCCTTCAGGGCCTTACCGGCCGGCACGACCTCACGGCCATCGTAATGGCCGCAGGAGGCGCAGATATGGTGCGGCCGCTTCAGCTCACCACAATTCGGGCAGTCGTGGTGCGCCTCGGTCGACAGAGCCGCGTGGCTGCGTCGCATACCACGGCGGGACGGCGAAACTTTTTTCTTCGGAACGGCCATGGCGCCGGGCCTCTCTCTGATCGTGCTGTAGTCGTCAGCGGTCAATAAGGAAGGCGGCGCATTACCACCCCACCCCCCACGGCGCAAGCATTGCGGCGGGAGTCGTAGCCAGAAGAGCGGCTTAATCCAGCCGGACGGCGTAGCGGTAGTGTTCGGTATCGATCAGAGACACGCGGTGCTCCACCACCCTGCGGGCGATGTCGAAAGCCAGGCGCTGCACCATCAGCAAGGGCTTGCCCTCTGGCAGCCCGAGCACCTCCGCCTCCTCCGGCCCGGCGGGCTGGGCGGAGAGGTCCTCCTCCGCGTGCTCGATGGTCACGCCATGGGCGCGCTGGAGATGCACGTAGAGTTCGGTGGTCAGGTCGCCCTGAGGCAGGTGGAAGCCGGGCAGCCGTTCCGCCACCAGGGTGCAGCGTTCGAAGATCCGCGGGGTGTCCTCGACCAGCCGCAGCCGGCGGAGGCGGAAAACCGGTGTGCCCTGGGGCAGCCTGAGATTGGCGGCCTCGGCCGCGTCCGCCTCCCCCGCCTCACAGGAGAGCACGACGATGCGGGATACCACGGCCGTGCCCTCCAGGTCCCGCAGGCGGAAGAAATGGAAGCGGGCGGTATCACCGGTATGGCGCAGCACCGTGGTGCCGCGCCCCTGCCGGCGCTCAATCAGATTGCGACGCTCCAGCTCCGCCAGCGCCTTCCGCACCGTCCCCTGGGAAACGCCCAGTTCCGCCGCCAACTCGGGCTCGGCCGGCAGGGCGTGGCCCGGCGGCCATTCTCCGCCGGCGATCCGGTCGATCAGCACCGATTCGACCTGCTGGTAGAGCGGGCGCGCATCGAGCCTCTCCCGAGGCTTGGGGGGGATACTCATGGACATAAGTGCTGATGGCCTTCCGGCGATCCGTCGGCGATTCGGGAACGTCAGCACGCTGTTTTCCCGATCCTCGCGGCAGGATCAAGAGAGGCGGCAAATCAGACTTGTGTCTTATACAAGACTTCGATAGACAGAGGCTCTCGGTATTGCTTCGCAGGCCGAGTTTGGGGGGGGAAGATCCCGTAATGGGACGCGCGTTCGACGGCGCCGGGCATCACTGCCCCTGGCGCCGTCCGCGTTTTCAGCGCCTGGCGCTTCCCTGCCGGCGCCCTGCCCCTTGCGTTAAATGAATTGCGGCACCCGTTTCATCGGGCTACCTGTGCGCCGTAGCACGATGGCAGGAAGGCCAATGTAGGCTTCGCGCATCTCCCGGCCGACCTTCGGAAACCCGTAGCCCCTGCTGCCGCGTCACCGAGGGCGCCGACCTGCTCCGCCGCGAATCCTGCTCTGCCTGCCTATAGAGTATCTCACATGCCTGTATTCGACCTCGGCCGTCTGCGCGCCGAATGGTTCGGCAATGTCCGTGCCGACCTGCTTTCCGGCCTTGTCGTCGCCCTGGCCTTGATCCCCGAAGCAATTGCCTTCTCCATCATCGCCGGCGTGGACCCGAAGGTAGGGCTCTACGCCTCCTTCTCCATCGCGGTCATCACCGCCATTGCGGGCGGGCGTCCCGCCATGATCTCGGCCGCCACGGCCGCGATGGCCGTGGTGGTCGTCGACCTGGTGAAGGATCACGGCCTGCAGTACCTGCTCGCCGCCACGATCCTGACTGGGCTCCTGCAGATCCTCGCGGGCGCGGCACGACTCGGGCGGCTGATGCGATTCGTCTCCCGCTCCGTGCTCACCGGCTTCATGAATGCGCTGGCCATCCTGATCTTCATGGCGCAGTTGCCGGAACTGATCGGCGTGCCGCCGCTGACCTACGTGATGGTCGCCGCCGGACTCGCCATCATCTACCTGCTGCCGCGCGCCACCAGGATCGTCCCTTCCCCGCTCGTCTGCATCGTGGTGCTGACGGCACTTTCGCTCTCGCTCGGGCTCGATCTGCGCACCGTAGGCGACATGGGGGCGCTGCCGGACAGCCTGCCGTCCTTCCTGATCCCCGACGTTCCGCTGAACTGGGAAACGCTGGAGATCATTTTCCCCTACTCCGCCACGCTCGCGGCGGTGGGGCTGCTGGAATCGCTGCTGACGGCCGCCGTGGTGGATGAGCTGACGGATACCCCCAGCCAGCGCAACCGGGAATGCGTCGGGCAGGGCCTGGCCAATTTCGCCACGGGCTTCCTGGGCGGCATGGCCGGTTGCGCCATGATCGGCCAGTCCGTGATCAACGTCACCTCCGGCGGTCGCGGGCGGCTTTCTACCTTCATTGCCGGAACGGTGCTGCTACTGCTGGTTGTGCCGCTTGGCAATGTCGTCGCGCATATACCCATGGCGGCGCTCGTCGCGGTGATGATCATGGTCTCCATCAACACCTTCCAGTGGTCCTCGCTGAAGACGCTGGTGACGCATCCCCGCAGTTCCTCCGTCGTGATGGTGGCCACCGTCCTGGTGGTGGTGCTGACGCATGACCTGGCGCGGGGCGTGCTGGTGGGCGTTCTGCTCAGCGGCATCTTCTTCGCCGGCAAGGTGCGGCGCCTCTTCGCCGTGACCTCCACCCTGGCCGAAGACGGGCAGTACCGCCGCTACACCGTCACCGGCCAGGTCTTCTTCGCCTCGGCCGAGGATTTCCTCGCCGCTTTCGACCTGAAGGAAGGGCTGCGGCGGGTGGAGATCGACGTTTCCGCCGCGCATTTCTGGGATATCAGCAGCATCGGCGCCCTGGACCGTGTGGTGCTGACCCTCCGCGCGCGTGGCGCGGAGGTCGAGCTGCTGGGCCTCAACGAGGCCAGCGCCACGCTGGTCGAGCGTCTCGGCCAGCATGACAAGCCGGGCTCCGCCCGGTCCGCCAGCCACTGAGGCCGACCCTGCGCCGCCTCAGGCGGCGTGGGTCTTCAACCGGTCGGCGAAGCTCTTGCGGAACTTGGCAACCTTCGGCGCCACCACGACACGGCAATAGCCGGACCAGGGGTTGCGCACGAAGTAGTCCTGATGCTCCGGCTCCGCTGGCCAGAAGGGGCCGGCGGGCACCACTTCGGTGACGATAGGCGCGGGCCACAGGCCCTGCGCATCCAATTCCGCGATGACCTCGCGAGCGGTCCGCTCCTGCTCCTCGTTCAAGGTCAGGATGATGCTGCGATACTGCGGGCCGACATCGGCGCCCTGGCGGTCCTTGGTGGTCGGGTCGTGCAGGGTGAAGAAGATCCGCAGGATATCGGCATAGCTGACCACGGCGGGGTCGAAGGTCAGCTTAACCACCTCCGCATGGCCTGTCTGCTTGCCGCAGACCTGTTCATAGCTGGGATTCGGGACATGGCCGCCGGCATAGCCGGAGACCACCTCGGTCACGCCGGTCAGCTCACGGAACGCCGCATCGATGCACCAGAAGCAGCCACCGCCCAGGATGGCGGTCTCGGTCGAGGATGTATTCGGCATGAGCGTCTCTCCATCGGGGAAGCGGGCGGTGATGGAATATGGTGTCGGCGAAGACGTGCCGCACCCCCTTGCCGGCAGGCGCCCTGACCGTCACCGTGTCGTCATGACGAGCCTTACCACCGACTCCCCCGCCGCCGCTCAGGCCGGCTTCGACCCCAGCGCCCTGGCTGAGGCCGCTGCCTTCGCCGAGGCGCATGATTCCCCCTTCCCGCGCGACCTGCTCGCCCATCTGGAAGGCGGCTACTTCGAGCCGCCGCCGGATAACGAGGTGCTCGGCCCGGTCTTCCCGCGCGGCGCGCCGAACGGCCTGCTGATGCGCCGGGGCCAGCGGGTGGTGTCCTGGGGCGACACCCGCCAGGCGGACATGACCTTCAGCGTCGCCAAGAGCTACCTGGCCCTGCTGGCCGGGCTGGCCCTGGGCGACGGGCTCATCACTGACCTCGACGCACCCGTTTCCGCCAGCGTCACCGACCCCGCCTTCTCTGGCCCGCGCAATGGCGCCATTACCTGGCGGATGCTGCTGGACCAGACCAGCGAATGGGAAGGCACGCTGTTCGGCAAGGCCGACCGCATCGACCGCGGGCGCGACCTGCGGCGTGAGGGTGCCGGGCCGAAGGGTATCGACCGCCCCCTCGCCCCACCGGGCGAGTACTGGGAATACAACGATGTGCGGGTCAATGCCCTGGCGCTGGCCCTGCTGCACCGATTCCGCCGCCCGCTGCCCGAAGTCTTCGCCGAGCGGATCATGGACCCGATCGGCGGCAGCCAGGACTGGCGCTGGGCGGGCTATTCGACCAGCTTCGTCGAGATCGACGGCAAGCGCATGCCCTCCGTCTCCGGTGGCGGCCACTGGGGTGGCGGCGTGGTGACCCATGCCGAGGATCAGGCGCTGATCGGCCAACTGATGCTGCAGGACGGCGTCTGGAATGGCCGGCGGGTCCTGCCGGAAGGCTGGGTCGCCGCCTGCACGACCCCCTGCCGGCTGAACGCGGATTACGGGCTGCTCTGGTGGCTGAACGGCCAGGGCCGCTATCCCGGCGCCAGCCGCGAGAGCGTCTTCGCCCAGGGGGCCGGCGGCAATGTCATCTGGATCGACCCCGCGCATGAGATCGTCGGCGTCTTCCGCTGGCTGAACTCGGCCGCCTTGCCGGAAATGCTGGCCCGCGTGACCTCCGCGCTGCGCTGACCTGCTTGGCGGACAGTTGACGGGCGGCCCGCCGAGGGGAAGGCTGGTCGCCCTGAACTGTCCGCCTGGACCCTGCCCGCATGACCGATACCGCCGATCTGCACGCCAAGACCCTCTGCCTCGATACCCATGTCGATATCCCCTGGCCGGAGCCGCCGGACCCCCGCGGCCAGACCGACCGCTGCGTCGACTATCCCAAGATGGCCGCAGGCGGGATGGATGGCGTGGTTTTCGCGGCCTATGTGCCCCAGGGCCCGCGCACCCCGCATGCCCATGAGGCCGCCGCCCTGCGCGCCGAGGCCATGTTGCGGTCCATCCGCGCCTCGGCCGCCGGTGCGGGCCGCCGCATCGCCAGCCGCGCCGCCGATGTCGAGGCTGCCTTCACCGCAGGTGAGACGGCAGTGCTGCTCGCGGTGGAGAACGGCTACGGGATGGGCGAGGAACTCTCACGCCTCGCGCTCTGGCGGGGGCTCGGCGTCTGCTACCTGACGCTGACCCATAACGGCCACAACCTGATCTCGGATTCCGCCATCCCTGTCCCGGCCCTGGGCGATGCGCCCAGCCTGCATGGCGGGCTTTCGGAACTGGGCCGCGCCGTCGTCGCCGAGATGAATGCCCTCGGCATCATGGTCGATGTCTCCCATGTCGCGAAAAGTGGCATGATGCAGGCGGTGGAGATCTCCCGCTCCCCGGTCGTGGCGACGCATACCTGCTGCCGCGCGCTGCGCGACCATCCGCGCAACCTGGATGATGAGCAGATGGACGCGCTCCGGGCCTCCGGCGGCCTCATGCAGATCACCGCCGTCCCGGCCTTCCTTCGCAATGCCGATGCCGATGGGCGGTTCCGCGCCAGCGTGGCCGATATCGCCGACCACGTGGATTACGCCGTGAAGCGCATGGGCATCGAGCATGTCGGGCTTTCCTCCGACTTCGATGGCGGCGGCGGTGTGGAAGGCTGGCGCAACGCGGCCGAGACGCCGAACCTCACGGCCGAGCTGGCGCGCCGTGGTTATGACGCGGAGCAGATCGGCCTGCTGTGGTCCGGTAACTTCCTGCGGCTGATGCGCGCCGCGGAGGCCGTGGCCTCGCGCGGCTGATCAGCCCAGCTCGAAGCTGGCGAGGCCGAAGATCCGGTCCAGTGCCAGCGCGGGCTGCGGGCCGGCATACATGCGTGCGGTCTCGAAGACCGGCGTCATGCCGGCGGCTTCGGCCAGTTCCCTGGCCATCTGGTTGGGTTCGGGCAGGTCCAGGAAGACCGGCCCGTCCTGCCCTTCGATCAGGGCATCGAAAAGGGCGCGGGCGGCGCAGGCATCCGTCGCGGTCAGCGGTCCGATCCTTGCCCCTTCATGGCTGGGGCGGAGGGTTCCGAAGGCCACGGGCGCGCCATGCCTCAGGGCCACGAGGCTGCGATGTTGCGGCGCATCGAGCCAGGCACGCAGGAAAGCCTCGCGCGGCGCGGGCAGGACAGAGGCATCCAGCTCCAGCACGGCGCTGAACGGCAGGCTGGAGACTGGGACGATCTCCCCCGCCCACCGCCGGACAGGCCGCGGATGGACGGCGCCATAGCGGATGTTCCGCCAGCCCATCTGGAAGCCCGACCGCGCGTAATTCGCCTGCTGCGCCACCACACCATCCAGCCCGATCACCCGGCCAGCCAGCCGCGCCATGGCTTCCTGCCACAACTTCAGGCCGATGCCCTGGCCACGCCGGTCTTCGCGGACGATGTAGAAGCCGATGAAGCCGTGGCCCGGCCCCTGCCTCACGGCGGAGATGCAGCCCACGGCCTCGCCGGCATCCTCCGCCAGCAGGTAGCCGCCGGGATCGGCGGCATGGAAGGCCAGCGCATCGGAAAGGCCTGGGTTCCAGCCCTCCCGCGCCGCCCATTCGCTCATCAGGGTCAGGCCCTCGCGGCCTGCAGCGCGGATGGTGACTGTCACGCGGTGAGCCTCCTCATGGCCTGCCGGTAGCGTTCGGCGATGGCCTCCCGCCGATGATGCCGGCCGTCGCTAACGACTTCCCGCCCGCCCACGACCACACGGCGCACCGGGTTGCCCTGGCCGCTGAAGACCCAGGCATCCAGCAGGGTATCGCCGGAAAGGCCCGTCAGCGAGGGGTGGTCGGGGTCCAGTTCCACCAGATCGCACCGATAGCCGGGCGCGATGGCGCCGATGCGCCGTGCGCTGACCTGCCCGCCCCCGGCCAGGGCCGCTTCCAGCAGGTTCCGGCCGGGATGCGGGCGGGCGGCATCCGTCACCATCGAGCGCAGATGGCGAGCCAGACGCTGGCTGGTCTCCAGTTGCCGCATCTCATCCCTCGGGGAGACGCCGACATGGCTATCTGTCCCGAAACCAAACCTGCCCTTTGCTTTCGCATGGGCAGGGTAGTTGAAGATGCCGTCCCCGAGCGAAGCCTCGGTGCTCGGGCAGAGCCCCACGACCGCGCCTGTGCGGGCCAGGCTGGCGGCTTCGTCATCGGTCATATGGGTGGCGTGGATCAGGCACCAGCGCGCATCCACGGGCATCTGGTCCAGCAGCCACTGGACCGGGCGGGCGCCGGTCGCGGCCTCGCATTCCGCGACCTCCCGAAGCTGCTCGGCCGCATGGATGTGAATGGGGCCATCGAACCGCGATACCTCCCGCAGCATCTCCGGCGTCACGGCGCGGAGCGAATGGGGCGCGAGCCCCAGCCCGGCCTGCGGATCGCCGGCAATGGCCGTGCGGACCTCCTCGACAATCCGCCAGTAGGAGTTGAGGTCGTTCAGGAAGCGCCGCTGGCCCGGCACCGGGTCTTTCCCGAAGATGCCGCCATGGCGGTAGAGGCTGGGCAGCATCGTGATGCCGATGCCGGCCTCCCGCGCCGCCGCGAGATGGCGCAGCGCCATTTCCGCCGGTGCCGCATAGGGCGTGCCATCGGGCTGGTGATGCAGGTAGTGGAACTCGGCGATGCTGGTGAAGCCCCATTCCAGGCATTCGGCATAGAGCTGCGCCGCCACGGCCTCCGCATCCTCCGGCGTCAGCCGGTGAACGAAGCGATACATGGTCTGCCGCCAGGTCCAGAAGGAATCCTCCCCTCCCTCGGCGTCGCGTGCTTCCGGAGGGGAACGGCGCTCGGTCAGCCCGGCCATGGCGCGCTGGAAGGCATGCGAATGCAGGTTCGGCACGCCTGGAATGACCGGGCCGGCAAGCCGTTCCGCACCCGCCACGCTGGCCGAAGGGGCCACAGAGAGGATGGTTCCGTCCCCATCGACCTCCAGCAGCACGTCGCTTGCCCACCCCTCCGGCAACAGGGCGTGGGCAGCGTGGAATCGCGACATGGCGGGCCTCCTGGGACAGCTGGCGGCTTATCCTTTTCAGGTTGACTATGGTTGTCAATACAACCAGCATGAACGCCATGCCGCAGCCCGCATTCAACCCCACGGAACCGCGCTACCAGCAGATCAAGCGCTTCATCATGGACCGCGTGCGCAGCGGCGAATGGTCGGTCGAGGACCGGGTGCCCTCGGAGAATGAACTGGTCCGGCTGACCGGCCATTCCCGCGTGACCGTCGGCCGGGCGCTGCGGGAGCTGGCGGACGCCGGCCTGCTGAAGCGGGTTCAGGGCGTCGGCACCTTCGTTGCCGGGGGGCCGCCGCAATCGGCACTGCTGGAACTGCGGGACATCGCCCAGGAGGTCACGGGGCGCGGCAATACGCACTCGACCCGCGTGGAGGAGCTGGACCGCCGCGCCGCCGAGGCCGAGCACGCCATCGCCTTCGGCGTGCCGGAGGGAAGTCTCCTCTTCCACAGCCGCATCGTGCATCTGGAGAACGGCGTTCCCGTGCAGCTGGAGGACCGGCTGGTGAACCCGCTCATCGCCCCCGACTACCTGGCGCAGGATTTCACCCGCCTCACCCCCTATGCCCATCTGATGGCCTGCGCGCCGGCCGAGCGTGTGGAGCATGTGGTGGAAGCCATCCGCCCCGATCACGCGGCCGCGGCGTCACTGGGCATCACTTCCGACGAGCCATGCCTGCTCATCCACCGCCGCACCTGGTCGCGGCGGATGGTGGCGACGCGCGCCTGGCTGACCCATCCCGGAAGCCGCTATCGCCTTGGCGGCGCCTTCTGAAAGAAGCAGATTCATGCAGGACCGTTTCCGCAACGCCCCGGCTATCCGCGCACCGCGCGGCAATGTGCTGAGCGCCCGCCAATGGACCACCGAGGCGGCGATGCGCATGCTGATGAACAACCTGGATGACGAGGTCGCTGAGCGCCCGGGCGAATTGGTCGTCTATGGCGGCATCGGTCGCGCGGCCCGCGACTGGAAGAGCTACGAGACCATCGTCTCCGTGCTGAAGCGCCTGACGGAAAGCCAGACGCTGCTGGTGCAGTCGGGCAAGCCGGTGGGCGTCTTCGAAACGCATGCCGATGCGCCGCGCGTGCTGATCGCCAATTCCAACCTCGTGCCGAACTGGGCAAGCTGGGAGCACTTCAATAAGCTCGATCGCGCCGGGCTGATGATGTACGGCCAGATGACGGCCGGCTCCTGGATCTACATCGGCACGCAGGGCATCGTCCAAGGCACTTTCGAAACTTTTGCCGAGGCCGGGCGGCAGCACTTCAATGGCGACCTGGCGGGGCGCTGGATCCTGACGGCGGGCCTCGGCGGCATGGGCGGCGCGCAGCCGCTGGCGGGTGTCTTCGCCGGCGCCTGCGTGCTGGCGGTGGAATGCCAGCCCAGCCGGATCGAGAAGCGCCTGGAGACCGGCTACCTCGATCAGCGCGCCGATAGCCTGGACGAGGCCCTGGCCATTATCCGCCGCGCCTGCGACGAGAAGCGCGCCATCAGCGTCGGCCTGCTCGGCAATGCCGCCGAGATCTTTCCGGAACTGGTGCGGCGCGGCGTCGTGCCGGATATCGTCACGGATCAGACCAGCGCGCATGATCCGTCCAACGGCTATCTGCCCGCTGGCTGGACGCTGGCGGAATGGGAGGCGAAGCGCCAGAGCGACCCCGCCGGCGTCGCCGCCGCTGCCCGGCGCAGCATGGTTACGCATGTACAGGCCATGCTGGACTTCAAGAAGATGGGCAGCGCCGTGCTCGACTACGGCAACAACATCCGCCAGATGGCCAAGGATGAGGGCCTGGCCAATGCCTTCGACTTCCCCGGCTTCGTCCCCGCCTATATCCGGCCGCTCTTCTGCCGGGGCGTCGGCCCCTTCCGTTGGGCCGCGCTCTCCGGCGACCCGGAGGATATCCGCAAGACCGATGACAAGGTGCGGGAACTGATCCCCGAGGACAGGCACCTGCACCGCTGGCTGGACATGGCGGAGGCGCGCATCAGGTTCCAGGGCCTGCCCGCGCGCATCTGCTGGGTCGGGTTGGGGCAAAGGCACCGGCTGGGGCTGGCGTTCAATGAGATGGTGGCGAAGGGCGAGCTTTCCGCCCCTGTCGTGATCGGCCGCGACCACCTCGATTCCGGCTCCGTCGCCTCCCCCAACCGGGAGACGGAAGCGATGCGTGACGGATCGGATGCCGTCTCAGACTGGCCACTTCTGAACGCCTTGCTGAACACGGCTTCCGGCGCCACCTGGGTATCGCTGCATCACGGCGGCGGCGTCGGCATGGGGTATTCCCAACATGCCGGCATGGTGATCGTCGCTGACGGCACGGAAGATGCGGCCCGGCGCCTGAAGCGGGTGCTGTGGAACGACCCGGCCACGGGCGTGATGCGCCATGCCGATGCCGGCTATGACATCGCCATCGACTGCGCGCGGGAATTCGGCCTGGACCTGCCGATGATCGGCGGCGCGGAATGATCGTCGAGCCCGGCGCCGCAAGCCTGGAAACCTTGCAGGCCATCCTGCAGGGCGAGCCGCTGGAACTGCCGCAAGGCTGGCAGGTCCAGGTCGAGACCTCCGTCGCTGCCCTCGCCGCGCGGATCGCCGAAGGCGAGGCGCTCTATGGCGTCAATACCGGCTTCGGAAAGCTGGCCAGCCAGCGGATCGGCAGCGCCGATCTGGCAAAACTGCAACTGAACCTGCTGCGCAGCCATGCCGCCGGTACAGGCCCCCTGCTACCCGCCCCGGTGGTGCGGCTGATCCTGGCCCTGAAAGCCCTGTCCTTGGCACGTGGCGCCTCCGCGGTGCGACCGGTGGTCGTCGAGGCCCTGCTGGCCCTGCTGAACGCCGACGCGCTGCCCGCCATTCCGGCGAAAGGCTCGGTCGGCGCCTCTGGCGACCTGGCGCCGCTGGCGCATCTGGCGCTGGTGCTGATCGGCGAGGGTGAGGCTCTGGTCGGAGGCGCGGTGGTACCCGGCGCCGAGGCGCTGCGGCATGCCGGCATCCCGCCGCTCGCCCTCGGGCCGAAGGAGGGGCTGGCGCTGCTGAACGGAACGCAGGTCTCCACCGCCCTGGCGCTGACCGGCCTTTTCACCACGCGCATGTTGCTGCGCACCGCGCTGACCTCCGGCGCCATGAGCGTGGATGCCGCGCGCGGCTCCGACACCCCTTTCGACCCGCGGATCCACGCGCTCCGGGGCCAGCCCGGGCAGATCCGCGTCGCCGCCGCGCTGCGCGCCGTGCTGGCCGGCAGCGCCATCCGCGAGAGTCACCGGCAAGGCGATACCCGCGTGCAGGACCCCTATTGCCTGCGCTGCCAGCCCCAGGTGATGGGAGCCTGCCTCGACCAGCTCGACCATGCCGCGCAGGTGCTGGAGCGGGAGGCGAATGCCGTCACGGACAATCCGCTGGTGACGCCGGAGGGCGAAGTTCTGTCCGGCGGCAACTTCCATGCGGAACCCGTGGCCTTCGCCGCCGATAACATCGCCCTCGCCATGGCCGAGATCGGCGCATTGGCGGAACGGCGGATAGCGCTGCTGACGGACCCCGCACTCTCAGGCCTGCCGGCCTTCCTGGTGCGGGAGGGCGGGCTGAATTCCGGCTTCATGATCGCCCAGGTGACCGCTGCCGCGCTGGCCAGCGAGAACAAGTCCCTCGCCCATCCCCGCAGCGTGGACAGCCTGCCCACCAGCGCCAATCAGGAAGACCATGTCAGCATGGCGACCGGCGCCGCGCTGCGCCTCGCGGAGATGGCGGAGAATACCGCGGTTATCCTGGCCATAGAGCTGCTGGCGGCGGCGCAGGGTATCGAATTCCACCGCCCGCTGACATCCTCGGCACCGCTGGAGGATGCACTGGCCCTGGTGCGGGAACATGCGGCACCCTGGGAGGAGGACCGTCACATGGCGCCCGATATCGCGGCGGTGAAACGGTTGGTCGAACGCGGCACCTTCGCCGGCTTTGTCGAAAAGGTCTGAGGCATGTTCGACCGTGTCTGGATGAACGCCCATCTCGCGACCATGAACGGACCGCCAGAAGCGCCGCTGGGGCTGATCGAGGATGGCGCGGTCGCGTGCCGGGGCGGTCGCATCGCCTGGGTAGGGCGCCGCGCCGACCTGCCGGAAGCGGCGGGCGAGACGGTGGATTGTGGCGGCGCCTGGATCCTGCCCGGCCTGATCGACTGCCATACGCATCTGGTCTTCGGCGGCAACCGCGCCGCCGAATTCGAGCAGCGCTTGGCCGGCGCCACCTACGAGCAGATCGCCCGGGCGGGCGGCGGTATCTTCTCCAGCGTACGCGCCACCCGTGCCGCCAGCAGCAGGGAGTTGTTCGAGGGCGCCCTTCTCCGCCTCCAGGGCCTGATGTCGGAAGGCGTCACCACGGTCGAGATCAAGTCCGGCTACGGGCTCCAGCTGGAGAGCGAGTTGAAGATGCTGCGCGTGGCGCGGCGGCTCGGTGAGGTCCTGCCGGTGGAGGTGGTGACAACCCTGCTGGCCGCCCATGCCGTGCCGCCGGAATTTCCCGGCGGGGCCGAAGCCTACGCACGTCACGTGGCTGAGGACATCATCCCCGCCTCCGTCGGGCTGGCGGATGCGGTGGATGCCTTCTGCGAGGGCATCGCCTTCTCACCCGCGCAGACCGCCCGCGTCTTCGCAGCGGCGCGCGCGGCCGGGCTGCCGGTGAAGCTTCATGCCGACCAGCTCTCCGACCTCGGCGGCGCGGCCCTGGCAGCGGCGCATGGCGCGCTCTCGGCGGATCATCTGGAACACGCCAATCCGCAGGGGCTGAAGGCCATGGCGGAGGCCGGCACGGTGGCCGTGCTGCTGCCGGGGGCGACCTACTTCCTCCGCGAAGCCAGGCTTCCGGATATCGCGGCCATGCGGGAGGCGGGGCTCCGCATGGCGCTCTCCACCGACATGAACCCCGGCTCCTCCCCCGCCCGATCGTTGCTGCTGATGCTGAACATGGGGTGCACCCTGTTCCGGCTGACGGTGGAGGAGGCCCTGCTTGGCGTCACGCGCCATGCGGCGGCTGCCCTGGGCCTCCGGGACCGCGGAATGCTCCGCCCGGGGTTGCGCTGCGATCTGTCATTGTTCCAGATCGCCCGGCCAGCGGAGCTTTGTTACTGGCTCGGCGGCAATCCGTGCCAGGGGCGGGTGCTCGGGGGCCGTGAGGCTGCAAGTTCAACCGGAGAATAGGCGGGCGCCTTGTATGCGTCCGGAAGGCCGGCGCTCCGGCTCAATTCCGCGAAAGCAACCTTTTAGCGATAAGATATCTTATACAAGACTCTCGCTCATCTTTAACCGAAATGTGGTTAATATCAATATTGCAGCGCACCATCAAAGACTTAGATGGCGGCGGATGCTTGCAGTCATGACTTCAGCCACGTATCTGCGTCTTGCGGCGCCGCCAATATCGCGCAGCGCAGCCATCATGCAGGAGCAGCCGTATGGTTCAGGGCGCCGAAGCGGCCACCACCAAGCGTCGCGGCAAGGCAAGGGCGGCACCTTCCCCCGGGAAGGAAGCTCTGTCGCAGGAGCAGCTGCTCCAGGCCTATCGTGACATGCTCCTTATCCGACGGTTCGAGGAAAAGGCGGGCCAGCTCTACGGCATGGGGCTGATCGGCGGCTTCTGCCACCTCTATATCGGCCAGGAGGCTGTGGTGGTGGGCATGCAGATGTGCCTGGAGCCCGGTGACCAGGTCATCACCTCCTACCGCGACCACGGGCATATGCTGGCGACCGGCATGGAATCGCGCGGCGTGATGGCAGAGCTGACCGGACGTAGCGGCGGCTACTCCAAGGGCAAGGGCGGCTCCATGCACATGTTCAGCCGCGAGAAGGGCTTCTACGGTGGCCATGGCATCGTGGGCGCACAGGTGTCGCTGGGCACCGGCCTGGCCTTCGCCAATATGTATCGCAACGACGGCAGGGTCTGCCTGACCTATTACGGCGATGGCGCCGCCAACCAGGGCCAGGTCTTCGAGAGCTACAACCTCGCCGCCCTGATGAAGCTGCCGGTCGTCTTCATCATCGAGAACAACAAATACGGCATGGGCACCAGCGCCGAGCGTGCCTCGGCCTCCAAGGACCGCTCGAAGGATGGTGCGCCCTGGGGCATCCCGGGCGAGCAGGTGGACGGCATGGATGTGCGGGCGGTCCGCGAGGCCGGAAAGCGCGCCGTGGCACACTGCCGCGCCGGCAACGGCCCCTACATCCTCGAGATGAAGACCTACCGCTACCGCGGCCACTCCATGTCCGACCCCGCGAAATACCGCACGCGCGAGGAAGTGCAGAAGATGCGCGAGCTGCACGACCCGATCGAGACTGTGCGGAAGATCCTGCTTGAAGGCGGCATGGACGAAGCCGCCATCAAGAAGGTCGACGACGAGATCAAGGCTATCGTGGCCGATGCCGCGGAATTCGCACAAACCTCGCCCGAGCCGGACGAGAGCGAACTCTGGACCGACGTTCTGCTGGAGGCCCGCTGAGATGGGTGCGACGATCCTGATGCCCGCCCTCTCCCCCACCATGACGGAGGGAAAGCTGGCCCGGTGGCTGAAGAAGGAAGGCGACACCGTTGCCGCCGGTGACGTGATCGCCGAGATCGAGACGGACAAGGCGACCATGGAAGTGGAAGCCGTCGATGAGGGCCAGATCACCAAGCTCCTGGTGCCGGAGGGCACTGAAGGCGTGCAGGTGAATTCCGCGATCGCCGAACTGGATGGCGGCGACAGCCAGAAGGCTGGCCAGGGGCCGGAACAGCCGGTCTCCAACGCCACCCGCGCCGGTGGCGAGCTCGGCCAGATCGCGAAGGATGCCGAGGATTCCGGCGCCGTGGCGGCCCGCGGCACGGAGCGCAATGAAGGTGCTGCGGCCGAGACCAAGGCGGCCACGCCGGAGCCAGAGCGCGATTGGGGCGAGACCAAGAGCATTACCGTGCGCGAGGCACTGCGCGATGCCATGGCCGCCGAGATGCGGCGCGACGAGAATGTCTTCCTGCTGGGCGAGGAAGTCGCGCAGTACCAGGGTGCCTACAAGATCTCCCAGGGCCTGCTGGAAGAGTTCGGCCCGAAGCGCGTGGTGGATACCCCCATCACCGAACACGGCTTCACCGGCATGGCGGTGGGCGCGGCGATGTCGGGCCTGCGCCCGATCGTCGAGTTCATGACCTTCAACTTCTCCATGCAGGCCATCGACCAGATCATCAACAGCGCTGCCAAGACGCTGTACATGTCCGGTGGCCAGCTCGGTTGCCCCATCGTCTTCCGCGGGCCGAACGGCGCGGCGGCGCGCGTGGCGGCGCAGCACTCCCAGTGCTACGCCTCCTGGTACGCGCATGTGCCGGGCCTGAAGGTGGTGGCGCCCTGGTCCGCGGCCGATGCCAAGGGCCTGCTGCGCGCCGCCATCCGCGACCCGAACCCGGTGGTCTTCCTGGAGAACGAGATCCTCTACGGGCAGAGCTTCGAATGCCCGGTGGACGAGGATTTCATCCTGCCCATCGGCAAGGCCAAGATCGAGCGGAAGGGCAAGGACGTCACCATCGTCGCCTTCTCCATCGAGGTCGGGCTGGCGCTGAAGGCGGCCGAGAAGCTGGCCGAGGAAGGCATCGAGGCCGAGGTCATCAACCTCCGCACCATCCGCCCGCTGGACATCGACACCATCGTGGAGTCGGTAAAGAAGACCAACCGGCTGGTCACGGTCGAGGAAGGCTGGGCTTTCTCCGGCATCGGCGGCGAGGTGGCCATGCAGGTCATCGAGAACGCCTTCGACTACCTCGACGCGCCCCCGGTGCGCGTGGCGGGCCTGGACGTGCCGATGCCCTATGCGGCAAACCTTGAGAAGCTTGCGCTGCCGACCGTGGAACACGTGGTCAACGCGGCCAAGAGCGTTACTTACAAGAAGTAAGAGGAAGCGGGACGATGGCCACCAACATCCTGATGCCCGCCCTCTCCCCGACCATGACGGAGGGGACGCTGGCGCGCTGGCTGAAGAAAGAAGGCGAGGCGGTCAAGGCCGGCGATGTGATCGCCGAGATCGAGACCGACAAGGCCACCATGGAATTCGAGGCCGTGGACGAAGGCGTCCTCGGCAAGATCCTGGTGCCGGACGGCACGGAAGGCGTGAAGGTCAACGACCCGATCGGCATCCTGGTCGAGGAAGGCGAGGAAGTTCCCTCCGGCGATGCGCCCAAGGCGGCGCCGAAGCAGGAAGCCACGCCGGAGAGCAAGCCTGCCCCCGCCGAGCAGCCCAAGGCGGCCGCGACCCCGGAGAGCAAGCCGGCCCCGACCGCGCAGGCTTCGGGCGACCGCGTCTTCGCCTCCCCGCTCGCGAAGCGGATGGCCCAGCAGGCGGGCATTGACCTTTCAGGCATCAAGGGCTCCGGCCCCAATGGCCGCATCGTGAAGGCGGATGTGGAGGGAGCTTCCTCCTCGCCCAGGCCGGCGGCGCAGCCGCAGGCGGCAGCGCCCACCGCCCAGCCGCAGGCTGCCGCCCCGGCGCCGAAGGCCCCTGCCCCCGCCATCACGGCGCCTCACACCGCCGTGCCGAACAGCAGCATACGCAAGGTGATCGCGCGGCGGCTGAGCGAGAGCAAATCCACCGTCCCGCATTTCTACGTCACGATGGATATCGAGATCGACGCGCTGCTGAAGCTGCGCGCCGACCTCAATTCCCGCGCGCCGAAGGACGGCCCGGGCGCCTTCAAGCTCTCGGTCAACGACCTCATCATCAAGGCGGCGGCGCGGGTGCTGCGGCAGTTCCCGAACGTCAATGCCTCCTGGACCGACGACGCGATCATCCAGTACCACGACGTCGATATCTCGGTGGCCGTGTCCATCCCGGACGGGCTGATCACGCCGATCATCCGCAAGGCCGACCAGAAGGGCCTGGCCGCCATCTCCAACGAGATGAAGGACCTGGCTTCCCGCGCCAAGGCCGGCAAGCTGAAGCCCGAGGAATTCCAGGGCGGCGGCTTCTCCATCTCGAACATGGGGATGTACGGGGTGCGCGACTTCTCGGCCATCATCAACCCGCCGCAGGCCGGGATCCTGGCGGTTTCCGCCGGGGAGCAGCGCCCGGTGGTGAAGGATGGCGCGCTGGCCATCGCGACGGTGATGACCTGCACGTTGTCGGTCGATCATCGCGTGGTCGATGGCGCGCTGGCCGCCGAGTTCATCGCCGCCTTCAAGAAGGTGGTCGAGGATCCGCTGAGCCTGATGCTGTGAACGGGGGCTCCGGCTTCTCCCTCCGCGAGATCCGGCCGCGTGACGCCGAGGCGGTGCTCCGCCTCGTCACCGCCCTGGCGGAATATGAGAAGCTGGCCCATGAGGTGAGGGCCACGGCGCAGGATTACTACGGCGCCCTGGCCGGCAAGCGTATCCAGGGATTGATCGCGGAGGTCGATGGCGAAGCCGTCGGCCTTTGCCTCTGGTACCCGACTTTCAGCACCTTTGCCGGTAAGGCCGGGCTCTGGATCGAGGATGTCTATGTCGATCCGGCCCATCGGCGGCGCGGCATCGGCCTGGCCTTCTTCAAGGCGGCGGCGCGGCATGCGCTGGAAGCCGGCCATGCCTGGGTAGAGTGGAACGTGCTCGACTGGAACGAACCCGCCATTACCTTCTACCGGAGGATCGGCGCGGTCGGGCGCGCGGAATGGACGGATCAACGGCTCTCCGGCCCGGCGCTTCGCGCCCTGGCCGCCGAGGCCTGACGGGGACAATCAGACATGGCCGAGCAGTTCGACCTGGTAGTGGTGGGTGGCGGCCCCGGCGGCTATGTCGCCGCCATCCGCGCGTCACAGCTCAAGATGAAGGTTGCGCTGGTGGAGCGCGAGCACCTCGGCGGCATCTGCCTGAACTGGGGCTGCATCCCCACCAAGGCGCTGCTGCGGGCCAGCGAGATCAACCACCTGCTGCACAGCCTGGATCAGTATGGTTTCGCGGCGGATAATATCCGCTACGACTTCGCCAAGGTCGTGAAGCGGTCCCGCCAAGTGGCCGGCCAGCTTTCCGCCGGCGTGAAGGGATTGCTGAAGAAGAACAAGGTCACGGTCTTCGATGGCCACGGCAAGCTGGCCGGCAAGGGCAAGCTCTCCGTCGCCAAGGACGGCAAGCCGGTCGCGGAGATCGAGGCCAGGCACATCATCCTGGCCACCGGCGCCCGTGCCCGCGTCATTCCCGGCATCGAGCCGGACGGCAAGCTGATCTGGTCCTATCGCGAGGCTCTGGCCCCCGACATCATGCCGAAGCGGCTGGTGGTGATCGGCTCCGGCGCCATCGGCTCGGAATTCGCCTCCTTCTTCCTCAACATGGGCGCCGAGGTCACGCTGGTCGAGGCGATGGACCGCGTACTGCCGGTCGAGGACGCGGAAGTCTCCGCCTTCGTCAGGAAGTCCTTCGAGAAGCAGAAGATGAAGATCCTCACCTCCGCCAAGGTGCAGGGTGTCCGCAAGAATGGCGACAGCATCACCACCATTATCGAGGTGGATGGCAAGGTGCAGGAGATCGTGGCCGACCGCCTGATCTCCGCCGTCGGCATCGTCGGCAATGTCGAGGATCTCGGCCTGGAAGGCACCAAGGTGAAGGTCGAACGGACCCATATCGTCACCGACGAATATGGCCGCACCGGCGAGGATGGCGTCTATGCCATTGGCGACCTGACCGGCGCCCCCTGGCTGGCGCATAAGGCCAGCCATGAGGGCGTCATCGTGGTGGAGGCTATCGCCGGTCAGCACCCGCACCCGATGGACGTCAGCAACATCCCGGGCTGCACCTATTGCCGCCCGCAGGTCGCTTCCGTCGGCATGACCGAGGCCCGCGCCAAGGAAGCCGGCCACGATGTGAAGGTCGGCCGCTTCCCCTTCATCGGCAATGGCAAGGCCATCGCTCTGGGCGAGCCTGAAGGCTTCGTGAAGACGGTCTTCGACGCCAAGACCGGGGCCCTGCTGGGCGCCCATATGGTCGGGCCGGAGGTGACCGAGATGATCCAGGGCTACACCATTGCCCGGACGCTGGAAACGACAGAGGCGGAGCTGATGCATACGGTCTTCCCCCACCCCACGGTCTCGGAAGCCATGCATGAGTCGGTGCTTGATGCCTTCGGTCGGGTGATCCACATCTAGGCCCCGTTGGAGGGATGCGCCTCGCCTTCCGGGGCGCATCCGCTCTATAGACAGCCAGCCGGGCGCCTCTCTTCCCCGGCCGAGGAAGGACCAGGATTCCCCGCATGGCCACCCGCATCCTGATCGACCACCGTGCCGGCGGCGCCGTTTCCAGCACCGTGGAAGCGCCCAAGCCCCTCCGGCACCCGGAGAAGGCGCATCGGCCAGACAACCCGATCAAGCGCAAGCCCGACTGGATCCGCGTCAAGGCGCCGACGCACCCGATCTACCATGAGACGCGCAACCTGATGCGCGACAACAAGCTGGTGACGGTCTGCGAGGAAGCGGCCTGCCCGAATATCGGCGAATGCTGGTCCCAGCGTCACGCCACCATGATGATCATGGGCGAGATCTGCACCCGCGCCTGCTCCTTCTGCAACATCACCACCGGCATGCCGAAGGCGCTCGACCACGACGAGCCGCGCCGGGTGGCGGATGCGGTAGCGCAGCTTGGCCTGCGGCACGTGGTCATCACGAGCGTGGACCGGGACGACCTGAAGGACGGCGGCGCGGCGCATTTCGCCGCCGTCATCCGCGCGATCCGCGCCGCGGCGCCGGAAACCACGATCGAGATCCTGACCCCCGACTTCCTCCGCAAGGATGGCGCCCTGGAAGTGGTGGTGGAAGCCCGCCCCGATGTCTTCAACCACAATCTGGAGACGGTGCCGAGGCTCTACCCCACCATCCGGCCGGGCGCGCGGTACTTCCATTCCCTGCGCCTGCTGGACCGGGTGAAGGAGCTGGACCCGTCCATCTTCACCAAGTCCGGCCTGATGGCGGGCCTGGGCGAGCAGAAGATCGAGGTGCTGCAGGTCATGGACGACATGCGCAGCGCCGACATCGATTTCCTGACGATCGGCCAGTATCTGCAGCCCACGGTCAAGCATGCGGCGGTGGACCGCTTCGTGGAACCCGCCGAGTTCGAGGATTACGCGCGGCTGGCGCGTGGCAAGGGCTTCCTGCTGGTCTCGGCCACCCCTCTCACCCGCTCCTCCTACCACGCGGACCGTGACTTCGCGGCGCTGCGCGATGCCCGTCATGCGAAGCTGCAGGCGACTGCCCGGATCAGCGCGGCCTGATGCCCACACATGCCGAGAAGCGCATCCTGCGCTATACGCCTGACCAACTGTTCGACCTGGTCGCCGATGTCCGCCGCTACCCGGAGTTCCTCCCCTGGTGCGTAGGGGCCCGGGTTATCAGCCAGAGCGAGACGGAACTGATCGCCGATCTCACCATCGGCTTCAAGATGTTCCGGGAGAGCTTCCGCTCCCGCGTGCAGCTGAACCGGCCGCATGAAGTCCGGGTGCAATACGAGAATGGCCCCTTCCGGTATCTGAACAACACCTGGAAGTTCAAGCCGATCGAGGGCGGCACCGAGGTCGATTTCTTCGTCGATTTCGAGTTTAGGAGCGGACTGCTGCAGGCGGTGATCGGTGTCGTCTTCAACGAGGCCGTCCGACTGATGGTCCGCAGCTTCGAGCGCCGCGCCATGATCCTCTACGGCCGTAACCCCCCAGCCACGGCGGCGGCGGCACCAAAGCCTTCCACCGGGGTCTAGGCCTTGCTCCGCGTTCTGGAAGGGATATGAATGGCATAACCATGCTGAAATATCTCTTCCTCTGCGGCTTTTTCGCTCTGAGTCTTTATTGGATCGAGCCTCTCATCCGCGGCTTGCGCGAGACGGTGCCTCAACTGGCATGGCTGCCGGATTATGACGCGAGGATCTGGGAGAATATTGGCGCTGTCCTGCTCGCCGGGACAGTGATCGCTGGCATCATCTTCATCATCAAGCTCGCGCTTTATCTTTGGCGCGAGGTGTACGACTGACCCCAACGGCCGGCATGGGCCGGCCTCTGCTGCCCTAGCGCGAAGGTCATCCGCCTCATGGTCCATGCTCCCGCCCGCCCGCCCGCCGGCGCACCTCCCGTCCGCATCAACCTCTATTCCGACACCCAGACCCGTCCCACCGCCGCCATGCGGGAGGCGATGATGGCGGCCGAGGTCGGAGACGAGCAGTTCGGCGACGACCCGACGGTCAATGCCCTGTGCGACAGGATGGCGGCGCTGATGGGCAAGGAGGCGGCGGTATTCCTGCCTTCCGGCACCATGTGCAATGTCGTCGCCATCCTCACGCACTGCCGCCCCGGCGAGGAGGTGCTGGCGCATGAAACCGCGCATATCCTCTCCAGCGAGGGCGGCGTGCATGCCGCGCTGGCGGGGGTGCAGATCCATCCGCTCCAGGGCCCGCGCGGCATGTTCAGCGCCGAGACCCTGCGTGCTGCCATCCGCCCGGCCACCCGCTATGCGCCGCCGCAGCGCCTGCTGGAGGTGGAGCAGACGGCCAATATCGGCGGCGGCGCCGTCTGGCCGCAGGCGGAACTGGATGCCGTCGTCGCGGTGGCGCGCGAGCAGGGCTGGTCCACGCATATGGATGGCGCCCGGCTTATGAACGCCGTGGTGGCCAGCGGCATTCCGGCGGACGAGATGGTGACCGGTTTCGATTCGGTCTGGCTGGACTTCACCAAGGGCCTCGGCGCACCCCTGGGCGCCGTACTGGCGGGCTCGGCCGAATTCATCGACCAGGCGTGGCGCTGGAAACAGCGGCTGGGCGGCTCCATGCGCCAGGCCGGCATCTGCGCCGCCGCCTGCATCCATGCGCTGGACCACCATATCGACCGGCTGGCGGAAGACCATGCCAATGCCAAGGCCCTGGCGCGTGGCCTGCGGCAGGTTCCCGGCGTCGTGGTGGAAGAGCCTGACACCAACCTCGTCTTCTTCGACCCCGCGGGTGCCGGCATGGACGCCGCGACGCTCGTGACGAGGTTGCGGATGCAGGGCGTGCAGATCTCCATGCTCGGCGGCCGCATCCGCGCCTGCCTGCATCTCGACGTCACGGCGCCGATGGTTGACGAAACCCTGTCCATCATTCGTGGGGAACTGGCGCAGGCCTGACCCTCGCCGGCGCCGGAAGGCCGCCCCCAGGCGGCCTTCCGGCCGGGTGCGGCGGCCTCTGAAGCGCCGCTCCCTTTCAGACCCGGGCCGCGAGTCGGGCCAGCAGCCGGGCATGGCTGCGGGCACCGGCATGGAGGCAGGTCAGCTCGAACTTCTCGTTCGGGCTATGCACCTGGTCGTCATCCAGGCCGAAGCCCATGAGCAGGCTGTCCAGCCCGAGGATCCGCTTGAAGCTCTCCACCACCGGAATCGAGCCGCCGCCGCCCGTCAGCACGGGCGGCTTGCCGAATTCATCCTCCAGCGCCGCCCTGGCCGCCGCCAGATAGGGCGAGTCGGTCGGTATCGACAGGCCGGGGGTGCTCGCGAAGCTCCGCAGTTCGAAGCTGGCATCGGCGGGGATGCGCGCCTGCACGAACTGCCGGATACCCTCCAGGATCTTCTCCGGGTCCTGCCCCGGCACAAGACGGCAGGAGAGCTTGGCATGCCCCTCGCAGGCGATGACCGTTTTGGAGCCCTCCCCCATGTAGCCGCCCCAGATCCCGTTGATATCGGCGGTGGGGCGGGCCCAGAGCCGTTCCAGGGCACCGCGCCCCTTCTCGCCACCCGGCACGGAAAGGCCGTTCTGGCCCAGGAAGGCGGCCTCGTCGAAGTTCAGCGCCTCCCATTCGGCGCGCTGGTTGGCGCCGGGCTCGATCACGCCGTCATAGAAGCCGGGAATCTTGATGCGGCCGTTCTCGTCCTTCAGGTCGCCCAGCACGCGGGTCAGGATGTTCAGGGCGTTGCCGGCCGAATTGCCGTAGAGGCCGGAATGCAGATCCCGGCTGCCGACCCGCAGGTCGATCTGCGTATAGACCATGCCGCGCAGGCTGACGGTCAGGGCCGGCGCGCCCGGCGCCCACATATTCGTGTCGCTGACCACGATGACGTCGGCGGCCAGCAGATCCTTCTCGGCCTTCAGCACGGCGTCGAGGTTGGGGCTGCCCACCTCTTCCTCGCCCTCCACCAGCACCGTCACCCGCACGGGCGGGCCGCCGGCCACCGCGTGCCAGGCACGCAGTGCGGAAAGCCAGGTCATGCACTGGCCCTTGTCGTCCACCGCGCCGCGCGCCACCACGCGCCGGCCGCGCGGCCCGGCGACAATCACGGGGTCGAAGGGCGGGCTGGTCCAGAGCTCCAGCGGCTCCGGCGGCTGCACGTCGTAATGGCCGTAGATCAACACATGCGGCGCATTCGGGCCGGGACCGGGATGGGTGGCCATCACGACAGGGTGCGTCGGCGTCTCACGCAGCCCGACGGAGAAGCCCAGGGCTTCGAGCTGGCTGCCGATCCAGGTCGCGGCGCTGCGACAATCCGGCGCATGGGCCGGCTGGGCGCTGATGCTGGGAATACGCAGCCATTCGATGAGGCTGGCTTCCGTCTCGGCCCGCGCCGCGTCGAGCGCGGCGAGAACCTGATCGATCTGTGTATGGGTCATGGTGCGGCTGAATGTCGCGCCGTGGATGGCCAGGACGCAAGGCCATCCACGGTCCGCGCTCAGACCGCCATGGCGATTCCCAGGAAGTCGGCGGCCACCAGGCTGGCGCCACCCACCAGGGCACCGTCCACATGCGGCAGCGCCAGGATGGCCTTGGCATTGCCCGGCTTGACCGAGCCGCCATAGAGGATGCGCAGCTTGCCGCCGGCTTCGCCGAAGCGGGCCTGAAGCTCGGCGCGGATGCGGGCATGCATGGCGGCGATGTCGCCCTCGGTCGGCGTGCGGCCGGTGCCGATGGCCCAGACGGGCTCATAGGCCACCACGCCGCCGGCAGCGGCGAAGCCCTCCGGCAGGCTGCCGGCCAGTTGGCCCGCCACCACCGCCTCGGCCTCACCCGCGACACGCTGGGCTTCGCTCTCGCCCACGCAGACCACCGGGGTCAGGCCAGCGGCCAGGGCTGCCTCGGCCTTGGCCAGCACCACGGCGTCGCTTTCGCCATGGTCGGAGCGGCGCTCCGAATGGCCGAGGATGACGAAGCGGGCGCCCAGATCGGCCAACATGGGCGCGGAGACATCACCGGTATGTGCGCCCTTGGCTGCGGCATGGCAGTCCTGCGCACCGAGCGCGACGCTGCTGCCGCCCAACACCCCGGCCACGGGGGCCAGATGAACGAAGGGGGGGCACACCAGCAGATCGGCCCCGGACGCGACGCCAGAGGCAACGCCGGAGGCCAGCTCCCGCGCGGAGTCCAGGGTGCCGTGCATCTTCCAGTTGCCTGCGATCAGGGGGCGCACACCAGGGGTCATCCGGCTACCTCTTCAGGGTTAATTCGCTGATCCAAGCCGCTACCCGTGCCAGTGGCGTTTGGCAACCGTCACCCTTTTCCCTATGGTCCGGCGTACTTCTCTATTTTCGCGGGACACAATGCTCACTGCGCTGCGCCGCCTCGCCGGCACCTGGCTCGCCAAGGCCCTCTTCCTGCTGCTGATCCTCTCCTTCGGCATCTGGGGAATTGAGGATGTCGTGCGGAACTTCGGCACCGACCACGCGGTCGCCCGGGTCAATGGCGACCCCGTGGAACTGCCGGAGGCGCAAACGGCCACCCGGCGGGAAATCGCGCGCATCCAGCGCCAGCTGGGCAGCGGCTTCGACATCACGCCGCAGATCTCCGAGGGCGTGGCGCGCCGCGCCGTCGAAAGCCTGATCATGGACCGCGTGCAGCGCCAGGAAGCCGCGCGTCTGGGCGTCGTGGCGCCGGACCAGGCGCTGCAGGAGTATGTCTGGAGCATCCCTGCCTTCCATGGTTCAGATGGCCGGTTCAGCCGTGCGCTGCTGGATAACTTCCTGCGCAACAACGGCCTGACGGAGCCTGAATTCCTCGCCCTGCTGCAGGCCGACCTGCAGCGCCAGCAGATGATCGGCGCCGTTCGCTCCGGTGCCGCCGGCCCGGATGCCATGACCAAGCCCTTGCTGAAGTGGCAGCAGGAGCGCCGCGTCGCCGATGTCGTCACGCTGCCCCTGGCCGATGCCAGGGAACCCGCGGCCCCGGATGAGGCGCAGCTGCGCCGCTACCACGAAAATAATCCCGACCGCTTCTCGGCCCCCGAATACCGCCGCCTCGTGCTGGCCACCCTCTCGCCCGCCGTCGTCGCCAGCGAGATCCAGCCGACCGAGGAGGAACTTCATGCCGCTTTCGAGGCCCGCCGCGCCCAGTTCGAGACGCCCGAGCGCCGGGAGATCGAGCAGGCGGTGATGCCGAGCCGTGAGGCCGCCGAGGCCATCGCCCGGCAGTGGCGCGACGGGGCGAGCTTCGCCTCCATCGAGGAGGCCGCGCAGGCCGCGGGCGGCCAGGCCATCAACCTCGGCAGCCTGGACCGCGCGGCGCTGCCGGTACCGGCGCTGGCGGATGCCGCCTTCAGCCTGCCCGCCGATGGGGTCAGCGAGCCCGTGCAGACGGCATTCGGCTGGCATGTGCTGAAGGTCACGGGCATCGAGCCGGGCCATGCCCGCAGTTTCGATGAGGTGCGCCCGGAGCTGACCGCCGAGCTGGTCCGGGAAAAGGCCGCCGACCTGGCCTATGAGCGCGCCAACGAGGTCGAGGATGCCCTGGGCGGCGGCGCGACGCTCGAGGAAGCTGCCCAGCGTTTCGGCCTTCCTCTGTCCAGGCTGACCATCGATTCGCGCGGCCTGACCCAGGACGGCACGCCGGCGGACCTGCATCTGAGCAGCGCCGGCCGCGATGCGGCGCTGCAGGCCATCTTCGCCGCCGAGCCTGGCCAGGCGCCACGCCTCGCCGAGGCCGGGCAATCCGGCCTCTTCGCCTTCGAGCTGCAGGAAGTCATCCCCGCCACCCTGAAGGCCTTCGAGGCAGTCGAGCCGGAGGTTCGCGCCGCCTGGATGCAGGATGCCCGTCGCCGCAGCCAGGAGGAGCGCGCCGCCGCGCTGCTGAGCGCCGTGAAGGGCGGCAAGAGCCTGCCGGAAGCGGCTCGCGAGGCCGGGCTGGAAGCCCGCCGTGTCGGCCCCTTCCCGCGCCAGCCGGATGCGCAGGGCGATGGCCGCAACAGTCCCCCGCCCGAGTTGCTGGAGCGGCTTTTCACCGTGCCGTCCAATGACGCGACCATGGCCGAAACTGCCGATGGCTTCGCCATCGGTCAGCCCATGGAGATCCTCCGCGTCGATCCCGACGCCGATCCGCTCGGCCTCGGCCGGGTCCGTACGGAAGTCGAGCAGGCGATGCTCGGCGATCTCGAGGCCCAGTATCTTGAGGCGCTGCGTCGCAGTGCCGACGTCACTCTCAACCCCACCATGATGGGACAGGTCACCGCCCGATGAACGCGCACCGCAACCTCGATTTCGCCACCTTCGCTGCCGGCCTCGCCGCCTGGCAGGGGCAGATGCTGTGGCGGGAGCGGGTCGCGGATCTCGACACCCCGGTCGGCACTTTCCTGAAGCTGGCGAAGGATCGCCCCAACGCCTTCCTGCTCGAAAGCGTGGAAGGCGGCGCCGCGCGCGGCCGCTATTCCGCCATCGGCCTGGCGCCGGACCTGATCTGGCGCAGCCGGGATGGCCGCGCGGAGATCAACCGTCACGCCCTCTCCGCCCCCCACGCCTTCGTGCCGGTGGAGAAGCCGGTGATGGAGAGCCTGGCCGAGCAGATCGATGCCAGCCGCCTGCCGCTTCCGGCCGGCCTGCCGCCCATCGTGGCGGGCCTCTTCGGCTATCTCGGCTACGACATGGTGCGGCATATCGAGAGCCTGCCCAGTCTGAAGCCCGACGTCATTGGCATCCCCGAGGCAGTGATGATCCGCCCGACGCTCGTCCTGGTCTTCGACCATGTGCGGGACACCATGATCATCTCCACCCCGGTCTGGGCCGACGGCACTGACCCGCAGGCGGCCTGGGACGCCGCCCAGGCACGGCTGGATGAGGCCGAGGCCGCGCTGGACCGGCCGGTGCCCCGCCCTGCCCCGCCCGCCCGGCTGCCGCCGCTGCCCGAACCTTCCTCCAACTTCACCAAGGAGGAATTCGTCTCCGTCGTGGAGCGAGCGAAGGAATACATCCGCGCCGGCGACTGCTTCCAGATCGTGCCGAGCCAGCGCTTCTCCATCCCGTTCGCGCTGCCACCCTTCGCGCTGTATCGCGCGCTGCGGCGGATCAACCCGGCGCCGTTCCTGGTGTATTTCGACTTCGGCGGCTACGCCGTGGTCGCGGCCAGCCCGGAGATCCTGGTGCGGCTGCGCGATGGCGAGGTGACGGTGCGGCCCCTGGCCGGCACCCGCCCCCGTGGCGCGACGCCCGAGCAGGACAAGGCGCTGGAGGTGGAGCTGTTGGCTGACGAAAAGGAGCGCGCCGAGCATCTGATGCTGCTCGACCTCGGCCGCAACGATGTCGGCCGGGTGTCCGAGATCGGTTCGGTGAAGGTCACGCAGAGCTTCAATGTCGAGCGCTACAGCCAGGTCATGCACATCGCCAGCGAGGTGCGCGGCAAGCTGCGGGAAGGGCTGACGGCGCTGGACGCGCTCTCGGCCGGCTTCCCCGCCGGCACCCTCTCCGGCGCGCCCAAGGTCCGGGCCATGCAGATCATCGAGGAATTGGAGCCCTCCCGCCGCGGCCTCTACGCGGGCGGCATCGGCTATTTCGGCGCTGATGGCGGGATGGATACCTGCATCGCCCTTCGCACTGCGTTGGTGAAGGATGGCGTCATGCATATCCAGGCCGGCTGCGGCGTGGTGGCGGATTCCGACCCCCTGGCGGAATACGAGGAGACGAGGGCCAAGGCGCGCGGCCTGGTACGCGCCGCAGAGGAGGCGGTGCGCTTTGCCGCTGGCGGCCAATGAACCCGGCCGCCCCCACCGCTCCCCTCAGCCGCCCGAAGGATTGCCAGCCATGATCCTGCTGATCGACAACTACGACAGCTTCACCTTCAACCTCTACCACTTCCTGGGCGATCTGGGCGCGCAGATCGAGGTGCGCCGCAACGACGCGCTGACGGTCCAGGAAGCCATGGACCTGAAGCCCGAGGCCATTCTGCTCTCCCCCGGCCCCTGCACGCCGAAGGAAGCTGGCATCTGCCTGCCGCTGATCGAGGCCGCCGCCGCCGCGCGGGTGCCGCTGATGGGCGTCTGCCTGGGCCACCAGGCCATCGGCCAGGCCTTCGGTGGCGTGGTGGAGCGCGCGCCCACCCCGATCCATGGCAAGGTCTGGGAGATGCGGCACCGGAACACCGATCTCTTCGCCGGCCTGCCCGACCCCTTCAGGGCCACCCGCTACCACTCGCTGGTAGTGCGGCGCGAGGGGTTGCCCGAGGCGCTGGAGGTCACGGCATGGACGGAGGACGGGCTGATCATGGGCCTCGCGCACCGCGATCTGCCGATCTGGGGCGTGCAGTTCCATCCCGAGAGCATCGCAAGCGAGCACGGCCACGATCTGCTGCGTAATTTCCTCACCATGGCGGGCGTCGCGCTGCCGGCACAGGCCCGGGCTGCCTGATGTCGCTGAAGCCTGTCCTGGCGCGGCTGGCGCTGGGTGAGACCCTGACCGAGGATGAGTCCGAGAAGGCCTTCGGCATCATCATGGAGGGCGAGGCCACCCCCGCCCAGATCGCCGGCCTGCTGATGGCCATGCGCGTGCGTGGCGAGACGGTGGCCGAGATGACCGGCGCCGTCCGTGCCATGCGTGCGCGCATGACCGCCATCGAGGCACCTCCCGGTGCCATCGACCTCGTCGGCACCGGTGGCGATGGCGCCGGCACGCTGAATATCTCGACCGCCGCGGCGATCGTGGTGGCGGCCTGCGGCGTGCCGGTGGCCAAGCACGGCAATAAGGCGCTCTCCTCCAGATCCGGCGCCTCGGACGTCCTGGCGGCGCTGGGCGTCAACCTCGACATGCCGATCCCGGCCCTGGCCGAGGTGCTGCGGCGCGTCGGCATGGTCTTCCTGGCGGCGCCGCGCCACCACGCGGCGCTCCGCCACGCTGCCGGCCCCCGGGTGGAGCTCGCCACGCGCACGATCTTCAACCTCCTGGGCCCGCTCAGCAGCCCTGCCCGCGTGAAGCGGCAGATGACCGGCGCCTTCGCACCGCAATGGCTGCGCCCAATGGCCGAGACCCTGGCGCGGACCGGCACCGAGCATGCCTGGCTGGTGCATGGCCAGGGCCTGGATGAACTCACCCTCGCCGGCCCCAGCAACGTGGTGGAGGTGAAGAACGGCAGCATCCGTGAATTCACCGTCACGCCCGAGGATGCCGGGCTGCCCCGCGCCCCAGCCGAGGCGCTGTTGGGCGGCAACCCCGCCGAGAACGCGGCTGCGCTGATCGCGCTTCTGCGGGGCACGCGTAACGCCTATCGTGACTGCGTCCTGCTGAATGCCGCCGCCGCCCTTATCGTCGCAGGCAAGACGGATGATCTCCCCGCGGCGGCGGGACGCGCGGCACGCGCCATCGACGATGGCGCGGCGCTGGATATGCTGGAGCGGCTGCGTGCCGCCTCCATCGCCACGACGGCTCCATGACTACCTCTTCCGCACCGAATGCCGCGCGCCCGCCCGCGCGAGAAAGAGTCCCGACCATGAATGCCCCACCCCTTCCCGACACGCTGCTGCGGATCCTGGTCGACAAGGAGGTGGAGGTGCGAACCCGCTCCGCCGCCACCCCGCTGGATGAGATGGAGCGCCGGGCGCGTGGTGCCGGCAAGCCTCGCGACTTCACCGGCGCCCTCTGCACTGCCGTCGCAGAGGGACGGATCGGCCTGATCTCCGAGATCAAGCGCGCCTCTCCGTCCGGCGGACTCATCCGCGACCCCTTCGAGCCCGCGACCATTGCCCGGGCCTACGAAGCCGCCGGCGCCTCCTGCCTCTCCGTGCTGACGGATGCCCCATACTTCCAGGGCGCGCCGGAGCATCTGATGGAGGCCCGCGCCGCCTGCGGCCTGCCGGTGCTCCGCAAGGACTTCATCATCGACCCCTGGCAGGTCTTCGAGACGCGGGCCATGGGCGGCGACTGCATCCTGCTGATCCTGGCCGCGCTCTCCGACGCACAGGCGAATGAGCTGGAGGATGTGGCGCGTACCCTGGATATGTCGGTCCTGGCCGAGGTGCATGACGAGCGGGAGCTGGAACGCGCGCTGGGCCTGAACACCCGCCTGATCGGCATCAACAACCGTGACCTGCGGACTCTGCGGACCGATCTCTCCACGACCGAACGGCTGGCACAGCTGGTACCGGCCGACCGCATCCCGGTGGCAGAGAGCGGGCTTCGCGACCCGGAGGATGTGCGGCGCATGGCGCGTGTCGGCGCCCACTGCATCCTGGTGGGCGAGCATCTGCTGCGCCAGCCTGACCTCACCGCCGCCGCCCGCGCCATGGTCGAGGCCTGAATGTCCGCCAAGGACCAGGACAGGCCGCCGGGCGGGACGGCTGGCGGCCTCACGCATTTCGATGCCGAGGGCAAGGCGGTGATGGTCGATGTCTCAGCCAAGCCCGCCACCACCCGCATCGCCGTGGCACGCGGGCGCGTCATGATGGCGCCCGCGACGCTGGAGACCATCTTGCAGGGCGGCATCGGCAAGGGGGATGTGTTGGGCGTGGCGCGGCTGGCGGGCATCATGGGCGCCAAGCGGACGGCGGACCTCATCCCTCTCTGCCACCCCCTGCCCCTGTCCTCCGTGAAGGTGGATCTGGTTCCGGTGTCGCCCGATACGGTTGAGATCGAGGCGACGGCCAAGACAACGGGACAGACGGGGGTGGAGATGGAAGCCCTGACGGCGGTCACGGTCGCGGCGCTGACGGTCTATGACATGTGCAAGGCCATCGACCGCGGCATGCGCGTGGAGGCTGTACGCCTGACGCGCAAGGAAGGCGGCAAGTCCGGGCTCTGGGAGGCTGTCTGATGCTCTCGGTCGAGGAGGCCCTTAACCGCATTCTCGGCGCTTTACAGCCCGTAGGGGCGGAGACCGTCGCCCTCTCGGAAGGCTGGGGCCGGGTGCTGGCATCTCCGGTATTGGCCCGGCTGACCCAGCCACCCGCCGATGTCTCGGCCATGGACGGCTATGCCGTACGCGCGGCGGACGCGACGGAAGGCGCGCGCCTGACCGTGATCGGCGCAGCTCCGGCCGGGCACCCCTTTGCCGGTAAAATTGGCCCGGGGCAGGCCGTGCGTATCTTTACCGGTGCCGTACTGCCTGCCGGCGCAGATGGAATTCTGCTGCAGGAGGATGCCGAGGCCAGCGGTGACGAGGTCGCGGCAAAGGAAGCCGTCCAGCCCGGCCGCTGGATCCGTCGTGCCGGGCTGGACTTCCAGCTCGGCGAGGAGCTGTTGCCCGCGGGCCGCAAGCTGACCGCGCGCGACATCGGGCTGGCGGCGGCGGCCAACCACCCCTGGCTGGGCGTTCATCGCGCGCCGCGCATCGGCATCCTGGCGACCGGCGACGAGATCTCCCTGCCCGGCGAGCCCCTGGCGCCGGGGGGCATCGTCTCTTCCAACGCCCATGCGCTGGCGGCGCTGGTGCGCTCGGCCGGCGGTGCGCCGCTGATCCTGCCCATCGCTCCCGATGATGCCCCGGCTATCGCCGCGACAGCACGGGCGGCGCGCGGCTGCGACCTGCTGGTCACCACGGGAGGCGCCAGCGTGGGCGAGCATGATCTGGTGCAGAAGGCGCTGGGCCCGGAGGGTTTCGCCCTCGATTTCTGGAAGATCGCTATGCGGCCCGGAAAGCCGCTGATCTGGGGCCGCCTGGGCGACACGCCGCTGCTGGGTCTCCCCGGCAACCCGGTTTCCAGCCTGGTCTGTGGCATCGTCTTCCTGTGGCCCGCCATCGCGGCCCTGGGCGGCCGCCCTGGCCTGTCGCCCCCGGTGCGGCGCGCCATCCTGGGAGCGCCCCTGGCCGGGAATGACCGCCGGGCCGATTATCTGCGCGCGTCGCTCTCCACCGATGCGGGAGGAGGCTGGATCGCCACGGCCTTTCCGCGCCAGGATAGCTCCATGCTCAAGACCATGGCGCGGGCGGATGCCCTGCTGCTGCGTCAGCCCCATGCACCGCCCCTGGAGGCCGGCGAGACGGTGGACGTGTTGATTTTGGCCGAGTTAGGGGTCTGAAACCCGTGAAAACCGGTTGACCCGGGCAAGAGAACTTCCGTAGAACATTTGGACAGTTTCCGGTTTGTTCGCAGGCCGGCTCCGATTCTAGGGAAGGTCTCCGCATGCTCACGCGCAAGCAGCACGAGCTGTTGATGTTCATCGACCAGCACCTGCGCGATACCGGATTCTCCCCTTCGTTCGAGGAGATGAAGGAGGCGCTGAAGCTGCGCTCCAAGTCCGGTATCCATCGCCTGATCACGGCACTGGAAGAGCGCGGCTTCCTGAAGCGGCGCGCGCACCGCGCCCGTGCCCTGGAGGTGCTGCGCCTGCCGGACAGCGTGGCGCCGCGCGCTGCCGATGCCATCTCGCGCACGACCGCGCCCAATTACCCCGCCAATGTCATTCGCGGCAATTTCGCCCCGCATCTGCATGGGGTGCAGAAGGGCGCCGCCGATGCCGCGGCGGTGCAGCTGCCGCTCTATGGCCGCATCGCAGCCGGCCAGCCGATCGAGGCGCTGCGTGACCAGGGCAGCAGCGTCGAGGTCCCGGCCGCGCTGCTCCATTCCGGCGACCACTACGCGCTGGAGGTGGCCGGCGATTCCATGACCGGCCTCGGTATACTGGATGGCGATACCGTCATCATCCGCCGGGGCGAGGTCGCGGAGAACGGCGATGTGGTGGTCGCGCTGGTGGACGACAGCGAGGTCACGCTGAAGAAGCTGCGCCGCAACCGCAATTCCATCGCTCTGGAGGCCGCCAATCCGGCTTATGAGACCCGCATCTTTGGCCCGGACCGGGTGAAGGTGCAGGGGAAACTGGTGGGGCTGCTGCGCCGCTACTGAGCGGCGGCCTTTTCCCAGGCCGGGCGCGGCGGCGGCGGCATCCAGGGCCGCTGGCCACGCCATGCCCGATCGGACAGGATGCGCGGTCCTGCCGCATCCAGCCAGATGGCCTGCGGTCCATCGCGCCAGACGGTGAAGCGGTCGACCTTGGCGGTGTCGCGGCATCTGCCACGGATCGGCTCGGGCGACAGCAGTAAGGCCGCCTTGCTGCAATACGCTGCCGCCTGGATGGGTGGCGGTGTCTCCTTCCGGCGTGTCTTTTCAGGACGCAGCAGCATGGCGGCAGGCCCCTCCGGCGCAGGTTGGAAGCGGCAGGCTGTCGGAGTGCAATCCAGTGCGCCATCCGCCGTGCGCCCTTCCATGGGAACTGGAACCGCTTCCTCCTCCGCCCAGCTACGCAGCCAGCTTTCTCGCACCAGACTGGAAGCACCAGTGGCACGTTGCAGGTAGACCGCCTCTGACGTTCGGAAGGCGATCAGCCGTGCATCGGATGAGACGAGGATATCCGGCGGGGCCGCCCACCCCGCGGAGAGGCTGCCGGCCAGAAGCATCGGCAGCCCCAGCAGGCGCCAGGACCCTCGCCAGAGGCAGAGCCACAGCATCCCGAGGCTGGTCAGCGCCAGCCCCCAGGCCGGAATGGGCCTGGCCAGCAGCGCGGCGCCGGGCCAGCCGGCGACGGCGTGGGCCACACGCAGAATACCCTCCACCCCCCAGCCCATGGGGGCCAGAGCCCAACTCTCCAGCCCCAGCGGCATCAGGACCATGGCTGCCATGCCCGCCGGCATGACCAGGATGGAGGTCAGCGGCACCGCGATACCATTGGCGATCACGCCATAGAGCTGCAGCCGGCCGAAGTGGTGCAGCCCGTAGGGCGTGGTTGCCAGCCCGGCCAGCAGCGACGTCATCACCAGCCCGATGAGTATCAGGCCCGGCTTGCGCCACCATTCCTTCCCTGACCGCCATCGGGCCATCCAAGGTCCAGCCCCCTCGTTCGCGGCGATCAGCACCAGGACCGCGGCGAAGCTCATCTGAAAGGAGGGGCCCATCACCGCATGGGGCTGCATCAGCATCACGGCGGTCGCGGCGACGGCCAGGGTCCGAAGCGACAAGGCCCGGCGCCCCAGCAGGATTCCCAGCGTTACCAGCGCCGCCATGGCGAAGCTGCGGAGCATCGGCACCTGCGCGCCAGTCATCAACACGTAGCAGAGCCCGACGACGAGGCTGGCCGGCCCCGCCACCACCTTGCCGTCGCAGCGCAGGGCGAGCCATGGCGACAGCGCCAGCAGAAAGCGCACGAGCCCGAAGCTCAGTCCCATCACGATGGCGATGTGCAAACCGGAGACGGAGAGCAGATGCGCCAGCCCGGAATCGCGCATCGCCACCATATCGTCTTCAGGGATAGCGGTTTGCGATCCGGTCAGCAGCGCCGCCGCGACGGCCCCCGCGCCACCGGGGACCTGACGCGCGATCCTGCCCTCCACCAGGCCGCGCAACCGGGCGAATGGCGAGGCGGGCAAAGGGTCCCCCAGCCGTTCAGCCATGCCGATGGCGAAGCCGGAGCCTCCCAGCCCCTGAAGGAAGGCATTGCGCTGGAAGTCCCAGGCACCGGGGAAGGCGGGCATGGCAGGCTCCCGCACCAGGGCCCTCACCCGCAGACGATCACCCGGAACGGGTAGAAGTGGGTCGTTCTTGCGAAGGCGGAGGCGGATGGAGCGTTCCAGCTCCGGACCTTCGGCGGCGAGGCGCGGCCCGGTCAGGGTCACCCGCAGGCCTTCTGGAAGCCTGTCCACGCTCCCGACCACGCCTTCGGCGATCACGGCTTTGGAGGGCAGGTCCAGACGGGGCGGCAGGCGCTGCACATGCCATGAGGCGATACCGAAGCCCAAAGCGCCCATGCCCAGCATGGCGACGGCCCAGGCTGCCAGTGGCCAGCGGCGCACCAGTGAAAGCGCGGAGGCCAGCAGCGGCAGCGCCAGCCACAGGGCGGGAAAGTCGGGCTCATGGCGCAGGCTGAAATAAGCCAGGATGCCGATCCCCATGGCGACCGGCAGCCAAAGCGGCAACCTCTGCCATTCCGGCGCCAGCGCTTCGGACAAGGTATGGAGCAGGCGCGCTATCGTAGCGGATGGAAGGGGGCGGATGGCCTCGCGCATCCGGTTCCAGAAGCCTGGGGCCGGCGCCACGCTTGAAGCGATCAAAACACGCACGGCATCTCAACCTCCACGCGCACTCTACAGCGGGAATGCGGCGTGGTAGAAGCGGTAACTCCTAGGAAATCTCGCGAGCCAGGGCGTAATCGTCTGGCTTCAAGGAACTTGGCCGAGCCCCATGACAGTCCGCACCCGCTTCGCCCCCTCCCCGACCGGGTATCTGCACATCGGAGGCGCGCGCACCGCCCTCTTCAACTACCTTTTTGCCCGCCATCACGGCGGCCAGTACCTGCTGCGGATCGAGGATACCGATAAGGCCCGCAGCACGAAGGAAGCGGTGGACCAGATCCTCGAGAGCCTGGACTGGCTCGGCCTCTCCCCCGACGAACCTGCGGTGATGCAGAGTGCACGGGAGGCGCGCCATGCCGAGGTGGCGCGGGGGCTGCTAGCGACAGGCAAGGCCTACCAGTGCTTCTGCACCCCGGAAGAGCTGACGGAGATGCGGGAGAAGGCCGCCGCCGAAGGGCGCCCGCCGCGCTATGACGGCCGCTGGCGTGACCGCGACCCGGCCGAGGCGCCGGCCGGCGTAAAGCCCGTCATCCGCATCAAGGCCCCGCGCGATGGCGAGACGGTGATCCACGACCTGGTGCAGGGCGAGGTGCGGGTCAGGAACAGCGAACTGGATGACATGATCATCCTGCGTTCGGACGGGACGCCGACCTATCTGCATGCGGTGGTCGTGGATGACCATGACATGGCCATCACCCATGTCATCCGTGGCGATGACCACCTGACGAACACCTTCCGCCAGGTGATGATCTACGATGCCATGGGTTGGACGCGGCCGCATTTCGCGCATATCCCGCTGATCCATGGCGCCGATGGAGCCAAGCTGTCCAAGCGCCACGGCGCGGTGGGCGCTCTGGAGTTCCGTGACCAGGGCTTCCTGCCGGAAGCCGTCTGCAATTACCTGCTGCGTCTGGGCTGGGGCCATGGCGACGAGGAATTCGTCCCCCGCGACCGCGCCATCGAGCTTTTCGAACTGAAGGATGTCGGCCGCGCCGCCAGCCGGATGGACTATGCCAAGCTGACGCATCTGAACGCGCAGTACTTGCGCCAGAAGGACGCCGATGCCGTCACCGGCGATGTGCTGGCCATTCTGCGGGGCCGTGGCGCGGTCTTGCCGGAAGGCGCGGTCACCACGATCCGCGCGCTGATGCCGGATATCCAGCCGCGTGCCCGCACGCTGGTGGAAGCCGCGGATATGTGCGGCTTCGCCATCGCCACTATCCCGCTGAACTTTGAGCCCAAGGCCGCCGCCCAGCTGACGCCCGAGGCCAAGGAGCGGCTGCGCGACCTGGCGGATTTCCTGGAGGAAGCGCCCTGGGAGCGGGCCGACCTCGACAAGTGGCTGCGCGACTATGCCGAGGTAAAGAGCCTGAAGCTCGGCGCCGTGGCCCAGCCGTTGCGCGCCGCGCTGACCGGCAGCACGCAATCCCCGCCGATTGATGCCGTGCTCTTCGCCCTCGGCAAGGGCGAGGCCCTCGCACGCATCCGCGCCGCCGCCTGACGCAAAAGGACCGCCTTCATGGACGAAACGCTGCTCGCCTCCCTGCGCGAGATGCAACCCGAGCTGGCGGCGATCCGCCAGGACATCCATGCCCATCCCGAGATCGGGATGGAGGAGGAGCGGACCTCCGCCCTGGTTGCCGCCAAGCTGCGGGAATACGGGCTGCAGGTGGAGGAGGGCATCGGCAAGTATGGCGTGGTGGCCACGCTGAAGGGCCGCCTGCCGGGCCAGCGCGCCATCGGCCTTCGGGCCGATATGGATGCGCTGCTGATCAACGAGGCGACGGGCCTGCCCTATGCCTCAAGGCACCAGGGCAAGATGCATGCCTGCGGCCATGACGGCCATACCACCATGCTGCTGGGCGCGGCGAAATACCTGGCCCGGCATCCGGATTTCGGCGGCACCGTGCATTTCATCTTCCAGCCGGCCGAGGAAGGCCGTGGCGGCGCCGTCGCCATGCTGGAGGACGGCCTCTTCGACCGTTTCCCGGTCGATGCCGTCTATGGCCTGCACAACGATCCGGGCCTGCCGCTTGGCACCTTCTCCACCCGCGTCGGGCCGGCCCTGGCGGCCAGCGACCGCTGGTTCGTCACCTTCCGCGGCACGGGCGGGCATGGTGGCGCCGCGCCGCATCTCTCCACCGACGTCACGGTGGTCCAGGCGCAATTCATCATGGCGCTACAGACCATCGTCAGCCGGAATGTGGCCGCGGTGGATGCGGCGGTGATCAGCGTGGGCGCTGTCGCGGGCGGGTCCTTCGGCTCGGTCAATGTGATGCCGTCGGAAATCCGTATTGGCGGCACCTCGCGCAGCTATGTGCCTGCCGTGCGGGACCTGATGGAGAAGCGGCTCGCGGAACTGGCGCATAGCGTCGCCGCCAGCTTCGGCTGCACGGCGGAACCGGAATACCTGCGCGGCACTACTGCCCTGGTGAACCATGCCGAGCAGACCGGCATCGCCCTGGCCGCCGCCGGCGCCTTGGTGGGCAACGGCCGCGTGGATCCGAACGCCCCTCAGACCACCGGTGGCGAGGATTTCGCCCATATGCTGGAGGCCCGCCCCGGCGCCTTCATGTTCATGGGTCAGGGTGCCGGCGGCGCGACCTCGGAAGGGCTGCACACGCCCACCTACAACTTCAACGACGACGCCATTCCCTTCGGCGCCGGTTATTGGGTGAGCCTGGTGCGGCAGGAGATGGGCGCGGCGGCCTGAGGTCCGCCTTCACCGCCTGTTAATCCGGGGCCTCTATCCTCTCCGCATGTGTGGAGGGAGGCCAGAATGGCCAATGATGCCTCGGACCGGCGCCTGATCGCCTATACTCTCGACCAGGCCTTGCCGCCCATCCAGCCTGCCCCGGTTCGCCGGGACTGGATGGATGGCGGCCAGGGTTTTCCCTATCGCTGCCTGCCGCTGACCATCGCCAATAGCCATGGCTGGGTGGTGCTGGGGGAATGCACCTTCGATGCCGTCTGGAATGGCGGCAACGGCGCCAACGACATCGCGATCAAGATGATCGACCAGGCGGGGCCGCCACCGCTGAGCCATTTCGGCATGGGCGTGCTGACCTTCCATGTCAGTGCGCTGTTCCGAACGCCGCCGGGCATCAACCTCTGGGTTTCCGGCCCGCCCAATACGCCGACGGACGGGATAGCCCCTCTCTCTGGCGTGGTGGAGACGGATTGGGCGCCAATGACCTTCACCATGAACTGGCGATTCACCCGCCCCTTCCACAGCGTGCGATTCACGGCGGGGGAACCGATCTGCTTCTTTTTTCCCGTCCCGCGTGACATCGTCGCAGGCATGCGGCCCGAGACACGCCCGCTGTCCGAGGACGCCGCCCTGCATGCCGCCCATCACATCTGGCGGCAGCAGAGGACCAGCTTCAATGCCGATTTGAAGCGAAGCGGCAGCCCGGCGCAGGCACAGGGCTGGCAGCGCCACTATCATCGCGGGCAGGCCCCGGCTGGCGAGGGCGCCATCCACGGCCATGCGACGAAGGTGCAGGCCCGCCCCTTTCCGGAGGTGGCGCCCGGCTAGACCGGCAGCGTCACCACCGCGACAAGCCCGCCCTCAGGGCGGTTCCGCAGCACGACATCGCCACCGTGGGCGCGCAGGATATTGCGGGCGATCGGGAGGCCAAGCCCGGTGCCGCCGGTCTCCCGGTTGCGGCTGACCTCCAGCCTGCGGAAGGGCTGGAACACGGCTTCCAGCGCATCCTCCGGGATGCCGTGGCCATCATCCTCCACCCGCAGCGTCAGCAGGCCATTGGAAGGGGGTTCCAGGACCACACAGGCGTTGCCGGCATAGTTCAGCGCGTTCGCCACGAGATTGGACAGCGCCCGCTTCAGGGCGATAGGGCGACCACGGATGCGCTGGCGGTCCGGCCCCTTGTAGGAAATCGCCTCCGCCGGCAGTTCCGGCCGGGCATCCGCGGCCTCGTCCAGCACGGTGCGGCACAACGCCGCCAGGTCCACCGCGACCGAGGGCTCCGTGGCGGAATCGTCACGGGCGAAGGCAAGGGTCGCATTCACCATCGCCTCCATCTCGTCCAGGTCAGCCAGCATCTTCCGGCGCTGCTCATCGTCGTCCATGAATTCGGCGCGCAGCCGCAGCCGGGTGATCGGCGTCCGCAGGTCATGGCCGATGGCGGCCAGCATCTGCGTCCGGTCACCCACGAAACGGCGAATACGCTCAGCCATGGTGTTGAAGGCCCTGGCAGCGGTGACGACCTCGCTGGGGCCGGTCTCCGGCAGCGGAGGCGCATTGACGTCGCGGCCCAGCCGGTCCGCCGCCGAGGCCAGGGCGGAGACCGGGCGCACCATTCGCCGTGTCGCCCAGAGGATCAGCGCCAGCGCCGCGCCGGTCATCAGCACGAAGGCGACCAGGAAGGTCTCGGAATGCCAGGGGCGGGGCGGCGGCAGGGTCAGCCACATATTCAGCCACGGGCCGTCGGGCAGGCGCATGGCCAGAATCAGCACGCCCGGGCGCGGGCCGCTGGCCACCAGGGCCTCGCGCGGCCGGAAGCGCGGCGGGCTGGAGGCGATCAGGTCCAGCTGGAACAGCCGCACCAGCGCCAGCGGCGCGCGGGGCATACCCGGCCGCACCGCCGGCATGTCCGAAAGATCGGCCGCCAGTCCCTCCGGCAGCTCGATATCGAAGAGCATGGCTTCGCGCCGGTCCGACGGCGCCAGCAGCACGGTCCGCCAGATGCCGAAGGCACGCGCGCTGATCTCGCGCGAGACGCCGAGGCGCTGCAGGTCGACCCGGTCCAGAGCATGGATGGTGAGTCCGGCTGCCTGGACCAGCATCAGGGCCAGCGTCAGAAAGACCGCCGTGCGGCCGGCCAAGCTGTGCGGCAGAAGGCGCCGCATCATCGGCAGATCACCCTGTGGCGCCCTCGACACGCTCCGAGGTCTTCTCCACCGTCGCGGCCAGCACATAACCGCCACCGCGCACCGTCTTGATGAGGCTGGGGTTGCGCCCGTCATCCTCAAGCTTGCGCCGCAGGCGGGAGACGGCGACATCGATGGCGCGGTCGAAGGGCCCGGCCTGGCGGCCACGCAGAAGGTCCATCAGCATGTCGCGGGTCAGCACCCGGTTGGGCCGCTCCACCAACACCATCAGCAATTCGTACTCGCCGCCGGTCAGCGGCACCTCCACCCCATCGGGGTTCAGCAGGCGGCGGCGCGCTGGCTCCAGCGTCCAGCCGGCGAAGCGGATGGCCTTGGGTGGTGGCTCCTGGCTGTTGCCACTCTCCCCGCTCGCCCGGCGCAGCACGGCGCGGATGCGCGCCAGCAGCTCACGCGGGTTGAAAGGCTTGGCGACATAGTCGTCGGCGCCCAGCTCCAGGCCGACGATCCGGTCGGTCTCCTCGCTCATCGCCGTCAGCATGACGATAGGCACGTCGGAGTGGCTGCGCAGCCAGCGGGCGAAATCCAGCCCGGACTCGCCGGGCATCATCAGGTCCAGCACCACCAGGTGGTAGCGACCCAGCGGCCAGAGGCGGCGGGCCTCCCGGGCATCGCGCGCGGCGGTGACCCGGCAGGATTGCCGTTCGAGGAATTTCGACAGCAGATCGCGGATTTCCCGATCATCGTCGACAACCAGGATATGCGGAGGCGGTTCCATGACTTCGACCATAACAATGATATGGCGCGTATGCCGGCGACCATTGTTACAGGCTTTTGCCGCCTTGCGCTCGGTTTCCTTTCGTTTCAATTCGGTAAGCCCCACGTGACCGGCGCCGCTCCGCCGCCCTGGTTCCGGGCGGGAATCGAGGCCCTCTGCCGCCTGGACCCGGATTTCACCCGCATCGAGCCCGCTGCGGGCCCCCTGCCCTGGCGCTGGCGGCCGCGCGGCTTCGCCGGGCTGGCGCGAACCATCCTGGGGCAGCAGATCAGCAACCAGGCGGCCGGAGCCATCTGGCGACGGTTCTCCGCCCTTCCCGGAGCGCTTGAACCTTCGGGAATGCTGCTCCTGACCGACGAGCAACTGCGCGCCGCCGGCCTCTCCCGCCCCAAGGTGGTGCATCTCCGTGCCCTGGCGAAAGCCTGCCTGGACGGCGGATTGAAGCTGGACGCCCTGCCGGAGATGACGGATGCCGAAGCTGTCGCCCATCTGGCCGCACAACGCGGTCTCGGGCCATGGACGGCGCAGGTCCACCTGATCTTCGCCGAGGCGCGGCCTGATGTCTTTCCCCATGGGGATGTCGCGCTGGCGGGCGCGCTGGCGCATCTGAAGGGCCTGCCGCAGCGCCCGGGCCCGCGTGAGCTCACCCTGGCGGCGGAGCAATGGAGCCCCTGGCGCTCGCTGGCGGCACGATTGCTCTGGCACCACTGGCGGCATGCGACCGGCCGGCCCGTTGGCGAGTCGGACTAGGCATGTCACCTTGTCCGCCATCATGCCAAGCTTTCGCCTCTCGCCCCGCGCCGCCGCCACCGCCGCGCCGCCCATCCCCACCGCCCGCGCCTGGGCGGCCCGCTATGCCGGCGACGCCGGGCCCATGATCGACCTGACGCAGGCGGTGCCCGGCTATCCGCCGCATCCCGGGATGCTGGAGCGGCTGGCCAGCGCCGCCGGCAGCCTCGCCTGCGCCGGCTACGGGCCGATCGATGGCGAAGCGCCGCTGCGGGAAGCGCTGGCGGAGGATCTGTCCCGCTTCTACGGCGCCGGCATTGGCGCCGCCGAGGTCGCGATCACCGCCGGCTGCAACCTTGCCTTCACCATGACCATGACGGTGCTGGCCGGTATCGGCGATGCCGTGCTGCTGCCGACACCCTGGTATTTCAACCAGCGCATGGCGCTGGAGCTTCTGGGCATCGATGCCCTGCCCTTCGAGACCCGTGCCGAGGAGGGCTTCGTGCCCGACCCGGAGCGGCTGGAAGCCGCATTGACGCCCCGGGTGCGCGCGGTAGTGCTGGTCAGCCCCAACAACCCGACCGGCGCCATCTATCCCCCGGAGATCATCGCGCGGATCGCCGATACCTGCCGCCGCAAGGGCATCTGGCTGGTGCTGGACGAGACGTATCGCGATTTCCTGCCGGAAGGCGCTCCGCCACCGCACCAGCTGTTCCAGGACCCGGACTGGCAGGATCGCGTGGTGCAGCTCTATTCCTTCGCCAAGGCCTATTGCATCCCCGGCCACCGCGTCGGCGCCATTCTCGGCGGCGGGGCCTTCCGCGCGGAACTGGCGAAGCTGCTGGACACCATGCAGATCTGCCCCCCGCGCGCCGCGCAGACGGCCCTCGCCTGGGCCGTGCCGGCTCTGCGCGACTGGCGCCGTGGCAACCGCGCCATCATGGCTGAGCGGGCCCGCGCCTTCCGTGCCGCCATGACTGAGGCGCCGGATTGGAAGATCGATGCGCTGGGCACGTATTTCGCGTATCTGCGGCTGCCGGCAAACATGCCGGATGCCCTGGAAGCCGCCGAGGCCCTGGCTTCCAGGCATGGTCTGCTCACCCTCCCCGGTCCCTTCTTCGGGCCGGGCCAGCAGCGCCACCTGCGCCTGGCCTTCGCCAATGCCGAAGTAGCAACCCTGGCGGCGGTCCCGCTCCGCCTGTCTCAGGCCGAGAAGCTGGTCACTGCCTGACGGCGGAACCTTGCTCCGCCCATGACGGTCAGGTGGCGGCCCAGTTCCTGGAGGAAGGGTAAAGGTGCGGGCGCGTCACCCTGCCGACGGCCGGGCGGAACAACAAGCCGGGCCTCAGCACCCGGCTGTCAGGGGGCTGTCAGCCAAAGCGCGGCATAGGCGGCAACCCATCCGCCCATGATGCCGAGGATGCCCCCCACCATTCCTTCCCGAAGCCAGGGATGCAGCCGCACCTGCGCGACGCCGCGCCGCAGGCGGCGAAGGGGAGATACCCGCGCGACCTGCCAAGACGCGCGGGGCGACCATTGCGGCCGCTGCCGCAGCGGGGGGGTAGCGAGGGAGAAGGCAGGTTGCTGCGGCATGGGAAGAACATGAACATATCATGAACTCTTCCGTCAAGCAGATGATGGACCCTTTTTGTTCTTTCTGGAAGTGTGTGGTGGTGGCACCGGAACGCCACCGCCACCTGCTTCAGCCGATCTCGGCCAGCACGGCGTCCACGCCCTCCAGGAACAGATCGGCATGCTCCTTCCGGAAGACCAGCGGGGGGCGGATCTTCAGCACATTGGCATGGGGCCCCGCTGCGCTGATCAGGATGCGGCGCTCCCGCAGCCCGTTCACCAGCCGGGCCGTGGTCTCGCCGTCCGGCTCCTTCGTCTCCCGGTCGCGCACCAGCTCGACACCGATGAAGAGGCCGGCGCCCCGCACGTCGCCGATCATGGGGTGCCGCGCCGCCAGCGCCCGCAGGCCGTCCTGCAGATAGGCACCGACCGCCTTCGCATTGGCGACGATGCCTTCCTGCTCGATCACTTCCAGCACGGCCTGCCCGACGGCGCAGGAGACCGGATTGCCGCCGAAGGTGTTGAAGTAACGCGTGCGCTCCCCGAAAGCCTGCAGGATCTCGGGCCGCGCCACCATGGCGGCGATGGGGTGGCCGTTACCCATGGGCTTGCCCATGGTGACCATGTCAGGCACCACCCCGTGCCGCATGAAGCCCCACATGCCTTCCCCCGTGCGGCCGAAGCCCGGCTGCACCTCATCGGCGATGAAGAGCCCGCCGGCCTCGCGGATGGCCGCCACCGCCGGCGCCAGGAAGCCGGCCGGATCGGCGAAGACACCATCGCTGGAGAAGATGGTATCCACCAGCAGCGCCGCGGGCCGGATGCCATGCGCCGCCATATCAGCGATGGCCCCTCGCACCGCGCTGGCGAATGCCTGGCCGACATCCTGCCCGCCGGACCGGTAGAGGTCCGGCGCCGGCACGGTGCGCACATGCGCGCCCAGCGTGATGCCACCGCCCAGCGAGGGCGACATCTCCGAGATCGCCACCGTCACGCCGTGATAGGCCAGCCGCGTCACGATCATGCCGGTGCCGCCAGTGAAGCTGCGGGCGGCACGGTAGGCAAGGTCATTGGCCTCGCTCCCCGTGCAGGTGAACATGACCTGCGACAGCTCGGGCGGGAAATGGCCCAGGAGCTTCTCGGCATAATCCAGGATGGTGTCGTTCAGGTAGCGCGTATGGGTGTTCAGCACCGCCGCCTGCCGGGACAGCGCCGCCACCACATGCGGGTGGCAGTGCCCGACGCTGGCGACGTTGTTGTAGACATCGAGATAGGCATTGCCTTCGGGGTCGTAGAGCCAGACCCCCTCGCCCCGGACGATATGGACGGGATTGGCGTAGAAGAGCCGGTAGGCCGGACCCAGCAGCTTCTGCCGCCGTTCGATCAGCGCCTGTTCGCGCGGTGCGACGCCATTGGTGGCCTTGGCATCGAAGGCATTGATCATCGTCACGGGGCGGGTGTCCTTCCGCAGGCAGCGTGGAAGATGGCGCGGGCTTCCTCACGCGGGATGGCGGCCAGGCGCTCAAGCCCGGCCCAGGCGCGAGGATAGTTCCGCAGGATATAGGGCGCGTTCTCCGGCTGCCGCTGCGCGCGCCAGCCGCTGATCGCCACGCTGATGACGCCGCGCACCGCGATTAGATCGAAGAGGATGTCCAGTTCCTCGGGCTGCAGCGGGCAGACGGCATGGAACCCGGCGGCGATCTCCGCCGGCCCACGAAGCGGATGCCCGTCGGGCTGGATGTGATAGGCGCAGGCGGTGGCGAGGTCCTGCACCAGGGGCGCATGCACCATGTCGCCGAAGTCGATGACGCCGGCGATGTGGGAATCATCCACGGCATCGGCCAGCACGTTATGCGGGTTGAAGTCATTATGGATCACCTGCCGCCGCAATCCGCGCATGACCGGAAGCGCCTGCCGCTCGAAAACATCCAGCAGGCTTCCGGGGATGGCGCGCCGCGCCGGGTCCTCGATGTGCGACAGCAATCCGCGCACGCGTGCGGCATGTTGAATGTCCCAGAGCAGCACATGGTGCTGCGCCGGATGGCCGAAGCCACGCAGCGCGAGGTCCAGGCGCCCGAGCATGGCGCCCAATGCGCGCCGCTGTTCCACGCCCGACGCCGCGAGGTGCAGCGGCCGGCCCGCGAGCCAGGAATAGACCCGCACGAGCCGTACCGGCTGCCCCGGAACCTCCCAGCGCACCGCCAGCGGCGGATGCACGCGCGGCACCGGTAGTCCCGGGTCCGAGCATGCCAGGCGCAGCAGCGCCTGGTTCTGGAAATCGGTCACGGACGGGTCCTCGGCCGGATGGACCACCTTCAGCACGTATTCCGCGCCGTCGCGCGCGGTAAGATGAAAGTTCCGGTCGCGTTCGCCAGCCAGCGGCCTCGCCACCGCCTCGAGGTCGAAATAGGTCCGCGCCAGTTCCAGCGCGTCCTCCGTGGAAGCTGGTGGAGGTGGCGCATCCAGGATCTCGCCCAGGTGGTCGGGCGGGACGACAGCGGGCTGCATCAGTGCGGCGATCCTCAGTCTGGCAAGACTGCGCTAGTCTCGGGGGCAATCCCCGCGCATGCAACCCGGCCACCGATCCATCCCTGCCGGTCCGGCACAGGGAAGGCCGCCAACCGCATGGCGGCGGCCGAGGAGGGCCAGGGCGCTGCGGCTCAGCCCCCCACCGCCCCGCCGTCCTGCCGCGCGACGGACATGAGCGTGCTGCGCGGCGGCAATGCCGGGTCGAACTGCGGCCAGCGGGTGCCGGGGTTGACGAAGCTCGCTCCGGGCTCGGCGCCCGGGGTGCGTGCCACCGCGAAGAGGGCCTGGCCATCGGGGCTCAGTGCTGCACCGCCGATCGCCGCGCCGCGTGGCGCCCCATAGAGCGGCAGGGGGAAACCCCGCCCCGGCCCCTGCGTGTCGCAGCCCCAGAGCGTATCCGGCGCCGCCCCCACCCATCCGGCATGATCGGTGCCGATCCAGAGCCGCCCGCGCTGATCCACCGTCAGCGTGGACGGCGCGTCCGGCCAGGCGCCGGGCGGCAGGCCGAACCGTGCCGGGGGATGGCCGCCCAGCAGCAACAGGCTGGCCGAGGCACGCCCCCCGGCGTGGTCGCCGCCTTCCGGCACGATCTCGACGATATGGCCGCCGCTGCTGCCTGCGCGCGGGTTCAGCGCATCCACCTGCTCCGGCCGGCGCGCCGCATTTCCCCGGCACGCCATGTAGAGGCGTCCGGAGCGCGGGTCGATCGCGAGGCCGGAGGGCAGATCGAAGGGGGTGGCCGCCACTTGCGAGGCGGCGGTGACGGCATTCAGCGCGGTTCCGGCACCCTCGGGCAGCGGCGTCCAGGTCAGGCCGGCGCCTTCCAGCCTCGCGACGGCGAGGGTTCCGGCATCCAGCGCGTCCGGCGCATTGGCCGGCCCGGTGGAGACAAAGCGGAACAGATAACCGAAGGCGCGCCGGTCCGTCATATAGACCACCGCGCGCCCGTCCGGCGCCAGAGCGGCTGCCAGATCCCCCCGCGGGAAACGGCCGGGCGCAGTGCGCTTGGCCGGGATCGACTGCGGATCCAGCGGGTCCAGCTCCGCCACCCAGCCGAAGCGGAGGCCATCGGAGAAGCGGGCATCCAGGTTCCGCAGCCGGGTCAGCCAGGGTGCCGGATCATCCTCACCCAGCAGCAACGTGCCCCATGGAGTGGCGCAGCCACCGGTAATGCCCAGCAGCCCCTGCACCGTGCTCCCCACCGTATCGGCCGCCGGGCCAGAGATGCGGCAAAGCGTTTCCGCGGTCAGTCGCCGCGACTGGTAGCCACCGTCCACGACGATCCAGCGCCCGCCCTGCCTCTCCAGGTTCAGCAGCGAGGCACCCTGCATGGCCGCCGCCACCGCCGGGCGGTCGCGGCCATCGGGAAAGGCCATGGCGGGGTCGACGGTCGGATGAGCCACGGCGAGCACCGCCCGCGCCACCCCATCGGCGGCGGGCGGCGACTGCACCAGGGCGCAGATGCGCGCGTCCCATCCGAATTGCGCCGCGGCGCCCTGCGGCGTCGGCTGCAAGGGGTTCCAGTCCGGCGCGTCGAAAATAACTCGGTCGCCCCAGCGGATCAGCACGCTGCGCCGGTAGCCCGCCGCAATGGAATCATCCGGCTTCACCGGCATGGCACCCGGCCGCATGTCCAGCGTCGTGACCTGCGCGCGCCCGGCGGCGGGCAGCAATGGCAGAGCGGCGGCAGTGGCCGCGAGCCATGCCCGGCGACGCATCATCATGCCGCGGCCTCCGCGATGGCGGGCGGTTCCGTCACCGCCACCGGTGGCAGCGCCGCATCGAAGCGTTCGACCTGCACCAGGCAGGACTGCGCCGAGCAGCCCTGGCCCAGGCGGGAGGTGCCGACATCCTGCGTCAGCACATTCGGATTGCCATGCCGGTCCAGGCCATCCCCGGCCGGGTCCCACCAGGCGCCGGTGGCCATGGCCACCACGCCGGGGCGGATGCCTTCCGAGATCCGCAGGCCGCCGAGGCAGGCGCCACGCTCATTGAAGATACGCACCACGTCGCCGTCCGAGAGGCCGCGCGCCACAGCGTCCTGCGGGCTCATCAGGATCGGCTCGCGCCCCTGGATCTTGTCGGCGGCGGCAACCCGACCCTGGTCCAGCTGCCCGTGCAGCCGCGTGGCGGGCTGGTAGGAGAGCAGATGCAGCGGCCACTGCGCGGCCTTCTCCGCGCCGAGATACTCGCGCGGCGCCCGCCAGGCCGGATGCCCGCCGATCTCCTCATAGCCGAAGCCGGCGATGGTTTCGGAGAAGATCTCCACCTTGCCCGAAGGCGTGTTCAGCGGGTGCGCCTCGGCATCACGGGCGAAGTCGGAGAAGAGGACGAATTCCCGGTCCGGCTTCGGGGTCTCCACGTAGCCTTCCGCCCAGAAGCGGTCGAAGTCCGGCGCCTCGAATCCCATACGGCCACAGGCGGCGCACCAGCGGTCATAGAGGTGACGCAGCCAGGCATCCTCGTTGCGCTGCTCGGTGAAGCGGTCGCGGAAGCCCAGCGCCTCGGCCATGTCGGCCAGCATGTCGTGGTCGTTGCGGGCCTGGGCCTGCGGCGGGATGGCCTGATGCATGGCGCGCACGAAGCGGTCATGGGAGGAGGAGCCGATGTCGTTCCGCTCCAGCGTCGTGGTGGCCGGCAGCACGATATCGGCATGACGGGCCGGCGCGGTCCACCATGGCTCCTGCACCACCACGGTATCGGCCCGGCACCAGCCCCGCAGCAGCCGGTTGAGGTCCTGGTGGTGATGGAAGGGATTGCCGCCGGCCCACCAGATCATGCGGATATCCGGCAGGGTAATGTCGCGGCCGTTGTACTGCAGCACCTCGCCCGGCCGTTCCAGCAGCTCCGTCACGCGGGCGACGGGGATGGCGACACCGCCTGGGTTGCGCGTCCCGGGCATGGAGACGGAGGGCAGGTCGACGCGCGGCGTGCCCATGCCGTTGATACTGCCATAGCCGAAGACCACGCCCTGCCCCGGCTTGCCGATGCCGCCCAGCATGGCCGCCAGCGCCACCAGCATCCACCAGGGCTGCTCGCCATTCTCGGCGCGCTGGGTGGACCATGTGGCGGTCAGCATGCTCGGCACGCCGGCGGCTTCCAGCGCCAGCCGGCGTATGGTTCCGGCCGGAACCTCGGTGATGGCGGCGGCCCATTCCGGTGTCTTCGGCGTGCCGTCGGTTTCGCCGAGGATATAGGGGCGCAGCTTGTCCCAGCCCACGCAATGCGAGGCCAGGAAGCCATGATCCTCCAGTCCCGCCGCCAGGATGGCGTGAGCCATGCCCAGGATCAGCGCCGTGTCTGTATTCGGGCGGATCGGCACCCATTCGGCTTCCAGGAAGTCCGGCGTATCGCCGCGGAAAGGCGAGATATTGACGAAGCGCACGCCGGCCCCGGCCACCTGCCGCAGCCAGGGCACATATTCATGCGCCCCCGCCCCGCCGGCCGTCACCAGCGCGTTCTTCAGCGGCAGCCCGCCGAAGCAGAGCATCAGCCGCGTATGCCGGGCGATGCTGGGCCAGTCCGTCACATGGCCCTGGATCGGCTCGTTTGTGCCGAGGATATGCGGCATCAGCGTCATGCCGGCGCCGTAGGAATAGTTCGTCACCTGCGTGGTGAAGCCACCGCCCAGGCCGAGGAAGCGCTGCAACTGGCTGCGGGCATGATGGAAGCGGCCAGCGGAGGACCAGCCATAGGAGCCGCCGAGGATCGCATCATGGCCGAACTCGCCACGGACCCGCGCCGTTTCCTCCGCCACCAGCCGGACGGCATGGTCCCAGGATACCGGAACGAAGGCATCGCTGCCGCGGAGCGAGCCACGCCGCTCCCCCTTCAGCCATCCGGCCCGGACATAAGGACGGTCGATCCGCACACGGGAATGAACGGCATCCGGCACCGAATGGATCAGCGCGCCAGGATGAGGGTCGTGCGCGAAAGGGCGCACGGCGACGACGCGCCCATTCTCCACCACGGCATCGAAGCTGCCCCAATGCGCAGCATGCGGCTTGGTTTCGACCATCAGGCCCTCCTTCAGGCGGGCAGAATGCGCCTCCCGTGCGTGGGGAGCAAATTTCCCGGCCGAGTGCTGGCGGCAGGTTTCAGGCGGCGCCGGGCCGCGCTTGCATCATGGAACCCGATGTGGCCCAAGGCAGTATCATGACCTCTTCCAGCGCCCCGGACGCTCCCTTCCGCTGGGCCACGCCCAGCCTGCCCCTGATGGCGGGTGCTCTGCTGGCGCCCCTGGCGGCAGTGCTGCAATCCAAGGCCATGACTCCACTGGGGCTGCTCAGCCTGGTGGCCTGCATCGCCCTGGCACGCTGGCGCGGTGGCCGCTGGCCCTGGCCAGGTGGCGCGCCGCTCTGGGCCGGGCTGGCGCTGGGCGGCTGGGGAATGCTCTCGGCCCTCTGGGCCATCGACCCGCGCCGCAGCCTTTCGGAAGGCGCCGTGCTGGCCGGCATGGTGCTGCTGGCCGGCGCAGCCGCCGCAGCGGTGCGGCAGGATGAGCCTGGGCAGCGCCGCCGCCTGGGGCTGGCGGTGCTGCTCGGCCTCGCCATCGGCCTGGGCGCCGCCCTCTTCGACCACCTCAGCGGCAATGCGCTCCGCGCCGCCGTACGGGGGCTGCGAGAGGTGCCGCCCGAGCTCGCATTCGGCCTGAAGCCCGCCGCTTCCGTGATGGCCCTGATGCTGCCATTGCTGGCGGGCGCCGCCCTGCCGGGCCGCTGGCGCGCCGCCGCGCTGTTGCTGGGCATGGCCATCCTGCTGGCGCTTCCGGGCGATACCGCGAAGCTGGCGGCCCTGGCCGGCGTCGCCACCGCCGCGCTGGTGGCGCTGTGGCCACGGACGATGCCCCGCTTCCTGGCCTGGGCGCTCGCAGCGGTGGTGCTGGCGACGCCGCCACTGCTGGGGCCCGCGACGGGGCTCCTCGGGCCAAGGGTGGAAAGCCTGCCGCCATCCGGCATCCACCGGTTGCTGATCTGGGATTTCGCGCTCCAGCGCGCCGCGGAAAAGCCGCTGGCGGGATGGGGGATGGAATCCTCCCGCGCCATCCCCGGTGGCCAGGGGCAGCCGGACCCGTCCCGCCTCGCCGTCACGCGCGCGGATCTGCGGGCCTGGTTCGCCCAGCCGCATCTCCGCCTGCTGCCGCTGCACCCGCATAACGGGCCATTGCAGATCCGGCTGGAACTGGGATGGATCGGCACGCTGATCGCGGCGGCGGGGCTGTTGCTGCTGGGGCTTGCCGCCGCGCGTTGCGCGATGCCGGCTGCCGCGACCGGTGCCCTGGCCTCGGGCTTCGTCACCTTCTATGCCAGTTTCGGCGTCTGGCAGAACTGGTGGCTCTGCGTGGCGGCGATGGCGCTGGCCATCGCCGCCGGGCTGCCGGTGCGGCGCTAGACGTTCAGGCCTTCACCTTGCTGGCGAAATGCTGCGCGAAGCGGGCGCAGATATCGGTCAGCTTCTCCACCAGCGCGGCGCCGGTCTCGGCCGAACAGAGCTTCGGATCTCCCTTGGCGACACCGAGATGGTAGGTGTCGTCGTATTCCATCGGCAGGCCGACCTCCGCCCCGTCGAAGCTGGCGGTGCCCAGGCCCGTATAGGGCAGGCCCAGCACGCTGTCGTTCTTCAGCGCCTTGCCCTCGGGGATCAGGTCCTGGCGGATCAGCTCGGGGAAGAGATGCATGCCGATGCTGGTCAGCGGGTCCGCGCCGTGGCCGGAGACAGCCTTGGCCTTCTCGGCACCGACGATGCCTGGCAGCAGCCCGTAGCCGATGCGCCAGAGATAGAGGCTGGGCAGCACCAGCTTCTTCTCCTGCCAGAGCGTGCGGGCGACCTCGGCGATGGGGCCGACATTGCCGCCATGGCCGTTGATGACGATGATCCGCGTCAGCCCATTGCGGTGCAGGCTGGCCACCATATCCGTGATGACGCTGGTCAGCGTCGCCTGGCTGATGGCGATGCCGCCGATCATCGGCCCGAACCAGTCGGCACCACCGAAGGGCAGCACAGGCGCGACAAAGGTCGGCGTGCCGGCCTCGGTGGCGCGGATGGCGGCCAGCTCGGCCACTTTCTCGGCCAGCAGGTAGTCGCCCATCGGGGCATGCGGGCCCTGGTCCTCATGGCTGCCCATGGGCAAGAGGATGATGGGGTTCTTCGCATAGGCCTCACGGCCCTCTCCCCCAGTCAGCGTGCCCATATGAACCTTGGGCTTCGTCAGTGCGACCACGCGTTGATACTCCATCGTCGGTGTAGGGAACGGGCGTTCAGGCGATCTCTTCCGCCCGGATGCAGGCGACCCGCCGGTCGGGGCCGTCAAAGGCCCGCAGTTCCGGAACCACCTCGGCGCAGGCGTCGCGCGCATGGGCGCAGCGCGTGCGGAAGACGCAGCCGGAGGGCGGGTTGGACGGGCTGGGCGGATCGCCAGGCAACAGGATGCGCTTGGCACGCCGCGCCGGGTCCAGCATCGGCGTCGCGGAAAGCAGCGCGCGGGTATAGGGATGCACGGGACTGGCGAAGATGCGGCGTGCCGGCCCCTCCTCCATGACCCGCCCGAGATACATCACCATCACACGGTCGCAGAGATTGGCGACGACGGGCAGGTCATGACTGATGAAGAGCATCGCCAGCCCGAGATCCCGCCGCAGCTCGCCCAGCAGCTGGATGACCTGCGCCTGGATGGAGACGTCGAGCGCCGAGACCGGCTCATCCGCGACCAGGAAGTCGGGCCCGGTGGACAGCGCGCGGGCGATGCCGATGCGCTGCCGCTGTCCGCCGGAGAATTCATGCGGGAAGCGCTGTGCATGGGCGGCTTCCAGCCCGACCTTGTTCAGCAGCTCCGCCACGCGCTGCCGCCGCTTCTCCGCCGGCAGCAGGCCGTGGATGGACATGCCATCCGCGATCTGCTCGCCCACGCGGCGGCGCGGGTCCAGGCTGCCATAGGGGTCCTGGAAGACGATCTGCATCCGCCGGCGCAACCGCCGCCATTCGGCGCGGGAGGCATCGTTCATCGACTTCCCGTCGAAGCGGACGGTGCCCTCTGTGGCCGGCATCAGGCCAAGCATCATGCGGCCCAGCGTGCTCTTGCCGGAACCGCTCTCCCCCACCACCCCGACGGCCTCGCCGCGCGCGACGGTGGCGTCGATATGCTTCACCGCCTGCACGGGCTTGCTCTTGCGGAAGAAGCCCTTGCCCGCGAAGGTCTTGGACAGCCCGACGGCTTCGATCAGCGGCGCGTTCATGCCACGGCCTCCGTGGGCGTCAGTTCATGCCAGCGGATGCAGCGCACCTGCCGTTCCTCGCGGAGGTCTTCCAGCGGCGGCGGAGCGGCCTCGCAGGCGGCGGTGGCGAAGGAGCAGCGTGGCGCGAAACGGCAGCCGATGGGAAAGGCATGGGGCGGCGGCACGATGCCGGGAATGCCGGCCGGTGGTTCCTCGCCCTCCGGCACCGCCGCCAGAAGCGCACGGGTATAGGGGTGCAGCGGGTTGACGAAGACCTCCTCCACGCTCCCCTGCTCGACCACCTGGCCGGCATACATCACCGCCACGCGGTCGGCGACTTCCGCCACGACGCCCAGGCTGTGGGTGATGAAGATCATCCCCATGCCGGTCTCGCGCTTCAGGTCGTTCAGCAGGTCGAGGATCTGCGCCTGCACCGTCACGTCCAGCGCCGTGGTCGGCTCATCGCAGATCAGCAGCTTCGGCCTGTTGGCAATGGCCATGGCGATCATCACGCGCTGCCGCATGCCGCCGGACATCTCATGCGGATAGACCCGCAGCCGCTTGACCGGATCGGCGATGCCGACGCGCCTGAAGAGTTCCTCGGCCTTGGCCCAGGCCTCAGCCGAGGAAATCCTCTGATGGGCCTGGATGGCCTCGACCACCTGGGCACCGACGGTGTGCACGGGGTTCAGGCTGCTCATCGGGTCCTGGAAGACCATGGCCATCGCGCCACCACGCAAAGCGCGCAACTCCGGCTCCGCAAGCCGCAGCAGGTCCTTGCCTTCGAGCCAGGCATGGCCTTCCACCGGCACCGCCACGGGCGGCAGCAGGCCCATCACCGCCGTGGCGGTCACCGACTTGCCGGAGCCGCTCTCGCCCACGATGGCCAGCGTCTCGCCAGGACGGACCGAGAGCGAGACTTCCTGCACCGGACGGATCGGACCGCGCGGGGTGTCGATCTGCACCGTCAGGTTCTGCACCTCCAGCACCGCATCCGTCCGCGGCGCGGGGGCCGGCAGCAGACCCGGCAACACGCGGTCGATCAGCCGCGTGCGGCGGCCGGCGGCGGGGGTGCGGGGATCGACGGCGTCACGCAGCCCGTCACAGAGCAGGTTCATGGCCAGGATGGTCAGCGTCAGCGCCGCGCAGGGCCAGAGCAGCAGCATCGGCGCCTGCTCCATGGTCGCGCGCGCGCCGCGGATCATCAGGCCCCAGGAGGGAGCCGGCGGCACCACGCCCAGGCCGAGGAAGGAAAGGCCGCTCTCCAGCACCACGGCGGAGGCCACGGCCAGCGACAACTGCACCAGCACCGGGCCGGCGACATTGGGCAGCACGGTGCGGAACAGGATGCGCGGCGTCGGCGCACCCAGCGCCCGCACAGCCTCCACATAGTCGAGGCTGCGGGCGGAGAGCACTTCCGCATAGGTCACGCGCGCGAAGCCCGGCAGGTAGAGGATGGAGAGCACCAGGACCAGCGTGCCCGCGCCCGGCCCCATCAGCGTCACCACCAGCAGCGCCAGCAGCACGGGCGGGAAGCAGAGGATGATATCCATGCTCCGCACGGTCAGGATCTCGCCCAGCCCCCTGAACCAGCCGCCGATCAGCCCGAAGGCCGTGCCGATGATGCCGGCGATCAGCGCCGAGGCGAAGGCGACCCCCAGGCTGGTGCGCGCGCCCCAGATGAGGCGGGAGAGCACATCACGGCCGAATTCGTCCCGGCCTAGCGGAGAGCCGGGCGAAGGTCCGGCCAGGCGGTTGGCGATATCCTGCCGCACCGGATCGGCGAGACCCAGGACGGGCGCGGCGATGGCCAGGAGGAGGATGATCCCGACAATGGCGCCCGGGATCAGCAGCCTGTTCTTCCAGAGCATCTTCATGCCGTGCGGATCCTCGGGTCCAGGGCGGCGTAGAGCAGGTCCATGACCAGGTTGATCAGCAGGAACAGCCCGGAAATCGTCAGCACGATGCCGACGACCATCGGATAGTCCCGCGCTTCCACCGCGCGCAGCAGCGGGGTGGAAAGGCCGGGCCAGTTGAAGACGTATTCCACCAGCACCGTACCGCCGAGCAGCGTGCCCATATGCAGGCCGAGCACCGTGAGGACCGGCGTCAGCGCGTTCCGCACCACATGCTTCACCAGCACGCGACGGGGCGAGATACCCTTGGCCCGCGCCGTCCGCACATAATCACGTGACAGCGCATCCAGCACCGAGGCACGGGTCATGCGGAAGACCACGGCCGAGAGGCCCTTGGCGATGGCCAGCGCCGGCAGAGCCAGCAGCGTCAGGTGCTGCATCGGGTCCTGCGCCAGCGGCACGTAGCCGCCGGCGGGCATCCATCGCAGCATCTGCGCCAGCACCAGCACCAGCAGTGTGCCAACGACGAAGATGGGCACTGCGAGCAGCAACGCGGCCACGCCCGAGGCAATGCGGTCGAAAGCGCCACCACGGTGCAGCGCCGCGTAGGTGCCGGCCGGGATCGCGATCACCACCGCGATCAGCGTGCCGGCCAGGATCAGCTCCAGCGTGCGCGGCAGGCGCAGCGCGATCTCGTCCAGCACCGGATATTCATCGACCAGCGAGGTGCCGAGGTCGCCTTTCGTCAGCCCCAGGAGGAAGCTGCCGTATTGATCCAGCAGAGGCCGCTCCAGCCCCAGCCGCTCCCGCAGTTCCGCCACCGAGGCGGGGTCCGGCGCGACGCCGCCGGTGGAGAGCAGGATCTCCGCCGGATCGCCGGGCACCATGTGCAGGGTCATGAAAACGATCGTGGCCACGATCCAGGCCAGCGCAAAAGAAATGCCGATCCGGCGAAGAAGCCAGCGCATCAGCCGAAGAAGACCTGTTCCAGCATGCCGCCGGAGGATGTGGTGAGGGCGCCGGGCAGGTTCGTGAAGCCCTGCACGCGCCTGTCCATGCCATAGCCCTGGCTGCGCCAGGCCAGGCCAACCAGCGGCACTTCCTCCAGCGCCGCCCGCTGGAATTCCTTGTAGGCCTCCACACGCTTCTCCTGATCGAACTCTGCCCGGCCCTTGGCCAGCGCCGCCACCGTGCGCGGTGCCTGCACGCCGAAGGACCGCCCATGCGATGGGGAGAGCGTCGTATCGAAATAGGGCGTCAGCCCGTCGGGATCGTTGTTCTCCGCCGACGTGCCGTGGATGGCGATCTCGTACTGGCCGCGCGTGCCCAGGCTGACGCGGGTGGACCAGTCCGGCAGCCGCAGCTCGCACTGGATGCCGACGGCCGCCAGATGCTGCTGCACGACCTCGGCGGTGTCCTTGTGCATCCCGTATTGCGCGGTGGCGAGCAGCGTCGTCTGGAAGCCGTTCGCGTGGCCCGCCTCAGCCAGCAGCGCCTTGGCACGGGCGGGGTCATAGGCCCAGCCCTTCGCCAACTCGGCGTCGTACCAGGGAGTGCCCTCGATCACCGGGACGCCTTCCAGCGGCCTGCCGCGTCCGAAGAAGGCGGCCTTGACGATATCCTCGCGCTTCACGGCATGGGCCACGGCACGCCGTACCCGCGCATCGGCGAAGGGGCCGCGCGTGCCGTTGAAGAGGATGTCCATGAAAGGGCCCTCCACCGCATCCAGCTTCAGGCGCGGGTCAGCCTCCACGGCATTCATGGACTGCCAGGGCACGTATTCAATCATGTCCACGTCGCCGGATTGCAGCGCCGCGGCGCGCAGATTCTCGTCGGCATAGACGGTCATGCGGATGCGTTTCAGCTTCGGCAGGCCCTGCCAGTGGTTCGGCACGGCTTCCAGCTCGATCGAACTGCCCCGCTCCTGCGCCGCCACGCGGAACGGGCCGGCGCCGACCGGTTCCCGCGCATCCGACTTCCGCCAGATCATGGGCATGTTGTAGCCGGTGAACCAGTGCGGCAGCGCCGCCACCGGCTCCTTCATCCGGATGCGGATCGTGTGCGCGTCCGGCGTCTCGATCATCGCCACGCCCTGGAACTGCGTGCGCATGTAGGCCGTCGATTTCGTGTCGGCGATCTGCTCGATATTCCAACGGATATCCTCGGAGGTCACCGGCTCCCCGTTCTGGAACCTGGCATCCTTCCGCAGCCGGAAGACCCAGGCACCATCCGGCTCATTCGCCCAGGATTTGGCCAGTTCCCCGCGCAGCTCGCCCTTCTCATCGTAGGAGATCAGCCGGCGGTGGATCAGCATCTTCACGGTGCCGGCCGAAGCGCCGGTGCTGGGCCATGGCTGCAGATTGGGCGGGAAAGTCGAAAGGCCAAAGCGCAGGACCCCCTCGGCGGGCTGCGCGCGAAGTGGGCTGCGGAGAAACGGCAGGGTGGCACCGGCGGCGAGCAAGGCGCGGCGTGTCGGGGTCATTGGCGGATCTCCAGGCCAGACGGCAGCACGAAGCAGCACGATGGATGCCGGGTGGGCCGCTCGGCCTCTGGCGGGGCGAGCTTTTTCACACGGCTCTTCGCAACGATGGGTCCAAGGCATCCATGCCAGCATTCCCCCGGAATGCGGTCCACTGCTTTTTTGGCCCAGATCCCGCCGCACGGGCGGCGTCCCGACAAGAACGCACAGAAAACCAGCACTTAATGATGTACTGGCAGGCGGAAATGCAGCGCGCGGGTGTTTCGCAGGATGAAACTCACGACAGTCTCCGTGCGGGGACGATTCGTGCCTGCTTCCTGCGTCTGTCCTGATGGCGGCGCCCTGGGCTAGGAGAGCCGCTCCGGAAGCCCATCAACTCAGCGGGAAATAGCCATGGCCAAGCTAGTCCACAGCATGATCCGCGTCCTCGACGAGGCGCGGTCGCTGGATTTCTACCATCGTGCCTTCGGTCTGGAGATCGCGCAGCGCGCGGATTTCGCGGAATTCTCGCTCATCTACCTACGTGGCGAGGAGGGAGATTTCGAGCTAGAGCTGACCGTCAACCACGGCCGCGCCGAACCTTATGCGCTGGGGGATGGCTATGGCCATCTGGCGGTGGTGGTGCAGGACCTGGCCGCCGCCCATGCCCGCATGACGGAAGAAGGGCTGAACCCGGGTCCGCTGCGCGAGATGCAGCATGCCGGGCAGCCCTTCGCCCGCTTCTTCTTCATCGCGGACCCCGATGGCTATCGCATCGAGGTCCTGGAGCGCTTCGGCCGCTTCCGCTGAGGCGGCCGGCGCCGATCAGGCCGGCGGCAGCTTGGCGCGCGCGTCGTAACGCGCCACGCGGCTCAGCAGATACTCGACCTCCGCCTTGGCCAGCGCGCTCATGCTGGCGCCTGGCTTGCGCTGCGCGTCGGAAGCGATGATGCCGCGCCGGGCCATCAGGTATTTCCGCACCGCCAGCCCGACCACCGGCTGCTGCTCGTAGCGCAGCAGCGGCAGGTGGGCGTCGAAGAGGTCATGCGCCGCGTCGCGCTCGCCGGAGCTGGAAAGGCGCACCAGATCCACCAGCATGTCCGGGAAGGCATAGCCGGTCATGGCACCGTCGGCGCCGCGCTCCACTTCGAAATCCAGGAATGAGCCGCCATTGCCGCAGAGGATGGAGACATGGCGCATCCCTTCCTTCTCGAAGCTCCGCAGCGCGGAGATCTTCTCCAGGCCCGGCCAGTCCTCATGCTTCACCATGACGCAGGACGGGTTGTCATTGATGATGCGGCGCAGCACGCCTGGCGTCATCACCACCGAGAAGGTCAGCGGGAAATCCTGCACCACGAAGGGAATGTCCTCGCCGATCGCCTCCACCGCCTGGCGGTAGTAGGTGACGATCTGGTCATCGGTGCGCAGCGTGTTCGGGGGCGCGATCATCACGCCCGCCGCGCCGGCATCCATGGAGGCCCGGGCCAGGGAGCGCATGGCCGCGAAGCCCGGGGCCGAGACGCCCACCACCACCGGAATGGAGGAAGCGCGCTTCACGAAACGCTGGGCCAGGGCCAGGGCCTCGGTGCCGTCCAGCTTGGGTGCCTCGCCCATGACGCCCAGCACCGTCATGCCGGTGCTGCCGCATTCCAGGTAGAAATCCGTCATGCGGTCGACGGAGGCCTCATCGATACGGCCATCGGCATGGAAAGGTGTCGGCGCGATGGGGAAGACGCCCTTGGCGGTATTGTCGAGCAGCATACGGAACTCTCCTGAGGGATTCGGGGCAGCCTAGTCAGGCGGCGGCGAAGGGCAAGCCCGCCGCGGTCAGGGAGGCGGCGATCGCCGCCTCGACCCGGAGTGCGGCATCCAGCGCGGCGCGGCCGGCGCGCCCGTCCACGACGGCGGGCGTTCCCTCGCCGCAGGCGCGGATGAAGGCCGCCTGCTCGGCCTCCAGGTTATCATGGTCCTGCCAGGACAGGGTCTCGATGCCGTGGCCGGGCAACTGCTCCAGCGCCGCCCCCTGCCCCTTGCGGACCAGCTTTATCTCGCGGGCGAGGAAATCCAGGCTCGCATAGCCCTCGGTGCCGAAGACGCGGAGGCGCCGCTCCATTTTCAGGCTGGCGCGGCTGGCGGTGATGGTGGCCTGGGCGCCGCCGGCGAAGCGCAGCCGGGCATTGGCAATGTCCACCCGGTCCGAGCAGACGGCGGCGCCGACCGCCTGCACCTCCTCAAGCGCCCCGCCGGCCAGGGAGAGGACGAGATCCAGGTCGTGGATCATCAGGTCCAGCACCACGGAGACGTCGAGCCCCCGGGGGCGGAACGGCGCGATCCGCACGGCCTCCATATAGAGCGGCCGCCCCAGGCCGGCCGAGGAGAGCAGCGTGGCGAAGCCCGCCCCGAAACGCTCCACATGCCCGACCTGCAGCACCCGCCCGGCCTCGGCGGCCAGAGCTACCAACGCATCGGCCTCCGCCAGGGTGGCGGCGATGGGCTTTTCCACAAAGACGTGGCGCCCGGCCCGCAGCACCGCGCTGGCGAGGTCGAAATGAAAGGCGGTGGGTGCGGCCACGATCAAGGCATCTGCGGCGGCGATCAGCTCGGGCGCCTGCCAGACGCGGGTCCCCGCCTCCGAGGCCACCAGGGCCGCGCGCTCAGCGCTGGCATCGGCCAGGCCGAGGAACTCGACCCGCCCCTCACCCGCCGCCTTGGCCGCCTTCAGCGCGTGGAAACGGCCGAAATGCCCGGCTCCCAGGATCCCCAGCTTCAGCATCGCCATCCACTCCGTGCCACCTCGTCTGCCTGCGGCCTGTAGCAGAGTGTGGCACGGCATGCATGATGGGTTGCGTCCCGCGCGGCGGGACAGCATGTTCCGCACCCTCTAAACTGGGGGGCCATTCCGGCCATGCTGTACTTCGCGCGGTGGAAGGTCGCCGCCATTCTGGGCGTCATCCTGCTGGGCGTGCTGCTCACGCTGCCCAATTTCTTTCCGCGTGGCTCCATCCCGTCCTGGCTGCCGGCAAGGCAGATCTCGCTGGGGCTAGACCTGCGCGGCGGCTCCTACCTGCTGCTGGAGGTCGATACCGCCGCAGTGGTGCGGGAACGGCTGGAGAGCCTCGCCGATGCCACCCGCACCAAGCTGCGGCAGGCCAATATCGGCTATCTCAACCTCACGACGCAGCCGGAGGAACGCCGCCTGTCCTTCCGCCTGCGGGATCCTGGCCAGAGCCAGGCCGCGATCGAGGCGATGCGGGAGCTGGCGAATCCCGTGGCCATCGGCGGTGGCGCCACCGCCCCGGACCTGGACATCGCCGTCAGCCCCGAGGGGCTCGTGACCGCCACGCTGAGCGAGGCGGCGCTGCGCGCCAGGGCCGCCGCTGCCGTGGAACAGTCGGTCGAAATCGTCCGCCGCCGCATCGACGAGAGCGGCACCTCCGAGGCCCTGATCGCCCGCCAGGGCAGCAACCGCGTGCTGGTGCAGCTGCCGGGAGTCGAGGACCCCAACCGGATCAAGGAACTGCTGGGCCGTACCGCCCGCATGACCTTCCGCCTGCTCGACGAGACGGCCAACATGCAGGCCGCCACCCCGCCGCCGGGCGTCGAGTTCCTGGAGGGCGAGCAGCCCGGCCAGCGCTATCCCGTGCGCCGGCGCATCGAGGTCGATGGCGCCAACCTCTCCGACGCCCGCGCCGGCCAGAACCCGCAGACCGGCGAATGGGTGGTGAACTTCACCTTCGACTCCGCGGGCACCCGCCGCTTCGCCGAGATCACGCGCCAGAACGTCGGCCGTCCTTTCGCGGTGGTGCTGGACAACAAGGTAATCACCGCGCCGGTGATCCGTGAGCCGATCACGGGCGGCAGCGGCCAGATCAGCGGCAGCTTCAATGCCGCCAGCGCCAATGAGCTGGCGGTGCTGCTGCGCGCCGGCGCCCTGCCAGCCCCCCTCACGGTGGTCGAGGAACGCACGGTGGGGCCCGAACTGGGCGCGGACGCCATCCGCGCCGGGCTGCTGAGCCTGGCCGTCGGCGCCACATTCGTCTTCCTCTACATGGGCTTGGCCTATGGCCTGTTCGGCTGGTTCGCCAATGTCGCGCTGCTGGTCAACCTGCTGCTGATGGCGGCAGCCCTCTCGGTGCTGGAGGCGACGCTGACCCTGCCGGGTATCGCCGGCGTGGTCCTGACCCTCGGCACAGCGCTGGACGCCAATATCCTGATCAACGAGCGTATCCGAGAAGAAACAAAACTGGGCCGCCCGCCGGCCAGCGCGCTGGAAGCCGGCTTCACCAAGGCTTCCGGCACGATCATGGATAGCAACCTGACAAACCTGATCGCCATGGCCTGTCTCTATGGCCTCGGCTCCGGACCGGTGCGCGGCTTCGCCATCACCGTCGCCATCGGCACGGTGGTGCAGATGTGGACGGCGACGACGCTGGTGCGCCTGCTCGTCTCCTGGTGGTACCGGGCGCGCCGGCCACGCGAACTGCCGGTGTAAAGGGGTTCCCGCAGATGTTCCTTGCTCGCCCCCTCTTCCGGCTGGTGCCGGACAATACGCACATCCCCTTCATGAAGGGCCGCAAGATCGGTATAGCCATATCGATCCTGCTCTCCATCGCCTCCATCATCCTGGGTTTCTACCCCGGCCTGGAGAAGGGCATCGACTTCCGCGGCGGCATCGTCATGGAGGTCCGCACCCCCAGCCCTGCCAATATCGGCGAGTTGCGCAACGCCACCGGCAGGCTTGGCCTTGGCGATGTCGGCTTGCAGGAATTCGGCGACGCCAGCACCGTTCTGATCCGCCTGCCCGTGCAGGGTGATGAAGCCGCGACCCAGGATGCCGTGATCAAGGTGCGCAACGCACTGGAATCCGTCTCTCCCGGGGCGCGCATCCTGCGGACGGAAGCCGTCGGCAACCGCGTCAGCGGCGAGCTTTTCACCGGCAGCCTGATCGCCCTCGGCATCTCGATGCTGGCGATGATGATCTATATCTGGGTGCGCTTCGAATGGCAGTTCGCTGTTGGCGCGATTGTCACGCTGTTGCTGGAGACCACCAAGGTCGTCGGCTTCTTGGCCATCACGCGAATCGAGTTCAACCTGACGACCGTGGCGGCTGTGCTGACCATCATCGGCTTCTCGGTCAACGATAAGGTCGTGGTCTATGACCGCATGCGCGAGAACCTGCGCAAGTACAAGACCATGCCCCTGCGGGACCTGATCGATCGCTCGATCAATGAGACGCTGAATCGCACCCTCGGGACATCCATGACGCTGCTGCTCTCGGCAGTGCCGCTGGCGCTGTTCGGGGGCGACGCCTTGTCGGGCTTTGCCATCACCATGGTCTTCGGCATCATCGCCTCGACCTCTTCCTCCATTTTCATCGCTGCGCCGATGCTTCTGTTCCTGGGAGATAACCGGCTGCGCCGCAGCGCAGATCCGGTGAAAGCACCAGCGGCCGCTCCGCGCTGAAATGAGCTTCTCCTCCGGCATGCGCCGGAGGAGAGTTCTCGGGAAAATTTCTCATTTAATAGAAATTGACCAAAATATTCTCATAACACCGGATGTCGCGCCGGGCTTTTCCAGCATTCCGAAAGCATGCGTGGAATCTGAGACGAGTCTTGGCGCTGGCGGGGACGCTGCATTAAAACAGGTGGTGGCTCCTCTGGAGATCTGCCTATGCCCATGCGCTTCCGCCCGGCCCCGCCGGGCGAAGCTTCAATGCTGCTGCTGGCGCGTGACCCTGAGGTCATCGCAGCAACGCAGGAGGCGGCGCGCGGACTGGAGCGTGGCCCTCCTATTCTCCTGAACAATGGCTGGGAGGTCCTGGCGCGGCTTTTCTCAGCCGGAGAATGGCCGCATCAGGTCATCTGCCAGATCTCGGCGGCAGGCCCGAGTTGGCCAGCCCTTCTGGCCACAGCCGGCGATCCCTTCGGCGATACCGGCATGGTGGTGGTGGTGGAGCAGCCGGGCACCGAAGCCGCCGGGAGGATGATCCCCCCTGGCTTGACCTGGGCGGCGGCGGAGCCGGTTTCCCTCGCCCGCGCGCTGCAACAGGCGGCGCAGGTGCGGCGGCAGGTTCCGACCGACAATCCCATGGACCTCGCCATCGGCTTGCAGCGGGGTGAGATCACGGTCCGCTACCAGCCTGTGGTCCGTATCGCTGACCGTCGCCCGGTCCTGCTCGAAGGCCTGGCCCGGTGGCAGCGGCGTGACGACGCACCACTGCGCCCAGACGCCTTCGTACCGCTGGCCGAGCGAAACGGCCTTGGCAGGGCCCTCTCCATCGCCGTCGCACACCGCGCCTTCAGCGAACTCGCCACCCCTGCCAGCCGGGTGGGAGCATCACTTGCCCTGAACCTGCCGCTGAACGTACTGCTCGAACGTGATCTCCTGGCTTGGTTACGGGATCTGCAAGAAAAGACCCGGTTTCCTTTCTCCGCCCTGGTTCTGGAGATGACCGAGACCTCTCCTGTACAGGATAGCGTCACGCTGCGGCGGGCATTGGAGCGGCTCCGCGGCGCCGGCGTCACAGTGCTGATCGACGACATGGGGCTGGAGGAAGACCGCTCCTGGCTGATCTCCCTGCCCTTCTCCGGCATCAAGCTGGACCGCCACCTCGTGGCGGCCATGCCGACGCGGCGGCGGGCGCGGGCCGAGGTGCAGCGCCTCGTCCGCATGGCCCATGCCGCCCGGATGACCGTGACGGCCGAAGGCGTTTCGGATGCCCGGCTCTGGCACGCGGTGGCGGCGGCGGGCGTGGATCACGCACAAGGCTATGCCATCGCCCGCCCTCTGCCCGCTATCGCTCTGCCGGCGTGGCGAAACGCCTGGCAGAGCCTGTCCTTGCGCCCGCGGCAGTAGGCCTGCGCTTCAGTCCCCGTAAACCTCGCGGTAGAGCGCGATGATCTGCGCCGCGTCCGGAACGCGCGGGTTGTTGCCCGGGCTGCCGGAGGCCAGCGCCTGCTCCGCCATCAGCTCCAGCAGCGATTCAAACCGGTCCTGCGCGACGCCGTAGGCACGCGGGCTGGGCACGCCCAGTTCCTGGTTCAGCGCGCGCAGTTCTTTCAGCAGCAACTGCCCGGCTTCCTGATCGGAGCTTCCCGCCGGCGCTACGCCCATGACGCGCGCCGCCTCGGCATAGCGCGCCAGCCCGGCTTCCAGGCCGAAGGCGGTGATAGCCGGCAGCAACATGGCGTTGGAAAGGCCGTGGGGCACATGGAAATGCGCGCCCAGGGGGCGGCTCATGCCATGCACCAGCGCGACGGAGCTGTTGGAGAAAGCCAGGCCCGCCAGCGTCGCGCCCTCCATCATTGCGGCGCGGGCGGCGCGGTTCTGCGGCTCGGCATAGGCGGTGCGGAGATTGGCGGCGATCAGCCGCATCGCCGCCTGGGCATAGATGTCGGAGACGCTATTCGCCCGGGCACTGACATAGGCTTCCAGCGCATGGGTCAGGCTGTCGATGCCGGTATCGGCGGTCACGCGCGGCGGCACGCTGAAGGTCAGCTCGTAGTCGACCACGGCGGCCAGCGGCAGCGCGCCCAGCCCGGCGATCAGCATCTTCTCGTCATGCTTCGTGTCGGTGACGATGGTGAAGCGCGTCGCCTCGCTACCCGTGCCGGCGGTGGTGGGCACGCAGATCACCGGCAGCGCCGCCCGGTCCGCCGAGGCCGGCACCTTGAAATCCCGCATGCTCTGTCCCGGCGCCGCGGCGGCCAGGATGGCGATGGCCTTGGCGGTATCCATGGGGCTGCCGCCGCCGAAGCCCACCAGGCAGTCGAAATCGCCCGCCTTCAGTGCGGCCACGCCGGCCTCGACCACGGTGTCGGTGGGGTCGGGCACCGTCTCGGAGAAGACCTGGGCGGTCATGCCCGCGGCCTTCAGCGGCTCCAGCGCGCGGTTGACCGTGCCGGAGGAGACCATCCAGGGGTCCGTGACCACCAGCGGGCGGGAGAGGCCGAATTCCGCCAGCAGCGCCGGAAGCCGGGCCAGCGAGCCGCCGCCGATCAGCAGCTTCCTTGGTGCCACGAGGGAGATGGGGTTCATGACTGTCATTCCTCCTGCCGCGGGCGAGAGTCGCCCGCGCCCTAATGTCGCCAGGATCGGGCAGAATGCGGGAGAGGTCCACTTGCCGCCGGCCGGATCACGCGCGACCCTGGCCGGCATGTCCCGCACCTTCCTGCTCTATGCCGCCGCAGCCCTGGCGGAGATCGCCGGCTGCTTCGGCTTCTGGGCCTGGCTGCGGCTGGGGCGCCATCCGCTCTGGGCAGCGGGGGGTATGATTTGCCTGATTGCCTTTGCCTGGCTGCTGACTCGCGCAGAGACGGATGCCGCGGGCCGGGCCTATGCGGCTTATGGCGGGGTCTATGTCGCGGCCTCACTGCTCTGGCTCTGGACCGCCGAGGGCGTGCGGCCGGATCGCTGGGACGTGCTGGGGGTCAGCCTGTGCATCGCCGGCACAGCAGTTATCCTTCTGGCGCCTCGCGGCGGCTAGGCCGGGGCTCGGTTCCCATCAGGCATCCCCGCGCCCCGGCGGATGGCGTAAGATCATGCGCATGGAAATGCCGCATTCCCCCGCGCCAGCCTTCGATGAGCGCTTTCGCGAGGACCTCAGGGCCTTGTTCCGCTGGCGCCGCGACGTCCGCAGCTTCCGCACCGATCCCCTGCCGCCCGGGCTGCTGGACGAGTTGCTCGCGGTCGCGAGTCTCGCCCCCTCCGTGGGTCTCAGCCAGCCCTGGCGCTTCGTGCTGGTGGATGAGCCCGCCCGCCGCGCCGCCATCCGCGCGAGCTTCGAGGCTTGCAATGCGGAGGCTCTTTCCAGCCAGAGAGGCGCGCGTGCCTCTCTCTACGCGCGACTGAAGCTTTCGGGGCTTGATCAGGCGCCCTGCCACCTCGCCGTCCTTTCGGTCCCCGATCCGTCCCAGGGACACGGGCTGGGGCGCCGCACCATGCCGGAAACCACCGCCTATTCGACGGTGATGGCGGTGCATACGCTCTGGCTGGCAGCCAGGGCCGCGGGCCTCGGGCTGGGCTGGGTGTCCATCCTGGACCCGGCGGCGGTCACGGCCGCCCTGGAGGTGCCGCCGGACTGGCGGTTCATCGGCTATTTCTGCCTCGGCTATCCCGAGGCGGATCAGGAGACGCCGGAACTGGAACGCCTGGGCTGGGAACGCCGTCGACCGGCCGCGGCCGCGTTGATCCGGCGCTGAACCGCCGCTAGCCCTGCGGCAGCGGCTGCAGCCGTGCCAGCCGCAGCCCAGCCACCAGTGCCAGCGCCAGGCAGCCGCCCACCACCAGCGTCACACCCGGCCAGCCGCCGGACGACCAGGCCAGCCCGCCCACGGCGCCGACGATGCTGGAACCCATGTAGTAGCAGAAGAGGTAGAGGGAGGAGGCCTGCGCCCGCGCCATCCGCGCCCGCCGCCCGACCCAGGAACTGGCCATGGAATGGGCGCCGAAGAAGCAGAAGGTGACGATGGCGATGCCGGCCATAATGGCCGGCAGCGAATCCACCGCCATCAGCCCCAGCCCTCCCAGCATGGCCAGCAGCACGATCCAGAGCAGCCGCCTCCGTCCGAAACGGTCCGCCAGCCCGCCGACGAAGGTCGAGCTGCCGATGCCCACCAGATAGACCGTGAAGACCAGCCCGACCGTGGCGTGGCTGAGGGTGAAGGGCGGCGCCAGCAGGCGGTAGCCAATGTAGTTGTAGACGGTGACGAAGGACCCCATCAGCAGGAAGCCTTCCAGGAACAGCCAGCGCAGCCCGCCATCGCGCAGGTGCAGGGCGAAGTTCTCCGCCAGCCCTCGCAACGCCAGGGGCCGCGCCTGGAAATGCCGGGAGGGCGGCAGGCAGCGCCAGAAGATCACCGCCGCCAGCAGTCCCAGCATACCCACGCCCCCCAAGGCCAGCCGCCAGCCGCCCCATTCCATCAGCAGGCCGGTGATGACGCGCCCGAGCATGCCGCCCATGGCGGAGCCGCTGATATAGAGGCCCATCGCGAAGCCGGAGGATCGCGGATGCACTTCCTCCGCGATGAAGGCCATGGCCACCGCCGGCAGGCCGCTGAGCAGGATGCCCTGGAGCATCCGCAACGCCAGGAAGCTGTTCCAGCCCGGCATGAAGGCACAGGCGATGGTGATGGCCGCCGAAGCGAAGACCGAGACCAGCATCACCGGCTTGCGCCCCACCGCTTCGGAGATGGCGCTGGCCACCAGCATGCAGACCGCCATCGACGCCGTGGCCAGTGACAGCGACAGGCTGCTGGCTGCGGGGCTGACGCCGAATTCCGCAGTGAAGACGGGCATCAGCGGCTGCACGCAGTAGAGCAGCGCGAAGGTGGCGATGCCGGCGCAGAGAAAGGCGAGGTTGGTCCGCAGGAAAGCCGGCGTGCCCCGCTCGATATACAGCGCCTCGGCCGGGTCCGTGGCGGCGCTGGCCAGGGTCGGTGCCGCGGGCGGGTTGGAGGAGGCAAGCTGGTTCATCGGTCGTCCAGGATTTCGCACTGCAACATGCGCCCGCCACCGGCCTTGCCGCCATATGGCAGGTGCGATGAAATAATTCGGTCAAGCCGAATACTGTCTTCCCGACATTCACAGGAGGCTGTCCTGGAGCTGCGTCATCTCAGAGCCTTCCTGGCCGTCGCCGAGACGCTGCATTTCAGCCGCGCGGCTGAGCGGCTGGGCATCTCCCCTCCCGCGCTGACAGAGCAGGTGCAGGGGCTGGAGGTCCTGCTGGGCGTGCGCCTGTTCCGCCGCACCAAGCGCTCGGTCGCGCTGACGGATGCGGGCCAGCTCTTCCTGCGTGACGCCGGGCCGGCACTGGAACAGGTGGAGCGCGCCGAGCGCACGGGGCGGCTGGCCGGGCGTGCGGAGCTGGGCATCGTCAATGTCGGCTTCGCTGCCTCGGCGGCTTTCTCAGGCCTGCTCGGGGCCAGCGTCGCCGCCTGGCGGCAGGCGCAGCCGCAGGGGACTGTCAGGAATTTCGTGTGCGGCGGAGCGGTTGAACATGCTCAGGCCATGGCGCGAGTGAAGCGCTCGCCGAACAGAACGGCGAACTGCGCCTTAGCCATGGACCATTCCCGCGGCGGCATGGTCCACTCCTTCTCCGCCCGGTGCAAGACCAGAAACAGCAGCTTCAGGGCGGCCTCATCCGTGGGGAAGTGCCCTCGGCTTCGAACTGCACGGCGCAGCTTCGCGTTCAGCGCCTCAATGGCATTGGTGGTGTAGAGGAACCGTCTGATTTCGACGCTGAATGCGTAGAACGGCACGACCTCGGTCCAGGCGCGGCGCCAGCTCTGGCCAATGGCGGGATATTTCTGGCCCCAGAATTCTGCTTCAAAGGCAGTCAGGGCCGCTTCGCGGCGGCGGCATCCACGGCCTGGTAGATCGCCTTCAGCGCCGCGGCCACGGGCTTGCGGTCCTTGTAGGCGACGAAGTCCAGGCTCTGGCGCAGGAGGTGAACAATGCAAGTCTGCACCACGGCCTCCGGGAACACTGCCAGGATGGCCTCAGGGAAGCCCTTCAGCCCGTCTACCACCGCCAGCAGCAGGTCCTCGACACCGCGGCCGCGCAGCTCGTTCATCACCCGCAGCCAGAACTTCGCACCCTCATTCTGCTCCAGCCACAGGCCCAGGATCTCCTTGCCACCGTCGGCCCGGACGCCCAGCGCGATGTGCACCGCCTTGTTGCGGACAAGGCCCTCATCCCGGATCTTCACCCGCAGGGCATCGAAGAACACCACCGGGTAGACGGGCTCCAGCGGCCGGTTCTGCCAGGCGCTGATCTCGTCGAGCACGGCATCCGTGACAGCGCTGATCAGGTCGGGCGAGACCTCGATGCCGTAGAGTTCGCGCAGGTGGCCCACGATCTCCCGCGCGCTCATGCCGCGGGCGTACATCGAGATGACCTTGTCATCGAAGCCAGGGAAGCGCCGCTGGTACTTGGCGATCAGCTGCGGATCGAAGCTCGCCTGCCGGTCGCGTGGGATCTCCAGCGCCAGCTTGCCACTGTCAGTGACCACCGACTTCCGGCCATAGCCGTTGCGGCTGTTGCCTTCACCACCCTCTCCGGCCAAGTGGTGGTCCATCTCGGCGTTCAGCGCCCGCTCGGTGAACGCCTTCTTCAGCTCATCCAGCAGGCCGCCCTGCTCGAAGGCCGTTCTGGCGTCCGCACCGGCCAGCAACTGGTCCAGGATCGCATCCGGGATCCGCGGCTCTTTCCGTCGGGCCATAGGGGGTCTCCTTCTTCCCTACTATGCCCCGCCACACACGAAATTCCTGACAGTCCCCAGCCGCAGGTGGAGCTGCGGTTGCAGGAGCTCGAGAGCATTCCGCAACTGGAGGCATTGGGCGAAGGCCGGCTCGATATCGGCTTCATCCGCCCGCCGCCCGTCCTGCCTGATGGCGTCGCCACCCTGGTCCTGCTGCGGGAACCGCTCTGGCTCGCCCTGCCGCAGCAGCACCCCCTCAGCGCCCAGACCGCGATCCGGGTGGAGGAGCTCGCGGATGAGCCTTTCGTCACCCCGGATGCGGAGATGAGCACGGGCTTCTATCACCACACCCTCTCGCTGGGGCGGCGGGCGGGCTTCACGCCGCGCCTGGTGCATCACGGCCGCGATCTGGTGGCCGTGGCGGCGCTGGTGGCGCTCGGCATCGGCGTGGCACTGGTCCCGGACTCGCTGCGGGAGAGCCTCCGGCTGCCTGGGCTGACCTATCGGCCGCTGGCCGGAGAGCCCCTTCACGCCGAACTCGCCGCCGCCTTCCGCCGCAACGAGGCCGCGCCCGCGACCCGCGCCTTCATCCGCCAGCTGCGCCGCCAGGCCCGGTCGGCCGCCGGCTAGGCGCGGGCCGCCACCGCCGCGGCAATCACCTCCGCCCCACGTCGCGCGGCCCCTTCGATGTCACCGAAGGCCTGGCGCAGCGCGGCCTGCTGCCGCTGCACCACGCCGGGATGCGAGTGCACAGCACGGTCGAGCATAGGCATGATCTCCTCCACGCTCTCCGCGACCTCGCCCAGTTCCCAGCCGGCGAAGCGCGGGTCGCCCTTCCAGGCGACGCGATGCGCGTTGAGGAAGGCCACCGGCCTGGGCCGCGCCAGGAACTCGTAGAGCTGGCTGGATATGTCGCCGAGGTAGATATCCGCCGCCAGTACGTAGCTCATGTCGATCAGGCGCTCGGAGCCGAGGTCGACGATGATGCTGCCGGGACGCGCCAGGGCCTCCCACTCCGCCCGCTCCGCCGCCTCCATGTTCTCGGCCGCGCGGATATGCGGCGCGAAGATCAGGTTGTAGCGGGACTGAGCGGCGAAGCACTCGATGACCTGGCGCGCGAGCGGCCAGGATGAGGTGGCCGCGTCGAAATGCGGGTTGTAGAGCACCGTGGGCCGGCCATTCTCGAAGAGAGGCGGCGCGTTCCTGGCGAGGCGTGTGCAGAATTCCAGTTTCACATAGCCGCAGGCACGCATCTTGGCGGCGGGCATGTAGCCCTTTTCCTGCGCGCGCCGCAGATCCTTTTCGCCCGGCACCACCACCAGATCGAAGGCTGACTGGCGCTGCTCGGAGCGAGGCGCGCGATCCCCTGCCCCGTGCCGGAAATGGATCATCAGCTTATGGCGCAGGCCCATCATCCGCAGCTGGGCCGACGTCCGCTCGGGTGTCACGATGGCGGCGGCCCGGCGCAGGCGGGGGCTGAGCGAGAGCAGCAGCGGCATCTTTGTCGAGCTGTGGCGCCCGGTCACGGCCGAGAGCAGCCGCCCCCAGAGCGGCACGCGGACGGGCTCGATCCGCAGGGCCGGCACCTCCAGCACCGCGCGCACCCGCTCCAGCGCGGCGCTCGTCTCTGCACTGCAGGAAAGACAGGTGACGGAGTGGCCTGGCAGCAGCCGCGTCAGTTCCGCGGCGACGGGGGCGAGGTGGTAGACATGATGGGCCCCGCCGATGAAGAGGAAGATGATTTCGGTATTGGCCGGCCTGGGGCGGCCAGCGACGTCAGGGCTGGGCATCCACGAAGATCCATTATCCGCAGGAATGGCCTGAACCTGGCGGCCAACGGAAATGCCCCTCACTAACACGCCACACCGGCCGCGAGCAGGCCGATGTGGCGTTATTGCGCGATGCTAGCGCGTGGCGGGCCCGGCATCATCCTGATGCAGGGAAAGCGGCGCCGAGACATCCTCCAGCGCGCGCCGCTCTGCCGCGAAGCCCAGGCGCCATTCCGTGGCCGCCGCCACCAGCATCAGCACCGCCGCCAGCAGGAAGCCCCAGAAAATATCGCCCCGCTGCCCGCCTTCGATCAGCCAGCCGAAGAGCGCCGGCCCGGCGACGCCGCCGATGGCGGTGCCGAAGGCATAGAACAGCGCGATGGCGATCGCCCGCATCTCCAGCGGAAAGGCCTCGCCCACCGTCAGATAGGCGGCCGATGCCGCGGGAGAGGCGAAGAAGAAGATCACCGTCCAGGCCAGCGTCTGCTCCCAGGCCGAGAGCCAGCCCTGCAGGAAGGCATAGCCGGAGATGGCCATCAGGATACCCGCCACCGCATAGGTCAGCGTGATCATGGTCTTGCGGCCGATGCTGTCGAAGAGCGGCCCCAGCAGCAGCGGGCCCAGCAGGTTGCCCAGGGCGAAGGGAAGAAGATACCAGCCGATATGCTGCGACTGGATGCCGTAGAACTTCGTCAGCACCAGCGCATAGGTGAAGAAGATCGCGTTATAGCAGAAGGCTTGGCAGGCCATCAGCGTGATGCCCAGCACGGTGCGCCGCCGCTGGCGGTGCAGCATGATCTCGATGACATCGTCGAGCGAGGTATGGCCGCGCCGGCGCATCCGCACCGGGCCGTATTGCGGCGGCGGCAGCGGCCCGTGGCGGGAGGCCACCCCTGCCTCGATCTCCGCCACGATGCGGCTGGCTTTGTCGGCATGGCCGTGCGTCATCAGCCAGCGCGGGCTTTCCGGCACCCAGTTCCGCAACAGCATGATGACGAAGGCGAGCAATCCGCCGGCGATGAAGGCGGCGCGCCAGCCGATTTCGGGGTCCACCACCGCCGGGTCCAGTACCACCAGCGCCGAGGCCGCGCCCAGTGCCGCACCAGCCCAGAAGGTGCCATTGACGGCCAGGTCCACCGTGCCGCGCTTGCGGGCGGGGATCATCTCCTGGATCGCCGAGTTCACCGCCGCGTATTCGCCGCCGATGCCGGCGCCCGTCAGCGCGCGGAAGAAGGCGAAGGACCAGAAATCCCAGGAGAAGCCCGTGGCGACGCTGGAAACCAGATAGAGGCCCACGGTGATGAAGAAGAGCTTGCGCCGGCCCCAGCGGTCCGTCAGCCAGCCGAAGACCACCGCGCCCAGCACGGCGCCGATCAGGTAGGCCGAGGCCGAAAGCCCGACCTGCGTCTCACTCAGGGCCAGGCTCGGGCTTTCGTGGATGGCGGCGGCCAGGGAGCCGACCAGGGTGACTTCCAGACCGTCCAGCGCCCAGGTGATACCCAGCGCGATGACGATCAGCCAGTGGAAGCGGTCCCAGGGTAGCCGGTCCAACCGCGCCGGGACATCGGTCTCGAAGACCTCCCCCTTGGCGACCTGCCGTTCCATGCACGCCTCCCTCCTGCACGCACTTCCGGCCAACGCCGTGGCAGCGGCGGCGTTGCAGCGCGGATCTTGCTGCCGGGGCGGGAGCATGCTTGTTGTTCGCAGGATGTTCCGGAGGATTCGGTCCCGATGCTGCCGCCTGGCAAATCCGTCCCCAAGGGCCTTGGCGGCCGTGCCGCGCGCACGCATCTGGCGGCCGATCCAGTCCTGGGGCCGGTGGTCAGGCAGGTCGGGGCCTTCACGCTGAAGCCCGAGAGGCGCGAACCTTATGAGGCGCTGGTGCGTGCCATCGCCCACCAGCAGGTGCATGGCCGCGCGGCGGAAGCCATGTTGCGGCGGCTCATCGGCCTTTTCCCTGAGCACGACTTCCCCCCCGCCACCGCCATCCTCACGTTGGAGGATGGCGCGCTGAGGGGCTGCGGCTTCTCCGGCGCCAAAGCCGCCGCCATCCGCGACATCGCGCAGAAGACGGTGGGCGGGCTGGTGCCGACACTCCGCGCCGCCACGCGCCTCCCGGACGAGGAACTGGTCCAGCGGCTGGTGGCGCTGCGCGGTGTCGGCCGCTGGACGGTGGAGATGCTGCTGATCTTCACCCTCGGCCGCCCCGATATCCTTCCTTTGGACGATTTCGGGGTACGGGAGGGCTATCGCCACGCGGCGGGCCTCGATGCCCAGCCGAAGCCGAAGGAACTGGCGGCGATCGGCGCCGCCTGGGCACCTTATCGCTCGGCCGCCGCCTGGTATCTCTGGCGCGCGGCCGATCTGGCGAAGGACGGGCGCTTCAAGGCACCGACCGCGCTCTAGCCGGCCTGGGGCGGGCCCAGGAAAGTGCCCAGCGCGGCCAGGAAGCCCTCGGGCTGCTCGGCATGGACCCAGTGGCCGGCGCCCTTTACGCGGCCGAAACGCAGGGCGGGAAAGAGTGCGCGGAAAAGCGGACGGTGCTCTTCGCGGATGTAGTCCGAGTTCTCACCCGCCAGTACCAGCACCGGGCTGTCGAAGCGCGCGCCGGGCGGAAAATCCGGCGCGGCCTCGATCTGTGGCAGGGCCGCCGCGATCTCGGCCAGGCCGATGCGCCAGCCCGGATGCTCCCCGAGGCGCAGATTCTGCAGCAGGAAGCCGCGCACGCCGGCCGAGGGCACCGCGCCGGCCAGTACCGCATCGGCCTCCCGCCGCGTCAGGCCGGGGCGCATTTCCATCGCCAGCATGGCCTCCGCATAGGGTCGGTAGGCAGGTGGGTAATCGACGGGGGCGATGTCCACGACGATCAGCCGCGCCACCAGCTCGGGCCGGGTGAGCGCCAGCATCATCGCGACCTTGCCGCCCATGGAATGGCCCACCACGTCGGCGGGCGCGGCACCGTGGGCCTGCAAGGTCTCAGCCACATCGGCGGCCATCTCGGCATAGCCCATGACGGGGTCATGCGGAGAGGCGCCGTGGTTGCGGAGATCCAGCGCCAGCACGCGCCGGCCCTGGGCGGCCAGCGCCTTCTGTACCGCGCCGAAATTGCCGGCCTGCCCGAAAAGCCCGTGCAGCAGCACCAGCGGAGCGCCACCGCCCTGCCCCATCTCGATCAGGTTCAGCCGCATGCAGCCCTGCCCTCTTCTCAGCCCGAGGCTGCCACTACCACACTAGCGCAGATCAGTGCTCCGCCGATGATCACGTCCCAGCCCAGCGCCTCGCCCAGCCAGAGGGTGGAGACCACCACGCCGATGGCCGGCGCCAGCAGAAAGCCGACGGAGGAGACCGCACCGGGCAACCGCCGCCCGGCCTCGATCACGGCCCAGGTGCCCAGCGGCGCCACCAGGCAGCCGATCACCACCACCTGCCACAACGCGCCGGGGCCGATGCCCCCGCCAAGCCCCAGCGGCTCCCGTATCAGTGCCAGCGGCACCAGGACCACCCCGCCCAGCAGGAAGCCCCAGGGTAGGTTCATCAGCATCGGGCGTTCCGAGGGGTAGAGCCGCGTGATGATGATGGTGCAGGACCACAGGAAGGCCGCCGCCAGCAGCATCAGATGCCCGATGAAAGTGCTGGTCTCGCCCGGGCCCATGGCCCAGGGCCCGGCCAGGGCCAGCACGCCCGCCAGACCCAGGCCAGCCGCCAGCCAGCGGCGGCCCGGCACCTTCTCCTTCAGCACGATGACCGAGAGCGGCACCAGCCAGAAGATGGTGACATTGGCCAGCACCGCCGTACGGCCGGCCGGCACGAGCGCCACCGCCAGATGCGTCAGGGCGAAATAGGCGCCGAGTTGCAGGAAGCCGACGGCCAGCACCGAAGGCCAGTCCCGGCGCCTCGGCAGGCGCAACTCGCCCCTGAAGGCCAGGAGCAGGCCGATCACCAGCGCCCCCAGCAACGTGCGGCTGACGGCGAACCAAAGCGGCGTGGCATCCGCCAGCGCCGACTTGGTGATCGGCCAGGCGCCGCCGAACAGGGTGACGGCGACCAGCAGCAGCCGCAGGTCAGCGAGTCGGATCATGTGGCGCCGTGATCCGCGACCCGCAGCATGATCTTGCCGATATGCGCGCTGCTCTCCATCAGCCGGTGCGCCGCGGCGGCATCCTCCAGCGGGAAAGTCGCGTGGATGACAGGGGCGCATTCACCACGGGACAGCAGCGGCCAGACCTTCTCTTCCAGCGCGCGGGCGATCCCGGCCTTCTCCGCATCGGTGCGGGGCCGCATGGTGCTGCCCGTCACGGTCAGGCGCTTGAGCATGATGGGGCGCAGATCCGCCTTCTCCGCCTCATGGCCGCCGAGGAAGGCGATCAGCACCAGACGGCCATCCCTGGCCAGGCAGCGCAGGTTGCGCTGGAAATACGCCGCGCCGACCATGTCGAGGACGATATCGGCGCCCTGGGGCGCCAGCCGCTTCACCTCGGTCACGAAATCCTGCTGGCGGTAGTCAATCGCCGCGTCGGCGCCGAGATCCAGGATAGCCTGGCATTTCGCGGAGCTTCCCGCCGTGGCGAAGACCCGTGCACCGAAGGCCTTCGCCAGCTTGATGGCGGTGACACCGATACCAGAGGTGCCGCCATGCACCAGCACCGTCTCGCCCGCCGCCAGCCGCCCATGGCCGAACAGATTGGCCCAGACGGTGAAGTAGGTTTCCGGCAGCGCCGCGGCGCGAAGAGCATCGAATCCGGCGGGCCAGGGCAGCGCCTGCCCCTCGGGCACAGCGCAGTATTCGGCATAGCCACCGCCATTGGCGAGGGCGCAGACCCTGTCGCCAAGGGAGAAGCGGGCAGCACCGGCGCCCAGCGCCACGACCTCGCCCGCCACTTCCAGGCCAAGGATGGGGCTGGCGCCGGGGGGCGGCGGATAGAGCCCTTTGCGCTGCTGCACGTCCGGACGGTTCACGCCCGCCGCCATCACGCGGATCAGGACCTCTCCCGGGGCTGGCTCAGGCAGGGGGCCCCGCGTCGGCGCCAGCACCTCCGGCGCACCGCCTTCGCCATGGGCGATATACTTCATGCTGTCCGGAAACCCCGCCATGTCCAGATACCTCCCTCACGGCAGCGCGAGGGTCGGCGTCTGAGCGCATTCCGTCAAGCCGTGCACGAACCCGTGTGGGCGCCCTATGGCACAAGGCGCGGCCCCCGGGCCATGATCCCGATGAGGAGGCCATCCGGATTTCAGCGATTCCCCGTGGCTGTCTCCGGAACGACACCATTCCCGCCGCGGAGCTGGCCCGTCCGGTGGGAAGGCAAAGAAAAACCCCGCGGCGACAGCGCCCCGGGGTGATTCATGGCTTCGGCGCTATCGGCCGGAGTTCAGCCGGCCTTGATGCCGGCCGCCTGGATGATCGGAGTCCACTTGGCGATCTCATCGTCCAGGAACTTGGCCGCGCTGGCCGGCGTGCTGTTGCTGCGGGTCTGCATGGTCAGGTCGGACAGGCGCGCCTTCACGCTGTCCATGGCCATGACCTTGTTCAGCGCCTCGTTGAACTGCTTGACGACGGGCTCGGGCGTGCCGGCCGGGAGCAGCACCATGTGCCAGGTATAGGCCTCGTAGCCTGGAACGCCGACTTCCTGGAAGGTCGGGATCTCCGGCACCTGCGCCAGCCGCTCAGCCGAGGAAATGGCCAGGCCCTTGACCTCGCCGCGCTGCACGAAAGGCAGCGCGCTGTTGGCGACGTCCAGCATCATCGCGACGCTGCCGTTCAGCAGGTCCGGCATCGCTGCGGCGGAGCCACGATAGGGCACGTGGTTCACCTTCAGGTCGCCCGCCTGCTTCAGGAAGAGCTCGGAAGCCAGGTGCAGGGCCGCGCCATTACCCGTGCTGGCATAGTCGTATTTGCCGGGGTTCTTCTTGAGGAGCTCGATCAGCTCCGGCAGCGAATTGACCGGCAGGTCCTTGTTGACCATCAGCAGCATCGGAATGACGCCGGTCACGGCGACGGGCGTGAAGTCCTTGATGGGGTCAAAGGGAAGGCTCGGGAAGATCTCGCGCAGTGCCGCGTGGGCGATGGTGGTGTAGAGCGCGGTATGGCCATCCTTCGACTTGGCCACGGCATCGGAGCCGACCACCACGCCGGCGCCCGTACGGTTCTCGACGACAACCCGCTGCGGCAGCATCTTGGACAATTCATCCGCGATCAGGCGCGCCGGCACATCGGTCGGGCCACCGGCCGCGAAGGGCACCACCAGGCGGATCGGCTGGCTGGGCCAGCTGGCCTGTGCGCTGGCGGCGGCGGGAAGCACGCCAGGCAGAGCGGCGGCAGCACCAAGGGCGAGGAAATCACGGCGATTCATGAGCTTCTCCAGTGCGTCCCGTCAGCGGGCTTGTCGAGCGCTTGCTCTCATATGGCGTTCAACCACGAGAGCGTCAACGCGCGCGACGGACGCGGGCAGACGCGCACCGCCCCGCGCGAAAAGCCGCACACAGTCTGCCGGAAACACGATTCCCCGGTCGTGGATCGGCGCAGCGCATCCTTCACGGTCAACCAGCAAAGGAAGCAGTTCCAAAAATACGTGCTGACGTCGCAATGTTTCGGATTCGCTTCGTTCATCCTCTCGCCACGCGAAGCCGGCGGCACCTCTTCCACATCACCCGCACTGCGCTCCGGCCACAGGCCCTCCACGCGGCAGGACGGTCATCGTCATCGGCGCCGCCTTCACTCGTCAGCTTGCGCGAATCGAGAGACGGATCGGCGTCGTGTCAGGATCACTGCCACCGCCAGCGGCATCATGGGGCACCACAAGAGTCGCCCCCGATCCCAGCGGGTTTGCTGACGAAGCTGCTGCCTCCGCGGAGCTAGGAAGGTGCTCCCACAAGCGCGGCATAGAGTGCCGGGTCCGTCGCCCCCTCCGTGCCGAAGACCAGGACGCGGGAAGCCTCGTCCAGCCCCAGTGCCGCCCGGGCCTGCTGATCGGCGGCGGCCAGAAGCAGCCCGGCCAAGCCGGCCACGGCGCTTTCGCCGGCTGTCACGGCAGGGTCGCGGCGGGCCAGCAGGCGCATGGCCTCCGGCACCACCGCATCCGGCACCGCCATGAAGGCGAAGGTGGATCTCTCCAGTTCCTGCCACGCCAGCAGGCTCGGCTCGCCGCAGGCCAGGCCCGCCATCATCGTGTCCAGGTCACCCGGCACGGCTACTGGCGCACCGGCCTCGGCGCTGGCCAGCAGGCAGGCGGCGGCCTCGGGCTCCACCACGACGATGCGCGGCCCGGTGCCGCAGAGCGCGCGGGTCTGCACGGCCACCGCTGCCGCCACGCCGCCCACGCCGCCCTGGATGAAGACATGCGTCGGCGGCGCCGGCAGCGCGGTCAGGGCCTCCTCCGCCATCAGCCGGTAGCCCTGCATCACGTCGCGGGGCACCTCGGTATAGCCCGGCCAGGCGGTGTCGGAGACGACGAACCATCCCTCCCGCGTCGCCACCGCCGCGGCTTCCCGCACGGCATCGTCGTAATGGCCGGGTACCACACGGATCTCGGCGCCATATGCGGCGATGGCATCCCGCCGGCCCTGACTGACGCCCTCATGCACGAAGATCACGCAGCGGGCACCGAAGCGGGAGGCGCCCCAGGCGACGGCGCGGCCGTGGTTTCCATCGGTGGCGCAAGTGACGGTGATCTGCCGCGTCGCCGCGGCATGGGTGCCGGCCGCCAGGGCGGCGGTGCCTTCCACCCTGATCCCACGGCGCGCCAGCTCAGCCGTCAGCAGCCGGGCCACGGCATAGGCACCGCCCAGGGCCTTGAAGCTGCCCAGGCCGAAGCGCCCTGCCTCGTCCTTGTAATGCAGCGCGCCAATACGGGCTGAAGCCGCCAGTTCCGGCAGGGGCACCAGCGGCGTGGGGGCATAGCCTTCCCAGCTCTGGATCTCAGCCCTGGCACGGCGGAAGCCGGCATCGGGCAGGACGACCACGCCGGGCACGCCCTGGCGGGGATTGATGAACAGGCGGAAGGGATGCGACGCGATCATGCGCGCCAGCTTGGCCCCGGCCCACACGGGCGGCAATCTCCGCCACGTCAGAAAGCAGCGGCCTGGTTCACCGCCGGAAAGCCGGTCTTTCCAGGTCATCGCCAGAACGAGAAGCCGGGACTGCGCCCGGACGACCCCACTCCATCCGCGGTTCGTGCGGAACCCGCATTGGTTTCATTTAGCCTTCCTTTTTATACCAGATACTTGCGACGTGTCCTTGGCGGCCTCGATCAACTTCCTGCCGTGGAAATGCAGAGCCATCTGGCTTGGCATCCGGTTTCAGGTTATGGCGCGAACGGACCATGGCCGAGATTTCCGGCCTTGTGTTCGAACCGGCGACCAGCGTGCCGCGTCAGCCTGCCGGCACCAAGGATGAGGATCAGCAACTTGATTTCCCGACGCACCATCATGCTGGCGGGCGGCATGCTGCCCCTTCTGCTCGCCGCCTGCCAGAATCTGCAAAGCCCCGGCAGGCCGTTACCAGAAGACGGCACCATCGATCTGATGACGCTGCTCTCGGCGCGTCCGGACACCAAGATCTTCACTGCGGCGCTGAAGCGCTCAGGCCTCGATTCCCGCATCACCCCGGCCAATGGCCCGGCCACCGTCTTCGCACCGACCGACGCGGCCATCCAGGCGCTGCCGGCGGACCGGCGCTCCGTCCTGACCGACAGCTCCACCGACCAGGCGGTGCTGCGCGCGGCCGTGGGCGGACTGGTTGCTTCCGGCCAGCTGCGGCTGGAGAGCATCGTCATGCGCAACGGCCTGATCAACACCTGGACAGCGGGCCAGCAGCTGCGTGTCACCGGCGCGCCCGCGCCCACCGCCAAGGTGCAGCGCGCGGTGCTGGTCAATGGCCGCAGCAGCAATGTCGGGCCGCAGGTCGGCTTCGTGCGGACCGATATCCTGGCCAGCAATGGCGTGATCCAGGTGCTGGACGGCGCGCTGCTGCCCTGACCGGACGGGCCGGGGGGACCAACTGCCCGGCCCATTCCTTTTCCGCCCGGCGGCGCCGGCGGCAGGTCGGCCTTTCCTCCCGCCGGCCATCGGCTCATGCTGTGGCGCATTGAAGCCTCTGCGGAACCTGGCATGTCCGATACCGATCCGGCCCTGATGTCGGCCGAACAGCTCCTCGCATCCTATGCCCGCCGCCGGCTTTCCCCGGTCGAGGCGCTACAGGCGATCATGGAGCGGGTGGCGCGCTACAATCCCTGGGTCAATGCCTTTGCCATGCTGAACCCCCGTGCCCTGGCCGAAGCCGGGGCCAGCGAGGCGCGTTGGGCCGCCGGGCGCCCGATCGGCCCGCTGGACGGCGTGCCGGTGACGGTGAAGGACCTGCTGAACGTGCAGGGCATGCCGACCCGCCGCGGCAGCAAGACCACCGACAGCAGGCCCGCCACCGAGGATGCGCCCGCGGTCATCGGCCTGAAGGCGGCCGGTGCGGTCATCCTCGGCAAGACCACCACCACCGAATTCGGCTGGAAGACCCCGGGCGACAGCCCGCTGCATGGCATCAGCCGCAATGCCTGGAACCCCGAGCGGACGGTGGGCGGCTCCTCCTGCGGTGCCGGCGCGGCGGGGGCGGCCAATTTCGGGCCCATGCATGTCGGCACCGATGCCGGCGGCTCCATCCGTATTCCGGCCGCCTATTGCGGGCTGGTGGGGCTGAAGCCCAGCTATGGCCGCATCCCGCAATGGCCACACAGCGCCTTCGGCCAGGTCTCCTGCGCCGGCCCCATGACGCGCAGCGTGCGCGATGCGGCGCTGATGTTCTCGGCCATGGCCCAGGCGGACCTGCGCGACCCCTATTGCATGCCCGACGACCCGCGTGACTGGCGTCACGGCATCGAGGACGGCGTGGCGGGGCTGCGCGTCGCCGTGGTGAAGCAGCTGGGCTATGCCCCGCCCGTGGATGCCGAGGGCGAGGCGGCGGTGGAACTGGCGGCGCGCCTGCTGGCCGAGCAGGGCGCCATCGTCGAGTATGCCGACCCCGACTTGCCGGACACCCGCCAGATCTTCGGCCGCGTCTGGGGCGTGGCGCTGGCGCGCCTGGTCGCCACCACCCCGCCCGAACAGCGCGAATTGCTGGACAAGGGGCTGGAGGAGGTCGCGGAGCGCGAGGGCGGCATGTCCGCCATCGACTTCCTGGGCGCCGAGGCCATGCGTACGCAGGCCGCCCATGCCATGGCGCGCTTCCATCTGAAATACGACCTGGTGCTGACGCCGACCACGCCCACCGCCGCCTTCGCGGCCGATGCGCCGACGCTGAAGCCGACCGAGGCGCTGTGGCGGGACTGGGCGCCCTGGACCTTCACCTTCAACCTGACGCGCCAGCCCGCCATCACCGTGCCGATCGGTATGGATGAGAGCGGCATGCCGCGCGGCGTCCAATTCGCCGCCGCCCAGTTGCGGGACGACCTCTGCCTCCGGGCCGCACGCGCCATCGAGCGCGCGGTGACCCTGCCCTCGGCCCGGGCGGAGGAAGCCCATAGCTGCGCGCATCATCATCACTGAGGCAGCCGCCCAAGCCTGAGGGCGGGGCCGTGGCGCATCCTTGACCACGGCCCCTGCCCGTCCCAGCTTACGGGCGGAAGGACGACCTTCCGCGATCCCCTCTCCACGCCGGGACGGCCCGGCCTACTAGGACAGGATCGCCATGATTTCCTGGATTGCCCTTTTCGTCGCCGGCCTGCTGGAAGTGGGCTGGGCCGCCGGCCTGAAGCAGAGCGAGGGCTTTACCCGCCTCGTCCCCTCCATCTTGACGATCATCGCGATGATCGGCAGCTTCATACTGCTGGCCTTCGCCATGCGCGCCCTGCCGCTTGGCACCGCCTATGCGGTGTGGACCGGCATCGGCACGGTGGGCGCCGCCATCCTGGGTATGCTCATCTTCGGCGAAGCCGTGACACCGATGCGCATCCTCTGCATCGGGCTGATCGTCGCGGGCATCGCCGGGCTGAAGCTGACCGCCTGAGGCCGAGCAGGAGCCGGCGCGCGGCACGGCCCGGCCGGCCGCGCGCCCGGCATCACCAGCGGCGTGGCGGGCCGCAGTCCAGATGCACGAAGCCCTCACGGTAATAGCCGACGCCGCCCACCTGCATCTGCGCGGCGGTGCGCGCCACGCCACGGCCGTCGCGCCCGGGCAGGCGGAAATCCGCCGCCATGCCCGACATATGCAGGCTGGCGGTCGAGACGGCGCGGGAGCGGCGGGCGTTCTTCGCATTGTGCTCCGGCGTGCGGTAGCCGCTCATGATCCGGTAGGTCTCGTCGCTATCGAGCCGGTCGGCCACGGCGCTCAGCACATCGAACAGCCGCGGGTCCATTGGCGTCACCTCGGCGGCAGAGAGGTCGCGGAAGACCCAGTCCAGTTTGTGCAGGGCCTCGCGGTCGTATTTTCCGTCGCGGAAATAGACGCCGTCGAAGCTGTCATCCGTCGGCACGCGCACGGCGCGCAGGCGGCGCACCGGCGGTAGCTGCACGGCCTGCGCCGTGGAGGAGAGCGCGCCGGCCCCGGCCAGGGCGCCGAGGCCGAAGCCCAGGATCTTGCGCCGGCTGAAGACGCCGCCCTCGCAGCAGGGGCAAGGGCCGGGGCGGTTGAACAGGTCCAGCATCAACGCACCACCACCGCACCGGAAAGTTTCTCCGCCCGCGCGGGCGCTTCCGGCTGCAAGCGCGGAACACCCGTTGTCAGCAGCGGCGCACCGGTGTTGCCACGCTGGTCCAGCGCCTTGGCATAGGCCGCGTCGAGCCCGTAGATGTCGGAATAGAGCCGCATTTTGCCCTGTTCGATCGTCACTGTCTGATAGGAGAGGCGCACCGGAAGGGGGCGGCGTAGGCCGACCGCGGTGGTCTGCCTCGATTCCAGGACCCTGTTCGCGCGGGCGCGATCCCAGTCCGGAGTGCCGTTGAGCACAATATCCAGCAATTCCATGGGGCGCTCCAACCGTATGCAACCGGAGGAGAAGGCACGGCTCGCCCGGTTGAAGAGATGGCGGTCCGGAGTATCGTGCAGATAGATGTCATCGCTATTGGGCATGATGAACTTGATACGGCCGAGAGCGTTGGAATCGCCGGCGTCCTGGCGGAAAATATAAGGGACGCGTTCAGGATTGACCGCCGCCCAGTTGACGGTGAGCGGATCGATTTCCACCCGCTCTCCGCCCACATACTGGTAGACGCGGAAGCCCTTCTCGATCATCGCGCGGGGATCGCGGCGGAACTTCGGCAGCAGGTCTTCCCGCGCATTGCGCTCCGGCACGCCCCAGGGCGGGTTGAACTGCACCGTGGTCATGGTGACCGCCAGCATCGGCGTGGCGCGTGCGGGTTTGCCGACGATCACCGCCATGTCCAGCAGCCGCTTCTCCCCTTCCAGCACGCGCAGCCGGTATTCCGGGACGTTCACTTCCACCCGGCGGCCAGGCTGCGGACGCGGCATGGCACGCCGCATATCCATCGCCACCCGGATCTGGGTGAGGCGCTGCTCGGCCGGGCGGTTCAACAGGCGCAGCGTCGCGGGGCCGACGCGGCCGTCCGGCTCCAGCGCGTTGGCGCTCTGCCAGCGCCGCACCGCATAGAGCAGGGGGTCGTCGTAAATCTCCGGGTCGAAGGGCGTCGTCGCCGCCAGCTCCGGGTCCTCGGCCGCCAGCCGGGCACGCAGCGCCGGCACCCGCTCCGGGTCCACCGCTCCCGGCTCGATGGTTCCGGTGCCCATGGGCACCTTCGGCCAGCCACCGGCGGCGACGAGGGCGCGGGCCTCCATCAATCCCTGGCGCAGGACCGCCATGCCCGGCGGCAGCAAGGCCGCCTGCTCGATCACCTCGGCCGGTTCGGCGCTGCCATAGAGCCGGGCCTGCCATGCGGCCATGGGCACCGTGTCCCGCCGCAGGTCCGGGCGGCCGGGCAGGCCGCGCACACGGCCCTGCAGCAGGTCGCCCAGCGCTACCAGGGCGGCGGCATAAAGCGCGGAGGTATAGCCCTGCGGGTCGCCCGATGCGCGGCTATCGGCGGGGATCGCATAATGCGACGGGTTCAGCCCATCCTGATCCAGCGCCCGCAGCCGTGCCGAGAGGCGCAACAGGGCTTCCCATCCCGGTTGTACGGCCTGCACGCGGACAGGGCCGGCTCCCAGTGCCGGGAGCGGCAGGGCGGAAGCCAGGAGCGACAGGCAGATATCACGTCGGCGCATGCTATGGTCATACAACCGCAGCGCGCTGTGTTCCACCCATCATTGCGCTGCAGCTTGCCAGAGCCGCGTCGGGTAAACAGGTGATGTTTCCGTCACATGCGAGCAACATTTACCATGCGATGGAAGCTTCTACCGCTTGCTGTCCTTCAGCGCCGCAAGCTTGGCGAAGGGGTTGGGGCGTGCCGGCGCCTCTTCCGGCTCCGCCTCTTCCTCCTGCACGAAGCTGATATCCAGCTCGGCGCCCGGCGCACGGGGATAGGGGTCGAGCGCGAGGGCGAGTTGCTCGGCCATGGCCTCCCCGAGTTCGAGCGCCTGGCCTTCCGTCAGGATTTCGTCCGGGCCGTCCGGGTCGTCATCCGGCTCCGCGTCCTTGGGCAGGAAGCGCAGATCCACCGGCTCATCGACATGCTGGGGCACCGGCTCCAGCGTCACCACGCAGGCCTGCACCACGTCCGCGGTCAGGCGCCCGCGCACGCGTATGGCGCCGCCGGGTTCCTGCCGCAGCCGCAGATTGGCCTTCAGCGCGTCTATCGCCAGGATGTTGAAGCGCTTCGCCAGGGCATCGCGCTCCTGCTGCGTCGCCTCCAGCTCCTCCCGCTTCTCCTGCCGTCCCACCGTACCCCAGGGCAGGGTCCGGGAGAATTCCGGCACCACCTCACTCATGCCACCACCTCCGGGAAATGCGCCTGTCCTTTGAGCAGCCTCTCGAGCGGCTGGCCCGCCAGCGCGTCATCGGCGGCGAAGGCGAGATCCGCCAGCCGGCGCGCCGCCGCGTCCCCGGCCTCCCGGCTGCCGCGCCAGACATTGCGGGCCAGCGCCTCGGCCAGGCCAGCACGGTCCCCCGCTGTCAGCGGCGCCTCGTAAGCCTGGGCGCGGCCGTGGAAGGCCTCCCACATATTTTTCACCCGCTTGGCAATGGACATGTCGCCCACTCCCATCTCACGCAGATTGGTATCCATATCCGCGAACATCGCGTCGAAGACGGCCTGCGCCAGCGCGGCGCCGCGCGGATCGGCATCCCGGTGCAGGCGGCGGATCAGCAGGGCGACATGCAGGCCCACCAGGTCGAAACGCCCGTCCAGCGTGTCCGGCACGCCCAGTTCGGCGAAAAAATAAGGCTGCCGCGCAGCGCGCACGGCGGCGCCGTACAATTCGAAGCCCCGGCGTTCATGCGGACGGCGGCGGAACAGGCCGAACAGGGCCATGATGTGCTGCGGCTCCTCTTTGATACAGCGCCAGACAGCAGGCGCCGGTTGACCCCGATGCGGGGCAGTGGCAATCGACCGAGCAGATGGACCGCAACCCGCCCCTGGTCAATCGTGGCGCAGGCGCCACGGCGGGCGCGGGTGAACCAGACCAGAGGACCGGCGCTCACATGGCCAGCAGCCAGAACCACCCTGCCCCGCCTGCGCGCCAGCCTTCGGCGCGCGCCGGGCTGCTCGTACCAGGATTGCTGGCCATCGGCCTGGCCGTGGCCGGCTGTTCGGTCTTCGAGGCGCCGCCGACCCAGCGCGGCAACCGCGTGGAACCGGAGCTGATCACCCAGCTCAACCCCGGCGTACAGACCAAGGCCGATGTGCGGGCGCTGCTGGGCTCGCCCAGCGCCACCGGCACTTTCGATGATTCGGAATGGTACTACATCAGCGCCGTCACCCGCATGCGCCCGGGCCGGAGCGAGGGGGTGGAGCAGCAGCGGGTGGTCGCCATGCAGTTCGACGCGGGCGGCGTGCTGCGGAATATCCGTGAACTGGGCCCCAGTGACATGCGGGACGTGCCTGTCGTCGAGCGCACCACCCCGGTGCCCGGCACCGACCGGACTCTGCTTCAGGCGCTGTTCGGCAATATCGGCCGCGTCGGCGGGCCCGGCATGAGCGCCGCCGATCAGGGCCCGGGCGCCGGCCCCGGCCGCTAGCCCGTGACAGGCGGGGCGCAGGGCGGCCACGGCTTTCCTGTGCCCGTCAGACAGGCCTTCCGGCCATAGTCGCCACGCATCCCTCAGGCCCGCCGCCGGGAACCAGTGTCCTTTCCCTGCGTTTATGACAGGCAGCTTGAGGGAGCGGATGATGACGAGTTCCAAGCATGCCAAAGGCGACCTGATCCACCGCGAGACCGAGCGGGGGCTGATGAGCGACACGCCCCGCCCGCCCGGTGACCTGGAGCGTGACCCCGGCATCAACTCCTCCAAGGGAGTTTTCGGGCGCGGCACCGACCCGATGGTGCTGCGGGGTGGGAATACCGATGAGGGGGACACGATGAACGATACCACCCCCCAGGGTGCCGCCGACCCCAGCCACCGGGGCCGCACCAACAAGTAACCCATGCATGGCGCGGCCAGCCGCGCCCTCCGGGCCAAGAGCCAGAACAGCGGAGCTACGCCATGGAACAACCGAACCAGGTCACCATCCATATCGGCGACACCGTCTATACCGGCAGCTACCGGGTCGAGGGCGGGCTCGTCCATGTCACCGCCGATGACTATGGCAGCGAGGAGAGCGCGCGTATCGACGACGCCGACCCGCACGACCTCGCCCAGATGCTGCTGCGGGAGATGGTCCGCCGCAAGGAAGACCTGTAGCCGGGTGCCTGCCCCGCTTTCTGGGAACCAGAACCGATCGGGAGACTTCGCATGGCTGATGCAACACGCATCGAGAAAGGCGAGATACAGGACCACATGCCCGTGGTGGGCAGCGATGGTCAGCCTTTCGGCACCGTCGATCATCTGGCGGGTGACTATATCAAGCTGAGCCGCAACGACCCGCAGGCGAATGGTCAGCACCATTATGTGCCGCTGAGCACCGTGACCGGGCTGGACGGGGGCGTGGTGCGTCTGTCCATGGACCCCGACGAGGCCGCCCGCTTCGGCCAGCCACGCGACGATGAACCCCATGGCAGCCGCGCGAAGGCCCGTGGCGCCATAGGTGAGCGCCAGCATGGCACCAGCGGACAGGCGCCTGGTCCTGGCGGCCGCCTCTCCTTCGGCGCACGCAATGTCGGCAGTGGCACATCATCCTGAAGGAGGGACGCATGCAGGACGGGATCGACCCCGCCATGGCTCATGACCCCGGCGACTCCGTGCCGGAGGGGGTCGCGGTGCAACAGCCCGCTCCTCTCACCGAGGAGGATCGGGCGGTGAAGAAGAAGCTTGAGGAACTGGGCGGAGACCCCCCGCCCGGAGGCGCATCGGAGCCGCAGAGGAAAGCCGGTGGCTGACACGCCCCAGGAGCCTTTGCTCCTTCCGGAAAATTCCACAGCCCTGGGCCGGGAATCGGAAAAGCGCCTATAAGGCGGCATGACCAAGGAAGCCAAAACCGCTCCGCCAGATGACCTGGTGAATGAGCGGGGAAACGTCGCGCGCCTCGCCATCGCCCAGGCCCTGGCCGGAGCCAATGCCACCGTCATCTATGCCACGGGTTCCGTCATCGGGAACACGCTGGCGCCCGATAAGGCGCTGGCCACCCTTCCCATCACGATCTTCGTGGTGGGGATGGCCACCTGCACCCTGCCCGCGGGGTTTGTCGCGCACCGCTTTGGCCGCCGGGCGGCATTCCTGCTCGGCACGGCCTTCGGTGTGACCGTCGGCCTGCTCGGCGCGCTGGCGGTGCTGCTGGGCTCCTTCTGGCTGTTCTGCGCGGCCACCTTCTTCGGCGGCGCCTATGCGGCCGTGGTGCTGAGCTTCCGCTTCGCCGCCGCCGACTGCGCCCCGCCGGAGCGCCGGGCGCGGGCGATCTCCGCGGTCATGGCGGGCGGTGTCTTTGCGGGCATCCTTGGGCCACAGCTCGTCACCCATACGATGTATCTGTGGCCGCCCTATCTCTTCGCGGCGACCTACCTCATCCAGGCCGGGGTGGCCGTGCTCTGCGCGCTGGTGCTGCTCGGCGTCCGCCTCCCCAGGCCGAAGGCCAGCGAGAGCGGCAGTGGCCGCCCCCTCGGCCTCATCGCGCGTGAGCCACGCTTCGTCAGCGCCGTGATGGTCGGCGCGGTCTCCTACCTCGTCATGAACTTTGTCATGACCTCCGCGCCGCTGGCGATGCGGCTCTGCGGCCTGTCACAGGATGACGCCAACCTGGGCCTGCAATGGCATGTCATCGCGATGTACGGCCCGTCCTTCTTCACCGGGCGCATCATCGCGCGCTTCGGCGCCCCCCGCGTCGTGCTCGCCGGCCTCCTTCTGCTCGCCTCCGCGGCGGCGGTAGGCCTGACGGGGCTGACCGTCGGCCACTTCTGGTTTTCCCTGATCCTGCTCGGCCTCGGCTGGAATTTCGGCTTCGTCGGCGCTTCCGCCATGGTGGTCGAATGCCACCGCCCAGAGGAACGGACCAAGGTGCAGGGCCTGAACGACTTCCTGGTCTTCGGCCTGATGGTGGTCGGCTCCTTCGCCTCGGGCGGGCTGCTGAACAGCTACGGTTGGGAGATGGTCTGCTGGGTCTCCATCCCGCCGCTTCTGGTCGCCGCCGCCACGCTCTGGGTAACGCGAGCCGCCCGGTTGCAGCCGGCCTCCTGAAGGCCGGCGCCGCCGTCAGCCATCAGGGCTGGCGGCGGCAGACCGCGATGCGGTCAGAAATGGCTCCATCCGCCATGATGGATGGGAAGCACGCCCCCTTCCGCATCCCGCACCACCACCTCAGGCTCACCGGTCAGGAAGCGGCCGATCCGCGTCACCGCTACGCCACAGGCGGCGGCGCGGGCCTCGATCTCAGCCGCTGCCTCGGGCGGGGCGGCGAAGAGAAGCTCGTAGTCGTCGCCACCGGTCAGTACGCGCGGCAGAAGGGCCGGCCGGTCCGCCAGCAGCGCCGCCGCCTCGGCCGAGAGCGGCACGCGGCCGGCCCCGATCTCGGCACCGCAACCGGAAGCGCGGCAGAGATGGCCGAGATCCTGCACCAGCCCGTCCGAGACATCCATTGCAGCGGTCGCCAGCCCCACCAGTGCCTGCCCGAGCGCCAGGCGCGGGCGCGGCAGGCGGTAACGGCCGGCGAGATGGCCCGTCGCCCCGCCCGGCACCTCTCCCAGCAGCACCGCCAGGCCCAGCGCGCCATCGCCGATAGTGCCGGAAACCCAGACATCCTGCCCGGGCCCTGCTCCCACCCGGCGGATGGCCTGCCCGGGCGCCACATGGCCGAGGATGGTCAGGGAGAGCGAGATGGGCCCGGGGGTGGAGGTGGTGTCGCCGCCCAGCAGGACGACCCCGAATTCCTTCTGATCCTCGGCCAGCCCGGCGGCGAAGCCTTCCAGCCAGCCGGGCGTGATCCCGCGCGGCAGGATGGTGGTCAGCAGATAGCCCAGGGGCGCCGCGCCCATGGCGGCGAGGTCGGAAAGATTGGTACGGAGCAGCTTGCGGCCGATGGTTTCCGGCGGGTCGTCCGGCAGGAAATGCACGCCGGAGACCATGGCATCGGCGGCCAGCACCATCTCCCGTCCCGGCGGCGGGGCCAGCACAGCGGCATCGTCCGAGAGATCGAGCGCGCCAGGGCCGGCGAGCGGGCGGAAATGGCGGGCGATCAGGGCGAATTCGGGCGGCAGGGTCATCGGGCGCCGTTCATGGCACGAAAACGCCCTTCTGCCAGCCCGGTTCGGGCTTGCACCCTAGCGCTGGAACTCCGCCCCGCGCAGGTGGCGGGCCAGGGCGTCCAGCACGCCATTGGCGAAGCGCGGCTCCTCACCCCCGAAGAAGCCGTGGGCGATGTCCATGTATTCGTTGATGACGACGCGCGCCGGCGGCTCCGCGGCCGAGGAGAATTCATAGGCTGCCGCGCGCAGCAGGGCGCGCAGCACCGGGTCCAGCCGGGCCACTGTCCAGTCCCGCGCCAGATGGCCGGCGATGACGCCGTCCAGCGTCTCCGCCTGCCCTGCCACGCCACGAACGATCCGGGTGAAGAGCGGCACGTCGACCGTGGGCACGCGCCCATCCTCGAACCCGCCGCCATCGGGGCCGAGGCGGTGGCGGACGAACTGGTCGATGACCGCCTCGGGGCTCTCGCCGCTCTGGTCGCTCTGAAACAGGGCCTGGATGGCGGCGACGCGCGCGCCGGTGCGCGGCCGGCCCGGCGGTGGCGCCGGGCGGGACTTCTTCTGGGCAGGGGTATTCATTTGATGCCCCATCTGCGCGCCAGCGCGATCTGGGTCAACAGCGCAAAGGCCGCCTCCCCGCCTTTGTTGTGGCGGTCGTCGGCGCTGCGGGCCTCGGCCTGGTCCAGGCTTTCTACCGTCAGCAGCCCGAAGCCCAGCGGCACGCCAGTCTCGCCGCTGATATCCATGACGCCCTGGCAGACCGCCTCGCAGATGAACTGGTAGTGGTCGGTCTCGCCCTTCACGACGCAGCCGTGCAGCAGGAAGCCGTCCCAGCCGGGGGCGACCTTCAGCGCCATCCGCAGCGCCGCCGGCAGCTCGTAAGCACCGGCCACGTCCACCACCTCCAGGTGGCAGCCCGCTTCCGTCAGCATCTTCTCGGCGCCCCGGCGCATGCCGGAGACCACGCCCTCGTAATAGGGGGCCTGGATCAGCAGGATGCGCGGCGCGGGGCCGGGAATGGCGGGGGTGCTGCGCTCGGGCGCGTCGACGGTGCTCATGCCGCGCCTTCCTCGTTCTCGGCGCCACCGTCAATGGGGCGGGTTTCCAGCACGGCCAGACCGTAACCCTCCAGCCCGACGATGGCCTTGGGGTGGTTGGAGAGGAGGATCATCTCCTTCACGCCCAGATCGGCCAGGATCTGCGCGCCGATGCCGTAGTCCCGCAGCTCCGGCGGCGCCGTGCGGTCGCGCCCGGCGCGGACGCGCTCGGAGATCGCGGTGGGCTTGATGTCGCGGATGATCACCACCGCGCCGCGTCCGGCGGCCGAGATCTCGGCCATCGAGCGCTGCAGGTCATGCGGGCCCTTCATGCCGATGATGTCCTGCAGCACGTTCACGGCATGCATCCGCACCAGCGTCGGGCCGGGGCGGGAGAGGTCGCCCTTCACCAGCGCCACATGCTCCCCGTAGTCCAGGGTATTGGCATAGACGATCAGCCGCCACTCGCCCTGGCCATGGGGGTCCGGCATCCGGCCTTCCTCGACGCGCTTCACCAGCCGCTCCGTGCGGCGGCGGTGCGCGATGAGGTCGGCGATGGTGCCGAGCTTCAGGCCATGGTGCTGCGCGAAGGACACCAGGTCCGGCAGCCGCGCCATGGTGCCGTCCTCGTTCATGATCTCGCAGATCACGCCGGCCGGGTTCAGCCCGGCCATGCGGGCGAAATCCACTGCCGCCTCGGTATGCCCGGCGCGGACCAGCGTGCCGCCCTCCCGCGCCACCAGCGGGAAGACATGGCCGGGGGTGACGATATCCTCCCGCTTGGTCTCCGGATTGACGGCGACCGCGATGGTGCGGGCGCGGTCGGCGGCGGAAATGCCGGTGGTCACCCCTTCCCGCGCCTCGATCGAGACGGTGAAGGCGGTCTGGTGCCGGGTGCCATTGGCCTGGGCCATCAGCGGCAGGCCCAGCTGCTCCACCCGGTTGCGCGTCATGGCCAGGCAGATCAGGCCACGGGCGAAGCGGGCCATGAAGTTGATGGCATCCGGCGTCGCGAACTGGGCGGGGATGACCAGGTCGCCCTCGTTTTCCCGGTCCTCGTCATCGACCAGGATGAACATGCGGCCGCGCCGTGCCTCCTCCAGCAGCTCCTCGGTGGGACTGAGAAACTGCTGGTAGGAGGTCTGGTGGGTGGCGATGCTCATGAGTTGAACTCCCGCAGCCGGGCGACGTAGCGCGCCAGCATGTCGATCTCGATATTCACGCGCCGGCCCGGCGCCAGTTCCCCGAGGGTGGTGACGGAGGTGGTGTGGGGGATGACATTCACCCCGAAGCTGGCGCCCTCCACCTCATTCACCGTCAGCGAGACGCCGTCCACCGTCACGGAGCCCTTGGGCGCCACGAAGCGCGCCAGCCCCTCCGGCAGCTGGAAGCGCCAGCGGGTGGAGCCATTCTCCGGCGTGCCGGACAGCACCTCGGCCATCCCGTCGACATGGCCGGAGACGACATGGCCGCCCATCTCGTCGCCCATCTTCAGCGCGCGCTCCAGATTGATGCGCGAGCCGGGCTTCCAGCTACCCAGAGAGGTCTTGGAGAGGCTCTCGGCCGAGACATCGGCCGTGAAACGGTCTTCCTCCAGCGTCACCACCGTCAGGCAGCAGCCGGAACAGGCGATGGAAGCGCCGATCTCCGCCCCCTTCAGCCAGCCCTGAGGCGTCTCGATGGCCAGGCGCATGTCCTGACCTTCCCCGATAGGGTCGATGGCGGCGACGACGCCGATGGCGGTGATGATGCCGGTGAACATTCTTCAGGCAGCCTCGAATTCGCTGAGCAGGTCGGGACCCAGCGCGGCGGCGGAGACCCGGCGGAATCTGGGCATGGCGGAGAGCATGTCCAGCGGAAGCGCGTCTGCGGCCGGCCGTCCATCCGCGCCCATGACGGCGGGAGCATGGAACCAGGCCAGCCGGTCCACCAGCCCCGCGCGCAGCAGCCCGGCAGCCAGCGCCGCGCCGCCCTCCGCGAAGACGCGGGTGACGCCGCGTACGGCCAGGGCGCGCAGCAGGGCGGGCAGGTCCAGCCCGGCGCCGGATTCCGCCGCCGGCAGCTCGACGATCTCGGCCCCGCGGGCACGCAGCGCCGCCAGGGCATCATCCGGCTGGCCGGGCCGCGTGGCGATCCAGACCGGCGCGGGATGGTCGAACAGCCGCGCGGTGGGCGGCGTGCGCAGCCGCGCATCGGCCACCACGCGGACCGTCGGCGTAGGGGCGGCGCCTGGCAGGCGGCAGCGCAGATCAGGGTCGTCCGCCAGCAGCGTGCCGCTGCCGACCAGCACGGCATCATGCCGCGCCCGCAGCGCATGCACGGCGCGGCGCGCCTGGGGGCCAGTGATCCAGCGGCTCTCCCCCGTACGGGTGGCGATACGGCCATCCAACGTGCTGGCCAGCTTCAGCGTCACCAGGGGCAGCCCGGCCGAGACACGCTTGATGAAGCCGGCGGCCAGGGCGGCAGCTTCAGCCTCCAGCACCCCGGCCTCAACGGCGATGCCGGCATCCTGCAGCAGGCGCAGGCCACGGCCATCGACGCGCGGATCGGGGTCGCGCAGCGCCACCACGACGCGGGCGACGCCGGCCGCGATCAGCGCATCCGTGCAGGGCGGCGTACGGCCCCAGTGGCAGCAGGGCTCCAGGGTCACATAGGCGGTGGCGCCACGGGCGGCCTCGCCCGCGCGGCGCAGGGCTTCTGTCTCGGCATGGGGGCGGCCGCCGGGGGCGGTCCAGCCGCGCCCGACCACCACGCCGTCCCGCACGATGACGCAGCCCACCGCCGGGTTCGGCCAAGTATTGCCGAGGCCACGCGCCGCCAGTGACAAGGCCGCGCGCATATGCGCCTCGTCCTCCACCCGATGTCGTGAGGCGGCGTCCATCTCAGGCCGCGAGCGGAGCCGGAGGGGTGGCCATGGGCGTGGACAGCGGTTTGGCCAGCACGCTGTGGCGCAGCATGGCCTCCAGCACCGGTTCCGGCCGCAGGCCCGCGTCCTGCAGCACATAGCCACGACGGCGGAACAGCCCCAGGGCGCGCAGCTGGCCGCTCGGCACCCGCACCCGCAGGCGGGAGGCGCCGTGGCTCGCCAGATGCGTTTCCATCGCCCTCAGCAGGGCCGAGCCAGCGCCCTGGCCCATGGCGCTTGGCGCGACCCAGAGGCCCAGCAGCCGGGCCGGCGGATCACTGTCGGTCGGCAGGACAGCCAGGGCACAGCCGAGCGACACGCCGCCGGCCTCGGCCAGCAGCAGCGGACCGGGGGTGCTGGCGAAGAAGCAGTTGAAGCGCGCCGCATCGGCCCGCTGGCGCAGCTCGGGGGGCAGCAGCGCCGCCAGCCCCTGTGCATAGGCAGCGGCGGAGAGCGTCGCCAGCGCCGGGCGGTCAGCCAGCGTCGCCGGGCGGATAGCGAAAGCCCCGTCCGAATGAAAAGCCGCGATGCGGCCGGCGACGCGCGGGAGAGGCACCGCCGGAAATGCGAAATTCACCACGTGTTCTCAGCCGTTATCGGGGTCTGTGGACTTGCCGAGGGCCCCCAGGAATGCCTGGAAGTCCTTGGCCTCACGAAAATTGCGGTAGACGGAGGCGAAGCGGACATAAGCGACGGGGTCCAGTTCCTTCAACGTCTCCATCACCATTTCACCGATGGCGCGACTGGCGATCTCGCTCTCGCCCTCAGCTTCCAGGCGGCGCTGGATGCCGTTGACGATGCGTTCCACCCGGTCCTCGTCGACCGGCCGCTTCCGCAGGGCCACGCGGATGGAGCGGGCCAGCTTCTCCCGGTCGAAGGGCACGCGGCGGTTGTCCGACTTCACCACCGTCAGCTCGCGCAATGTCACGCGTTCGAAGGTAGTGAAGCGGGCGCCGCAGGAGGGGCAGGACCGACGGCGACGGATGGACGCCCCGTCATCGGCCGGGCGGCTGTCCTTCACTTGCGTATCCTCGCTGCCGCAGAAGGGACAGCGCATTTCCCCCGTCCCCTTCCCGCCGCCTCAGGCCTTGTAGATCGGGAAGCGGGCGCAGAGATCGAGCACCTGCTGCCCGACCGCCTTTTCCACCGCCTCGTTGGCTTCCGGCGCATTGGCCTGGGCCAGGCCCTTCAGCACCTGCCCGATCAGGCGGCCGATCTCGCGGAACTCCGCCTCGCCCAGCCCGCGGGTCGTGCCGGCGGGGCTGCCGAGCCGGATGCCGGAGGTGACCGCCGGCTTCGCCGGGTCGAAGGGAATGGCGTTCTTGTTGCAGGTCAGGTGGGCGCGGCCCAGCGCGGCCTCGGCGGCCTTGCCGGTCAGGTTCATCGGCCGCAGGTCCACCAGCATCAGGTGGTTGTCGGTGCCGCCGGTGACGATGCCGGCGCCCTGGGCCTTCAGCTCCTCGGCCAGGGCCTTGGCATTGGCCACCACCTGCCGGGCATAGACGCGGAACTCGGGGCGCAGCGCCTCCGCGAAGGCAACGGCCTTGGCGGCGATCACATGCATCAGCGGCCCGCCCTGCAGGCCAGGGAAGACGGCGCTGTTGATCTTCTTCGCCAGCGCCTCGTCATTCGTCATGATCATGCCGCCGCGCGGGCCCCGCAGGGTCTTGTGCGTGGTGGTGGTGACGATATGGGCGTGCGGCACCGGGCTCTCATGCGCGCCGCCGGCCACGAGGCCGGCGAAATGCGCCATGTCCACCATGAAATAGGCGCCGACCTCATCGGCGATCTGGCGGAAGCGGGCGAAATCCCAGGCGCGGGAATAGGCGGAACCACCGGCCACGATGACCTTGGGGCGGGATTCGCGCGCGATGCGGGCGACCTCGTCCATATCGATCATCTGGTCTTCCTGCCGCACCGTGTAGGGCGCGACCTTGAACCACTTGCCGGACTGGTTGGCGGCGGAGCCATGGGTCAGGTGGCCGCCGGCGGCCAGATCCAGGCCCATGAAAGTATCGCCCGGCTGCATCAGGGCGAAGAAGACGGCCTGATTGGCCTGGGCGCCGCTATGCGGCTGCACATTGACGAAGTTCACGCCGAAGAGCTGCTTGGCGCGCTCGATCGCCAGCGTCTCGACCACGTCCACATACTCGCAGCCGCCGTAGTAGCGGCGGCCCGGATAGCCCTCGGCATATTTATTGGTCAGGACTGAGCCCTGGGCTTCCAGCACGGCGCGGGAGACGATGTTCTCGCTGGCGATCAGCTCGATGCCGTCCTGCTGCCGCACCAGCTCCTGCCCGATGGCCTCCAGGATCTGCGGATCGGCCGCCGAAAGCGGAGCGGAGAAGAAGCGGCTGACGCCAGCCAGGGGAGAGAGGTCGTTCATCGGCTCAGGCCTCCTGGCCCGTGGAAGAAGCAGCGTCGGGAAGGTTGATCTTGGCAACCCGGCGCGCGTGGCGCCCACCCTCGTAGGGCGTGCTCAGGAAGGCTGCGAGGCTGTCCAGCACCACTTCCGGCCCCGTGGTGCGGGCGCCGAAGCAGGCGATATTGGCATCGTTATGGGCCCGGGTCAGGCGGGCCTCGGTGGTGTTGTGCACGACCACGGCGCGGATGCCCGGGTGGCGGTTGGCGGCGATGGACATGCCGATGCCCGTGCCGCAGACCAGAACGCCGAAGGCGGCGTCGCCCTTGGTCACGGACTGCGCCACCTGATGGGCGAAGTCCGGGTAGTCGACGCTGCCGTCGCCATGGGTACCGAAGTCGCGGACCGGGTGGCCCGCGGCTTCGAGCGCCGCGCGCAGGCTGTCCTTGAGGGCGACGCCGGCATGGTCGGCGCCGATGGCGATGGGGGTCTCGGCCGGATTCATGGCGCCTCCGTTACCACGGCTCGGGGCTTCGTGAAACATGGACCACCAGAGCTTGGGTGCAAGGCCGAAGCGCAGGGCTGGCATGGCCTTCTTGTCTTTCCCCGCCGGCGGAGCCGTGGCACTGAGCCACTCTCCTGCCGAGAGGACCCGTGATGACCATGCCAACCGGCGCTTTTCCCCAGCTGCGCCCCCGCCGAAACCGCTACGATGCCTGGACCCGCCGGCTGGTGGCGGAGAACCGCCTTTCGGTGGATGACCTGATCTGGCCGATCTTCGTCATGGAAGGCAGCGGCGCGCGGGTTTCCGATGTCGGCTCCATGCCCGGCGTGCAGCGGGTGACGCTGGAGGCGCTGGCGCGCCATGTGGCGCCAGCGGCGGAGCTGGGCATCCCGGCCATTGCCCTCTTCCCCATGACCCCCGCGGAGAAGAAGGACGCCGAAGGCACCGAGGCCAAGAACCCGGACAACCTGATGTGCCGGGCAGCGCGACTGCTGAAGCAGGAGTTCCCGGACCTCGGCCTGATCGGCGACGTGGCGCTGGACCCCTATACCGACCATGGCCATGACGGCGTGATCCGTGACGGCTATGTCGCCAATGACGAGTCCCTGGAGGTGCTGGCCGCCCAGGCCGTGGTGCAGGCCGAGGCCGGGATCGACGTCATCGCCCCCTCGGACATGATGGACGGGCGCGTGGGCGCCATCCGCGGCGCGCTGGATGCCAAGGGGCTGATCCATACCCGCATCATGTCCTACGCGGCCAAATACGCATCGGCCTTCTACGGCCCCTTCCGGGATGCCGTCGGCTCCGGCGGCGCGCTGAAGGGCGACAAGAAGACCTACCAGATGAACCCCGCCAATTCCGACGAGGCCCTGCGCGAGGTGGCGCTGGATCTTTCGGAAGGTGCGGATATGGTCATGGTCAAGCCCGGCATGCCTTATCTGGACATCGTCCAGCGGGTGAAGGCGGAATTCCGGGTGCCGACCTTCGCCTACCAGGTCAGCGGCGAATACGCGATGATCATGGCCGCCGTGCAGAACGGCTGGCTGGACCGGGAAAAGGCCATGCTGGAAAGCCTGATGGCCTTCAAGCGGGCCGGGGCCGACGGAGTGCTGAGCTATTTCGCGGTGGACGCGGCCCGCGCCCTGCGCGACCGCTGAGGCTGGGGCGGGCCCGCGCCGGGCCCGCCATGCGCTGCCGCCACGCCACCGCCGGCAGCCTCCGGGGCGCCAGACCATCGGGGTCCGGGGCCCTGAACTCCGCCTGGACCACCCGGAGCCGGGTGGATTAGCCTGCCGTGCTCTGCCCAGCATCGAAGGCAAGCCTGGCGTTGCCGACCCATGACGACTAGAGCCTGGAACCCGGAGGTGGCGAGATGACGCGTCGCGATCCAGAGATCGTACGTCTTCCGAGCGCCCATGCCTTCGCCGACACGCTCGGGCGCCTGCGGGCGGCATTGGAGAGTAAGGGTTACAGGATCTTTGCCACGATCGACCATTGCGCCGCCGCGCGGTCGGTCGGGCTCGATATGCCGCCGACGACCGTGCTGATCTTCGGCAATCCGCGAGGCGGTACGGCCTTGATGCTGGCCGCGCCGGATTTCGCGCTGGAGCTTCCGCTCCGGGTCCTCGTCAGGGAGGACGAGACCGGGCAGACCTGGGTGGCCTACAACTCCGCCGGAACCCTTGAGGGCCGGCACGGCCTGCCGCCCGGGATGACCGAGCGGCTGGCGCCCGCGGGCAAGGCCATCGCCGAGGCAGTGGCAGCCCCGGCCGGGCCGTGATCCGCTAGCCCCTCAGGAAGCCCCGGATCATGCCGGTCTGCGCCGGGTCCATCAGCGCGGGCGCATGGCCGCAGCCTGGAATCGTCTCCAGCACCACGCCCGGTTTGGTGGCCATACGGGTGGCCGTGGCCTCCGAGAGCAGCGTGCTCTGGGCGCCGCGCAGCAGCAGCACAGGCAGGTTCAGAGAGTCCCAGAGCGGCCACATCACCGCATCCTGAGGCCGGGGCGCCGCCTTGAACGGCACGGCGATGGCGGGGTCGTAATGCTGCACGACCCGCCCCTGCGGCGTCATTCGCGCGGAGGTCTCCGCCAGATGTCGCCATTCGGCGGGCGAAAGCTGGCCGAAGCCGGCATGGATGACGCGCAGATGCGCCTCCAGCGCCGCGATATCGGCGAATTCCTTCCGGTTGCCGATATAGGCGCCGATCATCGCCAGGGAAAATGCGGGAATCTCCGCGCCCACATCGTTCAGCACCATGCGGCGCATGGCGTGGTTCGGCAGGCTGGCGAGCCCCATGCCGATCAACCCGCCCATGGAGGTTCCGACCCAGTCATACTGGCCCAGTTCTGCCAGCAGCGGCGACAGCACGGCGATGTAGGTGGGAACGGCATAGAGATGGCCATCCGGCAGCCAGGAGGAGAGGCCGCGCCCCGGGATATCCGGGCAGATGACGCGGCGCCCATCCTCGGCCAGTTCACGGGCCAGGGTGTCGAAGTCCCGCCCCGTGCGCGTCAGGCCATGGACACAGACCACCGGCGGGCCGTCTGCCGGCCCCCATTCGGCCCAGCGGAGATCCACCGGGCCGAAAGGCAGTGCGACGCGCAGCGCGCCGATGCGGGGGTCAGACAATCCTGTCCGCCTTGAGCTTCTCGATCTCCGCCGCGCTCATGCCGATGGAGGCCAGCACCTCCTCCGTATGCTGCCCCAGCAACGGGGCGGCGGAACGGTAGTCCGGCGGCGTGGCGGAGAGCTTCACGGGGTTGGCGATGACCGTGACATCCTGGCCGGAGGCATGCGGCATCGTCACCAGCATCTCCCGCGCCTTCACATGCGGATCGGCGAAGACGCGGTCCAGCGTGTTGATCGGGCCGCAGCCGATCTTCAGCGCCTCCAGCTTCGCGATCCATTCGTCGGTCGGCTTGGTCTTCGTCAGCGCCGTCAGCGTCTCCGTCACCAGGGCGCGGTTGCCGACGCGCGCGGCATTGGTGGCGTAACGCTCATCGGCCAGCAGGTGTTCCAGGCCGAAGTTCTTGCAGAAGCGCTCGAAGGTCGGGTCGTTGCCGATGGAGAGCACCATGTAGCCATCAGCCGTCGGGAAGACCTGGTAGGGCACGATGTTCGGGTGCTGGTTGCCCAGGCGCGGCGGGTTCTGGCCGGTGGCCAGGTAGTTCATGCCCTGGTTGGCCAGCCAGGCCACATGGGTGTCCAGCATGCCGATATCGATCTGCTGCCCCTGCCCCGTCGCCTGCTTGTGCCGCAGCGCCGCCAGGATGCCGATGGTGCCGTAGAGGCCGGCGAAGAGGTCGGCGACGGGAATGCCGACCTTCTGCGGTTCGCCCTCCGGCTCGCCGGTCAGGGACATGACGCCACCCATCGCCTGGATCAGCGCGTCGTAGCCCGGACGCGGCGCATAGGGGCCGGTCTGGCCGAAGCCGGTGATGGAGCAGTAGATCAGCCCGGGATACTTCTCCTTCAGCTGGTCGTAGCCCAGGCCGTACTTGGCCAGGGCGCCAACCTTGAAGTTCTCCACCAGAATATCCGCCGTCTCCAGCAGCTTATGGACAATCGCCTGAGCTTCGGGCTTGGCGATGTCGAGGGTGATGGACTTCTTGTTGCGGTTGACGCCGACGAAATAGGCGCTCTCCCGCGTGTCGGGCATGTAGGGGGGCGCGAAGCCGCGCGTGTCGTCGCCAGCCTCGGGGCGCTCGATCTTGATCACCTCGGCACCCAGGTCGCCCAGCATCTGGGTGCAGGTGGGGCCGGCCAGCACGCGGGTCAGGTCAACGACGCGCAGGCCCTTCAGCGGTCCGGTCGGTTCGGTCATGGCATCCACTTCTTTCTGATTCGGTATCGACTTCACAGCCAGCCCGGCACGATCAGCACCGCCCAGGCCAGAGCCGGACCCGCCACGACGACCAGACCACTATAGATCAGGAATCGCCGGAACAACCGCTCACGCTCACCTTCCGGCGCATTGGCCAGGACCAGCGCGCCATTGGTCGAGAAGGGGCTGACATCGACGATGGTCGCCGAAATGGCAAGGGAGGCGATCATCCCGACAGCGCCGATCTCTCCGCCCGCCAGGAAGGGCACGGCCAGCGGAATGATGGCACCGAGCACGCCGGTCGAGGAAGCGAAGGCCGAGACAACGCCGCCGATATAGCAGAGCAGCAAAGCGGCCATCAGCGGCGAGCCCAGCCCGGCCACGCCGTTGGAGACGCTGTCGATGGCCCCGGATGTCTGCAGCACGCCGACATAGGTGATGACGCCGGCGATCAGCAGCACGGTGGACCAGCTGACCTTGTCGATGGCGCCCTTCTGCGCGTTGGGCGCCAGCAGCGCCAGAAGGACGGCGATGGTGATGGCGACCATGCCGACATTCAGCCCGAAGGCCAGCGAGCCCACGCCCAGGATCACCAGCCCGATCAGCGTCAGGATCTGCTCGCGCGTCGCGCCCTTGGGGATGTGGTGCTCGGCATTCGGCGCGGCGGGGACGCCGCCATGGCCGGTCATGGGCAGAGAGGCACGGTCGCCCTCCTCCAGTTCCCCATCCGTCCCGGTATCGCGCCGGCCGATCAGCCTGGCGCCGCCGAAGACGAAGAAGACGGCGATGGCCACGACAAGGTTGAAGATGAGGCTGGCCAGGAACAACGCCGTCTCATCGCCCGGCAGGCCGGCGCGGTTGACGATCTGGTTGGTGATGCCGCCATAGATGCTGATGGGCGAGAAGCCGCCGCCCTGGGCGCCATGCACCACCAGCAGGCCCATCATCAGCGGGTCGATCCGGTAGTGTCGGGCGAAGCGCAGGGCGATGGGGGCGATGATCGCCACCGCCGCCGGGCTGACCGCGCCGATGGACGTCAGCACCGCCGCCACGCCGAACATCACCCAGGGAATGGCTGCGATATGCCCGCGCACCATCCGCACGGCCCAGTGCACCAGCAGGTCGATGGTGCCGTTCTTCTGCGCGATGGCGAAGAGATAGGTGATACCCACGAGCGTCACGAAAAGATCGCCGGGAAAACCAGCCAGGATGGCATTGGCGCTCATCCCGACGAAAAAGGTACCGACCAGGAATGCCAGCGCGAAGGCCAGGGCACCCATGTTGATCGGTAGCGCCGTGCCCACGATGAACATGACGACCAGCCCCAGGATCGAGGCGATGGCAGGAGACACAGCGGACGTTCCTTATCTTGCTCTCACTCAGGTCTTCGGCACCGTGGCCCGCCCTCAGGCGGCGGGCTTCTCGCCAGTCTCGGCACCACCGAGCAGCCGGGGCAGATAGCCAGCGCGCCCCTTCGGCGGCGTCAGCGCGGGCAGTGCCAGCATGGCATCCACCGCCGCCGAGCGCGCCACGGCGCCGGAGCGGGTGAAGGCCTCGTGGTTGGCCTCGATGCTATCGGGGTCGTAGAGGTAGTTCACCATGATCCCGTAGGACTCGGTCATGCCACGGGGGGCGGTATTACCCAGCCAGTTGATTCGCTCAAGCCGCGCGCCGTTACCCAGATGAAAGCGTGCCACCGGGTCGATCGCGCCGATGCCGGAATTCGGCCGGGTCAGGTATTCGGCGGCGAGGCGCATCAGCGCCGGGCGCAGCGCGGCCTCCCTCGCAGGGTCCAGCCACCATTCGCCCGAAGCCAGTTCCTCCAGCAGCACCGCGATGGCGGGCGCCTCGGCGCCCTCTTCCGGCGTCCGCAGGGCCAGGATGGCCGCTTCCTCCTCCGCGCGCAGGGTATCTCCGCTGCGCTCCAGCCGCCGCTTCAACCAGCGGCGGAAGCCCGGCACGGGTGAGAGGGTGGAGAAAGCCTTCAACTGCGGTAGCTCGGCTTTCAGCTCCTCCACCACCTGCTTGATCAGGAAGTTGCCGAAGCTGATGCCGCGCAGCCCCTCCTGGCAGTTGGAGATGGAATAGAAGATGGCGGTATCGACATCCGGCGTCATGCCATCGGCGGGGGCCAGCAGCGGCTGGATGGCGCTGGCCAGGCCCTTCACCAGCGCGACCTCGACGAAGATCAGCGGCTCGCCCGGCAACGCCCGGTGGAAGAAGGCGAAGCAGCGGCGGTCCGGCGCCAGCCGGCGGCGCAGGTCTTCCCACCCCTGGATCTCATGCACCGCCTCATAGGTGATGAGCTTCTCCAGGATCGAGGCCGGCGTCTCCCAGTCGATCCGCCGCAGTTCCAGGAATCCGCGGTTGAACCAGGAGAGGAAGAGGTGCTGCAGGTCGGCGTCCAGCGGCTTCAGCTCGGGCTGCCGCTTCAGTTCCGCCAGCAGCTCCCGCCGCATCTCCACCAGGGAGGCGGTCCCGCCGGGCGCCATGTTCATCCGGCGCAGCACTTCCTGCCGGGGCGGCTCCGCCTTCTCGAAGAGGGTCATGGCGCGGGCGGCGGAGGGTTCTTCCAGATAGGCCTGGGCGGCGGCGCGCAGCGTGGCCTCGTCCGGCACGAATTCGGTGGCCAGGAAGCGGCAGAAGGCGGAGCGGTCCTCGGCGTTCAGGCTATGCAGCACCGAGAGCAGCTCGCGCGCCACGGCGGCACCGGAGGCCTCGCCCCGCTCCGAGAGCAGGGAGCGCGCCAGCAGCTCGGCCCGGACCAGGGGCGGGCGGGCAATGCCGGGCACATCCGCATAGGGGCGGCCACGATCAGCGATGCTGGACCACAGCCGCTCCAGCCAAGTGCGGGCGCCCAGGGTGATGGAGATCGGCACGAGCTTTGTTTCCCCGTGATGGTGGCGTCGCGGACACTATCCGACACATTTCGCGATCAACGGAACGCAAATATGCGGGCGCAGCACAAAAATGCCGTTGCGAATGCAGATCAGCTAGGTTTTGGCCCGCCGCATATACTGAGCCAGGGCAGCGCTGGCCGTCAGCATATGCATCCGCATCAGCTGGGCGGCCTCCTCTCCCGCTCCGCGCAGAACCTGTTCCAGGATCGCGCCATGCTCGGTGAAGCTGCGCTGGATGCGCCGGTCCTCATGGAACTGAGCGCGGCGGTAAGGCGCGAGGCGCAGGCGCAGCGCCATGGCATGTTCGGCCAGCACGCCGTTATGGGTGCCGCGATAGAGCAGGTTGTGGAAGGCGCGGTTATAGGCGTCATAGGCGTCCAGCGCATCCTCGCTGGGGTGGAAGTCCGCGTGCAGGGATTGCAGCGCGAAACGCTCCGTCGCCGTCATGCGGAAGGTCGAGAGGCGGGCGCACATCGCCTCCGTCTCGGCCATCAGCTCGAAAAGCTCGGCCAACTGCTCCAGGGTGACGGTGGCGACGCGGGCGCCGCGACGCGGCTCGATGACCACCAGCCCGGCAGCGGCCAGTTCCCGCAGCGCCTCGCGCGCCGGGGTGCGGGAGGCACCGAAGCGCTCGGCCAGCGCGCTTTCGTCAATGACGCTGCCGGGGGCCAGGCGCCCGGCGGTGATGTCGTCGGCCAGCCGCAGGCGGATGGTCTCGGCCAATGTGGTTGCGATACGGGTCATGCTGGCGTGATGCTGCCCCGGCCAGGGCCGCAACGAAAGAGGCCGGTGGCCCAGCTTGCGATCATGCTCTCTCCGGCGCATGGTCCGCGACCTGTTACAATCCGGAAGGAACATCCATGCTCGACCATCCGAACCCCGCTCCGGAGAGCCCGACCCTCGATCCCTTCGCCCTGGCGAAGGCGATCTCCGGGTATCATTTCATTGGTGGGCGCTACACCCCGGCCCGATCCGGCCGCCGTTTCGACGTGGTGAACCCCGCGACCGGCGAGGCCGTGGCCCAGGCCGCCGATGGCGATGCCACCGATGTGGAAGCCGCTGTCACCGACGCGGCGCGGGCGCAGAAGGAATGGGCCAGGGTGCCCGCCCGCAAGCGCGGGGCGATGGTTTATCAGGCCGCCAGCCTGATCCGCGAGCATGTCGAGGAACTGGCCCGGCTGGTGGCGCTGGAGACCGGCAAGGCGCTGCGCACCGAAAGCCGCGTGGAAGCCAATAACGTCGCCGACATCTTCGAGTTCTTCGGCGGGCTGGGCGGCGAGCTGAAGGGCGAGACGGTGCCCTTCGGCCCCGAGGTGCTGAACATCACGGTGCGGGAGCCGCTGGGCGTGGTGGGCGCCATCATCCCCTGGAACATCCCGATGATGCTTATGGCGCTGAAGGCCGCGCCGGCCATCGTCGCCGGCAATACGGTTGTGGTGAAGTCGGCCGAGGAAGCGCCGCTGGCCGTGCTGCGCATCGTGGAGCTGATGAACCGCGTGCTGCCGCCGGGCGTGTTCAACATCCTCTCCGGCCAGGGCCCGGAATGCGGCGCGCCGCTGGTGGCCCATAAGCTGGTGAAGAAAGTGACCTTCACCGGCTCCGTCGAGACCGGCAAGATCATCGCCCGCGGCTGCGCCGACAAGCTGATCCCGGTGACGCTGGAGCTGGGCGGCAAGTCTCCCATGATCGTCTTCGCCGATTGCGACTTCGAGAAGACGGTGGCCGGCGCCCTTACCTCTATGCGCTTCACCCGCCAGGGGCAGAGCTGCACGGCGGCTTCCCGCATTTTCGTCGAGCGCCCGATCTACGAGAAGTTCGTGGCCGAGATGGCCAGGCGCGTCGACGCCATGGTGATGGGCGACCCGCTGGACGAGAAGACGGATATCGGCACCATCATCTCGCCCGAGCAGTTCTCCAAGGTGCGCGGCTTCATCGAGGAAGGCGAGAAGACCGCCGGCGCCACCGGCCGCGCCTGCTCCGCCATGCCTGAGGACCCGGCGCTGAAGAAGGGCCTGTTCATCCAGCCTTATATCTTCACAGGCCTGGACAAGAGCAGCCGCCTGGTGCGCGAGGAGATCTTCGGCCCCGTCACCGTCGTCTTCCCCTTCCACGACGCGGAAGCCGTGCTGGCCGAGGCCAATGACAGCGAGTTCGGCCTCGCCGCCACGGTCTGGACCAACAACATGAAGATCGCGCTGCGCTTCGCCCATGCGCTGGAGGCCGGGCTGGTGCAGGTGAACCAGAACCTGGTGGTGCAGCCGAACCTCTCCTATGGCGGCGTCAAGGCCTCAGGCCTCGGCAAGGAAGCCAGCCTGGAATCCATGCTGGAGCACTTCACGCACAAGAAGACCATCATGGTGAACATGGCCTGAGGGCCGGATTGTCCCGGCGCGCGGCGGTATCCAACCCGCCGCGCGCATGGCAGTTTGCGCGCCGATGCGCACGCTCGACATGCTGAAGAATCCCCGCTTCCTGGTCATGCTCGCCCTCGGCTTCTCCGCCGGGGCGCCGCTACCGCTGGTGCTGGGCATCCTGCGGCGCTGGATGACGGAATCCGGCATCTCGCTGACCGAGATCGGCCTGACGGCACTGATCGGCCTTCCCTATTCGCTGAAGTTCATCTGGTCCCCGCTGCTGGACAACGCCATGCCCCCGGCCTTCCGCGCCTGGGGCCGGCGGCGCGGCTGGCTGGCGGTGATCCAGCCGCTGCTGATGATCGCCATCCTGGCGATGGGCGCCTCCGACCCGGTGGTGGCGCCGCTCGTCACCGTCAGCGCCGCCATCGCCGTCGCCTTTCTCTCGGCCAGCCAGGACATCGTCATCGATGCCTATCGCATCGAGATGCTGGACGAGCGTGAGCAGGGCCTGGGCCTGGCCTTCTATGTCTGGGGCTACCGGCTGGCGCTGCTGGCGGTGGGCGCGGGCGTGCTGGCGCTGTCCGATTACACGGGTTGGTTCTGGGCTTTCGTCTATGCGGCGGCGCTGGTCCTGGTGGGTTTCGCTGCCGTCTGGCTCGGACCGGACGTGGTCTCCCCGCGGGCGCCCGGCGCCGTGTCGGGGCTTGGCACCCGCCTCCGCACGGCGGTGGTCGAACCCTTCGCGGATTTCATGCGCCGGCCCTACTGGCTGGCCATCCTGCTCTTCGTCGCCCTGTTCAAGCTGGGTGAGGCCCTGGCCGCCGTGATGGTCACGCCGTTCCAGGCACAGCTGGGCTTCACCCGCATGGAGGTGGCGCAGGTCGGCAGCGTCTTCGGCCTTTTCGCCACGCTGCTCGGCGCCCTGGCCGGGGGCTGGCTGGTGGCGCGCATCGGCACCGCGCGGGCGTTGATCCTGACCGGGCTGGCCCAGATGCTCTCCAACGGCATGTATATCTGGCTGGCCTATGCCGGCCACGACATGACCGTCTTCTACCTCCAGACGGGGGTAGAGAACTTCACCGATGGCTTGGCCGATGCCGCCTTCCTGACCTACCTCTCGGCCCTGACCAGCCGGGCCTTCACCGCCACGCAGTATGCGCTGCTATCCTCCCTGGCGGCGGTGGCCAGCCGCACCGTGGGCGCCTTCAGCGGCCCGCTGGCCGAGGGGCTGGGCTGGCCCGGCTTCTTCGCCCTGACCATGGCCGCCGCCCTGCCCGCCATGTGCGTGATGATCTTCCTGCTGAAGCGGCTGCCGCCTGGCGAGTTGAAGGCGCGTCCCGCGGCAGCCATGGCGGAGTAGGTCCTCCCCTCCCGCATGCGGCGAATAAGCCGGGCTCCGGGTCTAGCATCCCGGTCGGGCCGGACAGATATGAAGGGAGATGGACAAAAGGTAAGGATCGCCCCATGCGCGTGAACGACATCATGACCAAGACCCTGGTCACCATCCCGCCTGAAGCCCCGGTCTCCGCCATCGCCGCGGTCTTCGCCGACCGTGGCATCTCCGGCGCGCCTGTCGTGGACCCGGACGGCAAGCTGCTGGGCATGGTCACTGAGGGCGACCTGACCCGCGGCCTGGCAGCGACGGAGGACAAGCCGCAGTCCTGGCTCTGGGGCCTGTTCAGCTCCAGGACGCGTCAGGCCGAGCATTATGCTCGCACGCATGGCCGCCGCGCCCAGGACATCATGACGACCTCGGTGGCCACGGTGTCCGAGGACGACACCGTCGAGCATGTCGCGAGTATTCTTGAGAAGCGCCACATCCGCCGCGTCCCGGTGGTGCGGGACGGCAAGCTGCAGGGCGTCGTCTCGCGGGCCGACCTGATCCGCGCGCTGCTCTCCTCGCCCGAGCAGATCGCCGCGGACGTGCCGGATACCGAGATCCGCCGCCAGGTGCGGGCCGCGATGCGCGACCAGCCCTGGGCCGATATCCACCTGACCTTCGTCAATGTGGTGGATGGTGTCGTGACCTTCCATGGCTTCTGCCGCTCGGAGGAGGTCAAGAGGGCGCTGCGCGTCCTGGCTCTGAAGGTGCCGGGGGTGAAGGAAGTCCGCTTCGACGTCGCCCCGACGCCGCGCTTCATGCTGGGCGGCTGACGCGCCAGCGGCACGGAGGGACGGTGGCTTCCTCCGTCCCCCTGGGCCATTGCGGGGGCGTGAGGAGGCGCCTGCCCCAGGGCACGGCGGGCTGGCCCAGCCAATGGCTAGCCTCGCGCCGAAGCTGGGTGCAAATAAGGTCCGGCACAATAAGGAACCGCCCCATGAACCTGGCCCGCTTCCCCCGCATCCGGCTCGGCCACATGCCGACGCCGCTGGAGCCGATGGAGAATCTGACCCGCCACCTCGGTGGTCCGCGCCTCTGGATCAAGCGGGATGACTGCACCGGGCTCTCCACCGGCGGCAACAAGACCCGCAAGCTGGAATTCCTGATGGCCGAGGCCCTGGCGCAGGGCGCGGATACCGTTATCACCCAGGGCGCCACGCAGTCCAACCACGCGCGGCAGACGGCCGCAGCGGCGGCGAAGCTGGGCCTCACCTGCCATATCCTGCTGGAAGACCGCACGGGCTTCCGTGACGAGGCCTATACCAAGTCCGGCAACGTGCTGCTGGACCGGCTCCATGGCGCCCATATCTCCCACCGCGCCGACGGCGCGGACATGCAGGCGGAGATGGAAATCCTGGCCGAGGAACTGCGCGCTTCCGGCCGCAAGCCCTATGTCATCCCGGGCGGCGGCTCCAATGCCGTCGGCGCGCTGGGCTACGTGAACGCGGCGCTGGAACTGGTGGCGCAGGCGGCGGAAATGGGCCTGCGGATCGACCATGTGGTGCATGCCACCGGCAGCGCCGGCACCCAGGCCGGGCTGGTCACCGGCCTGGTGGCGCTGAATTCCGGCATTCCCGTGCTCGGCATCGGCGTGCGCGCGCCGAAGGCGAAGCAGGAGGCCAATGTCCTGGCCCTGGCGGAGAAGGTGGCGACGCATCTGGGCCTGCCCGGCATCGTCAAGGCCGAGCATGTGGTGGCCAATACCGACTATGTCGGCCAGGGCTACGGCATCCCGACCCATGGCATGGTCGAAGCGGTGAAGCTGCTGGCAGAGAAGGAAGGCATCCTTCTGGACCCCGTCTATTCCGGCAAGGGCATGGCCGGTTTGATCGACCTGATCGGCAAGGGCCATTTCCGCAAGGATGAGAATGTCGTCTTCATCCATACCGGCGGCGCGGTCGGCCTCTTCGGCTATCCCGATGCGCTGGAGCTGAAGGCCGAAGCCTGAGGCATCCGCCCCTGGCCGCAACCGGCCAGGGGTCCCACGCCGGTCAGGTCACCCGCATGCGGAAGGTGAAGCACGTCTCCTCGGCATCCGAAGTGACCTCCAGCGTCCCGCCATGGGCGCGGGCGATCTGGTGGGCGATGTAAAGGCCGAGTCCCAGCCCTTCCTGGTTCATGCCGCTGGAGGCGCGGAAGAAGGGCTTGAACAGTTCGGAGCGCAGCGTCTCCGGGATCGGCTCCCCGGCATTGGCGACCGAGAGCACGAACTCCTTCCCCGCCCGGGCCGTCACCCGCACCGGACTTTCCGATGCGCCATGCGTCAGGGCGTTTCCGACGAGGTTCGAGAGCATTTGCCCGATCCGGCCGGGATCGCAGCGCAACCGGTCCACGCTGCCCAGGTCGGCATCGATGACGCTGTCGGGGTGGGAGGCACGCAGTTCGGCGATCACCTGCTCCAGGATCGGCCGCAGCGGCGCCTTCGGGCGCGTCTCCAGAGGCAGCCCGCCACCAAGCCGGCCCCGGGCGAAATCCAGGACATTGTCGATCATCCCGGACATCCGGGACACGCTGCTCTGCAGCAGGCCGATGATCGGGTAAGCCTGTTCCGGCAGCGGCATGCGCCCCAGCACGCGGGAGGCCGAGGCGATGGATGCCAGCGGGTTGCGCAGGTCGTGGCCGAGCACGGCGATGAACTGCTCGCGCAGCCCGGCATCATGCTGCTCGTTCAGCAGGCTCGCCTCGCTCATCTCCAGCCGCCGTTGGGCATCGAGGTGGAAGGCGATCAGGTCGGCGAAGAGTTTGAACATGCCGGTGGTTTCCGGGGTGCTCAGGCGCATCGGGCGCGGATCGATGGCGCAGAGCGTGCCGAAGAAGCTGCCATCCGGCAGCGTCACGGGCATGGAGATATAGCTCTGGAAGCCGTAGATCCGGGGCGTGTGGTGCCCGCGGAAGGTTTCGTCCTGCGCCACATGGTCGATCACCACGGGCTGCCGGCTGTCGCGGATCTCGTTGCAGATGGTGGACTCGACCTTCAGCTCGTCGCCCGGCTTCAGGCCGAAGCCGATGTCGTCCCGCACGCTGCAGGCGATCCAGCGCGTCTCCGTGACCCGCGCGACGGCTGCGAATCCCATGCCGGTGGTGCGGCAGACGACATCGAGAATGGTCGGTACCACATCGAGGCGCCGGATCGCCGCGACGTCGACAGCATATTCATCGCCATCATCTTTGATTTCAACCATCACGGTATCGATCCTAGCCTGCCCTCGCCCGCCGCGTCACCCTTGACGTTCCCGGTGGCGTTCAGCCGATCCAGGCCAGATAGGCAGCGACGGTCAGAACGGAGGTCAGCGTGCTGATCAGCACGGTGGCGGAGGTGATCCGCGCGTCCCGCCGGTAGTATTCCGCCAGCATGAATGGCCCGGTGCCCGTGGGAAGCGCCGCCAGCAGCACCGCCGTATGGGTGGCCAGCGGACCGAGGCGGAAGACCTGCGCGGCCAGCAGCCAGACCAGCGCCGGCAGCGCCAGCAGCTTCAGCGGCACCAGCAGCAGGGTACCCTGCAGGTCTCGCCCCCGCACCATGCCCTGCTGCGCCAGGAAGACGCCCAGCGCCACCAGCGCGCAGGGCGAGGCAGCGGCGCCCAGCAGCTTCAGCAGGGAATCCAGTGCCTCCGGCAGCGGCAGCCCGGTGCCGGAAACCAGGGCACCCATCGCCGGCGCCACCAGCAGCGGGTTCTTCGCCAGGGCAAGCCCGACCTTGGCCGCCAGACGCGCGGGGCGCCGCTCCTCCTGCAGGCCGATCTCGATGCAGACCACGGCCAGCGCGAAGAGCACGCAGACCGTCATGATCATGCCGATGGTGACCAAGGGCAGGCTCTGCGGCCCCAGCGCCATCAGGCAGAGCGGGAAGCCCATGTAGCCGCTATTGGGATAGGCGGCGTTCAGCCCCTCGATGCTGGCATCCGGCAGGGGCCGCGCCGCGCGCAGGCGTAGCGCCAGCGTGACGGCGAAAAGCCCCATGCTGGCCAGCCCGAAGGCTGCGACGAAGCCGGGCTGCCACAGGATGGACCAGGCGGTATGCGCCATGACGTGGAAGAGCATGGCTGGCAGCGCCAGCCAGACGACGAAGCGGTTCAGCTCCGCCATGGTATTCGGCCCCAGCCAGCCGCCCCGCCGCGCCAGGAAGCCCAGCAGGATCAGCCCGAAGACCGGCAGGACGACGCCGAGGATGGAGCCCATCGCGCCCTAGCGCCGCCCGGTGGGCAGGCCCCGCCCCTGCCGCCGCGGCACTAGAACTTGTCGCCGCGCAGGACCCGGGACTTGTCGCGCTGCCAGTCCCGCTCGGCGATCGCGTGGCGCTTGTCGGCCTTGGACTTGCCCTCGCCCACGCCCAGCACGACCTTGGCCAGGCCGCGGTCGTTGAACAGGATCTCCAGCGGCACCAGCGTGACGCCTTCGCGTGTGATGGCGCCGGTCAGTGATTCCACCTGCTTCTTGTGCAGCAGCAGCTTGCGCGGCCGGCGCGGCTCGAAATGCGCCATGAAGCTGCCGGCCTGCCATTCCGGGATGTAGCAGTTGAACAGCCACATCTCGCCGTCCCGCTCGCCGGCCCAGGCATCGGCCAGGGCCGCGCGGCCGGAGCGGAGGGACTTCACCTCCGGCCCCACCAGCACGATGCCGGCCTCGAAGGTTTCGCCGATCTTGTAGTCGAAGCGGGCCTTGCGGTTCTGCGCGGCCGTGCCGTGGGCGATCAGCGACGACTTCTTCTTGTCCTTGGCGGCCATGGCCCCCTCAGTTCAGCAGGCCGGCGGAGACCATGGCGGTCTTCACCCGGGCGCGGGTGGATTCCGCCACCGGCGCCAGCGGCAGGCGGCAGCGCGGCGTGGACTTGGCCAGCAGGCTGGCGGCGTATTTCACCGGCCCGGGCGAGGTCTCGCAGAACATCGCGTCATGCACCGGCAGCAGCCGGTCCTGGATGGCGATGGCCTCGGCGAAGTTGCCGGCCGCCCAGGCGGCATGCATCTCGGCGCAGAGGCGCGGGGCGATATTGGCGGTGACGCTGATGCAGCCATGGCCGCCGGCGGCCAGGAAGGCCAGGGCGGTGTGGTCCTCGCCCGAGAGCTGGCAGAAATCCGGGCCGATGGCGGCGCGGGTATGCAGCGGGCGGGTCAGGTTGGCGGTCGCGTCCTTCACGCCCACGATGTTCGGATGCTTCGCCAGCCGCGCCATCGTCTCGACGGACATGTCGACGACGCTGCGCGGGGGGATATTGTAGATGATGACCGGCAGGTCCACGGCATCGGCGATGGCCGTGAAGTGCAGATACATCCCCTCCTGCGTCGGCTTGTTGTAGTACGGCGTCACGATCAGCGCCGCATCGGCGCCCGCCTCCTTGGCGTGGCGCGTCAGCTCGATCGCTTCCTCGGTGCTGTTGCTGCCGGTGCCGGCGATGACGGGCACGCGGCCACCCGCGGCCTCCACGCACATCTTCACCACGCGGCGGTGCTCATAATGCGAGAGCGTCGGGCTCTCGCCCGTGGTGCCGACGGGAATCAGGCCCTGGGTGCCTTCCGCCACCTGCCATTCCACGAATTCCTGGAAGGCTTTGGCATCCAGCGACCCATCCTCGGCCATCGGCGTGATCAGCGCGACGAGGGATCCCTTGAACATCGGGGCAGCTTTCCTTCCGGGGGGGCAAAGAGTTCCGCCGGCCATCTGGCCAGCGAAGGCCGGAAGCTAGGCGCGACGGAGGCGCGCGACAAGCGTTGCGGAAATGTTTCACGCGCAGGGAGGCCCCGATGGCTTCGGGACAAGCATGATCCGATCCGCTAGGGTTCGGCGGCCATGCGCTGTCCTTCCCGCGTTCCCACATGCTTCCTCCCCCGCCGCCGCGCCCGTGCCCTGCTGCTGGCGCCGCTGCTCTTCGGCCTGGCGCTGCCGGCCGCGGCACAGCCCTGGGCCAGCGAGAGCGCCCGCGCCTCCGGCCGCGCCGCCATCGGCGCCGCCAATGCCGGTCGGTGGACGGATGCCGCCGCCCTGGCGGTGATGGCGGACCCGCTGGCAGCCAAGCTGGTGAACTGGATGCGGATGCAGGTGCGTGGCATGGCCACGGCCGAGGAGATCGCCGCCTTCCTGGCCGCCAACCCGGACTGGCCCATGCGTGCCACCCTGCTGGCGCGGGCGGAGGAGCTGCTGCCCGTACTGCCGAACGACGCGCTGGTGTCGCAGCTCTATGGGCACGAACTGCCGCGCGGCCTGAGCGGCGCCCAGGCCCTGGCCGATGTGCAGCAGCGCCAGGGGCGCGACCCCGTGCCGGGCCTGCGCCGCGCCTGGCGCGACGGCCCGGCCGAAGCCATCGAGGAAGCCGCCTTCCTCAGCCGCAATGCCGCTGTCCTGACGCCGGAGGATCATCTGGCGCGCTTCGAGAGGCTGGCCTGGACGCGGCAGTTCGCCGCCGCCGGCCGGTTGCTGCCGTTGCTGCCCGCCGCCGGCCAGGCCGCAGCCTCCCGGCGGCTGGCCCTGGCCGGAGATCAGCCGGGGGCCGAAGCCGGCCTGCCTGCCAACCCCGGCGACCTCGGCCTCGCGGCCGAATGGGCACGCTACCTCCGCCGCAAGGACCGCGACCAGGAGGCCGCCGCCGTCTGGCAGGCCGCCGAGCCCCTGCAGCGGGACCTGACGCCGCAGGCGGCCAGCGCCGTCTGGACGGAGCGGCAGGTGCTGGCCCGCAAGCTGCTGCGGCTGGGGGACGCGGCCTCGGCCTGGCGCATAGCGGCGTATCACGGGCAGCCCGCCGATAGCGCCGGGCTGCATGACGCCGAGTTCCTGGCCGGCTTCATCGCCCTGCGGAAGCTGGACGACCCGGCCCGGGCGGCGCGGCACTTCGCGGTGCTGGGTCGGGACAGCAGCAGCATCATCACCCGCTCCCGCGCCTCCTACTGGCGCGGCCGGGCGGCTGAGGCGCAGGGCCGCGCGGCCGAGGCGCGCGAGCACTACGCGGAGGCCGCCACCCTGCCGACCGGCTTCTACGGCCAGCTGGCTGCCCTGGCGCTGGGGGAGCGCGCGCCGCAGGTCTCGGCACGCATCAGCGGCGTGGTGCCGGCAGTGCCCAGCCCCGCCGCCGCTGCCGCCTTCCTGGACATGGAACTGGCGCGCGCCGTTGTGACCCTGGCCGATCTCGGCGATACCGGCCGCGCCCGCACCTTCCTGCTGCGGATCGAGGATCTGGCGGCCGACCCCGCCACCCAGGTGCTGGCGGCACGGCTGGCCCATAGCATCGGCCGCCCCGACCATGCCGTCTGGATCGCCCGGCGCGCGGGCATCGACGGCGTGATGCTGCTGCCGGAAGGCTTCCCGGCCCCCTACCCCGCCCCCGCGACGGGCGAGGCCGAACCGGCCTTCATCAATGCCATCAGCCGGCAGGAAAGCAATTTCGACACCACCGCCGTCTCGCCGGCCAATGCACGGGGGCTGATGCAGCTCCTGCCCGGCACGGCGGCGCAGGTGGCGCGGCAGCTGGGCGTCCCGACCCAGACGGGCTGGCTGACCTCCCAGCCCCTCCACAATATCCAGCTCGGCTCGCAGTATCTGGCGGATCAGATCGCCCGCTTCGGCAATCTGGCCATGGCCGCAGCCGCCTATAATGCCGGGCCGCGCCGGGTGGATGAATGGGTCTCCACCTATGGCGACCCGCGTCTGGGCCCGGTGGCCGGCGGTGCCGACATGATCGACTGGATGGAGATGATCCCCTTCAACGAGACCCGCAACTACGTGCAGCGGGTAGTGGAGAACGCGGTGATCTACCGCGCCCTGGATGCCGGCACGGCGGGGCTGGACCATCCGCTGAAGCCTTGGCTGCCGGTTGGCGCGCCCCTCAGCGCCACCGCTGCCCGATGAGCGAGCAGGCCGAGCTTCCCGCCAACCTGCCGGAAAGTGCTCCTTCCGCCATCTCCGCCACCCTGCCCCGTTTCGTGGCCAGCCTGGGCGGGGTAGGCTTCCTGCGGCCGGCGCCAGGCACCTGGGGATCGCTGCTGGTGCTGCCGGTGGCTCTGGCCGGGCCGGAGGCCAGCCTGTCGCTGGCCCTGGCGCTCTCGATCCTGGGCTGGTGGGCGCTGACGCGGCTGCCGGAGGCGCAGCGCGACCCCGGCTGGGTGGTGGTGGATGAAGGCGCCGGGCAGTCCCTTGCCCTGGCGGCGCTGCCCGTGGCGACGGGCATCGCCGGGGTGCTGCTGGCCTTCCTGCTGTTCCGTGCCTTCGATATCCTGAAGCCCGGCCCCGTCGGCTGGGCGGACCGCCGCAAGGGCCCCGCCGGCGTCATGCTGGACGATATCATCGCTGGCGCCCTGGCCGCCGCCCTCCTGCTAGCCGCCCGCTGGATGGGAGTGACGCTGTGACCATGCTGCCCGAGGAGACCCTGGAACAGGCCGCGCTGCTACTGCGGATCCTGCAATCGCGCGGACTGACGCTGGCCACCGCCGAGTCCTGCACGGGTGGGCTGGTGGCGGCGGCCGTGACGGCGGTCCCCGGCTCCTCCGCCACGCTGCTGGGGGGCTATGTCACCTATTCCAACGAAGCCAAGAGCAAGTCGGTCGGCGTGGACCCTGCGCTGATCGCGCGGCTTGGCGCCGTCAGCGCCGAGGTCGCGGCGGCGATGGCCGAGGGCGCGGCGCGCGAGTCGGGTGCCTCCATGGGCATTTCCACCACGGGAATCGCCGGGCCGGGCGGCGGCACCGCCTCCAAGCCGGTCGGGCTGGTCTATGTGGGCGTGGCGCTGGCCGGGCAGCCGGCCAGGGTGGAAGGCCATGTTTTCCCGGGCGATCGCACGGCTGTCAGGGCCGCGACCGTCGCCACGGCCTTCCGCATGGCGGCGGAGGAAGCGGCGAGTGTTACTTCCGCTGGCAAATCCGTCTGATCGCGGTTAGAAGCGGCCCCGCCATGATGACAGTCCTGCTGGTCCTGCACCTTTTCGTCACCCTCGCGATGATCGGCGTCGTTTTGCTGCAGCGCAGCGAGGGCGGCGGCCTCGGCATCGGCTCCTCCCAGGGCATGGGGTCCTTCATGAGCGGGCGCGGCACGGCCAACCTGCTGACGCGCACCACCGGCGTGCTGGCTACCCTTTTCATGGTGCTGGCTCTGGCCATGGCCCTTCTGGGGCGCGGCCAGTCCCGGCCTGGCTCCATCCTGGACCTGCCGCCCGGCCCGGCCATTCCGTCCGTGCCGAGCAGCGAGGCCCCGGGGATCAACTCCGGCGCCACCCAGCAGCCGGCACCCGCGCTGCCGGCCACTCCGGCGCAGCCTTCGGTGCCGACGAACTAAGGCCGCCACGACACGGCACTTGGTCCGGGCGCGGGAGGCGATGCCTCCGGCGCCCTTTTTGTATGAGCAGACTGCTTTGGGCCTCGGGAGCCCCCAGCAGTGCAGCAGAGCAGTGATGCCGTCCTGGCGGGTTCCCGATGCCCCGACGGCTTGGTAGAAAGGCGGCCCATGACGCGGTTTGTTTTCATCACCGGCGGCGTGGTTTCCTCCCTCGGCAAGGGCATCGCGGCGGCTAGCCTCGGCGCGCTGTTGCAGGCACGGGGCTACAAGGTCCGCCTTCGTAAGCTCGACCCCTATCTCAACGTCGATCCGGGCACCATGAGCCCGTATCAGCACGGTGAGGTCTTCGTCACCGACGACGGTGCCGAGACCGACCTCGACCTCGGCCACTACGAGCGCTTCACCGGCGTGCATGCCCACCAGTCCGACGCCTGGACCTCGGGCCGCATCTATGCCGACGTGATCGCGAAGGAGCGGCGGGGCGACTACCTGGGTGGCACCGTCCAGGTGATCCCGCATATCACCGACGCCATCAAGGAAGCCGCCACGGCCGGCACCGACGGGCTGGACTTCGTGCTGATCGAGGTCGGCGGCACGGTGGGCGACATCGAGTCCCTGCCCTTCCTGGAAGCCCTGCGCCAGCTGAACAACGAGCTGGGCCCGCAGCGCAGCCTCTTCATGCACCTGACGCTGGTGCCCTACATCCGCTCGGCCGGGGAGCTGAAGACCAAGCCGACGCAGCACAGCGTGAAGGAACTGCTGGGCCTGGGCATCCAGCCGCAGATCCTGCTCTGCCGTTGTGACCGGCCGATCCCGGAGAACGAGCGCCGCAAGATCGCGCTCTTCTGCAACGTGCGGCCGGAGAGCGTGATCCCGGCGCTGGATACCTCGCCCATCTATGGCGTGCCGCTGCAGTATCACGCCGAGGGCCTCGACCGCGAAGTGCTGCGCCATTTCGGCCTCTCCGCCTATGGCGAGCCGAACCTGGACGAGTGGAAGCGTATCGTGAACCGCCTGACCAACCCGGAAGGCGAGGTCAATATCGCGGTGGTCGGCAAGTACATCTCGCTGCTGGATGCCTATAAGTCGCTGGCGGAAGCCCTGGTGCATGGCGGTATCCAGCACGGGGTGAAGGTCAACCTGGACTGGGTGGACAGCCAGGTCTTCGAGACCCCGGCGGCGGTGGAGCGGCTGGAGGGCGTGCACGGCATCCTCGTGCCCGGCGGATTCGGTGAGCGTGGGGCCGAGGGCAAGATCGAAGCCGTGCGCTTCGCGCGCGAGAAGAAGGTGCCTTTCCTCGGCATCTGCTTCGGGATGCAGATGGCCGTCATCGAGGCGGCGCGGAACCTGGTGGGGCTGGAGAAGGCATCCTCCACCGAATTCGGCCCGACCGAGGAGCCTGTGGTTGGCCTGCTGACCGAGTGGCTGCGCGGCAATGAGCGTGAGAAGCGGAACAAGGAAGGCGACCTGGGCGGTACGATGCGCCTCGGTTCCTATCCCGCGTCGCTGGCCGAGGGATCGCTCGTGCGGCAGGTCTATGGCACCGGTGAGATCACCGAGCGCCACCGCCACCGTTACGAGGTGAATATCGGCTACCGGGACCGGTTGGAGCAGGCCGGGCTGCGCTTCTCCGGCCTCTCGCCGGATGGGCTGCTGCCGGAGATCGTCGAATATCCCGACCATCCCTGGTTCATCGGCGTGCAGTACCACCCGGAGCTGAAGTCGAAGCCCTTCGAGCCGCATCCCCTCTTCGCCGGCTTTATCGGCGCGGCGGTCAAGCAGGCCCGGATGGTCTGAGCGGCCTGGACTGAACCGGATATCGAGGGCGGCCCCAGGCCGCCCTTTCCATGTCCGGCCTCAATTTGCCGTGACGCCCCTCGGCGTGCGGGCCATGCCCAGCATCTCCTGGAAAGCAGGCGCGGAACCCCTGCCTGCGGAACCGGGAGCACGACAATGACCCTACTGGCCCGACGCCTTGTCCTGACGGCTGCGGCAACAGGGCTTTTCGCCGGCGGAACCGCCTCCGCCCATCATGGCTGGTCCTGGGCCGAGGATGAGCAGATCACCTTGCAAGGACAGGTCCAGGCCGTTTCCATGGCGCCGCCGCATCCGACGCTGCGGGTGCGCGCGGCGGATGGGCAGCTCTGGCAGATCGACCTCGGCAATCCCGGCCAGACGCAGCGTTCCGGCTTCACCGCCGAGACGGTCAAGCCTGGCGATGCGATCACCATCCTCGGCAACCGCTCACGCGAGGCGGGGGCGCGGCACATGAAGGCCGTGCGCGTCACGGTCGCCGACCGGAACTTCGACATGTATCCGGAGCGGATCGGCAGCCGCTGAAGCCTGGATGGAGGCCGTTCAGGCACTGGCGGACTGGCCGGGCGCGGTCTGGCTGCGGCATTCCGGCACGGCCTACCTTTTCGTCAATGCCGCGCATATCCTGGGGATCGGGCTGGTGCTGGGCGCCATCCTGCCGCTGGACCTGCGACTGATGGGCTTCTTCCGGCAGGTGCCGCTGGCGGTGCTGGGGCCCTTCCTGACCCGCGCCGCGGCCGCCGGGCTGGCGCTGGCCCTGCTCACGGGCTTCTGGCTCTTCACCGTCCGCCCCCCGCATTATCTCGGCAATGCGGCCTTCCTGGCCAAGCTGGCCCTGCTGGCCTGCGCCTTGCTGAACATCGGCCTGCAGCACGGCGCCGGCTTCTACCGGCTGGCGGTGGACGGCGGTGCCGTGGCCATGCCGGTGCGCGTCATGGCCGCGGCCTCGGCCATCCTTTGGCTGGCGGCACTGGTCGCGGGGCGATGGATCGGCTTCCTGTGACCGGCACCCCGCCTCTTCACATCACCGCCCCTACCCTTGCCCTCGGCCGAATACCGTCCTATCGCGCGGTGACTTCCATCACAGGAGATCGCCGGAATGACTTCCATTGCCGACATCATCGCGCGCGAAATACTTGATTCGCGTGGCAACCCGACCGTCGAGGTCGATGTCGTGCTGGATTCGGGCGCGATGGGCCGCGCTGCCGTTCCCTCCGGCGCCTCGACCGGCGCACATGAGGCCGTCGAACTGCGTGACGGCGACAAGGCCCGATATCACGGCAAGGGCGTGCTGAAGGCCGTCGCCAATGTCGAGGGCGAGATCTTCGACGCCCTCTCCGGCATGGACGCCACCGAGCAGGTCAAGATCGACGAGACCATGCTGGAGCTGGACGGAACGCCGAACAAGTCGCGCCTGGGCGCGAACGCCATCCTCGCCGTCAGCCTCGCCACCGCCAAGGCCTCGGCCGAGCATTACGGCGTGCCGCTGTATCGCTATGTCGGCGGTGTCTTCGCCCGCACGCTGCCGGTGCCGATGATGAACATCATCAATGGCGGTCAGCATGCCGATAACCCCATCGACATCCAGGAATTCATGATCATGCCGGTGGCGGCCGGCACCGTGGCCGATGCCGTGCGTATCGGCGCCGAGGTCTTCACCAGCCTGAAGAAGGCGCTGCGCGACGCCGGCCACAACACCAATGTCGGCGACGAGGGCGGCTTCGCCCCGAACCTGAAGTCGGCCGAGGAAGCGCTGGGCTTCATCGCCAAGGCCTGCGAGGCCGCTGGCCACCGCGTGGGCGAGGACATCATGTTCGCCCTCGACTGCGCCTCCACAGAGTTCTTCAAGGACGGCGTCTACGACATGGAAGGCGAGGGCAAGAAGCTCGACGCCGCCGGCATGGTGGACTACCTGGCCGACCTCTGCGGCCGGTATCCCATTATCTCGATCGAGGATGGCTGCGCCGAGGATGACTGGGCCGGCTGGAAGCTGCTGACCGACAAGCTCGGCGCCAAGGTGCAACTGGTTGGCGACGACCTCTTCGTCACCAACCCCGAGCGCCTGCGCCAGGGCATCGAGAAGAAGACCGCCAACTCGATCCTGGTGAAGGTAAACCAGATCGGCACCCTGACGGAGACGCTGGAAGCGGTCGAGACCGCGCATCGCGCCGGCTATACCGCCGTCATGTCCCACCGCTCCGGCGAGACCGAGGACACGACCATCGCCGACCTGGCCGTTGCCACCAACTGCGGCCAGATCAAGACCGGCTCGCTCAGCCGCTCCGACCGTCTGGCGAAGTACAACCAGCTGATCCGCATCGAGCAGGGCCTCGGCCCCTCGGCGCGTTACGCCGGCCGCACTATCCTGCGGCGCTGATGCCACAGCCGGGCGCATTGATGATGCGCCCGGCAATCCCGCCTTGCGCCGGCCGTAAACCTCTCCTCTGGTGAGCATGGGGAGCGGCCGGGGGGAATCGGCCGTTCGAGGGGATTTTTTGGATGCGCGCGATCAAGCGGGCGATCAGTGTACTCTTCGTCCCGGTGATCTTCGCCGGGCTGTGCTGGCATTTCGCCTGGTATGCCGTGCATGGTCCGCGCGTGGGCTCCCTGGCGCGGGAGGCCAAGGCCGTGGAGATTTCCGCCGCCAGGATCGAGCTGGCCAGGGTGGAGGCGGAGCGTGACAGCATGGAACGCCGCGTCGCCGGTCTGCGCGGCGACCTGATCGACCGCGACCAGCTTGATGAACGTGCCCGCGCCCTGTTGAACATGGTGGGCAAGGACGAGATCGTGGCACCCTACGGCCCGGGCAAGCAGCTCTTCTGACCTCTTAAGCGCCGGCGGCAAGCTCCAGCAGCGCCCGCGCCGCAGCGGTGGCATAGCGTTCCCTGTGCCGCAGCGCCTTGAAGCTGCGCGGCGGGAGATCGACCCCAGCCCTCGCCAGCAGACCGGCGGCCAGATGCGGCGCCGCCGCGCGTTCCGATACCACCGCCGCGCCGCCACCGCCTTCCACCGCCGCCAGCACCGCCTCGTTGGACGGTAGCTCCAGCGCCGTCTCCACCTCCTCGGGCGACAGGCCAAGGCGCGGCAGCAACTGCTCGAAGGCCGCGCGGGTGCCGGAACCGGGCTCACGCATGATCCAGACGCTCTCCGGCAGGCGGGAGAATGAAATGGGCTCCCCGGTCGCCCAGGGATGGTCCAGCCCCACGACGATGATCAGCTGGTCGGAGGCGAGCGGCGTCTGCACCAGGGCCGGCTCCTCCACCTCACCTTCCACGAAGCCAAGCTCCGCCGTGCCGTCCAGCAGCGCCTGCACGACGCTGGTGGTATTGCCGGCCGTCATCCGCAGTTGCACGCCGGGATGCCGGGCGCGGAAGCGCACCAGCAGCGGCGGCAGCCAGTAGCTGGCCACCGTCTGGCTGGCCTGCACCGCCAGGATGCCGCGCTGCACCCCGCCAAGCTCCGCCAGCACCAACTCCGCCGCCTGGGCACGGCCCAGCACCGCTTCGGCCTCCGCGCGGAAGATATGCCCCGCCTCACTCAGCTCGATCCGGCGGCCGATGCGGTGGAACAGCGCGATGCCATGCCGTGCCTCCAGCGCGCGGATAGCGGCACTCACAGCGGATTGCGTCAGGTTCAGTGCGTGGGCGGCGCGGGTGACATGCTCCCGTTCGGCCACAGCCAGGAAGATGCGAAGCTGGTCGAGCGTCATGCCCCAATCATTCGTTTTTCTCGAACGGAATGACAAGAACATCGCGTTGGATCACTGAATGGCCAAGGGCCAGAAGCATGGCCGATACGTTCCGGATACAGATTTATGCCTTCCCCACAAGCGCAGGCCCCTATTGCCCATGCGGGCATCATCGGCCGCCTCCGCGTTCTGATGCCTGGCCTTCTGCTCTGCGCCGCGGTTGTCATCGCCGCCGAGATCCTGGAGTGGGTCGAGGTCGCGCTTTTCGGCCGGGCCTGGCTGGAGAGCCTGGTGCTGGCCATCCTGATCGGCACGCTGGTGCGGAGCGTCTGGACACCGCCCAGATACTTCAACGACGGGATCGCCTTCAGCGCCAAGATGCTGCTGGAAGTGGCGGTGATGCTGCTGGGCGCCTCGCTCAGCCTGCAGGCCATTCTGGCGGCGGGCCCGGTGCTGCTGGTCGGGATCGCGGTGGTGGTCGCGCTGTCCCTCGCCTTCGGCTACGGCATCGGGCGCGCGCTGGGCCTGCCGCCGAAGATGTCGGTGCTGGTGGCTTGCGGTAATTCGATCTGCGGCAATTCCGCCATCGCCGCCGCCGCGCCCGTGATTGGCGCCGGCGCCAAGGATGTCGCCTCCTCCATCGCCTTCACCGCCGTGCTGGGCGTGGCCGTGGTGCTGCTGCTGCCGCTGCTGATACCGCTGCTGGGGCTGACCGACTTGCAGTATGGCGTGCTGGCCGGGCTGACGGTCTATGCCGTGCCACAGGTCCTGGCCGCCACCGCCCCTGTCGCGGCGCTCAGCGTCCAGGTGGGCACCCTGGTGAAGCTGGTGCGGGTGTTGATGCTGGGGCCGATCGTGCTGGGCCTGTCCCTGGTCGCGGGGCGCGTGGGGGGCAAGAAGCCGCCGCTCTCCCGCCTCGTGCCCTGGTTCATCCTGGGCTTCCTGGCGCTGGCCGTCCTGCGCGCCATGGGCGCGGTGCCGGAATTCGCGCTGGGTCCGATCTCCACCGTCGCAGGGATCCTGACGGTGGTGGCCATGGCGGCCCTGGGCCTGGGCGTCGATGTGCGGATGGTGGCCAGTGCCGGCGCCCGCGTGACAGCGACGGTGGTGCTCTCCCTGCTGGCGCTCGGACTGGCGGCCCTCGGGCTGATCCAGCTGCTGCCGGAGACCTGAAAGGGTTGCCGCCCGCCGGGTATGCGGGGCCTGCGCCGGCCCCGCACAGGCGCCCTCAGTCCTCCTTCGCCAGGGCCCGCCGCGCGACCTCGGCCAGGAAGCCGCTGGCCGCCGGCAGCACGGCGTCGTTGAAGTCGTAATGGGGATTGTGCAGCTCACGCCCGCCATCGGCCGGGCCATTGCCGATCCAGACGAAGGCGCCGGGCACGTGATGCAGGAAGTGGGAGAAATCCTCGCCCGTCATGGCCGGCGGGATGTCGCGCCGCACCGCCGTCACCGCGCCCGCCGCTTCCGCCGCCATGTCGGCCTCCGCCTTGTGGTTCACGGTCACGGGCACGCCGCCCTGGAGGATGGCTTGCGCCTTCACGCCAAAGGTGGCGGTGACGCCTTCCGCGATGCGCTGCAGCCCCTGGAAGATCTGGTCGCCCACTTCCTTCCGCAGATAGCGCATGCTGCCCTTGATCTCGACGCGGGCGGCGATCTGGTTCTGTGCCTCGCCGCCATGCACCGTGGTCAGGCTGACCACGCCGGTATCCAGCGGGTCCAGCGTACGGGCGACGATGGACTGGCAGGCGACGATGACATGCCCGGCCGCCACGATCGGGTCGCGCGCCAGATGCGGCAGAGCGGCGTGGCCGGCATGCCCCTCGATATCGATCTTGAAGCGGTTGCCGGCGGCCATCACCGGGCCGTCATGCACCGCGACCGTGCCGGCCGCGAGGCCGGGCCAGTTGTGCCAGCCGAAGATGCGGTCCATCGGGAAGCGCTGGAACAGCCCGTCCCGGATCATGGCCTCGGCGCCACCGCCGCCCTCCTCGGCGGGCTGGAATACCAGCCGCACGGTGCCGGTCCAGTCAGGGTCGCGCATCAGCACGGCGGCGGCGCCCAGCAGCGCCGTGGTATGGCCGTCATGGCCGCAGGCATGCATCACGCCCGGGACAGTGCTGCGCCATGGCAGGTCGGCGGCGGCTTCCTCGATCGGCAGCGCGTCCATGTCGCCGCGCAGGCCGACGCTGCGGTTGCTGCCCGGACGCTGGAGCGTGGCCACGACGCCGTGGCCGCCGACGCCCTCCGTGATATCGGTAACACCGAGTTCCCGAAGTTTTTCAACGACGAAGGCTGCGGTCGCGCCCTCGTTCAAGGTCAGACCTGGGTTGGCGTGGAGATGCCTGCGCCAACGCGTCAGTGTTTCGGCAAGTATAGGTTCCATGTGCTAGGGCATAACCCGTAAGCACATGCGCCTCAAATACACCCTCCTCCTCCTTGGCCTCACGGCACCGGTTTTCACCAGTTTCTCCGGCCCCGCGCCGGGGCAGGAGACGCCGGCCGCCACGCCTGCCGCATCGACCGAGGAGGCGGTACGCAGCTACGAGGTCAGTATCCCCGACACCGGCTCCGAGGCGCTGGACGAGGCGCTGCGCCGCGCCTCCGCCCTGGAGAACCTGCGGGAGAGCGTGCCCGTCGATGCCGATGGCCTGATCGCCCGCGCCATCGGCGATGCCGGGAACCTGCGGGACGCCCTGCGGTCCGAGGGCTATTACAGCGGCACCAGCAGCGTCACCCTGGCCGGCGAGGCACCGGACACCCCGGGCCTGGCGCAGCGGCTGGCTGCCATGCCAGGGCCGGTGCCCGTGGTCATCCGGGTGGACAAGGGGCCGCTGTACCACCTGGCCCCCGTGATCGTGCGGGCGGAGCCCCCAGGTGCCTCGCTGGAAGATGCTGGCACCGTGGAGCTGAAGGCGGGCGAGCCCGCCCGCGCGCAGCCCATCATCGATGCCCAGGACGCCCTGGTCGACCGGCTCCGCGATACCGGACATCCCTTCGCCGCCGCCACCCGGCGAGTGGTGGTGGATCATGACACGCGGCTGATGGAGGTGACCTTCCGCGTCACCCCCGGTCCGGTCGCCCGCTTCGGCATGCCGGTGGTCACGGGGCAGGAAGGGGTGAATGACGAATTGCTGGCCAATGTCGTCCGCCCGCTGCGCGGCGAGATCTATAGCCAGGAGGAGATGGACAGGACGCGGCGGAATCTGGCCGCCCTGGGCGTCTTCGGCACCGTGCGCGCCCGCGCTGGGGACCGGCTGGACGAAGCCGGCACCCTGCCCGTTACCTTCACCGTCAGCGGTCGGCCCCGCCACGCCATCGGTTTCAGTGCCGCTTACGAGACGCGCTACGGCCCGACCTTCAGCACCTATTGGGAGCACCGCAACCTCTTCGGCGCCGCCGAGAGGCTGCGGGTCGAGGCGGAGATCAACCGCCTGGGCACCGGCAGCGGCACGAACAATGCCGGCGGCAGGCTGGGGGTGAACCTGAGGCAGCCCTGGTTCCTGGGCGTGAACCAGACCATGACCTATGATGTGGCGGCGCTGCGGGAAAGGCTGAAGGCCTATGACCGCGATGCAGTCACCGCCAGCATCCTGCTGGAACGGCCGATCTCCGACCGCCTGAGCATCGGTGCCGGCCCCCTGGCCGAGATCAGCCGCGTGACCCAGGATGACGTGACCACCAACTATCAGCTGCTCGGCGTACTCGGGCAGGTGCGGTGGGAGGATGTGGACAGCGTGCTGAACCCGAGCCGCGGGCTGCGCGTCGCGGCGCTGGCCAGCCCCATCTACAATTTCACGGATAGCGATCTGTTCACCCGCACCCGCCTGCAGGCCAGCACCTATCTCGACCTGTCCGGCAACAAGCACACCGTCCTGGCGCTGCGCGGCGTGGTGGGCAGCATCCTGGGTGCCGGCACCGGGGATGTCCCGCCGGACAAGCGCTTCTATGCCGGCGGCGGCGGCTCCGTACGCGGCTATGGCTATCAGTCCATCGGCCCCCGCACGCGGAGCGGCGAGCCGCGTGGCGGCCGCTCCTTGGTCGAGGCCAGCGTTGAACTGCGGCAGCATATCACCGGCGCATGGGGCATGGCGGCCTTCGTGGACGCCGGCTCCGTGGGCACCGATTCCAAGCCGAATGTCAGCAACCTCAAATACGGCGCCGGCCTCGGTGTCCGCTACCTGACGGCCATCGGGCCCCTGCGCGCCGATATCGCCGTCCCCCTGAACAAGGAGCCGGGGGATAGCGGCTTCGGCCTCTATGTCGGCATCGGGCAGGCTTTCTGATGCGGCGGGCTTTGAAGTGGGTGGGCGGCATCCTGGCCGTCCTGATCCTGTTGCCGTTGCTGCTGGTGGGCGGTCTCCTGCTCGGCGCCAATACCGGGCCGGGGCAGCGGGCCATCGAGCGCCTGGCCACGCGTCTCGTGCCGGGCCTGACCATCGAGGGGCTGCGCGGCCCCATTCCCGGCTCTCCGGGATTCTCCCGCCTCACCATGGCCGATTCCAAAGGCCCGTGGCTGCTGGTGGAACATGGCCGGATCGACCTGGGCCTTGGCGCGCTGCTGAACCGCGAGCTGCTGATCGAGCGTGTCGCCGCCGATCGCGTCGCGCTGCTGCGCCTGCCGGAATCTTCGCCGGACGAGCCGGAGCCGCAGCCCGAAGAGCAGGGCCCGCTGATCCCCACCCTGCCTGAGTTGCCGGTCGCCATCCGCCTGCGGCAGCTCGACATCGCGCGGATCGAGATCCCCCGTGAACTGGTGGCCGCAACGCAGGAGGAGGCCGCTCCTGGCGGCGACTTCGCGCTTTCCGCCCAGGGCGATGCCAGCTTCGTCGCGGCGGCGCTGGAGGCGCAGTTGCAGTTGCACCGCCTGGGCCAGCCGGGCGAGCTGACGCTGGAGGCCGGGCTGGACCCTAAATCCGCCCTGAAGCTGAACCTTCGGGTGCAGGAGCCGGCGGGCGGCGTGCTTGCCACCGCTATCGGCGCGCCGGACAACCCCGCCGACCTCTCGTTGAGCCTGGACGGCCCGGCCAGCGGCGCCGCGCTGCGCGCCCAGGGCAGCATCGGTGAGGCCGCGCGCTTCGCCGCGCAAGGCACCGTGGCGATGAACCCCGATCGTTCCGCGCGGATCGCCCTGGAAGGGGATGCCGCAGTACCCACCCTGCTGCCGCCACCGGCCGCGAGGCTGGAATTCGCGATCGACGCCAGCCAGGGCACGGCCGGGGATCTGCGGCTGGCGCGGCTCTGGCTGCGCGCGCCGGGCGGCGAGATCTCGGCCGAGGGCAGCATGGAGCTGCTGACGGTCCAGGGACGCGTCGCCGCTTCCACCGCCCTGGCTCCGCTGGTGCCGGAGGTGGTGGGCTGGGAGTCCATCGCGCTGGATGGCAGCATCGCCAATGGCCAGGACTTCCGGCTGCGGCTGACCCCTGACGGGCTGCGCCTCCCCGCTCCCGCCGACGCGGCGCTGGGCCCCGCGCCCGTGGTGGAATATGCCGGCACCATCTCCCGCATCGACAGCCTGACCGTCGATGGCGCCGCCACGCGGCTGGAAGGCTCCGGCACCTTCGGCGAGCAGCTGGACCTCACGCTGCATCTCTCGGCGCCCGAGGTTTCCCGCATCTCGCCACAGGTGGCCGGGCCGCTGGACCTGCGCGCCACGGTGCGCGGCCCCGCCGCCAATCCGGCGGTGACGGCGCATCTCTCCAGCCCCGGCCTCACCGTCTCCGGCCGCCGGCTGGAGGCGCCGGAACTGGAAGTGGAGACGCCCGCCGTCATGGGGCTGGCCGGCAACGCGCGGTTGACCGCCCAGGCGGAGGGCCTGCCGGTCAGCCTGTCCCTGCGCGCCGCCGCCGAAGGCGATCTGGTGCGGCTGGCCGAGGCGCAGGGCCAGTTCGGCCCCATCGACGTCACCGCCGATGGCAGCTTCAACACCACCACCAGCCTTTTCGACGGACATGCCCGCCTGAAATCCGAGAACCTGGCGCCGTTGAGCGCGCTGGCCGGGCAGCCCGTGGCGGGGCGGCTGGAGCTGAACGCCACCCTTACGCCGCAGGAGGAGCGCCAGGGCATCGATGCCCGCCTGCAGGTGCAGCAGTTGCAGGCCGCGGGCCAGACCATCGGCGCCGAACTGACCCTGCGCGGCACCGATGCGGCGCTGGATTTCGCCGCCAATGCGAAGCTGCCCATGGCCAGCGCCAACGGCCGCGGCCGCTTCTCGCGCGGCAACAACGGCATGCGCTTCGACCTCGCGGCGCTGGATGTCACGCAGGGGCAGTACGGCATCAGGCTGGCGGCGCCGGGCAGCATCCTGCTGCCGCCCAGCGGCGCCGTGGAGATCCCGGGCCTGCGGCTGACCGCACGGCCAGCCGGCAACATCACCCTCAGCGGCCGCTGGGGGCCGGAGCGCGCCGATCTGCGCCTTGCGCTGGCCGCCCTGCCCCTCTCCGTCGCCAATCTTTTCGTGCCTCAGCCGCAATTCGGCGGCACGGTGGTAGGCGAGGCGCGCATCACGGGCCCGACCTCGGCGCCGGAAGTGAAAGCGGTGATCAACGGCACCGGCCTCACCGTCACGGCCCCGTGGTCGCGTGGCTGGCCTGCCGCGACCCTGCGGATGGAAGCCACCCGCAACGGCGCCGGCGCCATCCGTGCCGATGCCAGCCTGCGCGCGGGCAATCTGGCCAACCTCACCGCCCAGGCCAGCCTGCCCCAGGGCCCCGCCACCGAGGCTCCACTCTCCGCCAGCGTGAAGGGCACGGTCGACCTCGCGCCGGCACTGGCGCCCACGCTGGGCGGTGGCGCCAATCAGGTGAATGGCCGCATCGTGCTGGATGCCAGCGCCGGCGGCACGCTTGGCGCACCCCAGCTGGGCGGCACGGTGGACCTGGCCAACGGCACCGTCCGCAACCCGCTCTATGGGCTGAGGCTGACCAATATCACGGGCAGGCTGCGCGCCCAGGGCCAGCAGATCCTGCTGGAACGGCTGAATGCCCGCGCAGGCCAGGGCAGCATCAACGCGCAAGGCTCCCTGGAGCCATTTGCCGCCGGCATTCCGATCGACATCACCGTCACCGCCCGCAACGCGCAGCCCCTGCAGAGCGAGCTGGTGACGCTGCTGACCGATGCCGACCTTCGCTTCACCGGCCCGTTGCAGGTGACGCCGGCACTGGGCGGCACCATTCTCCTGCGCCGCGCGGTCATCAACATTCCGCAGCAACTGCCCGGCGGCGGCGTGGTGACGCTGGGCGACGTGCAGGAACGCGGCGGCCCCAATACCCGCAGCACCCGCCCCACGCCCCGCCGCAACGCCGCGCCCCCGGCTCCCGCGCTGGAGGCCACGCCCGCGGCCCCGGTCGCACTGGACCTGCGGGTGGAGGCGCCACAATCCATCCTGGTGCGTGGCCGCGGCCTGGATGCCGAGATGGGCGGCAGCGTCCATATCGGCGGCACGGCGGCTAACCCGTCGCCGGACGGCACCTTCAAGCTCCGGCGCGGCACCTTCCAGCTCCTGGAACGCCGGCTGACCTTCAGCTATGGCGCCCTGGTCTTCGATGGCGCCGGCTTGCTGCCGAGCCTGGATTTCGCCGCCACCAGCACGGTCCAGGGGGTCATGATCACCGTCACCATCACCGGCCAGCCCAGTGCGCCGGTGATCAAGTTCACCTCCGACCCTGAACTGCCGCAGGACGAGGTGCTGGCACGGCTGCTCTTCGGCCGGTCGGTCGACAAGCTCTCGCCCTTCGAGATCGCGCAGCTCGCCGCAAGCGTCGCTGGCACGGCGGGCGTGCTGCCGGGTAGCGGCGGCGGCGGCTTCTTCAGCCGGCTGGCGGAGCGGCTGGGGCTGGACCGGCTGGGTATCGGCAGTACCGATGACAATGGCACCGGCAGTGCCTCAAACTCGACGCTGGAGGCCGGCGGCTATATCGGCCAGGGCGTCTATGTCGGGGTCGAGCAGGGCCTGGAAGGCGGGCCCCGCGTGGAGGTGGATGTGGAACTGACGCCCCGGCTGAAGCTGGAAAGCAGCACCGGTGGCGAGGCTGGGCAGAAGGTCGGCCTCTCCTACGAAGTCGAGTACTGAACTGGCCTCGACTTCCGCCGGCATCTGGCCGATACCGGTTGAGGCGGGCCTGAGCCATGCTTCCAGGCCGCTGCCGGCCTGACGCTGGCCGGCCCGCCGCCTTGCTCCCCCGGCCCATTGCCTTGCCCGCCGCCCCGCGCGCGCGGCGGCGATGCTGCGGCCGGGTTTGAACCTTTAAGGATCCCAGTGTCATGCGTGCCTTCGACGGCCAGATGTCCGGCAACCGCCCAATCCAACGCTCCCTGGAGGAGAAGAAGAAGCAGCTCCGTGACTTAAAGGAAGCGCTGGCGGCCCTGAAGCCGCACGCGGCCGCCAGTCTGCGCGAGTCCCTGACGGCCAAGATCAAGGCCCTGGAAACCGAACTGACTTCGCGTCGCTGACGCAAGGCTCCGGCTGCGCTGCCCGCCGCCCCTCTCCTCGCCGCCTGTTCGTCGCGCGGCACGGTATCCTGGGGTGGCGGTGTGCGGCGGGCCGGAGCGGATACCTGACTGCTTGGCCATGTGGAGCAGCATGGCGCCGCCGGGAATGGCCGGCACATGGGCCCGGATGTTTCCGGGCCTTCTTCTTCTGTCCAGGTTCTGGCGCGCCGGGCGCTTCGCTCTGGGAATCCGCTGCGGTGAAGCTCTCGCGCTGTGCCGCCGGCATGGTCGCCTTCATGCCGCCACCGCGGGCGCTGGCCAGCGTATCGCCTATGGCGCGGCCGCGTCGGTTTCCGGCGGCCGTTCGGGTCTCGGGCAGAACCGTAACCGGGCGCTGATGCCGGTTTCCGGCCGTCAGGGCTCTGGCCCAGGCAAGGTCATCCGGGCCGACAGGATTGCCGGCCGGTGACCTTCAGGATGCCGCCTGCCGGCGGGGCTCCACCTTGGGGCCCGGCAGTTCCACTTCTATCGCGAGCGTGGACATGTCGCCCCCGCGGTCGAGGGAGACATTCACAGCCTTGGCATCGATCGCCACATACTTGGAGATCACCTCCAGCAGGTCCTTCTGCAGCTTGGGCAGAAAGTCCTCTCCCGTCCGGCTGATGCGCTCATGCGCCAGGACAATCTGCAGGCGCTCCTTGGCGGCGCCGGCGGAGGCTGGTGGCTTGCGATTGCCTCTGAAGATGTCGATCCAACTCATGCCGCCCTCCCCCCAAACAGCCGGGAGAGGAAGCTCTTCTTCTCCGGCTCGATGAAGCGGTGGGGACGATCCTCACCGAGGAAGCGTGCCACCGCATCCGAATATGCACTGCCGGCGTTCGAACCCTCGTCCAGGATGACGGGGTTGCCGGTATTGGAAGCCTTGAGCACGCTCTCGCTCTCCGGAATCACGCCCAGCAGGGGGATGGCCAGGATCTCGCGGATATCCTCCAGCTTCAGCATCTCTCCCCTCTCGACGCGGGCGGCGTCGTAGCGGGTGACCAGCAGATGCTCCTTCACCGGCTCCTTCTTTTCCTCGGCGCGCCTCGACTTGGACTGCAGCACGCCCAGGATACGGTCGGAGTCGCGGACCGAGGAAACCTCGGGATTCGTCACGATCACGGCCTGATCCGCGAAGTAGAGCGACAGCAGCGCGCCCTTCTCGATGCCGGCGGGACTGTCGCACAGGATGTAGTCGAAATCCTGGGACAGTTCATCGATGATGGTCTTGACGCCTTCCTTGGTCAGGGCGTCCTTGTCCCGCGTCTGGCTGGCGGGAAGGATGGAGAGGGTGTCCACCCGCTTGTCACGGATCAGCGCCTGGTTCAGCCGCGCCTCGCCGTTGATCACATTGACGATGTCGAACACCACGCGGCGTTCCACACCCATGATCAGGTCCAGGTTGCGCAGGCCCACGTCGAAGTCGATGACGACAGTCTTCTTGCCGCTCTGGGCAAGACCGGTGGCGAAGGCGGCCGAGGTGGTCGTCTTGCCCACGCCCCCCTTGCCCGATGTCACCACGATCACTTGCGCCATAGGGTCACTCTCCTCTCTGCCGGACAGTTCGCCCGGTCAGCCCAGCTTGTCGAAACGCATACTCTCGCCGATCAGCCGCACCTGGACAGGCTTGCCGATCGGCGCTTCGGTCAACCCTTCCCGCACCGCGTAGTAGCCCGCGATGGAGACGAGTTCGGGATCGAAATGCAGCGCGAAGACGCGTGCTTCCATGTTGTCCGCTCCCCCCGCGATAGCCCGGCCACGCAGCGCGCCATAGACGTGAAGATTGCCATCAGCGATCACCTCGGCGCCAGCATTGACCGTGCCGGTCACGATCAGGTCGGCGCCCTGGGCCCAGATGCGCTGGCCGGCGCGCACGGCGGTATCCACCACCATGGTCGGGCGCGTCATGCCAGGCGGCGGCGGCGGCTCGGGCGGCGGCTCGGCCGGGGCAGGAGGCGGCGGGGCGGCCTGGGCCTGCTGCGACACGTCTTCCTGGGCGGCGCCGCCGGCGGCGCGCAGGGGCGGCAGGCCGGCCGACTGGGCCAGGGCCTTCATCTCCGGCGTGCCGCCGGTGGTGCCGATCGGCATGATCTGGATGGCGCGCAACTCCGCCACCAGCCGGGCGAAATCGACCTCATGCTGGGGCGAGGTCAGGTCGTCCAGCCCGATCACGATGGGGGCGAAGCGCAGGAAGCCGGGCGCGCGGCGGAACTGGTCCCCCAGCGCCGGGACGATCACCTCGGGCCGCGCATCCAGCAGCCGCAGCACCAGCAGGTTGAAATTAGCGCCCCGCAGCCGGAAGGGCTCGAAGCGGGGCTGGGCGGCGGGTGCTGACATCGGCTGCGGGGCGTATCCTGGCTGAAGGTGCACATGGCCAGCGCCGTGTGCTCCGGCCGGATGCCGAACACGCCGTTGCCACCATGTCTTCACCTATACAGGGACGCGCGTCCATGGCGAAGCCCGGCTGAAGGAATGCCTGCGATTTCCCTGGTTTTTCCCGATGCTGTGGCCGAATCGGCCCCGGCCCCCTACCCTGCCGCCCCCAGTGCAGGATGCCGCCATGCCGAAGCAGATCCCCCGCCGCGAGGATTACCGCCATTTCATCAGCGTCCCGACACGCTGGGCCGACCAGGACGCCCTGCAGCACGTCAACAACGCTGTCTACTACATGTATTTCGATACGGCGGTGGCCAGCTTCCTGTACGGCACGGGCATCCTGGACGACCATGACTCGCCCGTGACGGCGGTGGTAGTGGAGACCTGCTGCCGCCATCATTCCCCCGCCTTCTTCCCGGAAGTGCTGAGCGTCGGGCTGCGGGTGGCGCATATCGGCACCTCCTCCGTCCGCTACGAGATCGGCATCTTCCGGCCGGAGCAGGAGACTGCTTGCGCCGAGGGACACTTCATCCATGTCCATGTCGACCGGCGGGAGATGAGCCAGACCAGGCCGGTACCCGAGGCGCTCCGGGTCGCGCTGGCACCGCTGATGGTCTCGCCGGCGGGCTGACCGCCGGCCCGGTGGCAGCCTGCCCGGTACCCCGGGACAGGCTGCGCCGGATGCGGTGCGTCAGCCCGGCTTCCGCTCGATCAACTCGATCTTGTAGCCGTCCGGATCCTCGACGAAGGCGATGACGGTGGTGCCGAACTTCACGGGGCCCGGCTCGCGCGTGATCTTCACGCCTTCGGCGCGGAGCTTGTCACAGGTGGCGTAGATGTCCGGGACACCGATGGCGAGGTGGCCGAAGGCGGTGCCCATCTCGTATTTCTCGACACCGTAGTTGTAAGTCAGCTCAATCACGCCGGCGCCAGTGCTCTCCGGCGCGAAGCCGACGAAGGCAAGGGTATACTTGCCGTCGGGCACGTCGTTGCGGCGCAATTCCTTCATGCCCAGCAGGCGCGTGTAGAAATCCACGCTGCGGTCCAGATTGCCGACGCGAATCATGGTGTGCAGGAAGCTGCTCATACCGGACTCTCCTCTTGCTGTATGGGCGCCCATTCCGGGGCGAACGGGTCCAGCGCCAACAGGAACATCCCGGCCGCCTCGGCGGCGGCGACGGTCGCGGCACGGTCGATGACGATGGTGCCATCCGCCTGGATGGCGATGCCGCGCAGCCCGGCCGCGGCGGCGGCGGCCACGGTATCCGGGCCGATGGTCGGGAGGTCCGCCCGGCGATCCTGCCCGGGCTTCATCACCTTGACGAAGACGCCGCCGGGGCCCTCCCGCCGCAGCGTCCCGGCGCGGGCGAGCATGGCGTCGGTGCCCTCGATGGCCTCCACCGCCAGCACCAGCCCCTGCTGCACCACGCAGCCCTGCCCGATATCGGCGGCGCCAATCACGCGCAACACATGCAGACCGCGCCGGATGTCCAGCGCAGCCTGCTCATCCGGCCGCGCCACGGTCAGCACGCCTGGCCTGTCGACCATCACCTCGGCGAGCACCTGGCGGGCCTCCAGCGGGTTGAAGCCCTCTTCCCGCAATACCTGCACCACGGCGGTCAGCAGCGAATCGTCGCCGCCGAAGGCCTTCATGCCGACGCGCGGCAGCAGCCGCGCCGCGCCGGCATCGGGCCGCAGGGAGAGGAAGCTGGGGCGCCGTACCGCGCCGGCCAGGATGAGGTCTTTCACCCCCGCCGCGCGCAGCCAGTCCAGCATGCGCCCTGCGGCGCCCATACGGCAGACGATATGGGGATAGGCGGCGTAATCGGCCGGGTTGGCGAAGCCTTCCAGCACCACGACATGCACTGGCCGGCCGGCAGCCGCGGCCGAAGCCGCAGCGCGCTGCGGCAGCAGCCCGCTGCCCGCCACGATACCCAGAGGTCCGCCGACCGGCTCCCGCCCTCCCAGCCTGGCCAGGATCTGAGCCGAGCTGGCCATGGCCTCAGCTGGCCTCCGCCGTGTCCTCGTCTTCCACGACTTCCCGCCCGGCCCTGCAGAGGCCACGGTGGCTGTCGGCACGGACGAAGGCCAGGATCTCCTGCACCACCGGGTCGGCGCCATGTTGCGCCTCGACGCCGGCCACGCGGTCATCGAAGACGCCGGGGGAGCGGAACAGGGCGCGGTAGGCGGCGCGCAGCGTATTGATCTGGCTGCGCGGGAAGCCGCGGCGCTTCAGGCCGATCAGGTTCAGGCCGGTCAGTCGCGCGCGGTTGCCCATGACGGCACCGAAGGGAATGACATCCCCCTCCACGCCGCTCATGCCACCCACCACCACCTGGCGGCCGATACGCACGAACTGGTGGATCGCCGCGCCGCCGCCGACGAAGACGGTATCGCCGATCTGCACATGCCCGCCCAGCATGACGTTGTTGGCCAGGATCACATGGTGGTCGAGCACGCAGTCATGCCCGATATGGGCGACGCACATGATCAGGCAATCGGCGCCGACGCGCGTCACCCCATGGCCACCCACGCTGCCGCGATGGATGGTGGCATGCTCGCGGATGATGGTGCGGGGGCCGATCTCGACCCGCGTCGGCTCGCCCCGGTATTTCAGGTCCTGCGGCGGCAGGCCGATGCTGGCGAAGGACATGACCTGCACGCCGGCACCGAGATGCACCTGCCCGTCGATCACGACATGGGAGGTCAGGGTGACGCCTTCCTCCAGCACCGCATCGGAGCTGATGACGCACCAGGGGCCGATGCGGCAGCCCGGGCCGATGCGCGCGCCCTCGGCCACGACGGCGGTCGGATGAATGACGGCGCTGGGATCAATACCCTGCGAGAAGCTGGTCACCTGATCAGGCACCGTTCAGCGGTCCATGATCATGGCGGTAATGGTGGCCTCGGCCACTGCTACACCATCCACCCTGGCGACGCTGTTGAACTTCCAGACATTGCCCCGCTGCCGCTCTTTATTGACGTGGATGCGCAGCTGATCGCCCGGCACGACCGGCCGGCGGAACTTCGCGTTCTCGATACTCATGAAATAAACCAGCTTGCCGCGGGCCGAGGGGCCCAGCGTCTCCACCACCAGCACGCCGGAGGTCTGCGCCATGGCCTCCACGATCAGCACGCCCGGCATGACCGGGTGGGACGGGAAGTGGCCCTGGAAGAAATTCTCGTTGATGGTGACGTTCTTGATGCCGATGGCGCTCTCGCCCAGCACGACATCGACCATGCGGTCGACCAGCAGCAGCGGGTAGCGATGCGGGATCGCCGCCATGATACGGGCGATGTCGATCGCCTCGATCCGTGTTTCGCCCGCGCCTTCGGCGGCTGTCTGTTCTTGCTGGTCCATGCTCGTCAGTCCGTGTCTTCGGGCCGGTTGCGGCCGCTTTGCGCCGTCGCAGGCTTCCCCCCGCGGGCGCCGATCTTGCGTAGGTGAACAGAGGCGCGGAGGGAGTCGCGCAAGGGCATGGCGGGCGTGCCCATCATATCCATGCCGTCAGGCACATCGGACAGCACCCCCGCCTGGGCACCAATCCGTGCCCGGGAGCCGACCCTGATGTGACCGGCCAGACCGGCCTGCCCTGCCAGGGTGACATAGTCGCCCAGGGTGGTGGAGCCGGAGATGCCGACCTGCGACACGATCACACAGCCTCGTCCAGTCACCACGTTGTGGCCGATCTGCACAAGATTGTCGAGCCGCGTGCCCGGACCGATCACTGTATCGTCCATGGTACCACGGTCAATGCAGCTATTGGCGCCCACCTCCACATCATCACCCAGCAGCACCCGGCCAAGCTGGGGGATGGTGACGTAACGCCCCTCCGGCGTAGGCGTGAAACCGAAGCCCTCCTGCCCGACGCGCGAGCCCTGATGCAGCGTGACGCGGTTCCCGGCGAGGCAATGACTGACGCTGGCATGCGGAAACAGGCGGCAGTCGTCACCGAAGACGCAGCCAGGGCCGATCACGGCATGCGTGCCCACCCGGCATCGGGCGCCCAGCCGCACACCGGCACCGATGATGGCGTAAGGCCCGATCTCGCAGCCCTCGCCGATCTCGGCATCCCCCGCCACCACGGCGGTCGGGTGGATGCCCGGCACCAGGTCCGGGGCAGGATGGAACAGTGCCGCGATGCGGGCGAAAGCCAGATGCGGCATGGGCGTGACCAGGGCCGCGGCGCCCTCGGGAAGCGACGGCAGAAAAGCCTCGCTCAGCACAACGGCGCCGGCGCGGCTGGCCCGCAGGGCGGGCAGGTTGCGGCGTCCATCGAGGAAGGAAACCGCTTCCGGCTCCGCCGCGGCCAGCGGCGCAATGCCATGCAGCTGCCGCGACTCGTCACCCACCGCCCGGGCACCCGAGGCCTCGGCCAGGCGCGCCAGGCTGAAAGGCCCGGCGGCGGGATGAAAGCGCGGATCCACCAGCATGGGCGGCCTCAGTTCCGCCGGGGCTGCTGGTCCTGGGCCGGGGTGCGCTGGCCAGTGTTGCCGGCAGGCGCCGCGGCAGGCGGCGCATCCTCGGCGGCAATGGTCACACTCTTCAGCACCTTGTTGAGCTGAGCCGAAACCTCGGGCGTCAGATCGAAAGGTGGCTCGTTGTAGATGACCAGCGGGCGCGGCAGCACCAGGTTCACCTTACGGCTGGCGGCCACCTGACGGATCACCACCGCCAGCGCCTGCTCGATCTCCACCAGGCTGCCCTGCGCCGCCTGCTCGATGCTGCGGGAGCGGTCGCGGAAGATCCGCTGCGAGTCCTGCACGCGGTCCTGCAGGTCACGTTCCCTGGTCCGCAAATCCTCGGGCGAGAGGCTGGCACGCTGGGCGGCCAGAGCCTGCTGCTCGTCACGCCAGCGGGCCTGCTCCTTCTGCAGGTCGTCATTCAGCTTGGCCCGGCGCTTCTCGATCTCTTCCCGCACATGGTTGAAGGCGGAAGACTGGCGCTGAACCTCGGGCACATCGACAATACCGATGACAGCGGCCGGCGGCTGCTCGCCGGGCGGCAGGGGCGCCGGGTTGGGCTGCACGACACGCTGCTGCGGCCTCTGCTGCGCGGGGCGCGGAGGCTGCTGGGCCGGGCGCTGCTGCTGCGCGCCACCCTGCCCCTGGCCGGGCACGAACCAGTCCTGCTGCTGCTGAGCCATGGCGGCGCCGCCAGCCCAGGTGGTGGAAAGAAGAATCGCCGCCAGGGCGACCGTTGCGCGTCGCGCCATCGTCGGAACACTCCGTGCCGGCCGGGGATGGGGAGCATGGCTGGCGCCATGCGGCCCAGCCCCGGCATGGTGGGCGGGAGGCAGAGTCGTGCCTCCCGTTGGTGAAACAGGCAGCCGGGAAACGATCAGAACCGGGTGCCGAAGCCGAAGCGGAAGACCTGCGTCTCGTCGTAGGACTTCTTCACCACGGCCTGGGCCAGGTCGATGTTGATCAGGCCGAAGGGGCTGCGCCAGGAGATGCCGACACCCACGCCCACGCGGGGGCTGGAGTCATCCCGGACGCCAGGCCCGCCGTCGACGCCGCTCAGCGAGCCGACATCGACGAAGGCACGGCCGAGCAGGCCGATCTCGGAAGGCAGCGGCAGCGGGAAGCGCATCTCCGTGCTCTGCGTCCAGATCTTGGTGCCGCCTAGCGAATCGTTGGTGCCAAGGCTGAGGTCGCGCGGGCCGGCGCCGGCAACGGCGAAGCCGCGCAGGTTGTCGCCGCCCAGGAAGAAGCGGTCGACGATACGCTCCGGCTTATCGGCATAGCTCTTGATGATGCCCGCGCCGGCGGAGATGGACAGCACGTAATCCGGATCGCCCAGCCAACGCTCGAAGGGAATGAAGTAGTTGCCGTCCAGCCGGGCGCGCACGAAGGCCACATCGCCACCCAGGCCGGCCAGGTCGGTGCCGAGCCGGATGACATAGCCGCTGCGCGGATCGAGCCGCGAGTCGCGGGTATCGTAGGTCAACGTCTGGCCGACCTGCGACAGCCAGGTGACGCCAGCCTGCTCCCGGATGAAACGGCTGACGAGCGGATCGATGTTGAAGACGTTGCGGCGGGAAAGCGTATAGGCCCAGGACTGCCGCAGGCGCTCATTGAACTCATAACCGGCGCGGATCGCGCCACCGACGCGGCGCTCCTCGTAGCCCGAGTATTCGCGCTGGTCACGCACGACATAGAACAGGTCCGCGCCGACCGCGAGATTGCGGTCGAGGAAGGACGGATCGGTGACCGAGAGATCCACCTGGCTGCGGCGCTGCGCGATGGTGCTGTTGATGCGCGCGTCGATGCCGGTGCCGAGCAGGTTGCGCTCACGCAGGCCCACATCGGCCAGCGCGCCGGCATCGGTCGAATAGCCGCCGCCCAGCGTCAGCTCGCCGGTCGCCCGCTCCGTCACCGCGGTGTTCAGAACCACCTGGTCCGGCTGTGAGCCAGGGGTGCTGGTGATCTGCACATCCGGGCTGAAGTAGCCGAGGTCGCGGATGCGCTGGCGGGAGCGCTCCACCTGCGCCGCATTGAAGGCATCGCCTTCGGCCAGCCGCAGCTCGCGGCGGATCACGCGGTCCTGGGTACGGGTATTGCCGGTGATGTCGATGCGCTCGACATAGCTGCGCGGGCCTTCCTCCACATCGAAGACGATATCGACGGTGCCGGCCTCGGCGTTGCGCGTCACGCGCTCCGTCACCTGGACGAAGGGGGCGCCCTGCAGGTTCGCGCTGTCGGAGAGCGCCTGCACGGTGCGCTCAACCGCGTCGCCGTTATACCAGTCGCCGGAGTTCGGCTCGACCTGGTCGCGCAGCTGGGCGGCGGTGACGTTGCGGAGCGTAGAGTTCACCTCCACCGAGTCGACGCGGTACCGCGGGCCTTCCTTGATGGTGTAGGTGACGAAGAAGCCACTGCGGTCCGGCGCCAGTTCGGCCGTCGCGTTGGTCACCTCGATATCGGCGAATCCGTTGCGCTGATAGTAGCGGCGGATCAGCTCGCGGTCGAAGTTCAGCCGCTCCGGCTCATAGGTGTCGGAGGAGGAGAAGGGGCGGTACCAGGCCTGCTCGCGGGAGGTGACGACCTCCTTCAGGCGACTGTCGGAGAAGGTGTCGTTGCCGACGAAATTGATGCGGGAGATCAAGGCGGTATCGCCCTCGGTGATCTCGAAGACCACATCCACGCGGTCATTGCCGCGGTCGATCACCTTGGGCTCGATGCGCGTGGCGAAGCGGCCACGCCGGGCATAAAGCTCCAGCAGCCGGGTGCGGTCCGCCTGCGCCGCCGCATCGGTATAGACCGAGCGGGCGCGAAGCTGCGTCTCCGCGCGCAGGTTGTCGTCGGAAATCTTGCGATTTCCTTCATAGACAACCTGATTGACGATCGGGTTCTCCTGCACCGTCACCACGACGCTGTCGCCCTCGCGGCCGATCTGCACGTCGCGGAACAGCCCGGTGGCGAAAAGGGTCCGCAGGCTGCGGTCCTGGCGGTCGCCGTCGAAGCGGTCGCCGGGCTGCAGCAGCATGTAGGAGCGGATGGTCGAGGTCTCGATGCGCTGATTCCCGCGCACCTGGACGTCGCGGATCACCTCGCCCGCAGGCTGGGCCGCTGGCGCGGCACGCCTTGGCTGGTTGCGCTGCGGTTGTGCTTCCGCCGATAGCGGCAGCACGACCGGAACGAGGCAGGTGGCAGCGAGGAGAAGGGCGCGTGTGGCGTGCAAAGGCTTCGGTCCCAGGACCTGGAGAAAGAATCGAGGCCACTGCGGGCCGGGAGCGCGCCGGAGACTAGCGGGGAAGGACATCCCCCGCCAGCCCTCCGGAGCCGCTGCCGTTTACGCAGCCTTCACCTTCTATTGCAACCAGTTGCTGAGCGGTTACCCGAACAGGCGGGCGACCCAGCCGAAGATGGCCAGCCGGGTGATGTCGTTCCAGGTCGTGAAGACGAAGAGCGCCACCAGCACGGCGATGCCGGCACGGAAGCCGTATTCCATGGCCCGGGCCGGAAGCGGGCGCCCCCGCACGGCCTCAGCCGCGTAGAACAAGAGGTGGCCGCCATCCAGGACGGGGATGGGGAAGAGGTTGATCAGGCCCAGATTTACCGAGAGCACCGCGATGAAGGTGATCAGGCTGGGAATCCCCAGCTGCGCCACCTGGCCGGAAAGCTGGGCGATACGCAGCGGCCCGCCCAGATCCTCGGTCCCCCGGGAGCCGGTGATCATTTCCCAGATGCCGGCGATGGTCTGGGCGCCGATGTCCCAGGTCTGGACAACGCCCGCCGCCAGCGCGCTGAAGGGGTCGAGGCGCCGGAACTCCGGCGCGCCGCCGGTCACGCCAAGGATACCCACGGCACGCCCGTCCGATTCGCGGGCGGTGGGGGTGGCGGTCAGCCGCTGCTCGTCCCCGGCGCGATTGATGCGGAGCTCGACCGGCTGGCCGGGGCGCGCCTGGATATGGCGCTGCACATCCTCGAAGCGCGCCACCTCCTGGCCGTCCAGCGCCAGGATGCGGTCGCCGGGCTGCAGCCCGGCCTGGGCGGCTGCGCTGCCCTCCACCACCGCGCCCACGGTGGCGCTGGGCAGCGGCTGGCCCATGGTCATGTAGAGCCCGGCGAAGAGCAGCGCCGCCAGCAGGAAGTTGGCGATGGGCCCGGCCGCGACGACGATGGCGCGGTCCCGCACTGGCTTGTCGTGGAAGGTGCGGCCATGCAGCCAGCGCGCCTTCTGCTCGGGCGTGGCATCCAGCCCCTCCTGCCCGTGCAGCTTCACGAAGCCGCCCAGCGGCAGCCAGGAAAGGCGCCATTCCGTGCCGACCCGGTCCGTCCAGCTACGGATCACCTTGCCGAAGCCGATCGAGAAGACCTCGACATGCACGCCGCGCCAGCGCGCGGCGAGGTAGTGGCCCATCTCGTGCACGAAGACGAGCACGCCCAGCACCACGATGAAGGAGATGACCGTACGCAGGCCGTCTGAAAGGAAGTCCAAAGTCGTCTCTCCGCCCCCCGGCGGGGCAATGGGGTCAGGCCTTCAGGCTCGCTGCCCGGGCAGCGGCATCCTGCCGCGCCGCAGCGTCCAAAGCCAGCACGGCCGCGAGATCAGGCACCTCGGGCGAACCGAGGGCCGCCAGGCTTTCCTCGACCACCGCGGCAATCCCGAGGAAGCCAAGGCGCCGTTCCAGGAACAGCCCGACCGCAATCTCGTTAGCGGCATTCAGGATGGTGGTGGCGCCCGGCCCTGCCTGCAAGGCCTGCCGCGCCAACCGCAACGCAGGGAAGCTCTGCGTATCCGGGGCGTAAAACTCCAGCTTGGCCAGGGCCGCCAGGTCCAGGCGCGGCACGTCCACCGTCATCCGGCGAGGCCAGGCCAGGGCATGCGCGATGGGGGTCCGCATATCCGGCGTGCCCAGCTGCGCCAGAAGCGAGCCATCCGCATACTGCACGAGGCCATGCACCGCCGATTGCGGATGCACCAGCACCTCGATCCGCTCCTCCGGCACCGGGAAGATGCGGGCGGCCTCGATCAGCTCCAGCCCCTTGTTCATCATGGTGGCGGAGTCGACGCTGATCTTCGCGCCCATGGACCAGACGGGATGGCGTACCGCCTCCTCCGGCGTCACGCTGGCCATCCGCTCCAGGCTGGCCTGACGGAACGGGCCGCCGGAGGCGGTGAGGATGATCTTCTCCACCGCCGCCGGGTCGCGGCTGTCGAGCACTTGGAAGATGGCGTTGTGCTCGGAATCCACCGGCAGCAGCGTGGCGCCCGAGGCCCGCGCGGCGGCCAGCACCAGATGGCCTGCGCAGACCAGGGCTTCCTTATTGGCCAGGGCCAGGGTACCGCCACGCCCCAGCGCGGCCAGGGTCGGTTCCAGCCCGGCCGCGCCGACGATGGCGGCCATGGTCCAGCCGGCCTCCAGGGCCGCGGCGGCCAGCACCGCATCACGCCCGCAGCCTGTGGCGATGCCACTACCCGCCAGGGCGGCCTCCAGCGCCGGGCCGGCGGCCGGATCGGCCAGCACGGCGATGCGCGGCCGCAGCCGGCGGGCCTGTGCCGCCAGCGCCGCGGCGTCGCGGCCGGCGACCAGCGCCACAACTTCGAATTCACCGGGCGGCGCGGCTTCCAGAAGCGAAACGGTGCTGCGCCCGACCGAGCCCGTGCTGCCGAGAATGGTGACCGTGCGGGGCATCAGCGCCAGAGCACCACGCCATAGCCGACGCCGAAGGCCAGCAGCGCCGCAACCGGCGCGGCCGCCAGCAGCCCGTCCAGCCGGTCCAGCAAGCCGCCATGGCCGGGGATGAGGGCGGAACTGTCCTTGACGCCGAAGCGGCGCTTGAAGGCGCTCTCGAACAGGTCGCCCGCCTGCGTCGCCACGCCCAGCAGGGCAGCGATCACGGCGGCCTTGCCCATGTCGTCGGGATAGGGCGTGGTCCAGCCGGCGACGAGGGCGCCGATGACCATGGTGCAGACCAGCCCGCCAATGGCCCCAGACCAGGTCTTGCCGGGGGAGATGGAAGGCGCCAGCTTCGGCCCGCCCAGCATGCGGCCGAACATATAGGCGCCGATGTCGCTGGCCCAGACGACCGCGATCAGGAAGAGGACATTGTCGCGGCCGGCCTCATTGTCGTGCCGAAGCTCGATCAGGCTGATGCCGGCGATACCGATATAGAGCACGCCGAAGGCCAGCCAGCCCGCGGGAGCCGGCCGCCCGTCCCGCCGCCGCAGCCAGCCGGCACCGGCCCAGGTCGCCACGAAGCCCAGCGCCAGCAGCACCAGCGCCGGCACGGTCATGCCGAAGACCGCGAGGGCACAGGCCACGAAAACCGCCGCTGGAACCGCCGCTCCGGGAAGCGCCCGGTTGCGGAGCCCGCAGAGATGCACCCATTCCCAGACCAGCCCGGCGATGGCCACGGCCATGAGCGCCGTCCAGGGCAGCGCCCCCAGCCAGATGCAGAGCAAGGCGCCCGGCCCCAGCACAGCGGCGGAAATGGCGCGCTTCTTCAGGTCCCGCCAGCGTTTGGTCTGCGCCTCGGCCTCCGTGGTCGACATCCCGCTCAACCCGCGCCGTAGCGCCGCTCCCGGCGCGCATAACAGGCCACGGCCTCGGCCAGCTGGGCCGCGCCGAAGTCAGGCCAGAGCGTCTCGGTGAACCACAGTTCGGCATAGGCCGCCTGCCAGAGCAGGAAATTGGAGAGCCGCTGCTCGCCCGAGGTGCGGATGATCAGGTCGGGGTCCGGCATGCCGTGGGTGGAGAGGCAGCGCTCCAGCATCTCCTCGTCCACCGCGTCCGGCGCCAGCCGGCCGGCGGCGATCTCCTGCGCCAGGGTGCGGGTGGCCGTGACGATCTCGGCCCGGCTGCCATAGGAGAGGGCGACGGTGAGGTTCAGGCCCGTATTGCCGGCCGTCAGTGCCTCGGCCTCGCGGATCGCCGCCACCGTCTCGGGCCCGAAGCGGTTACGGTCACCGATCACGCGCAGCCGCACCTTGTTGCGGTGCAACGCGGCGATCTCGTGCCGGAGGTAGAAGCGCAGCAGGCCCGTCAGGTCCCGCACCTCCTCCTCCGACCTCTGCCAGTTCTCGGAGGAGAAGGCGAAGAGGGTCAGCCAGCCGATCCCGGACTTGGCCGCCGCCTCGACAGTGCGGCGCACGGCATCGGCGCCGGCCTTGTGGCCCAGTGCGGCGGGGAGGCCGCGCGCCCTTGCCCAGCGCCGGTTGCCGTCCATGATAATGCCGACATGCACAGGGACGCCCGAGGACGTGCCGTCATTGATCGCCGAGGCCGCTCCGGACGCCGCACACATTCGATTGCCGTTCCGCCTGTTTGGAGAAGAGATCGAGGGGAGGACGTCAGACGGTCTTGATGTCCTTTTCCTTCTCCACCAGCGCCTCATCGACCTTTTTGATCGTGGCGTCCGTCAGCTTCTGCACCTCATCGGACCAGCGCTTGGCGTCGTCCTTGGAGATCTCAGACTTGGTTTCCCAGCCCTTGATGGTCTCCATGCCGTCACGGCGCACGCCGCGCGCGGCCACCCTGGCGGATTCGGCATATTTATGCGCCTGCTTCGCCAGCTCGTTACGGCGCTCGGCGGTCAGCGGCGGAAGCGGCACGCGGATGGTCTGACCCTCGGCCTGCGGATTCAGGCCCAGGCCGGAGTCGCGGATGGCGATCTCGACAGCCTTGGTGGCCGAACGGTCCCAGACCTGCACCGAAAGCATCGAGGGGCCGGAGACGGAGATATTGGCCACCTGGGTCAGCGGCTGGTTGGCGCCATAGACCTCCACCCGGATCGGCTCCAGCAGCGCCGGGGAGGCACGGCCGGTACGCAGGCCGCTGAATTCCTTCTTCAACGACTCAACCGCGCCATCCATTCGGCGCTGCAGGTCCTGCTTCAGCTTCGGAAAGTCGGCGGGAGCGGCCATGGCGTGCGTCCTTCTTCTACTTAGCGCTTACTGGTCCACGACCGTCGTGAAACGGCCCTCACCCTGCATGACGGCAGTGAAGGCACCGGTCTCGTGGATGTTGAAGACAATGATCGGCAACTTGTTCTCACGCGCCAGGCTGATAGCGGCCGCGTCCATGACGGCCAGGTCACGGGCCAGCATGTCGAGATAGGTCAGCGTCACGTAACGTTCCGCCTGCGGATTCTTGCGCGGATCGGCGGAATAGACGCCATCCACCTGCGTGCCCTTGAACAACGCGTCACAGTTCATCTCGGCAGCGCGCAGCGCGGCGGCGGTATCGGTCGTGAAGAAGGGATTGCCCGAGCCGCCGGCGAAGATGACCACCCGCCCCTTCTCCATGTGCCGCTGGGCGCGGCGGCGGATGAAGGGCTCGCAGACGCTGCTCATCGGGATGGCGGATTGCACGCGGGTCGGGACGCCGATCTTCTCCAGCGCATTCTGCATGGCCAGGGCATTCATGACCGTGGCCAGCATGCCCATGTTGTCGGCCTGAGCGCGGTCCATGCCCGAGGAGGCCCCGGAGACGCCGCGGAAAATATTGCCCCCGCCCACGACGACGCAGACTTCGACGCCCAGCGCCACGGCACCCTTGATATCGTCGGCGATCGCCTTGACCGTGGCATTGTCGAGACCGTAGTCGCGGCCGCCCATCAACGCCTCCCCCGAGAGCTTGAGCAGGACGCGCTTATAGAGGGGGGCGGTCATTAGGACAGAACTCCGTGGGCAAGGCAGGATTCAAACAAGTGCGCGGAACGATAGGCAGACCACCCGGACGGGGCAAGGCTGGCCGGCGGGCGGGCCGGTAACGGGTCGGTAGCCAAGCAAGCAGACGGGGGCGCCGGCCCAGCCGACACCCCCGCCATCAGTCGTCAACCCGCCCGATCAGACCGTGCCGGCGGCGGCGGCCACTTCGGCGGCAAAGTCGCCGGACTGCTTCTCGATGCCCTCGCCCAGCTGGAAGCGGGCGAAGCCGGTCAGCTTGGCGCCGGCCTTCTGGACCACGGCCTTCACGCGGCTCTCGCCATCATGCACCCAGACCTGCTCCAGCAGCACCACTTCCTCGTAGTACTTGCGGACGCGGCCCTCGACCATCTTCTCGATGATGGCGTCCGGCTTGCCGGAAGCGCGGGCCTGCTCCGTCAGCACCGCCTTCTCACGCTCCAGCGCGGAGGGGTCCACCACGGAGACGTCCAGCGCCTCGGGGCGCGCGGCGGCGACATGCATGCCGATCTGGCGGCCCAGCGTCTCCAGCGCCTCGATCTCGGACGGGGCTTCCAGCGCGGCCAGCACGCCGATCTTGCCGAGGCCCGGCTTGACGGCGGAGTGCGTGTAGGTGGCGACCACGCCCGACGGCACCGTCAGGCGCTTGGCCCGGCGGATGGTCATGTTCTCGCCGATGGTGGCGATCAGGCGCGTCAGCTCCTCCTGCACCGAGTGGCCGGTGCCGGGGAAGGTATAAGCCTTGATCTGCTCCACGTCGTCGCCAGCCACCAGCACGATGCCGGCCACCTCGGAGACGAAGTTCTGGAACAGCTCGTTGCGGGCCACGAAGTCGGTCTCGGCATTCACCTCGACCATGCCGGCGACCTGCGGGCCGCTGGCCACGCCGATCAGGCCTTCGGCGGCCACGCGGCCGGACTTCTTGGCCGCGGCGGCCAGGCCCTTCTTACGCAGCCAGTCGATGGCGACCTCGATGTCGCCGTCGCTCTCAACCAGCGCCTTCTTGCAGTCCATCATGCCCGCGCCGGTCTTCTCGCGCAGGTCACGCACCATCAGGGCAGTGATCTCAGCCATGCTCGATTCTCCTCGCGCTGTTGCGGCTCAGACCTTGCCGGCCTGGTTGCCGTCGTCCTGGTTGTTCTGGACCATCGCCTCGACCGTCTCGGTGTCCAGGCCGACACCGGGGCTGGTCTGGGCGCCTTCCAGCACCGGCTCTTCCTCAAGCAGTTCCTCGGAGGCACCCAGATCGACGCCGGAGGCCTGCAGCTCGGCGGAGATGCCGTCGAACACGGCGCCGGCGATCAGGTCGCAGTACAGGTTAATGGCGCGGATGGCGTCATCGTTGCCCGGGATCGGATAGGCGATGCCCGAGGGATCAGCGTTGGAGTCGAGCACGGCGACAACCGGAATGCCAAGCTTGTTGGCCTCCTCGATCGCCAGCTTCTCCTTCACCACGTCGATGACGAAGATGATGTCCGGCAGGCCGCCCATGTCGCGGATGCCGCCGAGCGCGCGGTCGAGCTTCTCCTTCTCGCGCGTCAGCATCAGGACTTCCTTCTTGGTGAGGCCCTGGGTGTTGCCGCCGAGCTGCTCGTCCATCTGCTTCAGGCGCTTGATGGAGCCCGTGATGGTCTTCCAGTTGGTCAGCATGCCGCCGAGCCAACGATGGTTCACGTAGTACTGGCCGCAGCGGGTCGCGGCCTCGGCCACGTATTCGGCGGCGGACTTCTTGGTGCCCACGAAGAGCACGCGGCCGCCACCGGCCACCACGTCACGGACAGCGCGCAGGGCGCGGTCCAGCAGGGGGACGGTCTGCTGCAGGTCCAGGATGTGCACCTGGTTGCGCACGCCGAAGATGTACGGCGCCATCTTCGGGTTCCAGCGGCGGGTGTGGTGGCCAAAATGGACACCGGCCTCAAGCAGCTGACGCAGGGAAACTTCGGGCATCGCCATGGCGGCGGTCCTTCCTTCAGATCGTAGTCCGGTTGAGCCTCCGCGGCACTAAGCCCCCTCTCGGGGGACCGGACCCTGGCACCATGTGGGTGGAAGGGCGCGCCGCGTGCGGATTTGCCCGCCACGGGCTCATCCCAGGGCGAACGTGGCGGCATATGGCATACCCCGCGCGCCGGGGCAAGCTTGGCCTGGGGAGTTTAACGGATGTCCTCCCCGGCGTCTGGCCTCAGGCCCAGGCGCGTGGCGAGGGTCGCCGGATCCTCGAAGAGGATGCCGTTGGGCAGCGCGGCCTGCCGGCCCTCTTCCAGCCGTACCAGCGCGGGCACGCCGCGGATGCCCAGCCCCTAAATCAGCTTCTCCGCCATGGCGACACGGCTGGCCATGGCCTCCCCGATGCCGGGGTCGTCCGCCTCCAGCAGCGCCGCGGCCTCCTCCAGCCCGAGGTCACGCAGGACGGCCAGCAATTGCCCGGGGTCTGTGATGTCTCCGCCATCGACATAGCGCAGCTGCTGGATACGGTGCAGCGCCTCCAGTTCCTTCGCCGGCTCCGTCAGATGAACCGCCGTCACGGCCCGGGTGGCCGCCGTGGAATCGAAGCGCCCGGACGGGTCGCCCAGAACCTTCTCCCGGTAGGCGTCCGAAAAGACCTGCCCGGTCATCTGGCCGATACGCTGGTCATTGCGCCAGGCATAGGTGGCGAAATCCGGGGTCATGACACGGTCGCCGCCCGCGAAAAGCCCGGTCGCCAGCGGATGCAGCATCACCGAAGGCTCCAGCTCCAGCTTCGCCACTGCGGGCGCGGCGCCGTAACACCAGCCGCAGAGCGGGTCATAGAGATAGAAGAATTCGTGCATCTCACCCTGCCTCCACATGCGCGACGCCCGGGAACACCTTCATGGCCTGCGCCAGGCGGGGTGTGACGTTGAAGAAGCCGGGCAGCACGACCTCGATCTCCTGCCCCGGTCCGGTGCGGGGAATCAGCGCCACTGTGCCCTTGCCCGGCCCTACCCGCTCCAGCATGGCGCGGATCGGCTCGATGGCGGCCGTATCCTCGATGGTCAGGCGCAGCATCTGCCGCAGGTTGGCGGCAGCCTTGTCCAGCCCATCCAGATCCTGGGCCGTCAGGCGCAAGGTTTCCCCTTCCATCCGCGCCTCGCAGGTGATGAGGACGGCATTGCCTTCCTTCAACATCTCACGCGACCGCAGCAGCACCTCCGAGAACAGCGTCACCTCGGTGCTGCCGGAGGCATCGGAGATGCGCACCCAGGCCATGCGGCTGCCGGTGCGGGTGGTGCGCTCCTTGCTGTTCACGACCGTACCGGCCAGCTTCAGCCGGCCGACGCCGGCCTCCGCCCGTGCCTGCATCTGCGCGATGGGCGTGACGCCCAGCTTCCGCAGCGTCTCCCTGTAAGTATCCAGCGGATGGGCCGAGAGATGGAAGCCCACGGCCTCGGCCTCCTGGCTCAGCCGCTCCAACTCCGGCCAGTCCGGGATCTCGGGCAGGCGCAGCGGCTCCGGCCGCGCGTCGCCACCGCCGAACAGGCCGATCTGGCTGGAAGAGCGTTCCTCCGCCTTGGCCTGGGCGCGGCGCAGGATCACCTCGGCGCCGGTCATGACCCTGGCGCGGTTCTTCTCCAGCGTGTCGAAGGCACCGGCGCGGGCCAGGTTCTCCAGCTGCATCTTGTTCAGCAGCTTGGGGTCCACGCGCCCGGCGAAATCGGCGATGGATTCGAACGGCCGGCCGCGCGCGGCGACGAGGTCCTTCATCGCCTGCAGGCCAACGCGCTTGACCGCCGCCAGGGCGAAGCGGATGCATTCCTTGCCATCCTCGCGGATCTCCACGCGGAAATCGGCGGCGGAGCGGTTCACGTCCGGCGGCAGCACGGGAATGCCGAGGCGGGCGGCCTCCTGCATGTGGTTTGCGAGCTTCTCCGTCTTGTCCATGTCGAAGGTCATGGAGGCAGCGATGAAGGCCACCGGATGGTTCGCCTTCAGGTAGGCGGTCTGGTAGGCGACCAGCGCATAGGCCGCCGCGTGCGACTTGTTGAAGCCGTATTCGGCGAACTTCTCCATCAGGTCGAAGATCTCGCCGGCCTTGTCTTCCGGCACGCCGTTCCTCACCGCGCCGTCGACGAAGATCTTGCGCTGGGCTTCCATCTCCGAGCGGATCTTCTTGCCCATGGCGCGGCGCAGCAGGTCGGCGCCGCCGAGCGAATAGCCCGCGACATCCTGGCTGATCTGCATCACCTGCTCCTGGTAGACCAGGATGCCGTAGGTTTCCTCGACCAGATGGCGCATCGCGGGGTGCACCGGCTCCCAGGCCTCGCCATGCTTGCGGGCGCAATAGGCCGGGATATTGGCCATCGGCCCCGGACGATAGAGCGAGACGGCGGCGATCAGATCCTCGAAGCGGTCGGGCCGCATCATGCGAAGGCAGTCCCGCATGCCCTGGCCTTCGAACTGGAACACGCCGGCGGAATCGCCGCGCGCCAGCATGTCGTAGGTCTTCTTGTCGTCCAGAGGAATGCGCGTGAGATCGACCTTGATCCCCTGCTCGTCCAGGATCTCCACCGCGCGCTGCAAGACCGTCAGCGTCTTCAGGCCGAGGAAGTCGAACTTCACCAGGGACGCGTTTTCCACGTATTTCATGGAATACTGCGTCACCAGCATGTCTGAGCGCGGATCGCGATAGAGCGCGACCGTATCGATCAGCGGCTTGCGCCCGATCACCACGCCGGCCGCGTGGGTGGAGGCGTTGCGGTACAGCCCTTCCAGCACCAGGGCCGTTTCCATCAGCCGGTCCACCATTTCATCCGCGCGCATGTCCTGCAGGCGCGGCTCGCCGTCGAGCGCCTGCTGCAGCGTCACGGGCTTGGCGGGGTTGAAGGGGATCAGTTCCGCGATGCGGTTCACCTGGCCATAGGGCATGCCCATGACGCGGCCCACGTCGCGCACCACCGCCTTGGCCTGCAAGCGGCCGAAGGTAATGATCTGCGCTACGCGGTCCTCGCCATATTCGCGGCGGACGTATTGGATCACTTCGTCGCGCCGGTCCTGGCAGAAATCGATGTCGAAGTCAGGCATCGACACGCGCTCAGGGTTCAGGAAGCGTTCGAACAGCAAGCCGAAGCGCAGCGGGTCGAGGTCCGTGATCAGCAGCGCCCAGGCGGCCACCGAACCGGCGCCCGAGCCACGGCCGGGCCCCACGGGAATGCCCTGCTGCTTCGCCCACTGGATGAAGTCGGCCACGATCAGGAAGTAGCCGGAGAAGCCCATCTTCTCGATGACGTCGAGCTCGAATTCCAGCCGGTCCCGGTAGACCTGCCGCTCCGTCGTGCCCTGCGCGTCCAGCCGCGCCTCCAGGCCACGGCGGGCCATGTCGCGCACCGTCTCGGCCTCGGTCATGCCGGGCTGCACCTTCGGGCAGATCGGCAGCTCGGGCTTGCGGTTCTCCGCCATCACGTGGCAGCGGCGGGCGATGGCCAGGGTATTGTCGCAGGCCTCAGGCAGGTCCTTGAACAGTTCCCGCATGGCGGCAGCGGATTTGAAGTAATGCTCCGCCGTCAGGCGCCGCCGGTCGGTTTCCGCCAGGGTGCGGCCCTCCGCGATGCAAAGCAGCGCGTCATGCGCCTCATACATCTCGGGCCTGGCGAAATAAACGTCGTTGGTGGCGACCACGGGCAGCCCGGCCGCATCGGCCAGCGAGAGCATTGCGGGACCAAGCCCCCGCTCCACCGCCAGGCCGTGGCGGTGCAGCTCCACGGCCAGGCGGTCGGGGAAGCTCTCCTTCAGGGTATCCAGCAGATGCGCCGCCGCCTCCCGCCGCCCTTCCACCAGCAGCCGCCCCAGGGGCCCGTGGGTACCGCCGGTCAGCAGGAAGACGCCCTCGGAATGGCCGCGCAGCAGGTCCAGCGTGATGGCGGGCCTGCCGGAAGGATCGTCGCGCAGGAAGCCGTGGGACGAGAGGCGCTGCACATTCTCCAGCCCCTGCGCGTTCATCGCCAGGACCACGATGGGGTCCGGGTTCAGCCGGGCGATTTCAGGCCGGTCATCCATCGCGGCACGCGTCAGGTTAAGCTGGCAGCCGATGATCGGCTGCACACCTTTACCAGAGCAGTAATTCGAGAATTCCAGCGCGCCGAACATATTGGCGCTGTCGGTCAGCGCCAGGGCCGGCATGCCGGCCTCCCGGGCCAGCGCCGCCAGCTTATCCGCCTTGATGGCGCCCTCGGCGAGGGAATAGGCGGAATGGGTATGCAGATGAACGAAGGAACCGGACATGGGGAGGATATAGCACCTCCCCTGCCCGGCTTCACGCGTTCAGGCCGGAACGACGTGACCTTCGCGCAGCGTCACTACCCGGTCCATGCGGGCGGCGAGGTCGGGGTTATGCGTGGCGATCAGCGCCGCCACGCCGGCGTTGCGGACAGCCGCCAGCAACTCCCCGAAGACGAGGTCGGAAGTGCCGACATCGAGGTTGCCGGTGGGTTCATCCGCCAGCAGCAGCCCCGGGCGATTGGCCAGGGCACGGCTGATGGCGACGCGCTGCTGCTCGCCACCGGAAAGCCGGCCCGGCCGATGCGCCTCGCGCCCCTTCAGGCCGAAGGAGGCCAGCAACTCATGCGCCCGCGCCTCCGCGGGCGCGCGGGCTGCGCCGATGGCCATCTGCGGCAGAACCACATTCTCCAGCGCCGTGAATTCCGGCAGCAGGTGGTGGAACTGGTAGACGAAGCCGATGGAACGTCCGCGCAGGGCGGTGCGGGCCTTATCCGCCATGCCGGAGGTGTCCTGGCCATCGACGATGACCTTGCCGCCATCGGGCTTTTCCAGCAGCCCGGCCAGATGCAGCAGCGTGGACTTGCCGGTACCGGAAGGCGCCACCAGCGCGACGATCTCGCCCGCGTGGAGGTCGAGATCGGCGCCGCGCAGCACCGGCAATTCGCCGGCTTCCGTGCGGAAGGAACGTTTGACGCCGGAAAGGCGCAGGCGCGGCGTGTCACTCATTGCGCAGCGCCTCCACCGGGTCCGTCTTGGCCGCGCGCCAGGAGGGATAGAGCGTCGCCAGCAGCGACAGGCCCAGGCCCATCAGCACGACCTGCGTGACTTCGTTCGGGTCCACGATGGCGGGCAGGCGCGTCAGGAAATACACCTCCGGGCTGAAGAGCTGCGTGCCCGTGAGGGACTGCAGGACCTGCCGGATGTGTTCGATATTCAGGCAGAAAACCAGCCCGATGGCGAAGCCGATCAGCGTGCCCAGAACGCCGATGGACGCGCCGCAGAGCAGGAAGATCCGCATGATGGCGCCGGAGCTGGCGCCCATGGTGCGGAGGATAGCGATGTCGCGCCCCTTGTCCTTCACCAGCATGATGAGGGAGGAGATGATGTTGAAGGCCGCGACGACGATGATCAGGGTCAGGATCAGGAACATCACGTTCCGTTCCACCTGCACGGCGGCGAAGAAGCTGCTGTTGCTGGCCTGCCAGTCCAGCACCCGGAATGGCATGGGGGAGAGCGTCCGCACGATCTCCTGCGTCACCCGCCGTACCTGGTCCGGGTTCTGCACGAAGATCTCGATCTGCGATGCGGCATCCCGCAGCTGGAAATAGGTCTGCGCGGCCTGCAGCGGCATGAAGACATAGCCGCTGTCGTATTCATTCATGCCCGTGTCGAAAAGGGCCGCGATGGTATAGGCCTTCAGCCGCGGCACCATGCCGATGACGGTGGTACGCCCCTGGGGCGAAACCAGCGTCACCTTGTCGCCGACACCCAGCCGCAGCTTCTGCGCCAGGCGGGTGCCGATGATGATGCTGTCCTCGCCGCCGAACTGGTCCAGGCTGCCGGCGACGATATTGCCAGCCAGGATCGGCCGCGCCTTCAGGTCCTCCGGCCGGATGCCGCGGGCGAAGCCGCCGGTGGCGCCGCCGGATTCACTGGTCAGCAGCACCTGCCCTTCCACCACCGGCGCCGCCGAGGTGATGCCCGGCAGCCCCCGCACCCTGGCCAGGATGCTGTCGAAATCCCGCAGCCCCCCGCCATCGGCGGAATAAATGCCGAGATGCCCGTTCAGTCCGAGGATGCGGCCCAGCAGTTCCTGCCGGAAGCCGTTCATCACGGACATCACGATGATCAGCGTGGCCACGCCCAGCGCGATCCCCACCAGGGAGAAGGTGGCGATCACGGAGACGAAGCGTTCCCCCTTCCGCGCCCGCAGGTAGCGGAAGGCAACCATCCGTTCGAAGGCCCCGAACATCGGACGGCTCAGGCGCCGAGGATGCGGTGCAGGGCCTCTTCCAGCGAGACTTCTTCCCGCTCCCCGGTGGCGCGGCGCTTCAGCTCGATCTTGCCATTGGCGGCGCCGCGCGGGCCGATGATGGCCTGCCACGGATAGCCGGCGAGATCGGCGTCGTTGAACTTCACGCCCGCGCGCTCGGGACGGTCGTCATAGACGGCATCGCCCGGCAGGGAGGCGTAGAGCTTCTCGCAGAGCATGTCCGTCGCCAGGTCGCCCGGCTTCAGGTTGAGGATAGCGCAGCGGAAGGGCGCCACCGCATCCGGCCAGATGATTCCGGCCTCGTCATGGCTCGCCTCGATGATGGCGCCCAGCAGGCGGGAGACGCCGATGCCGTAGCTGCCCATCTGCGGAATGACAGGCTGGCCGTCAGGCCCGGTCACCGTCAGGCCCATCTTCTCGGAATACTTGGTGCCGAAGAAGAAGATGTGACCGACCTCGATGCCCTTGCCCTCGCGCTGGCGGTCCGCCGGCACCTTGGACCAGGCGGCCTCATCATGCATCTCGTCCGTCGCGGCATAGAGGCCGGTGACCTGGGTGAAGAAATTCTCCAGATCCTCCGGCTTCTCGTAGCTGTAGTCCTCGTGGGAGAGCTTCAGCTCCTCGAAGGCGGCGTCGTAGAAGACGGTGCTCTCGCCGGTCGGCGCCAGGATGATGAATTCGTGGCTGAGATTGCCGCCGATGGGGCCGGTATCAGCGCGCATCGGCACCGCGCGCAGGCCCATGCGCTGGAAGGTGCGCATATAGGCCAGCATCATGGCGCGGTACGAACGGGTCGCGCCCTCCACGTCCATGTCGAAGGAATAGGCGTCCTTCATCAGGAACTCACGGCCGCGCATCACGCCGAAGCGGGGGCGCACCTCGTCCCGGAACTTCCACTGGATGTGGTAGAGGTTGCGCGGCAGGTCGCGGTAGGACTTGGCGTAGCCCTTGAAGATGTCGGTGACCATTTCCTCGTTGGTCGGGCCGAAGAGCATCTCGCGGTCATGCCGGTCGCGGATGCGCAGCATCTCCTTGCCGTAGTCGTCGTAGCGGCCGGACTGGCGCCAGAGCTCCGCGCTCTGGATCGTCGGCATCAGGATTTCCTGGGCGCCGGCGGCGTCCTGTTCCTCCCGCACGATCTGCTCGACCTTCTTCAGCACGCGCAGGCCCAGTGGAAGCCAGGCATAGATGCCGGCGCTGGTCTGCCGGATCATGCCGGCACGCAGCATCAGCTTGTGGGAAGCAATCGCCGCCTCAGCGGGGATTTCTTTGAGAGTCGGCAGAAAGGCGCGGGAGAGGCGCAAGGGAAAGGCTCCGGTCCAAAACTTTGGCCGGGAACGTAAGGTGGAATGCGCCCGGATGCCAGCGAGCGCGGCCACAGGAGGCAGCCCGAATGCTGCGCCGCAATAAAAATACGCAATCAGTGCTGGAGCAGCAACTTTCTGCGATTTGGCTTGGCGGCCGACATCAGAAGGGATACAAAAAAAGGGCCGCACAAAGTGCGGCCCGAGTTTAGGGAGGAAACGCCAGTCACACGGCAGGAAGAGAACCAGCTCTCTTCCTGTGATTGACTGTGCCCAGTCACCACCCCCTCAGCAATGTAAAAGCCGAGCAGAAAAGCTGAAAAAATGGGCCATTCTCTGAGATGGGCCCAGAAAATGGGCGTATTTGGATTTTCTTGGTCAAATTTGCCTAATCGATAGGCATGGCGAGCCAGCCATGGCGGAAGCTGAGCCAGTCGCTGCTCGCGAGCAGAAAAATTCCAGCCCAGATCACGGTCGCCGCCACGGTCGTCCAGATGGCCTTGGTCAGCACGGCGGGCCGCTGCGGGGCGCCGCGCCAGCCCCCGGTCTGATGCGAGCCCTCGGGGTCAGGCTGCGTTCCAAACGGCAGCACGGCGAAGAGCACGGTCCACCAGACCAGGAAGTAAACCATGATCCCTGTTGCCCAACCCATCGCGCGCCCTCCTCTCCGCTGCGTGGCCACTTAGGCCCGGCACGCGCATCTGGCCAGGGGCAGGCATGATGGCACAGGAATGTCCATGCACCTTGATGATGTGGAAACCATGGGCTGCGATGTTCCGCCGTATGTTCATCGCACCCGTGCTCCGCCCCGCCGACCGCCTCCAGATGCTCTCCAGATCACGCCAGACGCCCGCCGCGGTCATCGCCCTCTTCGAGAGCGAGGAGATTGCTGACGCCGCTCTGCACGATCTGGGCACCGAGGTGCTGCAGCGGGCGAGCGCCGGCGTCCGCATGCTGACCCCGGCACCAGGGCTGCGGGAGATGCTTTACGCCGCTGGCGCCCTGCTGGTCGTGGCGGACTGAGCAGGGCCCGGACCCCGGCGTGGCGCCGATGCGGATGGAGCCGACGCGCATCTCCGTGCCGATCCGCTTCGCGCTGGGGCCCGCCGGATGACCAGCCCCGGCGCGAAGCGGCCATCCATCGGCGGCCCGGCGCCGCCAGTGCCATATTTCCTCGCATAACGGAGTTGCCGCCCTTCCGCTGGCGGCGGTCCCGCGCCATATCCGGCGCTGAGGATGCGAACATTACCGGAACCTTTCGCGGCCTGGTTCGCCGCGCGCGGCTGGCGGCCCCGGCCGCATCAGCTTGAGATGCTGGCCGCGGCCGAGGCAGGGGAAAGCGCGCTGCTGATCGCGCCGACGGGTGGCGGCAAGACCCTCGCCGGCTTTTTGCCCAGCCTGATCCAGCTGCACCGCAACCCCCGCCCCGGGTTGCACACGCTCTACGTCTCCCCGCTGAAGGCGCTGGCGGTCGATATTGCCCGCAACCTCACCATTCCCGCGCAGGAGATGGGGCTGGATATCCGCATCGAGACGCGCACCGGCGATACCCCCGCCAATCGCCGCAGCCGCCAGCGCGCGGACCCGCCTCAGATCCTGCTGACCACGCCGGAAAGCCTGACCCTGCTGCTCTCCCTGCCCGATGCGGCGGAGATGTTCGGCGGGCTGGAATGCGTGGTGATCGACGAGATCCATGCCCTGGCCGGCACCAGGCGGGGGGACCAGCTGGCGCTCTGCCTCTCCCGCCTCTCGGCGCTGGCGCCGCGCATGCGGCGGGTCGGGCTTTCCGCCACGGTCGCTCATCCCCGCGCCCTGGCCGCCTGGTGCGCCAGGAATGCCGACCCCGATGCCGTGCGACTGGTGCGGGTATCCGGCGGCGCGGCGCCGGAGCTTTCCATCCTGCTGCCGGCCGGACGGCTGCCCTGGGGCGGGCATATGGGCCTGACCAGCATGCCGGAGGTCTATGAGCACCTGCGGCAGGCCGGGGTCAGCATCGTCTTCACCAATACCCGCGCCCAGGCGGAGCTGTGCTTCCAGGCCCTCTGGCGGCTGAACGAGGACAATCTGCCCATCGCCCTGCACCACGGCTCGCTGACAGTGGAGCAGCGGCGCAAGGTGGAGGCCGCCATGGCGGCGGGGCGGTTGCGTGCCGTAGTCGCCACCGCCTCGCTCGACCTCGGCATCGACTGGGGCGCGGTGGATCAGGTTATCCAGGTAGGCGCGCCGAAGGGCGTGGCGCGGCTGTTGCAGCGTGTGGGCCGCGCCAATCACCGGATGGATGAGCCCTCCCGCGCCGTGCTGGTGCCGGCCAATCGCTTCGAGGTGGTGGAATGCCGCGCCGCCATCGATGCCGTGGCGGCCGGCGAGGTGGATGGCGAGCCGCCCCGGCCCGGCGGTCTGGACGTGCTGGCGCAGCACATCCTGGCCATGGCCTGCCACGGCCCCTTCTTCCCCGACGATCTCTTCGCCGAGATCCGCAGCGCCGCGCCCTATGCCGAACTCTCCCGCAAGGATTTCGAGGACACGCTGCGCTTCGTGGAGGACGGGGGCTATGCCCTCTCCGGCTATGAACGCTTCCGGCGGCTGTTCCGTGACTATGAGGGCCGGGTGCATGTCCGTGGCCCGCAGGTGGCGCGGCAGCTCCGCATGAATCTCGGCACGATCGTCGAGACGCCGCTGCTGAAGGTGCGGATGCGCGGCGGCCCGATACTGGGCGAGGTGGAGGAGTGGTTCGTCTCCACCCTGGAGCCCGGCGACAACTTCATCTTCGCCGGGCAGGTGCTGCGCTACGAGCGGCTGGACCCCACGGCCGTCATCGTCTCCCGCGGCGGCGAAGGGGAGCCGCGCGTGCCCGCCTATGCCGGCGCCCGCATGCCGCTGACCACCTGGCTGGCGCGGCGGGTGCGGGAGATCCTCTCCAATCCCCGCCGCTGGCGCGGCCTGCCGCCGTCGGTGCGGGAATGGCTGGCCATGCAGCGCCACCGCTCCGAGCTGCCGCCGCTGGACGGGCTGCTGGTCGAGGTCTTCCCGCGCGGCAACCGCTGGTTCCTGGTGGCCTACTGCTTCGAGGGGCGGCTGGCGCATCAGACGCTCGGCATGCTGGTCACGCGCCGGATGGAGCGGATGGGGCTGGGGCCGCTGGGCTTCCTCGGCACCGATTACGTCATGGCCGTCTGGTCCGCCTTCGAGCCCACGGATGTCGGGCACCTGTTCGAGGAGGATCTGCTGGGCGAGGAGCTGGAGGAATGGATCGCGGAAAGCTCCATGCTCCGCCGCACCTTCCGCAATATCGCCACCGTCGCCGGGCTGCTGGAGAAGAACCATCCGGGCCAGGAGAAATCCGGCCGGCAGATGACCATGTCGGCGGACCTGATCTACGACGTGCTCCGCAAGCATGAGCCCGACCATGTCCTGCTGCGGGCCACCAGGGCTGAGGCCGCCTTCGGCCTGACCGATGTCGCGCGTATCGGCACCCTGCTGGCCCGGGTCAGGGGGCGCATCCGCGTCCGCCGGCTGGAACAGGTCTCGCCGCTGGCGGTGCCGGCGCTGATCGAGGAAGGCCGGGAATGGGTCTCCGGCAGCGCCGAGGACGCCCTGCTGGCCGAAGCCGTGGCCCTGGTGGATGAGGCGACCGGTGGCGAGGAGAGCTTCACGGGCGATCTCGGCCTCGACGCCCTGCCCCCGGTGCCGCCACCGCCCCGCGAGGCCCGCCCACGCAAGGCCCGCTTCATCCGCCACATGCGCCGGAACACAGGGTAACGGTGGGCGTTATATTGCCTGCGGCAGCGCCAGGCAGAGGGTGGCATGGACCAGGACGTCGACCATCTCGCGAAGCAGCTTCTGGAGAATGGCTTCGACCGCTTCTCGCCACGGGAGAGGCGCGTCCTGATGCGGATCGCCAAGCGCCATCCCACCACCCGCAGCGTCAATCACGCCATGGCCGAGCAGGACAGCCTGGGCGACCGGATCGCGGACCGGGTGGCGCGGTTCGGCGGCTCCTGGGCCTTCATCATCAGTTTCATGGTGGTGATGATCTTCTGGGTGCTGTCCAATTCCTTCCTGCTTGCCCGCTACAACACGGCATACGACCCCTATCCCTTCATCTTCCTCAACCTGGTGCTGTCCATGGTGGCGGCCCTGCAGGCGCCGCTGATCATGATGTCGCAGAACCGGCAGGCGCAGCGGGACCGGGTGGCGGCGGCGCTGGACTATGAGGTCAATCTGAAGGCCGAACTGGAGATCATGGCCCTGCACGACAAGCTGGACCAACTGCGGCTGAACCAGCTGCGGGACATGCTGACGGCGCAGCAGCGGCAACTGCAACGGCTGACCGAACGCATCTGCCCGGAAGGGCCCTGATAGCCAAGCCTTCGCCGCCACGCCATTTTTGCACCTTCCCGCGCACCCCCGCCTCCGCTAACCCACTGTTGAACATGATCTCCGCACCCGTGCATCTGGCTGGCGAACGTCTGCTGCTCGACCCGTCCGGCGCCCTCTTCTGGCCCTCCCGTCAGCTCCTGGCGGTGTCCGATCTGCATCTCGAGAAAGGCAGCCATTTCGCCAGCGGCGGACGCTTCGTGCCGCCGTACGATACGCGGGAGACTCTCGCGCGGCTGGCGCCGCTGATGCGCCGCTACAGCCCGCAACGCATCGTCTTCCTGGGCGACAGCTTCCACGATGCCGGCGGTGCCGCGCGGATGCATGCCAGCGACCGCGCGACGCTGATGCATCTGCTGGGCAACCGTCTGGTCACCTGGGTGCTCGGCAACCATGACCCCCAGCCACCCGAGGGCCTGCCGGGCGAGTCGGTGGCGGAGTTCCGCGAAGGCCCCTTCACCTTCCGCCACCAGGGCCTGCCGGGGCGCGAAGCCGGCTTCGAATGCAGCGGTCATTTCCACCCCAAGGCCAGCCTGCCCACGCGCTGCGGGCCGGTGACGCGGCCCTGCTTCCTGGCCGATGCCCGGCGCGTGCTGCTGCCGGCCTTCGGCGCCTATACGGGCGGGTTGGAGATCACGGCGCAGCCCATCGCGGCGCTGTTTCCGCGCGGCGGGCGCGCCTTCCTGCTGGGACGGGACCGCCTCTACAGTGCCGCGGTCGGCCCCATGAAGCATCTGTCGGTGACCGGAAGGCCAGCTGAATCGTTACAGCCGGTATGAGCGGCTCACTCTCCCCCGCCATCCTCTGGTTCCGTGACGACCTCCGGCTGTCGGACAATCCCCCCCTGCATGCGGCGGCCGCGCAGCCGGTGCTCCCTGTCTATGTGCTGGATGACGACGGGGCGGGCACCTGGGCGGCGGGCGGCGCGCAGCGCTGGTGGCTGCATCACAGCCTCGCGGCCCTGACGGACTCCCTGCGCCAGCGGGGCGTGGAGCTCCTGCTGCTGCGTGGCCGGGCGGAGCGGCTGATCCCGGAGCTGGCCGCCCGCCTTGGGGCGCCGGCCGTGAATGCCACGGCCTCCGTCGCCCCCTGGGCCCGCCGGCGCGATGCCGCCGTGGCCGAGGCGCTAGGCCGCCAGGGCCGGGCGCTGCTGCTGCACAACCCCCTTCTTGCGGACCCGGACAGGCTTCGCACCGGCCAGGGCAAGCCCTACAGCGTCTATACGCCCTTCGCCCGTGCCGTGATGAATCTGGGGGAGCCGCCGCCGCCGATCCCTGCCCCGGATGCGCTGCGAGGCACCGGCCGCGACATCCAGGGACTGGCGCTGGACGAACTCGGCCTGCTGCCCCGCGCACCCAATCCCGACTGGGCCAGGGCGTTCCATGACCTCTGGCAGCCCGGCGAGGCGGGCGCCCGGGCACGGCTCGAAGCCTTCCTGGAGGACGCGCTAGGGGATTACCCGGAGGGCCGCAACCGCCCCGGAGAGGATGGCTCCTCCCGCCTCTCGGCCCATCTGCGCTGGGGGGAGATCTCGCCCCGGCAGGTCTGGCATGCGGCCCGCGATGCCGGGCTGCCCGCCACCGCCACCCAGGCCTTCCTGAAGGAGATCCTCTGGCGGGAGTTCGCCCAGCACATGCTCTGGCACCGGCCTGAGATGCCGGAGCAGCCGCTCCACGCCAGCTACGCCTACTTCCCCTACCGGCGGGACGCGGGGACGCAGCGCGCCTGGCGCCGGGGCATCACGGGCTACCCGCTGGTGGATGCGGGGATGCGCCAGCTCTGGCGCCTGGGCTGGATGCACAACCGCGTCCGCATGATCTGTGCCAGCTTCTTCATCAAGCACCTGTTGCAGCCCTGGCAGGATGGCGCCGCCTGGTTCTGGGACACGCTGGTCGATGCCGACCTGGCCAGCAACGCTTTCAACTGGCAGTGGGTGGCGGGCTGCGGTGCCGATGCCGCGCCCTTCTTCCGCGTCTTCAACCCTATCCTGCAGGGCGAGAGCTTCGACCCCCGTGGCGAATACGTCCGGCATTTCGTGCCGGAGCTGGCGCGGCTGCCGGACAAATGGCTGCACCGCCCCTGGGAAGCGCCCGCGGAGGTGCTGCGGACCGCCGGCCTGCGGCTGGGCGAGGATTACCCCTTGCCGGTCATCGACCACGCCACCGGCCGCGCCCGTGCCCTGGAGGCCCTGGCCGAGATGCGGAAGGCCGCCGCATGAACGTCGCCGGCACCGCCCACATCTGGCCCACGCTGGCGACGCTCCGCCCCGCCTTCAAGGGGTTGCGCGTGGTGGGGGATGTGCACGGCGATGCCCATGCCTTCAGCGCCGCCATCGCCGGCGCGCGGGAGAAGCGGCTTTTCACGATCCAGCTCGGCGACCTGACGGATCGTGGCCCGGACAGCGCCGCCACCCTCCGCATGGCGCTTGAGATGGTCGCGGAGCAGCAGGGCCTGTTCCTGCTCGGCAATCACGACCATAAGCTGCGCCGCGCCCTCTCCGGCGCCCTGGTGCGGCCGGACCCGGAAGGGCTGGGCGTGACGCTGGATCAGATCGGCGCCGCACCGGATGCCGATGCGCTGCGGCAGGGCGCGCTGGATGCGATCGGCCAGGCGCCGGCCTGGCTGCGGCTGGGCTCCTGGCTCTTCGTCCATGGCGGCTTCCACCCGCGCATGCTGCGGGAGCCGCCACCGCCCCATGCCGGCAGCAGCAAGCCGGAAGGGCTGGTACCCCGCGCGCTGTTCGGCCAGGTCACCAGCCGCACGCGCATCGATGGCTACCCCGAGCGGCTGCACAACTGGGTGCACCGCATCCCGTCCGGCATCACCGTCTATTGCGGGCACGAGACCCGCAGCGCCGACGGCAGGCCCTATGTCGCCGTATCGGCCGCAGGCGGGCGGGCCGTCTTCCTGGATACCGGTGCGGGCAAGGGCGGCCACCTCTCCTGGATCGACTTGCCCTGGTGAGGAGGGACTAACCCTCCCCCGCCACCAACCCCTGCCGGTCCCGCTTGCGGAGCGACGCGGAGATCCGCCCGGCCTCGGCCTGCAGGGCGCGGAAGGCTTCCTCGGTAAAGCCGATATGGGCCCGCATGGCGGATGCGGCGCTCTCCGCCTCCCCGGCCAGGATGGCGGCGCCGATGGCACGATGCTGCGCCAGGATCTCCCCGCGCAGGCTGTCCCGCTGCCAGTACTGCTCGTGGCTGAAGAGGATGCCCCGGCGCAGCAGACCGGAAAACACCCGCAGCACATGCAGCAGCACGAGGTTGTGGCTGGCCTCATGCACCAGCAGGTGCAGGCGGGTATCGGCCTCCGCCTCCTCCACCGGCCGGGCGCGGAGATGGGCGGCTTCCATATCCGCCAGGCATTCCTCCAGCGCCGCGCGCTCAGGCGGCGTGATGCGGGCGGCGGCCAGGGCGGCCGCCTGCGGCTCGATCAGCCGCCGGTATTCGAAATAGTCCTCCGCCATGCGTGGGCTGGTGCCGAAAAGCCCGGCCAGCGGCGCGGAGAGTGGCGCCAGGAAATCCGCCACCCGTGTGCCGGCACGGGAGGATTCCAGCAGCCCTTTTTCTTCCAGCGCCGCCAGCGCCTCCCGCAGCGAAGGGCGGGAGACCCCCAGGCGTTCCGCCATCTCCCGTTCCGGCGCCAGCCGGTCGCCGGGACGCAGCACGCCTTCCAGCACCAATGCTTCCAGATGCGCGGCGACGGCGCTGGCCAGCGGCGGGGGTCGGATCGGCTGGGTCATGGGGCATGAGAACTCCCTGGTCAAAACTCTTTACCAGACAGCTTCGGGCGGTCAAATTACCCCCGCAGTACAGGACCTTGCCATGCCGCCCGTGACCCATATCGAGGATCTGCGCCGGATCGCCCGCCGCCGCATCCCGCGTGCCATTTTCGACTATGCCGACCGTGGCTCCTATGACGAGGCGAGCCTGCGCGCCAACCGTGAGGACCTGGCGGCACTGAAGCTGCGGCAGCGCGTGATGATCGACGTCTCCGACCGGAACGTCGCCACCACCATGCTGGGCGAGCCTGTCACCATGCCCGTGGGAATCGCCCCCACGGGGCTGACCGGGCTGTTCCATGCGGATGGCGAGATCCTTGGCTGCCGCGCGGCGCAGGCCTTCGGCATCCCCTTCACCCTCTCCACCATGTCCATCTGCTCGATCGAGGATGTGGCGGGGGCGGTGGACAAGCCCTTCTGGTTCCAGCTCTACGTCATGCGTGACCGTGGCTTCAGCCGCTCGCTGGTGGAGCGCGCCATCGCCGCGAATTGCTCGGCGCTGGTGCTGACGCTGGACCTGCAGATCCAGGGCCAGCGGCACCAGGACATCAAGAACGGCCTGGCCGTGCCGCCGAAGCTGACCCTGAAGAACGCGCTGGACATCGCCACCAAGCCGGTCTGGGCGCTGAAGGTGCTGCGCGGCAAGCGCAAGACCTTCGGCAACCTGACCGAGGCGCCCGGCGCCAGGGACGGCATCAGCACGCTGGCGCAATGGACCGCCGGGCAGTTCGACCCATCCCTCTCCTGGAAGGATGTGGAATGGATCCGCTCGATCTGGCCGGGCAAGCTGATCCTGAAGGGCGTGCTGGATGTGGATGACGCCCGTATCGCCGCCAGCGTCGGCGCCGATGCCATGGTGGTTTCCAACCACGGCGGGCGGCAGCTGGATGGCGCCCCCTCCTCCATCTCCATCCTGCCCTCCATCGTCGAGGCGGTGGGCGACAAGACCGAGATCATGTTCGATGGCGGCGTGCGCTCCGGGCAGGATGTGCTGAAGGCCATGGCGCTGGGGGCGAAAAGCTGCCTGATCGGCAAGGCCTGGCTCTATGCCCTGGCAGCGGGCGGACAGCGGGGCGTGACCCAGGCGCTGGAGATCATCCGTAAGGAACTGGATGTCAGCATGGCCCTGACCGGCACGCGCGACGTGCGGAAGGTGACGGCCGAGGTTCTGCATGCCCCGCGCCGGGATGACGTGATCCGTCCGCCCGGCGGGCGTCCTGCCGTCGCCGCCGCCGAATAGGCTTCAAGCGCCGCCCGCGCAGTTGTCACGGCCGGGCGGCGCCTTCCCCCGTTACAGCGGCCGCTTGGCGTGCCACATTGGACGCATGCGTCAATTGCTTCTGCTCCGGCACGCCAAATCGTCCTGGGACGACCCGGCCCTGCCGGACCATGCCCGCCCGCTGAACGCGCGCGGCCGACGCGCGGCGGCCGTCATGGCAGCCGTGATGCGCGACCTGGAACTGGCGCCGGAGGTTGTGCTGGTCTCCTCCGCCCGCCGCACCCTGCAGACGCTGGAGGCACTGGCGCCCCTGGTCGGCAGCCCGATGGTGGAGCCGATGGACGATCTCTACCTCGCGTCCTGGCAGAGGATGCTGGAGGTATTGCGGAGCGTCCCGGAAACCGCGCGCAGCGTGCTGTTGATCGGCCATAACCCCGGCATGCATGACCTGGCCCTGGCCCTGGCCGGGCCGCAAGCGATGACGCATTGCCGCGCGCCCGGCACCCGCCGGCTGGCAGGGAGCTACCCCACCGCCGCGCTGGCCGAGTTCAACCTCGCCGGCCCCTGGCAGGCGTTGACCCAGGGCGAGGCGCGGCTGATCCGGTTCATCGCACCGAACGACCTGCCGGAGATGGCGGTATGAGGCCCGTGGCATGAGCGACCCGGCCGCCATACCCGAAATGCCCGCCCCCGCAGCCCCGCAACCACCGGCCCCGCCGCCAGAGCCATCACCAGAACCGCCACTGGAACTGGAACTGGAGCTGCCGCCGGAGGTTCTGCCGCAGCTCCTCCGCCATCCGGCCCTGGCGGACTGTCCGGGCCTGCGCGCACGCGGCACGGCCGGCGACTGCGTCTGGCTGGATAGCGCCGAAGGCCGCCTGGCGCGGCTGGGCCAGACGGTGGAAGCACCGGGCAAGGGACCGCGCAGGCATCTTCTGGTGCTTCCCCCGCCAGGCTTCTCCCCACCCGGCGCGGCGCCAGTGCTGCTGGCAGAGGATGTGGTAGGGGCGGCGCCGGGCTCGACGGATGGCGAGGTGCTGCTGCCGCTGGCCGCTTTCGAGGGCCGGCGGGTGGAGGCCGAATGCGGCGGGGTGCGGCTGGTGCTGCGCCATGGCAATCTGCGCTGCGTGGCGGCCGAAGCCCCCGTGGCGCGCCTGGTACTGAGTGGCCCGGCGGCGGAGGTACTCTCGCTGGGCAGCGCCCTGGCGCGGGACCTGCCGGTGCTGCCCGCCGTCGCCGGACTGGCGGAGACGGCCCGCGCCCTCTCCCGCCAGGAGCGCCCCCGCCCCCGCCGCCAGGGTCCGCCGGATCTCCACACGGCCGAGACGGTGGAGGAGGCGCTCAGCCTCGCCATCGCGCATCTGACCGAGGTGCTGCTGGCGCAGTCCAGCCGGCTGCTACCGGAGGACAGTCATGAAGGGGTGCACCAGTCCCGTGTCGCGACCCGCCGGCTGCGCTCCTGCCTGAAGCAGTTCCGTCCGGCGCTCGACGGCACGGCGCTGCGGGCGCTGGACGCCATGCTGCGCGACCTTGCCCAGGCCATGGGCGAGGCTCGCGACCTGGATGTCTTCCTGATGAACCTCGGTGCCGAGCTGGAGGCCGCCATCGGCCCTGATGACCGGCGGCTGGGGGCCCTGCTCCGCAAGGCCCGCGCCCGGCGTCAGGCCGCCTATGCGGCCCTGCGGGAGATGCTGACCGGACCCGGCTTCCGCCAGTTGATCTGGGCCGCTGCCCGGCTGTCCGTGTTGCGGGAATGGGGCAGCGACGCGCCGCCCGACCACGACACGAAGCTGCGCCCCTTCGCGGCCGCCACCCTTTCGCGCCGCTGGCGGCGGCTGCGCCGGCGCGGCGAGAAAATCGAGTCGCTGGATGCGGAGGGCCTGCACGAACTGCGGCTGGAGGCGAAGCGTCTTCGTTATGCCGCCGAGCTTTTCGCCCCGCTCTGGCCGGGCAAGACGAGTCGGCGCTTCATCAAGCGGCTCTCCGCCGTGCAGGAGGCCCTGGGGCTGGCGAATGACACGCATGTCGCCCGCGCTCTGGTCGCGGGGTTGGCGGGGCGACACGGCGCGGGCTCCTGGGCCATCGGCTTGGCGGAAGGCTTTGCCCTGGCCAAAGGGGCAGGTGCGCGTTCCAAGGCACTGGCGGCATGGGGCCGGATGCAGGGCATTTCGCGGTTTTGGGACAGCTGAGGCTCAACCTTACAACTCCCTGCTTGAACAGCCTCCGGCCCTGGTCTAACGCTCCGCAGCGTGTTGCACCGTCGTCGAATTTTTCGTTCTGCGTATTCTCCCCCCAGCCGATGGAGGGCCGTGCTGATTGGCGCCGCCGTCTCTTTCGCCGGCCTCGCGCTGGTCGGTCTGGGGCTTCCCACCAACCTCTTCGGCTCTGCCCCCGCCGAGCAGGACTGGACCGTTCCGGCCGCCAGTGTGCGCGTGGTGGATGGCGACACCCTCCGGCTGGACGACCGCGTGATACGCCTTTCCGGCCTGCTTTCCCCTGAGCGGGGACAGACCTGCCGGACCGCCCAGGGCGCCGGTTTCGACTGCGGCGCCATGGCGGCGCAGGCGCTGGCGCGGCTGGTGCAGGGGCGTGACCTGACCTGCCATCTGCGCGGGCGCGACCGCTTCGGCCGGGCCACGGGCATCTGTCAGACGGGTGATGTGACGCTCAACGCTGCGCTGGTTTCCTCCGGCTGGGCTCTTGCGGAGAATGAAACACTGGCGCCGCTGGAAGCAGCCGCGCGGCAAGGTGGCCAGGGCCTGTGGTCAAACCTGTCGGGTGCGCCGGAGGCCTGGCGACAAAGGCGCTGAATTTGGCACCTCAAGCGCTGCCCGGCCACGCCGCGCCCGGACCACTATTCCGAGCCTCCGGGCCGGATTTACAATCCCATGAAGCGTTGCCTATCTTGCGCTGCATCATAGCGGCGTCGCCCTACGCGGCACCGCCCCCCCAGAGGAAGACGCCATGAGCAACTCGGCAAAAGGCACCGTCACAGTCACCCTAGATGGATCCGGCAAAAGCACGACCCTTCCGCTGATCCACGGGACCATCGGCCCGGATGTCTTCGACATCCGCAAGCTCTACAGCGATCTCGGCGTCTTCACCTTCGATCCCGGCTACGGCGGCACGGCGGCCTGCGAAAGCAACATCACCTATATCGATGGTGACGAAGGTGTTCTGCTCTATCGCGGCTACCCGATCGAGCAGCTGGCCGAGAAAAGCAACTTCCTCGAGGTTTCCTACCTGCTGCTCAACGGCGAGTTGCCGACGCCGGAGCAGATGAAGGTATTCCAGCACGGCGTCACCATGCACACCATGGTGCATGAGCAGCTGCGCCGCTTCTTCGACGGCTTCCGCCGCGACGCACACCCGATGGCGATCCTCTGCGGTGTCGTCGGCGCCCTGTCGGCTTTCTACCATGACAGCCTGGACATCAACGACCCGGCGCAGCGCGAGATCAGCGCCTTCCGCCTGATCGCCAAGGTGCCGACCATCGCCGCCTGGGCCTACAAGTATTCTATCGGCCAGCCCTTCATGTACCCGCGGAACGATCTCAGCTACGCTGAGAACTTCCTGTACATGCTGAACGCCGTGCCGGCGGAGGAATGGAAGCCGAACCCCGTCCTCTCCCGCGCCATGGACCGCATCCTGGTCCTGCATGCGGACCACGAGCAGAATGCCTCCACCTCCACGGTGCGCCTGGCGGGCTCGACCGGCGCCAATCCCTTCGCCTGCGTCGCCGCCGGCATCGCCGCGCTCTGGGGTCCCGCGCATGGCGGCGCCAATGAGGCGGTGCTGAAGATGCTTGGCGAAATCGGCAGCGTCGACAACATCCCGGCCTTCATCGAGAAGGTGAAGGACAAGAACAGCGGCGTGAAGCTGATGGGCTTCGGGCACCGCGTCTACAAGAACTTCGACCCGCGCGCGAAGATCATGCAGGCGACCTGCCACGAGGTTCTGAGCGAGCTGGGCATCAAGGACGAGCCGCTGCTCGACCTCGCCATGGCGCTGGAGAAGATCGCGCTGGAGGACGATTATTTCGTCAGCCGCAAGCTCTACCCGAATGTGGACTTCTATTCCGGCATCATCCTGAAGGCGATGGGCATCCCGACCCACATGTTCACCGTGCTCTTCGCGGTGGCGCGCACCGTGGGCTGGGTGAGCCAGTGGAAGGAGATGATCGAGGACCCGTCCCAGCGCATCGGCCGCCCGCGCCAGATCTATCTGGGCGCCGAGGCGCGGGACTATCCCGCCTCCCGTTAAGGCCTCGCCGGCGGTTCGCAAGAACATCCCGGCTTTCGGACCCCGCCCGGCGCAAGCTTGGCGGGGTTTTATTTTCGGATCATCCTGATGATGGGACACTACCTTAGGAAAATAATACAAGTCTTTGTAAATACGTATGATACTGACTGATGAACGGAAGTTCTGATCCATCATCATGAGGCGCTCGATTACGTAGCCGCAAAAATTTGATTGAGCCCCCTTGATCACAAACACGCGATTATGTTCATGTCGTTAAAGTTATATTCTAGGGGCGATATTCATCCCATGGTTGAGATCGACAGGCCGGAACTCACCTATCGCTCGCTCGATGACCTCGTGCGCCGTCGTCTCCGCAACTGGCCCCAACGCCCGCCAGGTGCCCTCGATACGCCGAAGCAACGGGGTGTATGGCTGCGAGCCCGTCCGGGAGAGCCGGATTCCACCCTCCAGCCTTTCCTGCGCCTGCCTGGCTCGCACCGCCTGCGGACCATGCCGGACGGGCTCTGGTTACATTTCAGCCCCGACCCCGGCGACGCCTATTGCGACATCCTCTGCATCGAGGCCTGTTCAACACTGCAGAACCTGCTCGACAAACGCTCCCGCTTCGCGCCTTCCACCATATCGTTGCTGGCGGTCTGCCCGGTGCCCTGGCTCAACGCCACTGTCATGCCGGAGCAGGGAGGAGCAGGACGGGCGCTGCCCCGCTGGAAGATGATCCGGCTGCTCAAGGAGGAGCCACAGGCGCCGCTGGTCCTGCCGGTGCGGGACGTACGGGTGCTCTACGGCCTGAAGCCACGTCAGTATGACGGCTTCGCCCGGACACAGATGCCGCAGGCCCATGAATACTTCTGCCCCATGGACGCGCTGACGGATGAGTGCGGACACAGTAACCCGGATATGCGGGCGTTGATCTCCCGCGCCTCAGGGGCCGCCAATTTCATGCGCCTGCCCTGGTGATCACGAAGGCGAGGTGCCTCTTCCATGGCCTCGCCGGTCACCCCGGGCCATCCATGCCGCAACTCCTCCGTCCCCAGGCGGGTTTATGGAAGGAGGAGGACCACCCATGTCCAAAGACGCTACATATGAAGGCCTGAAGAACTGGGGCCGCGGCCCTTCCAGCGGCCGGCCGGACAGCGTCGGCTCGCACGACATTCTAGAGGATCAGAACGACCCGGATGCCAAGGGCCTTGATCCCAATAAGGACTACAAAGGCGGCGGCGCCGGCAATGGCCCCAATACTGGCCTGGGCGTGAACGGCGAGTCCACCAAGGGGCCCGTGAATATCGGGGTCAAGAAGTAGGACGGCGCGGCCGCTTCCACAGCCTCGGCCGCCAGGTTCCGGAGGGCGCGGCACCCGGCGACGCAGACATGCCCCGCCGGGTGCCGCCCCTTATTCACCCTGAGCGGAAATGCACGCCAGCCGGGCTGGCCGCGATCAAGCCTGGATAGGCTTCAGCCCCCGCTCGATCTCCGCCCGGCGCGGCTCCAGGAACGGCGGCAGGGCCAGACGCTCACCCAGCGCCTCCATCGGCTCGTCAGTCGCGAAGCCGGGCCCGTCCGTGGCGATCTCATAGAGGATGCCTGAGGGCTCCCGCACATACAGGCTGCGGAAATAATAGCGGTCCACGGGGCCGCTCGAACGCAGGCCCAGGGTTTCAAAGCGCCTGACCCAGTATTCGTATTCATCATCCCGCACGCGGAAGGCGACGTGGTGCACGCTGCCAGCGCCCGGCTGGTGGTGCGGCAGGCCGGGCTCGACGCGCATGTGCAACTCCGCGGCCGGACCGCCCTCCCCCATGGCATAGACGCGTGTCGTCACGCCATCGGCACCTTCGGCCACATGATCCAGCCGCATCGCCATGACCTTGGTGGCGAAAGCATCGGACTGCTCGGGCCGCGCGACACTCATGGTAATGGGGCCGAGGCCGCGAATCTGCCATTCGGCCGGCGCCGGGCTCCGCTCCCAGGGATGCGCCGGGCCGCTGCCGCCATCATCGATCAGGGCCAGCCGCTGCCCCTCGAAATCCTCGAAGGGCAGTTCCAGCCGGCCATCCACCTCGGCCACCGGGCCATGCGGTACCTGATGCTCCTCCAGGCGCCCGGCCCAGTATTCCAGGGCGCCGGCGCCATTCACCCGCAGCGCCGTGCGGGTGATGCTGTTGGTGCCGCGCCGCTCCGGCGAGGTCGGCCAGTCGAAGAAGGTCAGGTCGGTGCCGGGTGTCGCCTGCCCATCCGCGTAGAAGAGATGGTAGGCGCTGACATCGTCCTGGTTGACGCTTTTCTTCACCAGCCGCATGCCAAGGATGCGGGTGTAGAAATCGTGGTTGCCACGCGCGTCGGCCGAGATGGCCGTCAGGTGGTGAATGCCATGGAGCTGCATCGCTCTTCCTTTCGCGCCTTTCGGCCTCTGGCAGTTGGGTCAGGCCGCGCGGCCACGGACCAGCGCGGCGGTCACCTCTGCGACATGGCGGCCCTGGCTCTGCGCCATACCCAGTTCAGCCTCGGTTGGCAGCCGGGAGCCATCGCCATTCGCGATCGTGGAGGCGCCATAGGGCGTGCCGCCGGAGACGGCGGAGACATCCGTCAGGCGCTTATCGGTATAGGGCAGGCCCACGATGATCATGCCGAAATGCATCAGATTGACGATGGTGGAGAGGATGGTCGTTTCCTGCCCGCCGTGCTGGCTGGCGGTCGAGGTGAAGACCGAGCCGACCTTGCCCACCAGCTTGTCCTGGAACCAGAGCCCGCCGGTCTGGTCGAGGAAGTTGGCCATCTGGCTGGGCATACGGCCGTAGCGGGTGGGCGTACCGATGATGATGGCGTCGTAGTCGACCAGTTCATTGACCGTCGCGACCGGGGCGGGCTGGTCCAGCTTGAAATGGGCGTTCCTGGCCACCTCCTCCGGCACCAGCTCCGGCACACGCTTCACCACCAGCTCTACACCGGGCACGGTGAGCGCACCCTCGGCCACGGCGTTCGCCATGGTCTCGATATGGCCGTAGCTGGAATAATACAGGACAAGGATCTTGGGCATTTCGGGTTCTTTCGGGGTCTTGTGCTGTCGACAACCTCGCTGTTCCGGCGTTCGCCAACAAGCTCTTGAATGGGAACGCTCCGTTCTCTAATCACGAACGATGCGGCTCGATGCGGATGACCTCGCCACCTTTGTGCAAGTCGTGGATTGCGGCACCCTGACCGCCGCGGCACTGCGGCTGGGGCTGGCGAAGTCGGTCGTCAGCAAACGTGTGGCGGCGCTGGAGGCACAGTTGGGCGTCCGGCTGCTGCACCGCGCGCCCCGACGCATGACGGCGACCGAGGCCGGCGCTCTGCTGCATGCCCGCGCCCGCACCCTGCTGGCGCAGCTGGACAGCCTGGCGGAGGATATCTCGGCCCAGGCCGGCACGCTGCGCGGCAGCATCCGCATGGCCGGGCCCATGAGCTTCGGAACACGCTGCCTCGGCCCCGCCATCTCCAGCTTCATGTGCCGCTATGAGCAGATCGAGATTTCGCTGGACCTTGATGACCGGCATGTGGACCTGCTGGCCGGGGGCTACGACCTGGCGGTGCGGATCGGCCGGCTTGGCGATTCATCGTTACGGTCGCGCCGCCTGGGCACCAGCCACCGGGTGCTCTGCTGCTCGGCCGGCTATGCGGAGCGGGTGGGGCTGCCTCAGTCGCTGGAGGATCTCTCCACCCATGCCTGCCTGGGTTATGCCAATGTTCCCTCCGGCCATATCTGGCGCTTCATGCCAAAGGGTGGCGGCGAGCATCGCTCGGTCGTGGTCCGCGGGCGCTTGACGGTCAACACCGGGGAGGCGCTGCTGGACGCCGCGCGGGCGGGGCTGGGGCTGACCATGCTGCCCAGCTTCATGGTGGGACAAGAAGTGGCGGCGGGCCAGCTGATGCCTGTGTCGCTTCCCGGCTGGGTGCCGGTGCCCGACATCATCCATGTCGTCTATCCGGAAACCCCGATGCTGCCGCTGAAGCTGCGTGCCTTGATCGAGCATCTGGCGGGCGCAATCACCGAGCCTTTTCCATGGGACACCGCCCTTGCCCTGCAGGCGCTACCACCGCGCCCTCCAAAGCGTTAAGAGTATAGCGACGGCCTTTCAGGAAGTAATTCAATGCAGCTGACGGACGAACAAGTCGAGACGGCCGAAGCGCAGGGATGCCGCTTCATCCCGGCTACCGAGGCGCAGGTGCGGCAGTTCTCGATGCAACGCCGCGTCTTCCAGATCGGGGGCCAGCCTTATCTGGCGGCGCGTGCGGACGGCTTCTATGAAACGGCGGGCACGCTGATGGCGCTGATCGCCGAGGCGATGCAGCGGCGCGAGAAGATCGTGCCACCAGCACCAGCACCAACACCAGCCGCTGAGGCTGAGGCTGAGGCTGAGGCTGAGGCTGAGGCTGAGGCTGAGGCTGAGGCTGAGGCTGAGGCTGAGGCTGAGAAGGCTCCGCCTATTTCCGGGGAAGCGCCAGTGCTGGAAGCACCGGCTTCGGTCGCGGAGGAAGCTGCTCTGCCGCCCTCCCCCGCCGTTTCCGCTCCGCCGCCAGCCGCGCAGGCCGATGCTGCTTCGCGCCCGCCCCCGTCCGTCCTGCTCACAGCCATGGCCACCATTGCCGAGGGCTATATGCGCGGGCATCAGATGGATGCGGCACAGCTCTCCGCGCTGCTGTCCACGGTGCATCGTTCCCTGGCTGGACTGAACCAGCGCTGAGACGCTGCCACTGGCAGCGGGGCCTGGGCGGGACCATCTCTGCGGCATTCTGATGCCGGAGGTTCGATGCACGCCGTTTTCGCCAGCCTGTTGCTGCCGTTCCAGCAGATCGGCGATCCCGCCTTTCGCTGGCCATTGCTGAAAGGCATCGGCGGCGCTGTGCTAGCCTTCGCGGGGCTGGTTTGGCTCGCGGATTGGGGTGTGGCCTCTCTGGTGGGCGGTGGCGGGTGGCTCGCGGCAGTTGCGGGGCTTCTTGGTGGCCTTCTGGTTCTGATCTCCGCCATCTGGCTCTTTGTGCCCGTGGCGCTGGCGATCGCGGGGATCTTCCTGGATGAGGTGGCGGAAGCTGTGGAGCACCGCCATTATCCCGGCCTTCCACCAGCGGAGGGGTCTTCCCTGCACGGGCAGGTCTGGGCCGGTCTGATGCTGGGCCTGAAGATGCTGGGTGTAACCATCCTGGTACTGCCTGTGACGATCTTGATGCCGCCACTGGGAACACTGGCTTTCTGGGCCATTGCCACCGTCTCGCTCGGCTATGGCCTGTTCGATGGCGTGGCGCAGCGGCGCATGTCGGTGGAGCAGTCGCGCATCCTGCGCCGCGCATTGCGTTTCCCTGTGCTGGCCTTGGGCGGAGTGCTCGCGGCGCTGTCCCTGGTGCCGATCGTCAACCTGATGGTGCCGGTGCTCGGCACCGCGGCCATGACGCATCTGCTGCACCGCGCCAGCACCACGCCACGGACGCGCGCACCCACAAAGGCCCTGAAGGCTTAGGCTTCCAGGAATTCCAGCAAGAGGCGCAGCACATCCTCCGGCCGTTCCTCCTGCAGGGTATGTCCGCAGTCCAGAGCCTGCCCGCGCACATCCGTGGCCTTTTCCTGCCAGGTGGCGAGCACGTCATAGAGCTGGCCGACGGTTCCCTTGGCCCCCCAAAGCGCCAGGAGCGGCGCGGTCACGCGTCGTTCTGCGTCTGCGGCATCATGCTCCAGATCGATCGTGGCGGCCGCGCGATAATCCTCGCAGATGGCGTGTCTGGTCGCCGGATCGTTGTAGCAGCGGAGATACTCCGCGAAGACGGCCTCGCTTGTCGCGCCGGGGGTTTTGCTCTGCCCATCGATATGGGTACGCAGGAAGAACTCTGGGTCGGCGGCAATCAGACGCTCAGGCAGAGGTGCCGGCTGGATCAGGAAAAACCACCAGAAGTAGCGGGTGGCGAATTCCTTATCCGTGCGCGCGTACATGGTAGCCGTGGGGGCGATATCGAATACTGCCAGGCGCTGCACGGCCTGGGGATAGTCCAGGGCCATACGATGCGCGACACGGCCACCGCGATCATGCCCGACCACAACGAAGCGGTCGAAACCAAGCGCGGCCATCAACTCGACCTGATCCTGCGCCATGGCCCGTTTGCTATAATTCACATGACCTGGGCCGCCGGGTGGCTTCGAGGAATCGCCGTAGCCACGCAGGTCGGCAGCAACAACAGTGAAGCGTTCGGCCAGGCGTGGCGCGATCTTGCCCCAGGTGAGATGCGTCTGTGGATGGCCGTGCAGCAGCAGAAGCGGTGGCCCGTTACCCCCCATTGAAGCACGGATGCGCGCGCCACTGGTCTCCAGGTCGCGTTGCATGAAGCCTGGAATAAGGCTGGGCGGCAGGGTCATGGCGATTCCACCGAACCTAGAGGCTGTTATGAACCACTCATAACATGCTGGATCTGCTCGGCCTTCCGCAGGTAGGTCCGCTGGGGAAGGCCAGCAAAATCAGTTCTCTAGCACCAGGTTCATAACAGCCTCTAGATAGAGGAGTGCTCCACGATAGAGCATGCCTTCACATCATGCCCTGAGAACGTCAGGTAACCTGATCCCTCACGGTGCGCGTTCTGGTTCTGGTGGTTTGGCGGCCCATTGGACATGGCAAATCCGCCCTGTGCGTGATGCACTGGGGCGGTTTGGTATGTTTGTTATTTGATGTTGGATGCGGGGACAGGATTTGAACCTGTGACCTTCAGGTTATGAGCCTGACGAGCTACCGGGCTGCTCCACCCCGCGGTGGTGTGTGTATTTGTGCTGTTTGTTGGATGAACGGTCCGGCTTGGTGGCCCGGCGGCGACCTACTCTCCCGTGCCTTGAGACACAGTACCATGGGCGCTGGGGCGTTTCACGGCCGAGTTCGGGATGGGATCGGGTGTAGCAGCCTCGCGATGGCCACCGGGCCACCGAGCCGGATCGTTCTCCATTGGCAGCACAGATGCTGATGAATGGGAGTTGGTGATATCTGTATTGAGTGTTGAGTGAGTGTGTCGCGGTTGGATGCTGCGTGCGGTGTCGTGTTGCCACGACAGCGGTGCAGATGAATGAGATCGATCGGGCTATTAGGACCGCTCGGCTGAGGCCATTACTGACCTTTCACCTGCGGCCTATCGACGTGATGGTCTATCACGGCCCTTAGGGAGACCTCGTTTAGAGGCTGGTTTCCCGCTTAGATGCCTTCAGCGGTTATCCGTTCCATACTTAGCTACCCAGCGATGCCGCGGGCGCGACAACTGGTACACCAGAGGTATGTCCATCCCGGTCCTCTCGTACTAGGGACAGATCCTCGCAAGTCTCCTACACCCATGGCAGATAGGGACCGAACTGTCTCACGACGTTCTAAACCCAGCTCACGTACCGCTTTAATCGGCGAACAGCCGAACCCTTGGGACCTGCTCCAGCCCCGGGATGCGATGAGCCGACATCGAGGTGCCAAACCTCCCCGTCGATGTGGACTCTTGGGGGAGATCAGCCTGTTATCCCTAGAGTACCTTTTATCCGTTGAGCGATGGCCCTTCCACGCGGGACCACCGGATCACTAAGGCCGACTTTCGTCTCTGTTCGCGCTGTCGCGCTCACAGTCAGGCGGGCTTATGCCTTTGCACTCAACAGCCGATGTCCGACCGGCTTGAGCCCACCATCGCGCGCCTCCGTTACACTTTAGGAGGCGACCGCCCCAGTCAAACTGCCCGCCACGCAGGGTCCCGACCCCAGATAAATGGGGCTCGGTTAGATGCCAGAAAGGCGCAGGGTGGTATTTCAAGGATGGCTCCACCAAAGCTGGCGCCCCGGTTTCATAGCCTCCCACCTATCCTACACAGCCCCTTCCTGGCACCACTGCGAAGTTGCAGTAAAGGTTCATAGGGTCTTTCCGTCTGACCACGGGTACCCCGCATCTTCACGGGGAATTCAATTTCGCTGAGCCCATGCTGGAGACAGTGGGGAGGTCGTTACGCCATTCGTGCAGGTCGGAACTTACCCGACAAGGAATTTCGCTACCTTAGGACCGTTATAGTTACGGCCGCCGTTTACCGGGGCTTCGGTTCGATGCTTGCACATCTCCCCTTAACCTTCCGGCACCGGGCAGGCGTCAGACCCTATACGTCATCTCTCGATTTCGCAGAGCCCTGTGTTTTTACTAAACAGTCGCCACCCCCTGGTCTGTGCCACCCCACCCTGGTTGCCCAAGATGGGGTCTCGCTTATCCCGAAGTTACGCGAGTAATTTGCCTAGTTCCTTCAGCATGGTTCTCTCAAGCGCCTCGGTATACTCAACCAGTCCACCTGTGTCGGTTTCGGGTACGGACCATATGCTAGAGCTATTTCCTGGACCGATCCGGCAGCCCCTCCAATCCAATAAGGAGGAACAACGGTTCACGGCCGTCACTTCTAGCGGGCTCAGGAATATTCACCTGATTTCCATCGGCTACGGCTGTCGCCCTCGCCTTAGGGACCGGCTCACCCTGCGCGGATTGGCCTTGCGCAGGAACCCTTGGACTTTCGGCGAGAGGGGTTCTCACCCTCTTTGTCGCTACTCATGTCCGCATTCGCACTTCCGATACCTCCAGGAGCCCTCACGGGTCTCCCTTCGCAGGCTTACGGAACGCTCCGCTACCACGCATCATTGCTGATGCATCCACAGCTTCGGTAAGTGGCTTGAGCCCCGTTACATTTTCGCCGCAAAACAGCTATTAGACCAGTGAGCTATTACGCTTTCTTTAAAGGATGGCTGCTTCTAAGCCAACCTCCTGGTTGTTTTGGCCGTCTCACATGCTTTCCCACTTAGCCACTATTTGGGGACCTTAGCTGGTGGTCTGGGCTGTTTCCCTCTCGACAATGGACCTTAGCACCCACTGTCTGTCTGCCAGGTAGCACTCACCGGCATTCGGAGTTCGGTAGGGTTTGGTAGGACTTTGGGTCCCCCTAGCCCTTCCGGTGCTCTACCTCCGGCG